>NZ_JBAIZU010000002.1:0-943450 GCF_036765115.1 Bacillus sp. 0909A
CGCCGGACGTCCTCACAAGGAGCTTGAGCCGATACTTGGAATGTTCGTCAACACCCTGGCGCTTCGGGCACGCCCGGAGGGCGGGAAGCCGTTTGCGCAATTGTTGCAGGAAGTGCGCGAGACCGCATTGGAAGCTTACGAACATCAGGATTACCCGTTCGAAGAGCTTGTCGACAAGCTCGGTGTGACAAGGGATATGAGCCGAAATCCAGTGTTTGATTCCATGTTAGTCGTTCAAAATACAGAGCAACAGACTTTGGAGCTGGATGACATACAACTCCAGTCGGCCGGCGTTTCTCATCATGTTTCTAAGTTTGATATCACTTTGCAGGCTTCTGAGGGTGACGAGCAAATTCATTTGCAATTTGAATATTCAACTTCGCTTTTTCAAAAAGCAACGATAAAACAATGGACATGTCATCTGACAAATTTGCTTAGCCATATCGTCGAAAATCCGAACACACTTCTTAACGATATCGACATTCTGACTCATGAAGAGCGAAACAAACTGCTGAATGAGTTTAACAGCGGGCAAGAGAATGACCATAAAGTGCAAACAATCGATCACCTGTTTGAAAAACAAGCAGCGCTGACTCCGAATGCTCCTGCACTCGTCAGCAGAGAAAACACACTCACCTATCAGGAACTGGACGAATGGTCCAATGGCATTGCATGGGCCCTGCGTGACCGCGGGGTTAAACCGGACACACCAGTCGGAATTATGATGCCTCGTTCATTCAGCATGATTGCAGCCATTCTGGGTGTTTGGAAAGCCGGCGGCTGTTATGTCCCGATTGATCCGGAATACCCGGCGGAACGGAAACGCTATATACTCGGCGACAGCCGAAGCAAACTGCTCATCACTTTACCTGCTGCGGATCAAGAAGCACTTGAAGATTTTGAAGGTGAGATATTCGCCATAGAGAACGCGGAGACATACGACGGATCACCGCTTCCTCAAGTGTCACGCCCTCAGCATTTGGCTTATATCATTTACACTTCAGGAACGACAGGCCAGCCAAAAGGAGTGATGGTCGAACATAAAGGAATAGCCAATACCCTGCAGTGGCGGCGAAATGCTTATGCTTTGAATGAGACAGACACAGTCCTTCAGCTCTTTTCTTTTTCGTTTGACGGCTTTTTAACAAGTATGTTCACACCGCTTTTGTCAGGTGCAAAGACAGTGCTGCCTGATGAAAACGAAGCGAAAGATATTTTGTCCATTAAGCATAATCTATCTCATCATCGGATTACACATATGATTATCGTCCCTGTTTTATATCGGGCACTTTTGGACGTCATACAGCCGGAAGATGCGAAGACGCTTAGAGTAGTCACGCTTGCAGGAGAAGCAGCTGACCGGGAATTGATAGACCGCAGCATGGCAATATGCCCGAATACAGAGCTAGCAAATGAATATGGGCCGACAGAAAACAGTGTGGCAACCACAGCCATGAGACATATGGAACGGCAGAAAAACGTATGCATCGGCCGCCCGATCGACAATACTGAAGTGCTGATTTTAAACGGGGATCAGCTTCAGCCAATCGGCGTTACCGGCGAGCTTTGCATAGCAGGAACAGGGCTTGCAAGAGGGTACGTCAATCTTCCGGAACTGACAGCAAAAACGTTCGTTCAGCACCCATTCCAGCCCGAAAAACGGATGTATCGAACAGGTGACGCAGCCAGATGGATGACAGACGGTACAATCGAATACGTAGGACGACTGGACGATCAAGTCAAAATCCGAGGCCACCGTGTAGAAACGAAAGAAATTGAATCAGTTATCCGCCGTATAAACGGAGTAAAAGAGGCTGTTGTACTTGCTCGCGAAACAGCGCCTGCTCAAACCGAATTGTGTGCTTACATTGTGGCAGATCAAGACTTCAATACAGAAATGCTGCGTGCCGAATTAAAAAAACAGCTGCCTTTATATATGATGCCGGCGTTTATTCAAACGCTGGACACACTTCCTTTGTCACCAAATGGCAAGCTGGATCGCCGGGCACTTCCAGAACCGACATTCAATCCAGTACGTACATTTCATGCACCGAACAGCGAGATGGAACAAACACTGGCAGATATATGGGGTGAAGTGCTCGGTGCAGAGAAAATCGGAATTGATGATTCGTTCTTTGAGCTCGGGGGAGATTCCATTAAAGCGTTACAGGTGTCAGCACGGCTTCATCGAATCGGGAAACAAATGTCGGTTAAAGATTTATTCAGTCATCCGACAATGAAAGAACTTGCAGCCTATATTCGTGATTCCGATACTAGTGCCAGCCAAGCTCCGGTTGAGGGAGAAGTACAATGGTCACCTGTTCAGAAATGGTTCCTTTCTCAAGATATAAAAGAGAAACACCATTTTAATCAATCTGTTATGCTGCATCGGAATACCTCCGTCCAAGAAGACGCGCTGCGCAAAACGTTAAAAGCCATCACAATCCACCACGATGCGCTGCGAATGGTGTTCACACAGTCTGAGCAAGGTAAATGGGTTCAATATAATCGGCCAGTCAGTCATTCAGACGACGCGCTTTACAGCCTTCAGATCATCAACCTTAAAGGTTCAGAAGTCAAAGCATATGAGTCTCTTATGAAACACCATGTACGTGGCATTCAACAGAACATAGATTTGGAAAAAGGGCCGCTATTGCAGGCCGGACTTTTCCGTACAGATGACGGAGATTTTTTGTTCCTAACGGCTCATCACTTCATCGTTGACGGCATCTCATGGCGTGTCCTGCTGGAGGATTTGGCAACCGGATATCGTCAGGCTGCAAACGGAGAAGGCATTGATTTGCCGCCTAAAACAAGCTCATTCAAAGCATATACGGAAAAACTCGCCGACTATGCTGAAAGCCGTCAGCTTATGAAACAGCTCGCCTATTGGCGCGAAGCTGAAGAGTATCAGGCAGAAGCACTGCCGTTTGATCAAATAAACGATCAAACGTTAAATCAGAGAAAACGGGATACAGTTTCATTCTCTCTCAATACAAAAGAGACGGAGGCGCTTTTAAAAAGCGTCAACCGCACATATAACACAGATACGCAAGATATGCTGCTGGCTTCCGTGATTCTAGCTTTGCGGGATTGGACGAAACAATCCACCGTCAAATTGTCATTAGAAAGCCACGGACGCGAGGATGTGTTAGACGGCATAGATGTTAGCCGCACGGTTGGATGGTTTACCGCCATTTATCCGTTATTCGTCAACCTAGATTCAGACTTGACCGACAAGGATCAAGAAGAATACTTGGTTCATGTGTTAAAAACAACAAAAGATACACTGAGACGCGTACCGGACAAAGGATTCGGCTACGGTGTACTCAAGTATTTGACCTCGCCTGAGAAAACTGACGTCGATTTCACCGGCACAACGGAAATCAGCTTCAACTATTTGGGGCAATTTGAAAACAGCCGTACAACTGAAGCGCCTGATGAAAACACCTTCTCGTTTTCTCCGCTCGGGACCGGAGAAGATATCAGCACTTCTTGGAACCGTGAGCAAACGCTTGACATCAGTGCGATGGCAGCAGAAGGAAAAATGACAGTCAACATGACGTACGAAACATCCCGTTTCCAGCATAAAACAATCGCACAGCTTTGTGAGAATTGCCATCACTATTTACTGAAGCTGATTGATCACTGTCTGAACAAAACAGAAACAGAAAAAACCATCAGCGATTTTGATGATCATGAACTGACCGAGGACGCACTCCAGGAAATCGCTGATATGCTCAGTTTTCACTAATGAAACCGTATAGAAAGGTGCAGGCGATATGGGTAAAACAAAAAAAATCAAGAACATTTATCCTCTGAGTCATATGCAGGAGGGAATGCTGTTTCATTCCTTCCTCCATAAAGAGGAGGGAGCATATGTTGAGCAGTCGCTCTTTACGATAAAAGGAAACCTTAGCTATGAGATGTTTCAGCGCAGTATTCAAGCCATCATCGACCGCCATGATATCTTCAGAACCGTATTTCTGCCGCACGTCCCCAATTTATCGGGGCCTCGGCAGGTCGTGATGACAGAACGGAAATTCCATTTGCACAATGAGGACATTTCCAGCCTGCAAACGAATGAGCAGATAGATTATATTGAACAGTTTAAAGAGAAAGATAAAGAAAAAGGGTTTGATTTGCAAAAAGACATGCTGATGCGGATTTCTCTGCTCAAAAAAGCGGAAAATGAGCATGTCTGTGTCTGGAGTCATCATCACATCTTAATGGACGGCTGGTGTCTCGGGATCATTCTGCAGGAATTTATGCAAATCTATCAATCTATCCATACAGGAAATCACCTTGCTATGGAGCCTGTCCGTCCCTATAGCACCTATATTTCTTGGCTGACAAAACAAGACAAAGAAGCGGCAGCGGACTACTGGCGTGCTTATCTGAAAAACTACAGCACCCCCTCACCGCTGCCTCGGGTGACGGACAGAGAAGCAAAAGAAGGGTATTACCGTGAAGAATTCATTTTCACTCTACATCAAAAGCTGACGGACAAGCTAAAAGAGACCGCCAAACAAACAGGCGTCACGCTTGCCACCTTTATTCAAACGGTCTGGGGTGTCATGCTCCAGCGCTACAACCGAACGGACGATGTCGTTTTTGGCGCAGTCGTTTCAGGCAGACCATCTGAAATCCCGGGTGTTGAGTCAATGATCGGATTGTTTATCAATACGGTTCCGGTTCGTGTTCAAACAGGTAAAGAAGAAACGTTTGCAGAACTGCTCACCCGCTGTCAACAAGATATGCTGGACGCCGAGCCGTTTACCTGCCATCCTTTATTCGATATTCAGGCAAACACCGCATTAAAACAGGAACTGATTGACCACATTATTGTCTTTGAAAACTATCCATTACAGCAAAAAATGGCTGACTCAGCTGATCGGATTGATTCACCTCTGCAAATAGACAATGTAAACGTGTCTGAACAGTCAGGGTACAATTTCAACCTTGTCGTTGCTCCCGGTGATGAACTCGTCATCAAGTTCAGCTATAATGCGCACGTGTATGATGCTGCCTGGATGACCTGCATCCAAAGACAGCTAACACAAGCGTTACAAGCTGCTGCAGATCACCCTGACATTCCCGTTGCAGACTTTTCCTTTCTTGATCCGAAAGAAAAAGAGCAGATGTTAACACAATGTAACGACACTTCAACGGAGTATCCGAAAAACAAAACAGTGATAGATCTATTCCGCGAACAGGCAGCAAAAACACCAGATCAAACGGCTCTAGCTTACGGAAATAGGTCCATCTCGTATCGTGAACTTGATCAAAAATCGGATGTATTGGCCAGAACATTGTATGAAAACGGGCTGCGCCGAAACGGAACAGCTGGTATTTTGGCTGGTCATTCTCCTGAATTCATCATTAGTGTACTGGCTGTTTTAAAAGCAGGGGGGACATACCTTCCTCTTGACGCGGAGCTTCCGCCTGAACGGATTAGCTATATGCTCGACGAGACAAAAGCCGCTATGCTGATTGTTCAAAAAGGACTGGAGCCAAACACAGCCTTTGCAGGAACCCTCATTTCTGCAGATGCAGAGGCGCTGATTGAAGAACATACGAAACCTTTGGAAATCGTCACTGGCCCGGATGATCTCGCGTACATCATGTATACTTCCGGTTCGACCGGCCAGCCTAAAGGCGTCATGATCACCAATCGCAATGTCGTGTCCCTTGTTTGCAACAGCAATTACACATCAGCTTCTGTAAATGACCGCTTTATCCTGACAGGATCCATCAGCTTTGACGCCGTCACCTTTGAAATGTTTGGGGCCCTTTTAAAAGGAGCAACTTTGCATATCATTGACAAATCAACAATGCTGACACCAGATCGTTTTGGCTCTTATTTGCTTGAAAACAACATCTCAGTGCTGTTTTTGACAACCGCTCTTTTTAATCAGCTGGCACAAGCTCAAGCTGACATGTTCGGCAGGCTTCATACGCTATATGTCGGGGGCGAAGCGCTGTCGCCTGAGCTTATAAATGCTGTCAGACACGCGTGTCCGAAGCTTTCGCTTTATAATATCTATGGACCAACGGAAAACACGACATTCTCAACCTTTTTTGAGATTAAAAGAGACTATGCGACTCCAATACCGATTGGGAAACCGATCAGCAATTGTACCGCTTTCATCTTAGATGCAAAAGGACGTCTCTTGCCAATAGGCGTTCCCGGAGAGCTATATGTCGGCGGTGACGGAGTGGCAAAAGGCTATTTGAATAGAGATGATGTAACAGCTGCCGTTTTTTCTCCTGATCCTTTCATACCTGAAAAAAGAATATACCGTACCGGTGATTTGGCGCGATGGCTGCCAGATGGGAATCTAGAATATATCAGCCGGATTGACAGGCAGATTAAAATTCGCGGCAAACGGATTGAACCCGCTGAAATTGAAGCGCGGCTGTTAGAAATTGAAGGGGTCCGTGAAGCAGCAGTTACATTGGTGGAAATAGACGGAGAGGCGCAGCTATACACGCATTATGTTAGTGATGACAGCAGAAACGAAAAGGAAATTCGCGTTGCATTGGCACGTGTGCTTCCTGACTACATGATTCCGCAGCGCTGGGTCCGGGTTGACCGTATGCCGCTTACTGGAAACGGAAAAATCAATCGCAGCGCACTTCCTATTCCTGAAAACGAGTCTGAAAATCGTCAGGATCTTACACCGCCCAGAAACTGGGTCGAACAGGAATTGATGCAAATTTGGAAAAGCGTACTCGGTGTCAAAACGATCGGAATACATGATGATTTCTTTGCTGTTGGCGGACATTCACTTAAAGCGCTTCAAGTGATACACATGCTTAAACATCATCAGCATATTGATATACCGATCGATGTCTTATTCGAAAATCCGACGATCGCCCAGCTTGCGGAAAAGCTTTATTCTAATCAGCTGGCAGCGGCTGGCGAACAGCATGTGATCCAACTGAACGAACAAGGCGGAAAAAACCTTTTCTGCTTCCCGCCGATTTCAGGCTTCGGGATTTATTTCAAAGACTTGGCACTACAGCTAAATCACAAAGCAGCCGTATATGGTTTTCATTTTATTGAGGAAGACAGCCGCATCGAACAATACGTCAGCCGCATCACCGACATACAGCCAGAAGGACCGTACGTTCTATTAGGCTACTCCGCGGGCGGAAATTTGGCTTTTGAGGTCGTACAGGCTATGGAGCAGAAAGGATTAGAAGTCAGTGACTTCATTATCGTAGACGCCTACAAAAAGGATCAGTCGATAACAGCAGATACCGAAAACGACGACTCAGCCGCATACCTGCCAGAAGCAGTCAGAGAAACAGTGATGCAGAAAAAAAGGTGCTATCAGGATTATTGGGCTCACCTAATAAATGAAGGCCGTATCAAGTCAAACATTCATTTCATTGAAGCTGGCATTCAGTCGGAAACAAGCGGCCCGATGGTATTACAGAAATGGCAAGACGCCGCTGAGGAAGGCTATACCGAATACACCGGCTACGGCGCGCACAAAGACATGCTGGAAGGTGAATTTGCTGAAAAGAATGCAAGCATCATACTTGATATATTAGACAAGATTACGTCAGATCAAAAAATGCTGCCAAACAAGCATTAAACAAATACAGGCCGAACAGAAGCGATTCTCTGTCCGGTTTTCTTTTTGCTAGAGAGTCGCGCATAAGAATGGATGCAAAAATGCGGGGAATGATAACAACATCCTTTTTCTTGGAGGCTTGTCATGGAACATCTTTCTTGGCTTACTTTTTTTATGCTGATACTGGCGAGTTACAGGCTGACACACTTAATTGTATTCGACAAAATTACTGAATTCATCCGAAAACCTTTTATGAAAAAGAAAAGGACTGTTGATGCAAACGGGCACGTGAATGAAAAAAACGTGCCGGCCTCAAACTTTGGCTATATGCTTAATTGCTACTGGTGCGCCGGCGTTTGGTGTGCCATCCTGATTGGGCTGGGCTATCTTTTTTTACCTGATATCGCTGTTCCGGTGATTTTCATATTATCGATCGCAGGCGCACAGGCCATTCTTGAATCAGCTGTCGGCGTAGGTGTAAAACTCGTTGACGTGTTAAAAAGTGTCCAAATACTCATAAATGATAAAAAGTCCTAAAGCAGATAAAGATGCTTCGGGACTTTTTTACGTTCACCCAGTGATAATTCCGGTTTCTTCAATCGATTAAGCACCCTTTTACAGCCCGGGAATACCGTAATAACGAAATAGTGAAAGCGATGTAATGGGGGAGACGAAATACAATGAAGGGTTGTCAAAAGCCGATCGTACGTATTCTTGTCAGCTTGCTCATCGGAACGTTGATCATAACCGTTCCGTATCTGGCCAAAGCACAAACGGACAGGGAACTGAGAGCCGTATGGATTGCATCCGTATTAAACCTTGATTGGCCATCAAAAAAAGGGTTGTCGATTGAAGCACAAAAACAGGAGTATCTCAGCCTGCTGGATGACGTTCAGTCAATGGGAATGAATGCCGTCATTGTTCAAATTAAGCCGACGGCCGATGCCTTTTATCCGTCCGCTTACGGGCCTTGGTCTGAATATTTGACTGGTGTTCAAGGAAAAGACCCAGGTTATGATCCGCTCGCCTTTATGATTGAAGAAGCCCATAAACGAAATCTTGAATTTCACGCTTGGGTTAATCCTTACCGCATTACGATGAACCATACAGATCTCAATAAATTGTCTGAGGATCACCCGGCAAGAAAGCATCCTGACTGGGTCGCTGCTTACGGAAAGCAGCTTTATTATAATCCCGGCATTCCTGAAGCAAGGGATTTTATCGTCGAGGGCATTGAAGAAGTCGTAAAGCATTATGATATTGATGCCGTTCATATGGATGATTATTTTTACCCTTATAAAATAGCCGGACAGGAATTCCCTGATTCAAAACAGTACGAACAATACGGGAAAGACACATTTCCCGATATTGATGACTGGCGAAGAGACAATGTAAACCAGCTTGTCCGCCAAATCAATCAAACCATTAAAGCTGAAAAACCATATGTTAAATTCGGCATCAGCCCATTCGGTGTATGGAGAAACATAGAAGACGACCCAACCGGATCAAATACAAAAGCAGGCGTCAGAAATTATGATGACCTTTATGCAGATACGAGACATTGGATCCAGCAAGGCGACATCGACTATATTGCCCCACAAATTTACTGGAGCATCGGCTTCAACGCAGCGGCTTATGACGTGCTGGCTGATTGGTGGAGCAACGAAGTCAAAAATAGATCCGTTCATTTATACATCGGGCAGGCAGCTTATAAAATCAATAACAATTTTGACCCGCCGTGGTCCGACCCTGAAGAATACGCCCGACAAATCAACCTCAACCGGCAGCTGGAGCTGGTGAAAGGAAGCATGCATTTCAGCCTCAAAGACCTCAATAATAATCCGCTCGGCATCAAAGACAGACTCATAACCGACCTGTACAGTAAGCCCGCACTGGTACCCGAAATGCCTTGGCTCGACAGCAAAGCGCCAAAAAAACCGAAACTGACCAAAGTAACCGCAGACGATAATGGAAATCTCCTGCACATACAAGACCACCCATCAAATCGAAAAACGAAGGAAACAGCCTATTATGCGATATACAGATCTGAAGGAAAACAGGAGCAAGCATTACTGTCCACCGCAAGAAAAACAAACGACAAGCAAACCTTCTTGGATGACACGGCAGAACCAAATAAAACCTATACGTATTATGTCACATCAGTAGATCGGCTTCATAACGAAAGCAAGGCCTCAAAAAGAAAAATAAATCAATAGCCCTTAGAGACGGCTATTTACTAGCCGTCTCTTTATATTCCAATTTCATGAATAGACAGGAAACGTATGGCCGGTGCTGAAGTACTAAGAGAAAACAAATAAAGGAAATACAATGGAGGAAAGAACGTGAATTTGGAAATGATTTTTACCGATTTTCCTGTATTGGAATACGAGCATTTAGTATTAAAAAAGATCGAAGAGACACACTTGCAAGATGTATTTTCAATCTATGACAATGACAAAGTATTTGAATACTGCGGCATCATTCCGAAACATAACATAAAGACAGTACATAAAATGATTCGCCATTTTGAGAGAGATTATCAGAAAAAAAGCAGAATAAAGTGGGGGATTTTCGAGAAGTATCAAGGGACTACATTGGTTGGGATCATTGAAGCAATGGATTTTAACCAGAAAGTAAACATGGTAACCATAGGATACTTTCTAGGACAAGTTTATTGGCGTAAAGGCATTGCAACTGAAGCCGTCCAAATGCTGGTCACTTTTTTATTTAATAAAGTCAACGTAAACCGAATTCAAGCAGAGGTTATGCCTGCAAATGAAGCGTCAAAAAAAGTCCTCTTGAAAAATAATTTTATGAGAGAAGGCTTAATTAGACAGGCTTCTTATTGGGCCGGCAAAGGAGTTGTCGACTTAGAAATATATAGCATTCTCAAGGGGGAATACATCTGAGTCTGCAGGTTTAGATGTATGAAACAAGCAAAATGGGGGCAACCGTCGGCTTGTTTATTGATACGTTTTTCCTTTGGAACTTCCCGGCACTTTCTGAAGGGCAAGAGATTGCGTTTGCAATATGGAAGGATGTGCTTACGCCATATATTTGTTCATACCATTGCTGATCATATAGAAAGTGGTTCCGTTTTAATTTTCAGACTTCTTTTGTCAGGGAATGATTACTGAATTCACTTAATAGGATGTTACAAAGATGTGAAGGAGGAAACCAAGTGAATTTTGAACTGACAAAAGAACAGCAAATGGTACGTGAAATGGTAAAGGATTTTGCAAAGAGAGAAATTGCTCCTCACGCAGAACATGTGGATCAAACGGGTGAATTCCCGATACAAACGTTTCAAAAAATGGGTGGTCTCGGACTGATGGGCATCCCCTTTCCTGAGGAATATGGAGGATCAGGCGGAGATACAATTTCCTATGCCTTAGCTGTTGAAGAAATCGGCAAAGCATGCGGCAGTACAGGATTAAGCTATGCAGCTGCAGTTTCACTCGGTGCAAGCCCTCTATATTACTTCGGGACAGAAGAACAAAAACGGGAGCATTTGATTCCTCTAGCTTCCGGCAAAGCACTCGGATCATTCGGTCTGACAGAACCAAATGCCGGCTCTGATGCAGGAGGCACGCAAACGAAAGCGGTGATAGATGGTGATGAATATGTGATTAACGGCGAAAAATGCTGGATCACAAATGCCAGCTACGCACGTACAGTGATTGTGACGGCAGTGACAGGCAAAAATGAGAGCGGGCATAATATCATCTCCGCTTTGATTGTTCCGACTGATACACCCGGCCTTACCATAACGAGCCCGTACGATAAAATGGGTGTGCGCGGGTCAAATACAGCGGAAATTCTGCTTGAGGATGTCCGTGTACCCGCAAGTTACCTGCTCGGCGACCCTTCAAAAGGATTTAAACAGTTTCTTCATACCCTGGATGGCGGACGCATTTCAATTGCCGCTCTGGCAGTCGGCATTGCCCAAGCGGCACTAGACGCATCCTTAGCCTATGCAAAAGAACGAAAGCAGTTCGGACAGCCGATTTCTTCCTTTCAGGCCATTCAGTTTAAACTTGCCGACATGGCGATGGAAATCGATCTGGCCCGGCAAATGGTATTAAAAGCGGCCTGGCTGAAAGATCATAAGCGCCCGTTTACGAAAGAAGCGGCTTATGCCAAGCTGTTTGCCTCTGAAATGGCAACAAGGGCATGCAACCAAGCGATTCAAATCCACGGCGGTTCCGGCTACATGAGGGAATACGCGGTTGAACGGATGCTGCGGGATGCAAAATTGATGGAAATTGGAGAGGGCACATCAGAAATTCAGCGTATCGTGATCGCCAGACAGCTTCTGAAATGAAATGTAAACGCTTTCTGATCTCGTGAAAGGAGGACCGACACATGTCCGAACTCATCCATTGCACAATCGGCAGGCTACTGGAACAAACGGCAACAGCCTATCCTGATCAAGAAGCGGTTGTCTATCCCGATCGGAATCTCCGCTACACGTACGCGCAATTCAACAGGCTGTGCCGTCAAACCGCTAAAGGGCTTATGGGGATGGGGATTGGAAAGGGAGACCACGTGGCCATATGGGCCTCAAATATACCGGAATGGCTTGCTGCTCAATTCGCCACCGCAAAAATCGGAGCCGTGCTCGTTACCGTGAATACGAATTACCAAGCCCAAGAGCTTGATTACTTGCTGAGACAATCAGATGCGGATGCGCTTATTGTCATGGATTCCTATCGCGGCACTTCTTATACAGGGATCCTCAACAGCTTAATTCCTGAGCTGAAGGATGCAGAGCCAGGGCAGCTGCAATCAGAACGCTATCCGTGTTTAAAAACACTGATTTATATCGGTGAAAAACGTTTACCTGGTATGTATCACTGGGACGATACAGAGATGCTGGCACAAACAGTGACAGATGCCGAGCTGGAAGCAAGAATGAACAGCCTTGAAAAAAATGACGTGATTAACATGCAATACACGTCAGGAACGACAGGATTTCCTAAAGGAGTGATGCTGACTCATTTTAATGTCATCAACAACGCCGTAAATATCGCTGAATGTATGAAATTAACTTCATATGACCGCATGTGCATCCCGGTTCCGTTTTTCCATTGCTTCGGCTGCGTGCTTGGCGTTTTGGCATGTGTGTCCGTCGGCGCAGCTATGGTACCTGTTGTAGAATTTGAACCTGTCACAGTCCTTAAAACGGTTGAAAACGAGAAATGCACAGCGCTTCACGGCGTACCGACCATGTTTATCGCGGAGCTTCATCATCAGAATTTTGATTCTTATGATCTGTCATCGTTGCGAACAGGCATCATGGCCGGATCATCCTGTCCAAGCGAAGTGATGAAAGCTGTCATTGAAAAAATGGGCATGACAGACATCACAATCGCTTACGGACAAACGGAAGCTTCGCCGGTGATCACACAAACAAGAGCTAATGATTCCTTCCAAAGAAGGGTGGAAACAACCGGCCGAGCCTTGCCTGAGGTCGAAGTGAAAATTGTGGAGCCGGGCACGTTTCATGAGGTTCAAAGAGGTGTACAGGGAGAGCTTTGCACCCGCGGCTATCATGTCATGAAGGGCTATTATAAAGACGAAGAAGCTACCCAAAAGGCAATCAACCCAGACGGATGGCTATTTACCGGTGATCTCGCTGTTATGGATGAAGACGGATACTGCCGCGTCACCGGGAGATTAAAAGACATGCTCATCAGAGGCGGTGAAAACATTTATCCCAGAGAAATAGAAGAATTTTTATACCGCCATCCTAATATTTTAGATGTACAGGTAGTTGGTGTGCCTGACGAAAAATACGGGGAGGAAGCAGCTGCCTGGATTAAGCTGAAAGAGGGAAAAACAGCTTCACCCGAAGAGCTGAAAGCCTATTGCAAAGGGAAAATCGCCCGCCACAAAATTCCGCGCTATTTCATCTTTACAGACGAGTATCCTATGACAGCCTCAGGCAAAATTCAAAAATACAAACTGCGTGAAAAAACGATTCAGCTGTTTCACTTACCATCAAGTTAATGAGGGGTGAATTCATTTGTTTACAAAAGTGCTGATTGCCAATCGGGGAGAAATCGCAATGAGAATCATTCGTACGTGCAGCCGCCTTGGGATCAAAACGGCAGCCGTATATTCTGAAGCAGACAGGGAAGCGCTCCATACAAAGGCAGCAACAGAGGCTTATTATATCGGAAAATCGAGAGTCAGTGAGAGCTATTTAAATATTGAGAGAATCATAGAGGCGGCGAAAAAGGCAAATGCCGACGCCATCCATCCGGGATATGGATTATTGTCAGAAAACAGCCGTTTTGCGCAACGCTGCAAAGAAGAAAACATTGTGTTTATCGGCCCTTCACCAGCTGTCATTGCCAAAATGGGAAGTAAAATTGAAGCACGAAAGGCAATGGAGGAGGCAGGTGTTCCCGTAGTGCCCGGTGTTTCCGAATCCCTTGGAGACATTCAGGCCGCCTGCCTCGCTGCGAGTGAAATCGGCTACCCCGTTATGCTGAAAGCTTCAGCAGGGGGAGGCGGCATCGGAATGCAGCTCGTTCCTAACGAAGAAGCATTGATAAAGGCGTATGAAGGCACCAAAAAGCGCGCAGCAGATTTTTTCGGAGACGGGTCCATGTATATAGAAAAGGTGATTGAACACGCCCGCCACATTGAAATTCAAATTCTTGCAGATCACCACGGGCATGCCGTGCATCTGTTTGAACGTGATTGTTCTGTCCAGAGACGCCACCAAAAGGTCATTGAAGAAGCCCCATCTTCATTTGTTGATGATGAGCTGAGAATGAAGATAGGAGAAACGGCAGTGAAAGCAGCCAAAGCGATCGGCTATGCCAATGCGGGAACAATCGAATTTTTAGTTGACGAGAATAAAAATTTTTATTTTCTGGAAATGAACACGAGATTGCAGGTAGAGCATCCCGTGACTGAAGAAATTACAGGTTTAGACTTAGTTGAGCAGCAATTAAGGGTTGCGGAGGGACAGACTCTCAAATTCGCTCAGCAGGACATAAGCCAAAACGGGCATGCCATAGAGGTCAGAATCTATGCGGAAGATCCGAAAACCTTTTATCCGTCACCGGGAACAATCACCGCTTTTTCTCTCCCGGCACAAAAGGGAGTACGGCACGAATGTGCAGTAGCAACAGGGAGCGCAGTCACTCCTTTTTATGATCCGATGATCGCCAAAATGATCGTCAAAGGTCAAAACAGAGAGGAAGCGATTGAGAGACTAAAAGAGGCGCTCCGTGACTATCAGATAGAAGGGATTAAAACGAATATTCCGCTTCTTTTACAGGCTGCTTCATCAGAAGCATTCAAAAAAGGAGACGTCACAACTGATTTTTTGAAAAACAACTTATAAAGGAGGCAGCTGTCATGACCATACACATTCAAATGGCAGGGAATCTGTGGAAGGTGCATGTTAAAGCCGGAGACCACATCGAAAAAGGGCAGGAAGTCGCCATTTTAGAATCAATGAAAATGGAAATCCCGATTGTTGCAGAGAGAAGCGGGACAGTAAAAGAAGTCAAAAAAAATGAAGGTGATTTCGTGAATGAAGGTGATGTGCTGCTCGAACTGGCCGATCCAACTCAATAATCAGGGAGGCAGACCATGTCCTATCCTAAAAAAGTTATGTTAAGAGAAGTCGGCCCTCGGGATGGCTTGCAAAACGAACCGGTGTGGCTTGCAACAGAAGACAAAATCGCTTGGATCAACCAGCTTTCCCAGACAGGACTCACCTATATCGAATTGACATCCTTCGTTCATCCAAAATGGATTCCCGCGCTTCGAGATGCTTTAGATGTGGCAAAAGGCATCAGCCGGGTAAAGGGCGTCACGTACGCAGCACTTGTCCCTAATCAAAAGGGACTGGAGAATGCGCTGGAAGGGGGTATTGACGAAGCTTCTGTCTTTATGTCCGCAAGCGAAACACACAACGTAAAAAACATCAACAAATCCACTGCTGACACTCTCCAAGTCCTCAAACAAGTAACCGACGACGCAAAAACAGCAAATCTTACAGTAAGAGCCTATCTCTCCACAGTTTTCGGCTGTCCGTATGAAAAACGTGTACCGATCGAACAAGTGATTCGCCTAGCAGATTCTTTATTTGAATTCGGAATTTCTGAACTATCGCTTGGAGATACGATCGGAGCGGCAAATCCTGTACAGGTTGAAATCGTACTTGAAGCGCTTTTAAAACGGTTCCCGGCAAGCCAGCTCGCACTCCACTTTCATGATACAAGGGGAACAGCTCTCGCCAATATCCTCACCGCACTGCAAATGGGCATCACAATATTTGACGGCTCAACAGGCGGGCTTGGCGGCTGCCCATATGCTCCAGGTTCATCAGGAAATGCTGCGACAGAAGATATCGTGTACATGTTTGAGCAAATGGGAATCGAAACAAACGTAAAGCTCGCCAAGTTGCTTCCAGCAGCCAAATGGATCGAGGAGAAAATCGGGAAACATCTTCCGAGCCGAAATTTACAGGTGTATAAATCATCTTTATAAAAGAAAGGAAAAACCAATGGAATCTATCCTTTTTACGTCAAAAACAGAACACATTGCTGTCATCACCCTTAACAGGCCCCATGCGGCAAATGCCCTTTCGGCAGAAATGCTTAGAGACCTGCAATCCATTGTCCAAGAAATCGAATTCAACCCGAAAATTCGCTGCGTCATCCTGACAGGCGCCGGCGAAAAAGCGTTCTGCGCTGGAGCAGATTTAAAAGAAAGAATAAAAATGAAACAAGATCAGGTTCTCAGAAGTGTATCCTTCATTCAGAGAACCGCTGCTTTACTCGAAGCCTTACCGCAGCCGGTGATAGCAGCCATAAACGGAAGTGCTTTAGGAGGCGGGCTTGAATTGGCAATGGCATGCGACATCCGTATAGCAGCCGAGAATGCTACATTAGGCCTTCCGGAAACGGCTTTAGCCATTATCCCAGGCGCAGGAGGGACACAAAGACTTCCCCGTCTAATCGGCAGAGGAAAGGCAAAAGAATTAATTTATACAGGCAGACGCATAACGGCCCATGAAGCCAAAAAGATAAACCTTGTAGAGCATGTTACGGCTTCTAGTGAGCTTATGGCCAAAGCAGAGGAACTGGCAGAAGCCATTTCAGCTAACGGTCCAATTGCCATCCGCCAAGCTAAATTCGCGATCAATAAAGGATTGGATACAAATCTGGCAACGGGATTATCAATTGAACAGAAAGCATATGAACACACGATCCCGACAAAGGACAGGACAGAGGGACTTCAAGCCTTTCAAGAAAAAAGACGTGCCGTATACACGGGAGAATAAAGAGCGGAGGGAATGCCTTATGGATTATGAAAAAGAACGAACAGAACGGGCAGAAAGGATACAAAAAGGCGGAGCGGAGAAGTATCATCGCAGCAACCAAGAAAAAGGCAAGCTCTTTGTAAGAGAGCGGCTTGCCCTCTTATTTGACGATGACATCGAGCTTGAGGACGCTTTTTTTGCAGAATGTATGTCAGACGGGCTTCCCGCCGACGGAGTCATAACCGCCATCGGTAAAATCGGCGGCCAAACCGTCTGCGCCATGGCGAATGATTCTACAGTGAAAGCAGGCTCCTGGGGAGCAAAAACAGTCGAAAAAATCATCAGAATACAAGAAACAGCAGAAAAATTAAACTGTCCGCTCATATATTTAGTCGATTCGGCAGGCGCCAGAATCACCGACCAGATCAATGTATTCCCGGGCAGAAGAGGCGCAGGGAGAATTTTTTACAATCAGGTCAAATTGTCAGGGCGCGTTCCCCAAATCTGCCTTCTTTTCGGCCCGTCCGCAGCTGGGGGCGCGTATATTCCTGCCTTCTGCGATATTGTCGTCATGGTAGACGGCAATGCGTCCATGTATTTAGGCTCGCCGCGGATGGCGGAAATGGTGATCGGCGAAAAGGTGTCACTTGAAGAGATGGGAGGCGCCCGCATGCATTGTTCAGTTTCCGGCTGCGGAGATATTCTCGCAGAAACTGAACAAGAAGCCATTCACTTGGCACGCTCATATTTATCTTACTTTCCGGCAAATTATAAAGTAAAAGCCCCTGTACAAGAAAAACGGCCGCCAAAGCCCTTTGACAATCCGCTTTCCGACGTTATTCCGCAAAACCAAAATGCACCTTTTAATATGTTTGAGCTGATCGATCGTGTAATAGATGAAGACTCTTTCTTTGAAATCAAAGCTTTATTCGCACCGGAAATCATTACAGGTCTAGCGAGGATTCACGGACAGCCTGTCGGAATTATCGCAAATCAGCCGAAAGTAAAAGGCGGTGTCTTGTTCCACGATTCCGCTGACAAAGCCGCTAAATTTATCACATTATGTGACGCTTTTCATATTCCATTGCTGTTCTTAGCGGACATTCCCGGCTTCATGATCGGAACAAAAGTAGAACAGGCCGGAATCATCCGTCATGGAGCCAAAATGATTTCAGCGATGTCAGAAGCAACCGTTCCCAAGCTTTCTGTGATTGTGAGAAAAGCCTATGGAGCGGGTTTATATGCAATGGCCGGACCGGCTTTCGAACCGGATTGCTGCATAGCGCTTCCAACCGCTCAAATCGCCGTAATGGGCCCTGAAGCAGCCGTAAACGCTGTCTACGCCAAAAAAATCTCCGAGCTACCAAAAGAAGAGAGAGCTGAATTTATCAGCAGCAAACGCGAGGAGTACAAAGAGGACATCAATATATACCGCTTGGCTTCAGAGATGATCATTGACGCGGTAATCCCAGCCAATTCATTGCGCGAAGAATTGCACAAACGGCTTAGGGCATACATGACAAAGGAAATGACATTCACCAATAGAAAACATCCGGTTTATCCAGTTTAAAAAGGAAGTACCAGGAGCGTGAATAAGCGCTCTTTTTATTGTTTCTGATAATCTTATTATGTAAACTAATCAGCTGTGCATAAAACCATCTCTTTTTTACAATAGTAAATAAAGGCTGCCGCACACCTATAGCGGCAATCTCCAGTATGATAAAAAGGGGCCTTTATTATGTACCATTTATATTCACATAACGACTTGGACGGAGTGGGGTGCGGAATCGTTGCGAAATTGGCTTTCGGGAAAGAAGTTGAGGTCCGTTATAACTCTGTCAACGGCTTAAATGCTCAAGTCCAATACTTCTTAGAAAAAGCAAAAGAGACCAGCAGACACGATGCCTTATTTATCACGGATCTTGCTGTCAATGAAGAGAATGAAAAAAGGCTGAACGAGTATGTCCATGCTGGCGGAAAAGTGAAACTGATTGACCATCATAAAACAGCCCTCCATTTGAATGAGCATGAGTGGGGATTTGTCCAGGTGGAATACGATGACGGACGCCTTGCATCGGCTACATCTCTGTTATACGACTACCTTGTCCAAAATGATTTGATGAAGCCGACAAACGCTTTAGATCAATTTACAGAGCTCATCCGCCAATACGACACTTGGGAGTGGGAGCAGTACGATCAAAAACAGGCAAAGCGGCTCAATGACCTTTTCTATTTGCTTTCAATCGATGAATTTGAACAAAAAATGATCCAGCGGCTTTCTGCCCATGCCGAATTTTTCTTTGATGAATTTGAAGTGAAACTGCTTGATTTAGAAGAAGAAAAAATCGAGCGCTACCTTCGCAGGAAAAAAAGAGAAATGGTGCAAACCTTTGTTCATGAACACTGTGTAGGTATCGTTCACGCAGAATCGTACCATTCTGAACTCGGAAACAGACTCGGAAAAGACAATCCGCATCTTGATTACATTGCCATTTTAAGTATGGGATCAAAACGAGCCAGCTTGCGCACCATTCATGATTACATTGATGTTTCAGAAGTAGCAGGCAGGTACGGAGGCGGGGGGCATGCGAAGGCTTCCGGCTGTTCCATAACGGACGAAGTATACGATTTGTTTGTAGCTGAAGCATTCCGAATGGAACCGGTCCGCCCAGATGCATTCCGTAATTTCTATAATTTGAAAGGATCGGCAAACGGCTCATTATACGAAAATCGAGAACAAATGAGATTTTTCCTGTTTCCTTTGGACAACGCATGGAAGATTCAAATTAATGGGGAGACACAGGACGAAACCTTCGCGGCTTTTGAGGAAGCAGAATGGTTTATTAAAAGGAATTATGCCGCATCTCTTGTACGGGATGAAGTGTTTGTCGCATTTTTAGCGGAACATATGAAGCTTTCAAATCATCATCGAAAATAACAAAAAATATGCATAGGGGAGAGTCATCCCTATGCATATCCATAAGCTATCGTTTAAAAATGGCTGTGCGTTTTTTTATGACAAAATAAAGTGCAATGACCACAATAGCCAATATCATAATCGGCGTGGTATAGGTGCCCGCAATGTTCTCAACGTCATCCCACTGGCTTCCGAGCTGAATGCCTAAATAAACAAAGAGGATAGACCACGGAATGATAGCAAGCACAGTCAGTATCACAAATTTGAGAAACGGCATTTTGGCAATGCCTGCAGGAATGGATATCGCATGTCTGACAACCGGTATAAAACGTGCCGAGAAGACAACCCCCGTGCCGTACTTTTGAAACCAGCTTTCTGACATGTCAATGTGATGCTTTTTAATCATTAAGTACTTCCCGTATTTGTCCAAAAAAGGTCTGCCGCCATAGCGTCCAATCCAATAAATAAAGATCTGGGCAATGGTGCCCCCGATAACACCCGCAATGATTGCGCCAATAAATCCAATCGTGCCTTCTGATACCATATAGCCGCCATAGGCCAATACAATTTCACTCGGTATAATTTCGATCATCAAACCAATCGCAATGCCCGCATATCCCATATTCGTCAGCCATGTTAAAATTTCACTTATCAAACTGCCCACATTCTTCACAACCTGTCCTTATCTTTTTCACTATTATATGACTGATTGACGAGCAAGATGGTTACAAATTTTTTTATTGCAGCACTTCTTTTGTTTCCCGTTCAAGTGTTTCCCGCTCGAGCAATTCTTCTAGATAAGCTAAAAGCTGAGGTCGCATTTCAGGACGCATTAAGCCGATTTCAGTGCTTGCTTTAAAACAGCCCAATTTATCGCCAATGTCATATCGTTTTCCTTGTAAAAGCCGCGCATGAATAGGCTGGGTGCGGCAAACCTCACGAAGTGCATCTGTTAATTGAATTTCATTGCCTGCGCCTCTCCCAATCGACTTCAACAAAGGAAAGATAGAAGGGGTCAGTACATATCGTCCCATCACGGCGATTTCCGAAGGCGCTTCTTCAGGAGAAGGCTTTTCAACTAAATCCTTCACTTCATACACATACCCTTGAGAGCCTGATGTATTTATAATACCATATTTACTGACATCCTCAGGGAGAACTGACTGTACACCGACAACCTCTGTGCCGTAAGCATCGTATACATCCATTAATTGCCGAAGAGCCGGTTTTTCAGACACCATAATATCATCGCCTAAAAGAACGGCAAAAGACTCATCTCCGATAAAATGCTCTGCACACAGCACCGCATGACCTAATCCGAGCGGCTCTTTCTGGCGGATGTAATGAATGTTGGCCAAATCGGCAATCTGCTTCATTTCCTTAAGCGTCTCCGTCTTGCCTTTTTCCCGCAGATTGAATTCCAATTCCGCCGACCGGTCAAAATGATCTTCAATCGAGCGTTTGTTTCTCCCTGTAATAATCAGTATATCTTCAATTCCTGACTCTACAGCCTCTTCTACAATGTATTGGATTGCTGGTTTGTCTACGATCGGGAGCATTTCTTTCGGCTGCGCCTTTGTCGCCGGCAGAAATCTCGTTCCTAAACCCGCTGCGGGAATGACCGCTTTTCTCACTTTTGTTCTCATTCATTTTCACTCCTGATCCTGTATGTTTTTCAGCGAATCTCCAAATACCCAGATTCGGTTTCCGATAAAATTCATCATCATTCCGCCGATAGTGGCGGCGAGCTTACTCACCAAAAGCGAACAGCCGCCTCTTTGAAACAAACAAAGCAGCAAAAAGGTGATTCCCGACGCGGCAATATTAATCATGAGAAAGCGCACGATTTCTTTCCCGTCAGCCTTACGTTTTACACGAAACGTCCAATTCCGGTTCCACACATAGCTGTTGATGATACCTGCCGAATAGGAGCTGATCTGTGCCGGCAGATAAGGGACATGACAAGCGGTGAGAAGAAAGAAGACACTAAAATCTATCAGCGTATTGCCGACGCCTACGGTGCAAAAACGTCCTAATGTTATTATTTTTTCCTTCAACATAACGGCACCCGGTTTTGACCTCCCTTCATAAAAGATGCATATGGCTGTCATATTTGGTGATATGGATTACTTTAGCGGAGAGTGTTGAATAAACAATTACCATAATATGAACAAAACATGAAAAAGTAATGAGGCCTTGCAGATCCATTAAGTTAATAGTTTGATCGTTTAGGTTGACGAATTTTACGAGCAACACTAATATTCTGCACAATTATTAACCTTTAATGATTTTTAGTTAACATTCATTTTCAAGGTAAGAAAGGAGGGGAATATGATGCAGGAAGAAACATATTACAGCGTCAGAATGAGAGCTTCCCAGGGCGCCCCCATGAACAGGCAGAGAACGGGTCATCACTTACAGCAGATTACAGGAAGGGGTGAATGGCTTATTACATAAAGGCTTCTCGCACTCAAGAAGGACAGCGACAAAGTAAAAGGTCAGGCCGTAGTCATGGACGGCGGATATACCGCTCAATAGTTCTTATCCTCCGCTCTGAACGGCTGTTTTTTTTGTGCCTGTAAACCTTGAAGGCACAGTCTAAGGAAGAAGAGTTGGTAACAGCCTTCCATCCCGGCTCTGATCACCTCTCTTTAAGACTGATTTTTCGGTGTCAGCCCATCTTATATATTTAATGAGTAGATGTATCCAGTTTCTTTGTAAAACCGAACAATAATTCCTCCGAAAGAATTCTATACACATTTATTATAATCATGCTAGGATGTTAGATAAAGGATACTTTGTATAATATTGTATCACTGTTCATTGTGATCGGAGGGAGCTGATGTAACTTGCATGAATTCAGACCAGCAGCAGTGTTGTCCGGACATCGGCAAGCTGTGAAACGTGTCATCAGGATGACGAAGGAAAAGGGAGTTAAATATACTTATTTGAATGTCAGTGCGCCTTTTCACAGTTCGATGATATGATCAGCATCCGAACAATTCCAGACTGTATTACACCAGTATTCCTTCCGGGATGCCGCATGGCCGATCATTTCCGCTTTTCAAATACTGGAGGCTGGTAGGGAATCAAAGCTAGGAAATCAACGGTTTACTCTAGAAATTATCTATTTTTTGCGTTCTGGACCTGTGTCATCAATTTTTAAAAGAACCCCCTTCATTTCAAGGAAAAAGGAGGATGTTTAGTTATGGGTAAAAAGTGTTGCGTATGTTTATGGGTTCTTGCTTTATTATTGAGTTGCTTATTTGGGGAGTCTGCGTATGCTGCCAATACTACAATTGCAAAACATATAGGAAATTCAAACCCGCTTATCGACCATCATTTGGGAGCAGATCCGGTTGCGCTGACCTATAACGGAAGAGTCTACATCTATATGTCAAGTGATGACTATGAATACAATAGCGACGGAACGATTAAGGATAATTCATTTGCCAATTTGAATAGAGTATTCGTCATCTCTTCAGCGGATATGGTGAACTGGACAGACCACGGAGCCATTCCGGTAGCAGGTGCCAACGGGGCTAATGGTGGCCGGGGGATTGCGAAATGGGCAGGTGCGTCCTGGGCCCCGTCAATCGCAGTTAAAAAAATAAACGGCAAGGATAAATTCTTCCTTTATTTCGCTAACAGCGGGGGAGGTATCGGGGTTCTCACCGCAGACAGCCCGATTGGTCCATGGACCGACCCAATTGGAAAAGCGCTCGTAACGCCAAGTACGCCAGGAATGTCTGGTGTTGTATGGCTTTTTGATCCGGCAGTATTTGTAGATGATGACGGCACCGGTTACCTGTATGCCGGGGGAGGCGTTCCTGGCGGTTCAAACCCAACGCAGGGACAATGGGCCAATCCTAAAACAGCAAGAGTCATGAAATTGGGCCCTGATATGACCAGTGTTGTTGGAAGTGCAGCTACAATTGATGCGCCTTTTATGTTTGAAGATTCAGGAATGCATAAGCATAACGGAAAATATTACTATTCCTATTGCATCAATTTCGGGGGCATGCACCCGGCCGATAAACCCCCAGGTGAGATTGGCTACATGACCAGTTCAAGTCCCATGGGTCCCTTTACATATAGAGGGCACTTCCTGAAAAATCCGGGAGCATTTTTCGGAGGTGGCGGAAACAACCACCATGCTGTTTTCAATTTTAAAAACGAGTGGTATGTGGTGTACCATACTCAAACTGTCAGTTCCGCTCTGTTCGGGGCTGGGAAAGGATACCGTTCTCCCCATATTAATAAGCTGGTGCACAATGCAGATGGATCCATTCAAGAGGTTGCGGCAAATTATGCAGGCGTAACACAGCTTTCCAATTTGAATCCATATAACCGGGTAGAAGCTGAAACGTTTGCCTGGAATGGACGCATTTTGACAGAGAAATCCTCAGCATCAGGCGGGCCGGTAAATAATCAACATGTAACAAGCATTCATAACGGAGACTGGATTGCTGTAGGAAATGCAGACTTCGGGGCGGGCGGTGCCAGAACGTTTAAAGCAAATGTAGCATCCACTGTAGGCGGGAAAATAGAAGTGCGCCTCGACAGTGCAAACGGTAAGCTTGTAGGAACCCTGAATGTACCTTCCACAGGTGGAGCGCAAACCTGGAGAGAAATAGAAACTGCGGTAAGCGGTATAACCGGTGTGCACAAAGTATTCTTTGTATTTACCGGAACAGGTACAGGAAACTTGTTTAATTTTGATTACTGGCAGTTTACGCAACGATAGCGCCTGTAATGGCACCGCTTAAGAAACGAGAAGGGGGCAGAACTGACCAACACCGGAGTAGCCCCCATTGATCGGATAAGTCAACTCTAATGCGCGTGCGACTTGGGCGAAAAAAGGGTTCAGGTAATTATAACGGGTTTAGTAATGAAACGTTTGTTATACCGCATAAAGCAAAGGGTTCAAAAGAGATAAAAATCTTTTGTTTGCAATATAAAAGGGAGACAGAAAAAGACATATAAAGGAGAGGTAAAAATGATGTCATGCGTAAAAAAACCAATTTGTTTATTATTGGTATGTTTCACTATGCTGTCAGTCATGTTAGCCGGGCCAGGTGCTACTGAAGTTTTGGCAGCAAGTGATGTAACAATTAATGTATCTGCAGAAAAACAAGTGATTCGCGGTTTTGGAGGAATGAACCACCCGGCTTGGATTGGAGATTTGACAGCTGCTCAAAGAAAAACCGCTTTTGGCAATGGACAGAATCAGTTAGGCTTTTCAATTTTAAGAATTCATATAGATGAAAATAGAAATAATTGGTACAGAGAAGTGGAGACTGCAAAGAGTGCAATCAAACATGGAGCAATCGTTTTTGCTTCTCCCTGGAATCCTCCAAGCGATATGGTTGAAACCTTTAATCGTAATGGTAACGCATCAGCTAAACGGCTAAGATACGATAAATACGCCGCATACGCGCAGCACCTTAACGATTTTGTTACCTACATGAAGAATAATGGCGTGAATCTTTATGCGATTTCTGTTCAAAACGAGCCCGATTATGCCCACGAATGGACGTGGTGGACGCCACAAGAAATACTTCGTTTCATGAGAGAAAATGCCGGTTCCATTAATGCACGTGTCATTGCACCAGAATCATTTCAATACCTGAAAAATATATCGGACCCCATTTTGAACGATCCACAGGCGCTTAGGAACATGGATATTCTCGGAACTCACCTGTACGGTACTCAGGTCAGTCAGTTTCCTTATCCTCTTTTCAAACAAAAAGGAGCAGGGAAGGACCTTTGGATGACGGAAGTATACTATCCGAACAGTGATAACAATTCAGCGGATCGATGGCCTGAGGCATTGGATGTTTCACATCATATTCACAGTTCGATGGTAGAGGGAGATTTTCAAGCTTATGTTTGGTGGTACATCCGAAGATCATACGGTCCTATGAAAGAAGACGGTACAATCAGCAAACGCGGCTACAATATGGCTCATTTCTCGAAGTTTGTGCGTCCCGGCTATGTAAGGATTGATGCAACGAAAAACCCTAATGCGAACGTTTACGTGTCAGCCTATAAAGGTGACAACAAGGTCGTTATTGTTGCCATCAATAAAAGCAACACAGGAGTCAACCAAAACTTTGTTTTGCAGAATGGATCTGCTTCAAACGTATCTAGATGGATCACGAGCAGCAGCACCAATCTACAACCTGGAACGAATCTCACTGTATCAGGCAATCATTTTTGGGCCCATCTTCCAGCTCAAAGCGTGACAACATTTGTTGTAAATCGTTAAGGACACCTAAGGCAAGCGGTACCGCATTGGAGCGGATACGGATCTAAACGCCGTATACATTAACCGCCAAGGGTGCCGCAAATAAACCTGTACGGGAATAAAAAAGTCGAAGTCTGAAAAAAGCGATTTTCCGATCAGAAAATCGCTTTTTTTCGTGTCGTGCGTCGTTTTAAAGACGCATGTTTCAAGGTTTTTAAATGTGGGAGGGCATCAGCTTGTTAAAATAAAAGTACAAGGAAGTAAACATATGCGTTATAAACACTAGTCAAATAAGTATTTTATCATTTAATGAATTCACTTTTATGTCCTCTTTACAGAAAGTAAAACTTATCCATTCTGAACCACTGGTGCACTATTACTGAGATATTATGAATATTCATGGAAGGGAAATGTAGAACGCTATCGAAATTTTTATAGAAATATCTTGTTAAAAGAGATGTGTACATGTATTCGCCCATTAACATTAAAGGGAGCAGCAAGTTCGGAAATAATTGCTGCAACATAAGATTAGCAAGTTGCTGACTTTATGAGTCATGGGCTGCTTGAAGATCATAAATTTTCTGAAATTGTTAGCGATCTCAAGAAAGCCAAGGAGTAGATATGATTCACTGAAGATTGGATGTAATAGTTTCACAGTTTTGAAAAGCGCTCATAGCGCATTGTATATACTTCACATTCGCCACTTTTATTAATTAAGGGGGAACAAGAAAATGAAAACTTATGACGCATTTCCAGAACCAATTGGTGGCTATACTGTCGGTCGAACCCAGATGGATGTTGAGTACACAGCATCAGATCACTCAAAAAGAGAACTGACGGCGTTTGTGTACTATCCGTCCGACAGTAGCGAAGGTAAGACTACATCAACGTACATGTTTCCTGAAGTCTACGAAATGTTTAATGAGCAGCCACTTATCACTGCGTATCTTAAGGGGAAGGATGTTTTCTCTATAGATATCAAGACCCAGTGTTACGACGACCTCGCTCTCTCCGGGAAGGAAAAGCGCTATCCGGTGTTATTCTATGTTTGCGGCGGGGGCGGTTCTCCAGAATGGGGTACAGTGATCTGTACAGACCTGGCAAGCATGGGATATGTTGTAGTAAGCATTGGCCATCAGAATAGCACGATGTATAAGCGTAAAGATGGGCGTCTGTTTAATGTATCAAAGGATTTTTCGGATGTCATTATGGCATTTTCTGAAGATCCGGAGATGCTGGCGTTGGGTGGTAAGATGGAGATGCGGCCTGACGATGAAACTGCCATTGAGATGTGCCATAACGTGCTTACACTGCCGATACTTGCCAAGTTAACAGAGTATAGTGAATTACAGGCAGAAGATGTAAGGTATGTAGCCGATTATCTTGACAAACTGGACTCTGGAGAGCTGAATTCCATCTTTAAGGGCAGATTGTTGCTTGACATGGGCATGGGCATAGTCGGACATTCTTATGGAGGGCCTACGACGGCAATTGTTTGCCAGGACGACGACCGGTTCGCCTGCGGGATTGGCTTAGATAGCGGTGCGTTCGGCCTTCTCGACAGCGACCTTAAAAAACCCTTCTTGCTACTGTTTTGTGAACCTAACTATAACATGAATGCGATAATTGGCGCTAACAATAGCATGGAAACCTATTATTTCTCTGTTGATCGTGTTGCTCATTTAGATTACTGCGACATCTTGTTTACCAGTGTGAATGAGGAACTCAGAGGCGAACGGGATGCTATGGAGATGCGAAATCTTGTTACAGACTATACGAAGAACTTTTTTGATTATTACTTACTGCAGAAGGCTGCAAGTGTGGAAAGTATGGCATACGATGGCGTGGACTTGATCAAGAAGACCAGCAACAAGTGACATAACCGAGAGGTTGCTGATATTTGAAGTATCTATTTCTGTCTTAGCTTGACATCATCCCACCTAAAAAATTGAAAATGCTGATATCGAAACAACAATGGATCCACATTATTCAAGAATTGTTTATTATAAAAAAGAAAATTTCATGGAAGAGATCAAATTATATTATCTTGAAATAACCGACAAAATTTAAGTGACAGAATCATTACACTTTAGTGGAGGGACGTTGCATAATTCTGTCACTATACAAGTACATAACCGGATGAATATCGGAACAACATATGAATTTCATTTTTAGTTTACATAATATATATTCTAGGAAGTAATTAATTTTAAAGAAATTCTATCTCAATAACAAAGTATACTTAAGTTAGTGAGACAGAATAAAAAAATGTTCTGAGCTTCAGCAAGTCTTATTAAGAAACTTTAAAATGGCGAGGTCAACCCATAATAAACGGCTTCCAGCTCTTCTAATGTCATATCACCGTATGCGCATTTGATCACCGAATCAGCAAACTCATCATAATCGTAATCACTGGTAAAACCTTGCTGCAGAAGTTTTTCATAGGCTTCAATCTGTTCTTTTTGGTTTTGGATATCTTTTTCCTTATTTGGATAGTCCGGTCCGTTAACCAGGTCGTTGTTTTGTTTGAATAGCAACATATACTGTTTCAATGTTTCGTCCACAGCTTACACCTCCTTGTTCTGCTGCTTATTAGATAATGAAAACGGACACCAATTGTGATGTCCGTCAATACAGTAACTATTTGGGTTCAGTTCCCCAAATCAGTTTTCCGTTATTATATAATGTGATTTTTTTTGTATCTTTAAACGTATTTGATTGAAAAAAAGAATAATCCTCGGATTGTGAATAATTGCCCCAATCCTCATTGTTGGGAGCCACGGATCTTTTCCCTTACAAATGTCCCTGAAGCGGATAGATCTGATAACGGCCAGCCGCCTGTTTTAGATGCCCCCGGCTTTAAAGCTGAGGAGGATTCCTGCTTATCAGAAAGGTTCCAGTTTACCCAGCTGATTTTCTTGTTGTCGAGATAATTCAGCCATTCCCTCGACTGGTCAAGGAAGACCCCGCCATTTCCGGAAGCGTCACTCGTCCCCCATTCCGTTACAAAAATCGGCGCTCCTTTGCTGAGCGCATAATCGGCTTTATCCCTTAAATACTGGCCGTGCGTACCGGCATAAAAATGAAGCGCGTACATGATGTTTGCATCTTTAAGCTGATCATCGGCAGCATCATTGACATCCTGACTCCACGTGCCAGTTCCGGTAATAATGATGTTATCCGGGTCATTTTTACGAATAACCGAAATCACTTCCTCCGCATACGGTTTGATATCGCGCTTCCAATTTACATCACCGTTCGGTTCATTAGCAATTTCATAAATAACGTTTGGTGTGCTTCCGTAAAGGCTCGACATTTCCTTAAAGAATTCTTTTGCCTTCTCTTTATTTTGATTTGGATTGCCGTCATTTAAAATATGCCAGTCAATGATGACATATATCCCGAGCTCTTTTGCCGCTTCAACAGCTTCTTTGACTTTATTTTTCACAGACGGATTCTCTATATAACCGCCTTCAGCCGTGTACATTGCCGCTCGGAAGACGGTAATTCCCCAATCGTCTCTTAGCCATTTTAAAGAGTCTTTATTGACATAATCGCCGAACCACTGCAAACCGTGTGAGCTGATCCCCTTCAGCTGCACCGATTTTCCGTTTTGATTGACTAGCTGAGTACCTTTAATGCTAAGCTGGCCATTAAGGGCTACAGGCGTTTTCGCCCCTGCTGCAGATGCTTCTGGTGCCGCGACACCGCTAATTGTTAATACTGTCATTACTAAACATGCGATAAAGATAGAGACTGAACGTTTCATATAGCATTCTCTCCTCCTCCAAATAATCATGTAAAACGTATGCCTATTAGCTGCCGCTCTCCCTCCCTTTCGTTTTTTAAACACGGACTCATTGTAAAAATCTTTCTTATGTTTGTCTATCAACCTAATTTCTTGTTTTTAGGCGGCTTAAAAGCCTGTCTATTGACTCTTTTTGTGTTGTTTTGTATACAGCTGATACATGTGTATCAGGGATAAAAGTGTTTGATCAGGACTTTGCACGTTATTTTTTAATGAAATCAAAAGATTCCGCTTTTTTTCTGCAAATAAAAGCTGCATTCAAGTCATTGAATGCAGCCGTTCTTTATCATTTATGCTTCTTGTTTCTCTTCTTCCCAAGTTTCAGCGTGTTTCAGTCCTGGGATATTTTTAGCTTTAAACACAGGATCAAGTCCTTGTTTGCGCTGTTTTGCGTAATCTTTATAGACTTTGTATGCTACGTTTGACAGCAGCGTGATTACAACTAAGTTAATCAGCGCCATAATCCCCATAAAGAGATCTGCCATGTCCCAAACAATTTGGAAACCTGCTACACATCCAAAGACAACCATAGCAATAACCGCAATACGGTAAATGTTCAGCCATGTTTTACTTGTTTTAATGAATTCAATGTTTGTCTCGCCATAATAGTAGTTTCCGACAACTGAGCTGAAAGCGAATAAGAACATTGCGACTGCTATAAAACTAGGTGCCCATCCTCCAATATGGTGGTTCAGAGCAGCCTGTGTGACTTGGATGCCGTCACCTTTTGGTGTTAGACTGTACAGCAAAATAATAAACGCTGTGGACGTACATACGATAAATGTATCGAAAAACACGCCTAATGTCTGGATAAAGCCTTGCTTTGCCGGATGCGAAACATGAGCTGTCGCAGCAGCGTTTGGCGCGCTACCCATTCCTGCTTCGTTAGAGAAAAGTCCGCGCTGTGCACCGATAACGATGATCGCTCCTATTCCTCCGCCGACAACTTGTTCAAATCCCAAAGCATTTTTGACAATGGTCGCAATAACGCTTGGAAATGCAGAAATATTAGTGAATACAACATATAGAGCTATGAGAATATAAAGACCAGCCATGACCGGAACAATCAATTGTGTCACTGCAACTACACGTTTTAAACCGCCGAAAATAATAAAAGCCGTTAAAGCAGCAAGAACAATAGCTACAACTATCTTGTTCACATGAAATGCGCCATCTAACGCTCCTGCAATTGTATTGGATTGAACAGCGTTAAAGATTAAACCGAATGATACGGTAATTAAGACAGCGAATACGATGCCGAGCCATCTGACTCCAAGACCTTTTTGAATATAGTAGGCCGGTCCACCGCGGAAATCGTTTCCGTCCTTCACTTTATAAAGCTGTGCCAACGTACTCTCAACAAAGCTTGAAGCCATACCTACAGCAGCTACAACCCACATCCAAAATACAGCGCCCGGTCCGCCTGTCGCAATTGCTAAGGCAACACCAGTCAAATTTCCTGTACCGACTCGGGATGCGGCAGAAATAAAGAATGCCTGCATAGAAGAAACACCTTTATTTCCGTCAGGTTTCTCTCCTACTATTCTGAACATTTCAATAAAATAACGAAATTGGATAAAACCAAAACGAAGTGTAAAAAATAATCCAAGTCCTATTAAAATATAAAATAAATATTTCCAGATAAAATCACTTGGAATATTAATCAAACTGTTGAAAAAAGACTCCATATTTACCTCCCGTTTGCATCAATTCATAGTAAATTCAAATTCGATGTTAGATTTTTTAACATATCAAGTCTTATTATATCACATTATGTCGAATTAGGAAGTTTTTTCGGGAAGAATATTGTTCTAGATTGAAGTTACTCCTTCGGTCTCCCTCTCTATTATTTTCCTATGAATAAAAAAATGTCTTATTAAGCTTTTAAATAAGAGTCTCTTTTAATATGTAAACATTTCTTGCCTGACATTTTCTGTTTCCTTTGATTCCAAAAGTAATAAATTCTAAACAACCAACATATCTTTTAAAATGTGTTTTTATTCACACCTTAGACCGGGTATACATACACTAATAAAAGAAATTTCTCTTTCAAAAATAAGCAAAAAGATATATACTTAACAAAGTGAAATTTATTTTTAAATTTAATAAATCAGGTTTACTTTCAGGGTGGATTAGGGTATTATTATAAAAATATTCAGTAATATTAAAAGGGGGGAGATCATTTGAAAAAAGTAACGATATTGAAAGCGTCCATCTTATTTTTGGCGATTGCCAGTTTTCATTTGTTCTCAATTCCCCACGCCTTTGATATCGGCCATCATTATAAAGCCGTAGCCGACCAGCAGGAAATGCATGAGATGAAAGCCGGCCAAAATGCTGATGATGAGAAGAAATCCATCACAGGGGCATTTGCGCTGACTGCTTTATGGGCAATGGCTGTTCTGCTTCTGACCGCCGAAAGCAAAAGTACGGGATACTCCCGCAGGCGCCAGCGGAAAAAAAGCTTTATACTGGCCAAATTTTATCAATCGTCTTATTTCGACAAACTTCATGTTCAACATCACCCGAATATATAACGAAAATATGAGGAGGCTGTTAACATGTTGTTTATCTTAAGAATGGTGATTTTAGGCTTATTCTCTTTCACAGCGCTGAACTTATTTGTATGGCAAGGTATTGAAGTCATTCATGCCGTGACAGACTTATTCACCAGCCATGAAAGCTGATGAAAATTAAAAAACCCGCTCACGATATGTGAGCGGGTTTTTTAATCATTATTCAGTTTTAAGACGCCAGACAGCTGTGATCTTGCCTGATTCTTCTTCATCAATAAAGAATGAACCATTGCTGTATCTGTCGTTTGTTCGCAATTCTTTAGCCTGCAGTTCTTTTCTATCCCCTTTTTCCGTTTCTGCCATGAACCGCTCATTAAGTCCGCATGCGAACAGCGAAACGACACGATGTGGATTTTTCTTCAGTTCCCGCAGCATAACGACTCCCCGTTTTGCACGAGAGGTCTTTTCAAATTCAGAAAGACTCATACGTTTGACCGCTCCCCTTTGTGTGAACAATACAAGAGAATCGGATTCATGCAGAATTTCTCCTGACACGACAAAGTCTCCATCTTTCAAGTTAATTCCTTTAACGCCTGCTGCACGTGCACCCACAACATTCACTTCATCTTCTCCAAACCATAGGCCATACCCCAGATGTGTCGCCATCAAGATCTGACTGTCACCATTTGTCACGTGTACATCAATCAGCTCGTCTTCACCCTTTAGATTTAACGCTACAAGTGCTTTAGAATAACGCTGTGCCTTGTAATGCGTGAGTTCTGTCTTTTTCACCATGCCGTTTTTCGTGAAGAATAAAAGATAAGCAGATGGATCAAATTCTTTTATCGGGATGGCCTTTACAATCGATTCGTCCCGTTCAATCGTGATTATGTTTGAAAAATGCTGGCCCATGTCCTTCCATCTGATATCAGGCAGCTGGTGAACCGGACAATAGATGTAGCTTCCCTTATTTGTGAAAAGCAACAACACATCTGTCGTATTCATTTCAAACTGATGCAGCAGCCTGTCTGTATCCTTCATTCCGAAATCCTGCCCGTTTGAAGCGGCAAAGGAACGCTGGCTTGTGCGCTTTAAGTAGCCATCTTTTGTAACGGTCACGTATACATCCTCAGAGGCAACCATAACTTCAAGATTAATTTTGATTTCCTCAATTTTTTCTTCAATGACAGAGCGTCTCGTGTCCGCATATTTCTTTTTCAACGCTTTTAAGCTGTTTGTAATGACCTTTAACAGCTTTTTATCATTGCTCAGAATGGATTCAAGTTCTTCAATATTTTTACTGAGCTCTTCAGCCTCTTCCTTGAGTGCTGTGATATCTGTATTTGTTAAACGATATAGCTGCAAGGACACGATAGCTTCAGCCTGAGGCTCAGTGAATTCATATTTCGCCATTAAATTGTTTTTGGCGTCACGTTTATCGCTTGAGGAGCGAATCGTTGCGATGACTTCATCCAAGATCGATAAAGCCTTCATAAGGCCTTCTACAATGTGATGTCTGTCTTTTGCTTTTTGAAGCTCATAAACAGATCGGTTTGTGACCACTTCTTTTTGGTGGCCGATATATGCATCTAAAATAGCAGGAAGACTCATCAGCATTGGACGGCGGTTATGGATCGCCACCATATTAAAGTTATACGTAATCTGCAAATCAGTATTTTTATATAAGTAATTCAAAATGCCCTTGGCATCTGCTTCTTTCTTTAGTTCTACGACCACTCTAAGGCCGGTTCGGTCTGTCTCGTCTCGGACCTCGGAGATGCCTTCAACCTTTTTATCAATACGGTATTCGTCCATTTTTTTCACAAGGTTGGCTTTGTTGACTTCAAATGGGATTTCGGTAATCACAATTTGCTCACGTCCGCCTCTGATCGCTTCGATCTCAGCTTTTCCGCGGATAATGATTTTCCCTTTTCCGGTTTCGTAGGCTTTTCTAATGCCATCAACGCCCTGGATAACTCCGCCTGTCGGAAAGTCAGGCCCTTTAATCACTTCCATGAGATCGTCTACAGAGCATGACGGTATTTGAATGCGTTTAATCACAGCATCAATGACTTCTCCTAAATGATGAGGCGGTATATCAGTCGCGTATCCTGCAGATATACCGGTAGATCCGTTGACCAGCAAGTTAGGAAACATAGCCGGAAGTACAACGGGCTCCTTGCTTGTATCATCAAAGTTCGGGACAAATTCAACTGTATTTTTGTCAATATCCCGCAGAAGCTCTGATGCAATCGAAGATAACTTTGCTTCTGTGTAACGCATGGCCGCCGGAGGATCTCCATCAATACTTCCGTTGTTCCCGTGCATTTCAATTAAAACATTACGCACTTTCCAGTCCTGGCTCATCCGCACCATTGCTTCATACACCGAACTGTCCCCGTGCGGATGGTAGTTACCGATGACGTTACCGACCGTTTTGGCCGCTTTTCTGAAATTTTTATCAAATGTGTTTCCGTCTGTATGCATCGCATACAGAATTCTGCGCTGTACGGGCTTTAAACCGTCGCGCGCATCAGGCAGCGCCCTGTCTTGAATAATATATTTACTATAGCGTCCAAAACGGTCGCCGATCACCTCTTCTAATGGTAAATCATGAAATAATTCTGGCTGTGACAATCATTAAACCTCCTCAGCGACCGATAAGTTTTCATTTTCTAAAATATTGCTTTCTTCGTCTAAGCCGAAAGCTACGTTTTTCTCAATCCACTTTCTGCGCGGCTCTACTTTATCGCCCATCAATGTCGTCACGCGTCTCTCAACACGTGCCGCGTCGTCAATTTTGACCCTTACAAGCGTACGGGACTCCGGATTCATCGTCGTTTCCCACAGCTGATCCGCGTTCATCTCACCAAGACCCTTGTATCGCTGAATTGTATAGCCCTTGCCGACTTTTTTCAATACTCCATCCATCTCTTCATCAGACCATGCATATTCAATGATTTCTTTTTTTCCGCTTCCTTTGCTGACCTTATATAAAGGAGGCAGTGCAATGAATACCTTTCCATTCTCAATGAGCGGCTTCATATAGCGATAGAAAAAGGTTAAAAGCAGCACTTGAATATGAGCGCCATCAGTATCGGCATCCGTCATAATGATGATTTTATCGTAATTAATGTCGTCGATTGAAAAATCAGCTCCGACACCGCCGCCGATTGCATGAATGATCGTATTAATCTCTTCGTTTTTAAAGATATCAGCAAGCTTTGCTTTTTCCGTGTTAATGACTTTACCGCGCAATGGCAGAACCGCTTGGAATCTGCGGTCTCTTCCCTGCTTTGCTGAACCGCCCGCAGAGTCACCCTCAACGAGATACAACTCATTTTTTGCCGGATTTCTTGAACCCGCAGGTGTCAGCTTACCGCTTAATGTCGCTTCTGATTTTTTTCGTTTTTTGCCGCTTCTGGCTTCTTCCCGTGCCTTACGAGCCGCTTCACGCGCCTGGCTCGCCTTTATTGCTTTTTTCACAAGAAGAGTAGCCGTGTCCCGGTTTTCCTCTAAAAAATACGCAAGCTGCTCTGACACGATTGCGTCTACGGCTGATCTGGCTTCGCTTGTGCCGAGTTTTCCTTTTGTTTGTCCTTCAAATTGAAGAAGTTCTTCAGGAATACGGACAGAAATAATCGCTGAAAGACCTTCCCTTATATCAGTGCCTTCCAGGTTTTTATCCTTTTCTTTCAGCAAAGACACTTTTCTCGCATATTCATTAAAGGCTCGCGTCATCGCTGTCTTTGCACCTGACTCATGAGTCCCGCCGTCTTTTGTTCTGACATTGTTAACAAACGACAGGATATTTTCAGAATAGCCGTCGTTAAACTGGAACGCAAAATCCACTTCGATGGAATGATGTTCTCCTTCAAACGAGACCACTTCAGACAGGGCATCTTTTTCTTCATTTAAGTAAGCAACAAATGCTTCTATGCCGTTCTCATAATAAAAGACTTCACGCTGGCCGCTCCGTTCGTCAATCAGTTCAATTTTTAATCCTTTTAATAAAAATGCTGATTCTCGTAATCGCTCAGAAAGCGTTTCAAAATTATAAGTTGTTGTGCTGAACATTGTCGGATCAGGCTTAAAGTGAGTAAGTGTGCCTGTCTTTTTTGTTTTGCCGATCTTTTCGAGAGATGTGACCGGTTTACCTCCGTTTTCAAAACGCTGCTGATAGGTGAAGCCGTCCCGCTCAATCGTAACCGTCAGCCATTCAGATAAAGCATTCACGACAGATGCACCGACGCCGTGAAGCCCTCCGCTTGTCTTATAACCGCCTTGACCGAATTTTCCGCCGGCGTGAAGCACCGTTAAAATGACTTCAGGGGTTGGTTTGCCGAGTTTATGCATTCCAGTCGGCATGCCGCGGCCTCTATCCTGTACAGAAATACTGTTGTCTTTATGTATTTTAACGATAATGTGATCACCATGGCCGGCAAGTACCTCATCGACGGAGTTATCTACTATTTCATAAACCAAGTGGTGCAAGCCTCTCGCGTCGGTTGAGCCAATGTACATACCCGGCCTTTTCCTAACGGCTTCAAGGCCTTCCAGCACCTGTATGGCATCTTCGTTGTAATCAAATTGCTGTTTTCTAGCCAAACGTACAAACCCCTTTCAAAAAACTAACATTTCTCTTTTTCATTGTTTACTTGTTAATTGTATAAATGTATTTTTCAAAATCCTTGCCCCGGTGCGCTTCTGCCTTGGACTCTTCATTATAACCAATGTAATCCCATTCTCAACATACAGCTAACGAATCATTCCGTAAAACATCCAAAAGTGCTGTTTTTTCGATATAAGAACGTATGTTTGTTTATTATATATAAAGCAGCGAACCTTCGCAAATCGTACGGCCGGAACCCAGCTTAGCAAGGCATTCAAAAAAGCTGTTCAAGCTTTATTGTATCTGTTTCACAGTAATTCGCAAACAATATCTTTACATAAAAAAGCAAAAATCCTTGAATTCACAAGGATTTTTGCAGCTCTGCATCTATTTTGTTACAGCGTGTGCCACTTTTATGCACAGATCCATGATGACTGTTCTGCCTTCTTCCTTCAGCATCTGATAAGCCTCTTCGTTGACCAGACCTTGCTGCGCCCAAAATACCGGAGCATCTGTCTCCAGAAACTCTTTAGCGACATCAGGAAGCTGTTCTGAACGTCTGAATACATTTACGATGTCAATCGGACCGTCAATTTCTTGTAACGATGATACGGCTTTTACACCGAGCGCCTCTTCGATCGTCGGATTTACCGGTATGATTTCGTATCCCGCATCCTGCATCGCTTTTGATACCATATACGATGTTCTTTCGGGACGGTCTGAAAGCCCGACAACTGCTATTCTCTTGCTTCCATCAAGAATTTCTTTGATTTCCGCTTTGGATGGATTTTGCATGATAGACCACTCCTTTTTGTTTATTCTACAAGACCGATAAGGAAGAACGCAAAACATGATGTATGAATGATTAGATTTGTAAGCAAACTTTACAAAAAAACTTATCATCAGATCATGACATCTCATGTTAAAATAGAAATTAGGGACATTGAAAAAGGAGAAATGTAGATGTTAATTGCTTTATTGATTATTTTGGCCTACTTGATAGGCAGTATTCCATCTGGCTTAATTGTAGGTAAGCTTGCCAAGGGAATTGATATCCGGGAGCATGGAAGCGGAAACTTGGGCGCTACCAACGCGTTCCGTACACTGGGCGTAAAAGCTGGTTCGATTGTCATAGCCGGAGATATTTTGAAAGGGACACTGGCAGCTGCATTGCCTTACCTCATGCATGTTGATATTCATCCGCTCCTTGCGGGAGTCATAGCGGTTCTTGGCCATGTGTTTCCTGTCTTCGCCAAATTTAAAGGCGGCAAAGCCGTGGCAACTTCGGGAGGCGTTTTGCTGTTTTATGCTCCTCTGTTATTCATTACAATGGTTGCGGTCTTTTTCATCTTTTTATACTTGACTAAATTTGTTTCTCTGTCATCAATGTTAACAGGGATATATACTGTCATATATAGTCTCTTTGTACATGATAAGTATTTGTTGATTGTCGTCACGCTGCTCACTGTTTTTGTAATATACAGGCACCGGGCGAACATCAAACGAATTATCAATAAAACAGAACCTAAAGTCAAATGGTTATAAATGTTTGAAAAGCTTCTATTTTGACACGAGGCAGCCTAATACGTTTATAATAGAGAAAATCAAATGATAACAAAGGGAAAAGGGGGTTCTGTTATGAATATGACAGTTAACGAAGACGCGCTGAACTGGTATAAAGAAGAGCTTGATTTACAAAACGGAGACCAAGTTCGTTTTTTTGTCCGCTATGGCGGCTGCAGCAACGTTCAAAAAGGTTTTTCTCTAGGAGTGACAAAAGATGCTCCTCAAGAGGCAGGAGTCACGGCAGAAGTCGGAGGCATCACCTTCTTTATTGAAGAAAGTGATCTTTGGTACTTTGACAACCATGATCTTCTGGTCAGCTATTCAGAGTCTGCTGATGAGCCTGTATTTGAATATCAATAAGAAAAAGAACGCATATCATATGCGTTCTTTTTTTATAAATGAAAACGTGTAAGATGATCGGTCAGGTTTTCTTGTTCTAGGATATATTTTTGCGTCTCGCCCAAAAGATCAAAGTGGGGAAATTCGCTTTTTTTATGTATCCATTCTTCCTTCAAACCGTAAGCCGCACCCCATTGAACCAGCTTATCAATATCTGCACAGCCTGCTTTTGTCACGGTTTTAGATTCCGGGAAACGGTCATCCAGCCAATAATGTGTTAAAAATGCGATTTCCCCTCTTTTTACTGCCTTCTTCCAGCGGTTAACTTCCTCCCGTTTCACGCCAAATGCCATCTGTCATTCACTTCCCTATTTTTTGGCCTTTTCATATGCTGCGTGCCAATCGGGAAAAGCCTTACGAAACTGAATCGGTTTAAAACTTTCTTTATCCACACAAATATGAGATGATTTCGCTTCAATAGAAAGCTCACCGGCCGGATTATATATGTGGTAGCCATATATGGTTTTAAAGCCGTTGTATTCCTCAATCCATGTGTGCACCACCGCAGTTTCCCCATAATGAAGGGGTTTTTTGTAGGAAATATTGATATCAACGACTGGGGAAAGAACGCCTTTCTTTTCCATATCACTGTACAAAAAGCCTAAGTCTTTAATGAGTGCCGTCCTTCCGACCTCCATCCAAACAAGATAATTCGCATGATACACGATCCCCATTTGATCTGTTTCAGCGTAACGCACTTCTATTTCTGTTTTTGATACATGCAAGATACTCTGCTCCCTTAATCAGTTTAGCCCCATTTTACCACATCCAAATCAGAAAGAAAAAAACCAGGTTTCCCTGGTTTTTACGAACGGTATCCGTTTTCTCTCGCTTCGGATTCGTCTTGAATTTCATTGCGAAACGCTTCGATGCTCTCTTCCCGTCTCGCGTTTTTTTCTTTAATACGCTGCTTATCTTCTCCTGAAGCAAACTCCATTGATTCTTCTGCTTCTTCTATATTTTCGATCGTATTTTGAACCATATCCTGCAGTTTCTCCACGTTGTCGGAACGGTCGTCAGGATTAGGCTGCTGATATTGATTTTGTTTTTTTGTCATTGGGATGAACCTCCTAGAATAAAATCAATCCGGCTACTCGCCTTTCGTCTGCATGATAACTGGCTGCTGACCAGAAGTATCGTGCATTTTTTCCCCTTTATTGCGTTTATATTTAACAGGCTTTGTACCCAAGTGGCTCGGAGCATATTGAGGCTGACCGTTTTTCTTGTTGTTTCCCATGTTTATCCCTCCTCACAAATAGGATTCTCAAAAGGAGGGGTAAACATGAATACAAATTAAAGGTTATTTTTGCTTGAATCTCTGTTCAAGTTTTTCCTCAAGCTGATTTAAATATTCCGTATTCGTCATCAGCTCTTTTTTGTTTTCCATGACGAGCTCATGAAAAGAACGTTTTCTCATCTTCTTCACTCTTCTCACCTCCGCGTATTCTTTTATTTTTTCCAATTCTGAAAATTTGTAAGCATGTTCGCACAAAAAAAAACTGAATCTAATGAATATCCAGTTTTTCTTTCATCTCTTTTTTTGTCATGGTCCCGATATGTATGTCTTGTATCACGCCTTTTTCATCTAAAATATAGGTAGTTGGGTATGAAAACACATTATAGTCTGCATTAATACCTTTTTTATCAATTAAAATGGGGAAGGTTACATGATACGTATCTGCAAAGGCTTGCACCTGTTTTTCGCTTTTCTCAGCTGAAGTGAAATTAACTGCAATAACAGCTAAATCTGAGTGCTCCTTTTGCAGTTCCTCCATCGCCGGCATTTCCTGACGGCACGGTTTGCACCAAGTTGCCCAGAAGTTAAGCAGAACTTTTTTGCCTCTGACATCTGATAAGGAGCTTCTTTCCCCTGATAGCGTTTTCAAAGTGAAGTCAGGCGCTTGCTGTCCCTCTTCGATGCCTATTTCTTTTTTGCTAAATTGCTGATAGATGTTCCAGCACATGTATCCGGCAAGCCCAATCAACAGGATTCCTGCGACCCATTTTTTCAGCATATGTCATCCACCCCCGGAGCTATCTTATCTCATAAAAAGAAGAGAAAGCAGGGCGCCTTCTCTTCTTCATACGTCATGATTGCTTCATTTTTTCGCGAAGCACCATTTGCAGAATTCCGCCATGGCGGTAATAATCAATTTCAACTTCACTATCGAAACGCACAAGTGCTTCAAATGTTTTTACATTTCCGTTTTCATCAATTGCTCTTACTGTAACGATATCACGAGGGCGTACGCTTTCATCAACATCCACCTCAATCGCTTCTTTACCGCTTAAGCCGAGTGTATCTGCATTTTCACCTTGTTTAAATTGAAGAGGGAGCACACCCATGAATACCAGGTTACTTCTGTGGATTCTTTCAAAGCTCTCAGCAATTACAGTTCTAATGCCGAGCAGGTTTGTTCCTTTTGCAGCCCAGTCACGGGAAGATCCCATACCATAATCTTTTCCAGCTAAGATGGCAAGGCCTGTTTTATCTTCTTTATATCTCATGCAGGCATCATAGATAGATGTCACTTCACCAGTCGGCCAATACGTTGTATATCCGCCTTCTGTGCCCGGCGCGATCTGGTTTTTGATGCGGATGTTTGCAAATGTTCCTCTCATCATAACCTCATGGTTTCCGCGGCGTGAACCGTAAGAGTTAAAGTCACGAGGTGACACACCTTTTGATTGCAAGTATTTTCCGGCAGGTGTATCTTTTCCGATTGCCCCTGCAGGAGAGATATGGTCGGTTGTGACTGAATCGCCGAATTTACCGACTACACGAAGGCCTTTTAAAGGTTCAACCTTGCCTGGGTCAACTGACATTTCCTCGAAGAAAGGCGGGTTTTGAATATAGGTTGACTCATTATCCCATTTGTAAAGCGCTTCGTCTGTTGTCTCAATCTCATTCCAGCGCTTGTTGTCATCGAATACTGTTTCGTACTCCTTGCGGAAGAGCTCCGGTGTAACGGTTTGTTTAACAAGTGAGTTAATTTCGTCCATTGACGGCCAAATATCGTTAAAGTACACTTTTTGTCCGTCTTTGCCGACACCGATCGGATCCGTCTTCAGGTTAATGTTCACTGTTCCAGCCAGCGCATAAGCTACTACAAGCGGCGGAGAAGCAAGGTAGTTACCTTTCACGAGCGGATGAATACGTCCTTCAAAGTTACGGTTTCCAGAAAGAACAGACGTAATCAACAGGTCATTTTTCGCAACTGCTTCTTCAATTTCCGGTGAAAGCGGACCTGAGTTTCCGATACATGTTGTACATCCATATCCAACGAGGTTAAAACCAAGCTCCTTCATGTATGGAAGAAGGCCTGAATTCACAAGATAACCTGTAACAACCTTAGAGCCTGGTGCAAGTGATGTTTTCACGTAATTAGGCACTTTGAGACCTAATTCAACCGCTTTTTTCGCCACAAGGCCGGCACCGATTAAGACGTATGGGTTAGATGTATTCGTACAGCTTGTAATCGCAGCAATAGCGATTGCACCTGTTTTCATGACTGTTTCTTCGCCGTTAAGCAATTTAAATTTAATTTCTTTGTCTTCCTCTTCGGCGTTTAAGCCAAATCCTTGGTTACCCGCAGGGCTGACTAAGTGCTTTTTAAACGTTTCCTGCATATTAGAAAGCGGTATCAAATCCTGAGGGCGTTTTGGACCCGAAAGGTTGGCTTCAATTTTAGACAAATCAATTTCAACGACATCAGTAAATTGCGGGTCTTCTATGTCAGGAGTGTAGAACAAGCCGTTGCTTCTGCAATATGCTTCTACTACGTCAATATGTTCAGCATCGCGGCCTGTCAGACGCAGATAATTAAGAGCTTCTTCATCTACAGGGAAGAACCCGCATGTAGCACCGTATTCCGGAGCCATGTTGGCGATTGTCGCACGGTCTGCTAGCGGCAGTTCAGCAACTCCCGGTCCGAAGAACTCAACAAATTTGCCGACTACGCCTTTTTCACGCAGTACTTGTGTCACTTTTAACGCCAAGTCAGTGGCTGTTGTTCCGTTCGGAAGCTTTCCGACAAGTTTTGCGCCGATTACCTCAGGAACAGGGAAATAAGAAGGCTGCCCGAGCATTCCCGCTTCCGCTTCAATTCCGCCGACACCCCAGCCGAGAACACCGATTCCGTTAATCATTGTTGTATGCGAGTCGGTTCCTACCAGCGTATCAGGATACGTAATCAGTTCTCCGTCTTCTTCGACTGCGTGCACAACACTTGCCAAGAACTCAAGGTTTACCTGGTGAACGATACCTGTTGCTGGCGGTACTGCCTGGTAGTTATTAAACGCTTTCTTTGCCCAGCTTAAAAATTTGTAACGCTCTGCATTTCTTTCAAATTCCAAGTCCATATTAATAGCCAAAGCATCTTCTGTGCCCGCTTTATCAACCTGTACAGAGTGGTCGATGACAAGATCAACAGGAATCTCAGGGTTGATTTTGTCAGGATCTCCACCGACAGCTGCCATTGCTTTACGTAATGAAGCAAGGTCAACTACTGCCGGTACCCCAGTGAAATCTTGTAAAATAACGCGAGATGGTTTAAACGGAACATCGATTTCCTTTAACTCGGCAGTTCCCCATTTTGCCAAATTTTCCACGTGTTCCTTTTTGATGACGAATCCGTCAACTTGACGCAGTACAGATTCTAAAAGAACTTTGATGGAGTAAGGAAGCTTCGATACCTTTCCGATCCCCAGATCTTCCAATGCTTTTAAAGAGTAGTAATGATAGGTTTTCCCATTTGTAGTAAACGTTTTTCTCGCTTGGAAAACGTCTTGTGCTACAGTTTTTTGCTCGTTTGCCATTCTCCAAAATCCCCCTTCAGATCAGTTCATTCTCAGATGAACGTTACATTCCATCACAATTTTCTCACAATTTCATATTAAAACAAAATCATACATAAGTAAATATCAATGTTTTTATTAAATACAATAAGATCGGCTTATCAGGCGAAAAACCGGGAAATTTTACTGTTTGCGCTCTCTCATATTCCTCATTGAAAGAAGCCATATTATGATTGAGGTGATAATGATGGTCAAAAGAAAAGCAAACCACGTAATAAATGGGATGAATGACGCGAAAAGCCAAGGCAAAGGCGCCGGCTATATAGAAAACGATCAGCTTGTACTGACTGAAGCAGAACGCCAAAATAACAAAAAAAGAAAAACCAATCAATAACGTTGAACTCTTTTAAGGAGGTTCTCATTTTATGACCAATAAAAATACTAGTAAAGATATGCATAAAAACGCCCCTAAAGGACATAATCCGGGTCAGCCGGAACCTCTTAGCGGAAGCAAGAAAGTAAAAAACAGAAATCACACAAGACAAAAGCACAATTCTAGCCATGATATGTAGTAAAAGCAGACCTTAGCGTCTGTTTTTTTATGCGTTCACCCATTTCTGACCAACTGCATAAGCTAAAGCAAGGTTGATATATGGAGGAATGCTTCCATGACCCATTCAAAACGAAACGATGCTAATGATTTCGATGGTATGGAGGAATGGCTTCGACATTTTTTTGAAGATCCGTTCGCCTGGTACGACGAAACATTACCTATTGATCTATATGAAACAAGTCAGCAATATATTATTGAAGCAGACCTATCGTCTTTACAGCCAACACAAATAACAATTACCTTGTCCGGATGTGAGTTCATCCTAACGGCTAAATCCTCGGAACAGACTCTTGAAAAACAAATGATGCTTCCTTTTTATTTGAATGACAAATCGATTGAGACTGAATGCGAAAATCAAATTCTCACAGTTGCTGTCAATAAAGAGATAAATGATGGCTCTTCTTTTTCTCTTCAATTTCCTCTCAGCTAAAATCAAAAGTCACTTTCATCCCCTATTATGAAAGTGACTTTTTTCCGTCCATTTATCGTCAAATACCCTCTAGTGACTCTCCCATGGCCAAATAGCAGATTCACTATACAATAGAATATGATCTATCATCTCTTTTGACTAGACGTCTATCATTTTTTTCTATTTTTTTTAACATTGTTCTTCTATTCTTTCTTCATATACAATATGGTTAGTATAAGGGGGAATGATTGATGCTGGAAGGCTGGTTTTTGTGGTTTATTCTGTTTTGGGTGATCACGATGATTGTCTTGTTATCAATCGGCGGTTTTTTTATGTTCCGAAAGTTTTTAAAGCGTTTACCAAAAGAGGACGGCAGATCTGAGCTGGATTGGCAGGATTACTATATTGAAAACAGCAGGCATCTATGGAGCAATGAAAACAAACAATTTCTCGATGAATTGGTTACACCTGTTCCAGAGCTGTTCAGAGATATAGCGAGAGCAAAAATTGCCGGAAAAATCGGAGAGCTGGCATTAAAAGAAAACGTAGCAGCGATTGATCAGCGGCTTATTATCAAAGGTTATATTCTGGCTACTCCGAAAAGAGATCATACCTTTTTAAAGAAACATCTAAGAGACAAGAATATCGAAATTGAACCTTATCAGGCCCTTCTTAAATAAAAAACCTTTCCCGCGAAGAGGAAAGGTTTTTTAATTCATTTGAATGTCTGCTGACTGCAGCTCGCTTTGAAGTTTTCGATATGACAGATACATGGCAATTCTCCACGGCACAATCATACCGAAAGCCAGAATCCAGAACATACCGCTCAGTGCGCCGTAATCAACCGATGTGCTTAAAATCGATTTCATCACAATTCTGATCACCAAAAGGCCGATTAAAATAAAGACAAATGCCTTAGACCGTTTCATGTAAATTTCATTATTTTTAATTTCAAACTTTGAAGTTTTTATAAGAAAAATAGAGAAAATCACGCCTAAAGTGATCGCTTCTAAAAACTCTTCACCTGTTACCCAAAAAACCGGAAATAAAAACATTAACGCCCCCGTACTCATAAAAATCGGCGGAAGAATGATTTTTTTCGCTGAAACAGGTTTATCGGAAGACTTAATTCTGACTACCATCACAGCTGCAGCCATTAAAACAGCAACAATTGATGAAACGATTATCATCATACTTATCATTCCTTTGTTTCTCGGAGTGTTGACACTATATACTATACTCCAAAACAATAAAAAAAACCATTTTGAAAAGAAATGACTTTCAATTTCCCATAACGCGATTCACAGCTTCTAATACTTTGGACTCCTCAAACGGTTTGACAATAAAATCTTTTGCCCCAAGTTCAATGGCTTCCGTAACAATTCTTTGCTGGCGCATTGCGGTACACATAATTATCTTTGCTTTAGGGTCAAAGGAAATGATCTCACGAAGCGCCTTAATTCCGTTTTTCACCGGCATCGTAATATCCATCGTCACTAAGTCCGGCCGAAGTTTTTTATACAGGTCAGCCGCTTGTTCGCCGTCCGCCGCCTCGCCTGCTATTATGTAATTTGCCTCTTCCAAGATCTCTCTGATTTTTACTCTCATGAACTTGGCGTCGTCTACAACTAAAACTCTTGTCATATTCCCCTCCAAAAATCGAATTCCTCAGGTAATAGTCTTATTGTACCAAAAACAAAAGGATTAGTAGTAGTGCAAAAGTAATTTAACAGTCAGAAACCTGTAAAACCACCAAAAAGATCCGACAGCAAAATAATGATCAAGTTCATCCAGTTAAAAAATAGCAGGATCCCAATTACAATCATAAGTACGCCGCCCGCTTTCATGATCAAAAGCTGATTCTGCCTGATCCACTTCAGCTTCGTAATGAAGAAAGACAATAATACAAACGGAACGGCAAATCCGAGAACATATAGCATCATATACGGTACCGCTGAGCCAGGATTCGTACCTGCTAATGTGATAACAGCCCCCAAAATAGGGCCTGTGCAAGGCGTCCAGCCGGCCGCAAAAGCCATGCCGATTAAAATTGAACCGAAAAACCCCCCCGGCTTATGCTTAAAATGGACTCTGCGCTCTTTCATGATAACCTCAGGACGAAACACGCCAAGCGTGATAAAACCGAACAGAATAATGAGCAAAGCGCCAACTTGCCGAATAACATCATGATAATCCCTAAACAAGGTTCCAATAAAAGATGTACCATATCCTAAAGCAATAAAAATCACTGAAAACCCTAGCAAAAAAAACAGCGTATGAGCCAAGCTTCTTTTTTGCAGCAGCAGTTTCTCTGTTTTCACATCATCCATGCTCACTCCTGTAATATATGACAGGAAAGCCGGATACAGCGGCAGGCAGCAAGGCGAAATAAATGATAAAAATCCAGCCCCGAATGTCAGAAGATAATTCACATCTCCCATGTCATCATCCCTTCATAATTTGACATTCCTTCAAGTTATGACAAAATCATTTCATTTTTTTAACACTTTCACTCGAAGGATTTCTATTTTCAAAAAAAACTTATATAATTTAATTTGACATTGAGACATTGTACTCCTTCTCATTTGAAAATTAGTATAAATATGGATATAATATAAACATTCACTTTTGAAGATTTAATGTATGAAAGGATACATCCCTGTGATTAGAGAGCATCTATTAAATGAAATTGAAAAAAAAAGAGCAGAGCTGCTGCAAATTGTCATGGCGAACGGAATGACATCTCATATTACGATAGAACTCAGTCAGGAGCTTGACCATCTTCTCATACAATATCAAAAGCAGCGCCTTCGAGCAGTAGCGGGTGATGAATGATTGCAAAATAAAAAACCCGATAAAGGGTTTTTTATTTTATAACCATGTTTCTCTATATCATAATCTTTACGTATTATTTCGTTTGATTATTCATGGCTTTCATCATTTGATTGATTTTCTTTTGAGAAGGTTTCATTCCCATTTGCATCATCATCATGCGTAACATTTGTTCATTAATAGGCGGATTCTTTTTAAGGTAGCTCATCATATATTTACGAGCAATAAAAAACCCGAGTGCAACACCTATGAGCAGTGCAACAACGCCCACTAGGATGCCAACCCATAAAGTCATTTTATTTCCTCCTTCATGTTGTCTAGTTTAAAGTGTACTAAACCAAAAGCTATTATACAACATTTACATCTCTTTTTCTTCGGTTTTAGACAAAATTTCTTTCTTTCACCGGATTTAACCACCCATACCGCTTCGTATTGAAATCCATTGCGAGAAAGCAAGGGCTTACTTTGCGAAGAACTTCAAAAAATATCGTTTCTGCCTCGTAATCTCCGTTAGCTACAATTTCAATCATGTGTTCCCTCATCATAAAAGACGCTTGTCCCTTTGCTTTTGGCAGAGATAATCTATAAATATAATCCAGCTGTGTATAGTTTGTATTATTCAAATTCATTTTTAACCGCTGATGCATATGTAAAATCGGAATAGGTTTCGTAATATATTGAATTTGTTTCTCTGTCATTTCATACTGCTGCCTCGTCAGGCTTGTCCAATGATAGTCTTGAAACAGCTCAAACATAACCGATTCCCGCCCGAAATAGTGATTGGCAAATTCCTCTTTGATCAGGTACGTATAGTAGTGACGTTCCATCTTCTCATCCCCTTTTCCAGCAGCATTTCATTTGCAATCTATTATACAAAAGAAGAGAAGAAAGAATTGTCTATTACTGTTAACCAGCCAATACTATTTTTGTCGGATAAACAAGAAAAAGAGGATGATTTGACTCATCCCCTTTGAAAACCTTATTTATTGATTAATGCTTTAACTCGATCCACAACGTTTGCAACTGAGAAGCCGTATTCATTGATGATCGTTTCGCCAGGAGCGGAGGCACCGAATTTGTCAATGCCGAGCACGTCTCCTTCAAGCCCTGTGTATTTACCCCAGCCAAATGATGCGCCCATTTCAATCGCAAGACGTTTTCTCACATCTAACGGAAGCACGGAGTTTTTGTATTCATCAGATTGTTTCTCAAAACGATCTACTGAAGGCATGCTGACGACAGAAACATCAATATTTTCTTTCGCCAATTCAGCCTGTGCTTCAATTGCCAGACCAACCTCTGAGCCCGTCGCGATAAGAAGAGCGTCCGGTGTTTCGTTTTTAGACTTAGAAACAACATAAGCACCCTTTTCTACACCAACCAATGCCTCTTCAGCTGTTTGGTCGATTGTAGGAAGGTTTTGACGTGTCAATACGAGTGCCGTTGGCTGATCTGTGCTCTGTACCGCAAGCTTCCATGCCGCTGCTGTCTCATTACCGTCTGCAGGGCGGATTAAAGAAAGGTTAGGCATTGCGCGTAAAGAAGCAAGCTGCTCAACCGGCTCGTGAGTCGGTCCATCTTCACCGACCGCAATACTATCGTGAGTAAAGACATATGTCACAGGAAGACCCATTAATGCTGCAAGGCGAATCGCCGGACGCAAGTAATCAGAGAAGACAAAGAATGTTCCGCCGAATACACGAAGTCCGCCATGAAGCGCCATACCGTTTAAGGCTGCACCCATAGCAAATTCACGAACACCAAACCAGAAATTTTTGCCTGAGTAATCAAGCGCTGTATAATCACCGGAATTTTTAATCGTCGTTTTGTTTGACCCTGCTAAGTCTGCAGAACCGCCGACAAAGAACGGAATTTTATTCGCAAGACCGTTTAGAACCTCACCTGAAGAGGCACGGGATGCCAGACTGCTTCCTTTTTCATAAACAGGCACCTCTTGATCCCAGTCTTTCGGAAGTTCTCCTTTGATAGCCAGTTCAAGCTGTTCAGCGAGTTCCGGATAAATTTCTTTATATTTAGCGAATTGGTCATTCCATTCCTGTTCCTTTTTCTCGCCGGATTCTTTTACTGTTTTTGCAAAATGCTCATATACTTCTGACGGAACGTAGAAATCTTCTTCATACGTCCATGCATAAGCTTCTTTTGTTAATTTACTTTCTTCTTTGCCAAGCGGAGCACCGTGAACACCGGAAGTGCCGGCACGGTTAGGGGAACCGTAACCAATTGTCGTTTTCACTTCAATTAATGTAGGTTTCTTGTCATTTTGGCGTGCTTTTTCAATTGCGGCAGATAATTCTTCAATATTGTTTCCATCCTCAACGTAAAGAACTTCCCAGTTCATCGCCTCAAAACGCTGTTTTACGTTTTCAGAGAATGAACGATCCAGATCTCCATCCAATGAGATGTCATTCGAATCGTATAATACGATAAGACGGCCAAGCTGAAGATGGCCTGCAAGTGAAGCGGCTTCAGAAGAAATACCTTCCATTAAATCACCGTCACCGCAAATGCTGTATGTATAGTGATCGACTACATTGAATGAATCGCGGTTGTAAGTTTCGGCTAAATGGCGTTCTGCAATAGCCATTCCGACCGCCATTGCGATTCCTTGTCCAAGCGGTCCTGTTGTTGCATCAACACCGGCTGTATGTCCGAATTCCGGATGTCCCGGTGTTTTGCTGCCCCACTGACGGAATCCCTTAAGATCTTCAATACTGAGATCATACCCGCTTAAATGAAGCATGCTGTATAAAAGTGCTGATCCGTGTCCCGCAGATAAAACAAAACGGTCGCGGTTAAACCACCCAGGGTTTGCCGGATTCACATTCATAAATTTTGTCCATAGCGTATATGCCATTGGCGCTGCCCCCATAGGCATTCCAGGGTGACCAGAATTTGCTTTTTCAATAGCGTCTATTGATAGTGTGCGAATGGTAGCAACTGATTTCTTTTCAATTGTATCCATAAAAATCCCCTTCCTATATGTTGTACCCTTTCATCATAAATGTCTGACGACTTTTTCTCAACTGTTTCAGCTTAAATTTGAGAGAAACTTGATGAATTTTGTCACCTGAAGAAAGCCCTGCTGTTTGTAGTATATACAAAAGAGGAATACGATATTGCCGTATTCCTCTTATATTAATGAAGTCTGTTATTTTTTTTTTCTCTTTTTAACTTTTCAGGTGTTACGTCATTGCCTTCAGGATCAATGATTTTTACACTTTTTAATGTGTTTTTCATAGAAGAACGAAATCCTTTTAGGTATTCTTGGCGGAGCTTTTGCTGCTCGGCTTTTTCTTCTTCTGTGATAACGCCAGCTTTAGCTTTTGCGGCAAGTTCATTGATTCTGGCAATTTTTTCGTTTGAAATCATGATAAACTCCTTTATTGCATTTTGTCTATATACTACTAAAACACGAGGAGTTTTACAACTGGTTCACTCGCCTGTCTGCTCATTCTCTATGTATTCCTGAAAACGCCGATGGACTGTCGCCTTTGACACATCATAGCCAAAACCTCTCAACGTAGCCGCAATTTCAGCAAACGTCAGTTTATTTGCTCTCAACCGGACAATCTCCGAGATCGGAACTTCTATTCTATCTTTTCCGCTGTTTTCATGCTGGTTTTTCAGGTTCTTTTGAGGCTTAAAACCATTTTTTACTGCGCGTTTCATTCCGCGTTTAATTTTCATGTTGTGGATCTTTCTCTGGTATTCCTCCACAATACTGACGATTTCCAGAACCATAGAGTCAGCCTCCGATAACTCAAGTTCACCTCTGTGAGCGGTCGTAAATACTTTCACACCTTCCCTGTAAATACAATGAAGAAGTGCAATTTTCGCGTTTCCCCGGCCAAGTCTTGTTTCATCCTGAACTAAAATCACATCAATATTTGAGTTCTTGATATGATCAAGCAAATCAAATACACCATCCCGGTCCATTTCATATCCGCTGGCTTTTTCGGAAATCACTTTGACGACTTCTATGCCGTTCTCAGCAGCAATGGCCGTAAGCTCCTCCTCCTGCCGCTTTAATGAGGTTTCTTGCTGTTCTTTATTTGTGCTTACTCGGGCATAAATGAGTGCTTTCACCTTTCTACCTTTCCTCTCTATTTAACAGTAGCCAGTTCGTATGCAGCCGGATGTTCCTTTTTTAATGGAATCACCAATTCATCTCCCGGCTGAAGTTCAGACGGCTGAAGATTATTTTTTTCAGCTACCCATTCAATAAAATCACTTTTATTTATCTTTTTTGAGTCAGCCACCTGGTCGGCGAGCGACCAAAGCGTATCCCCCTGCTGAACTTTTATTTTAACATACTGGTTAAGCTCCTGGTCGCTGCTTGTATATGACAACAGAAGGATAACCACGCTTAGAATCACAGTGAACAGGCCGACAAAAATAATAGATTCTTTCCTCATGATAACAACCTCCAACAAGAATGTTTGTTCGCATTTTTATAATTTCAGTATATACGAACAAACGTTTCTGTCAATTGTTTTTTTCGAACCTATGTTTGTACTGTCAGGAAAATCATGCTATAATCTACTTAAAATCGACGTTTAGAGGTGCAAAAAATGACGAAGCTATCAAAAAGGCAACTTGATATCCTCCGTTTTATTAAAGCAGAGGTTAAATCAAAAGGATATCCGCCTTCCGTTAGAGAGATCGGAGAGGCTGTCGGCCTTGCGTCCAGTTCAACTGTCCACGGCCATTTGGCCCGTTTGGAAACAAAAGGGCTGATTAGACGCGATCCGACAAAACCAAGAGCGATAGAAATTCTGGATGAAGAAGTAGAGATTCCAAAGAGCCAAGTCGTTAATGTACCGGTGATCGGAAAAGTAACGGCCGGATCACCTATTACAGCGGTTGAAAACATTGAAGAATACTTCCCGCTTCCTGACCGTATGGTTCCTCCGGATGAGCATGTGTTTATGCTGGAGATCATGGGGGACAGTATGATTGACGCAGGTATTCTTGATAAGGACTATGTTATTGTAAAACAGCAAAACACGGCGAATAACGGTGAAATCGTAGTAGCGATGACAGAAGATGATGAAGCTACGGTAAAACGTTTCTATAAAGAGGATACACACATTCGCCTACAGCCTGAAAATCCAACCATGGCTCCGATCATACTGCAGAATGTCAGCATATTAGGAAAAGTAATTGGTGTGTTCAGAACTGTCCATTAAACTATCAAACTATCAGTTACAAAGAATAAACCCCCTCTCCCTTACGGAGTGGGGGTTTTGTTTTTTAAAAAAGCAGGTTCGCCCTGGCTTAGGTGCGAACCTGAATAGGAGGAAAAAGAACATCATGTTTACACCATAATTATCCATCATTTAATTGTTGAAGTCAAGAAATTTTCTTTCCTTAACGAAACTTTTTTCAAGAAAAATACTGTTTAAAAATGTAGACGTTCCTATCTTATAAATGTTTCGATTTTGGACGTGAAAAGATTAGTTATACTCTGATCTTTTATCATGAGCGAGATTAAAAAGAAATATACTGAATATTTAGTACATAGTTTATTTAGTTAATTTATTCCGCAAAAAAAGCTCACTGCTTTTCAATAAATGTGAGCATCAATCAAAAGTAAAATATTCTATACCATAGCGCCCTTTTACATGAACACTTCCACAGTTTGGGGAATGTTCTTCAGCTACTACTCGATACCGATGATACGGTTCAATGGAAACCTTATCTTGAGCGCTAAAATCAAACCAATTACCGGTGAATTGTTTGGCGCTTAACGTAGTATAATTACCTGTAAGTGCCATTCGCTGAAGCTTAATGTCAACCGAACAAGTATTCACTCCTCGTATCGTAAACTGGTACCCTAAAAAATAGTCAATTGCCGGTATATCACCAATGTTTTCTACATAAAGCGCTTTTGTTTCATCATTTAGAATGAAATCAGTTTTATATTCATAATGTAAAGTTGCTGCATGAATCGTCCCGGTTCCAAAAACACATAGCAAAACAGCTGTCATCAGCAAGATTTTATTTCTCAAATGCAATCCCCCTCCTTTACCATATATTACCCCTGAAAGATAAATATGTATATCCTCTGTTACTCTGTTTCCCGTACTTTTTCAATCATAAAAATCCATATGGGTTTTAGCTTGCTTATAATATTGAAGTCTGTCTTGAAGAGTTCCTGTATGGAATTCAAATTTATGGCCGTCAGGATCGGTGAAATAAATTGATTTTCGATCACGTTCATCTCGTTCTCTTCCACGCAAAATAGTAACTTGAAGATTTTTTAATTTTGCGGACATTTCTTCAAACTTACTTTCCTCAATTGTAAAAGCGATATGGGTATAAGAAGCCTTCATGTCATTTCTGGGAATGTCACGCTCTTCGTTGAGAGCCAGCCATATGCCGTTTAAATCAAAATATGCAGTGCTCCTTCCTTTGACCAACAATTTAGCATCAAAGACATTTTGATAAAACTCGATGGATGTCAGTAAATCAGAAACAGAAAATAACAAGTGGTTGATCCCTTTGATCTCCACTGTGTCTCCTCCTCAGTATTTATAGAAGCTGTTTAAAAACTTAAATATGGGACTTTCAATAAGGCAATACAGACATTGTGATAAAGACGTTTTTTTAGTAAAAGCGTATAATTCTTCTAATATTTACTCAGCCCGTTTCAAAAGATTGAAAGCTGGATTTTTATTTTCAGACGCTCATCCCCACCCTTATGTACGGGCGCTCCAGTCAGAAAGTTTCAATTCAACAGCAAAAAATACCAGTGTAAACAAAAGCAATTTGCTCAAAATAAACCATATTACTTAAGAAGGGAATGACCGTGATGAATGACTACGGCCTTCATGAAACGTTAGAATTGCACGAATTGCTTACGTTTAAAAATCTTTGTTTGACAAAATCTTCAACCATGACGGGACTTGTACAAGATGAAGAATTAAAGAGTATTCTTGAACAGGATGCTCAAAAAACAAAACAGCAGGTTGCACGTTTGCAGGAATTGCTGTCAGTGAGAGGTGAACAAGCGTGAATGAGTTCTTTCAAAAATTAGCCGGAATGGGCAGCATGACCGAACAAGTGATCGCAACGGATTTTTTAATATCGGCAAAGACAGGCGTAAGGAATATTGCAGCTGCCATCACAGAATCTTCTTCCCCAGAAGTCAGAGAAACGTTGCAGCAATATTTACATGACGCGATTAATACCCATGAACAAATTTATCTTTATATGGCTGCAAAGGGTTTTTATCATTCTAAAGATTTAACTCAGCAAATAAGTGTCGATCTTGAGGCTGCAGATACCGCTAAAGATTTGCCTCAAATATAGGTGATCAAATGAAACATATTATCGCTCTTGCTTCTAAAACAGCTTTAACTCTTGCCCTCTTGTATGTGATTTTGGATAGAGTTTACCATGCTTCCTTCTTAAGTGTGCTGTTTATTGCATTTTTCTTAAGCTTTGTAACCTACCTTTCCGGTGACATCCTGATCTTGCCGAGAACCAGCAATGTGACAGCTTCACTGGCTGACCTCGGACTTTCACTCGTTATTCTTTGGGTCTTTCTTGAAACGCAAACGAGAAACGGTTTCTCGCCGTTTGCAGCTGCTCTTATTGCTTCTGTCTGCCTGACTGTTTTTGAATATTCTTTTCACCGGTATTTGCTGAAAAATGTGTTGGATGAAACATTCAGAAACGAACTGACTGCTAAAGATAACACTTTGCAATATCAAACCGAGGCATCAGATGAATTGTTCCCTGAAGCCCCTGATCAGAAGGATGAAAAATAAGGAGGCGCAAAGCCTCCTTATTTTAATAACTGTTTTGCATAAAATGGGTCAACACTTCCGTAAAATCATAAAACCTCTCATTTTGAGTCGTGGATCTGCTTTTTAAAGAAAAGATGCCAAACAAAGATTCTCTAAAACCCGTACTCATCTCTAACTGGATGCTCAAACCGGTTTTTGATTTATTCGCTATATTGTTTGGACTTACGCCTGCATGCGGATGATCCGTACCAAGCAATTCAGCTGGAAAACCGGCTTTCTGCAGTTCTGAAACCAATTCTGCCGCTCTTGATCGGTCTGTTCCGCCGATTTGTATCTGTTGGTCCTCTCCTGCATACCCATGCAATGAAATGACATACTCATGACTTGCTACAAGTTTCAGTGCCTGAGGTTCATCAAAATGTGTGCTTGTTATATGCAGCACTGAATTTCCAGACGTCTTCAAACCTTCAAACAAATACATGGAATACTGTTGGCTGAGCTCTCTCGCTAATTCACTTGTGCCGCCTTCAATACCTCCCCCGTGAATAGCTAAAACAAGCACAGGGCTGCCGGTTCCTTTTGTGACAATGCTGTAATCAGAAGGATATTCGTGATTCTTTAATTCCTCGAAATTCTGATAGATATCCTCTGCACATACCGAAGAAACCGGAACAAACAACAAAAAAATTAACAATATTTTTACATTTTTTAAAGTTGATGGAAAACGTTTGACTATGTTACAATCAACATGCTTCAAGGAATGGAGCAAACGGCGGAGCAGGGATACTTTGGCCGGTTTCATCTACTCCGCCTCAAAACCAAAAACACAGGATGCTGGATTCTTTGAGGCTTTAGCACGAATTATCTCGTCCTCCTTGTTAAATTTTTGTTAAATTCACAATATTATATACCATTAGCCCGGGCGCTGTTCTTCACATTTATGAATTTATACTCTTTAACAAAAAAGTAAGATCGCACCGGCTTTCCATTAAATAAAAAAATGCACCCGCCTGCTGGCTTGTGCACCTTTTACTTTCTGTTATTCCCGCGTTTCCTTACTTTGTTCAGCTTATTAATGTCTTTTTCAATTTTTCTTATACTCCGCTTTTGCGGAATGGCTTTTATTTCACTGTAAACAGCAATAAACCCGCTTAAAGTAACTGCTGCAATATAAACGAAACGGTGTTTGATAAAACGGACAACAAGATCATGGTCACCTGCTTCTTTTTCAAGCCTTTCGATCACATCTTTATCAAACAGCTGATCGACATAAACTTGCTTCATCCCCACTGCAAATCCCGCAGCCAGCCATACAATCAGAAATAAACTGATATACAACATAAAAACCCTTCCTTCCCCGTCTGTATGAGGTGCAGAATTAAAATGCGCCGGTCCATTGTTTGCCGGACGAGCAACTGTCAGATGAACTCTTGTCTTTGTTTTATATTCTTCATTTGGACGGGCAATATGTAATTTCATAATTAACAGTCAGAAATTGAATCCCAAACAGCCACATTTCGTGAACAGCTGTTAATCTGCTTGCACATGGAGCTTTTATAAGAAAGGTTTCAGATAATGGCAGCGGGCATGTCCCGATTCTTGTTCTAAGATAAATCCCTTCATCCCCAGCACCGCTTTTTCTCCGCCTGCTGGTCAAAATCAGGTTCTCTTTGTGATGATAAGGCTTTAAAATGCCTGTCATGTTACTGAAAGGGAGCGGCAGAGAAATATTCATGTACCCCTCTCCTTTTGAGCGATATACAGAATACAGCGCGGTGAAAATGGTTTCGTTTTTTTCATTTGTTCTGATCCAGGCACGCACCTTTTTTCTTCCGTCTTTTTTTGAATGGACACCTTTTATTGTACTGTGCATTCTATACCAGTTAGGATTCGTTGACAGGTGTAATTGTCCGGTTCTTTTGCTGATGTATTCATAAATTTTCGCAAAGGGCTGAAACCAAGTGCTCCACGTCACTTTTGCTTTTACCTCATAATCTTTCGTCTGTTCATAAAAAGAAACAATCAACGGTTTCAAATGCTCCGGTGAAAAATCGTTTGAACGAAGGCTTCTCATATCATCCACAAGTCCGCTATATTGAATGTTATTTTCAGCGTGAATGTTATGCAAAAAGTTCTTTCCGATTGTTCTCTTTCCGTATATACGGCTGAAAACCTTGACACTCGCATCCGAGGGCTGAGGATTTTCTTTTCTCCATCCTACTAGAGCCGGCAAAATGACACCGAATGCGTTCACGACACCGTGTATCCAAATCATTTGGCTGATGGTCAGCGTGACTTCTTGCCGAAATACACCGAACGAGTAAACCAAAGAGAAACAGATCGTTATCATTAAAACGAGAGAAGACATTCGGATAAGCACTTTGCCTGTCTTACTGCGAAAAGCTGTCTTAAATATTAAGTATGAGTTGAGATAAAGTGCCGCCATATAGATACCAACCGCCAAGATATCTAGTGTTTTTGAGTATGTTATTCCGAGTGCGATGAGGAGCGGCGACAGTAAAATAATCCATGTCCCCCAACCGTACATAACCCGTTTTTCTCTATGGACTCTGCCAAGTAAACCATTAAAGATCGGGATAAGAAAAGCAGAATAGTGAAAATGAACAGCTGTGAGCAAAATAATGAGAGGACCGAAGTGCAGGATTTGCAAATGTGCAGCATAGGCAAAAAACCAAAATCCCCCTCCTCCCAAATAAACGAGTCCACATAAGATAGATGTTTCTTCTATTCTATGTATTTTTGTTTTCGAAAGCCGTAACATACCATACAGAGCCAACAAAGCAGTGTATACCCACCAGATCAGTGCAAAATACCCGACGTCTGTCACAAGGGCTAATACCGCGAAAACAGCTGCTGCAGGATAGATGTGCATCAATAATTTTTCCAAAGATTGAATAGACCTGTGAACCGATTGATGAAAAACAAAAGGAAAAATTCCTGGCACAAAAAAGAGAATGGAAAACAAGACAAGCGCCTCCGCAACTGATATGTCGGGAGCTTCAGATGCAAGAAACCAGATGAAACAAAGCGCACGAATGATGCCGTGTCGTTTTAACATACTTCTCCCTCTGTTTCCTGAAACGTCCCTTTATAATAAAAAAGAGTGCCAAGAATTGCATTTTCCACATGAACTTGAATAGTGAAGCAGTTGTTGCTTTCATCAAACGTTTCGCAAACAGTGGAATTACCGCTCAGCCATTTTGGCAAAGGAATCCTTTTCCCGCATATTAATAGCCATTGCTTTCCTGATGTAATGTGGAGAGACCCGTCAGAGAGTGCTTCAAAAGTTAAAACGGACAGCAAAATATGAGGTTGGCCGAAAAAATCAAGTATTCGTTTTTCACTTTCGTCGTATACCATAACTGCATCAAAGAAACGCTTTTTATCTTTAAAGACAAAAGTCCGGTTCCATTCAACCCCCGTATGTTCCTGCTCTGTAAGACATGTTCTGTTTTTAATTGTAAAAGGGATGTCCTTTCCTCTCTCTGAAAAGAAACATCTAAAAAACACCCCGCACTTCAGCAGCATTCTGACCAAAAAAGAACCTCCGCTTATTTCTGACATCGTTCCTCTTCCGCTGAATGTATGTGACCGGTCTAATTGATAACGTTTCTGCAGCTTGGGATGCAATAGATGATAATTTATAATTGCTTTTTTATACATTGAAATCACCATTTCACTTCTTTCTTTTTTCGTTCCGTATGCCGAGCGCTTGGAAGCCGGAGACTGATCAAGCCGCTTGCCGCAGTAACCACACTTAATAGTAAAGAACATATTCCGGCATCCAGAAAAGCGTAGACAGCAAAGATACAGGCCTGCACAGCATGAAGTATCCATTTTCTCTTTAATGGACTCAGCCATAAAATGCCCAAAACTATTATCGCTGCTCTTGCCATGTTGTTCGTTTCACGATCTGCAAATCCGTGGTAAAACCAAAACAGACTAAAAAACAAGCACGTCAGCATATAGACAAACGCATAACGGATCAATTGTTTCGGATGTTTATTTTGTTCAATCCAAAGTCTCAATGAATCAAAACTCCATGCTGTTGCCCAGCCCATCAGCGGCCGAAATAATAAACGGTCAATCCATCTTCCCAGAAAGCCATATGCCGTTTCATATTGATACTGTGTCATAAAGGTAAGCTTCCCGTTATCATGCTGTATGTATTTCCAATACCCGCTGCCTTTTTTAATCAGGGATAACGGATGGTTGGAGGAAAAGGCCAGGGAGGATACTCTTTGAGAGGAATGCAATTTCGTTCCCGCGGTTTCCCCAGCACCTGACACCTTTAATCCAAAGCCAATTCTTGTCTCGTAAAGAAACCTCTGCGGTTCATTTACGCCTCTATGTAAATACGTAATGTCAGAAAACCGCAGATCCCATTCCTTATGTAGCGATGGGTTTTGCGTATATTCCCAAAGCTTGTCCAGGTCAGATGTCATCTCGATTTCTACATAAATCGGCTTCTGTTTCACAGCCCCTCTCCCCTTCTTTTCAAGAAGTTCCTATATTCATATATAGGATAAATATATGTTATCATTAAAATCTGAGTTCAAAGCCTTCTACATCATCTGAAACCTCTACAGGTATCCCCATAATGGTTTTAGGTTTGGAAACGCAAACAAAACGCATCTCTTCTTTTAGCTGCTGAAATGCGTTTTCATTAACTGCAATTCTCGCCGGTTTTCCCGGACTATTATCAATGGCCGCTTTAATTTTACCGAGCATGCAGAACCCTCCTAATACAATCTCATCAAGTTAGAAAAAGCAGAGATATCAGCAAAATTACATTAACAACAGCCAAAATGCCTGAAATATATGCTATGCTCTTCCTTTTTCTCCAGAAAAACAGCACATTGGCAAATAACACAACGCTGATCAGTGCATCAAATACCCGCCATGCTAATTGATTTTTTAAAAATTTTTGTTCAAAAAAGCCCATTGCAGCCACACAAATAATGAAGAATGAAAAGATGATAATATATACTTTCCACTCTCTTGCTGTATTTTCGTATTTTCGCATGAGACTTCCACTGCCTTTCATCAATCAATATAACAATAAAAGGATACTCAATTCAATTTTAATCGTGGAATTTAAATATTGAAACACTTGCCGACAAAAGGTTCAGCATCATTTATACACACTATGGATATGATTTCGTTAGATGATATAAAATTTGCGAGAAAGTCTAAATTGAATAATGAGGAGAAATATATGGATATCAAGAGAATACATTATGGGATATTACGAAACATATAACATTAGAGGGGCCTATTCAAAACATTTAGGAGACAGTCTCAACTTCATTCGGCATAGCCAAGTGGATTATGCCGAATGATTTTCAGCTGCAGGAAGGATATAAATTTCGCTTACACACCATTTGGACCATCTCCTTGCAAAGTTTGGACGGTTCATGCCCCCGGCGAGCTTTCTTTTAGAATGGGATACCGCTGGGTGAATTGCTACATTTCTATTAACAGACATAGGGAACAAAACAGAATTTACTCTCATCCACAGCGGATGGAAAAAGCCGAACGAAATGATTGGTAAAGCTCGGGATAAGATGGATGACTGCTGGACAGGCATGGTGAATCCTTCGCATGGCGGTTCAAGAGTGAGATATTTCATTCCTCATACAGTATAAAAAGAGAGAGTCCCTCTCTCTTTTACTCTGACAAACTTATATTCCCTGTACTTTATCTCTCAAATCAATCGTAAAACGTCACTGTTTTTGATTTACCAGAGTAATCAGTAACTAAGAATTCTGCCTTGTTATTGCTTCCATCTACAAATTTCCCTATACTGCTAAAGGTATGACATTCTCCGGGTGAAAAATAATTAGAGCCCACATATTCATCGGGGTTGTCACCAGGATCATCCTCATATAGGTGCAGCGATACGGAGAAAGGTGTACTTCCAGAAAGACAAACTCTAAAATCGCCTCCGCTCGAGTATACCGTCGGACTTGAATAAGTATAGGTGTAAGTTCCAAGCTTATCCCACTCTCCGGCTCCAGTAGTTCCCGCTTTTTCTGCATGTGCCGATAATGGAAAAGCCACAGCGAACATAAAAACAGACAGGTATCCTATTAGCTTGTTGAATTTCTTCATTACGCTCTCTCCCTTATGATAATCTTAGCAAGTTACAGTTATATATGTATCACCCCCTTTAAATAAAACCGCAGGTATGTGTATGGCATTGGAAGCTTCATACGTTTTATCATCAGCATTTTTTCCTGAAGAAACCACATCATTCTTCTTTCGCCTTTGTTTTACAAAACATTCAAAGCAGACGTATTCTCATTTGAACCGCCATCTTTTATAATTTGTTAATAAGGCTGTACTTCAAACAGGAGGAGGAAAAATATCATGGAATTAAGCGTCACAAAAATGTTAGTTATTTTATTTGTAGGCTTTTTAGTGTTTGGTCCTGATAAGCTGCCTGCGCTTGGCCGATCTGCCGGAAAAGCCTTATCAGAATTTAAAAAAGCGACCAGCGGATTGACTCAAGACATAAGAAGTAGTGGTTCAGAAAACAAAGAAGACAAGCAAATGTAAGATAAAATGATTTGGCGGCCGATGAACATCGGCTTTTTATATTGATTTGTTTCTGCGCGATCCCTCAGTTTTCCTCTGATTACCCTCAATTTTTTTTGGACAGCCCTTTTTTGAGTTTGTGATTTAAACTGTCCAATCCGTAAAATCTAACTTCCATATAATAAAGCGTATGATCATAAAAGGAGGGGTATTTATGGGTTATTACAAAAAATATAAAGAAGAGTATTATACGGTTAAAAAAACGTATTACAAGAAGTATTACGACTATGACAAAAAATATTCTGATCACCATGACAAAAAAGATTACTACTGTGATTATGACAAAAAACATTATGATCACGACAAAAAAGACTATGACTACGTTGTAGAGTATAAAAAGCGTAAGAAACACTGCTAATACTCCATTTAATCTCCTCAATTTTGCTTCCCCGGTCAATGGCCGGGGGTTTTTTTGCAGAAAAAACTAAGCTTCAATGTCTATATGAATCATAGGTCTAATGTTATTTGCTCCTTAATGCCGATTTTTAATAAAAATTGAATATTTAGTACATAGTTTAATTAGTTTTATTATAGATCTATGGTGTCAATTTATAAACATAACCCATTCATAAACATGAGATTTTAACGTTTTTGTCGATTTATCTTAATAAAAGAAGTTCCAAAATAAGGTATAATAATTGCGAAACCACTTTTAAAAGGGGGAATTTTGTTGAAAAAAGTATTGATTGCAGGTGCAGTAGGAACAGCTATTCTTTTCGGAACCATTTCTTCAGGTGTTCCAGGTCTTCCAGGAGCAGACACTCAAGTAGCAAAAGCGGCTTCCCAGCTGCCTAAGGGAATCGGCGGACGCGCCTACCTGAACAGCACAGGCGCTGTTTTCACGGCTAAAATTAAGCTTCCCGACACTGTGAACATCCAAGACTCTGTCTCTACCCCTTATATTTATTCAGGCTTTAGCGCAACAAACGGAACTGAGGCAGATATTGGTCTTCAGTACAGCAAACAATACAACGTATGGAAACCGCTCATGAAAGTCGGTTCTAAAAATGATGAAACGTATATCGAAGGAAAAGAGAAATTCACTTACAATAAAGGGTTTCGTCCCGGAAGCACAGTGCAAATGACGATCTACAAAAACTTGAACGGGAATACTCGCATGACCCTCTGGGGAACGAACAATGATGGCTATACCGGACGTATTATCATGGAAATCCAAGGAACGAACATTGGCACTCTATCGAAATGGAAAACACTTGCCACCGCTGCGGTTTCAACTGAAAGCCAGCGCTCTGCCATTAAAGCAACTTTTTCAACAACTTTTAACAATATTACAATCGACAATAAAGCAGTGACACCTGTCGTAGATACACAGGATTTTGCAAAAGTCCTCCCTTCTGGAAATAACGTTACGATTTCTGTTAATAAATAAAGAAGCATCAAAAGGCCGCTGGCAATGCCGGCGGCCTTTTTCTCGTTGTAAAACCTGAACACTTCATTTGTCCTCAGAAGCCTGATAAATAGAAATCCTTATACACTCACACTGATTAAAATAATTAATCTCATTCCATACCATGTCGCTATTTTCCACATTTCCTTCTGTATTACTTAAAGATCTACCTTTTTTTGTTTAGCTGAAAGGTTTTCGAAATAGTTACATTCTTTACATGCCATCCACTGTAGATCTGTTCTTATTTTGCATTTCAGATATTTGCTATTCCGCTCTCCTCCAAATAGCTTTTTCTTTCCACTTCCACCTAAACCACACACCAAATCTTTAACATTTTGCTGCTTCACAATCCCCTTTTTGATTTTCATATACCAATCCAGTACAATATTCCAAAAACCAAAAGGATGATGAACATGTGTGGCAGATTCACCTTATTCTCAGCATTTGAAGACATCATTGAGCAATTCAACATAGATCACTTCTTGCCTGAAGACGAATATCACCCAAGCTATAATATCGCGCCATCACAAAACATTCTTACTATTATTAATGATGGCTCAAGCAACCGCCTTGGAAAATTAAGATGGGGTCTTATTCCTCCTTGGGCTAAAAATGAAAAAATCGGTTATAAAATGATTAATGCTCGTGCCGAAACATTGGCCGAGAAGACCAGCTTTCGAAAACCGCTTGTCAGCAAACGCTGCATCATTCCGGCTGACAGCTTTTATGAATGGAAACGCTTTGATCCAAAGACAAAGATTCCTATGCGTATAAAACTTAAATCATCTAACCTATTTGGTTTTGCCGGCTTATACGAAAAATGGAATACACCTGAAGGTCATCCGCTCTACACTTGTACAATCATTACGACAAAACCTAATGAGCTTATGGAGGTCATCCATGATCGAATGCCGGTTATATTGAGTTGCGAACATGAGAAAGAATGGCTGAACCCTAAAAATACAGATCCCGATTATCTCAAAAGCTTACTGCTGCCATATGATGATAATGACATGGAAGCATACCAGGTTTCATCATTCGTTAACTCACCTAAAAACAATTCACCTGAGCTTATTGAACCCCATTAAGCGCCCTGACAGATTGCTTTATATCTCACCTTCGCCTAAGCTTTATAAAACGAACATGTACATGATTAAAAAACAATCCCTTATGTGCCATGCGTTATTTTTACACCAATGGTTCAGTTATCCGCACAATGTTTAAATTAAATCGATTAAAGATATTGAGCATTTCTCTGTAATGAGAAATGCTTTTTTCTTGCCCAAAATGAAAAGAATAGCTCTAAAACAACAAAGAAATCATCTTTTTCAATATTTTTTTATTGTAAAACGATAAATAATATGCTACATTCAAATCGACAATATTAGGTGAGGTGCTTTTTATGAAACGAGGATCAACACTCTTTTTAAGGATAGCTGTTATTCTGATTGGCATTCCAGTTCTTGCTTTGTGCATATTTTTGGTGCCAGAGATAGCGAACTTTGCAGCGGAATTGTATCCAGATATTTCTTATCTAAAATATCTCATTTATATCGATTTGTATGCAGCGGCAATACCTTTTTATTTCGCGCTGTATCAAGCCTTTACACTTTTAAGCTATATTGACCGGAATAAAGCTTTCTCGGAATTATCAGTAAGAGCTTTAAAAAAAATAAAATACAGTGCAATCACAATCAGTCTTTTACTTGTGGCAGGCATGCCGCTCTTCTATCTCATCGCGGAGATGGACGACGCTCCAGGTATCATACTAATCGGATTGGTCCTTATATTTGCCTCAATGGTTATCGCAGTCTTTGCTGCTGTTCTCCAAAGGCTTTTGCAAGAAGCTATAGATATAAAATCAGAAAATGATTTAACAGTCTGAGGTGAAAACAATGGCGATTATCATCAATATTGATGTGATGCTGGCTAAAAGGAAAATGAGCGTAACGGAACTGTCTGAGAAGGTTGGAATTACGATGGCTAATCTTTCTATATTGAAAAATGGAAAGGCAAAGGCGATTCGATTATCAACTTTAGAGGCGATTTGTAAGGCTTTAGAATGTCAGCCAGGAGATATTTTGGAATACCAAAGTGATGAAGACACCCATGATTAATAAAGCAGGAATCATTATGAATGGAAAAGATAATGACTCGGCGGTGATTCTATGCACATAACCCTATGTCTATTTAGCTAACTTTGGAGGCAAAATTCATGAAAGCATTTAAACAGCTCATTTGTTTTGGCTGGGAGCAGGCCCTATCATGTCTGTTTCCTGTCGTTATTTTTGCCTCTTTGGCAATTACACAAATCATGCCGTTTCCCCTCCTGCCACGGTATGACTGGCTGCTCATCATCTGCCTTCTTATGCAATGGTGGATGCTGTATTCCGGACTTGAAACTCGGGATGAACTAAAGGTAATCACAATGTTCCACCTGATTGGACTTGCTCTTGAACTTTTCAAGGTACATATGGGCTCCTGGTCTTATCCGGAGGAGGGATATTCCAAAATTTTTGGAGTACCTTTGTATAGCGGCTTCATGTACGCAAGTGTAGCCAGTTATCTTTGCCAGGCATGGAGGAGGCTTAAGGTTGAACTGATTAAGTGGCCGCCGTTTTGGGCCGTGGTACCTCTTGCCGCTGCGATTTATTTGAATTTTTTCATCCACCATTATTGGATTGACGTCCGCTTTTGGTTATCCGGACTTGTCATGATTGTTTTTTGGCAATCATGGGTCACATACGAGGTGAATGGAACTCGTTATCGTATGCCACTCGCCCTTTCATTTATGCTCATCGGATTTTTTATATGGATAGCCGAAAATATCGCAACGTTTTTTGGGGCTTGGGAATACCCAAACCAAACCGATGCATGGAGTCTTGTTCATCTAGGAAAAGTGAGTTCATGGCTCTTGTTAGTGATTGTCAGCTTTCTTATAGTCGCAACGTTAAAACAAGTGAAGAGGAAAAATTCCACTAGGGTAGATACTAGTCCATTTTTATAATTGTTAAGAATCTTCTTTTATAAAAGTCGGATCCTACATAGTAAGGAATGGGCATACGAAATTCTGAATAAGATAAACTGTAAAAAGCAACGATTTAAATTGTTGCTTTTTTCTTTATAAATAGCTGCCGGAAAAATAGAGGGCTATTTCAGTAAGATTTCGACCAGGAAGTAATGATTTATATCAACAGCAGCTCTCGTTTAGAGAACTCAGTCATTTGGACTTAATCTTATGTCTTTCTAACTCAACCTCCCATAAAGGAAGTCGTCAGGTTGAATAAGGTGAATGAATAGCTTATGTCATTTAACGCTCGGCATTTATTTCTTTTGGAAGCTGTGATGGCGCTTTGGGAACTTTTCGCAGTTTGTTATTGATGACATCAGAGGAATAAAGCGTAACAATCATACTTCCCTCATTTCGTTTGGCCCGAATTAAGACCGGTTGGTTATATTGATTATGAAAGCGAAAGTCAGGGCCTCCCCAGCTTACGGTGGCATCACGTCCGGACGGCACATATGGTACGCTTCTTGTATGAGAATAACGTTGAACGATTTGCAGCCCCGCACGATCGACAGCATTAAATAAAGTTGATGACACCTGACAAATTCCCCCACCTACACCTTCGGACAACTCACCCTTTACAATAATAGGCGCTCGCATGTATCCTTTATCCTGCGTTCTCATCCCAACTACTTGATTAAAAGAAAACGTCTCATTTGGAAAAACAACATGATTGTCAATTGCTTGTGCAGAAAGGGAAATATTGTGTGAACGGCTTTTATTGCTTGAATTAAAATAAGTTACATACTGGCCTAGCTGCTGCGTACTGATGTGAGCAAGCAACTCGCTGTCAACTTTCGGATAAATGTTTAATTCCGGCACTTCTATATTGGATGGACCACGACCAAAGAAATAGGCGTAAAATTTCTCCTTAAACGCCTGTTGATAAAGTCTGTAACCCATTTTCCCAGGGATGATAATTCCTTGATCGTTAAGTTTGGCGTTTATGGGCTCCCGGTAAATTTGTTGATCAAGCCGTTTGATGAACTTACAGTATTTTTTATGATCAATCATTGGGGTCCCGGGAAAAGGCATCGTAAAATCTTCGCGATTAACAGTGGCAATCTTCCGTCCTTGTTGTGTAATTGTTAAACTGTCAGATGGCTCGCTGGGCTGAGCTAATAATAAAAGGCCAATGATCCAAATTTGTATCATAAGTCGGCACCTCCCGACAATTAGTATGAGCAGGAGCTTATCCTTTGATGTATTTCAACTTATCATAGCGTTCTCAAGCGTCTGGTCTTTGTTTGAACACAAAAGTCAATGCAAACAACAATCAGTGCCCTCGCTAAGAAAGCTTGAACAATTGTAATTGCAGTTCTTTTGCTTAAGAGATTTTAGTCAATGTCTGCTTCAGCATCCACCATATCTCTTCACTACCCATTGGTTGACATCAAAACAAATGTCAGAATCATGAGCACTATTTTTATTTAGCTGTACTACCTTATCCTCGGTCACCGTATCGATCCTCATCTCTTTACAAGCCTTATGTATCAGTTGCTCGAAGTAAAGAAAATAAAAATTAAACAATCCGCAAAAAAAAGAATTAAAAACGAGAGTACTGACAGCTTCGGCCGTCGGTTAGCATCTACTCGTTAGATCAAGTGTTTGCTGTTGAATGATTTCAGTTAAGGTTGAATAAAATCAAATTGAAAGCATCCAACCATTGATTTTAAGAATTTATTGAACGGCTAAATGCGCTTTATACTACTCTATAAGAAGGAAGGAAGCGTCGATGACAAAGCTTTGCCGAGAAGTTTGGATCGAAGTAAATCTTGATGCCATAAAAAAAAATGTGCGAGCAATACGCCATCATATACCAAAAAAGAGCAAAATTATGGCTGTCGTGAAAGCGAACGGTTATGGTCATGGGTCAGTAGAAGTGGCGCGACATGCACTGGAACACGGGGCGAGTGAGCTCGCTGTGGCCAGCGTGGAGGAAGGAATCGTTTTACGAAAAGCAGGAATTACAGCACCTATCCTTGTGCTTGGTTTTACATCCCTTAGTTGTGTGAAAAAGTCAGCAGCTTGGAATATAGAATTATCAGCATTTCAGGTTGATTGGATTAAAAAAGCTAACAGAATATTGGAAAACGAAGAGAGTACTAGTCGTTTGGGTATTCATATAAATGTGGATACTGGAATGGGTCGATTAGGTGTACGCACAAAAGAAAAGCTTTTAGCAGTAGTGGAAGCATTAACAGAAAGTAAATTCCTAAGATGGTCAGGTATCTTTACACATTTTTCTACAGCGGATGAAGCTGACACCACACTAACTAAGCTACAGCACGAAAAATTCATCAATTTTCTCAGCTTTTTAAAGAACCACGGCATTGAACTGCCCACCGTGCACATGAGCAACACGGCTGCAGCTATCGCTTTTCCTGAATATAGTGCTGATATGATTCGTTTAGGTATCGGTTTATATGGTTTATATCCTTCAGACTATATCAAACAACTAAACCTCGTTAAGCTCGAACCTGCATTAAGTTTAAAGGCGCGCATCGCTTATGTGAAAACCATGCGGACAGAACCCCGAACCATTAGTTATGGTGCTACATACATCGCAGAACCCGAAGAAGTCATTGCGACACTCCCGGTCGGCTATGCTGACGGTTATTCTCGCGCACTTTCCAATCGCGGGTTTGTTCTTCACCGCGGAAAACGAGTGCCGGTGGTGGGAAGAGTGACAATGGATATGATCATGGTTAGTTTAGGAGAGAGTGAAGGCAAACAAGGAGAGGAAGTTGTGATTTACGGTCACCAAAAGGGAGCTGAGATTCCCATTGATGAAGTTGCTGAAATGCTTAATACGATCAACTATGAAGTGGTGTCTACATTAAGTCGCCGTGTCCCCCGTTTTTATATAAGAGATGGCGAAATTTTTAAGGTATCAACTCCAGTAATGTACGTGTAGATTTTTTGCTTAATAAGAGGGATTCATTTCTACACACTCATCCCCTATCCCTTGCAACTTAAAATAGAGTATCACAATATCAATGGGAATTTTAGGTTTATTTTTCGATTGATATTGTGATACTTACGTTACTTAGCTGTTGTCTTTGCCTTGTTTTGCAGAAAAATTGAGTCCCAGATCCAAAAGATTACAGCAAATGAGATGCTCAATAAGTAAATTTCGTATCCCATTAGAAAGTCTAAGGTGTTTTTTGGGTCAGTTATTACAGCGAAAAATAACCATACTAAGAAGGAAAAGAATATGTATATGAGTAAATAATTGAGGTTAAACCTTTTTGGCTTGCGATTTAAGAAATATTGAACAGGTGCCGCAAACATTAAATAAAAGAGATAGAGTATAACACTTATTAAGAAGTATGGAACGTAGCCATCATGATTAATGCCAAAAACATAAACAACAGCAGCTGATAACGCTGACAAGACATGAACAAATATGATCCTTAAAACTTGCATGTTATTACCCCATTCATAACGTAAGCTTCCTCAACATTGTCTAGACCCTCCAACTTTAAAATACATGTTTTATTCAGTTAATTAGATTTGTCATCATCACATTTTCGATGTCTTTTTCATATTCATAAATAGATTATAGTCTTGAAGTGTCTCATGTTTTTCATTTAAAGTTTTTTCCGTATATATAGAAGCATGTTTTTCATTTAACATTGTCATTAAGTTAGTTCCCTCTCTAAAACTGTTGTTTTACCCTTAAACAATTTGAAATACAAGATATATAGCAACTTCAGCTAAAAGCAAATAAATCATATATCTAGCATAATTAAACACATCATCATCAACATTTTTTTGTCTTTTAAAAGTCCACGCAAATAACCCTAATACAGTTAACGATACGATAATTTCTATTGTTAAAATCAACATACCTACCTCCTGAATAGTTACTTAAATTTAGACAGACTAGAGCTCCTTTAAAAATATATTTACTTTGTTTCTTCAAAGTGATAAATACAATAAATTGAATTGCGACCTTTATCTATAAGGTATGTATCCTTAATTAAGAAATTTATATAGCCATCTATCTTGAGTATCGCTTTATTCATCATGAGCATATCCAGGTGAATATTATAATTGAAAGGCCTTATTAGCAGTAAATGGTGCATGTCATTCAAAGAAAGAATTATCAACTTTAAAGTTTAAGATTTTCATGGTAATCCCTCCGTACTTTTCCTTTATTATACAAAGAGATTATGTTTAATTAAACTGCTGTTTATTCAGATGTCAAACACTTGGGTGTCTTTCTTTTTCTTAAGCTATTGAATAATATTTCGATGAATTATTACAGCAGATATTAATATTAGAGTACCGACAATAACCAACAAAAAAAGACCGCGAACAGCGCTCCTGTACCCGGCACAATTTCTTCATAGGAAATAAACGTTCCTCAGTACACTGTCCCTCGAAAAGTTAATTCCTCTGGAAAAGCTTCATAAAAGAAAGTGATAAACATATTTACCGCAACTAAATGGATAGAGAAATGAAATGGTGTAATTTGCTACAGCCTATTAGATGAGCGATTGTGAATCCTGATCCGGAAAGAATGTTGCAAAAACCAAATACGACCGTTTCCCAACCGAGCAAGATAGTTTCTAATTTACATTTATAACGACTGTCGCCTACTGCACCAATTCCTTTAAAATCAAGATTTTAACCTTTTATGATCCATTATTCACTTCCAAAACATTTTCCAGTTAACATACAATACATGTATATAAATGTAAATGGAGTTGGTGTAATTGAATCTTAAAAAAATTTTATTGAGTTTTGCTTTATCATTTGGCATACTAATATCCGCGGTTCCTGCATTAGCAGCTAGTAATTCGTCTGAAGCTGCAGTAAAAAATGATGAATATGATTATGACACTATATACCGCATGAGTCCCGTACCAATGAACTTCGAACCATCTATTGAATACAACGGATATACTTATACCCTTACACGTCATTACTTTGATTACTCAATCGGGTTTTACATAGCTATATATACAAAAGTTATTTAAACTTAAGGAGCTTTTCAGCTCCTTTTTCACTTGTTTTAAACAAGATATTTCTTCCTAGGCGGTCTTTTATGTAGGAAATTAAATGCGCACTGTTTGTTGCAACAATACTTAGCCATTTTCTTAATCCTCAATGTTCTCGACTGAATGACCCTTATTGTAGAATAAGTGCTGATCTATCATTATTTTGACCGATGTTCCTTTTTAAAAGAATCATGTATGATCGATATAAAACGTTTTCAAAAAAAGGGGGATGCTAAAATGTCTAATCGTATGAAACGAGTGTTGTTGCTTTTTGTCACTGGGTTGTTTATGAGTTTGTCTGCATTCACTTCTACTGCCTCGGCTCAAACAGGTGGATCGTTTTTTGACCCTTTTAACGGCTATAACTCCGGATTTTGGCAAAGTGCAAATGGTTATTCGAATGGAAATATGTTCAACTGCACTTGGCGTGCAAATAACGTATCAATGACGTCATTAGGTGAAATGCGTTTGGCGCTAACAAGTCCATCTTATAACAAGTTTGACTGCGGGGAAAACCGCTCTGTTCAAACATATGGCTATGGGCTTTATGAAGTCAGGATGAAACCAGCTAAAAACCCAGGAATCGTTTCATCGTTCTTCACTTACACAGGTCCAACAGATGGAACTCCTTGGGATGAGATTGATATCGAATTTTTAGGAAAAGACACAACAAAGGTTCAATTTAACTATTATACAAATGGTGTAGGAAACCATGAGAAGCTCGTGGATCTCGGATTTGATGCTGCCAACGCCTATCATACATATGCGTTTGATTGGCAGCCAAACTCTATTAAATGGTATGTCGATGGGCAATTAAAACATACTGCGACAAGCCAAATTCCGACAACACCAGGTAAGATCATGATGAACTTGTGGAATGGTACGGGTGTAGATGAATGGCTCGGTTCCTACAATGGTGTGACACCGCTATACGCTCATTACGACTGGGTGCGCTATACAAAAAAATAATGCCAAATGTGATAAGAGCCTGCTGCCGCAATCTAGCCAGGCTCTTATGATTGTAATGAGAAGTGGATGCCGATCACATACTTCTGTAAGCTTCCGGATTGCCTTCGAACGTATATATTTATAAAAAAAATAGAAAAAACTACTGACTCAGAGCAGTAGTTTTTTCTGTTGCAATCAACATTTTAGAATATGTTTCGCACATCTTGATAAATTGTTCTAACTTTTGAAAATTCATTTCAAAACTAGTTTCTATTTTCTTTGTCAGTTAAGCTTCTTAAGAATGGACATTTAGGTAGTTCTGTATCATTATCCCTTAGGAAATACTGTTTCCATTCGTGATTATCTACATTTCCGTAACTGTTTAAAGCAGGATGAATGGAAATGGTATCATATTTAGTCATTCTTTTTCTTACCTGTTCTTTCATCTTTTTAGCGTATTTTTCGTTCTTATTAAATTCTTGAAGAACCCAACGTGGAGTAATGGCCATCATCATATAAGGAAAATGCCTACTCTTTCTCTCTTCATGCTTAGGGGTGGCACAATACATAAAATACTGTTCCCCATGAAAACAGTATTCCCATTCATGATCTGATGGATTTTTTGGAATATGAATGGGCCAATCTTTCTCATCTAGGTCATGTAATTTGTTAAGTTGCTCCCAGAACAGTAATTCAAAATCCTCTACGCTGCTGTTATTAATAAGATCTTGAGGTGTGTCAAAGAATATAATCAACGTTGTGTACTTCCCGTAATTCCTACAGTTTATCGTGAACTCTTTTAGTAAGTTGGCTAGTTCTAGGGATGTTTGATCTTTTTGAGGTTGGCCTACAAATCCATACCTGAGATGCCCAAGTGAGAAAGATTGAGTAGCTGGAATACATGGAAAAAGATGTTCTTTGTCTTTCATTTTGTTACGAAAAGCATTCAGTGCATCCCTTTGCCAAGGTAAAAGACATTCTTGGCAAACGTCTTCACTACCTCTAATTAAGTTTGTCATACAATAGCCTCCTAACTTCAATAGACTATTGCAAAAGTGTTGCATAGGTGATTGTCCTATTAATAATTGGGCCACTGTTCTTATAACACTCCTATGGTTGTACGGTCTCCCACTTTTAAATTAAAGAAGAACCAGAGTTTAGCTCGATTCATCTCAACAATCCAGTATTTATATTTATGATTGATGTCCACCAGTAAGCCCAGCTCTGTAAAGCGCAGTTCCTGCAGGTGTGTAAGAAACTGCTCTTAGTATCGCTTTCGATCCGTATTTGCTTCTAATTCCATCCATAACGAATCCAAGCTTTCTTCTCTTCTCGTTATCCACTTCAAATAAACTCAACTGCTGATGAACATCATCCTCAATATTTGATAACGTAACTGAGATACTTCTCACTGTTTTATCCGAGTAAAACTTATTAAAAAGCATCAAGCAGCATTTATAAATATCCATCGTGATATTTGTGGGAAGATCAATTGTTTTGGATCGATGGAATCCACCACCAAGCTCATCCTTGCTGTATCCAATTCCAAGGCTGATTGTTCGACCAACTTTATTGTGTGTACGCGCCCTTCTTGCGACTTCCTCACAAATCTCTAACAGAACAGCCTTAATCTCTTCTCTCCTTGTATAATCCCTCAGTAAAATCTGACTCTTACCGAAACTAATCTGACCCTGCATCAACGGAGCACCTATTTCAGATAAATCGATTCCATGAGCATGATAATACAACTGGTTCCCCATTATTCCAAATTTCTTCTCAAGTAGCTCTATAGGAAATTTGGCTAACTGACCTACAGTCGATATTCCCATCCGATTTAGGTTTCTTTCCATCCTCCCTCCTATCCCCCACATTTTAGACAAAGGTCGAACCTTCCAGAGTTTATTTGGCACATCTTCATATCTCCAACGTGCAATACCACTCTTTGTTTTCTTACTCTCCAGGTCAAGCGCAAGCTTACTGAGCAACATATTATCTCCAATGCCTACTGTGCACATCAAACCAAATTCTCTCCACATGCTGTTTTGGATTGCTTTGGCCATTTCTTCAGGATCTTCTTTTCCTGCATCTAAAAAAGATTCATCAATTGAATACGTATGGACACATTTCTCAGGAACAAATCTGTAAAACAGCTTTGTAATCTCAGTCGAAACTCTGATGAAAAGCTTCATTTGCGGATTTACAATGTGTATTCTTGGATCTTCAGGTATCTCAAATAGTCTCGACCCTGTTTTGATTCCAAAATCTTTTTTAAGTGCAGGAGATGCAGCTAACACTACACTTCCCTGTCTCTCCGTATTCCCTACAACAGCAAGATAGCATGTTAAAGGGTTTAAACCCATTGTGACAGCCGATACAGAAGCATAAAAGGATTTCATATCGACACAAAGTATATTCTTACGTGGAAATTGTGAGTAATCAATCATTGTATGTAACTCCTATGATGTTATTCATGTTGATATAAACTGTATTGTCGTTCTGATCTTTAACGTGTAGCTTTTGTTCCTCAAAATTAATGTAATGGACTCTGCCGGTAACATTTTCAACGAATCCGTTGTTAAAAAGCTTGAATACCAGCTCTTTATTTAATTCAAGTGCTTCAGAAACAAGAATATCCATCTCTTCAATTTGTTGAGCGTCTAAGGACGGCTTTTCAATTTTTGATACATCAAGTAAGTCTTGTTTAAGCTGTGTTAAGTGTTCTGGGAGCATCATTGATGTCCATTTGATTGTCCCTCGATCTCTAAGCAATTAGGCTCACTCCTTTATTGATCTAATATTAACAGAACGAATGTTCTCTATTCAATATAAATAGGAACAAAAGTTCGATGTAAATGTTGGTAATACTATTTCCTATCTAAAGACACAAAAAATAACAAGGGCGCAAAACCCTTGTTATTTTTTGTGTGGCCGGAGGGACTGGTTATTCACCCACTAGGCCCTCAACATAATAAATTATGAAAGCTTTTTATTACAATCTCTATCTTTCTTTTTATCATTTCTATATGTTTTGACGCATTATAGATTAAAAAAGAAAAAGATACCGTTTGGTACCTTTTTTTCTTTATTTCTTATTTCTTGTGAATTTTGGTAGACCGAATATAATGGCTATGATGCCGCAGAACCCGATTAAAACAGGATAGAAAGAGTATGGCAAGATGCTGACAGGCGAAATATTTCCAAACTTCCCAGCTGATAACATCTGCGCCCCATAAGGAATTAGGCCTTGTACCACGCAGGAAAAGATATCTAAGATACTTGCCGACTTTCGATTGTCGATTTTAAATTCATCAGAGATATTTTTGGCAATCGGCCCAGCTGCAATAATAGCAATCGTATTATTGGCAGTAGCTAGGTTCGTAACGCTGACCAATCCGGCAATACCGGCTTCAGCACCTTTTTTCGAATGGATTCTTTTAGAAATAAACCTCAGTAAAAAGTCAATCCCTCCATTTTGTTTCATAATGCCAACCATTCCACCAATTAACATGGAAAGGATAATAAGATCAGACATTCCGGCAATTCCATCCGTAATTGATTTAAAATAGGACTCAAGCGTCAAGCTGCCGCTTGCAAACCCTATAATTCCTGTTAAGATCAATCCGCCAAAAATGACAGCCACCACATTAAAACCAATTAACGCAAAGACTAACACGGCAACATAAGGAAGGACTTTAAACCAGCTGTAGGATTCAGCTCCGATATGTCCTACATGTCCTGCCGGTATAAAAAATAATAAAATGACAGTTATGATAGCAGCAGGCAAAACGATCAAAAAATTCGTTTTAAATTTATCCATCATTTGTGTTTTTTGTGACCGTACTGCCGCGATGGTTGTATCCGAAATAAAAGAAAGATTATCTCCAAACATAGCTCCCCCGACAACAGCTGCAATAGCGATTGCAGTGGGCAAGCCAAGCTCTCCGCTCAAACCGGCGCTAATTGGAGTAACTGCTGCAATCGTCCCCATTGATGTTCCCATCGAAACAGAAATAAAACAAGCAATGATAAAAAGCCCTGGCAGTATAAACTGCTGCGGAATAATGCTCAAAGCAAGGTTGACGGTTGAGTGTACCGCTCCCATCGCCTCAGCTGCAGAAGCAAAAGCACCTGCTAATATAAAGATGATAACCATCATAATAATATCAGGATGTCCCGCACCGGAAGCAAACCATTCTATTTTTTGATTGAGCGATTGCTTCTGGTTAAATAAAAGCGCAAAAGCAGATGCTATAATAGCTGCAATCAATATTGGCAATTTATAGAAATCTCCAGTCAATACACCGGAGCCGACAAAAAGCCCTACAAATAATACTAGTGGCAATAGCGCCCAAGGATTTCCATTTTGTTTCATCTAAGTAGCCACCTCTAATTTCAATATCTAAGCCGTTAAACACAGTCTTAGCAACATTCCATACTTTAAAAGGCTACAGTAAAAAAGTCAAGCGGGAAAATAGTATAATAATTATTAAATTAATAACAGAAATGAAAGAAGGATTTTTCAAGGAGAGGAAAAAACACACCTCATCCACAGATTATTTGGAAGATCATATACAAATAAGGTTAGGTCTACTTAGATTAAAAACCGAGCAAGCCCTTGGATGGGCAGTTTTTTCGGGATGACCATCCTCGCTTTCATGGCAGTACAGATGCTATTTAACAAGCAACCGAAGACCCTACATTACGCAAATTGATATTCGTAAAGTTCGTGACAACTAACAAAAAAGTTTCAGAGATTGAGTAATACTCGGCAAAAGACAGTGATTTACTTGATGAATGAAAAAGTGTTTGAAGCATATTACAAGTGGTTTAAAAGAAAAGCAACGAATTGTTTATTTCGGCCTGTTTAAGGAAGCTATGAAACTATTTGCAAATTGGACAAGAATCAGAAAGGAAATTGATCTGACTGTAATACGTCTATAATGTATACTGGGTTCAAAATGGAAGACATACTCATAGAAAAGAGAACTGACCGAGGACGACAGAAAACAGTAGAATCAACAGTTATGAGATGAAATCGATATAAATTAAAACAGCTGCACCTAATTGGTGCAGCTGATTATTTATGTATCACTTACTGTCATTTCTTTTTGAATTTATTTCTCATTGTCAGCTAAACCGTATTTTTTAAAAATGAATATTCTGAAAAAGTGAGATGGTCAGAAGTAGTGTTGATAGGGTACCGGCAGCCATTAAAGTTATTATTTTTCGTCCGTTTTTCCCTTTACCATTCTCTTTTGAAGATTTTACTATCTCTCGGGATACCGCACTCCATATAACTATAGATACTATAGCTACGATGGAAATCATTTCTGTAGACATATTTAAGCCTCCTTCATTTATGATTTGATTTTCTCTAATTTTAACATATATCATTCCATTAAATAGTCTTTTCTGATTTAGACAGATGTCAGCCTTCTGGTATTGCCACTGTTACCAGAGCCGAGGTGCGCCAACATCTACTATTGCTTTATGGATAAAACGATTATTTTATTTGGAACAGGACTTTATCGATGACCAAGTGTTATCATCCATGATTCAGTTCAAATTCTTCACTTGTCATCCCAAAGCAAATACCATCATAATAAGCTCCTTTAGTGAAAATGATATTTCTTAGTTGTCCCTCTTTCATGAAACCTAATTTTTCATGCAAACGCATGGATGGATTATTAAAAGAATATACAGTTATATTTACTTTTTGATAGGCTAGCTCTAAAAAGAAAAAGCGAAGAACCATCAAGATCATTTCTTTGGCGTATCCTTTACCTCTATATGGCTCAAATACAGCCAGATAATAATCAAAGGTACCATTTTTCCTGTCACAATCAAAGGTTTCAATCATACCAACGATATTATTATCTCTATCAACTGCAATAAAACGGAATTCATCTTTTTCCAATTGTTCTTCTATCCATTCTCTCATTTTATTAGCTGAACGAGGAAAATGGAGCGAGTCCATATTACGTAGAATTTCATCATCTAAAGATTCAAATATAACGATATCTTCAGGTTGAATCGCTCGTAGTGTAAGATTTTCCCCTGTCCAATAAGTAACTGCCATTTTACCTTTTCCTCCGTTCATCTTCATATTTTGCTTCAGTTTTCCGAATTTCCTCTAATAAATTTACCAACATAAAATTGCTCCTTATTTTTATTACTTCGTCAAAACCCATGATTGAAAAAGCTCCCTTAGCGAGAGATTAACCATCATATGTAATTTTTCTCACATAATCTTCCCAATCTTCATTCTCATCCCAATTTTCTTTTGCTTCTTCAAGCTCTTCCATAAAAAATTGCAGAAAGTTACCTGCAACCGTTTCTTTATTTAGCCAAGGGAGAGTTATTTCCTTACCTGTAAATGGCTTTCTGGTCTCATCTAATTTCTTTGCATTAGTTAAAAATTCATTTTTAATGATCAATCTATGTCTACTAATATTTCCGAGTTATCTTTGAGTAACCAGAAAGTCTGTCCTTCTTTATTAATCTTACCCAAAAAGTCTCCGCCTAGGTACTAAAAATAAAACTTACATTTCATTTCGACAAGAGAAATGGAGTGTATCTCTCCGCTATTTCTCACGTATGGATTCACTCGAAAAAATCACTAGTACCATGTAAGGGAAAGGATCATGATCACCGAAAACCCTTTGTGGCTATCTTTTTTACATGGTGAGTTTATAATTTACAAAAAGTCTTTAAGTTGATCTAATATAATCTCAGTATCTTCATTTCTGGACTTTCCTAACGCCTGAGCAGCTTCTTGAACCATAGTTTTTAAATTATTCGACTTTATTTGGTGTGAGTATGAAGAAACAACCGACATCAATACGTCAGCCAATTCAAAAGCCATGTCACCTTCTGCCCCTATGGAATTATGTTTAATATTGTTCAGCAACCACTCTAGGTCTTCAACACTTTGGATTGGAAAAAGAGAAATCCTATGATTCTCTATAGGGTTCTTATTAGCCAGAATTTTTTCGACTTCTTCCTTCTGAATAGCATCCGGATCATCTGAATTAATACTATAAATTTGATCAAACTCTGCATTTTCGTCATCCTGAACTTCTTCGTACTCATGTATATAGAGTTTAGATAAAAATTCACCAAATGAATCTGAAATCTTAAAGTCTTTATTTAATTCAAAGTCAAAGTAATGAACAGGTGGATTTTCATTAGTTTGGCGATAATCTAAAGCAACCCAATTATGTCCATCCCCCTGTATTAACAATAATCTTTGTGGTAGACCCCACTCTTTTATTAGATATTCACTTTCTAAGATCCCCAGATCCTTTCCTATTCCTCTAATATGATCAACTTCAATATGGTCGTCTGCCCAAGATGTTTCCTGATCTGTTGGGAACGCATTAAAATGAATCAATCCACCATTTTGTTGAATGATCAATTTCTTATATGCTTCGGGCAAATTCAATTTCAACTTTTTTTCGATCTTTTTTATTTCTTCTTCTCTAATGTCTTTTAACCTAAAAGGATCATAATCACTGTTCTTCCAAATCTTACTCATTGTTATTTACCTCCTATGAGCTATGTGATTCTCTAAGACTTATACCTAATTAAATTTGGAAAGTTCCATTAAAGTTGTGATAAAAAAACAGGCGTTGGTGATTTTTCACTTTTGAGATGTGGCTTGAAACAGGCATGACAAAAGATGAAACACCGGGTTACAAAGGAAAGGTATCGGCTTTCCTTTTTATACTGTCAGGTTCTAAAATATAGTTTCTAAAAGAACCTGCATTAATCCATGCATTTGTATAAGGCTTTCACTCTTTGAAATTAGGCATTGAACCCGCTCTTAAAGCCTGAGACACAACGTTAGTACAGTCTCCATTTTTATAATTTTTATTTGAGACAAAGCATAATTGTCAGCGTATTCCTTGGCTTTCCAACGTTTATATCCTTTTACAGCAGATGCAGATGCAGAGACTTCCGACCCGTTGATCTTTTCTGATTCAGATTTTTGTCGCGTTGACAGTTCCTTTTTTTTTTTCAATTTCTTGCTTGTGATTCTTTATATTTGACGAATCGTCACCTTCATTCTCATAATGAAGCGTAGAAGTTTTGTCTTAGATACCACTTTGCTTTCTGATGGAAGACTTTGTTTCTTGGAAGCATTATTATCCTGTATCTACTTTTTCTTCACCAAAAACAAAGTTTCTCTCTAACAATATAGGCCGCATAGGAGGAAAAATAAAAAAAGGATCAAAACATTGCTATCTATTTTAGCAACAGTATTAATCATATTAATTTTAATGCCTTCCCTTTCCCCAGTTTTGTTCTATACTTCTTCAGAAGAAGGAGCCATAAGACACGAAATCTATAAAATGGGATACCCCTATCAAAGCTATTTCACAATCCTTCAAAAAAGGGAAAGTGACAAATCATCAGGAAGTCTTTATTCTTTGATGTTATTTAATGCTTGGAAAAATGAAACTGGTCAAACTCCTTATCTCTGTTATTCAAAGAAAGTAACAGAGGACGAATACAAAGTCGATTGCGGAACAGCACCTTAATTAGTTAAAGGCCCCTCTCTATGAGAGGGGCTTTTTCCACCATTTTTATGTTACATTAAACTATTCAGAAGCAATCAATCTATACTAGGAATTAACAAATAATATATTCCTGATTTCTAATCCACATGAGGGGTTACATTATATTCTGTCCTGAGTTTAATTTTTAAATCTTTTGTTAAACTTTTTACCTAAATACAACCTTCCAGACGCATTATTACTATCAATCAACGGTTGGCCATGCCCTCCGTAGCACTCATGCTGTTTGTTCAATGAATATTTACGAGGATTATATCTCCACAATTATGGAGTAATTTTTATTGTTTTTTTGTGGGTGTTTTGTGGGCACTCTATGATTTATATTAAGCTATTAAAATTGTTAACTAATCAAAAAAATCCCCTGACACCAATAGTGCCAAGGGATTGAAAGATTAATACTGAGACATATACTGTTCGCGTTCCCAAGGATGTACTTGCGTGCGGAACATATCCCACTCGATTTCTTTTGCTTCGATGAAGTGCTCGAATAGGTGCTCGCCCAGGGCTTTGACCATCACTTCGTTTGATTTGAATTCGTCTAACGCTTCAGCCAGTGTTGCAGGCAGGTCGACGATTCCGTTTTCCATGCGCTCTTCTTTGCTCATCACATAGATGTTGCGGTCGATTGGAGCTGGCGCTTCTAGTTTGTTTTTGATTCCGTCTAAACCTGCAGCAAGCAAGACGCTAAGTGCAAGGTACGGATTCGCAGCTGGATCTACGCTGCGCACTTCAACACGTGTGCTGATGCCGCGGGAAGCCGGGATACGAATAAGCGGGCTTCTGTTTTGCGCGCTCCATGCAACGTAGCAAGGTGCTTCATAGCCAGGAACAAGACGTTTGTAAGAGTTTACTGTCGGATTTGTTACTGCTGTAAAGCTTGTTGCGTGCTTCACGATACCTGCAATGAAGTGTTTCGCTGTTTCACTTAACTGAAGATCAGCGTTTGCATCATAGAATGAGTTAACACCATCTTTGAAGAGTGATAGATTGCAGTGCATACCTGAACCGTTCACACCGAATAATGGTTTTGGCATAAATGTCGCATGCAGACCGTGTTTGCGGGCAATGGTTTTAACAACTAATTTAAACGTTTGGATGTCGTCACAAGAGCGGACGGCACCCGCATATTTGAAGTCGATTTCGTGCTGGCCAGGCGCTACCTCGTGGTGAGATGCTTCAATTTCAAAGCCCATCTCTTCCAGTTCAAGAACGATATCGCGGCGGCAGTTTTCTCCCAGGTCAGTTGGAGCTAAGTCGAAATATCCGCCTTTGTCGTTTAGTTCAAGCGTCGGCTCGCCTTTTTCGTCTAATTTGAATAAGAAGAATTCAGGCTCAGGTCCAAGGTTGAAATCACTGAAGCCCAGGTCTTCCATTTCTTTCAGAATCCGTTTTAAGTTGTTTCGCGGGTCACCTTCGAAAGGTGTGCCATCCGGATTGTAAATATCACAGATGAAACGTGCTACTTTACCTTTTTCAGCTGTCCATGGGAAGATAACAAATGTATTTAGATCAGGATACAGGTACATATCTGATTCTTCGATGCGAACGAAACCTTCAATGGAAGATCCATCAAACATGACCTTATTATCAAGTGCTTTTTGAAGCTGGCTTACAGGAATCTCAACGTTCTTGATTGTTCCAAGAATGTCGGTAAATTGCAGGCGGATGTACTTGACGTTTTCCTCATTTACTAATTTTACGATATCTTCTCTTGTGTACTTTGCCATTTCGTAAAACTCCTCCTCTAAAAGGTAAATGTATATAGCAAAACAGTTGCTAACGGATTAATGAAAGAAGCGAGACATGTCGCCTTGACGGAATGTATTTCCTCTTTGGAACCGGCCGGCTTGCATAAGCTCGTTTTTCAGGAGCTGTCTCAGTTCGTCATCAGACAGATCATGTTTCATTGGTTTCTTTGTCTTTTCATTTTGTTTCTGTTCCGGCTCGGCCGATGCTTTCGCCAGAATTTGTTTAATTCCTGCCATATTTACACCTTGTTCAATCAGGTGTTTAATTTCTAACAGTTTATCTACATCGTGAAATGAGAATAATCGTCTATTTCCTTCGCTTCTAGCTGGAAATATCAGTCCATTTTCCTCATAATACCGAATTTGTCTTGCTGATAATTCGGTCAACTGCATGACAATTCCTATTGGAAATAAAGGCATTGAGCGGCGAATATTATCACTCATCTCAATTTCCTCCTTTTCTTAACTTAGTTTCATTATAGGTGATGTTATATTTTGTGTCAACAACATGTAAGGATTCTTAACATGAAATTCAGTGAAAATTTGAAACTATTCAAATTAATTTCTTATCCATTAAAGAATCCACTGCACTGCATATGGCATTTTTCACGTGCGCATAGGTTAATCCTCCCTGAACATACGCTACATACGGAGGGCGGATAGGGCCATCAGCTGATAATTCAATGCTTGCTCCTTGTATAAATGTGCCCGCTGCCATAATCACATCGTCCTCGTATCCGGGCATGTAGCTCGGATACGGAGTTACGTGAGCATTGATAGGCGACGCATATTGAATCGCCTGACAAAAGGCAATCATCTTTTCTCTGTCGGAGAACTCTACAGATTGAATTAAGTCTGTTCTTTTCGCGTCCCAGCTCGGGTTAGATGTGAACCCCAGTTTTTCAAGAAATCTGGCTGTAAACACCGCTCCCTTTAAGCTTTGAGATACAACATGAGGTGCCAAAAAGAAACCTTGGTACATTTCCTGGAGCGAGTAAAGCGACGCTCCGGCTTCCCGGCCGATGCCCGGTGAAGTCATACGATATGAACAAGCCTCGATCCATTCAGATTTCCCAACGAGGTACCCGCCTGTTTTGGCTAGACCGCCTCCCGGATTTTTGATAAGAGATCCCGCCATGAGATCAGCGCCTACATGACAAGGTTCAAGCTCTTCTACAAATTCTCCATAACAGTTGTCCACAAAAACAATAAGGTTTTCATTGATTTCCTTTACAAAACGGATCATTTCTTTAATTTCACTAATTAAGAAAGAAGGACGATTGGCATATCCTTTTGAGCGCTGAATGCCGATCACCTTTGTCTTCGGATTGATAGCTGCAGCGACAGCATCGTAATCTACTTTTCCGTCTTCAGTCAGGTCAACCGCATTGTAGCCGATTTGGAAATCCTTTAGCGATCCAGAATTTTCTCCGCCTCTGACGCCGACAATTTCTTCTAACGTATCATACGGCTTGCCTGTGATATAAAGCAGCTCGTCCCCCGGTCTGAGGACACCGAATAAAGCAATGGAAATCGCATGTGTGCCGGATATAATTTGGGGCCTGACAAGCCCAGCTTCCCCTCCAAACACATCTGCATAAATGCTTTCAAGTGTGTCCCTTCCGATGTCATCATAGCCGTATCCTGTAGACGGCGTAAAATGAGTGTCGCTGACCTTGTGTTTTCTATAGCTTTGAAGCACTCTCCATTCATTGCGTTCACTGATTTCTTCTATTTGTTTATGAGCGGCGGCAATTTCCGACTCCACTTCCATTGCTGTTTTTTTTAATAAATCTCCGTGTGTTAAAGTTTCGAACATGTCCTTGTATTCCCTTCTTACATATACTTCTTCAATTCACCGATGATGCTTTGCTCTTCTTGTACATATCCTGATATGTCGTACTGTTCGTTTTCTTCATTAAAATAAAAACGGTCAACCATCGTTTCGGATTTGATTCTGGAGAGAAGCTTGCCTTCACCTGCCGGTACCTGCGCTTCAAAAGGCGTTAGCAGCTCTTGGCGCAAATAACGCTGGATGGCTTCTTTAAACTTTTCAGTATCCTCCTCAAATCTCGCACTGACCATGATATGATTCTTCCCAACGGACGGGATAAAGTCAGGCTGCTTTTGATCGTGTTTATTGTAAGCCGTCAGCACCGGGATATCATCTGCTTCAAGCTCTTCCAGCAAGCGAAGCACCGTTTTTTCGTGCCCTGCGTAATCCTCATTTGAGGAATCAATCAGATGCAGAATCACATCCGCTTCTTTTACTTCTTCAAGCGTTGAGCGGAATGCAGCGATCAGGGTCGTCGGAAGATCTTGGATAAATCCGACCGTATCTGATAGGAGCACGCTGTAGCCGCTTGGCAGCACCATTTTTCTGGTCATAGGATCCAGTGTGGCGAACAGAAGGTCTTCTTCATAGCTGTCAGCGCTTGTCAGGCGGTTAAACCACGTTGATTTCCCCGCGTTCGTATACCCGACAAGAGCGATTTGCAGCACACCGTTTTTCTTTCTTCTTTCACGGTAGCGGCTTCTATGGCGAATGACGGCGGATAACTGCGTGTTAATTTCGTGAATGCGATTTCTAATATGGCGGCGGTCGGTCTCCAGTTTTGTTTCCCCCGGTCCTCTCGCGCCGATCCCTCCGCCTTGCCGGGAAAGGTTGATCCCCTGTCCCGTCAGACGCGGGAGCGCATACTGCAGCTGCGCCAGCTCAATTTGAAGCTTTCCTTCCCGTGTTCTTGCTCTTTTCGCGAAAATATCTAATATCAATTGCGTGCGGTCGATGATTTTCACTTCAATCGCAGTTGCCAAGGACTTTAGCTGACTTGGTGACAGTTCATCATTAAAAATAAGGAGATCGGCTTCAAGCTCTTCAACGAGCGCCTTCAGCTCTTCAACCTTCCCTTTCCCTATATATGTAGCTGCGTCAGCCCGGTTTCTTTTTTGCGTGACGCTGGTCAATACCGTTCCTTCTGCTGTTTTTGTGAGTGATGCAAGCTCTTCCATGGAATTTTCAAAATGCTCATCTGTGATATGCGGCAGCTGACATCCGACTAAAATGGCCTTTTCCTGTAATGTCTCTTGTTCGTTCAAATGGATGTTCCTTTCTTTTGCATATTGGGCAGTAGTATTATCATACCAAACCCTGCATGTGTATACCACAAAACGATTCCTGCGAAAAGCAAGAAATACATTAGAAAAAAGACCTCTCACAGCAAGAGGTCTATACCGAGCCAGCAGCGTCTTCTTTTATTGAAAGATCTTGGCTTTTAATGGTCATCAAATCGCTTTTTAAGTATTGGTCGCCCATTAGAAGTCTCATGGCTTGCGCTCTGATCGATTTTTCAATGACATTTCTGACAAAACGGCCATTGCTGAATTTAATGGGACTTGTTGTGCTTTTGATTGTCATTAAATAATCCTTTAATTTCCATTCAGCTTCCTGACTGAGCTGGTATTCCCGTTCTGCGATCATTCGTTTCGCAATTTCCATAAGCTGATTGACGGAATAATCCGGAAAGTCGATGGAGATGGGAAATCTGGATTGGAGACCGGGATTCAATGATAAAAAATGCTCCATTTCCCGTGAATATCCGGCAAGAATTAAAATGAATTCATGCTGTTTGTCTTCCATGTGCTTCACGAGCGTGTCAATCGCTTCTTTCCCAAAATCCTTTTCGCCGCCTCTTGCAAGAGAATAGGCTTCGTCTATAAATAATATGCCGCCTAATGACTTTTTGATTAAATCCCTCGTCTTTTGGGCGGTGTGGCCAATGTATTCCCCGACCAAGTCAGCACGTTCCGCTTCGATCAGGTGACCTTTAGACAGTACGTTCATTTCAAAGAACAGCCGGCCGATAAGCCGTGCAACTGTCGTTTTTCCAGTTCCCGGATTCCCTTTAAACATCATATGAAGCGCTTGCTTTCCCACCTTTAAGCCTTGCTCCGCACGTTTTTGATTGACAAAAATCCATGCGTATATTTCCTTAATGTTCCGTTTCATTTCCTCCATTCCAACCAGTGTGTTCATCTCTTTTTCTATTTCCTTCAAAATGCCGTGCTTAGCTTCGTTTTTTTGCAAAGCGGCTTGGTACTCCGCTTCTGCCTCAGCATTTGTCAGCACCTGCTTTTGTCCGTTAAGAATAATGTTGATCTGTCCGTTGTTTTTATAAGTCACAGCGCGCTCCAACATTTTCACCTCTCAATTCTCTCTATATGATATTCAAGCGTATGCCTTATGTGACAAACGCCTATCATGTGTCGAAACAAATGCTTTTTTTCGGGAACAATGGGGAATCCTGCGCTTTCCCGAGAAATACTTTATTTCTTATTGTATTCACGGACACAGGGTGGACAAACCAAGAGATTTTATTTTCAGCAAATTTGTTAGAACACACAGCTTTGAAGGTGATATTTCTTCGATGTATAAACCTCCGTCAGTATATTCTCGATGCTTCCTCTGTTATTTTTATTTGTAAAACAGTATATTGCGGCAGATATGCTTGTGATGAGCTGATGAATTTGTGAATCATCAGATATATGAAAGTATAACGTGTTCCCTTTTCACTTCAGTAGGTTGACTTGAAAGTGTTCCAGTCTGCATAACAGCGTTTACTTCAACAGCTAAGCTTCTCTTACTGTTCGTCAATTGTGACAGCTTTTCTTTTGATCCGTCGATTTGATTTCTCCCTCACCTACATAAACATTCATATCATCAATTGATGAGAGGTGAGAGAATCGTCATTTTATCCTCAGTATTTACGTGATGAAGGAATTGCTGTATTCCACTTTTCGCAACGATATCCTAAACCGATTGTCGGTATAAAAAGCAGCTACAGCTTCCCTTTTCATTCGACCGGTGTGTCTAAGAAACCTTCCTTGTCTAACATCGAAATAAAATCACTCATTCTTTCCTTATAATCTTTGTCCGGCACTTGGTATCTCGCCTTTAACAGCAAAGAATCCCGAAATGGAGGATCGCACCATAGCTGTGTAAAAAAAGCAGACTTTTAGCAACCTTCCTGTCGCATCCTGTTGATTTGTGCGCTTTCCCGAGAAATAATTTTACGTGTAACAGGGGTTATTTCCTCATTTTTCAGCCGGATGATAATCGTACAAGCAGACGCCGTCTTTTTTCATATCCTGTAATGAGGTGATGGAGAATGGTTAAAATTTTTATTGATCCAGGTCATGGCGGGTCCGACCCAGGCGCAACAGGCAATGGTCTTCAAGAAAAAACGTTAACCCTGCAAATCGCTTTAGCTTTACGCACGATATTGACGAATGAGTATGAGGGTGTCACTGTGCTGCTGAGCCGGACAAGCGACCAATATGTCAGCCTAAGCGACCGGATAAATGCTGCAAATAACTGGGGAGCAGATTTCTTTTTATCCATTCACATTAATGCCGGGGGCGGAACAGGTTTCGAAAGCTACATTTATCCTGGAGTCGGAGCACCGACAACGACTTATCAATCGGAGATTCACTCTGAAGTCATACAAGCTGTCGACTTTTCCGACCGCGGCAAAAAAACAGCAAACTTCCACGTATTAAGGGAATCCTCAATGCCTGCCCTGCTTACGGAAAACGGTTTTATTGATACGATTACAGATGCGAACAAGCTTAAAACGAGCAGCTTTATTCATAGCTTGGCAAGAGGACATGCAAACGGGTTGGAGCAAGCCTTCAGCCTTCAAAAGACATCCGACTCAGGATTATATAAGGTTCAAATTGGCGCTTTTAAGGTCAAAGCAAATGCGGACAATCTTGCAAGCAGCGCAGGCTCTAAGGGCTTTGACGCCATTGTGCTCTTGAAGGACGGATTATATAAGGTGCAGATCGGCGCATTTTCCTCCAAAGATAATGCTGACGCCCTTGCCGCCAGAGCAGATAAAGCCGGGTTTGACGCTGTGGTCATCCAAGAGTCATAATATTATTGCAGACGAGCATGCCTGATAAAAAAAACCCGGTTCCTCTTCATGAGAAACCGGGTTTTTTTATTCAAGAATATCAACCACAAATTGCGACCATGTTTCCAGTCGGTTATAAATGTCTGTTTGTTTTAGTTCCGAAATTTTCATCCATTTACCCGCGATTTGCTCTTTCTCTTTGACTTCCACATGTGAGCCGGGCTTTAATTGAAGCGCAGATAGAATACCGATATGCACTTTACCGACACTGTTGTCATCATCATTGATCAAACCTAATGTGATAATAGCCTGCTTATCCTCTTCTTCGATTTGCAGTTCTTCATCAAGCTCCCGATCTGTGTTCAGCTTTAAGACCTCGGCAAAGGAAGCAGCTCCTTCAATATGATTCATATGGCCGCCAAAGCCAAGAGAAAGCTTATTGTGAAGACGTGATTCTCCGCCGCCAGCCAGCCGCTCATAGAGAAAAACTTCATCCTCGCGTTTAATGACGACATAAGGAATCGGCTGCTTATAATGAGGATCTTCTTCGGCGTCTCCCCTTCTCATTTCACGATAGGTCGCCTCAATTTGAGCCATAATTTCTGCTACTCGGGCATCTTCACTGTTTACGCCTTGAAAAGTCAATTTTTCTTTTTTAAACACTTCATCGCGCGGAGCGACCAAAATGATCTCGTCCATTTTTCCCATGATTACTGCGTCCTCCTATTTCAACCTTCAAGCCGAAAAGAGCAGATATTATATCTGCTCTTTTTCATCATCAAAGAAAAAGTCGTCGTCTTTGATCGGCTCAACGGTCGCCTTTTTGTACCCGTTCCCCTTCATGGAGAAGAAGTCATGTGATTTTGTTTTTGTATTTAATCCGTTTAAAACGATCGGATTAATATCTTCCTCTTCAAAGTACGCATCAAATCCCAGGTTCATCAGCGCTTTATTCGCATTATAGCGGATGAACTTCTTGACATCGTGTGAGAGTCCGACTTGGTCATATAAGTCCTCGGTATACTCAAGCTCATTCTCATAAAGCTCATTCAAAAGGTCAATGGCAAATTCGCGAAGTTCTGCCTTTGTCTCTTCTGTCTGCTTATTGTAAATTTCTTGAGCGAGAAGTCCGACATAAACACCGTGAATCGCTTCATCACGAAGGATCAGGTTGATGATTTCACCGCTTTGCATCAGTTTTCCTTGTCCGTAGAAATATAACGGATAATAGAAACCGCTGTAGAATAGGAAGCTTTCTAAATACACAGATGCAACCATGGCTTTGAACAGTGAAATCTCGTCATCTTTTTTAATCGCTTTGTAGAGTCCGACGATGATTTGCGCTTTTTTCTGCAAAAATTTGTTTTGTTTGACCCATTCGAATACTTCATTAATCGTTTCAGTCGGTGCCAGTGTCATGAAAATATTAGAGTACGATTTTGCGTGAACGGCGTTCTCCATCATCGCCATAAAATTCAGCACGGCTTTCCGCTGGTGGCCGTCTACGTGTTCAGCCACGATCGGCATTCCTGTATTTCCCTGCTCTGTATCAAGAAGAGTCAATCCGGCCAGTACCTTCATATACGTGTCTTGCTCGTTTTTCCCGAGGTACTTCCATGTGAGGAGATCGCCGTTTAAAGCAATCTCTTCCGGAAGCCAGAACTGTTTCACATTTTGGTTATAGAACATTTGGGTAAAGTCGTCTTCATGCTTTGACCAGTTTGCTGCGTCATAAATTTTCGTCACTATAAACTCTCCTTTAATCAAACAACACAAGAAAGGCAGCTGTCTTGCCCAGTATCTTTCGTTCTTGCATAGTAAATGGTTTTAATTCCTCTGTGATGTGCATACAAATCAATCCGGTTTAAATCACGAGTCGTCATTGTATCTTTTAGGAACAATGTAAAGCTGATTCCCTGATCAACGTGCTGTTGGATTGTCGCGATCATATCTACGACTTTGAACATATCCATATCATAGGCTTCTTTGTAGAAGAACCAGTTATTAGATGCAAGCCCAGGCATTGGGTAGTACGTTTTTGAGTTGCCGTATGTTCTTTCTTCAATCCGTTCCATAATCGGCATGACAGATGCCGTGCTTGATTGGACGTATGAAATCGAGCCTGTCGGCGCAATGCATAATCTGTAGCTGTGATACATGCCGTGTTCAGCGACAAATGCTTTTAATTGCTCCCAGTCTTCTGTCGTCGGGATATGCATACCTTCAAACAGATTTGCGATTTTTTCGTATTTCGGTGAGAAATCAGTTGAAACGTACTTATCGAAATATTCACCAGTTGCATAGGTTGATCCTTCATATTGATCAAACGTCTCGCCCTTCTCTTTTGCGATCTCCGCAGAACGCTGGATAGAGTAGAAGTTCACCATCATAAAGAATGTGTTCGCAAAGTCGCGCGCTTCTGGACTTTCATACGCGATGCCGTTTTGCGCAAGGTATCCGTGAAGGTTCATCGCGCCGAGACCGATTGATTTCATCGCTTTGTTTGCCCGTCTTACAGCAGGCGCATTACGGATATCAGTCGTTTCAGATACGTGAGTTAAAGAATCAGTCGCAAGCTTAACAGTCTTTTCGATCGATTTGTGCTCCATCACGTTGAGAATGTTAAGCGATCCCAGGTTGCAGGAAATATCCAAACCGATTTCATCTTCTACATCGTAGTCTGTGTAAGAAGAAACCTGAGATGCCTGCAGCACTTCGGAGCAAAGGTTAGAAAATTTCACCTTTGAAATATGGTTATTCGCATGTACTTTGTTGACATTATCCTGGAACATGATGTATGGATAGCCTGATTCAGAACGAAGCACCGCCAGTTTTTCAAGCAATTTCCGCGGGTTGATTTTCTCTTTTTTCACCCGAGGGTTGTCGACAAACTTGTCGTACATTTCATTCATGTCCATTTCGTCCATGTGCTGTCCGTACTCTTTATAGATGGTATGCGGATAGAATACATAAGCCGCTTTGTCCTCACGCGCAAGCTCAACGAACTTGTCCGGAATGACTACACCGATAGAAAGTGTCTTGACGCGCACATCCTCGTCGGCAGAAATCTTTTTCGTATCGAGAAAATCATTGATATCGCGATGGAAAATGTTTAAATACGCCGCGCCAGATCCTTGTCTTTGTCCCATTTGGTCAGCATATCGGAACGCGTTATCAAGAAGCTTCATGACACCTACAACGCCTTTTGTGGCATTCTCAACATCTTTGATGGCTTCACCTTTTGCGCGAAGCTTGGACAGGTTAAGAGAAACCCCGCCGCCCAGTTTAGAAAGCTGCATGGAAATATCGATCGCTCTTGAAATGTCGTTTAAAGAATCATTGACTTCGAGCAAGAAGCAGCTCACAAGTTCGCCGCGGCGTTTTCTGCCGGCATTCAAAAATGTCGGTGTGCTCGGCTGATATTCCTGATTGATCATCAGGTGCACATATTCCTTTGCTTTCTCAGTGTCGCCGTTTGCAAAGAACAGCGCAACAATTGAGATCCGGTCCTCATAACGCTCGAGGATTCTTTTCTTGTCATTCGTTTTCAAAGCATAGTCATTATAGAATTTAAACGCACTCATGAAGGAAGGAAAACGAAACTTCTTTGCGTAAGCTGTCTTAAACACTTCTTTAATGTCTTCAAAAGAATAAAGGCTTAAGAACTCCTCTTCGTAGTATTGATTTTCAATCAAATAATCCAGTTTCTCTTTTAAATCGTGAAAGTACACTGTGTTTTGATTGATATAGTCTACAAAATAGCTATGTACAGCCTCTTTATCCTTATCAAACTGGAATTTTCCATCTTTTTGGATCATGATTTCGTTATTTAACTGGATCCATTTTGGCACTTGATTTTGTGACAACTCTTTCTACCTCCTGAGTAAACAATTCAACGTCTTTAGATGTGCCGCTGAGTTCAAATTTGTGCAAAATCGGCACCTGATATTGTCTTGAAATGGTATCAGCGCTTTTTGCAAAGTTATCGCCCCATACTTTGTTGCCGCTCGCAGCGACTGCTAATAAGAGATGGGCGTATTTTTCGAGAAATGATTGTGTTGATGCCGGTACCTGACCGAAGTTTGTCGTGTAGGTGACCAAAACAAACGGAGTGTCCACGTGGTCCATTTCGTCCACCTTGCGTATCTGCTGAAAGCCTGTTTTATTCACAAACCGCTGAACATTCCCTGTTTTCGAATCAAATATGATTTGTACCACGTTTTATCACGACCTATCAAAAAATATGAATCTCTCAACCACTAACACTATATATAGTATACTACCCTCTGACAAAAACACAATATATAGATTCGTTTTAATGAAAAATTCATATTTTCTCTCTGGCACCCTCATCAGGGCCCAAAAAAGAGAGCAGAACGAGAATCATCTCTCATCCTACTCGAAGTGTCGTTTTTAAGCCGATGTATATCATAACACGAAAAAAAACTGCTTAGTAGTCTAGATTTTTTTTTCTTATACTGTCACAGCATTTTTCGCTTTCGACAGTTTCTTCTATTTCTGCGTCAGCGCCAATTTCTTCTAAAACTGCCTTCAATGCGCTTATAATTGAGGCTTCTCTGATTAATTCTTTTCCATTAACAATAATACTCGTTCCATATTCATAGCAGGAATCGTCTTCACAGATTTCTTCCCAGTGATTGACAATAATCTTATGTTTCATCATTTCACCCTCTGTATGTTCTGTGTCAGTATTCAGTTTAGCGGCCTGCGTCTGCTTTGTAAAATTCCATGCTTGTGAATTTTATTCAAGCTCATCAGATGGATACTCTTTTTTAAGCTTTACCTTGTTATCAGCCTCATTATACTCATAAATTTCTATATTGTTGTCATTTACAATTCCAAAATGGTTATTTTCGAGCGGAAATGAGCTTGGCTGGGGCGTTTCATAAGATTCTCCGCTATCTGTTTCAATCACTGTTTCATCTCTCCCGCACGCACCAAACAATAAGAGCACAGCAATCCAGACAAGTACAATTCTGATTCGTCTTAACTCTGCTTCGAATTCAGAAAACATTCGTTAACTCCCCTAACATTCAAATTTTTTACATTATATACATTTCACCCCTTTTTATGTTCTCATTATCAAGTAGACCACGCAAGATTAAATAAACAAGAGAGGCTGCTGTGCTAGTTTCTCAGCCCCTCTATTTCTTACTTCTGTACATAAATAGATACTGAACCCCCATTTACATGAAACTCTCCCCATCCATCAGAACCAATCGTAACAGGAGCGGAGCGGTTCCCAGTGATGTCATACCATGTCTCGCCGGCATTTTGCTTCCCGACGTACATCCTCTTTGACCCGCCGGGACCGTCTGTGATTAAAGCGGCCAATCCTGATTGGGCGGCGGATTGATCACCTTCCCTCGTCCAGCCAATCACATCCTCATGATCAAAATAATCATGCTGGGTCCCGTATGCATAAAGTTTACGTGCTTTCAAAATGGGTTCTATTTTATTTTTGAGCGACGGAATTTCCCTTGACGATGAACCCTTTGTTCCATACATATCTCCATAGAAAACCTGCGGGTAACCAGTCTCTCTCGTTAATATAAAGGCATACGCGAGCGGCTTAAACCATGTTTGTACAGTCGACTCCAAAGATTGCCCCGGCTGTGTATCATGATTTTCCACAAAGGTTACCGCTTGCATAGGATGCTTCGCTACGACAGTGCCATCCAGCAAATGTCTCATATCATAGCCGCCCCCTTGTGAGGATGCAGCCTGCAAATGATAATGAAGCGGGACATCAAAAACGGATTGCTTAAAATCAGTTTTATTCAAATAGTTTTCAAGCTCGTTCAGGTCATTTTGCCAATACTCTGCAACTGTAAACATTTCCTTTCCTGTTGATTGCCTGACTGCCTTTACCCAATCACTCAGAAACGAAAATTTAATGTGTTTAACAGCGTCGAGCCGAAAACCGTCGAGTTGAAGCTCGTTCGCATACCAGGTACCCCATCTTTTTGTTTCTGCAACAACATCCGGATGATCATAGTCGACGTCTGCATACATCAAATAATCGTAGTTGCCCTTTTCCCTGGATACTTCCCAATCCCATGCCTTTCCATCCCCTTGAAATTTATAGATGCGGTTCAGCTTTCGGGATTCGTCCCAATCTGCTCCGTCGAAATGATACCAATGCCACTTAAAATCGCTGTACGTGCTTCCGCGGCCTGGGTAATAAAAGCCTGTCCATGCTTTTATTTGATACTCTCCTGATATTTCCTGATTCCTATCGTTCGGATTCACTTCGACCGCTCTTACATCTTCCGTTGCATCCGCGCCCGCCTTATGATTCAAAACGACATCACCGTATACTTGGATGTTTTGCGAATGCAGGGAGCTGATCGCTGACTGAAGCTCATGCTTTGTGCCGTATTTTGTCCTCACCGTCCCTTTTTGCTGAAATTCTCCTAAATCGTACAAATCATATGGGCCATATCCATTGTCAGATTGACTCGTTCCTTTGTATGCAGGAGGAATCCATACAGCAGTGATTCCGATCTCAGATAAATGCCCCGCATCTTCTTGCAAACGTTTCCAATGTTGTCCGTCATTAGGCAGGTACCATTCAAAGTACTGCATCAGCGTGCCGTTTATGCTTGCAGCCCAAGTTTTAGATACCGGCAGCGCTACAAACAGCAGTGTTAACAAAACCACCAGGCCGCATGATACGGCACGTTTTTGTTTGTGAATCATTTTCCTCTCCCCTTTCCAGCATAATCACAAATCATTGTACCTTAATATAAAATTTACACAAATAACCAAATTCCTATATTTTTTGTAATCTCTAAAGGAGCTTCTGCGACACAAAAAACCTCGGGCTGAAAGCCCGAGGTTCTTCTATTTCGTTTTATCTTTGGATAGTCTATTCTAATTCAAGCTGGACGTTTTTTTGCGGTGCAAAAGTCGAGATCGCATGTTTATATATAAGCTGCTGCTTACCTTCCGATTCTAGCAATACGGTAAAGTTATCAAAGCCTTTCACCTGGCCGCGCAATTGAAAGCCGTTCAGTAAAAAAACAGTGACATACGTATTTTCTTTGCGGATTTGATTCAAAAACTGATCCTGAATATTAATCGGTTTCATGTTTCGTCCTCCTTGATTCTCTATATCATACAGTTTCGATTAAAGTTGCAGTTTTCCTGCTATATGTGTGAAAATTTCCTTTTTTTTCAGCTCCATATCAACAGGCGGTGTCATATCGAACCACTCAATCGGCATTTTGTTGCGAAACCACGTCAGCTGGCGTTTCGCATACCGTCTGGAGTTTTGCTTTAATTGCTCGACAGCCTCAAAAAGTGTCACAAATCCGTCAAAATATGCGTACAGCTCCTTGTAGCCGATCGCCTGTATCGATTGACAGTCTCTCAATTTTCGGTCGTAGAGCTGTTTCACTTCCGGAAGAAGTCCGGCTTCCATCATCAGGTCGACCCGCTGATTAATTCTTTCATAAAGCGTGTCTCTGTCCATTGTAAGCCCGATTAATACAGCATTGTACAGCAGCTCCCGCTTTTGCTCTTTTAAATGCTGCGACATCGTTTTACCAGATGTATGTAAAATCTCCAGTGCGCGAATCACTCTTCTTGTATTATTCGGATGAATCGCTTTTGCTGCCTCCGGATCAGCCGCAGCCAGCTTAGCGTGAAGGAATTCCGCCCCCTTCTGCACCGCAGCCTTCTGCATTTCTTCCCGAAACGCCGGATCGTTCGCCTCTTCCGTAAATGTATAATCGTAAAGGACGGATTGAATGTAAAGCCCCGTACCGCCGACAATCATCGGAAGCTTTCCTCTGTTTGCAATTTCGCTGATTTTATTTCTGACCAAGCCTTGATAATCCGCGGTGGAAAACGAATCTGCCGGATCTAGAATGTCAATCAGATGATGAGGCACACCTTCTGTCTCCTGTTCAGAGATTTTAGCTGTTCCGATGTCCATTCCTTTATAAACCTGCATGGAGTCTCCGCTGATAATTTCCGCGTTCAAAGCCTTAGCAAGCTGTATGCTTAAATTGGTTTTCCCCACTGCCGTTGGTCCGACTAATATGACAACGGGCTGTTTCTTATTTTTCACTATGTATCACTCTCTTTTACAAATCTCCCCCCATTATAGCATTCATCATATATAATCACCTATCCATTTTGCCCTTTTTTTGCAGCAGTAAACATCTCTTTTACCAGCCAAGAGGCTCATTTCCGACGATCTCCCGTGTCTTGCCTTTCAAATGATGGCGATGCGTCTTCCTGGTTTGATTTCGGGGATCGTACACAACGCCTCCGTAACGGATCTGAATCGGCTCGTTATAAGCGAGATAAGTGTTTTCTTCAATTTCGTGATAATGCGTACCGTCAGCCCGGGGAATGGCAGGGCCTGAGATCCCGTAATAGCGGTGAAAATGGCCATTTTCAAACGAAGTAATCCCAGTGAAATAGTGTGTATGGCGATCCGTATTCGTTCCGTTTGCCGGCTGAGTAAAACCTTCAATGATATGATAATGGCCCTCTTCACTGGTCGTTTTAGCACGATAAGCATGTACGTGAGGCGGCGCCATGGCCCAGTCAGATTGATACAGGCCCAATCAGTTCACTCTCCTTCTTTTTCAGCTGAACGCCCAATCAAATTTGGGTAGGCTGAATACACTGCATCATCTACACTTTATTATTGGAGGACAGAAAAAATGAACGAAATGGAACATTTCAGTGCTGAAAATGATGCAAGGATCTTTGGCAGACCAGGGTTCGGCTACGGCTTTGGACGGCCAGGTTTTGGATTTGGAAGACCTGGGTTTGGTTATGGCTTTGGACGGCCATTTGGATTTTACGGAGGACCTTTTTTTGGCGGGCTGGTAGGCGGACTTGTAGGAAGTGCTTTATTTAACCCTTATTTTTATGGCGGATATCCATATCCTCCGTACCCTTATTACTATTAAACCCGTCAGCCCCTTATAAAAGGGGTCTTTTTTATCCCCCGAACCTGAGTTAAAATGAATCTCTTGACTCATACATAGGTTTACACTAATATTTTTCTAGCTGATGATCTTTTCATTAACTTACATTTATCATATTTTGAGTGAGGGGGATTACGATGATGATCGGATACTTATTCCTCACAATTGCCATATGCTCAGAATCAATCGGAGCAGCCATGCTGAAAGTGTCAGACGGCTTCAAAAAGTGGAAGCCGAGTGCATTGGTCGTGATTGGTTATTCCCTTGCCTTTTATATGCTGTCGCTGACCTTAAACCGCATCCCTCTAAGCCTTTCATATGCGACATGGAGCGGCGTGGGTACAGTGCTGACGGCCGTGATCGGGGCGAAATTTTTCAAAGAAAAACTGAATGTAAATGGACTTATTGGAATTGGTCTATTAATTTCAGGTGTTGTGCTGCTTAATTGGCAGTAAGGGAGTGTTGTATATGAGAGGATTTCTTTATTTGGCTCTTGCCATATTATCTGAGGTATTTGGGAGCACAATGCTCAAACTCTCCGAGGGCTTTACACAATTCTGGCCTATTATCGGAGTGGCTGTCGGATTTCTGTCCGCTTTCACGTTTTTAAGCTTTTCTTTAAGAACCATAGACTTATCAAGCGCATACGCCACTTGGTCCGGTATCGGGACGGCGCTTACAGCGGTAGTCGGTTTTTTGCTTTTTGGCGAAACTGTCAGCTTGAAGGGTATATGTGGTCTCACACTCATCATTGCAGGCGTTGTGCTGTTAAATCAGTCAAAAGCCACTAATAAAGAAAAAAAGCAGACGGCCTGTCAGTGACCGTCTGCTTCTTTATGATTGCCCCGATATTTTCACAGAAGCTTCTAGCTGCAATTCGACGTTTCCTTGAATGGCTCGTGAGATCATGCAAGAAGACTCCGCTTTTTCACAAAGCTTGTGGGCTAACGCTACGTCTTCTTTTGAGGCATCGTGTCTGAGGACTACTGCGGGGCGGTGAATGATTTTTTTGTATGTAAAGATCCCTCTTGTCACATCGACTATGCCTTCTGATTCCATCTGCAGATCTTCCTTTTCCAGTCCGCTTCTTTCCATCATAGCAGCAAGAGTAATAATATAACAGGTTGCCGCTGCCCCGAGAAGCATTTCATCCGGGTTGGTCCCTTCCCCCGGTCCGTCCATTTCTTTAGGAATGGAAATAGACGTGATGAGATTGCCGCTTTCGATTGTGCCGACATCATTACGTTTTCCCGGCCAATTCGCTTTTAAATAAAAATGATGATCTGCCATATGATTGCCTCCTTCAATGGATTCCATTTCAGTCTACTGATCTTCCTTGATTTTGTCCTCTGATTTGCTTATTAGGAATATTCTTTTTCAAGTACATGTTTTATCGCGCGAACATAAGAGTAGAATTCACTGGTTTTCGTGTATTTCCTATCTTTATAGTAAAAATCATCAAAAAAGGATTCTCTCTGTTCACGGCTGATTTCCAGCTGGATACTCAGCCCGGTTTCCCCCTGGTTATTAATGTTATCCGCACTTAATCCTGCAAGGCCGCTTTGAGAGGGCGCTAATTCGGCGGAAAACCCTCTTTTTTCAAGAGCTCTGACAATCATTTTCGCCCGCTTACGGTCTGTGCCTCCGACAAGTGTATTTTTCTTTTCTCCTTTATATCCGTGAAAAGCGACAACGTACTGGTGCTCCTTAATCTTCTCTTTAGCCAATGGCTCATCAAAGTTGGTGCTTGTAATGTGCAGCGTTTGATTATCATGTGACTTTAAGCCCTCAAACAGGTAAGTCGAGTAGTCATTGTTGAAATAACGCACAAGCTCACTTACTCCGCCTTCAATTCTTCCGCCGTGCGGAGACATGATTAAAACTTTGCTCCCTTTTTTCTCTTGATAAGAAATATCATAATCGGCAGGGTCCTCATTCTCTGCCAGGCTGCTGAAATTTGAATATGTATCCGGCTGGTTAGATGGTTCAGGTTCTAATGAGTAATGAACATATCTTATGAATAAGACTATGGCTAAGACGAATATGACATTTAGTAAAAATCTTCTCATGTTAAACTCCTTTCACAAGAATGGCAAGGTTCATTATATGAGGTGTAGTCAATAGGTTTTATCTTACCATTGTATACACTATATCATCAGTGAAAAAGTTCCCGGTTTCAAAAAATCAATTGAATGTCACATTTATCAGCGGTTATATACAGATATCAGTGAAAAAAGATTGAGAGGAAAAACAAAAAAGGTAGGAACAACCTCACTTGGTAATTAAATGTATAGAGGAATAAGGAAGGTTTTACTAAAAATCAGGCTGTCCGGGATGCTGAAGCGGACAGCCTGTTATAGTCCTGCGAACCGGAGTTCTTGCTTCCTTGTTCGCGCAAAGTCACAGGAGAGGATAGAGTCTAATAAAAACGTTCTGATCTGATGGTTCGTAAAACAAAAAGCTTTAATTTGTGTATTGCTTTTCTGCCTGACGATAATCGTTCTTTTTGTTATGGTGCCGTCTTTCTTCATATATATAATGCTGATCGGTATTTGATCTTCCAAAGACCGGCGTAAGAAAATATTCATACGATCTATTGCTCCCTCCTGTTTGATATATAAATTATAATACGAACAAACGTTCCTTTTCAATGCCCAATGATTAACAGTACACATGATTCTTTCGTATCAGATTCAAAAGATTCATAAAAACAAACTCTTGTCCGCCTCCTCTAAAGGACAAACAAACTTACCAAACATACGATCCACTCATAGAGTATACAGAGAACTTCATAATAGGAGGAAAATCGATGTTTGGCTACTCTATGGTACAAATGGTGAGAGCAAACGCTCATAAGCTTGATTGGCCGTTGCGGGAAAGCGTCTTGCAGCTCTACAAGCCCTTCAAGTGGACTCCTTGCTTTTTGCATCAGTTTTTTGAAACAAAATTAAATAACAGAAAAAAAATGTCGGTCATCATAGAATTCGAGGAAGGCTGCCATGAGGCAGGCTTTCAAATGACGGGACAGGTTTTGCAAAAAGAAAAACGCAGCAAGCTAAAAAAACGTTTTAACAAAATCAATTGCTGCAGCGCAGAGGTTACCCCTTCAGCATTGCATTCTCTTCTTTCTGAATGCAGCGATATTCGCAAAGTGTATTTAAACCGCGAAGTCAAAGCGCTTCTTGACGCAGCAGCCGAAGCAAGCCATGCAAAGGAAGTCGTCAGAAACGGGCAAACCTTAACAGGTAAAGGCGTTACAGTCGCAGTCGTCGATACAGGAATCTACCCGCACCCTGACTTAGAGGGAAGAATTATTGGCTTTGCCGATATGGTAAACCAAAAAACAGAGCCGTATGATGATAATGGACATGGCACACACTGCGCAGGTGATGTCGCAAGCAGCGGCGCGTCGTCTTCCGGCCGTTACCGCGGCCCTGCACCGGAAGCCAATTTAATTGGAGTAAAAGTGCTGAACAAACAAGGTTCAGGCACGTTAGCGGACATTATTGAAGGCGTCGAATGGTGCATTCAATATAATGAAGACAATCCTGATGAACCAATTGATATTATCAGCATGTCCCTTGGCGGCGATGCGCTGCGTTATGACAATGAACTGGAAGATCCGTTAGTCAAAGCAGTTGAAGAAGCTTGGAACGCCGGGATTGTCGTCTGTGTTGCTGCCGGAAATTCAGGCCCTGATCAGCAGACAATTTCAAGCCCTGGTGTAAGCGAAAAAGTCATTACTGTCGGTGCGTTTGACGATAACAATACAGGAAGCAGCGAAGATGATACAGTCGCTTCTTTTTCAAGCCGGGGACCGACTGTATACGGGAAAGAAAAGCCCGATATTGTAGCGCCGGGCGTAAACATCATTTCCCTTCGCTCACCGAATTCATATATCGATAAGCTGCAAAAATCAAGCCGTGTAGGGACTCAGTATTTTACAATGTCGGGGACATCAATGGCAACGCCGATTTGCGCGGGAATCGCCGCCTTAATACTCCAGCAAAATCCAGACCTAACACCGGATGAAGTAAAAGAGCTGCTTAAAAATGGGGCCGATAAATGGACAGGCGAAGACCCGAATATTTACGGTGCCGGAGCAATAAATGCCGAGAAAGCTATTCCTGGTGAATAAGATTTCATGATCTTCGTGGACACTGCTGGTTCTTTATAAAAAGGGTTAGCAGTGTTTTTTTAGCGTACATAAGCCGCTATATCCGCAGAGTGTAAAACATAAAACAATTGGGAATAGTACAGTATAGATCAAAAGGAGGAATGACTGATGACACTCAACAACACTGAGCTTTCCGAATGGTTGAGAGAGCGGATCGGCCAGACGCTTGATATTCGAAAAGGCGAGCTGACCAATAACCAAGACGAGATTTCAGATTTGGATCAGATTGTTCTTCACCTTCAAAAAGTGGGCATACGCAGCACAAACCACCCTGACGACTACGTTGCAAATGACGAACTCGTCCTGGAAGGCGAAGGAACAACCTTTACTGAAGCTGGAGACGTACCGCTTCCGCAGAACGCTTATGAAATTCCTTTATTAGGAGATATTCACATTCACCAAGAAAATGGCGGATTGAAGGTACTGACTGATCGTGCGGTATATACTATTGATGTACAAAACAAATGAAGAAACTTTCACCTGTCGAAAGAATACAGCGCCTTTGAAATTGCCCAAAAGGCGCTTGTTTGCATGGAATCATTTCCTTACCCGCAAGCCGATATTTTCGTTATGTTTAAAGGTAAAAGTATATTGTAATTCTGTTATGAGTATACAAAGATCGTATGTACCGCATAAGTAACCATTTTCACCATACCTATCAATATGAAGTTCTTTCATTCTCTCTTCCATTCCCAGTTACCAAACGGAATGCGGCCGTTCCATTCTTCAATTCATTCTTGCAGTTACGCTTGATTCTCATAAAAAAAGTTATTCTTTTTGGAGACATGTCCATTCAGAATAACTTTTTGCAGTGACCTATTCACTCTTGGCTGAATCATCAACGCATATAGATTGTAAATGCTGCATAATAACACGTTTGATCCGTTCTTTATTCACACGGCGAGGGTCAAACATCGCATGTAAAGCCAAACCATCGATTAAAGCGTACAGCCTCTCTCCTTCTATTTCTTTATCAGCATGTTTTTGCAATAAATGAAGCTGGTCCAAGTAGTCGATCAGAATTCGAATTGCTTTGTAAATCTCATCATGTCCCGCATCAAACATATTGTCTTTATGTCTCGCATAAACAGTAAAAGCAAACCATACCTCCATCTCTCTAATCGTTTCAGCATTTGTCGGGACAATTTCAAGCAGTATGTGTAACACTTTTTCTTTAGGCGGCAAATCATGGGCAGCAATTTCATTAATGCGAGCTGTCACCTTTTCTTTCACAAGTTTCATTGCAAAAACAAGCAATTCATCCTGAGTTGAAAAATAATGGCGAAGCGCACCTAATGACAGTCCTGCTTCCTTGGCAATGTTTCTGACTGAGGCCCCCTCCATCCCTCGTTCTAAAATCACCCGCCATGTCGCTTCTGCAATGTGTTTTCTTCTTTTTTCATGGTCTATTTGTTTTGGCATGTCTTTATTTTACCAAGAAAAAAATCGGAGAGCAATTTTTATAATACAGTTGTTTTATAAAAACGCAGATGGTAAAATCATATTAAATAATACAACTGTATTGGAAAGAGGGGAACAGATTGAACAGCGTTGCTTGGATGATTGTCTTCTGCGAAATAGCATTTTGGGTTGTAATCGTGTTAGGCCTTGTCGTACGCTATCTATTCAAACAAGATAAATTAGGGCTGCTTCTTTTTGCCTTGACCCCTGTCATTGACCTGATTTTGTTAATAATGACGTCCGCGGACTTATACCGCGGAGCCGTTGCGACTACTGCACACGCGATTGCGGCAGTGTACATTGGCGTATCGATCGCTTTCGGCAAGCAAATGATCCAATGGGCGGATGAAAAATTCCGTTATTATGTAACAAAGCAAGGCTCAAAACCGCTTGTGCGCTATGGAATGGATCATGCGAAACATTATGCGAAAAGCTTGATCAGACATGTGCTCGCTTATCTTATTGGTGCCGGGCTGCTGGCCGGAATGATTTATTTTATTGATGATGCTGCTCGAACCGAAGCGCTGAGCAGTATTTTAAAGGTATGGACAGTGATTCTGGGCATTGATTGCCTGATCACCGCCAGTTATTTTATCTGGCCGAAAAAAGCGAAAGCTTCGAAGAATCTCAAAAGTTAAAATTAGTCTCGCTAAACAATCCTTTTTCAAATAGAAAAAGGATTGTTTCACTTTTGTAAATATATGTTACACTTTATGCAAGTCATCTAGATAAGGAGCTTATATGAAAAAAGCCTCTGCTTTCTCAGTATACCTGTCGGATTTTCGTTTTTTCATTAGGCACTTGCCTAGGAGTACATATTCTGTTTCTATTAATAATGGTATATTCGGATGAGTTCCGCTGTATTGTGAATCATTAACATATAAGGAGTGTAATACGTGAGCCAGAAAGAACATGACACGCCATTTAAAGACTTAAAACCAAGCTCAAAAATAACAATGATTGTATCCATTGGCCTCCTTATCACAATTGCAGTTGCTGTGATCTTCGGCGGTTATTTCTTCGGCATAAAAGGGCTATTTACCATCCTCGGCATCACATACGATTCCAATCAAACCTTATTGTTTTTTATATTGGGATGCTTTGCTGCCGGACTGGTCATAGATCCTCTAACAAAAGTCGTTTCTCTGATCATGATCCATTCACTTTCTATGAGAAAAACAGCACTTTTCACATTTGTCCTTTATTTTATCGCTAATCTTATAACGATTTGTTTAGTAGATTACTTTATGGATTCTATTTATATTCCGGACGCTTTACTCATTGTCATATCAGCATTTATAGCGTTGACTGAACTAGCATTTGATCATCAGCCTAAATCATAGCCCGATAAAAAACCGCTTGTGATTGATTCATTCAAGCGGTTTTATGCTTTAAAGACATTCTCGTCGCCTAACTTTCCTATATAGTCAACGAGAAAGTGTAAAACAATAAGAGGAATGATGGAACCTAGAATGATAGAAAGTGAACAAAACAAAAACCCAAAACATGACGTCCTCACAACCCCCTGCCAAAACCCTTGATACGTGTGGGCTAATCCAAATATCAGAGAGGCAGCAAGGACCACAATCCAAATTGAAAGTGAAGGAAATAAGGCTGGCAGAGCAAACAGCAAAAATCCTCTGTAAATCAACTCCTCCGTTATCCCCGCAGTTAAAGAAACATAATTCCATATTCTTTTTTCCTTCAAGGTTATCGGCAATATGTCACCAATATCAGATTTCTTCATTTCTTCAGCTTTTTTCTTGGACAAATCATGTTTTACCTTTTGGCTGCACCAATAGCCGATGATACAATACAGAACAAGCACAAAATAGAGAAAACCCAGCCCTAGAAAAATATAAGAGGCAAATGAACCGAGCGTTCCGGTATGAATGGCCGGTATCGTTATCCCCATTTGTTTGAGAGACAAATCGGTGCATACAGCTAAAGTGAGTATAAACAAAGCTGGAACCCACAAGCCGACCATTACATCTTTGTAATATTTTATCTTTGCACTTTCGCTTCTTTTCATATTCTGTTTAAACTTCTGAAAATGATAAAACCCAAAAATCGGCTCATAGGTTAACAAAAACACAATGACAATCCAAAAAACGATCTCCATGGTATACCGCCTTCCTCTATAAGAGTAAAACGTATTAACATATCAAGAGCCGTTTAAACACCTTGCAGTATTACGACGACATCCTCTTCTGCAGTAAATGTACTGAACAATGCACAGCCAAGATACACTAAAAAGTAGAATTGCGATTGCACTTTGTTTTGACCTGAAAATGATGATAAGTTTTTAAAAAAGCCCGCTTAAATTGCGGGCTTTTATCCTAACGTAAAGGCATTGAACATTTATTACATCACACGCTTAAACATCTTTTCCATCTCATACGTGGAATGATGAATCATAATCGGGCGGCCGTGCGGGCATGTAAATGGGTCTGATGTGCTGCGGAGATCGTCCAGAAGCGCTTTGATCTCGTCGTTTCTGAGGTGGCGGTTTGCTTTGATGGAACCTTTGCAGCTCATCATAATCGCCGCTTCTTCGCGCAGTTTTTTGATATCAATGTTTTTCGAATCGAGCACCTGCTGAATGATTTCTTCTATCAGCTCGGCTTCTTCTCCTTTTGGAAACCAAGCCGGGTGGCAGCGGACGATGTAACTGTTCGAGCCGAAAGACTCTAAAAAAACACCTACGCTTTCGAGTTCTTGTTGATGCTGTTCGATAATGAGTGCCTCGTTCGTAGAATAATGGAACGTGAGCGGCACAATCATGTCCTGCACCTCAGGTTCAACTTCGCCGACCTTTTCACGGAAGTATTCGTATTTGATACGCTCTTGGGCTGCATGCTGGTCGATAATATATAAGCCGTTTTCGTTTTGCGCCAATATATAGGTCCCATGCATCTGACCGATCGGGTACATGATCGGAACACGTTCAGATGATGTCTGCTGCTGTTCCTGAGAGGGCTCCTGTTCGAATGCTTCAGGCCATTCTTCTAAGACAGCAGGCTCTTCCATCCTTTGTTTCGTTTCAGCCACAGAATGAGTTTCAAGCTGCTCTGAAGGCAATTCGTCTTCTATCTCAACTGGTTCTTTGACAACTGAGCTGAGTTTCATTGGTGAATACGAAGGCACAGGCGCTTTTTCCGGTATTTTTCTTTCAGCAGGCTTTTCATCAAAGGTTATGAACTGCTGCTCATTTTTGATGACAGGTGCTGATTTTTTCGGGAGCTGGGCACTCGGTATTAGCTGTTGGTGTTTAAATACATCTTTTATGCCGTCACGAATTAAGTCGTGCAGCTCTGTTTCCTTGCTGAGCCGTACCTCAAGCTTCGAAGGGTGCACGTTGACATCAACTAAAATCGGATCCATGGTGATTTCTATAAAAGTGATCGGATGGCGCCCGATTGGCAGAAGTGTGTGATATCCTTCGTGCACAGCCTTGACGAGCGGGAAATTTTTAATATAACGGCCATTAATGACAGATGACATGTAATTTCTTGATGCCCGCGTAATCTCTGGCAGCGCGATATATCCCTTTACTTCAAAATCCAGTGAGCTGACATGAAGCGGCAGCATTTTTTTAGCGACAGCCGTACCGTAAATCGCGGCAAGGACATGGCGCACATCTCCATTTCCGTTCGTTTGGAGAAGGTTTTTTCCATGATGGCGAAGGCGGATTGATACCTCTGGATGTGCCAGCGCAATCCGATTGACCACATCCGTAATATTCCCAAGCTCTGTATGAACGGTTTTCATATATTTCAAGCGGGCTGGTGTATTAAAAAATAGATTGGAAACGACAATTTCGGTTCCCTTTCTGCTTGAGGAACGCGATTCAGAAATGATGTTTCCGCCTTGAAGCATGAGCTTTGTCCCCGCTCCTTCTCCCGTGCTTGTCGTAATTTCCAGATGGGAGACTGACGCAATACTCGGCAGTGCCTCTCCCCTGAATCCAAGCGTTCTCACTCTGAATAAATCATTTTCATCTTTTATTTTACTTGTTGCGTGGCGGCGGAAGGCACGCTTGCAATCATCATTTTCCATTCCTTCTCCATTATCCAGAACACGAATGGATGCAAGACCGGCTTCCTCAATGTCGATTTCAATGACTGTGCTGTCAGCATCAATGGCATTTTCCACCAATTCTTTAACGACTGAGGCGGGCCGTTCCACAACCTCACCCGCCGCAATTTTATTTGAAAGTTCATCTGACAGCTGGATGACTTTTGCCACATTCATCACCCCGTTTAATGTAATTTCTTTTGCAGCTTGTACATTTCATTCATCGCTTCCAGCGGTGTCATATCAAGTATATTCAGAGATTTAAAGACATCAAGTACTTGCTTTTCTTTTTTAGAAAGCTTTGGTGATGCAGCCGGTTTATCCGATTCGCCAAAGAAGGACAGCTGTGCCGGCTCTTCTTTCACCTCATGTTTCTGCACCGGCACTTCCGGTTTGTTCCCTGAATGCTCAAGTTCTTTTAGAATGTCTTGAGCGCGTGAAATCAGATCTGCCGGCAGCTCTGCCAGCTGGGCGACGTGGATACCGTAGCTTTTGTCAGCTGCCCCTTCTTTAATTTGATGAAGAAAGACAACCGTTCCATTATATTCCTCAGCACGAACATGGACGTTTTTCAGCTGCGGAAGCTTTTCTTCAAGAACCGTCAGTTCATGATAGTGCGTACTAAACAGCGTCTTGGCGCCGATATGGTCATGAACATATTCAATAATCGCTTGCGCAAGGGCCATGCCGTCATATGTGGACGTTCCCCGCCCGATTTCATCAAACAGAATGAGGCTATTTTTTGTTGCATTTACAATCGCATTTTTGGCTTCAAGCATTTCCACCATAAATGTACTTTGTCCGGAAATCAAATCATCCGCCGCGCCGATTCGGGTGAAAATTTGATCGAAAATCGGAAGCATAGCTTTTTTCGCGGGCACAAAGCAGCCAATTTGCGCCATAATGGAGATGAGCGCGATTTGTCTCATGTATGTGCTTTTCCCCGACATGTTCGGACCGGTAATGAGCAACATCTGTCTGTTGTCACCCATCACACAGTTGTTAGGCACGTATTCCTGGCTATCCATTACTTTTTCAACAACCGGGTGTCTGCCCTCTATGACCTCAACTTCATCTTTAGAAAACTCAGGTTTCGTGTAATGACGATTTTCACTGATTGTCGCAAAGCATTGCAGCGCATCGAGCTCACTCATCTGTTTGGCAAGCTGCTGCAAACGCGGAATATACAATTTCACTTTCTCACGCAGCTCAGTGAACAGCTCGTATTCCAGCTCGCAGATGTTATTTTCCGCTTCCAAAATGAGCGCTTCTTTTTCTTTTAATTCAGGTGTAATGTAGCGCTCTGCATTCGTTAGCGTCTGCTTCCGTTCATAGCGCCCTTCTTCAAGCAGGTGCAGGTTCGCCTTTGTCACTTCAATATAATAACCAAATACTTTATTGAAACCGACCTTTAATGACCGAATGCCTGTATATTCACGTTCCTGCTGTTCAAGACGGGCAATCCAGTCTTTCCCGTTTCTGCTTGCATCGCGGTATTCATCTAGCTTTTGATTGTACCCGTCTTTGATCAGGTTTCCTTCTTTTACTGATAATGGAGGGTTTTCGTACAGAGCTTCTTCCAGTAATGCTAGAACATCACCGCACGGGTCAATCCGCTCCGCACGTTCCTTCGCTTTCTTATGAGCCAGTGAAGCAACAAGCTGTTTAATGCCGGGCACTTGCTTTAATGATTCCTTCAGCTGCATGAGATCCCGTGCATTGACATTTCCGAATGCCACACGGCCTGCGAGGCGTTCTAAATCATAGACTTCCTTTAAACGTTCACGCAGATCCTCCCGTTCAAAGAAATGAGACATCAATGTTTCTACCATTTCCTGGCGCTCTTCAATTTGATTCACTCTGATAAGCGGACGGTCAATCCACTGTTTCAGCAGCCGCCCTCCCATCGCTGTTTTTGTTTCATCAAGCAGCCATAGCAGGGAGCCTTTTTTATTTTTTGAACGGATCGTTTCGGTCAGCTCCAAATTTCGCTTGGAGTATAAGTCGATTTTCATGGCTTCTTCAAGCTCATACACTTGTACAGGCTGAAGGTGATCTAAGCTCCGTTTCTGAGTCCTTTTCAGATACGTATATAAACGGAGAAATGTTTTCGTTATGTCCTGGTTCTGTAAATGCTCAATAATCTGAACGTGCTCATCCGTTTGCCCATCTTCAATTGAAATGGTAGCACCGCACCGCTCCTTCAGCTGAGCAATCGTCTTTTCGTCAAGGCTTCCCGATACGACAATTTCCCGAGCGCCAACTGAATAAATTTCTGATATGACGTCTTCCAGCCGTTCAATTAAAACAGCCAAATTTTCACCCGTTGTTAAATCGGACAGGGCCAGTCCGTATCCATTTGAGCATGACGAAACTGATGCAATAAAATTGTTTTCTGACTCATGGATGCCTTTTCCATCCATTACAGTTCCGGGCGTAATCAGCTGAACGACTTCACGTTTGACGACGCCCTTTGCAGCCTTTGGATCTTCGGTCTGTTCGCATATGGCTACCTTGTATCCTTTTTTAATAAGCTGCTCAATGTATGCCGAAGCAGAATGATATGGAACACCGCACATCGGTATTTTTTCAGCGGCGCCTCCATCTCTGCTTGTTAACGTGATTTCCAGCTCTTGTGACGCTTTTTTAGCGTCTTCAAAAAACATTTCGTAAAAATCACCGAGACGAAAAAATAAAAAGGCATCCTGATGCTCTGCCTTTATTTTTAAATATTGCTGTATCATAGGCGTATAAGTAGCCATTGTTTAATCCCTCACTATGTATCAACGTTTCTATTTGCCAGCCTTCATTATAACATAAACAGAAAATGTTAAAAGAATGATATGTCTATATAAAAAAGAGACTTGGGGTACCGACTCCCCTAGTCTCTTTTTTATTCTTCAGGATCTCCAACTAAAAATTCAGGATTGATGTCCTCCAGCTCTTCATCAAGTTCGTCTTCCCAGTCCTCTTCGTCATCCTCTTCCCAATCAGGATTTACTTCTACAACAACCTTTGTTTCCCCTACCACTTCCGCCAAAAACTCTCTCTCTGCTTGCACAACAATTTTATTGCCATTTGGTGAAATGGTCACTTCAAGACAGTTTGGCTGCTGAAGCACTTTTGCAATCACTTCATGCTCATCATCTAAGTAATTGTTATCTCTGTATCTGAGTTTAATCACATCCACGTACTTCACTCGTTCTGTGACAACCTCTGTTTTTGTATTGTCCGCATAAGAGTACCATACGTTTATATCATAATACCCTTCAATTTCTACGGTTTTTCCGATTTTTTCTGCGTCATATTTGTGATTGATAATCCAACCGCCCAAAATGCTGCTCGGTTTTTTCTCAGGGGAGATGGTATTGGTGCACTGTGTGAATTTTCTGCCTTTCGCTACTACCGCCTTCGTGATAATTTCCCTGTATTCAGACATTCCGGCATGCCTCCTTGTTCTTCTTCGTGTTATCTTATGCTGGGCATTCGTCTAGTGTGCATTTTTATAAATAAAATATAAAAATACAAAGTTTCTGTTCCATTGTATGCAGGGGTGCCTAGAAACTTTACTTATAAGTGCGATAAAGTTTATTTGGCTAAGGCGGCAAAACATATTGAATATTTAGTACATAGTTTATTTAGTTCTTTTATAGTTCAACATAAAAAAACACGGGCCTGAAAAGGCACCGTGTTTAAAGAGAACAGCTGTTATTTGAATGTTTCAACTTCGAGCCGGTTTCTCCTTTTAGAAGATCGCCTCCGGTTGATGCAATGATTTCGTTTGTGACCTGGTTGGAAATGGTGGTTGCCACGAGCTGCAGAAGGTCATTCACCTCAACCTGAGAGTCTCTGAATTCCTGGATGACAGGAATGTCTTCAAGTTCCTCTTGCAGCGCATCAATTTTCTCTTCTACTTGTTTGAGCGCTTCGAGTTTTTGGTAATGCTTCAGATTAACGGCTTGTTTTTGCAGGGCTTTAATCTGATTAATGATTACAGACACTTTTGCGTTCTCATTAATTTGCGCTTCAGCACGTTTGAAAAAATCAACCTCTTCGGTTTCAGAGATCATTTTTGCAAGGTTTCGTGCTTGCTGCACAATGTCTTTTTTAGAGTAGAGCGTCATCTTATTTCACCTCGATTGCTTCTCCTACCATCTCTCCGTCAAGCGACCACGTTTTCGCTTGCTGGATTTTCACGCGAACGATTTTGCCGATCGCTTCCTTTGGTCCTTTGAAATTCACAAGCTTGCTTTTTTCAGTGTAGCCGGCAAGAACCTCAGGGTTGTTTTTGCTTTCGCCTTCAACTAATACTTCGACAACCTTGCCTTCATATTCCTTCATTTTTTTAGCAGAAATTTCATTAACCAATGCGTTCAGACGCTGCAGGCGTTCTTTTTTCACTCTCATCGGAACGTTATCTTTCATTTTTGCCGCAGGTGTGCCTTCACGCGGAGAGTAAATGAACGTATAGGCGCTGTCAAATTCCACTTCACGGTATAATGACAGCGTTTCTTCAAACTGTTCATCCGTTTCGTTAGGGAAGCCGACGATAATGTCAGTTGTTAAAGAAGCGTTTGGCATAGCCGCTTTGATTTTTTTGACGAGCTCCATGTAACGCTCTCTGTCATATTTGCGTGCCATCAGTTTCAAAACCTCTGAGCTTCCTGATTGGACCGGCAGATGAATGTGATCGAGCAGATTTCCGCCTTTTGCAAGCACCTCAATGAGATGATCGTCAAAGTCACGCGGATGACTCGTTGTGAAACGGATTCTCGGGATATCGATTTTGCGCAGCTCATCCATTAAATCACCAAGGCCGTAGTCCATATCTTCAAAGTCTTTTCCGTACGCGTTTACGTTTTGGCCTAAAAGTGTAATTTCCTTATAGCCTTCGCTTGCAAGTCTTCTTACTTCCTGAATGATCTCTTCCGGACGGCGGCTTCTTTCTTTTCCGCGTGTATACGGTACGATGCAATACGTACAGAACTTGTCACAGCCGTACATAATGTTGACCCAGCCCTTAATTTTTCCGTTGCGGACTTTCGGAAGGTTTTCTATGACGTCGCCTTCCTTGGACCAAACTTCTATGACCATTTCTTTTGAAAGGTATGCTTCAGACAATAGCTCCGGCAGACGATGGATATTATGCGTCCCGAAAATCATATCGACAAACGGATGTTTTTTCAAAATCCTGTTAACGACTGATTCCTCTTGTGACATACAGCCGCAAACGCCTAAGATAAGATCCGGGTTATTTTTTTTGAGTGCTTTTAAGTGTCCAAGCTCACCGAACACCTTGTTTTCCGCATTCTCACGGATTGCACATGTATTTAACAGAATGACATTGGCATCGTCAACAGAGTTTGTCGCTTCATAGCCAAGAGCCATAAAGATCCCTGCCATTACTTCTGTATCATGTTCGTTCATTTGGCAGCCGTACGTCCGGATATAGAATTTTCTTCCTTCACCCATGCCTTTGAATTCTTCAGAAATTTTAAAGTCATTATGATAAGTAACGGCTTCTTTGCCGCGTTTTTTCGCATCTTTTAAAGAAGGCGGAATGTAGACAGCTTCAAAGTACTTGCTGTAATCCTTCTCGGATTTTTTGTCCGATGGATTAACTTGTCCGCTCTCTAATTTTTGCTTTTCATTCATATGATATTTCTCCTTTCAAACCAAACTTCCACCCTCCAGTATAAAGGTTATTGAAGCTCCGCACAACTGGCAACCTATCATTGTACACTCATTGAGAATAATAATCAATAAGGAATGAAAGGGAGAAGAGTGTTCCCTTCTCCCTACAATAGCTGAAGCTCCTTTGCTGCCTTTTCGATGGCATCAAGCGCCTGATCCAGTTCTTCTTTGGTGTGCTCGGCTGTCAGAATCGTACGTATTCTGGCTTTTCCTTTTGCAACAGTCGGGAAAACAATGCTTTGTGCAAAAACACCTTGAGACAGGAGCTGATCAGAAAATTGCTTCGCTGCCCCCTCATTACCTATTAAAATAGGCAAAATCGGCGTTTCGCTCTGCGTGAGAGTAAAGCCCATTTGGATAAGCCTTGATTTAAAATAATGAGTATTCTCCCACAGACGCTCCATATGCTCCGGCTCTTCCAGCAAGACATCAATTGCTTCCATACAAGCTGCAGTTACAGCCGGAGGATGTGACGTGCTAAATAAAAACGGACGGCCTTTATGACGCAAGTAGTCGATTAACACCTTTGAACCGGCAACGTACCCCCCTAAGACTCCGATTGCCTTGCTTAACGTTCCAACCTGAATATGAACCCTTCCATCAAGACCGAAATGATTTACCGTCCCTCTGCCGCTTTCGCCAAGCACTCCGGATGCGTGGGCGTCATCCACCATCACAAAAGCGTCATATTTCTCAGCGAGCTCCACAATGTCAGGCAAAGGAGCAATATTGCCATCCATTGAAAATACACCGTCAGTGACAATCAAACGCATCCGGTAATTCATTGATTTTCTCAGCACCTTCTCTAAATCAATCATATCCACATGCTGATAAACTTTTTTATCCGCCTTTGTCAATCTGATTCCATCGATGATAGAGGCATGGTTTAATTCATCGGAAATGACAATATCGTCTTTTGAAAGAATGCTGGAAAGCACACCTTGGTTTGTTGTAAAGCCTGATTGAAAGACAAGTGCCGCCTCTGTTTTTTTAAAGGCTGCCAGCTTTTTCTCCAATTCTTGATGCATGGTAAACGTTCCGGCGATTGTTCGGACTGATCCGGTACCGGCTCCAAATTGCTGAGCAGCCTCCTGTGCAGCTTTGATGAGTCTTGGGTGTGAAGTAAATCCGAGGTAATTATTAGAAGAAAGCTGAATGACTTTTTTATGATTCACTGTAACAGAAGGGCCCTGCATTGATTCAACCTGTTTAACGTCTTGCCATGTATGGTTTTCTTTCATTCTTTCAAGCTCTGCTTTTAGAAACTCAAATTCTTTTGTCATGTTGATCCCCCTTTTATGGAATTAAAATAACCTTCCCACACTGTCCGCTTCTCATCAGTTCAAACCCTTTCTCAAATTCTTCTAATGGAAACTGATGGGTAATAATAGGCGATAGATCCAGTACGTTTGATCCAAGCAATTGTGAAACCTGCCGCCATGTTGTAAACATCTTTCTCCCTGTGATCCCTTGGATGGTAAGGCCTTTAAACACGACTTTATTCGTCAAATCGATGGTAACGGGATGTTCCGGCAGACTGAGAATATGAAATCTCCCGCCATTTGCAGCCATTGCAAGGCCTTGTGCAATAGCTGCAGGGTGACCCGACATCTCACAAACGAGATCAGCGCCTTCTCCCTCTGTTAAAGCGCTTACAATTTTGAGCGGATCTTCTTTTTCGATGCAGACCGCCGTTGTGGCACCCATTTGTTTGGCGAGAGCTAATCTGTACTCATTTTTGTCAATGGCGACCACCTGCGCTGCACCTGCTGCTTTTGCGACCGCTACCGCCATAAGTCCGATCGGCCCGCATCCGATAATGGCAGTCGTTCCTCCGGCGTTCTGACTCTCAAGAACTGTATGAACGGCATTTCCTAAAGGCTCTTGAATGGAAGCGATTTCCGGGTCCATATCCGCGGGGTTCTTCCAAACGTTTTCGGCCGGCACTTTGACATACTCCGCAAAACAGCCTGCAGTGTCCACTCCGATAATGGCCGTATTTTTACACACATGAGGCTTTCCTGTTAAACAAGGGACGCATGTGCCGCATACAATGTGCGTTTCCGCAGAAACATACTCCCCGATTTTTACACTGCTGACATTCTCGCCTACAGCCTCGACAATCCCGCTGAACTCATGGCCGAAGACACAAGGAGTTTTTATTCTCTGCCGTGCCCATTGATCCCAATTATAAATATGCACATCTGTGCCGCAAATGGAAGCTGCCTTAACTTTTATAAGAACTTCATGCTTATCGATTTCAGGAATGGGAACTTCAGCCAGCACAGCGCCGAAAGCACCGTGTTTTTTCATTACAGCTCTCATCTTTCCACTCTCCATGTACAATCCTCCTTTAAAAGTCTTGTTATAACCGGATTGTACCATGATCTGGAATCATCGTAAACAGCTGTGTCCTCACAGGAAAGACAAAAGTATCCGTCTTGAAAAATGGGCTGAATTTTTTTCAAAAAAAATCGGAATGCTTTTTACACGTGACATATGGTTCATTAATATTATCAAAATACTATTGAGAGAAAATATCACAATAAACGAAAAACAACCTGCTTGCATGATGCAAACAGGTTGTGAATACTTTATTTTTCTTAGCGAGGCTCCACAATTAATTTAATCGCTGTTCTTTCTTCACCATCGATCTGAATATCAGTAAAAGCTGGAATACAAATCAAATCAACCCCGCTCGGCGCCACAAATCCTCTGGCAATTGCCACAGCTTTAACAGCTTGATTTAAAGCACCCGCTCCAATTGCTTGAATCTCGGCGGCCCCGCGCTCTCTTAACACACCTGCAAGCGCACCTGCCACTGAATTTGGACTCGATTTTGCTGAAACTTTTAAGATTTCCATTTCTGCTCCCCCTTAGTTTTACAATGGATAAGTGAGTGTTCATTAGAACAATCATTATTAGATGTTGCTATCCAAAAAGCCATCCCCACAATGCTTTTCAAAAATAGCGGGCTACCTTCCATTTTTACTATATTCACTAAGGAGTTGCTATATTCCTGCTTTTCTTTTTAATATTTTTATAAAATAACCATGTGATCAATTATTCAAAGAACATGTGATCATCATTGATTAAAATACGTTCAATTTTAACGGCCTTTTTCGTTTGATCATCTATATCGATGACAACTCCGCTTAGGGTTGTTTTTCCTTCAGCGACAGTAAAGCGCACAGGAAGGTTTGTTTTGAAACGCTTGATAATCGTTTCTCTGTCCATCCCCAGTATACCGTCATATGGACCGGTCATTCCTACATCCGTAATATATGCCGTACCCTTCGGCAAAATGCGGTTATCCGCTGTTTGCACATGAGTGTGAGTTCCTACTACAGCAGATGCCCGTCCATCCGTATACCAGCCGAGTGCGAGCTTTTCACTTGTCGCTTCCGCATGAAAGTCGATAAAAATGTACGGTGTTCTTTTAGCAGCTTCGGCAATTAATTCATCCGCTTTTAAAAACGGATCATCGAGCGGCGGTAAAAACGTACGGCCTTGTAAGTTTATAACGGAAAGTTCTTTACCGTTTGCTTTCACATATGTGATCCCTTTCCCCGGTGTGCCCTCCGGAAAGTTTGCGGGACGAACTAAGTTCGGGACATCGTCGATAAAATCGAAAATTTCTTTTTTGTCCCATGTATGGTTTCCCATCGTGATCGCATCCGCGCCAGACTGTATTAAACTGTGATAGATTTTTTCTGTTAAGCCTTTTCCATGTGCGGCATTTTCGCCATTTATAATAGTAAAATGCGGCTTGTATTTTGTTTTCAGCTTGGGCACATACTCTTTTACCATGTCGCGGCCCGGTGACCCGACAACATCTCCGATAAATAAAATTCTCATTTTGTAAATCCTTTCTATTCCTCAGCCGTCAAAAAAATAAAGTGATGCTTAGCGCATCACTTTATTTTGCATACTCTACGGCTCGAGTTTCTCTAATGACTGTCACTTTAATATGACCTGGATAATCGAGCTCGTCCTCAATTCGTTTGCGGATATCTCGCGCCAGGCGATGGGCTTCAAGATCATTTATTGAATCCGGCTTCACCATAATACGCACTTCACGTCCAGCCTGAATCGCAAATGATTTTTCAACACCTTCGTAGGACTCAGAAATTTCTTCGAGCTTTTCAAGTCTTCGAATGTAGTTTTCGAGCGTCTCACTTCTCGCGCCAGGTCTTGCAGCGGAAAGCGCATCTGCTGCAGCTACCAGCACAGCGATAATGGAAGTCGGCTCCTCGTCCCCATGGTGTGATGCAATACTGTTAATTACGACTGGGTGCTCTTTATATTTAGTCGCAAGCTCGACTCCGATTTCAACGTGGCTTCCTTCTACTTCATGGTCAATCGCTTTTCCGATGTCATGAAGGAGTCCCGCCCGTTTCGCAAGCTTTGCATCTTCTCCAAGCTCCGATGCCATCAGCCCGGCCAAGAATGCGACTTCCATGGAATGCTTAAGCACATTTTGACCGTAGCTTGTACGGAACTTTAAGCGGCCGAGAATCTTGATCAGATCTGGGTGGAGGCCGTGAACGCCAACCTCAAATGTCGTTTGCTCACCCATCTCACGAATGTAGTCATCGACCTCGCGGCGAGATTTTTCAACCATTTCTTCAATCCGTGCCGGATGAATACGGCCATCCTGAACGAGTTTATCAAGAGCAATCCTTGCTGTTTCACGTCTGATCGGATCAAATCCGGACAGAATGACAGCCTCAGGGGTATCATCGATAATCAGGTCAATACCTGTCAGCGTTTCAAGCGTACGAATGTTACGCCCTTCCCGGCCGATGATACGTCCTTTCATCTCATCATTTGGAAGATTGACAACTGATACCGTTGTTTCGGCAACGTGGTCCGCTGCGCAGCGCTGTAAGGCGAGTGAAAGAATGTTTTTCGCTTTTTTATCCGCCTCTTCTTTCGCACGGTTCTCAGTTTCTTTTGTCATGATGGCGATGTCATGTGAAAGCTCGTTTTCAACCCGGTCAAGAATGATTTGTTTCGCTTCGTCACGAGTCAGACTCGAAATTCGTTCCAACTCTGACTGCTGCATACGAATCATCTCATCCACTTTGCTTTCCATCTCTTCAATATGTTGTTGTCGTTCATTCAGAGAATGATCTTTCTTCTCCAACATCGCTTCCCGTTTATCAATTCCCTCATGTTTACGATCAAGGTTTTCCTCCTTTTGGAGTAAACGGTTTTCTTGTTTTTGAAGCTCATTTCGTCTTTCACGAACTTCTTGTTCAGCATCTATTCGAAGTTTGTGGATTTCATCCTTTGCTTCAAGCAGAGCTTCTTTTTTCAGTGCTTCAGCATCACGCTTTGCATCTTCAAGAATTTGCTCGGCTGCACCGCGTGCGCCTGCAATTTTCGCTTCGGCAATGGTTTTACGAACATAGTAGCCAACAACTAAACCGAGTAGAATCAGCAAAATGGAGATGAGAACCATCATAATTGGGGTCATACTTTCACCTCCTCTTGCTATGAACTTGGTTGTTGCTCAAAATAAGTGTCGGCATGTACATTGTCTAGTTTTCTCAACATACAGAACCTTCACAGGGAATGAAAGTTTCATCGCCCTTGTCAAGTTTAAATGGTTTAACAATCATGTTAAAAAAACAAATGTTACAACTTCATTGTAATTGTGTCGGAAATACTTGTCAAGCTTGCCAGCTTAACGTTTGCCGAGCCGCCCCCATTTACCGTGCCGAACATGAATCCGCCTATCTTTTGAAAAAACAGATCGTAAATTACTGCTGATTTAGAAGCTGGTATATTTTATTGTTCACTTGTCCAAGTTTAGCGTTATTTTGAATATTTGACAACAAAACAACAACGGTTTGTCCGGATTTGCTGAAGCTGTTCAATACGTTAAAGCCAGGCATGACTCCGTGGTTTGAGTAGCTTCCGGGAGCAACATAAAACCCCATTCCGTATGTGGAACTGCTTCCTGGTGTGAACATTTTTTCATAGCTTTCTTGCGAATAAAGCTTGCCGTCTATCAGCGCTTTGTCAAATTTGTACATATCAGCAGCGCTCATATATATATCGCCTGCTCCATAAAGCTGAGATAAATCGGGCATATACGGTGTAATAGTCCTGCTGCCTTTCAGCTTGTAGCCGACAGCTGGATAAGGCTGCTTATCGTATGACTTGTAAAAACCCGAATGTGTCATCCCCGCAGGCTTAAAAATATGATTGGTTATGTATTGTTCATAAGACTCGCCGCTCACTTCAGCAACAAGATAAGCGAGAACTGAATAGTTAGAATCCTTATAATCCCACATTCCAGGCTGACGTTTGATTCCTTGCTGCTCTATGTTTTTTATTAAGTCATCAGGAGTGATCGCGCCATTCCCTTCAACATGTCCGTTTATTCCCGATGTATGAGTAAGCAGATTCTTTAATGTAATATTCTTTCCGTTGGGAAAATGGGGTAAATACGTGCTGACCGGATCACTTGTCTGGAGTTTTCCTTTTTCCTCAAGCTGCAGAATAGCGGTTGCTATTAGCGCTTTTTGTGATGATCCGATATAAAAAGTTGTCGCAGGATTGTTTTTTATGTGATGCTTGCGGTCCGCATAGCCAAAACCTTTATTTAATTCGACTTCTCCGTTTCTGACGATCATGGCTGTCCCGCTGAAGCCGATCTCTTTTAAATAACTGCTGATTTTTGGATTGCGGTCCACTGTTTTGATTTGTTCCTCTGTTTTTTTGGCTTTGTTTTTCTTCTGATCAGCTTGCTTCTGACCGGTATCAGAAACCGCCGCAGCTTCTTGAGATGGTTCGGCTTCTTTATCCTCTCGATGAACGGCATTCCAAATCGTGAAACAAATGATTGCGGCCAACATACCAAACAAAAGTTTGCCTCTTTTATTTAGTTTTCTGCGTCTACGCTTCGCAGTTCTTCTGCGAGTGGGGCTTGTCATTCATTTTATCCTCCCAATCTAATATCAAATGCACACGTTTTGTTAGACGTATGAAGCACTATAAAAGTTGTTAAAAAAAGCAATTTTTTTATCATTATTTTGCAGAAAAAAGGCAGAGTTTGCACTCTGCCTTTTTTATTATTTCAAATTCATTTTATTTTTATTCTTCAAATTCGAGTTCTTCCTGTGTCTCTTCCGCCTGCTGCTGTACTACTCCGTTATTATCTAAGCCGTAATGTTCACGAATTTGCTCCTGAATCATCAGCATGATATCTTTATTTTCTTTTAAGAATTGCTTGGCATTTTCACGGCCTTGGCCAAGACGCTCTTCTTCATAAGAGTACCATGAACCGCTTTTTTGCACGATATCAAGTTCAGTTCCGAGATCAATGATTTCGCCTTCTTTTGAGATACCTTCTCCATACATAATATCAACCTCAGCTGTACGGAACGGAGGAGCTACTTTGTTTTTCACGACTTTGATTCTCGTTTTATTCCCCATAACGTCGTTGCCTTGTTTCAGCTGTTCAGCACGGCGTACTTCAAGACGAACGGAAGAGTAGAATTTCAGCGCACGGCCGCCGGGAGTCGTTTCCGGGTTTCCGAACATAACGCCGACTTTTTCACGAATTTGGTTAATGAAAATCGCGATTGTCTTCGATTTGTTGATAGCCCCTGAAAGCTTACGAAGCGCTTGAGACATTAAACGCGCCTGCAAACCGACATGTGAATCTCCCATGTCGCCTTCAATTTCCGCTTTCGGAACGAGCGCCGCTACAGAGTCGACAACGACGATGTCAACTGCACCGCTTCGAACCAATGCTTCTGCAATTTCAAGCGCCTGCTCGCCTGTATCTGGCTGAGACAGTAAAAGCTCTTCGATATTGACACCGAGTTTTTGTGCGTATACCGGGTCTAGCGCATGCTCCGCATCGATAAACGCAGCTTGTCCTCCCTGCTGCTGAACCTCAGCAATGGCATGGAGCGCCACAGTTGTTTTACCTGAGCTTTCAGGACCGTATACTTCAATAATCCGTCCGCGGGGATACCCGCCTATTCCCAGTGCCGTATCAAGAGCGAGGGAGCCGCTTGGAACAGTAGAAATTCTTGTATCTGTCTTTTCCCCCAGTTTCATAATAGAACCTTTGCCGAACTGCTTTTCTATTTGTTTAAGAGCCATATCTAAGGCTGCCTGACGATCACTCATTCTATTTTTTCCTCCTTTATGTTACCACTACATATACTATACCCTGTTTGAAGGGATTTGCCAAGAAAAAAGCGAACGCATATTCGGATTTTTTCTTGGCCTGATTTCTACCAAAATATCATAATGAGCCGGAGAAATCATGTTTTTTGAGGAGGATAGTGTGCTGAAAACATTATTTTTGCTCTAACAGTTTTAAAATTAAATGGCAGCCATATTTAGCAGCACGTTTTCTAATTCCTGTTCTGGAGCCCGCAAAGTGAAATTCGTGAACCTCTTCTTTTCCATTTGCAGAAATACCGATAAACACATGTCCAGGTGCATGGCCTTCTTGGGTATCAGGGCCGGCAACACCGGTAAAGCTAATGCCAATATCGCTTCCAGTGAGCTGCTGAACACCCTTTGCGAGCTCAGATGCACATTGCTCGCTGACTGCGCCGAAACGGTCCAATGTTTCCTTTTTGACGCCGAGCACATTTTGCTTCACTTCGTTTGAATAGCAAACGACGCCGCCGGAAAACAACGCTGAAGCGCCGCTAAGGTCTGTCAGCCATTCAGAAAACAGCCCGCCGGTAAAGCTTTCTGCGGCAGAAAGCGTGATGCCTTTTTCCTTACATGCTTTAGATAGCTCTTTCACAAGCGATGTATCGTCGTAGCCATAGAAAAATTCACCGACACGTTCTAAAATAACGGCTTCTGTTTCTTTTAACAAACGCTCTGTTTCTTTTTCATCGGCATGTTTCGCTGTCAGGCGCAGCGTCACCTCTCCATCCGCTGCCAACGGGGCAATCGTCGGGTTCGTCTGTGCATCAATGATATCTTCTAAATCAGCTTCTAGCTGAGATTCGCCGATACCGAAGAAGCGAAGAACCGTTGACACAATTTTTTCATTCGAGCCCATCTTTTTAAGAAGAAGCGGTTTAGCCTCATTTTCAAACATCGGACGCAATTCACTCGGCGGTCCGGGAAGAAGCATATAAAAGCGTGAATCATGCTCTGTAAGCATTCCCGGCGCCATTCCAAAGTGATTTGCCAGTACGTCAGATCCTTCGATTACAAGCGCTTGTTTTCGGTTATTAGGTGACATCGTGCGTTTTGTTCGTTTGAAATAATCCTCAATGGATTGAAATGCCTCATCATTTAAAACGAGCGGGCGTCCCAGCACATTAGCTATCGTTTCTTTTGTTAAATCATCTTTTGTCGGTCCGAGCCCTCCTGAAAAAATAATAAAATCAGAGCGCTCTTCAGCAATGCGGATGACCTGCTTCAGCCGCTCCGGATTATCACCGACTGCTGTATGGTAGAATACGTTTACTCCGATTTCTGCCAGCTGTTTGCTGATAAATTGAGCATTTGTATTGGCAATCTGACCAAGCAAGAGCTCTGAACCTACTGCAATAATTTCTGCTTTTTTTGGAAATTCCATCACGTATGTCCTTCTTTCTTAGTTAGATGTTTTTAGCGCTTCCCAGTTTTTAGCGAAATAGTCCCACCCTGATACAACGGTAAAGAATACGGCTACCCATAACGCCAGGTCAGCGAACGGAAATGACACAAGCTCAAACGGAAGATTGTGAAGAAGCAATGCAGATACTGCTATAATTTGTGCCCAGGTTTTAATTTTACCAAGCATATTCGCAGCTACTACTTCTCCCGTTCCGGCTAATACAAGCCTTAAACCTGTTACAGCAAACTCCCGGCTGATAATCACAATGACCATCCAAGCGGGAGCAAGATCAAATTGCACAAGGATAATTAACGCTGCCGATACGAGAAGTTTGTCCGCAAGCGGATCGAGAAATTTCCCAAAGTTTGTAACAAGGTTCAGTTTGCGGGCATAATAACCATCTATCCAATCTGTCGTCGATGCAATAATAAACAAAATAGCGCCCGCTAAGTGTGTGACCGGAATGGATTCGTCTCCAAATTCGAGCCTGCCCCAGTCAAACGGCGCCAGCATGATAATCATGAAGATCGGGATTAATGCAATTCTTGCTAGTGTGATTTTATTCGGTAAGTTAAACATAAAGCCCCTCCAATTTCATACTCGGACGTGAAGAAAAGTCATCTGGTGATTAAGATGACTTTTCTTCCTTTTTATTTACAATCTTTATTGTTTGTGCCATTACTTCTTTAGGATCAAGTTTATACGACAGAACCTCACCGTTGATTTTTATTTTCAGGTTAGGTGCATATCCTGTGCGGATTTCAACTTGTTTCTGGTCAGTTATGTCTTTCTTATACGTTTCGTCTTTTTTCAGTGTACCCTCTTTGAGAGAGCTGCTGTTTTCATCGCGCACTCGAATCCAAGAGCTGTCTGAAGCCTTCAGCTCAAGCTCGATTTTATCGGCGCCGGACACTTCATACGTTGTTACAGATCCTTCAGTGCCAGTTGCTTTCAACTCTAGTTTGTTACTGTCACTGTCTTTTTTTCTATCTTCTTTGTCTTTCGTTTCTTTTTTTGTGTCTGTCTCTTTTGCAGAGCTGTTCGTTTGATTCTCTTTCAGCGTCGAATCCTTAGGGATTTCATACTTGCTTTCACTTTTCGTGATTGATTTTTCTGATGCCGCGTTGCTATTATCATCGTTTTTATGATTCGCAAACTGAATTATAGCGTAAACAATGGCAATTACGACAATCACGCCGAGAATCACAAGTATTGTAGGCAGCAATTCCAGCGCTTTAGAAGCAGGCTTTGGCATTTCCTTCTGCATATTCATACCGGAGATTTTTTCAGACACATCGTCATGATACGTATTCGGGATATCTTTTTTATACTCTTCAAACAATTGGTCAGCATCAAGCCCGACGGCTTCCGCATATTGTTTGATGAAAGCCCGGACATAAAACTTACCCGGAATAATGTCATAATTTCCTTCCTCCAAGGCGGTTAAATACCTTTTTTGAATCTTAGTTGCCGCTTGGAGATCATCCAATGACATTGCTTTTTCCTCTCTGGCTTCTTTCAGCCGGATTCCTAGTTCAGTCACAACAAACACCTTCCAATTTTAAAAATCAAAGCTTGAAAACCCGGGTTGATCAAACATTTGGGGTTCTTCAGCATGTTCATATGTAATAACCTCATCAGGATCATTTCTCAGTTCAATAATATAATCAAAGTCATCTAGTGTATACTCTGTATTTTGAACGAATATGTCCGGATGCTCCACCACTTTTGTAGCAGGCAGCCTCATGATTTCCCTCACCAGCTGCAGATGGCGTTCAGACCCTCTTCTTGTCGACACAATCCCGTCAATGATAAAAACATTTTCAGTGCTGTATTCATCGGCAATCAGCTGGCTTCTGATTGTTTGTTTCAGCAAGGTAGATGACACAAACAGCCACCTTTTGCTGGCGCATACGCTGGAAGCTACAATTGACTCCGTTTTCCCGACGCGCGGCATTCCCCGGATCCCGATTAATTTATGGCCTTCTTTTTTGAACAGTTCGGCCATAAAATCGACTAATAGCCCCAGCTCGTCCCGTTCAAAGCGGAATGTTTTCTTATCATCGGCATCCCTCTGGATGTACCGGCCGTGTCGCACGGCGAGACGGTCGCGAAGCCTTGGTTCCCTCAGCTTCGTTACTTTAATTGTTTCCATCGTTTTTAAGATTGATTCTAATCGTTTAATTTGATCTATATGGCGGCACCTGAGCAGCATTCCCCTTCTGGAAAGATCGACGCCGTTTATCGTTACGATGTTAATAGAAAGCATCCCGAGAAGAGATGAAATATCCCCGAGCAGTCCGGGGCGGTTCACTTGAATTTCATATTCAAAATACCATTCGAGCTTTGCCAAATGATATACCCCCTTCATTGTGGCAAATTTTTACCTTCCTTTATCATAAAGCATTTTTCTCTAATTAGAAAGAAGAATGTTGCTATGATCAGTAAAACATAAAAAAGAGAGGAAGAATCTCCTCTCTTCTTAATGAGTGCTGTTATTTTCAACAAGCTTAACCATCATATTGGCAATGGCATGCTGTTCTTCTTTAGATGCTACGCTCCAAAGATCTGCCAGCACTTTTTCCTGCTCGTTCTTAGAATCCACTTCATTAGCCAGGTAACCGCCGATTTCTGTAGCAAGGTCAGTGATGGTGTCCTGACTCATGCCTTTATCTTGCGCATAGTTCAAACGATCACCAAGGAAATTCTTCCAACTATCCCAGTTTTCTAATACTGACATGTGAGTTTCCTCCATTTCATGTGAAGTTACAAAATTATTTTGTCCTTCTTAAAAGAAACTATACACATTTTATTTGCGTCAGCAGTGCCAGCCCCCGTTAACTGACAGAATCTGTCCAGTAATATAGGAAGCTTTTTCAGACATGAGAAATGCTACTGCCTCGGCAATTTCTTTCGGCTGTGCAAGCCGGCCGATCGGGATCTCATCAGCGATCTCTTCCAATTCATCCGGACTGAATTGATTCATCATGTTTGTATCTACAGCACCAGGTGCTACTGCATTGACCCTGATACCGCTTGGAGCCAGCTCCTTAGCCAGTCCTTTTACAAACGAGTGCTGTGCTCCCTTTGCCATGCTGTACAGCACCTCACACGATGCGCCAGTCTCTCCCCAAATAGAGCTGACTGCCACAATCGCTCCCGTTTTGTTTCGGATCATGCCTGGAAGAAGGTTTCTCGTCAGCATGTAAGGACTTGCCACATGCAGCTGAACCATTTCCTGTACCGTAGCATTATCTACATCAGTAATCAGCCCGAAATGGCTTCTGCCGCTGTTTAAAACGATCGCATCAACCGGCTGAACAATTGATTTTGATAGTTCATCAGCGCCAGTCGGAGTGGAGAGATCTCCTTGCAAAATATTAGCATCTATGCCAAACGCCCGTTTCAGTTTTTCAGCAAGCTCTGCTGCCGCGTCTTCATTCTGATTGTAGTGCAAAAGCAGATCATACCCCTCTGCTGCAAGCGATTCACTTATGCTTTTGCCAATACCGCCGCTTGCCCCGGTGACTAATGCTGTTTTTTTCATCCTCTTTCCTTCTTTCCGCAGAAAAACACCCCTCACGTTGGAGGGATGCATGTTAAGATTTAGGAACCACTTTGCAGACAGTCAGTCTGTCGTCAGCAATTTCCTCTTGTATGATTTGCTGCACATCCTCAAGGGTGATCTGCTCAAGAACAGTTACGATATCAAACAGGCTCATCTCCAAAAATGCATAGCGAGTGAATTGGTTAGCGATGTATTCAGGTGAGTTTAATGCCTTTAAAAATGACCCGATTTTTTTCTTTCTGGCAAGTTCAATCTTCTCAGCGGTGATGATTTCACCGGCACGAAGCAGATTGCCTTTAATGTCTTCAGCCAATTTATCCGGTTCAGGCGTGTCCCCGCCAATAGCCGCAAAACCGAACCCATATTCAGCCGTAAAATCAAAGCTGAACGTCTCATCAATATACCCTTTTTCATAAAGGGATTCATATTGAGCAGAGCTTTTGCCGAACAAAGATTCCAGCAATAGGTTCATTGCTAGTTCACGCTTGAGCAGCTCTTTCCCTAATCTATACGGATGCTTTGATTTCAGTCCGACGAGACATTTCGGTCCCTGAACATTCATTTTAATTTCTTTTTCTTTTCGGAAAACAGCTTCTTGCTCTTTTACTTCTTCCCGTTTAATTTCCGGCTGATCTGTATACGGTTTTCTTCCCTGATTTTCTCTTACCTGAGATATGATTGCTTCAGGATCAACAGGGCCGACTATAAAGAGGAGCATGTTGCTCGGATGATAAAACGTCTCATAACATTCATAAAGAAGGTCCTTAGTGATATGGGATATACTTTCTACCGTGCCGGCTATATCAATTTTGACAGGATGATCTTTGAACATGTTTTCAATTACCCCGAAGTACAGCCTCCAGTCAGGATTATCATCATACATGTTAATTTCCTGGCCGATAATCCCTTTTTCCTTTTCTACTGTTTTTTCTGTAAAATAAGGGTCCTGCACAAAATCAATCAGTGTTTCCAAATTGCGTTCCACGTTTGACGTACTCGAGAAAAGATAAGCCGTTCTTGTAAATGACGTAAACGCATTGGCAGAGGCGCCCTGTTTACTGAAATCTTGAAAAACATCTCCATCAGCTTTTTCAAACAGCTTATGTTCAAGAAAATGGGCAATCCCGTCGGGGACATGAACCATCTCGTCTTTTCCAAGAGGGACAAACTGATTATCTATAGACCCGTACTTTGTTGTGAATACCGCATACGTCTTGTTAAAGCCATTTTTCGGCAATACGTATACGTCTAGGCCGTTTGACATTTTTTCATGATACAGCGTCTCCTGAAGCTGTTCAAATTCGATTGGTTTTATCAAGATGCACCCTCCGTCCCTTTTAAGAAGTAAGTCGTATCAAGCTGAATTTTTTCGCCGACTTTAATGATATCCTCTTTTGTCACCCGCTCAATATTGGCAAGGAAATCTTCGATCGGAATATCGACTTGGGCAGCGGCCTGCTGATATAAAAATTCAGATAAACCGTACGCAGTATCAATTGTTTCCAGCACCTGATTCCGAATCATGGCTTTCGTCTGAGAGATGTCTTGCTCACTGAACTCCCCGTTTTTCATAGCCTGAAATTGCTCGGCAATAATAGAAACGGCTTGTTTGTAGTTTTTCACTTCAATTCCTGACATCACCATTAATAAGCCTTTAAAGCTATCAATACGGGAGGCTGCGTAATAAGCGAGACTGGCTTTTTCCCGAACATTAATGAAAAGCTTGGAATGAGAAAAGCCGCCGAACATTCCGTTAAAAACTTGTAAAGCTGAATAATCCTGATCCGTAAAGGTAATATTGGTCCGATAGCCAATATTCAGCTTGCCTTGTTTGACGTCTACTTCATCAATGACTTCTTTAGGCTCAGATTGTTCAGAATGGTTGTTCACAAATGCTTCCAGAGCGCGTTCCTCTGTGTGAAAATATTGATCAATAGCAGCTTGCACTTGTTTCCTGTCAACATCGCCGACGACATATAGATCAAGCTGGTCTTTTTGGATCGCGTTTCGGTATGTTTCATATAATTGATCGGCCGTAATGGCATCAACATCGTCGATCTCACCATTAACGTGCAGCGAATAAGGTTCATTTTTACACATTTCCTGTATAAGCCTTAGATTAGAGTAACGCATTTTATCATCATAAACCGCTTGAATTCTCTGCTTCAGCGTTCGTTTTTCTTGATCCACATATTGCGATTGAAAAACGCCTGCTTCTAAAGCAGGTGAAAAGACGATTTCTGCGAGAAGCTGGAGCCCTTTTTCAAGGAGAGGCGTCTGATCTTTTAAATATTTTTCATTCGGAATTTCAAGTCTGAATGTAATCACATGCTGTTCACCTTTTTTTGAGAGATCGGCCGAAACAGATGTGCCGTACAGTTCATCCAGATAAGAACGTAATTCTGCAGTTTTCGGACGGCTTTCTGTTCCGCGAAGCAGCACATGCGGGAACAGCGCTCTTTTCGTAACTTGCTCCTTTGTTAAGGGTGCCAGCATTTTAAAGATAAGCGAGACGGTTTTAAATTTTTCTGTTTCTACAATATGTGCGGTTAAACCGCCGTGCTTTGTTTTGACTTCATTGACATATGACATGTGAAACCTCCTTCGTTCATTTCTTATTAGTATGTATTATGACCAAATTTCAGCATTCGCAGAAACACTCTTTCATGTAATTATAGCAACTGTAGGATTTATAAGGAAACAATAACCTCTTGCGTATTAATAGTTCTTCCGCTGTTTGTGCTGTTATGATCCTTGTCCTCTTCATGCTTTTACGAAATGCGAATCAATCACTTATCTTACACAAGTTTTCTGCCGATTTTTCTCAGCAAAAAAAGACGGTTTGTCAAACCGTCCCTAAGTTTTTTTCTTCTTCACTTTTTTTAGCATCTATATTAAAGAGCACCAGAAATAAAGAAATAATCCCGCAAAACGCGGAAAGAATGAAGATAAGCCAGCTTGCATTAGACATCAATGCCGCAAACACAGGCGGCCCGAGAGCTACTCCAATAAAGCGCATACTATTGTAAAATGAAGAAATTGTTCCGCATTCCTCACTTTCAATCCCTTCCGTTATCAGCGCATCTAAAGCAGGTAGCGCCATTCCGATTCCAATTCCCCCAAAACTTAAAAAGATAAATAAAAAATAAAAACTGTGGTTCCACCACAAGCCGATAAAAGACAGGCTTAACATAATCATCCCTGTAACGACGCAAAATTTCATTCTTGCCTTATCTTTGCCGATCTTTTTACCCGCTATAAAAGAACTAATGGACAGGAATAAAAGAGGTATCGCCAGCAGCCCGCCTTTGGCCACTCCGTCAATTGTATATTTATTCTCTAGCGTATCTGATAAGTAAAATAATACGCCAAATAATAAAAACATAATGACGCATCCAATAATAAAAACTGTGTAGAGCCAGCGTCCATCCTGTTTAAAGATTTTCCGCACATTCTTGAGGAACTCTGAAATTGTAGGTGCATCCTCATCTTCTTCAGGCTTCTCCACCAGAAACAATACAAGCAAAAAGCTGATCAAACAGAAAAATGGAATAAACCAAAACGGGACGAACCAGTACCAGGATGCGAGTAAAGCGCCCAGTATGGGACTCAGCACTTTCCCCGAGGTGTTAGCGGTTTCAATATCGCCAAGACCGGCACTGACCTTTTCATCATCTCCCTTAAACAGATCGCCGATAAACGGCATGACGATGGGAGCTGCCCCTGCTGATCCGATGCCTTGAAGAACCCGTCCAGCCAAGATCATAGCATAAGGATTGTCTATATATGTCGAAGCAAAAGCAGCCACAGCTCCCCCTATTCCCGCAATAAGAAGGCATGGGAGCAGCACTTTTTTTCTGCCAAATCTATCCGACAGATACCCCGCGATCGGAATGCAAATGATCGCTACCACTGAATATACAGTGATAATTAATGATACTTGAAATGAATTGACCGACAGCTTTTTCTCCATCATCGGAAGCACGGGAATCAGCATGGAGTTCCCTAATGTCATAACAAGCGGTACGGAAGCCAGAGCAATAATATTTTTCATTCCTATTTTTTCTTTCAACATTTTCACCCATTCACTTAGTCATCCTTTATATCTTGCGTTAACCGCATTGAAAGTATGTACAAAGAAACATAAACCAGGCAATAAAAAAACAGACACATCACTGGCGTCTGTTTTAGAATCGTTTACGCAAAACATGGAATCTGAATTTGTCTGCTCTGAAATAGTTTAATGAATAAAGCACCGGTTTATCATGCTGATCATAATGCGTTTGTTTTAACAGTAAAAGAGCTGTTTCCGGATCACATTCCAGCACTGGAGAAATCGTATCATGATAGCCGATCGGCTCGATATCGGTTACGGCATAGCTGATGACAGAGCCTGAATTTTTCTCAAGCAGGTCAAACATAGACTCTTGCTGGTGAGAAAAAGAATCCGGCAATATATCCATCGGAATTTTGTCAATACAATACACAATCGGCTGTCCGTTTGCCGTTCTGACACGTTCAAGATAAAAAACTTCCTGGCCTGATGTCAGATGAAATCTCTTGATATCATCATCAGTCGGCATAAGCACTTGAGATGAAAGAAAGATTGTTCCTGGGATCATATTAGCCTGTTCAATCATTTTGGTTACACTGTTCAGCTGTTCAATGCCCGAAAGAAATAACGGCTTAGAATGGACAAAAGTTCCTACACCATGCCTTCTGATAATCACATGCTCTTCTTCCAATATCCGTAGTGCTTCACGCAAAGTCGCCCGGCTGACGCCAAGCTTTTTGGAAAGCTCAAATTCAGAAGGGAGCTTTTCTTTCTCAGTGTAGATTCCATTTTTAATATCCTCTTTAATTCGTTCAATTACTTTTAAATACAAGTGCCGATTATCAGCTTTTGTAGACATGTTTCCCCTCCGTAAACCACCTTCGATAAAAATTATTGAACAATTGGGACAACTATATCATGTTTTGTCGAAAAAATAAACAGCAAGGTGTACAGTTTACATAATGTTATTATTGTTGCCGAGCTCTCTTTCTTTAAGAAGAGAGCTCATCATGTTTTTCTTTTGATATTAAGACTTCCCTTGGTTTGCTGCCTTCATACGGGCCAACTACACCGCGTTCTTCCATTGCATCTATCAGACGTGCCGCTCTTGTATACCCGATTCTGAACCTTCTTTGCAGCATCGATACGGATGCAGTCTGCATGCCGACAATTAATTCGACGGCTTCATCATAAAGGTCATCGGTAACCTCAGTATGTGTTTCCGTTATTTCTTCAGGAATCATTTCTTCCTGATATTGAGCTTTTTGCTGCGTAATGACATGATCCACGACCTGCTCCACTTCTTCGTCTGACAAAAATGCTCCTTGTACGCGGACAGGCTTATTAGCCCCTACAGGTAAAAACAGCATATCTCCGCGTCCTAGAAGCTTCTCAGCGCCCCCCATATCCAGAATGGTCCTTGAATCCGTCTGTGAAGAGACACTGAATGCGATTCGTGACGGAATATTTGCCTTGATGACCCCTGTAATGACGTCAACTGACGGGCGCTGTGTCGCAATAATAAGGTGGATGCCGGCAGCCCGCGCCATTTGGGACAATCTCGTAATCGAGTCTTCTACATCAGATGAAGCTACCATCATAAGATCAGCTAGCTCGTCCACAATAACCACGATATACGGCAGCTCTGGCTGTTTTGCCTCTCCCTCATTATTGGAGCGTTTAATATAATCATTGTACCCTTCAATATTTCTAGTTCCTGTATGAGAAAACAGTTCGTACCGCCGTTCCATTTCATTGACAACCTTTTTCAAAGCTTGTGAAGCTTTTTTAGGATCAGTTACCACCGGAGCAAGCAAATGCGGAATTCCATTGTACACATTCAGCTCAACCATTTTTGGGTCAATCATCATCATTTTCACTTCATGCGGTTTAGCGCGCATCAAAATACTTGTAATAATGCCGTTGACACAGACACTTTTTCCGCTCCCGGTCGCGCCTGCAACAAGCAAATGAGGCATTTTGTTTAATTCAGCAAGCACGGCTTCGCCTGAAATATTACGGCCAAGTCCGATTAACAGTTTTGCATCAGGTCGATCATTAAGTTTTGACTCAAGCACTTCCTTCAGCGATACCATAGCCACTTCCGCGTTTGGAACTTCTATCCCAATGGCAGATTTACCTGGAATAGGCGCCTCAATCCTGATGTCTTTTGCAGCTAATGCAAGCGCTAAATCGTCACTTAGGTTGACTATTTTACTGACCTTTACTCCGACATCCGGATACACTTCATATTTCGTGACAGCCGGCCCGAGATGAACCTGTGTCACTTTTGCCTTTACGCCGAAGCTTTGGAAGGTGCGTTCGAGCTTTCTCGCATTTTCATAAATATTTTTTTTATCAGCCTGCTGGCCGGTATGCATCGGATCGGCTAATAAATCTAATGACGGCATCTGATAATCTTTATTTTCAAGTTCTGTAAAGGTCATTGGCGGAGCAACTGCCGTTTCATTATGGTCAGCCTCGGACTGATTTTCCTGAAGAGGTTCTGTGACCGGTTCAATTTGTTTTTCTGCAGCTGCCGGGGGCTCTTCCGATTCATTCCGGTCTGAAAAGCTTGAGATAATCGGCTCTGAATGAATGAGAGGCGATACCATTTCCTGCTCCTCTTCTTCAGCAGCGGGCTCTGGCTCCATTTGCTGTTTTTTGCGAGCCGGCTTTTGTTTTTTGCTAGTATTGGCTTTCGCCTTTTGCGATGATTTCATATTTGTTTTGACTGATTTCATGTCATCAATAAAAGCAAACCATTGTTCTTTGATAAAGCGGCCGATCGGGCTCATCCACTTTTTCAGCGTTTCTTGAAGAGAGCGCCCTGTGACCAGAATCAATCCGATCAAAATCATTACAATCGCCATAATTTGAGAACCAGTAGATGCAAACAAAAAGTGTGAAGCCGCAAACAGAAGCGCCCCGATTATTCCCCCGCCTAAATCAGGTGAAGCAGAACTCCCATTCATGTCCATTAAAAATAATTCCCATGTATTGCGGATCACGCTGGCAGACTCAATAGACCCTCTGTTCGTCAAATTTTTAAACAGCTGCACATGAGAAAGCAGCAAGATGCTTGCAATGATGCAGTACAGCCCCGCCTTTCGTCTCGTTAAAAGACTTGGCGTTTTTTTCTTCCAAAATAGTGAAACCCCTAAAACAAATAAGCCTAACAAGCATAAAATAAACCACTCACCAGCGAAAAAACGGAACAAGTAGATAAAGGTTTGTCCCACTACACCAAGCTGCAAAATGGCGATAATTGAGATAGCAATGCACAGCAATCCGTTTAATTCGTATTTTATGTTGAGCTGTTTTGCCTGTTTTTTTCTCGATTTTCTTTTTTTCTTTGCCACACTCATCACCTTACTGCGTTAAAAAATGTAAGTTCATACATAATGAAGAAAGCAGCCGTTTACTGGCTGCATTTTTTCTGTAGGATTCCCCTATTATAGCATATTTTGCCCTTAAAAAAGGGGAGGAATCTTATACGTTTAATTTTAGCTTTTGTCCGGGAGAAATATCCGGATGCAGAAAGTGCATGGGGTTTGTACTCATGACTTGTATAACCTCTGCTTCATTGCCTTTCATCTCGACAAGAAGCGGAACACCTCTATACTCGATTTGCTCGTGAGCACTTGGCTGTTGGTTCTGTTCTGCGAAAACAATTTCCTGCGGCATCATGGTATATAAAATCATTGAATCATCCGTCCTTCTTCTTCTCTCGCTTCCTCGATCAGCTCATTTAATTTATTGATCGCTTGGCCGACTCCGCCGACGTGATCAATCAGGCCATACTCGACGGCATCCTTGCCGACGACATTTGTTCCAATATCACGTGTTAAGTTTCCTTTTGAAAACATCAGCTCTTTAAACTTATCTTCATTTACATTTGAATGGCTTGTTACAAATTTAACGACTCTTTCTTGCATCTTATCCAAGTACTCAAAGGTTTGAGGCACACCGATCACCAGTCCCGTCAGCCGAACGGGATGAATCGTCATGGTAGCTGTTTCAGCGATATAGCTGTAATCACAAGATACCGCAATTGGCACACCGATGGAATGTCCTCCGCCAAGTACAATGGAGACGGTCGGTTTTGACAAGGATGCGAGCATTTCAGCAATCGCAAGACCTGCTTCCACATCTCCGCCGACTGTATTTAATATAATAAGCAAACCTTCAATTTTTGGATTCTGCTCAATGGCAACGATTTGCGGGATGACATGTTCATATTTTGTTGTTTTGTTTTGCGGAGGCAGCTGAACATGGCCTTCTATTTGTCCGATAATGGTCAGACAATGGATATTTGTATCTTGCGGCAGCTGCGGAAGTGTCGTTTCCCCTAGCTGCTGTATTTTATTCATAATGCTGTCTTTCGCATCATTTTTTTCAGGACGTTCTTCTTGTGTATTTTCCATACGATGATCCATTTCGCTTTCACCCTTTCCGAGTTTCTCTTTGTATTATGAACAAAGATCTTCGATTCAATCCCGGCATAACAGGCAAAAAAATAAAGACCGGAGCAGCTCCGGTCTTACGTTTCCATTAGACTTCCATAATAATTGGGATGATCATCGGTTTACGTTTTGTTTTTTCATATAGGAATTGGTTCAAAGCATCTCGCATTGCCTGCTTAAGCGTTGACCATTCAACATTTGATGTTTCAGTTGCTTCAGTCACGATAGAGCGTACAAGCTCAGTAGCCTGTACGATAAGGCCTTCAGACTCTCTTACATAAACAAAACCGCGTGTGATAATCTCAGGACCTGATACAAGATGTTTCTTTTGTTTATCAAGGGTAATGACAACAATCAGTATGCCGTCTTGTGAAAGTAAGCGGCGGTCTCTCAGCACAATATTTCCGATGTCGCCTACACCTAAACCGTCGATTAAAATATTGCCGTATGGCACTTTATCACCGATCTTTACGTTTTGGCCGCGGAACTCGACAACGTCTCCTTTTTCAATTAAGAAGATATCACTGCGCTTCATGCCGATTTCTTCAGCGATTTTTGAATGAGCCTTTTGCATTCTGTATTCGCCGTTTACAGGAATTAAATATTTTGGTTTAAGCAGATTGATCATCAGCTTTAACTCTTCCTGTGAGCCGTGTCCAGACACATGCACACGCTTTTGTGCAAAAATGACTTGTGCGCCAGCTCTGGCAAGCAAATCTACTGTTTTAGAATAAATGAGTTCCTGCCCAGGGATCGGTGTGGATGCAATTACAACTGTATCCCCTTCTTCGATATTCAGCTGCTTGTGGGCTTTGTTTCCCATTCTTGTCAGAGCTGCCAACGGTTCACCATGGCTGCCGGCAGTTACAATAGCTACTTCGCGCTTCGGATATTTTTTGACGTCCTGAACCGAAATAAACAGTTCGTCATCTGCTTCAATATATCCAAGCTTTCTTGCAAGCTGAAGGATCGATTGAAGGTTTTTTCCGGCAACGGCAATCTTTCTGCCATTTTGAGCCGCTGCATGAATGACTTGCTGAATCCGGTTAATATTGGATGCGAAAACAGCAATGATTACCCGGTTCTCTGAATTGTAAAGCGCGTCCGAAATCTCTCCGCTGACAACAGCTTCCGAAGGGGTGTAACCCGGACGTTCTGCATTTGCACTGTCAGAAAGCAGAGCAAGTACGCCGCTGTTGCCGATTTTGGCAATCTCGCCAATGTCGCATGATTGATTAAGTGCGGGTGTTTGGTCAAATTTGAAGTCTCCCGTGCATACAATAGACCCAAGTGATGTTTTTAAACTAACGCCTACTGAATCAGGGATACTGTGGATCGTATTAAAGAACGATACCTTTGTTGATTCAAATGTAATGACAGATTTTGAGTGAATTTCTCTTAAATCAGCTTTTCGGTTATGTCCGTATTGCTTTAATTTTTCTCTTAACAGTGCAAGCGTCAGCTTTGTTCCGTATACAGGAACAGACAGCTTGTTTAACAAGTAAAAAACGCCGCCGATATTCTCATCATGCCCATGTGTTAAAAAGATAGCCTTGACGCGGTCAGATCGTTCAATTAAATATGATATGTCAGGAATCACCACATCAATACCAAGCATTTCATTTTCTGGATGCATAAGGCCGGCATCAACGACAAATATGTCTGAATCAATTTCGATGACATAAAGGTTCTTCCCAATTTCTCCGACACCGCCAAGGGCGATAATTCTAACGTTTTCTGTATTTTTCTTTTTCAAAATCTATATCCTCCTAGTCTCATACCCGTCCATCATCACTTGTTCCTATTATAACTGAAAGTAATTTTAGAAAACAAGATAAAGCAGAAGGTTTAGGGAAAACCAATATGTATAAGAAACGGTCAAACTCAGGTGGAATGAGAATGACCGCGTTTGTTTCACTGTATGAAATTTTTCTTACAGTTCGCTAATCGCGCTGCTTAAGCTCAGACGTTCATCTTCGTTTAACGGGATAAGAGGAAGACGCACTGAACCGACATCAAGGCCTTTCAGCTGAAGAGCTGTTTTCACAGGAGCCGGGTTAGGCGCTTTAAACAGTTCCTTCATAATCGGCAGGAGTTTCTGGTGAATCAGTGCCGCGTTAGCTGTTTGCCCATTTGTATAATTTTTGATCATTTGCTGCATATCAGAGCCTACGATATGGCTTGCGACTGAAACGACACCTCTTCCTCCTACTGACAGAACAGGAAGCGTCAAGGCGTCATCTCCAGAATAAACGGAGAAATCTTCAGGTGTTTCCGCAACAATTTTTGTAATCGCTTCGAGGTCTCCGCTCGCTTCTTTAATCGCAACAACATTCGGAACATCTGCCGCTAAACGGATAGTCGTCTCAGGAGCAAGAGAAGCAACGGTGCGGCCCGGCACATTGTACAGCATAACAGGAAGAGACGTTTCAGAAGCAACAGCTTTAAAATGCTGGTACATGCCTTCTTGTGAAGGTTTATTATAGTACGGTGTAACGAGCATGACCGCGTCTACGCCCGCTTCCTCAGCTTTTTTTGTGAGCTTAATGGAATCTTTCGTGTTGTTGCTTCCAGTACCCGCAATAACGGGCACTCGGCCGTTCACTTCTTTGACCGTATATTCAAATAGCGCTATTTTTTCTTCTGTTGAAAGGGTTGGAGATTCTCCTGTCGTTCCCGCTACTACTAAAGAATCTGTTCCGTTTTTCAACAAGTAGTCAATCAGTGTAGACAATTTTTGAAAGTCTACATTCCCTTTATTGTCAAAAGGTGTAATCATAGCTGTAGACACATTTCCGAAATTCATTTTTTTCACCTCATCATGATTCAATCACATTTACTTAGAAAGTTCAAACACTTCATGCAAAGCGTTTACAGCAGGAACCATGTCCTTTTCATGGACAAGCACCCAGATGGTCGTGTGGCTGTCCGCCGACTGCAGAATAGGAATCTCTTTCTCTGATAGGGCTGTCACAATTTTAGACGTTACACCCGGGACGCCCATGATACCGGCACCGACTGCCGAAACTTTTGCGCAGTTTCTCGTCACCATCGGGTCATAGCCCATATCCATTAAGATGCGCTGAGCTGTTTCCGTCTTGTTCCCAGCCACCGTATAAACAATTTCACTAGGTGTAATATTAAAGAAATCAACGCTGATTCCTGCATTCGCCATCGCTTTAAAAACTTCAGTCTGAACGTTATACTGACCGATTTTTGAAGGCACTTTGAACTGTGTGACATCTTTGACATGGGCAATTCCAGTAATCAGCCGTTCAAAAACATCACTGCCGACATTGGAAGAATGATGTGAAGTCACCAATGTGCCTTTATCTTTAGAATAGGTTGAGCGGACGCGGATCGGAACCTTAGCCTGCATCGCAATTTCCACAGCTCGCGGATGAATCACTTTCGCTCCCTGGTACGCCAAATTGCAGATTTCCGTATATGTTACCACAGGAAGCGGTTTCGCGTTTTCCACTACTCTCGGATCAGCAGTCATCACACCTTCAACATCTGTGAAAATATCGATGTACTCAGCGTCAATTGCCGCCCCAAGTGCGGCTGCAGACGTATCGCTGCCCCCTCTTCCGATCGTTGTTGTATCGCCCTTTTCAGTAGCGCCTTGGAATCCTGCGACGACTACCGCGTCATGATTCGCAAGCACACTGAATAAACGCTCAGGCTTCATTTCAAGGATTTTTGCATTTGTATGCTGATCATTCGTTAAGAAGCCGGCCTGAGCCCCAGTCAGCGCAGATGCTTTTACACCGTTATCCAGCAGCATGCTCGTAAAGACGACAGAAGAAATCGTCTCTCCACATGATAAAAGCAAATCCTGCTCTCTTGGGGAAATCGCAGACTGATCGCCGTAAAGCAGTCCCAACAGAGAGTCAGTTGCGTACGGATCACCCTTCCTGCCCATCGCAGAAACGACAACGACAACCTTATAACCTTCACTGATTGCTTCTTTAATGTGCTCTAAAGCCAGTTTACGGCCTTTGTCATCCTTTACAGATGTCCCGCCAAACTTTTGAACAATTATCTTCACTGTTTTCACTCCAAATTATTCGGACGTAACAGAAGAGAGCAGGCGATTTGCGCCTTACTCTCTTCTATTCGCACTTGGGAAATTCTCTCTTTTATACGAGGTTTAGTTTTTTCAGGCTTTCTGCAATTTGAACAGAGTTCCATGCGGCGCCTTTTAATAGGTTATCAGAAACTACCCATAAATGAAAACCGTTTGCTCTGTCCAAGTCTTTGCGGATGCGGCCTACAAACACATCGTTTTTGCCGACTGCATCGGCAGGCATTGGATAAAGCTGCTGGCTCGGGTCGTCCTGAAGTGTAATGCCAGGAGCTTCTTTTAATAGATTTTTAATATCTTCCACAGTAGCGTCATCTCGGTCTACCTCGATGTAAACGGACTCTGAATGGCCGGTTTCAATCGGAAGTCTCACACATGTAGCCGCTACTTGAAGCTCAGGCATGTGCATGATTTTTTTCGTTTCATTTATCATTTTCATTTCCTCAAACGTATAGCCGTTATCTTGGAATTTATCAATTTGCGGAATCGCATTGAAAGCGATTTGATAGTGTTTTTCATCACCTTTTACAGGCATAATCTCTGGTTTGATTTCTTCGTTGTTTAAAATCGCCTCTGTTTGGCTGTGCAGCTCTTTTACAGCTTCATTACCCGCTCCTGATACCGCTTGGTAAGTTGATACGATAACTTTGTTTAAGCCGTAAGCTTTGCGGATCGGTTCCAGCGCAGCCACCATTTGAATTGTAGAGCAGTTAGGGTTGGCAATAATGCCGTTGTGTTCATGCAAGTCTGCCTCGTTGACTTCAGGCACAACAAGCGGCGTATTTTCGTCCATACGGAACGCACTTGTATTATCTATAACAATAGCTCCGCGTTTTACAGCTTCAGGTGCCAATGCCTGCGATACGCTTCCGCCGGCGCTGAACAAAGCAATATCTACTCCTTCAAAGCTCTCGGGAGAAGCTTCCTGTACAGTCAGCTCTTGGCCTCTAAATGTGACTTGGGTACCCGCAGAGCGTTTTGAAGATAGCAATGTAAGTGTATCCATTTCAAAATTTCTGTCTTCAAGTGTTTTAAGCATTTGTTGTCCTACAGCTCCTGTCGCTCCGACAACAGCTACGTGTAAACCTCTTCCCATCTGTAAAACTCCTTCCGCCAATCAGCTTCATTGAATTGATTTGACTATAATTTTACGTTTTATTTTACCATAGAATATGCGGGTGATGACCGAAATTTTTTGTTTAGGAAAGATTTTCTGTATATTTAGTCATTTCCCTGATAATTATCAACGAGAATCGGCTGAAGCTGCTGATGCATCAGGGCCTTTTCAACAGTTTGAGGAAGCAGATCCATTTTGGCAACCATTGAATTCGGTTTTTTGTATGGATCATCTTGCCCAAAAGGAATGAAGAAGATATTTTTGGTAGACATGAGCCTCATTAGGTTGGTGCCATTTAAACCGAGAGCGTCATTTGTTGAGATACCAAGAACGACCGGCCGATTGTTTCTGATTGTTGCTTTTGCAGCCATCAGTACTGGGCTGTCTGTCATGGCGTTGGCCAGCTTGCTCATCGAGTTTCCGGTTAAAGGAGCTATTACCATGCAGTCCAATGGCAGCTTTGGCCCGAGGGGTTCAGCCTTTACAATTGAATCAATTACCTCATATCCGGTAAGATCTTCAATTTTTTTAACCCATTCCGCTCCTTCTCCAAAGCGTGTATCTGTGGTTTTTACGGTAAATGTGACAACCGGCCGGACTTCCGCTCCTTCATTGACTAGCGCCTCAATTTGCGGAAACACCGCTTCATATGTGCAATGCGAGCCGGTCAGTCCAAATCCGATTCTTTTCCCTTTTAGTGACGACATTCTTATTTCCCCTCCTCAGCATGTAATTCAGCCAAAAGCTTGCTCAAGACATTGGCGAGGATCTGCCCGGCTGTTTTAGGAGCGACAATCCCCGGCAAACCAGGGGCAAGGAGTGCCTTAATCCCTTGTTTTTCAGCATATTTAAAATCGGTTCCACCGGGACGTGAAGCCAGATCCAATATTAAGGTTTTCGGTGTCATGCAAGAAAGCACAGTTTGATTCAAAATCATGCTCGGTATGGTATTAATACAAATATCTATATCTTTGACATGCTCTTTGAGTTCATCAGTGTGAAACGGGACGAGCCCCATTTCGGTGATGCGCGCCAGATGCGCTGAACTTCTTGCGCCTACCTTTACATTCGCCCCCAGCGCGGCAAATGTACGGGCGATCGTCATTCCGGTACGCCCTAGCCCGAGAACGGCCACCTGAGATCCGTGTATCGTATAATCTGTGTGCTGAATGGCCAGCATAATGGTTCCTTCTACTGTCGGAATAGAATTATATATCGCAATGTCATCCCGCTCAAACAGCTTAACAAGTTTTCTGTTTGCTTGAGCTGCAATGTTTTCTAAATAGGCGTTAGAAATCCCTGAGAAAATGACACAGTGTGCAGGCGTTTGGTCGAGGTGCTCCTGTTTTAAAACAACTTCTTCATTTGAAAAAACGGTTGATACGACACCTTCTCCTGTTGTTGCAGACACAGGAAGAATGATACTGTCTATTTGCTGATAAGGAATTTCATCAATGTTGCATTTTACAGCTCCGGTAAAACCGTGATCCAATTGGTCAAAACCGACGAGATAGATGTCAGTCTGCTGTTCAGTGAGCTTTCTAATAATTTCGAGCTGCCTTGCGTCACCGCCGATAACTGCAATTTTCAATCCGGTTAACATGTTAAACGTTCACCTTCTTTGTATATACTGGATCCCTAGTTGTTAAGCTCCCCTTCATCTTATGATCAAAAGGAAATAGCGGTGAATTAAAACATACGCTTTTTTCACACAAAAAAACATCGGCTGACTCAGCCGATGTTTGGATGTTTTCATGAGAGCCCATAACCTGCAGAGTTGGGCCTTTTCTATAGTTACTCTTGGTGAGGAGAAATCTCCTCAGGGACATCTAAAATGATCATATCTGATCCGATCTTTTGAATATGATTCCAGGGGACACGAATGTCTTGACCGTGTTTTCTCAAACCAAACCATTTGACTGTCGGAATGAGAAGCGCTGTGATCTGACCATCCTGTTCATTGATTTCTAAATCGGTCTGACCCAGTACTCCCAGCCGTTCAGCTCTTTTGATGTCGACAATTTCCTTCCCGGATAATTCACTGAGCCGCATCTCTGTCACCCCCTTGTACTATGTATGATCAAAAGGATAAAAAAATGCCTGCTCCGTTTTGGGGCAGGCATTTCGGTCTATGATGGCATATTGCCGGAAGGGCTGATAAGAGCCAGAGAATAGTCATTCGTAAACATTTGTCTAGCAAGACCGTTGACGCGATCTAAGTTTACAGCGTTTAATTCATTAATAATTTCGTCTAATGTTTTGTGTTTTCCGAGCAGCAGTTCATTTTTACCGTTTCGGCTCATTTTGCTGTTCGTGCTTTCTAAGCTCAGCATCAAGCTTCCCTTCATTTGCTCCTTGCTGTTTTCCAGCTCTTTCACCGTTATGCCGTCGCGTTTTAATGTCGCAAGGGTTTCTTGAATGGTTTCTGACAGCTGCTGAAGCTGATTTGCACCTGTTCCGCCATAAATGGTGAGCATGCCGCTGTCCTCATATGAGCTGTGATAGCTGTAAACAGAATAAGCGAGCCCTTTATCTTCACGAACATCTTGGAACAGGCGGCTGCTCATGCTGCCTCCGAGCACATTATTAAGGACGATCAAATCATAAATCTTTTCATGACCGACTTCCAGCCCTTTAAAGCCTAGACATAAATGGGCTTGTTCTGTTTCTTTTTTTCTTGTGAGTTTTTCTGTATGGAATCCAGGCTTCTGAAGACCTGTCGCTTTGCCTTTTGCCTCGTATGATCCGAACCATTTTTCTACATCTTTTATAAAGCTTTCTGAAATATTACCCGCTACAGAAATAACGACACGGTCCGGCGTATAATAATCATGCATGTATTGTCTGAGAGAGTCGCCGTTAAAAGAATCAAGCGTTTCTTCTGTGCCTAGGATCGGATAGCCTAAAGAATGATTCCCGTACGTGGCTTTGCTCAGTAAATCATGGACAATATCATCGGGCGCGTCTTCGTACATTTTTATTTCTTCGTAAACCACATTTTTTTCTTTTTTCAGCTCGTTTTCATCAAAAGTTGAATGAAAAAACATATCTGCTAATACGTCAAGTGCGTAATTCGCATGCTCATCAAGCACCTTTGCATAATAGCAGGTATATTCCTTTGAGGTAAACGCATTGACCTGACCGCCAATACGATCAAAAGATTCTGCTATCTCACGTGCAGATCTTGTGCTCGTCCCTTTGAAGAACATATGCTCCAAAAAGTGGGAAATCCCATTTATCTCCGGCGTTTCGTGCCGCGAGCCTGTACCAATCCAAACGCCAATCGCAACAGAACGGACTGTCGGGTTATTTTCAAGCACAACTCTTACACCATTTTGACATGTATATCGTTTAATCAAATTTGTTCCTCCTATTCAAAGACTAGCTGCCTGCCCTGTTACTTCAACAGTCTTGTTTCATCCATTAGTTCAGTGACTGTTCCAAGCGCATATCCTTTCTCTTTTATCTTTGTAATCAGCGCTTCAAGACTTTCCGCCGTGGGATCTGTCGGATGCATTAAAATCATGGCACCATTATGTATCTTGCTTAACACCCGTGTTTGAAGTGCAGACGGAGCCGGTTTTTGCCAGTCGATTGTATCAACTGTCCACATCACAGTTCCCATATGTTTGTCAGCTGCAATGTCAACAACCGCTTTTCTGAAACTCCCGCTTGGCGGAGCGAACCATTTCGGCTTGACACCGAGCGTTTTTTCTATCTGCTCATTCGTCTTGTCGAGCTGTTCGGAAATTCTTCCTGTTGTCAGTTTGCTCATATCCGGATGATTGTATGAATGATTTCCGATTTCATGTCCTTCTTCCGCAATCTTTTTAGCCAACTGTTCATTGTGTTTCACCCAATTGCCTTCCAAAAAAAACGTTGCCTTTACTTTATGCTTTTGAAGTACAGGGAGCATTCTTTCCAAGTATTCGTTTCCCCATGCCACATTAATTAAAAAAGCCACCATCGGTTTTTCAGGATTCCCTTTGTAAATAGGCTCTGGCTGAAGAGACTCAAGATGAACGCTTGGTTTTACTTGACTGTACACTAAATCGTTTTCCCGAAACTCACCGTACTTTTTCATTTTTTTATAGGATTTTTCAATATTCACCTTTAAACCATTGTAACCGGGAATGCTTTTCCACACCTTATCTATTCTTGCATTCTGAGGCTTTACTTCATAATCTGGCGCCTTTTGAAGCAATTCTTCATATAACGGGTCTTTGGACGCCGAGACGGTCACCGTATCTTGTTTCATTGCCCCTATATAATCAAGTGTGTGCGGATTTTTCATCATCTCAAATGAAACAAAAAAAAGAAATAGAAAAACGGCAAACGGTACAAATTTTTTGTACATGTTTTGTCCCCCCTCACCTCACATTATGAAGGAGAAGGACAAGGTAGAACCCGCTTGCTTTTTAAAAGCGTCAAAATAAAGAAGCCGGGGTCTCCCAGGCTCCTTTTATGTTTTCATTTAAGATTTTTGTTCTTCTTTTTCTTTCTCTTCACGGAGCACAGCTTTACGAGACAAGTTGACCCGTCCTTGCTTATCGATTTCAGTAACTTTCACAAGAATCTCATCTCCGATTTTGACAACATCTTCAACTTTTCCTACGCGGTCAAGCGCAAGCTCTGAAATGTGCACCAAACCGTCTTTTCCGCTGAAAATTTCAACGAATGCACCGAATTTTTCGATTCGTTTTACTTTACCTAAGTAAAGCTGACCGACTTCAACCTCTCTGACGAGGTCTTCGATGATTTTCTTCGCTTTTTGGTTACTGCTTTCAACTGTCGAAGAAATAAAGATTGTGCCATCCTGCTCGATATCAATTTTAACACCGGTCTCTTCGATGATTTTATTGATTTGTTTTCCGCTAGGTCCGATGACATCACGGATTTTATCAGGATTGATCGCCATTGTTAAAATCTTAGGCGCATATTGGGAAAGCTCTTTTCTTGATTCGCTTAATGTAGCAAGCATACTGTTGAGGATTTCCATTCTTCCTTTTTTCGCCTGCTGAAGCGCTTCTTCAAGAATCTCTCTGGAAAGGCCATCAATTTTAATGTCCATTTGCAGCGCCGTTACGCCCTTTGCAGTTCCGGCAACTTTAAAGTCCATGTCTCCAAGCGCATCTTCCATGCCTTGAATATCAGTTAAAACAGTATAGTGTTCGCCTGATTTGACAAGTCCCATTGCAATACCTGCGACTGGCGCTTTGATTGGTACACCGGCATCCATCATTGCAAGTGTGCTTGCGCAAATACTTGCTTGAGACGTAGAACCGTTTGATTCAAGCACTTCTGACACAAGACGGACAGTATAAGGAAAGTCTTTTTCAGACGGAATAACTGGCTCAAGCGCACGCTCACCCAGTGCTCCGTGTCCGATTTCACGGCGTCCCGGCCCACGCATTGGTCCTGTTTCCCCAACGCTGAATTGCGGGAAGTTGTAATGGTGCATAAACCGTTTCGATTCTTCAACACCTAAACCATCAAGGATTTGCACATCACCGAGAGCACCTAACGTACAAACGCTGAGAGCCTGAGTCTGCCCCCTTGTGAACAATCCGGAACCGTGTGTTCTTGGCAAGAGGCCGACCTCTGATGAGAGCGGGCGAATTTGATCGACTCCGCGGCCGTCAGGTCTTACCTTTTCTTCAGTAATCAGGCGGCGCACTTCATTTTTAACAAGCTTGGACAAAATTTGTTTGACTTGCTTGATTGTTTCTTCATCATGCTCATCTTCCTCGAATTTTGCTACCACTGTGTTTTTCACTTCAGTAATGGCATCTTCGCGTGCATGCTTTTCATGAACTTGGATTGCTTTCAGCAGATCTTCTTCTGCTAAAGCCTTTACCTTTTCATTCAGCTCTTCGTCAATTTCATAGAGCTTAATTTCTGATTTTTCTTTGCCGACAGCTGCAACAATTTCTTCTTGGAATGCAATCAGTCGTTTAATCTCATCATGGCCGAACATAATCGCTTCTAGCATCGTTTCCTCAGGAACTTCGTCGGCTCCGGCTTCCACCATGTTAATTGCATCTTTAGTTCCGGCAACGACAAGATTGATATCACTTTTCTCAAGCTGATCAACCGTCGGGTTAATGACAAATTGATTATCAATGCGTCCGACAGTTACCCCTGCAATCGGTCCTTCAAACGGGATGTCCGATACAGAAAGTGCAAGCGATGAACCGAACATAGCAGCCATTTCTGAAGAGCAGTCTTGGTCAACACTCATGACGATGCTGATGACTTGAACTTCATTACGGAATCCATCGGCGAACAAAGGCCGGATCGGACGGTCGATTAAACGGCTCGCCAGTACTGCTTTTTCACTTGGACGTCCTTCTCTTTTAATAAACCCGCCAGGTATTTTACCTACCGCATATAATCTTTCCTCGTAGTTTACAGTAAGCGGGAAGAAATCAAGCGGTTTCGGTTCTTTTGAAGCGGTTGCTGTACTGAGTACTGCTGTGTCGCCGTAGCGGACCATAACAGCACCGTTTGCCTGTTTGGCAAGCTGGCCGGTTTCAACAGTAAGTGTTCTTCCGGCCCAATCTATGGTAAAGACATGTTTTTCTTGTCCCATACGATTACGAACTCCTCTCTTCGTTGTGTGAAATAATCAATTACTCCTATTATGAACGAAATGGATTGAACATATCAATGTCAAAGTAGTATGTAAAAGGATTTCAATGATTGTTATAAAAATTTTCGCTTTAATACGATAAAAAAGCGGGAATCCTCCCGCTTTTTACGATTATCGACGTAAGCCTAGTTTGTTAATTAACTCACGGTAACGAGTTACGTCTTTATTACGCAGATACGTAAGAAGATTACGACGCTTACCTACCATTTTAAGAAGACCGCGACGTGAATGGTGGTCTTTCTTGTGTGTACGTAAATGCTCGTTCAAGTTGTTAATTGAATCAGTTAGGATAGCGATCTGAACTTCTGGAGATCCAGTATCAGATTCGTGTGTTTTAAACTCACTGATGAGTTGGTTTTTACGCTCTTGAGTAATTGCCATCCTGTTTCACCTCCAAATCATATTTAGCCCCAGTTACCTAGCAACCGTCGGTGACTTCGGATTGCCAAGCAAAGGTTTTAAGACTACGAAGACTATCATACTAAAAATTGAGCCTATATGCAAATATTTTAGATTAAAATTTGTGTGCGCTGCATGTTATTTCCGCAAATTGCTGAAATAACGGATCGCTTCCTGCTTATCTTTCTCAATTTGCTCTGTTAATTCTTGAATGCCGTTGAACTTGCGCTCACTCCGAATTCGTTTATACCATTCAATTTTTATAGCGGCTCCGTATACATCTTGATCAAAATCAAATAAATTGACCTCAATCGAAGGCTGTTCCGGACGTTTTTCATAAAACGTCGGCTTATAGCCGATATTGCAAACGCCGTTGTAAAGCTCGCCGTTTATTTCCGCCTTGACGGCATATACACCGGTCGGCGGGACAATATAGCTGTTATTTAAGCCGACATTGGCCGTCGGAAACCCGATTGTCCGCCCTCTTTTATCTCCGTGAATGACAATTCCTTTAATAAAGTAGGGCTGTCCAAGCAAAACATTGGCCAGTTCAACGTCTCCGTTTTGAAGTGCAGTCCGAATATAGCTGGAGCTGATTTTTTTATCCTGCTCAGTCAATTTTTCTACCATCGTACAATCAGCTTTTCCATCTAAATCAAGCGGCATCGTTTCCATTGTTCCTTTGCCGTATTTGCCGTACGTAAAGTCAAAGCCTGCCACTGCATGCTGTACATTAAGGCCTAAAATGTACTGATCAACAAACTGCTTTGGAGTCAGAGAAGCAAACTCTTCATTAAATTTAACGACATACAGAATCTCCGTGCCTAATTGTTCAATTTGGCTGATTTTATCTTCAAGAGGAGTAATCAGATCCTTTGGTTCCTGATCCCTACCCAGCACATGAGATGGATGGGGGTGAAAGGTCATCACGGCTAATGTCAGATCCCTTTCTTCAGCTATCTGTTTAGCTGTGCCGATTACCTTTTGATGCCCTAGATGGACGCCGTCAAAATAACCTAACGCCATCACAGATTCTGGCTGCTCCTCTTTTATTAAATGATGCGGATGTGTAATATGTATCGTCTTCACAGAACGGTCACCTTTTTTCTATTGTTCGCTTTTTTGCATCAATACTTTTGCCGGCTTTAACAGCCCGTGTTTTGTAGGATGGGGGAAATAAATCGCCAGACAGCTTCCGGATTCCGTATAGACTGCGATACGGTCGTCACTTGTCAGATCCGAGAATTGTTCAGGTGTTTCAAGTAAAGCCCCATTTTCTACTTTCTTAGCTAATGTATCACTTATGATCCATTTCGGCAAATGATTGAGCGCACGTTCAATAGAGACTGTATGCTCTGTTATAGTTCCGGATTCGGCTTGAGCTTCCAGCTCTTCGAACGTAAAGCATTCATCAAGGGAAAAGTCACCGGACGCCGTACGGATCAAATGAGACATATGAGCCGGATATCCGAGCTTTTCGCCAATCATAACCGCCAGTGTCCGCACATAGGTTCCTTTTGAACATGTTACCGTAAACCGGAAACTCGCTGTCTCTCCATTATGTTTAACCCCTGTAGTGAGCGCAATGTCTTCAATGGTAATAAGACGTTTTGGCCGTTCTACTTCAAGTCCCGCTCTTGCATACTCATATAATTTTTTGCCGTTTACCTTTACTGCTGAATACATCGGGGGAATTTGTTCTTGTTTTCCCTTTAAGCTGTTTAACACCTTTTCCACTTCTGCTTCATCAATAGTTTGAACTACTGGCTTTGTATCAACGGGTTCTCCGGTTTGATCCTCTGTCGTCGTTGAAATGCCAAGCGTAATTTCAGCATCATATGTTTTAGACTTCTCAGTTAAATATTCAACAATTTTTGTTGCCCGGCCTACACAAATCGGAAGCACACCTGATACCTCAGGATCAAGCGTTCCCGTGTGCCCGACTTTTTTTGTTTTAAGCAGCTTCCGTATCTTCATGACACAATCATGCGATGTCATGCCTACCGGTTTATGTAAAAGGAGAACTCCGTTAACCATATGCCTTTCACTCCTTCTGTTGTGTGGATTTTCTTTAAAACGCAGAAAAGAGGACAGACGACGAACGCCTATCCTCTTCATTTGTTATTCAGACGGGTTCTCTGAATTCAATTGGTGAATCAATGTTTCGATTCGGTTTCCGTAATCAATTGATTCATCGAACTCAAATTCAATCTCAGGCGTTTTACGAAGCCTGATGCGACTGCCGATTTCAGAGCGTATAAACCCTTTTGCCTTAGCCAGTCCTTTCAGCGCTTCTTCCCGTTTTTTCTCGTCTCCGAGAACGGAAATATACACCTTTGCAATTTGCAAATCACCTGATACACGTACATCTGTTACTGTCAGAAAACCAATTCTCGGATCCTTCAGCTTTCGGCTGATAATATCACCGAGTTCTTTTTTCATTTGCTCGCCAACACGGTTTGCTCTCATACTCAATTCAATCACCTCTAAGTTAAAACCACTCTGTTCTAGTGATCGTCCGTTCAATTTCAGGAAAAGAATCAATAAACGCAAGGACACGCTGCAATTCTTTTTCTGTTTGAACGCGAGAGGAAGAAACAGCGGCGATTCCAAAGCTGGTTCTTTGCCATGTGTCCTGATAGCCAATCTCCGAAATCGAAACATTGAACTTATTTTGAACCCTGGTTAAGATCCGCTTTAGAACGGCACGCTTTTCTTTTAACGATCCTGCATCATAAATGATGCATTCACATTCCGCAAATCCGATCACGTTCTTTCAATTTCTTGCATGACAAACGCTTCAAGGATGTCACCTTCACGAATGTCATTGTATTTCTTAATCGTTATACCACATTCGTAGCCTTGTGAAACTTCTTTCACATCGTCTTTAAAGCGTTTCAGAACGTCCACTTCGCCTTCGAAGATTACGACGCCGTCACGAATTAAACGGAGACCGCTATTGCGCGTGATTGTTCCTTCAGTAACATATCCGCCGGCAATCGTACCGATTTTAGATACTTTGAATGTTTGGCGCACTTCTACTTGACCAATTACTTTTTCTTCATATTCAGGATCAAGCATACCTTTCATAGCTGCTTCAATCTCGTCAATTACTTTGTAAATAATACGGTGAAGACGAATATCTACGTTTTCAGCTTCAGCCGTACTCTTAGCATTACCGTCTGGTCTCACATTAAACCCGATAACAATTGCATTGGAAGCAGATGCTAAAATAATGTCAGATTCTGTAATTGCACCAACACCTGTGTGGATGATTTTCACTTTAACACCTTCAACTTCAATTTTTTGAAGTGCGGCTGTTAAAGCTTCGGCAGATCCTTGAACGTCAGCTTTTACGATAAGGTTGATGTCTTTTACATCACCTTGTTTAATTTGCTCGAATAAGTCGTCAAGACTCAGCTTTGCTTTATCGCTGCGCTGCTCTTCAAGCTGTTTAGAAGCACGGGCTTCTCCAACAGAACGAGCTGTTTTTTCGTCTTTAAAGACAAGGAATTGATCTCCTGCTTGAGGCACGTCATTTAGACCAGTAATTTCAACCGGTGTAGACGGGCCCGCTGTTTTTACACGGCGTCCGATATCATTGACCATTGCACGGACACGGCCAAATGTATTGCCGACTACGATCGGATCACCGACATGCAGTGTTCCAGTCTGTACGAGCAATGTCGCAACTGACCCTCTGCCTTTATCCAGTTCTGCTTCAATAACAGTTCCTTTTGCCTGGCGGTTCGGGTTCGCTTTCAGTTCCTCTACCTCACTGACAAGCAAAATCATTTCAATAAGTTCATCAATGCCTTTTCCAGTTAAAGCGGAAAGCGGCACAAAAATCGTTTCTCCGCCCCAAGCTTCAGGCACTAGTCCGTATTCCGTCAGTTCTTGCATGACACGGTCAGGGTTCGCAGCTTCTTTATCAATTTTATTCACAGCAACGATGATCGGTACTTCAGCTGCTTTCGCGTGATTGATCGCCTCTACTGTTTGCGGCATTACACCGTCATCCGCAGCAACAACTAGGATCGTAATATCGGTTACTTCCGCACCGCGTGCACGCATGGTTGTAAATGCGGCGTGACCCGGCGTATCCAAGAAAGTGATTTTCTTGCCGTTTTCTTCGATTTGGTAGGCTCCGATATGCTGAGTGATTCCGCCAGCTTCTCCTTCAACAACCTTTGTTTTACGGATGCTGTCAAGAAGCGTTGTTTTCCCATGGTCAACGTGACCCATGATTGTAACGACAGGAGGACGAATTTCAAGATCCTCTTCTTTATCAGGCTCTTCGTATTTCTCTAATTCAGTTTCTTCAAGGACAATAACTTCTTCAGTTTCAACACCGTATTCTGATGCAATCAGTTCGATTGTATCTTTATCGAGCTCTTGGTTAATGGTCGCCATAACACCAAGAAGCATCAGTTTTTTGATGAGTTCAGAAGGCTCTTTGCCTAGCTCTTCTGCCAGTGCGCCAACTGTTAAAGTGCCTGAGAACGTAATTTTTTCAGGAAGCTCTTTTTTCGGCTTCACAGGCTTTTGCTGATGTTGGTTTCTGTTGTTGTTATTGTTGCGTTTATTTTTTTTGTTGTTGTTATTCTTCTTGTTTTTGTTAAATTGATTATTCTGCACGTCATTCTTCTTTCCGTCTCGAATTTTATTTGGTTGATTTCCAGCAGACTGCTGATTTACCCCTTGCGGCTGTTTGTTTTTGTTCGTTTCCGCAGGCTTTTGAGATTTAACGGCTGCGCCGCCTTTTTTAAATTTGGCATCAAGCTGTTTAATGGCCTTTTCTTCAAGCATGGCCATATGATTATTCACTTCTAAATCCATGTTCTTCAGTGCGGTCAAAATTTCCTTACTTGAAACATTTAACGCTTTTGCATATTCGTATACTCTCATTTTAGCCATTCGTTCACCCCCAAAAATATTAATCGAGCAAGCTGATTAGCTTATTCGCAAAACCTTGGTCAGTGACGGCGACAACGACACGGGATTCTTTACCGATAGAGCGGCCAAGAACCGCGCGATTCGCGACTTTTTTATAAGGAACTTTATAATAATTGCACTTGTCGGTTACTTTCTTTGCTGTGTTAGATGATGCATCCTCTGTAAGCAGGACAAGCTTCGCACGCGCATTCCTGACTTCTTTAATAACCAAGTCTTCGCCTGACACGACCTTACGAGCTCGATTGGCCAGACCCAGCAAGGGAAACCATTCCATTCCAGACATTTTATTTTTTCACCTTTTCCGCCAGTTCCAGCAATTCTTCGAAAATCTGGTCATCGATTTGTGATTGAAATTGATTTTGCAAAGTGTTTTTCTTTTTTGCTGCTAAGATGCACTCTTTATCCAGCGTTAAATAAGCACCCCGCCCGTTCTTTTTCCCGGTCGGATCTACTGAGATTTCGCCTTCTTTTGAACGAACAACTCGGATTAGTTCCTTTTTAGGCTTCATTTCACCAGTCACCACACACTTGCGTAACGGGATTTTTTTGTGTTTATTCACCTAAGGTCACCTCTTATTCATCCGATTCAGCAGTTTCAGGCTCCGTAAAGAGCGGCTCTTCGTCGTCTTCATCAAGTTCTCTCGGATAGATTCCAAGCTCTCTTGCGTCTGTTTCGCTCTTAATATCAATCTTCCAGCCTGTCAATTTAGCAGCTAAGCGTGCGTTTTGTCCTCTTTTGCCAATCGCCAGAGACAGCTGGTAATCAGGAACAATAACAGTTGTCGCTTTTTCTTCTTCATTCACGATGACATCCAGCACTTTCGAAGGGCTGAGCGCATTCGCGACAAATTCTACAGGGTCATTCGACCAGTTGACAATGTCAATTTTTTCACCTTTTAATTCATTGACAATCGCCTGAACACGCTGGCCTTTAGGGCCGACGCAAGAGCCTACCGGATCCACATCAGGATCATCTGTGCGGACAGAAATTTTCGAACGGTCGCCTGCTTCTCTGGCAACAGATTTCAGCTCTACAGTTCCATCATAAATTTCTGGCACTTCGATTTCAAATAAACGCTTTAAGAGGCCTGGGTGTGTTCTTGACACATAAATCTGCGGGCCTTTCGTCGTTTTTTCTACTTTTGTGATATACACCTTAATGCGGTCATGAGGCTTATAGCTTTCATTCGGCATTTGCTCATTAACCGGCAGCAAGGCTTCAATTTTTCCTAAAGACACATAGATAAACTTGTTGTCCAGGCGCTGGACGATACCTGTCATGATGTCTTCTTCACGGTCAATAAACTCAGAATAGATCACACCGCGTTCAGCTTCGCGCACACGCTGTGTCACGACCTGCTTCGCTGTTTGGGCTGCAATGCGTCCGAAATCCTTAGGCGTTACTTCAATCTCTACAACATCGCCCACCATATATTCCGGATGGATGCTTTGCGCCTCTTCAATTGAGATCTCCAGTCTTTGATCGTATACCTCATCAACGACATCTTTTCTTGCGAATACACGGATTGAACCTGTTTCACGGTTCAAATCCACCCGTACATTTTGCGCCTGATTAAAATTGCGCTTATAAGCAGAAATTAAAGCAGCTTCGATTGCTTCAATGATAATTTCTTTGCTGATGCCTTTTTCTTTCTCAAGAATGGTGAGAGCATCTAATAATTCACTGCTCATGTTAACGGTCTCCCCCCTTAAAACTTATATTCATTAGAATGTTACAGCTAATCTTGCGTTAGCTATTTTTTCATACGGAATATCGATCCGTTTCTTTCTTGTTTTGATTGTCATCTCAACTGTCACTGTTTGTCCATCAAATTCAGCCAGCTCTCCTTCAAACACTTTTACGCCGTCAATCGGCTCATAGGTCTTAATGTATACATTTTTCCCTAGTGATTTTTCAAAATCGGCTTTTTTCTTTAATGGACGCTCAGCTCCCGGGGATGAAACCTCAAGAAAGTAATTTTGGCTGATTGGGTCTGCCTCATCAAGCTTCTCGCTTAGAGCTTCGCTTACTTTGGCACATTCCTCAATATCCACACCGTCATCGGAATCAATAAACACGCGAAGGAACCAGCTTTGACCCTCTTTGACAAATTCAATGTCAACGAGTTCAAGCTGAAGGCTGTCTACGATTGGCTGAGCCATTTCTTGAACGGTGTCAGTCACTTTTTTGCTCATGTTCTTCCTCCTTGTGCTGTCGATATCATATTCGTCTCGTCACTCTGCATAAAAACCCTGCTTCAAAAGAGCAGGGGCTTTAAAGTAAACGATGAACATGTCGAGACAAAATTGTCTTGTTCAATACAAAAGAGCGGGTTTCCCCACTCTTTGCCTCGGTAATCGTTAGCATTTCCAATAAAACTATACCATAACCATATTTTTATTGCAAATGGATATACGTTTACCTTTACGCTGTTAAGCTGATCACAGGGGCTCTCATCATACGATTGCACTTTTGCCGCACATGTATGCATAAAAGCAGAATTTCTTAAGAAATTCTGCTTTTATATGCTAAAACAGCGATAATTGGTTTTGATCCGGCAATGACTCCAAACAGCCGTGACGATCTAAATACTCTAAAATCGTTTTTGATACTTTCCCTCTCTTTTGCAAATCTTCTTTTGAGAGAAATTCTCCTTCTTCACGGGCCTTTACAATATTTAGAGCGGCGTTCGTACCTAAACCAGGAATAGAATTAAACGGCGGGATCAGGCTATTGCCGTCAATAATAAATTCCGTTGCACTGGAGCGGTATAAATCGACTTTTTGGAACGAATAGCCTCTTTCACACATTTCCAGCGCTAACTCTAATACTGTGAGAAGGTTTTTTTCCTTCGGTGACGCATCAAGCCCTTTGGAGTTGATATCCTCCATTACAGCTTTGATTGCTGTGGAGCCTTTGATCATCGTATCGATATCAAAGTCGTCTGCACGAACGGTAAAATAAGCCGCATAATACAGTAGCGCGTGATGCACTTTAAAGTAAGCAATGCGGACTGCCATTAATACATAAGCCGCGGCATGGGCTTTCGGGAACATGTATTTAATCTTTTTGCAGGAATCGATATACCAGTCTGGGACATTGTTATTTTTCATTTCTTCTTCCCATTCAGGCGTTAAACCTTTTCCTTTACGCACAAATTCCATGATTTTAAACGCCAGTGACGGCTCGAGGCCTTGATAGATTAAATAAACCATAATGTCATCACGGCAGCCGATCACCTCACTCAGCTCACAAATATTATTGTGAATGAGTTCTTGCGCATTGCCGAGCCATACATCTGTACCGTGAGACAGCCCTGAAATCTGAACGAGCTCAGAAAATGTTGTCGGCTTTGTGTCTTCAAGCATTTGCCGGACAAAGCGGGTTCCGAATTCAGGGATTCCCAAGGTGCCCGTTTTACATCCTATCTGTTCCTGTGTGACACCGAGTGATTCGGTTCCTTGGAAGATTTTCATTACTTCAGGGTCATCCGTCGGAATCGTTTTCGGATCAATTCCGCTTAAATCTTGGAGCATACGGATTACCGTCGGATCATCGTGCCCCAGAATATCAAGCTTCAGCAGGTTGTCATGAATGGAATGGAAGTCAAAATGAGTCGTTTTCCATTCAGAACCTGTCGCATCTGCCGGAAACTGAATCGGAGAGAAATCATAAATATCCATATAATCAGGAACTACGATAATACCGCCAGGGTGCTGTCCGGTCGTCCGTTTTACACCTGTACAGCCCTGCACAAGCCGGTCGATTTCGGCGCCGCGCATATGGAGATTATTGTCGCCGGCATAGCCTTTTACGTAACCGTAAGCTGTTTTTTCTGCAACCGTACCGATCGTTCCCGCACGATATACGTTGTCTTCTCCGAACAATACTTTTGTATAATTGTGGGCCTGCGGCTGATATTCCCCAGAGAAGTTCAAATCGATATCAGGTACTTTATCTCCTTTAAATCCCAGGAACGTTTCAAACGGAATATCGTGCCCGTCTTTTTTCAAAGGCGTTTTGCAATGAGGACACATTTTGTCAGGCAGATCAAAACCTGAGCCGACAGATCCGTCATTAAAGAACTCAGAATGCTGGCATTCAGAACATATATAGTGCGGCGGCAGCGGGTTCACCTCTGTGATCTCAGTAAGTGTCGCAACCAAAGAAGAACCTACCGATCCCCGTGACCCTACCAGATACCCGTCATCTAGAGATCTCTTTACGAGTTTATGAGAGATCAAATAAATAACAGCAAAGCCGTGGCCGATGATACTTTTTAATTCTTTTTCAATACGCGCTTCAACAATTTCAGGGAGCTGCTCTCCGTAAATGCTTCGTGCACGCTGATAGCTCATTTCCCTGATCTCTTCATCAGCGCCTTCGATTTTCGGCGTATATAGATCATCTTTAATCGGCTTGATGTCTTCGATTAAAGATGCAACCTTTTGTGTGTTGGTTACAACGATTTCCTTCGCTTTTTCTTCCCCTAAGAAGGAAAAAGCTTCAAGCATTTCATCTGTCGTTCTGAAATGCACTTTCGGAAGTTCATGTCTGTTCAGCGGATTCGCGCCGCCCTGTGAGGATACTAAAATCTTTCTGTAAATTTTGTCCTCATCATTCAAATAATGAACATTTCCTGTTGCAACAACAGGTTTATTAAGCTTTTCTCCGAGTTTGGTGATATTCGTTATAATTTCTTTCAGCGATTTTTCATCGCGAACCAGTTCTAGCTCAAGCAAGTGGCGGTATACCTCAGGCGGTTGAACCTCGAGATAATCGTAGAATGACGCAACATCTTCCACCTCTTCCGGCGACTTTTGCATCATGCCTTCAAAAACCTCTCCTCTGTCGCAGGCAGAACCGATCAGAAGGCCTTCCCTGTATTTCTCAAGCTGAGATCTCGGAATACGCGGCACTCTGTAAAAATAATGAATATGAGAAAGTGAAACGAGCTTAAATAAATTTTTCAAGCCTGTGCTGTTCACCGCCAGCACCGTTGCATGATAGGGTCTTGACCTTTGATAAGCATTGGACTGACCCATATTTTCATTCAGCTGGTCATGATACTGAATGCCCTTTTCAGCAGCATCCTCCAGCATTTTCATAAGCAAATAAGCGGTCGCCTCGGTATCATAGATCGCACGGTGGTGCTGTGTAAGTTCAATGTTAAACTTTTTACATAGTGTGTTCAGACGGTGATTCTTAAATTCCGGATAAAGGAAACGGCCGAGCTCCAGCGTATCAATGACAGGGTTTTTTGCTTTCTCGACTTGGAGAAGCTTTTTGAAAGCAACGTTTAAAAATCCCATATCGAAGCTTGCATTATGGGCAACGAGAATGTCATCGCCAATCCATTCTCTGAAATCTCTTATCACGTCTATTACATCCGGCGCGTCGACCAGCATATCATCAGTGATGCCTGTCAGTTCAATGATAGTCGCTGAAAGCGGACGATGCGGGTTGGCAAATGACTCAAATTTATCAATGATCTCCCCGCCTTTCACTTTTACAGCCGCCAGTTCAATAATTGTATCGTACACAGCGGATAGTCCTGTTGTCTCGACGTCAAAAACAACATAGGTTTCTTCATCAAGCAAACGGTGTGCGGGATTATAGGCAATCGGCACCCCGTCATCCACGATATTTGCTTCCATTCCATAAATCATTTTAATTCCATGTTTTTGGGCAGCAGAATACGCATCTGGGAAGGATTGAACGACAGCATGGTCAGTCAAAGCGATCGCCTCATGCCCCCATTTTTTCGCCTGTTCGACAAGCTTTCCGATGCCTGTTACAGCATCCATTTGGCTCATGGGGGAATGCAGATGCAACTCTACCCTTTTTTCTCCTTCAGGCGCCGTGTCCTCACGGGTTTTTGCTTTTATCTCATTTACATCGTTTGCAATCATGACCAAATCTCGGACAAAGGTGTCGTTTTGAATGCTTCCGCGCGCTTTTACCCACATACCTTTTTTCAGAGACTTCATGAGGGCCGCATCTTCTTTTTCTCTTGCAAACATTTTAATTAAGATACTATTTGTGTAGTCAGTAATTTTAAAGATGCACAGCGTGCGCCCGCTTTTCAGTTCTCTGGTTTCCACATCAAACACATAACCCTGAACCGTAATTCTCCGTTCCTCGTCCATTATGCTGTCAAGTGTTCTGATTTCCTCGTTATCTTTAATTTGATAGCCGATGACAAGGGGTCCTGAAGGAACTTGATCTTCATCACTTTCTTTGTCTTTCTTTTCCATTTCAATTAACGCCTGCATCGCCCGCTCTTGGTCTTCAGCTAGCTTTTGCTCCCGAAATTTTTGTACTTCTTGATCAGATACAAATATTTCAGCATCAAGCTGAAAATCTGGAAACCCAAATTGACGGTATCCCGCTTGAATCATCGCACTGTATTTGTTCTTAAGAGCAGATGCTTCTGTATCCGTTTTTGTTTTGACAATCAGTTTGTTGCCCTTCAGCTTCGGTTTTTGCTGGCTTAAGAGACTGATAATCGGCGGTGAAATACCTTGCAGCTCTTCAATGCAGCGTGTCCAATAATCCTGCACAAGACCTTCGTCAACCTCGGCATCATGCACTGCGATTGAGGACGTCACTTTTGCAATATGGGCAAACGATTGAGTCAGCCTCATGGTTAACATGTCATATATTTGATAAGGCAGCAAAGATTTAAATTTAAAATGAAAATGCCAGGATTTAGACGCTTTGTGTATCGTCAGCTTTTCAATCTCGCCATCTTCAAAGTATGTCATGAAGGTATCATCTGTCATATTAATCTGCTGCAGAAGAATTTGAAACTGCCTTCTGTTTACTGATAACTGTTCCATTAAGACAGTATCCCCCCCTTAAAAACATCATAAGTGAAGGTACCTCAGGCAATGAGGTACCTTCTATTATTTCTATTTTAACATGTTTTTTGATAAATCGTTATGGTGTTTACTGCTTGCTGATAAAAGCAAATAGCTCATCAACAGAAACTTCTGTTGACTCACCCGTTTTGCGGATTTTAACCTCTACAATTCCTTCATCAGCCCGTTTACCGACAGTAATACGGATTGGAAGACCGATTAGATCCGAGTCAGCAAATTTTACGCCGGCGCGTTCCGCCCGATCGTCATACAGCACTTCATAGCCTTTCGCTTTTAAATCAGCGTACAGCTTTTCAGCCAATTCTCTTTGCGCATCGTTTTTGATATTCAATGCAAGAATATGAAGATCATACGGCGCCACGCTTTTTGGCCATATTAAACCTTTTTCGTCGTGATGCTGTTCAGCAATGGCAGAAAGGGTTCTGGAAACACCGATTCCGTAACAGCCCATCAGCATTGGCTGCGCTCGTCCGTTTTCATCTAAATATGTCGCATTCATCGCTTCAGAATAACGAGTTCCAAGCTTAAAGACTTGTCCGACTTCGATTCCTTCTGCAAAACGAATCGTGCCTTTACCGTCTGGTGACGGATCGCCTTCCTTAATAAAACGAAGATCTGCAAATTCTTTAATTTGCGCATCCCGGTTTACGTTGACATTTTTATAATGATAATCTCCTTCATTCGCACCGGCAACAGCATTAACCATTGCTTTAACAGCGACATCTGCATAGACGTCAATCTCTTGATTCACACCGATAGGTCCGACAAAGCCAGGCTCTGTTCCAAGCTGCTGAACGACCTCTTCATGAGAAGCAAGTTCCATAACCTCTGCATGCAGGAGATTCTTCACTTTAATTTCATTTACTTCGTGATCCCCTCTTACAAGCACCAGAACAAAACGGTCATCCGCTTTAAACAATACCGATTTAATGCAGGCTTCAGCCGAAACCTGTAAAAATGCAGTCAGCTCATCGATCGTTTTCACATTAGGAGTGTGCACTTTTTCTAAAGCGATAGGCTCTTCATTTGAAGGGACTTCCTGATAAAGAACTTCAGCCATTTCGATATTGGCTGCATATTGGGATTCATCAGAGTACGCAATGGTATCCTCTCCGATTTCAGAAAGCGCCATAAACTCATGTGTATCTTTTCCACCCATGGCACCTGAGTCAGCGATAACAGGTCTTACATTAATGCCGCAGCGGGCGAAAACATTAGAATACGCGTTGTACATTTTTTGATATGTTTCATCCAAGCTCTCTTCGGAAGCATGGAAAGAATAAGCATCCTTCATAATGAATTCGCGGCCTCTTAATAAACCGAAGCGCGGGCGTTTTTCATCCCTGAACTTAGACTGGATTTGGTACAGAGTCAGAGGGAGACGCTTATAGGATTTAACCTCATCGCGAACGAGTGAAGTGATCACTTCTTCATGCGTTGCCCCTAAAGCAAATTCACGGCCGTGACGATCTTTAAGTCTCATCAGTTCAGGACCGTACGTATACCATCTGCCTGATTCCTGCCATGTCTCAGCCTGCTGCAGCGCGGGCATAAGCATTTCTACAGCGTCGATTTTTTCCATTTCCTCACGGACAATCTGCTGAATGTTTTGAATAACCTTATACGCAAGAGGCATATAGCTGTATACCCCGCTCGTATTCTGTCTGATAAATCCTGCTCTTAGAAGAAGCTGATGACTTTTCGCTTCGGCATCAGCTGGAACTTCACGGAGCGTAGGAATAAGCGTCAAGCTTTGTCTCATTTCTTCGCACCTCTGATTGATTTACTTTTCATTTACAAAAACAGCCGCTGGATATCGTTCCATGTAACGACCAGCATAAGAAGCATTAGGAAAGCAACTCCGATAAACACCACAAAGGCTTCTTTTTCTCTGTTGATCGGTTTGCCCCGAATCGCTTCTATAAATAGAAACAACAGTCTTCCGCCGTCAAGAGCCGGAATCGGAAGCAGGTTGACGATACCAAGGTTAATACTTAAAAACGCAGCAAACTGGAATAAATTAATGATTCCCGTCTTTGCCACTTGGTCTGTCATATCGTATATGCCGACAGGACCTGAGAGCATATCAATTTTAAATTGTCCTGTCACTAATTTACTGAGATTCGTTAATATCGCTTTTGTAACATCAACAGTTGATGTTGCACCGTAAGCAACTGCTGAGAGAACGCCTTTCTCAGTCGGCGCGTAAGAACCAAAGCGGCCGATTGTTTTTTTGTTCTCGTCTTTAACGGCTTCCGGAGTCACTGAAATGTGAAGCGTTTTGTTATCTCTTTTTACCTCAACGTCAATTTCTTTATCCGGGTTTTCTTTTACCGCAGAGACAATGTCGGTCCAGGACCTCATCTTCTCTCCGTTAATGCTTTGAATGTAATCTCCTTCTTTTAGCCCTGCTTCGGCCGCCCGTCCGTTGTCTGTCAGCTGTCCAAGCATAGGCTCATTTGACGGAACACCCTGAATCAGCCCAAGCATCACTAAAATGACATAAGCCAAAATGAAATTCATAATCGGACCTGCGGCAATCGCCTTAATTCGCTGCCACACAGGTTTGGAACCAAATTGGCGGTTATACGGCGCGATCTGCACTTCTTCTCCGTCTACAATGAAAAAGGAGGTTTCACTCACAGTAAAGCTGGAAAGCTCATCCTCTTTCCCCTGTTCATAGCCGGTGATCTTCATGTCATGCTCTAGGTCCGCCGTTTCCACCTCGATGATTAAAGCATCCGGGTATTTTTCCTTTTGATTGATGATGACTTTTTCAACCTGATCCTCTTTGTTAAAAAGAAGCCCGATCGTGTAGCCCGGTTTCACCTCAATCATTTCCGGATCTTCTCCGGCCATGCGGACAAATCCACCGACCGGAAGAAGTCTGATCGTATACACCGTTTCATTTTTTTTGAACGAAAAGATTTTTGGACCAAAGCCGATCGCAAATTCACGGCACAGAATTCCCGCTCTTTGGGCTAACAGCAAATGGCCCAGTTCATGGAAGAAAACGAGCGTTCCGAAAATAATGATAAACGCTATAACTGTATTCACGAACATACCACCTTATGTGAGTATTGAATTGACGTATCCCCGGGTATCTTTGTCCACTTCCTGAATGTCTGCCAAGCTAGGCTTTTGAATAAGCTGATGGCGGTTTAATGCCTTTTCGATACAGTCTTCAATCGCCAAAAACGATATCTTGCCGGCTAAAAAGGCGGCGACAGCCACTTCATTTGCCGCGTTTAGCACAGTCGGCATTGTTCCTCCTATTTTACCTGATTCAAAGGCAAATTGTAAGCAGCGGAACCTAGCAAAGTCAGCTTTCTCAAAATGAAGACTGCCGATTTCCCACAGCTCGAGTCTTTTGGCGTCTGGCAATGGCAATCGGTCGGGATAGGTGAGCGCATATTGAATCGGAACCCTCATATCCGGAGTACCAAGCTGTGCAATCACACTCTTGTCATGAAACTCTACCATGGAATGGATGATGCTCTCCTTATGTAAGACCACATCGATTTGTTCATATGGAATATCGAAAAGCCAATGCGCCTCAATCACCTCTAATCCCTTATTCATCATTGTAGCCGAATCAATCGTGATTTTTGCACCCATTGACCAATTCGGGTGCTGTAATGCATCTTCAATTGTAACTGATTCGAGCTGCTCCCGCGTCTTGTCCCGAAAACTTCCGCCGGATGCCGTAATGATGAGGCGATCAATGTTTTTAGCCTGTTCGCCTTGTAGCGCTTGAAAAATGGCTGAATGCTCACTGTCAACGGGCAGCAGCGGAACATTGTATTTCTTAGCATGTTCTTTAACTATATGCCCGGCAGTGACAAGAGTTTCCTTATTTGCAAGCGCAATTGTTTTTTTCTGTTCGATCGCCTTTAACGTAGGGATGAGACCGACACTTCCAAGCAAGGCATTGACAACAATATCGACTTCCTCCATAACTGCCGCTTCAATCAGGCCTTCTTCTCCAAGCCCGATTTGGCAATCAAATGTAAAAGAAACTTGTTTTAATTTGTGGTATGTATCCAGATCACCGACAGATACAAACTTCGGCTGAAAGGCCTCTATCATCGGCACGGCCTTATCAATATTTTTGCCGAACGACATAGATACCAGCTGAAATTGGTCTTGGTGCGTACGCAATACATCAAGAGTCTGTTCGCCGATTGATCCTGTTGCTCCTAAAAGACAAATATTTTTCAAAGTGCCACTACTCCTATTCTTTTTGCTGCATAATCAGTCTCATATTCATATTAGACTTTTTTATGAAAAAAGGGCAAGCAGAAAGTACAAGAAAGGCATGACAAACAAAAAACTGTCAAAACGGTCTAGCACACCGCCATGCCCGGGAAGAATCTTCCCAGAATCCTTTACCTCGTAATGTCTTTTCAGAGCGGATTCTACTAAATCCCCAATCTGTCCGAAAACAGACAAAAACAGTGTGATCAAAAGCAGATAGAAATATGGGATCGGCAGGTTTGCGACAAGCTGAAAAATTGTCGAGAGTACAAGTGCAATGACAATTCCGCCTACAAATCCCTCAACTGTTTTATTAGGGCTAATTTCAGGCCATAGTTTTCGTTTACCAAGCGACTTCCCGACAAAATATGCACCGGAATCAGTCGACCAAATCACGACACAGGCATAAAAGATGTATGTCAGCCCGTGCTGATCAAGGTTTCTGATTTCAATAAAATAATGAAAACACATTCCGATGTAAATCGTTGCAAGGGTAATAAAGCCGACTTCATCAAAGGTAAAAGTGTTCTTCACCAATACAGTGTACGTCAATAAAATAAGTACTGCGAACAAAGCCGCTTCAATTTTGGAGATACCAATCGCTTCAAAAAAAGAATACTGGCTTGGCATTAAGAACATCCACAATAATAAAAGACTGATCAATCCCGGCAGTGAAACAAGCTTAAGTTTTTTCATCCGCAAAAGCTCAAAAAGCGCTACACTGCCCATTGCATAAACTAATATGGTGAACGGCAATTCCCCGACAATAACTAAAAATAAAAATACAATTGCTGCCAGAACACCTGTCAAAATTCTTTGTTTCATGTCCACCATCCTCTAAATTCCGCCAAACCTCCGGCCCCGTTGCTGATATTCTCCTAACGCCTGCAAGAAATGATTTTCTTTAAAGTCAGGCCACAGGACGTCAGTAAAGACAAATTCACTGTAGGCAACCTGCCAAAGCATAAAGTTGCTTAGTCTAATCTCGCCGCTCGTTCGGATTAAAAGTTCAGGATCCTGCAAAGATTCAGTCATTAAATGTTTAGAAAAAAGTGATTCATCAATGTCTTCTATATTCAAAGAACCCTCCTTGACTTTTTCCGCGAGTGTTTTTGCAGCAGTGACAATTTCAGTACGGCCCCCATAGTTGAGAGCAAAATTAAGAATCAACCCGTCATTTTGCGCCGTATCCTTTACAGCCTTTTCAATCGCACGCATTGTGTGCGGCGGCAAGGCTGATTCATCTCCTATAATCCGGACCTGCACATTCTCCTCAACAAGCTCCGGGAGATACGTATTTAAAAATTCTTCAGGAAGCTTCATTAAAAAATCAACTTCCATTTTCGGCCGCTTCCAGTTTTCTGTTGAAAATGCGTACAAAGTCAGTACTTTGACGCCCAATTCGTTAGCAAGCTTTGTCGTTCTTTTAACCACCTTCATTCCTTCATGGTGGCCTGCAATTCGGGGAAGAGAGCGTTTTTTAGCCCAACGGCCATTTCCATCCATTATAATGGCGATGTGTTCGGGGATTTCTCCCTTAAGTATGTCTTCTTTTGTATAGCGTTCTAAGTTGGAAGCCGCAGTTTGCTGGTTCTTCCAATTTTTGAGTATGTTGAGCATGAGATTCCTCCGTCACCCAAAAAGGTTGCATTCCCTGCTGATAACGATGTAATCAACAGTATTAACAAAAAAACCCCCTGTAAACATGAGAGGGTCTTTTCACTATTATCTATTGTACATAGTTTTTCATTAAACTTCCATGATTTCTTTTTCTTTGTCTTTTGTGACACTGTCAATTTTTGACACATATTCATCTGTCAGTTTTTGAACATCTTCAGTGGAAGCACGCAGTTCGTCTTCAGTGATGTCTCCGCTTTTCTCAAGTTTTTTGAGATCATCGTTCGCATCACGGCGTACATTTCGCACAGCCACTTTCGCGTCTTCAGCATATTTTTTGACAACTTTGACTAATTCTTTACGTCTTTCTTCTGTTAACGCAGGAATCGCAATGCGAATCATATTGCCGTCACTCGTTGGCGTTAAGCCTAAATCCGCTTTTAAAATTGCTTTTTCAATATCACCGATTGCTGACTTGTCGTATGGTGTTATAACCAGCATACGAGCTTCAGGCACGTTAATAGAAGACAGCTGATTTAAAGGTGTCTGTGCTCCGTAATATTCAACTGTTACTTTATCTAATAAAGATGGGTTCGCACGGCCTGCTCGTACAGTAGCCAGTTCACGCTGATAAGCAGCAATTGCTTTTTCCATTTTTTCTTTCGTTTGTGTTAATACTTCTTTTGACACGTTATTTCCCCCTCACGATCGTTCCGATTGATTCGCCTGTCACAGCGCGTTTAATATTTCCTTCTTCCATAATAGAAAAGACGATTAGCGGAATGTCATTATCCATGCATAAAGATGATGCTGTTGAATCCATAACTTCCAAACCGTCTTTTAAAACGTCAAGGTAAGAAAGTGATTCATATTTAACAGCTGATTCATCTTTTCTAGGGTCAGCATTATACACACCGTCAACATTGTTCTTAGCCATTAAAATAACGTCTGCTTCAATTTCAGCAGCCCGCAGTGCAGCTGTCGTATCAGTTGAGAAGTATGGGTTCCCTGTGCCCGCAGCAAAAATCACGACACGTTTTTTCTCTAAGTGGCGTATCGCTTTTCTTCTGATGTATGGTTCAGCAACTTGTCTCATTTCAATGGATGTTTGCACTCTGGACTGGATTCCGAGTGTTTCTAAGCTGTCTTGAAGAGCAAGCGAGTTCATCACTGTGGCCAGCATCCCCATGTAGTCAGCAGTTGCACGGTCCATGCCCAGGTCACTACCTGTTTTTCCGCGCCATAAGTTGCCGCCGCCTACTACAACAGCCACTTCGACTTCAAGCTCAGCGATTTCTTTCACTTGCTTTGCAATGGATTGAATGACAGTAGGGTTAATTCCGTTACCCTGTTCCCCTGCCAATGCTTCCCCGCTAAGCTTTAATACGATACGTTTGTATTTTGGTTTTTCCATAATAACCTCCAAGTGTAAACATTGCCGTTTTCTATTATGCAAGAGAAAAAAAGGTTTGTAAATATAGTTTTAAAAATAGGGAACACAAAGTGTGTCCCCTATACTGCCTGAAAAGACGCGACTTGATCGCGAAATCTTTTCACCATTATTTTTTCACTTGGTTCATTACTTCTTCAGCAAAGTTTTCTTGACGTTTTTCGATACCTTCTCCAACTTCATAGCGAACGAAAGTTTCAACAGTTGCGTTTTTCGCTGCAACAACTTGTTTCACTTTTTCATCTGGGTTTTTAACAAATGCTTGGTCTAAAAGACAAATTTCTTCGAAGAATTTGTTCAGACGGCCTTCAACCATTTTCGCTACAATGTTTTCAGGTTTTCCTTCTTGAAGAGCTTGCTGAGTTAAGATTTGACGCTCATGGTCTGTTTCTTCTTCTGATACTTGGTCACGAGAAATGTAACGAGGGTTAACCGCAGCAACATGCATTGCGATATCTTTTGCAGTTTCTTCGTCAGTTGTACCGTTAAGAACAGTTAATACGCCGATGCGTCCGCCCATGTGAAGGTAAGCACCGAATGCAGAGCTGTCGTCTTTTGTAAGAACAGCAAAGCGGCGAAGAGTGATTTTCTCACCGATTTTAGCTACTGCACTTGTAATGTACTCTTCTACAGTAGATCCGTTGTCCATTTTTTGTCCCATTGCTTCTTCAACATCTGCAGGAGTGTTTGCAAGAAGGTGGTCAGCTAATGTGTTAAGAAGCTCTATGAAGCCTTCGTTTTTCGCAACGAAATCAGTTTCAGAGTTTACTTCTAAAATAACACCTTTGTTGCCGTCAGTTTTAATAAGAGTTGAACCTTCTGCTGCGATACGGTCAGCTTTCTTCGCTGCTTTTGCAATTCCTTTTTCTCTAAGAAGGTCAATTGCTTTGTCCATATCTCCATCAGTTTCAGTTAACGCTTTTTTACAATCCATCATACCCGCGCCAGTTTTTTGACGCAGTTCTTTTACTTGCTGTGCAGTAATAGCCATTTGTATTCCTCCTTATATGTTTAAACAAGATATGTATCATTACATTTTTCTTGAAAAAAGGTGATAAAAGGCAGTCCCTCTTATCACCTTTTGAATAGGTTACGCAGTTGTTGTTTCTGTTTCTGGTGCAGTATCTTCAGCAACTTCCGCTTCTTCTTCGCCTTGCTTCGCTTCTAAGATTGCATCTGCCATTTTAGAAGTTAGAAGTTTAACAGCGCGGATAGCGTCATCGTTCGCAGGAATTACAACATCGATTTCATCAGGATCACAGTTAGTATCTACAATTCCGATGATAGGGATGTTTAATTTGCGAGCTTCAGCAACAGCGATGCGCTCTTTACGAGGATCGATGATGAATAATGCATCAGGAAGATCCTTCATTTCTTTAATTCCGCCTAGGAATTTTTCAAGACGTTCTAATTCTTTTTTCAATTGAACGACTTCTTTTTTAGGAAGTACTTCAAACGTACCGTTTTCTTGCATTTTTTCAATGTCTTTAAGACGCTTAATACGTTTTTGGATTGTTTCAAAGTTTGTTAATGTACCGCCCAACCAGCGTTGGTTGACATAGTACATGCCAGAGCGTTGAGCTTCTTCTTTAACAGAATCTTGAGCTTGTTTTTTTGTTCCGACGAAAAGGATTCTTCCGCCTTCAGCAGCAAGATTTTTAGTGAAGTTGTAAGCTTCCTCTACTTTTTTGACTGTTTTTTGAAGGTCAATGATGTAGATTCCGTTACGCTCCGTGAAAATATAACGCTTCATTTTTGGGTTCCAACGGCGTGTTTGGTGACCGAAGTGAACACCAGCTTCAAGCAATTGCTTCATAGAAATGACTGACATGTTATTTCCTCCTAATATAATGGTTTTTTTCCTCCGCTTAGGTCATTTTTGTGCAGAACTGCCGCCTGCAGCACCCTCTGCATAAATCGTTAAGCGTGTGTATTTAACACCAAGACATAATATAACACAGCTTGATGCGACAATCAAGAATCCTTTACAGCTTTGGTGCGAAATTTTAAAAATAGCTCGATTTCTGTCTTTCCGCTCTTCAATTTCTGAGCAATTTCACCAGCTGAATATCCCTGCTCATGTAATGCCATAACTTGATCTTCAAATGATCGGGCATCGCTGTTTACGTTCTCTTCCGTCCTCTCAACCTCATTGATTAGACCTTCGATATGCTCGGGAAGAGTGTTGTCTTCTTCCTGAACAGCATTCCGCTCTGAATGTTGTTCTGCGTGCAGATGCTCCGTCTTCTGTTTTTCTTCAGTTTGACTAGAAGCTGCATCCAAGTTGTCTATCAACTTCTCATTTTCTTCTTTTAATTCAAGAAGAAATGCCGCAAGTGTGTTCTCCGTCTCTTCCAGCATCTTCTTTTGCTGTTTTTCTGTTTCTTTCACAGCTGCGAGCCTCATATACAGGATAATGACAGCGTACAGAAGAACGCCGTGAAGCGTGAAGCTTAAAAGCCATAATAGTGTTGACATGTTTTTCACTCGCTAATCATGAGAATTCTTTATTGAATTACTTTTTCCAGCAGATTCTTTAATTTAAATAGTGCCTTTGAATGTATTTGTGATATACGGGACGTAGAAAGATTCAATACCTGTCCGATTTCTGTCAATGTCAACTCCTCTTTATAGAACAAACTGACCACAAGCTGTTCTTTCTCAGAGAGTTCGTGAATCTTGTCCGCAAGCTGCGCAATCAGTTCATCTTTCATGATCTTTTCTTCCGGCGGGACATTTTTGTCATCTCTGATCATGACCTGGATGTTTTCCCCGTCATCCTGATCATGAAGCTTTTCGTCAATTGACAGCAGATTTGCAAAAAAACCTTCATTCATTGTTGACACTACATCCTGTTCCGTCATTCCGAGTTCCTCTGCAATTTCTGCGGGCGATACATTCCGAAGATAGCGCTGTTCAAGCTTTTCAATCGCCGCTTCTACCTTCTTTGTTTTTTCACGCGAGGTTCTGGGCAGCCAATCCTCTTTACGAAGCCCGTCAATAATTGCACCGCGAATTCTAAACGAGGCGTAGGTATCAAATTTTAAGTCCCGGCTAGGGTCAAATTTTTCAAGGGCATCATATAAACCAAGCATACCAAGGCTCATAAGATCGTCTTTATGCACCGATTTTGGCAGTCCGACAGAAATTCTGCCTACATGATATGTGACAAGCGGCATATAACGGCGCATTAAATCATCACCGGCCTTAGGATCTTTCCACTCTTTCCAGCGCGACCAAAGCACCTGATCTTCATAATTCAAGGATTGCATTGTTATCCCCCTAATACCTTAATTAAATCGTTTTTTCACCTTGTTTAACAGTTCGAATATGCAGCATGCAGGACTTCGGTTCAAATTCTATCGTCCGGCCGCTTGAGCCTCCCGTATCTTCACTGATAATCGGAATATTATATAATGACAGCTGTTCCTTTATCGCTAAAACATTTCTCGGTCCGATCTTCATCAAATCATTCGTCATTTTAAATTTAAACATCTCTGATCCACCGGCAAGCTTTGCTTTTAACGCAAACTTTCGGCAGCCCGCTTCTACCAGCATATCAATCGTAGCTTTTACAGCGGTATCGGCATATTTTGCCCGATTGAGTTCAGCTGTTTTTGATAATGCCGAATCCGGCAGCATGACATGAACAAGCCCCGCCGTTTGCTTTTCTTTATCGTAGAGCACCAGCCCCACACACGACCCTAAACCAGACGTCCGGATCGAATCCGGGAAGCGGGCAATCTTCACGTCCGCAATTCCAACCTTTACAACAGCAGCCTCAGTCGTACTCATAATGAAGCACCCAAGGCGACAAAGAGCTTTTCAAATGAATCATAGTCCGGCAGCATAAACATATGCGCTTTTAGCTCCTGCTGATGGCTTTGATCAAAAATTGACGTGTCAACAACAATTGCATGTTCCCCAACCTGACTGAGCTCCATCAGACCTTCACTGATGACCGCACCGAACATGTCCAGTGAAACTTCTGGAACACTCGGGTAAAGCTGGAGTTTCGTCAAATCAGCCAATGCCGTTAAATATGATCCTGCTAAAATATTGCCCAGTTCATGCAAAGCGGAAGAACTCATATGATCTTCACCCAGATTTTCAATATCAAAATCCGGGTTGCCGATCAGCTCTCTGATAAACTGCTCCGCCTGATAAAAAGGCATTATAAAGAACATCGAGCCCGTCAAATCGCCTTCCATTCTTAAAAAAATGCTGGCGACCGGCATTTCTGCTCCGCCGAAAAAGTCTACAAGTTCATCAAACGATAATAACTTTGCAAACGGGACTTCCATATCAATCTTTCTATTTAACAGCTGGGCCATTGCAGAAGCAGAGTGGCCGGCTCCGATATTGCCGACTTCCCGCAAAATGTCCATCTGCTCTTCTTTGATTCCATTAAAAATACTCATGTCATAACCCCTTTAAGATTAAGCTTGATCGGGCACAGCGGACTGAGATGATTCTTTATCCAAAACCGCATTTGCATCAATAATATTTAAGAGCCTGTTCTCTTGTTTTACAATCTGTTTGATCGACACATACGTGTCTTTTTGAACACTTTCTGGAGCGGACTCTATTTCACTTTCCTGTACTGTTATGACATCATTTGCTTCATCCACTATCCAGCCGACTTCAATATCACGATAAGCAATAATGATAATTCGTGTTTCATCGGTAATTTCATACTCAGGCAAGCTGAGACGCTTTCTTAAATCAATAACTGGAGTCACCACGCCGCGCAAATTGATCACTCCGCAAATATAAGGTTCAACCCCTGGCACTCTCGTCGGCTTTTGCCATTTCTCAATTGATTTCACCTGAGTGACAGAAATGGCATATTCTTTGCCGTTTACCATAAAGACAATCATTTTCTCGCCTGTTTTAATTTCTGCAGTCATGTGAGACACCTCCTCGTATGGTTAAATAATCAGTGCGTTACAATCGATAATGAGCGCTACTTCTCCGTCTCCTAAAATAGTAGCTCCGGAAATTGCAAAGACGTTTGTTAAATAATCTCCGAGTGATTTCAGCACAACTTCCTGCTGGCCAATAAAGGAGTCCACCACAAATGCAGTAGGTTTGTCGCCTTTTTTCACGACAATGATATGGAGCTGTTCCGCGTCTTGTCTAGTATCTTCTATTTTAAACTCTTCTTTTAAATAAACGACAGGGACAATATGGCCTCTAAAATCGATGACTTCACGGTCATGCGTTTGGAGAATGTCTTTTCTATCGATAACTGCCGTTTCAATTATAGAAGAAATCGGAATCGCAAATGTCTCTTCTTCCAATTTGATCAGCAGAACTGAAATAATGGACAATGTAAGCGGAAGCTGGATGCTGAATAGTGATCCTTGTCCTTCTGCAGATTTCACACTGACTGAACCGCCGAGTGATTCGAGTTTGTTTTTTACAACATCAAGTCCGACGCCCCGTCCGGAAATATCCGAAATTTGATCAGCTGTAGAGAACCCCGGAGCAAATATCAATTCATAAATTTCATTGTCTTCTAAGGTTTCAGCTTCTCTTTCCGTAATGACACCGCGCTCAAGCGCTTTTTCAAGGATTTTTTTGCGATTAAGGCCTGCTCCGTCATCCTCCACTTCAATAAAGACGTGATTTCCGCTGTGATAAGCTTTCAGCACAACTTTTCCAGACTCAGGTTTTCCTTTTTGCAAACGCGTTTCCGGAGACTCAATTCCATGGTCAATACTGTTTCTGATTAAGTGAACGAGCGGATCTCCAATTTCATCAATTACTGTTCGATCAAGTTCTGTTTCCGCGCCGATGATGGAGAGTTCGATTTTTTTATTCAGCTCTTTTTGAAGCTGGCGAATCATTCTCGGGAAACGGTTAAAAACGGTTTCAACCGGAACCATTCTCATGTTGAGAATAATAGACTGCAAATCGCCGGAAATTCTCGTCATTCGCTCTACTGTTTCAGTCAATTCATTGTGCTCAAGCTCTTTTGCAATCTGCTCAAGACGCCCGCGGTCAATGACAAGCTCTTCAAACAGGTTCATTAAAGAATCAAGTCTGTCAATATTGACTCGAATTGTTTTAGATCCGCCGGCTGTATGCTTCGACTGTTCATCGTTTTTAGCAGGCTGCTTTTGTTTGTCCTGCTTAACAGGTGTCTGTGCAGCAGCTGGTAAATCCGCCTGAGGCTCTTCCGGTTTTTCAGCTGGTTGTAAAGGCGAGCCCTGAATAATTTCAACCTGCTCAACCTCTGAAACTCCGTTGATGATCTGTTCAACGTCTTCAGCCGTTTGATTCGTTAAGAAGCAAACCTGGAAGTCGGTGCCGAAATCTTCCGTTTCAAGCACTTCCGCACTCGGTATTGTTTTGGCTACCTCTCCGATTTCATTTAGCTTCTCAAAAACCATATATACACGAACTGCTTTTAACATACAGTCTTCTTTCAGAGAAATTGTAATTTCATACCGTTTGAAACCCTGCTCCTCTGCTTCTTCTATTACTGTTCGTTCAAACTCATCATATTCCCAGTCAGATGCTGAACTCTTCGCTTCAGCAGGTTCCGCTGAAGCAGCAGTCTCAGCATGCACACCGTTCACGTCAAGCTTTGCACTCACTTCAGAGATGTCTCTTTTACCATCCCCGCCGTCAATAATAGACTGAACCATTGCTTCTAGATGATCCAGGGCTTCAAACAAGATATCCATCCAGTCTGATGTAACTGCCATATCTCCGTTTCGAAAAGCATCCAATACATTTTCAAGCAAATGGGTTAAATGGGCTAAATCTGTATAACCCATTGTTGCACTCATTCCTTTTAGTGTATGGGCAGCCCTGAATATATCGTGGATGAGCTGAAGATCTGTCGGGTCTTTCTCTAAAAGGAGCAGCTTTTCATTACATGTTTGTAAATGTTCTTTACTTTCATCAATAAAGACATCTAAATATTGATTCATATCCATTTGAATCACACCCTCTCTTTTTTCACACAGCTTGTGATGGATGCTGCGATATCTTCCACATGTTTAATTTCATGAACGAGGCCCGCCTTAACGGCTGCTTTCGGCATCCCAAATACAACACAAGATTCTTCAGACTCTGCAATGGTTTTCACATTGCCGGACGCAAGCATGTCCTTAAGACCGGCAGTACCGTCGCTGCCCATTCCAGTCATAATGACCGCTACTTTTTCATAGTCTGCAAGTTTGCCGACAGAACGGAACAAGTAGTCTGCTGATGGTTTGTGACGGCTTGGGGTATCATGATTATCAAGCACGATTTTAAGACTGCCGCTGTTTTTGATAACGGATATGTTTTTCCCCCCCGGAGCTATGTACACACAGCCGTTAATAGCTGCTTCGCCATCTTTTGCTTCCTTTACATGAATGTCAGACAGATGGTTCAGCCGATCAGCCAGAGAAGCAGTAAAGCCTTCAGGCATGTGCTGTACAACGACTACAGGCGCGTTTAAATCTTTAGGAAGCTTGGGTATTACCTTTTGAAGCGCCCTTGGGCCACCCGTTGACGTTCCGATACAAACAATATGTCTGCTTGGACCAGATTTTGGCTGACTCCATACTGGCTTAGCGATGGGTTTAGGTTTAGGCTCAGGCCGAATGACCGTCGGAGCCGCAGCTTTTTGTTGAGTAGAACGTCCAGCCGCGATGACCCGCTCAACTAATTGTTCTTTAATTTTGTATAAATCTAAAGATATAGAACCAGATGGCTTTGTGATAAAATCAAAGGCTCCTATCTCTAAACAGTTAATCGTGCACTCTTTTCCTTGCTGGGTCTGACTTGAAACCATAATGACCGGCAGCTGATAAATCTCAATAATTTTCCGTAGTGTGTCTGTTCCATTCATCACCGGCATTTCAATATCAAGTGTAATAACATCCGGTTTCAGCAACTCTATCTTTTTAAGTGCCTCTTCTCCGTTTCTCGCAGTTCCGATTACTTCTATCTGCTTTTCCTCGGTTAGAAAATCACTTATCATTTTTCTCATAAATGCCGAATCATCAACTACAAGCACACGAATCAAATTAAGCCCTCCTCATTAAAAAAGAAGATAATTTCTCAATAAATGTCTGTTTTTCTTCTTCGTGTCTAGTTTCTTCTCTTTCAAACAAGGCGTCCGCTAAGAGACGGACTGACCGGCTGGCTTTTGCCTGAGGACTTTTTAATAAAAAAGGAACCTGTTCGACAACTGCTTCGCTCACGATCCCGTCGTCGGGGACTGAACCGGCAAACTGAACCGCTTCGCCTAAAAACATCTGAATGGTCCGGGAAAGGCGGGTAAAAGCGTCAAGCCCTTCCTTTTGATCACGGCACCGATTGACTGCTACTTTCATTGAAAGCTGATTTCCTGTCAGCGCGAGATGTTTGACAGCACTGTATGCATCCATAATGGCTGTAGGCTCCGGGGTTGTTATGATCAAAATGTCTTCTGCTGATAAAATAAAAGGCAGCTGGTCTTTTGATAAGCCCGCCCCCATGTCAAACAGTACATAATCGAACTGACTTAACGCATGAGAAAGCTCATTAGCAAAAAAGGTCCATTTTTTCTGGTCCAGCTGAAACATCACATCCAGCCCAGTTCCGCCAGATATATACCGTAGACCCTTTGGCCCTGTAGATATGGATTGCATAAAAGGCTTGAGCTCAGTTAGAACGTCAATAATCGTGGCGGAGGATGAGTTTCCCATTAATATATCAATGTTGCCCATTCCGATATCAAGATCAATAAGCAGTACCTTCTTACCTTTATTCTGCAGCGCAAGAGCCATATTTAAAGTGATGTTGGATTTTCCGACACCGCCCTTGCCGCTGATGACTGCAAGTGTTTTAGCTTTCTGTTCAAAAACAATCGGCAGATCGCGCTGACGCTTCTTCATTTTCGCCCGTAAAGTTGCTGCTTGGTCAAATCTGTTCATCTGCACAGCATCCCTACAAACTCCCGCGGAGAGACTGTCTGTATATCCTCCGGCACATTCTGGCCGTTTGTGATAAACCCGGCGCCTATCTTCGATTCTGCCAGTATACTGAATACAGAGCCTAATGAAGCAGTCTCATCTATTTTAGTAAAGATAAACTGATTGACAGGAACAGATGAAAAACGTCTGACAACGTGTTTCATATCTTCATACTTTGCAGTCGCTGACAAAACGAGAAATGACTGAATGCTGCTTTCAAAAGGAATCGTCTCTTTCAGTTCATCAATATATTGCTGTTCTCTGAAATTTCTTCCTGCTGTATCGATAAATACATGATCATATTCAGCAAATAATTCTTTCGCACGCTGAAATTCCTCTTTTGTATAACAAACTTCCATAGGAGCCTGCAGCAGCTCGGCATATGTTTTCAATTGTTCAACAGCTGCAATCCGGTAAGTATCTGTTGTAATAAAAGCAATTTTTTTCTGTTTTTCAAGCAGAGCAGACGCTGCTAGTTTTGCAAGCGTTGTTGTTTTTCCCGCACCCGTTGAACCAAACAGCACGATATATTTCGAATGAATGGGCTCCTGCCACTTGTTTGCTGGAGGAAGTGCCTCGCACAGAATATCCTGAAGTTTACCGACCACGTTTTCTTCCGTCAGTCCGCCCGATTCAACAGAGAATTGCAGTATTTTTTTCATAGTACTGGTCTTAATTGATTCATTAACGCCGGTTTCATCCAAAAGCAGTTCGGCTTTTCTGAGCGATTCAGGAAGTACGGATTGATAAGCTGAAAAATCGCCTGGCTCAGATTGAGCAGGCATTTGAGGGGTTATCCTCTCCTCTATCTTCGGACTGCTGACAGGTGATTTTGACGTTTGTTTCGGCTCTGCTGCCTTTTCAGCTGTCTTTTTCTCAAGAAAATCTTGATCCAATACGGCAATTACTTCAACAGCCGGTTTTTTTAAAAGCCCGAACCATTTTCGCTTATTAATTTTTTTAGAATTTAGTATAACTGCTTCATTACCTAGTTCTTTTCTGATAAGAAGTGCCGCTTCTTGCATTGAAGCAGCAGTAAATTTTTTGATTTTCATTAAATATCCACCACTCCAATGCTTTGAACTTCGACATTAGCCTCAAGCTCGTTATAAGAAAGAACGGGGAGATCTGGAAAATATCGTTCCAGAAGCTGTTTCACATACATCCTTACAGGCGGCGAGCAAAGAAGGATCGCAGTTTCTTGCCGTATTGAGAGCTGTTCGGCTTCTTTTGCAACAGAGCGCACAATGCTTTCCGACACATCAGGTTCAAGCGACAAATAGTTCCCATGTTCTGTTTGCTGTACGCCGTCAGCAATTGCCTTTTCTACACGGCCCGAGCAAGTGATAACTTTTAACACTTCATTTTCTTTGGCAAACTGGGCAGTAATTTGCTTAGCAAGCGCCTGCCTTGTGTACTCTGTCAAAAGATCAGAGTCTGTTGTCAGTTTTCCATAATCGGCAAGCGTTTCAAAAATGGTTACCAAATTGCGGATTGAAACTTTTTCTTTTAACAGCTTAGCCAGCACTTTCTGAATATCTCCGACAGATAATGGATTTGGCGTAACCTCTTCCACTAGGACCGGATACGTTTCTTTCAAATGATCAATCAGCTGTTTCGTCTCCTGTCTGCCGATTAATTCATGAGCATGCTGCTTAATTTTCTCTGTAATATGTGTTGAGACAACTGAAGCCGGATCTACAACTGTATAGCCCAACATGTCAGCTTCATCCTTCACCGATTCACCAATCCATTTAGCTGGAAGTCCAAACGACGGTTCTACTGTCTCGATCCCTTCAATCAGGTCGTCTTCAGGCGTAGGCGACATTGCTAGATAATGATCTAGTAATAGCTCGCCTTTCGCTACTTCATTTCCTTTAATTTTCAATCGGTATTCATTGGGCTGCAAAGCAATATTGTCTCTGATACGCACGACAGGAATGACAAGCCCAAGTTCCAGCGCCAGCTGACGGCGAATCATCACAATCCGGTCTAATAAATCCCCGCCCTGATTAGCATCCGCCAACGGAATTAGGCCATAGCCAAACTCGAATTCTATCGGATCTATATGCAAAAGCTGTACAACACTTTCGGGGCTTTTGAGCTCGTCAACTTCAGCCTCTTCCTCAAGAATCTCATCTACTTCTTCTTTTTCCTTGCCTGTTTTAGATAGCGTATAACCACCAAAAGCAAGCAGCCCTGCAAGCGGCCCTGTTAGGAAAATACCAATCGGAGTAAACAAGCCAAGAAGCAGAATGGTTGCTGCCGTAACATATAAGAGCTTTGGATAAGCGAACAGCTGGCCTGTGATGTCATGACCTAAGTTTCCTTCGGAGGCTGCTCTAGTCACAACAATACCTGTAGCTGTAGAAATTAAAAGTGCCGGAATTTGCGATACAATTCCATCCCCTACAGTCAGCATCGTAAAATGAGAGGCTGCCTCTTGTATCGCCATGCCTTGCTGCAGCATACCGATAATGATTCCGAAAATGATATTGATCATTACAATAATAATTCCGGCAATTGCATCACCTTTCACAAATTTGCTGGCCCCGTCCATCGCACCGTAAAAGTCTGCTTCTCGAGCTACTTTTTCACGGCGGTGTTTCGCTTCCTGTTCATTGATCATGCCTGCATTTAAATCTGCATCAATACTCATCTGCTTCCCCGGCATTGCATCAAGCGTAAATCTTGCCGCAACCTCGGAAACACGTTCCGCGCCCTTTGTGATGACGATAAACTGAATAATAATTAAGATAATAAATACAACAAGTCCGACTAAAACATTTCCGCCGACAACGAAGTTACCGAAGGTCTCAACAACCTTCCCTCCTTCACCGCGCGAAAGGATCGAACGCGTCGTGGACACATTCAAGCCCAGACGAAATAAGGTCAAAAGCAGCAGCAGAGACGGAAAAATCGAAAACTGCAGCGGTTCTTGCATATTCATTGTGGTGAGAAGCACGATCAACGCAAGAGAAATATTAATAATGATCAAAATACTTAACAGCCATGGAGGAAATGGTATCACCAGCATTGCCACAATGAGGACAACACTTATTAAAACGGATAAATCTCTTGTTGACATGCTGTTTTTTCTCTCCTTTTGAATCATAAAATTCAATTTACTTTTTGTTTCGTTTTAAATACGTAAGCCAAGATTTCTGCCAAGACTTTAAAAAACTCTTCCGGCACTGCCTGATCAATTTCAACCTGATCATATAACGCACGGGCAAGCGGCCTGTTTTCTACCATCATGACATCATGCTCTTTAGCAATCTTTCTTATTTTTAATGCAAGGTGGTCAACACCTTTTGCAACAATGTAAGGTGCGTCCATTTTTTCTTCGTCATATTTAAGTGCGATCGCATAGTGAGTCGGGTTTGTGATGATGACATCAGCTTTCGGCACTTCCTGCATCATCCGCCTCATTGCCATTTCCCGCTGTCTTTGCTTAATTTTAGACTTAATAATCGGGTCTCCCTCAGATTTTTTGTACTCATCTTTTATATCCTGCTTTGACATTTTGATATTTTTCTCATAGTCAAATCTCTGATATAAATAATCGAGTCCGGCAAGAATCAACAAAGCCCCTGCTCCGCTCAGCCCCATCCACAGGGTGAGTTTTGAAACAAAGGAAAGTGCTTCTTCAGGTGTCAAAAGCGGGAGACGGAGAATTTCTCCATAGTGCACCCAAAGCACAACAAACGCCGCAAACCCGACTACAGCAATTTTCAAAACCGATTTAAGCAGTTCTACAATCGCCCTCATGCTGTATATCCGTTTAAAGCCTTTTATCGGATCCAATTTTTCAAGCTTAGGCTGGATCACTTCCGTAGAAAATAAAAATCCAACCTGCATATAGTTGCTTACAACTCCTGCAACAAGAGCGACGAGCAGAATCGGAGCAAGTACGATGCCAGTATCCTTTAATAAGCTGATAAACAGGGTATGTACATTTGATTCTGAGAGCTTCATTGTGAGTGACTCCGTGTAAAATGTCTCTATAAATGACAGCAGCCTGTCTCTCATATACGGGCCGATCGCAATAAACGAAAGGAAGATGACTAATAATGAAACGGCGGTATTCACATCAGAGCTTTTTGCAACCTGTCCTTTTTTTCTAGTATCCTTCCGTTTTTTCGGAGTGGCTTTCTCGGTCTTCTCTCCCGCAAAAAATTGGAGATCAATTCTTAGCTTCATTAAGAAACACCGACCAATGCTAAAAGATTCCGCATCGTTTCAATCGTTAAGCCGAAAACATTCCGAACAACGACGAAGATAACGGACATACACACGATGAGCATGATAAAACTGACAGCGATCTTTAAAGGCAGACCGACAACAAATACATTTAATTGCGGAACCGCCCGGGCTACGATGCCTAATGCAAGATCCACAAGAAACAAACTGGCCACAACCGGTGCCGACATTTGAAATGCGATAATAAACATTGCATTAAAGCTTTTGGCGATAAGGTAAGCAAACTTTTCATCGCCAAAATTCGGAAATGCCTGATCAACTGAAATATACTGAAAGCTGTAGTAAATACCGTCCAGCAGCAAATGATGCGCATTGACACTCAGCATAAACAAAAGAGCCATCGTATAGATAAACTGACCAATCAATGGACTCTGTGCGCCCGTTTGCGGATCGATAACGTTCGCAATTGAAAAACCCATCTGAAAATCAATAAACGAACCGGCTATCTGAACAGCAGCAATCATCATATAAGCAATCAAACCAAGACACAGCCCCACCAAAGCTTCTTTAAACGCCAGCAGCATATATTGCTCGTCAACCTCCATAGACGGGGGTTTATCAATCGTGCTGAAACAAATGACTGCAAGAAAAAAAGCAAATCCGACACGATGTACAGCCGGAACGTTTCTGTGGCCGTATAACGGAACTGTTACAAAAAAAGCAGAGATTCTAATAAAAACCAATAAAAAAGCAGGAAATAGATCAATAATTGAATTCATCACTGTATTACCCTGCAAAACGATTTAAATTAGAAAATAGCTCTGTTGTGAACGAAAGGATCGTCGACAGCATCCATGGACCGAAAAAAATCAGTGCCAACAGGACTGCCACGATTTTGGGAATAAACGCCAAAGTCTGTTCCTGGATTTGAGTTGTGGCCTGAAAGATGCTGACGATTAATCCGACCAATAAAGCAATCGCAAGCAGAGGCGCGCTGATCATCAGCGTTACATATACAGCTTTTTCCGCCATAGAAATTACAAATTCTGAATTCACGTTTAGCACCTACCCTAAAAGCTCTGAAGCAAAGATTTCACAATTAAATACCAGCCGTCTACTAAAACAAAAAGTAAAATTTTAAAGGGCAGAGAAATCATAACTGGAGGGAGCATCATCATCCCCATTGACATCAGAACGCTCGCCACTACCATATCAATAATTAAAAAGGGGATAAAAATCATAAAGCCTATTTGAAACGCTGTTTTGAGCTCCGAAATGGCAAAAGCGGGAACCATCGTTGTAAGAGGAATATCCTTTAACGATTCGGGTTTATCCATTTTCGCGTAATTCATAAACAGTGCCAAATCCTTTTGCCTTGTATGCTTACTCATAAATTCTTTAATCGGTTCCTCAGCTTTTGTATACGCTTCTTCCAAACTGATTTTATTGTCCATCAACGGTGTCAGCGCTTCTTTATTAATCTCTGAAAAAGTGGGAGCCATAATAAAAAACGTTAAAAATAGCGCAAGGCCGATTAGGACCTGATTTGGCGGCATTGATTGCGTCGCCAGTGAAGTTCTGACAAAAGACAGAACGATGACGATGCGGGTAAAACAAGTCATAAGAATCAATATTCCAGGCGCCACTGAAAATACAGTTAACAATAATAGTAGTTTAACCGTTGAACTGACGTTATCCGGATCGCTTGAACTGAAAATATTTATAAACTCATTCATGATGACGTGGGCCTTTCTTTTTTCCTTCTGAACGGTTTTGTTTTAGCTCTTCAAGCTGCTCTTTTAATGCTTTTGAAAATGAAGTCAGCTTTTGCTGCGGCTGATTCTCAGAACCCTTTAGGGGTTTCGCAAGCTTTTGCCACTCTATTTTGCTTGACATCGCCTCTTCATGCTGACTGAGAATATCTTCGATTTCCTTTTCATCCTCAATTTCTTTAAGAAGCTGTATCGTCTCTCCTACCCCAACGACGAGAACACTGTTGCCGACTTTAATCAATTGGATAGATCGGTTTTGGCCAACCGATGTTCCGCCGATATTTTCGACATATTGAAAAGGCTTTAGCAGCCGGTTTCTTTTGTTCATAAGCTTAACAAGCCCGTAAATCAGCGCGATGACAAACAATAAAGCGAAAATCATCTTCACAAAATCAAAGGCTGAAACAGAAGGAGCAGCAGCTCCCTCCGTCTCATCAGCAGTTTGTGTCGTTTTTTCTTTCTTTTGCTCTGACTTATCTGCTGTCTTTTCATCTTTCTTTTGAAACCATTCGTTTACAGTTGATTCATCAGATGCCGCGGCATCAGCAGCAAGCGGATGTACACTGAATAAAATGAAAAAACATATAAAAGCAATGAAATATTGACTCTTTTTCAACAGTCGTACACCCTTTAGCTTAATGTTTTGTTGATTGCTTCAAGCACACGGTCTGCCTGGAAAGGTTTTACGATAAAATCCTTAGCGCCTGCTTGAATAGCATCGATAACCATTGATTGCTGTCCCATAGCAGAGCACATAATGATTTTAGCTTGTGCATCAATTTGTTTAATTTCTTTTAATGCAGTGATACCGTCCATTTCTGGCATTGTGATATCCATTGTAACTAAGTCAGGAGAATGCTCTTTAAATTTTTCTACAGCCTGAGCGCCATTTTCGGCTTCTGCTACTACGTCAAAACCGTTTTTCACCAAAATATCTTTGATCATCATTCTCATAAATGCTGCGTCATCTACAATTAAAATTCTATGTGCCATAATTTTTTCTCTCTCCTCGTGTTTCTTTATTTTAAATTATTAATGCGTTCTGCCTGGCTTAAAATGTCAGTGACCCTTACTCCGAAGTTTTCCTCAATGACCACGACTTCGCCTTTGGCAACGATACGCTGATTCACTAAAATATCAACCGGCTCACCGGCTAATTTATCAAGCTCAATAATACTTCCGGCTGAAAGCTCTAAAATTTCCTTTACGCTTCTTTTCGTTCTGCCGAGTTCAACAGTGATTGAAAGCGGGATATCCAAAAGCATATCCAGATTGTTTATAGGAGCTTGTGTGCTCTCATTCGGATCAAATGATGAAAATTCCACTGGTGAAACTTGAACAGGCGCTGCTTTTTTCGGTTTCCCCTGTCTTTTAGCCGGCGCATGCTGCTGTTCGATGCGCGGCTCAGGCGTTACAGGCTCTTGCGGCTGTTCATATGTAACGTCAGAATCCTGCGTTGTTTCTTCAGCTGGACTTTCCGTGGTCATAAGACTCGAGATCAAATCTTTAGCAAATGTCAGCGGGTAAAGCTGCATGATGTTAGAGTCTATTAACTCGCCCACCTTCAAGCGGAAAGAAACTTTAACCAGCATTTCATCAGCAGGAATACGGTCTGTTCCTTTTTCTTCATTTACATCAAGCAGTTCTACACGCGGGGGTGAAATATCAATTTTTTTACTGAATACAGTAGACATTGACGTTGCTGCCGACCCCATCATTTGGTTCATCGCTTCTTGAACCGCACTCAAATGAATCTCTCCAAGTGAAGGATCTGCCCCTTTCCCGTCTCCCCCGATCATTAGGTCCGCAATAATAGCCGCGTCACTTTGTTCGACGACTAGCAGGTTGCTGCCGCTGAAACCTTCTGTATAATTCACTTCAATTGCTACATACGGTTCAGGAAACGCATCACTGATTTTGCTTCTTGGGATGACAGTTACGTTTGGAGTTGTAATATCAACTTTTTGATTCAAAAGCGTGGATAAAGCTGTCGCTGAACTGCCGAATGAAATATTTCCGATTTCACCGATCGCATCACGCTCCATGTCCGATAAGTCATGCACTTCCGGAGCCTCAGGCTCGTCCGGTGTGCTGCTCGTGCCATTAAGAAGCGCGTCAATCTCATCTTGAGATAATCTGTTATTCTCCATCTTGTTCACCTCTTATGTCGTGGTCTAAAATTTGCACTGCCTGTTTTCGATTCACCCGGCCGGCTTGTCCTAAAAATTTCGGCTTATCTCCGACCAATACAGTAAGAGGATCTGTTACTGATTTGTCCAAAGTTATGCAGTCTCCGACTTCTAAACTTAAAAACTCTTCTATTGTCAGTTCAGATGTGCCGAGTTCGGCCACGACAGGTATTTGTGCTGTCATGATACGTTTTTCAAGCGACTTTGTTTCCTCAGGTTTCGGTTCATTTCTTTCTGATTGCATCCAATAATGGACCGAAAGCTTTGGTATGAGCGGCTCGAGGACGATATGCGGGATACAAAGATTAATGACACCGCTGATTTCCCCGATTTGGGTGTTGAGTGAAATAACAACAACCGTTTCATTAGGAGATACCATCTGAACAAATTGCGGATTCACTTCAAACTCAGTCATTTCGGGTTCAATATCAGCTATGGACTGCCAAGCTTCTTTATAATTTCCCAGTGCATTTTCAAATAAATTAGAAATAATTTTCGTTTCAATTTCTGTTAAACTATCAACCTTATTATGACTGATCCCGATGCCGCCCATCACACGATCCATCATCGTATAGGCAATCGTCGGGTTGACCTCCATCATAATTCTGCCTTCCATCGGATGGACATCGAATAAATTCAGAATCGTCATATTCGGTATGGATCGGATAAATTCCTCGTATGGAACCTGATCAACAGAGCTGACCGATATATGGATATACGTTCTGAGCTGAGCAGAAAAGTGAGTTGTAAGAAGTCTTGCAAAATTGTCATGAATTCTTGTTAAACTGCGGATTTGGTCTTTAGAAAACCGTAGCGCACGTTTGAAATCATAAACTTTCACTTTTTTCTCTTTTTCTTCTTTTTTCAGCTCTTCAGCATCCATTTCACCTGTTGATATTGCAGAAAGCAGTGCATCTATTTCATTTTGGGAGAGAACTTCTCCTGACATTTTCCTCACCTCCGTATTCTGTCAAATTATGCTTTATTGCAGATTAAAAGAGGTAATATACACTTTTTCTACTTTTCCTTCTTGGAGGTAGCTATTCACTTTATCTTTTAGTTCCTTCTTAAAGGTTTCTTTTCCCTTGTCTCCCTCAATCTCATCAGCATTCGTATCAGCCAGCAGTGATATAACAGCATCTTTCACTTGGAAGTCACGTTTCTCAAGTTCTTCTTTTGATTTATCAGAGTCCGTTTCAAGTTTAATCGCTAAGCGAATAATGTTATCGGACTTTAAATTCGTTGTGATTTCTGCTACATCAACAGAAGATGCAACGATTTCATCAATACTTCGTTTTGCTTCACTTTTTTCGGACTTTCCGCCTAAAACAAAATAAGCCGCCGCCCCGAGAGCACCAATTACGATAAGAATAATGATTAAAATGATCAATAATTTTTTCTTCATTCCGGTTCCTCTATTCCATGGTCCATTGAAAATATTTGTATTTTTTGATAGAAAGACACAATCTTCTCCAGAACAGCTTCTTCATCTTCTTTTACTACAAACTTCTTACCGTTCGACAGTGTGATTGTAGTATCCGGAAAGCATTCAATCTGTTCAATAAATAACGCATTCAGCGTAAAGGGCTGCCCATTTAAACGGGTTACTTTAATCATAAAACAGCGGAGAAACGATTACTCGCCTCCCCTCCCTCCTTAACGTTTAAGGTTAACCAGCTCTTGAAGGATTTCATCCGATGTTGTAATAATCTTGGAGTTTGATTGGAACCCACGCTGAGCGACAATCATTTCAGTAAACTCGTCAGTTAAATCAACGTTAGACATTTCTAGAAATCCTGACTTCAAGGCACCCGTACCGCCGTCACCAGGCTGATTAGCTGCACTAGCAGTTCCAGAGTTCAAAGATTCACGATACAAGTTGCTTCCGATTTTATCTAAACCGTCACTGTTTGCAAAAGTAACAACTCCAATCTGGCCGCCATCTTGTGGTTTACCGCCAGCATCAACAATTGATACTTTTCCATCAGATCCGATGCTAAAGCTTTGAGCATCAAGAGGAATTTTTATTGTTCCTCCGGTCATATTTAATACATGGTAGCCGTCACCAGTCACTAATGTTCCGGTATTATCTAAATAGAAGTTTCCGGCTCTTGTGTAAGCCGTTCCATCACCTGTATCGATTTGAAAATAACCGTCGCCGTCAATTGCTAAATCAAGCGTTCTTCCTGTGCTTTGTGTTGCGCTTGTTGAATGAATGGTATCAATTGTGCCAGATGATGAACCTAAACCGATCTGCTTAGAGTTAGTTCCGCCGATTGTTGCACCAGCAGCTGAACCGCCGGCAATCGTTTGACTCACCATATCTTTAAAGGTAACCCGGCTCTTTTTGAATCCCACTGTATTTACGTTGGCAATATTGTTGCCGATAACATCAAGTTTAGTTTGAAAGTTTTTCATACCGCTGATTCCAGAATAAAGTGAACGTAACATAATATATTCCCCCAGATGTTTTTATTTAGAAGATTGTCCCACAGACATGACATTCGCCGGACTGATCTCGGTCCCATCATCCAGAACGAGATAATATTTTCCTTGAGAATGTTTTACAGAGCTTACTGTGCCTGTTTTATCTGTTGCACTTTTACCATCAGTCCAAGATACTTCTTTTCCCATCCAATCAACATACGTTGTAAACGGATCTTGGTTTTCAACGAATTTTGTCATCGTCGTATTCAGATTCATCATCTGTTCCAGACTTGAAAAAGTTGCCATCTGGCTGATGAATTCTTTGTCATCAACCGGATTAAGCGGATCTTGGTTTTGGACTTGAGTCATTAATATTTTTAAGAACTCGTCTTTTCCCAAGCTGCTGTTACTTGCAGGCGCAGTGCTGCTTTTTTTTTCAGGCAATTTATATTCTGAGCTTATTGATGTCATTCTTCTTCCTCCAATTCAACCATTGACACTTCATCAAGCAAATCTCCAAACTCGTTTGATTGCTTTTTCTGTCTTTGCTGCTTCTGTCCCTCTTGCTGCTGTTTCTGTTCATCAGCAAGCTGGCCATATATCGGCTGGTCTCCGCTTTGAATCGGCAAAGTAAAACGGTCAACTTGGACAGCCATATTGGGCAGTGATTGCTTCAGCTGAGGCAGATGTTGTTCGAGCAGCTCTTTTGCAGATTGACTGGATGCAATAATTTTACTCTGGAACATTCCATTTTCATTTGTCAGCTTAATTGTGACAAATCCTAAATGTTCAGGGTTCAGCCGAATTGTAAAGCTGCCGGTTGATCTCCCAAAGGGTGTATATTTCATCTGCTTCCATGCACTGATCACTTGATCAGCAACCGTTTTTGTTTCTGCTGTATGTAAATCAGATGAGAGCTGCAAATCGAGTGTCTGAACTCCTCCGGTGCTCCGGTAGCCTGAAAACATCATTTGAATTCCCGACTTACTATCTATAGGCTGAATACTTACAGCGGAATCTGTCGTACTTTTATTACCTGACGTTGGAGTGTCCGGTGTAAGGGCACGTTTTGCAACATCTTGTGATGATTCGGATGATTTCGATAACAAGAAAGCTTTCAGCTGACTTTCAGTCATATTCCATTCCTTCGTCCCTTTTTGAGGAAGCAATGACATCTGTTCCATTAAGCTTTGAAAACTTTTCAGCTCTGACTTTGACATCGTATAAAGCTTTGAACTTGACTCATCTTTTGTAAATATCTGCTGTTTAAGATCCTGAATAAGCTGTTCAGATATGCCCTTTTTTTCTAATGCAGAAAGAAATTCATCTCCATTTTTGTAAACAGTATGAGCTTGATGATCACGGTCAGTCATTTTATTTCCTTCTAAAAGCTGACTGATAAGCATTTGGATATAGATAAGCGCTTTATCAACTTCTGCTGATGCCTCATTTTCCTGAACTCCTTGCTCTCTATCAGACTTGAGTTCATCAGTAGCGGCATCACCAGCTGAATTCTTTGCAGTCAGAGCCGTTTTATCTTTAGAAATGATTTTTTCTGCAAGTATTTGCCCCCTGTGCAGTTGATCTGTTTCGTCAGCCAATTTTAATTCAACTGCTTGCAGTAGGCTCTGTAATATTTGCTGAGCGGATTCATCCAGTTGCTTTCCTGTTAGTTTACTTAACGTTTGCAGAAGATCGGCTTTTTGCTTGTCTTGATTTTCAGGAGTTGCTTTTAGCCAACCACTGATCTTTTTACAGGCATCTTTCAAAAGCTGATCGTCAGTCAGAGTCCCTTTTCCTTGTGATGAAGGTTCTTTCGAGCCGGCTTCAGACATAAGCCAATTTTGAAAAACTCCCTGGCTATTTTTGATTGTTTTAGCAGCTGTCCCTGCTGTAGTTTGCAGCCGAGGTCCGGCTAATTCAAGCAGCTTCACCTTTATTCCCCCTATTCTTGGCTGGCAGCAATTTTTTCTGTATATGTTGCCGCTTGCTCAGGAGTCATTTTTGCCAAAATTTCAGCAAGCTGCTTTTTGCTCAGTCCATTCAATATTTTCAGCGCTTCTTTCTCCTTTAATTGGGCAATGATTTTAGCAGCCTTTCCGCTGTCCATGCTTTTATAAACACTGATGACTTTATCATTAGAAGCTGTATCAGAACTTGATGATTCTTCTGAGTTATCCTTCGATGTCTTTTTTTGGTCTTCCGCTGTTTTTTCAAGAGAACGGATCTTTTGATTCAGCCTGTCAATTTCAGATTTGCTTGTTTCTAAATCTTTATTCAATATACTGATCTCACTTTTTTGATCCTTAATGGTTTTTTCCAGAGCCGCCGTATTACTGTTATTCTTAGCTGTTGATGATGTATCTTTTTTATCTTCGGTCTCAGGAACCAATTCTTTAAGCACTGGCGTTTTGGCTGCAGCTTCCTGTATCGGCTTTAAGACATTGACACCAGCCGCCCAGAGAACAATCCCCCCTGCTATAAGCAGAAAAATCAGCGGAAGGATAATAATCAGCAACACCGATCGGAATTTACCTGATTCTTTCTTTTTGCCGGACATTACATTCGCTCCTAATGGCCTTGAATCATAAACTGCTTGATCGAGATATCGTCCATTTCTTTCATCTCTGCAGCTTTGTCTTCAAGAGCAAACATTTTAAACTGTTTTTCACGCATCTTTTCAAACTTCTTCACTTCAATATTTTTTTCTGTTAACAATTCTTGCTTTTGGTTCATTTGATTCCTTTTCATAATGACAAGCTTTTGGTAGTGATAAATTGTGTTTTCAAGATTTGAGACAAATTGCTGATAATGCCTCATCTCTTGAACGCTCATCCCGCTTTTCAGTTTGTTTTCTTTATTTTGTTCAAGCAATTCCTTTTTGCTCATATTCTCATATAGTTTCTCCGCTACAGTTTCGAATTCAGAAACTGATTGCTGATACTCAGATAAAGACTGGTCTTTCTCGTTCTCTTTTAGTTCCAGCAGCTTTTGGAATCTAAATTGATAGGCCACGTTCTATTCCTCATTTCCTGTCAAACTAGTTAATGCTGCAATGCTTTCTTCCAATGATGCTGATTCTTCTGTTCCCTGCTTCAGAAATTGAATAAGCTGCGGATAAAATTGTATCGCCTCATCAATTTCTCTTGAGGACCCTCTTTTGTAAGCTCCAATATTAATGAGGTCTTCAGAATTTTGATACGTTGATAAAAGTTCACGGAATTTATTCGCTGCGTCTAAGTGCTGTTTTGTCGAGATGTTTGACATCACCCTGCTGATGCTTTTTAGCACATTGACGGCAGGAAACTGGCCTTTATTAGCAAGAGCCCTGTCTAACACAATGTGTCCGTCTAAAATTCCGCGTACGGTATCAGCAATAGGTTCATTCATGTCATCTCCGTCTACTAACACTGTATAAAACGCTGTGATTGTTCCGTGTTCATTTGCACCTGTTCTCTCTAACAACCGAGGTAAAATAGCGAACACAGAGGGTGTATATCCTTTTGTCGTCGGGGGCTCTCCAGCGGCAAGTCCGATCTCCCTCTGAGCCATCGCCACCCTTGTGACAGAATCCATCATAAACATGACATTTTGGCCTTTATCACGAAAGTACTCAGCAATGGCTGTCGCCGTATATGCGGCTTTCAACCTCATTAATGCAGGCTGGTCTGAGGTAGCAACGACTACAATTGACCGCTTCAGTCCCTCTGCTCCCAGATCTTTTTCAATAAACTCCCGAACCTCTCGACCGCGTTCTCCAACAAGTGCAATTACGTTCAAGTCAGCTTCGGTCTGTTTAGCGATCATTCCCATTAATGTGCTTTTTCCGACGCCGCTTCCTGCGAAAATACCAATCCGCTGGCCTTTTCCGACAGTCAGCAGACTGTCAATAGACCTGACTCCAACACCCATCTTTTCACGGATAGGCGGACGTTTCATCGGGTTAGGCGGTGATTGCTCCGTTGATACAGGCGAAAGTCCTTTCGGCAAAATTTTTCCGTCGAGCGGTTCGCCAAACGCATCAATGACTTGTCCGATCAGACCGGCTCCTACCTTTATACGAAGAGATTCACCGGTGGCTTCAACAATGCTCCCGGGTGCAATGCTTGCGGCCTCTAAATAGGGCATTAACAGAATATTTTCTTCCTGAAAGCCAACAACTTCAGCTTTGATGACTTTACCTGATTGACCCTTTGCATAAATCAGGCATAGATCGCCAATTGAGCTTGCCGGCCCCTTTGATTCAATCATCAGGCCGATTACCCGTTTCACTTTTCCATAACGCTTATACGAGTCTGTCATTTCTATACAATCTATCAGACTCTGTGTCTTCATAGATCCGCACCTGCTTCCAGTGCTGTAAGGAGCTTATGCTTCAGTTGCACCAGCTGGGTATCAATGCTTGCATCTACTCTCCCAAAAGGAGTTTCTATATAACATGATCCTTTTTCAGCTTTTTCGTCGGCGTATAAACCAAGCCGGCATTCTTTGTATAGAAGCTGCTGAATTTCGTTTTTATGCTGAAAAACTGTTTCATAGTAATAAGGATCTACATATATTGATATATCGTCATATTCCTTTACTTCGTTTACCACCTGTTTCACAAGCAGGATAAAGGCCTCTTTATCATCAGTTTTTTGCTGCCATACTTTTTTAGCTAACGCAACGGCAAGCTCAACGATTTCTCCGGAGGCATCTTCAAGTTTGTCCTCTACAGCTTTTCTGGACATTTCCATTATGCTGGTTGCTTGACTGATCAGCCCAGCATACTGTTGTAAGGCTTCAGTTTTCCCTAATGCCACACCTTGTTCGAATCCTTCTGCTTTCGCTTCTTCAATAAGCCGCTGTTTTTCAGCCGCCCAATCATTTTTTTCCTGCTCGATTTGACGGCGGATATCTTCCATCTGGCTGTTCGCTTGCTCGGAAATCCGATTAGCTTCTTCTTTGACCCGGGCCATTAAAGCTTCCGGATTTTCTTCAGTCTGTAAAAGGTGTGTATGATCAATCCGAACCTCTTGTAAAGAAAGCTTCCTTCTTTCCTGCTGTGGGGAAAAAGATGATTCTTGTTTAATGATATTAGACAATAATATCGTCTCCTCCGCCTCTTGCTATCACAATTTCACCGGCTTCTTCAAGCTTTCTGACGATGCTTACAATTCTTGATTGAGCCTCTTCTACATCCTTCAAACGTACAGGGCCCATAAATTCCATTTCTTCTTTGAATGTTTCAACCATACGCTGTGACATATTGTTGAATACAATTTCTTTGACTTCCTCGCTTGCCACCTTTAATGAAAGGAGCAGATCGTCGTTTTCAACATCGCGAATAACCCTCTGAATTGCGCGGTTATCAAGTGTAACAATGTCCTCAAAGACAAACATCCGCTTCTTGATTTCTTCAGCAAGATCAGGATCCTGAATTTCCAAGGAATCCAGTATCGTCTTTTCTGTTCCTCTGTCTACACCATTTAAGACTTCAACAACAGCTTCGATTCCGCCGGTTTGTGTATAGTCCTGAGTGAATGCGGAGGATAATTTCTGTTCCAGAATCCGTTCTACCTCATTAATAATTTCAGGTGACGTTCTGTCCATTACCGCAATCCTTCTTGCGACTTCTGCCTGAACCTCAGGATTCAGCTCGGATAAAATTTGTCCGGCCTGCACAGGGTCAAGGTAAGACAAGATTAAAGCCATCGTTTGCGGATGCTCTTGTTGAATGAAATTTAAAATTTGTTCAGGCTCTGCTTTTCTGGCAAAGTCAAATGGTTTAACTTGCAGAGAAGAAGTCAGCCTGTTTAGTATGTTTTCAGCCTTATCTTCTCCCAGCGCCTTCTCAAGAACTTGTCGGGCATAGCTTAAACCGCCCTGAGAAATATAATCTTGGGCAATCGCTATATTATGAAATTCCTCTATAATTTCATCCTTTTTTTGATGATCGACACTTCTAACTCCTGATATTTCAAGAGTAAGCCTTTCAATCTCTTCATCGGTTAAATGCTTATATACAGAAGCTGACACATCTAAACCTAAGGAAATCATGAGAATGGCTGCTTTTTGTTTTCCTGTAAGCTTATCTTGATCACGTCTCGCCATTTCTAATCCCTCCTAATCCTCGGCCAGCCAGCTTCTCAGCAGTTTCGCAAAGTCTTCAGGCTTATCTTTCGCCATCTTTTCAAGCTGTTTTCGTCTGACTGTTTCCTCTGTTTCATTTTCCTCTTCATTTATATCAGGCAAATTGATAGGCTCCTGAGGCACTTCGTACGTGTATTCCTCAAATTCATCCTCTTGAGCGCGTTTCTTTCTGATAAACATAATGATCAGAATGATGATGACTGCTACCAAAACGCCCCCAACGATATATACCCACATTGGGATACCGGAGGAATTTTCCGTATCAGTATCAAGACTTACTTTTCCATCAAAAGGCTGAACGGAGACAACAATTTTATTGCTGATATCTTCATCAGAAAGGTTCTGGTTTTGTGTTTCATCCTTATTCAATGATGTTCTGACAACAGTTGAAAGAATTTTTTGTATATCATCCTGTCTTTCGGTTGATAGCGACGCCGTGTTTTTGGCATCAGGCGGCTCTACCATTACTTGAATCCCTAAATCCCTTACCTTATAAGGGCTTTCAGCTATTTCTTTATGGATTCGGTTAACCTCATAATTGATTTTATTACTGCTTTTTTCGTAGTTCCCACTTTCGGTATTTTCACCGTCAGCTTGATAGTTTGTTACATCTTCATCACCGGTTCCGGCAGTTCCGCCATTAGCTGCGCCGTCTCCCTGATATGTTTCCGATACTTTTTCAGCACTAACCGCAATGCCTTCCATGTTTTCTTTGTCAACAGGCTCGACGATGTCTTCTGTCCGTTTTTCTTTTGTAAAGTCAATATCGGCCGTGACAGAAACGACAACTTTGTCCTGCCCCATCATCGTTCCAAGCAATGACTGAACATGTTTTTGAATGTCTTTTTCAACTTGGGATTTAATTCCCTGCTGTGAAGAATAACTATCAGCGTAGGACCCTGAACCGCTGTCTGTTTTGTCGTAGTATGTAGAGTTCTGGTCCATGATAACGATATTATCTTCTTTTAAGTTCGGCACACTTTTTGATACCAGATGATACAACCCGTTGATCTGGCTTTGATCTAGTGTGTAGCCAGGCTGAATCTGCAGTACGATTGAAGCAGATGCTGCTGATTGCTCTTCACCGACAAAGACAGCGTCTTTCGGAAGGTTAATCATTATTTTTGAATTTTTGATACCGTCCATTTCATTAATCAGATTGGACAGTTCCGTTTGTGTGGCTTTGACTTTCACCATATCAAATTCATTATCTGTTAAACCAAAGCCAGCGTTCTGTCCAAAAAATGAGTAATCAATTGATCCGGTTTTAGGAAGCCCTTCTGCAGCCAGCTGAACTTTCAGTGAATCAACCTGATCTTCCGGAACCTTAATAACCGTACCGCCATTTGAAAGTTCGCTAGGCACTTTTTTCGCATCCAGTTCTTCTTTGATCTGTCCGGCTTCTTCAGCTGACAAATCTTTGTACAGCGGCGCCATTTTCTGATTAGAAGAAAAAATACTGATAATAATGGCAAGAATGATAATTGCCGCTAAAGCACCAATCATTAAAATCTTTTGTAATTTAGATCTATTTTTCCAAAACTCACTCGTTTTGTTTTTCATTTGCATTAGAGTACGATTCATGTTAACCCCCGGTCATTCCACTCTTTCTCTTTCTCGTCAGACCCCCTACATTTGCATTCTCATAATCTCCTGGTATGCTTCCACAGCTTTGTTGCGGAACTCAGTTGCAGCAGTCAGAGAGATGCTTGCTTTTTGAGCGGCGATCATGACCTCATCAAGATTCACATCTTTCCCTGAAGCCAAGGCATTAGTCATATTGTCAGAAGCTACTTGGGACTCATTTAACGAACTTATAGAGTTTTTTAAAAGCTCCGAAAAGCTTGTTTGATTTGAAGAATCTGTTTTTTGGCTATTGTTTACTTGATTTGTTGCATTTTGAGTGTTTTGAGTATTTTGAACCTGAAAAGGAGAAATTTTATTGATCACATTCATCACCTTACTTTCCGATTTCTAGAGCCTTCATCAGCATTCCCTTTGAGGCATTCATCGCTGTGACATTGGCCTCGTATGATCTCGTACTGCTGACAAGGTCAACCATTTCTTTTAATGGATCAACATTTGGCTTTTGCACATATCCTTCAGCGTTTGCATCAGGATTGGTCGGATCATAGACCAGATTAAAATCAGAGTTATCCTCAGTGATTTTTGTAACCTTTACCCCATTTCCGACATTGCCGCTGCCGCTCATTTTAGAATTCAAAATCGATGAGAACGATTCACCTTTTGACTGAAGCGAAACCATTTTCCTTCTGTAAGGCAACCACTCACCGTTTACCTGCTTAGCTCTTGTCGTATCCATATTCGCCAAGTTAGACGATACAACATCCATTCTGAGGCGCTGAGCAGTTAAAGCTGATGCTGAAACATTTAAGCTTTGAAAAGCTGTCATTACTTTCCTCCTGTTAGTACGGTCTTCAGAGAATTGAATTTTCCGTTCATTCTTTCAACTAAAGCTTGATAGTTAATCTGATTTTCTGCTAGTTCTGTCATCTCTTTGTCAACGTCAACGTTATTTCCGTTTTGCTGATAAGATGTATCTCCGCTCGTTACAATTGAATAATTTGAATCAGCATCAGAAAAATCAACATGCCGATAGTCTGTTTTTATAGATTCGAGACGAGAGGATTCTTGATCTAATAAATTTTGGAAAGAGACTTTTTTCGCCTTATAGTTCGGTGTATCTATATTAGCAATATTATTGGTTATGACTTTTTGCTTAATATTCGCTCTGCCCAAGGCATTTTCAAGATTTTGTATCGTTCCAGAAAATAGGCTCAAATCCACTTACCTCCATTTCAGTTTTTTTCACCCTCAATATCCTTGTCGAGATTTGTAAAACCATATGCTTATTGTAAGAAATAACAGGCATAAAGTCTATGAAGTTCGTGTAAAAAAATGTCCTCATATATATCTATTTTACAAATAGGTACATAGTCCTAGATTATTTGAACTACGTTTTTTACATTAATATAAGGCTGAAAATAGCTTAATTTCTGTATTTCCCCATTCATTTATCGTCTTTTTTCTGTTTTTATGAAGTAAATCATCAATTTTATTAACATATTACAGAGAAAGACTTTTCGCCCAGGAAATAAAGCTTATTGATTTCCTTTATTTGAATGCAAAAAAGAACCCCTCTTTTAAGGGGTTCTTCTGTTCATTAATGCGATTTCAGATTTTCTAATTCAATCAGGAATTTGTTGTTCAGCACTTTGATATAAGTACCCTTCATTCCTAATGATCTTGACTCAATTACCCCAGCACTTTCAAGCTTTCTGAGTGCGTTAACAATAACTGAGCGAGTAATGCCGACACGGTCTGCAATCTTACTTGCAACAAGAAGACCTTCGTTTCCGTCAAGCTCTTCAAAGATGTGTTCAATTGCTTCAAGCTCACTATAAGAAAGAGAGCTGATTGCCATTTGTACGACTGCTTTGCTTCTTGCTTCTTCTTCAATTTCTTCTGCTTTTTCTCTCAGAATTTCCATTCCGACAACTGTAGCGCCGTATTCAGCAAGAATTAAATCATCATCATTAAACTGATCCTGTAAACGTGAAAGAATGAGTGTACCTAATCTTTCTCCGCCTCCGATGATCGGCACAATTGTTGTTAAACCAGCTTGGAACAAGTCTCTGTTTTCAACAGGAAAAGCAGTATACTCACTATTGATATCCAGGTTAGAAGATGTTTCAGGGACGTTGAACAGATTCTTCGTATATTCCTCTGGGAATTGGCGATCCTCAAGCATTTTTTTCATACGGTCATTTTCAATTTGCTGATTGATAGAGTACCCGAGAAGTTTTCCTCTGCGGCTCACAACGAAAATATTGGAATCAATTACATCCCGAAGCGTTTCCGCCATTTCTTTAAAGTTAACCGGTTTCCCTGCCGCAGCTTGCAGCATGGAGTTAATAATTCTTGTTTTTTGTAATAAAGCCATGGTAAATGATCCTCCTAAACATTCCTCTTATTAAATTTTCACAATATAAATTGACTTAAATCTTTGTTTTTAGCTATCGTTCCGAGCTTTTCTTCCACATACTGCGGTGTAATCGTTATTTTCTCCATTGTTACATCCGGGGCTTCAAAAGAAAGATCTTCTAACAGACGTTCGAGTATTGTATGAAGGCGTCTCGCACCGATATTATCTGTTTCCTGATTCACATGATAGGCGACTTCAGCAATCTTATGAATAGCTTCGTCAGAAAATTCAAGAGATATACCTTCTGTCTGTAATAATGCCTGATATTGTTTTAAGAGCGCGTTATCAGGTTCAACTAAGATTCTCACGAAATCGTCAACCGTCAGTTTGCTCAGTTCTACACGAATTGGAAAACGCCCTTGCAGTTCAGGAATCAGATCAGATGGTTTGGCCATATGAAATGCTCCCGCTGCAATAAACAATACATGGTCTGTTTTAACTGAACCGTATTTAGTGACAACGGTAGAACCCTCAACGATTGGGAGAATATCACGCTGAACACCTTCTCTTGATACATCAGCTGAAGATGACGCGCCACCGTTTTTTGCAATTTTATCAATCTCGTCGATAAAGATAATTCCGCTCTCTTCTGCTCTATGGACAGCTTCCTGGCTGACTTCATCCATATCGATGAGTTTGCTTGCTTCTTCATTCGTCAGGACTTTTCTGGCTTCTCTGACAGTCATTTTACGGCGTTTCTTCTTCTTTGGCATCAATCCGCTCAGTGCATCCTGCATATTCATGCCCATCTGCTCCATACCCGAGCCCTGCAGCATGTCAAACATAGAAGGCTGTTGCTCTTCAACTTCTACAGTAACATAGTGGTCTTCCAGCTCTCCTAATGCCAGCTGATGAGCCATGCGTTTTCTTTTTTCTTCAATGTTTGCTTCTTCCTGGCTTTCCGTTTCGTCTTCGCCGTTTGGCTGGCTGCCGCCAAAAAACATTTCAAACGGGTTTTTAACGCCTGATTGTTTTTTCTTCCCTGGGACTAACAGGCGCACAATGCGTTTGTTTGCATTTTCTTCAGCCTGCTCCTTCACTTCGTTGATTTTTTCTTCTTTTATAAGACGAACAGAAGTTTCCACAAGGTCTCTGACCATTGATTCAACGTCCCTGCCTACATAGCCGACTTCTGTAAATTTTGTTGCTTCAATTTTGATAAATGGCGCACCTGAAAGCTTAGCGATTCGTCTGGCAATTTCAGTTTTCCCTACCCCGGTAGGCCCCATCATTAAAATGTTTTTCGGAACGACCTCGTCTTTCAGCTTTTCATCCAGAAGACTTCTTCTATAGCGGTTTCTTAATGCCACGGCGACAGCTTTTTTCGCGTCTTGCTGACCGACGATGTATTGGTCTAACCGATCTACAATCTGTCTAGGTGTTAACGGTGTTTTTTCCATGCGCCTCAAGTCCTTTCTATTCAAGCTCTTCCAGTATGATTTGATCGTTCGTGTATACACAAATTTCGCCCGCTGTTTCCAGCGCAGCTCTAGCAATCTCACTTGCAGTCATGCTGTCACCGGCATGCTTTTTCAGCGCTCTTCCGGCTGCCAAAGCGTAGTTGCCGCCTGATCCAATTGCCAGAATGCCGTCATCCGGTTCGATAACCTCACCAGTTCCCGATACGAGAAGCAAGGTATCTTGATTCATAACGATCAGCATGGCTTCAAGCTTTCTAAGCACTTTGTCGCTTCGCCATTCCTTTGCAAGCTCAACAGCAGCCCGTTTTAAGTTGCCGTTATATTCTTCAAGTTTCGCTTCGAACTTTTCGAATAGAGTGAAAGCGTCTGCAACAGATCCCGCAAATCCTGCGAGAACCTTGCCGTTAAACAGTTTTCTTACTTTTCTCGCAGTATGTTTCATTACAACAGCCTGACCAAATGTAACTTGACCGTCTCCGGACATTGCGCTTCGTCCCTGATGCTGTACTGCAAAGATTGTGGTCGCATGAAAAGATGACATAAAGGGCCTCCTTTAATTTTTCTTAAAAGCTCTTGGATGGTGAGACATATATGTGTTTCTCAGCATTTCCTTCGAAACGTGCGTGTATATCTGTGTCGAAGACAGATTGGAATGCCCGAGCAGTTCTTGAACGCTCCTCAAATCTGCTCCTTCGTTTAACAGATGAGTGGCGAACGTATGTCGAAGCATATGCGGATGGATATGTAAAGTGCCGGACGCTTTTTTGACAAGCCCGCTTAAAATGTGCCTAATGCCTCGGGCTGTAAGCGGTCCGCCTCTTTGATTCACGAATAATAGATCATGAGGTTCTTTTGCTTTTTTCAGCAAGCACTGTCTTCCGCTATTCATATATAACTTCAACGCTTCACGGGCGTAAGACCCAAAAGGGATATAACGCTGCTTCTTGCCTTTCCCGTGTACAAGCACAGTGTCCATAAATAAATCAAGATCATGAACCGTTATGGAAGAGCATTCACTGACCCTCATTCCGGTGGCATAGAGAAGCTCTAATAGCGCTTGATCCCTCATGCCGGTCGGCTGGCTTATATCTGAAACTTCAAACAGTTCCTCAAGCTCTTTTTGATATAGAAACTTCGGTATCCGTTTCTCTTGTTTCGGCAGATGAACAAGCTGGAACGGATTATCATCAACAAGCTTTTCCCGCATCAGAAATTTGTAAAAACTTCTCAATGCAGAAATTTTTTTACTGATTGTTCTTCTTGATAAACCCTTTTCATAGGCTTCTGTCAAAAAAATTCTAGTATCTTGATATGCAGCTTCTTCAAATCCATTTATACCTTGAACACGCAGGAAAGTCTCGAATTCTTCAATTGAATCCACATAATTCACAATAGTATATTGTGAATAATTTTTTTCAATTTGTAAATATTCAACGAATAAGTTTACGAAATTCTTAACATTCTCCATGCCAAATACCTCCCCAGGAAGGGCTTTTAAATGGTATCACAAATCGCGTTCAAGTTGCAATCAATACCTATATTGTTTTCGAAATTGTTTGAATTGTCTCGATCGCCCGATTTGCGTACTGTTCATTACGCTCTTTTTTATTTTTAATTTTAACAGGCAATTCTTTTAAAAGCCCAAAGTTTGCGTTCATCGGCTGGAAGTTCTTCTGGTTTGTTGTTGTAATATAGTGAGCCATACTGCCTATTGCTGTTTCCTGAGGAAAAGTGACAAGCTCTTCTCCTAAAACAAGTTTAGCCGCATTAATACCTGCTACAAGTCCAGAAGCAGCAGATTCCACATATCCTTCTACTCCCGTCATTTGTCCTGCGAAGAACAAATCGTTCCGTTTTTTAAATTGATAAGTCGGCTTTAACAAGCTTGGAGAATTAATGAATGTATTTCTGTGCATAACGCCGTATCTGACGATTTCCACATTTTCAAGTCCGGGTATCAATTTGAGGACTTCCTTTTGGTCTCCCCATTTTAAATGAGTTTGGAATCCTACAATATTATAGAGAGTTCCCGCCGCATCATCCTGTCTAAGCTGAACGACTGCATATGGACGTTTTCCGGTAACAGGATGCTCTAATCCCACTGGCTTCATCGGTCCGAAAAGCATTGTTTTCTTTCCTCGTTTTGCCATTACTTCAATCGGCATGCAGCCTTCAAAGAAAATCTCTTTTTCAAATTCTTTTAACGGCACAGTTTCCGCTGAAGTCAAAGCTTCATGAAATCGGTCAAACTCTTCTTCTGTCATCGGGCAGTTTAGATAAGCCGCTTCTCCTTTGTCATAACGGGATTTCAAATACACTTTATCCATATCAAGGCTGTCTTTCTCTACGATAGGCGCCGCTGCATCATAGAAGTATAAATAGTCTTCTCCAGTAAGCTCTTTTAACTGTGCAGACAATGATTCTGAAGTTAACGGACCAGTTGCGATAATTGTTGGTCCTTCCGGTATTTCTGTTACTTCTTCATTAATAACAGTAACGTTGGGATGGTTTTTCACCCGGTTTGTCACACTTGCCGCAAATTCGTGCCGGTCTACCGCGAGTGCGCCGCCGGCAGGCACTGAGCATTCGTCAGCCGCAGCGATAATTGCTGAATCAAGCGCACGCATTTCTTCTTTTAATACACCTACAGCGTTAGCAAGTGTATTGGAGCGTAAAGAGTTGCTGCATACCAGTTCTGCAAATTTATCAGTATGATGGGCAGGCGTCTGTTTGACAGGGCGCATTTCATATAATCTGACTTGAATCCCCCGTTTGGCAAGCTGCCATGCCGCTTCACTGCCTGCAAGTCCGGCTCCAATTACATTCACTGTTTGTTGGTTCATCTTTCACATCTCCTAGTTTATTATTCATTGTCTTCTTTTAACACACACAAAGAAGGTGAGCAAGACCCTGCTCACCGCTACTTCTGTGGTTCTTCCTTATAATCGCATTCCACGCATTGGACTTGTATGCCTTTTTTGAGTTTTTTCTCAACAAGCATTTTTCCGCATTTCGGACATTTTCGTTCAATTGGTTTGTCCCAGGAAACGAATTCACAGTCCGGATAACGGTCACAGCCGTAAAAAATCCGTTTCTTTTTCGATTTTCGCTCAACAATATTTCCTTCTCCGCAGCTCGGGCACTTCACACCGATTTGTTTGACAATCGGCTTTGTATTCCGGCAATCGGGGAAATTGGAGCAAGCTAGGAATTTACCGTATCGGCCCATTTTATACACCATAGGAGAACTGCACAATTCACAATCTTCTCCGGCATATTCAGGCTCAATTTCAACTTCCTTCATTTCTGATTCGGCTTTTTTCACGCGCTTTTCAAAATCGGTATAGAAGTTATCAATAATCTGTACCCATTCTATATTGCCTTCCTCAACATTATCAAGGTCTTTTTCCATTTTTGCCGTAAACTCAACGTTAATGATTTCAGGGAAAAATTCCATGATCAGTTCAAGCACGATCTGCCCTAATTCTGTGGGAACAAACCGTTTATTATCCAGACCAACGTACCCTCGCCGCTGAATCGTATCAAGCGTCGGAGCATAAGTGGAAGGACGGCCGATACCGAGTTCTTCAAGCGTTTTAACCAATCGGGCCTCAGTATAGCGCGGAGGCGGCTGGGTAAAATGCTGTTCCGGTTCTATATCCTTAGATAAAACAGTGTCTCCCTCTTGCAGGTCAGGCAGCATCCGGTCTTTTTCTTCCAATTGATCGTCTTTGCCTTCAACATACACTTTCATAAACCCGGAAAACTTGACTTTACTTCCGTTTGCACGAAAAGTCAAACCGTTGTTTGTCAAATCAACACTCATTGTATCTAAAACAGCAGATGCCATTTGGCTGGCAACAAAACGCTCCCAAATTAATTTATACAGTCTCAGCTGATCTCTGCCAAGGACTGCTTTTAATTCGCTTGGTTTTCTGAGAACCGACGTCGGGCGGATCGCTTCGTGGGCATCCTGAGCATTTTCATTCTTTTTAGCGGGCTTTCTTTTGCCGCCTAAGTACTCTTTTCCGTACGTTTGATCAATAAACGCTGCCGCTTCATCAACTGCTGTATTGGAAATACGGGTTGAATCCGTTCTCATATACGTGATCAAACCGACAGTTCCTTCTTTTCCCAGATCAATTCCTTCATATAATTGCTGGGCAATCATCATCGTTTTCTTCGCTCTGAAATTGAGCTTGCGCGCTGCTTCCTGCTGAAGGGTTGAAGTTGTAAATGGCAAGGCCGGATTGCGTTTCCGTTCCTTTTTAGTTACTTTTTCAACTGTATACTTATTGCCTTTGAGCTGAGAAAGTATGTCTTTTACATCCGCTTCGCTCTTTAAAGGAAGTTTTTTTCCGTTTTTACCGAAAAAGCTCGCTTCAAACGTCTCCTGTCCTTTTAAGAACGTGCCGTCTATTGTCCAATATTCCTCTGGCTTAAAGTCGTTAATTTCCTTTTCACGATCAATAATTAAACGGAGGGCAACAGATTGAACACGGCCAGCGCTGAGCCCTTTTTTAACTTTTTTCCAAAGAATTGGGCTGATTTTATATCCGACGAGCCTGTCTAATATACGTCTCGCCTGCTGTGCATCCACCAAATCCATATTGATCATGCGGGGATGCTTAAATGATTCTTTAATTGCGTCTTTCGTAATTTCGTTAAACACAACACGGCAGTCTGAATTAAGATCCAGGTCAAGGCTGTGGGCCAAGTGCCATGCAATCGCTTCCCCTTCTCTGTCGGGGTCGGCTGCGAGATAAACTTTTTTCGCTTTTTTGGCAGCGGTTTTCAGCTCTTTTAATACCGGACCTTTACCTCGAATGGTTATATATTTCGGTTCGAAATTTTGTTCTATGTCAACTCCCATTTGACTTTTTGGAAGATCCCGGACATGTCCCATTGATGCTTTCACTTTATATTTTTTACCTAAGTAACGTTCAATCGTTTTCGCCTTAGCGGGCGATTCCACGATGACTAGATAATCAGACATTTTCATCCCCCTCAAGAGGTGTTCTCTCTCTTCAAGTATTTCAAATTTTATTTTATATTTGCAGCTGTCTTTATTTGGCTTTCAACATTTCATTCTTTATGATGAACGTCATTATTTAAATAGAAAACAATATGCAACTTTAAATCCTCACTATTATTAAATATTACAATGCTGTTTGTCAAACGATAATTCAAAAGGGTTCCGTATATTGAACGTTTCTCTCAGGAAGCTCTGCATAAATATCCTCTGCTGACCATATGGCTTTAGCCCCCTCTTGGATCAATTTTATAGGACCTCCGGCGTAAGGATCAAATACAGAACCGGGTACGGCAAATACTTCTCTCCCTTGTTCCAGCGCTTGGTATGCGGTAATCAAAGAACCGCTTTTCTCTTTGCCCTGCACAACAATGTGCCCTCACTTAACCCGCTGATGATACGGTTTCTCATAGGGAAATGCCATTTTTGGGGTTTGGTTTCAGGTGGATGCTCTGACAGAAGAAGATGGTGTTTAGCCATGTGTTCTGCTAATTGAAGATTTTCTCGAGGATAAATGTTCTGAAATCCGCCTGCGATGACTCCGATTGTCCGCCCCTTCGCCTTAATACTTGCCGCATGGGACAATCCGTCAATCCCAGACGCCAGCCCGCTGACAATCACCCACTTTTTATGGCAAAGCTCTATTGTAAGATGATTGACAACCTGGATTCCATAGGCTGTTGGATGTCGCGTACCTACAATTCCTATTTTACGCCCTTGAGAAAGAAGGGATATATCACCTTTTGCAAACAGCACAGGAGGCGGATCATAAATGGTTTTCAGCCAGAATGGATATTGATCTGAGGATATTGGGATGACTTCAATGCCTTGCTGATGGTATACAGAGAGTAAATACTGAAGTTTGGGATATTGTTCTTCTATTTTATTTTTTAATGCCGCAGTCTTTACTTTGCCGTGTGAAGCAGTTTCTAATACGCATGAAGGGTTTGACAGTGACATTAACGGATCAGCTTTCCACCATTTTAATAGAAGAGAAGGGGATAATAATTGATTGATTCTGCAAGTGATTAAACAGGCAGCGGCCTGATCCAATATGAGGACCTCCTTTTGACAGCAAAAGCAGGAACAGCCAAGATGGCTGTTCCTTCTCTATTAATGTGTTTTGCACGTTTCAAATAAATTCTTCTCTTTCAACACTTTAATTAATGTTTCTCCCATGACAGAAGGTGTCTCTGCAACTTCGATTCCGCATTCGTTAAGTGTTTTGATTTTTTCATCCGCAGTGCCTTTTCCGCCGGAAATGATGGCACCTGCATGTCCCATGCGCTTCCCTGGAGGTGCTGTTTTGCCTCCAATGAATCCGACTACCGGTTTTGTCATGTTGGCTTTTACCCACTCAGCAGCTTCCTCTTCAGCTGTACCGCCGATTTCGCCGATCATGATGACAGCGTGTGTATCAGGATCTTCGTTAAACGCTTTTAAAACATCAATGAAGTTGGTTCCATTTACAGGGTCGCCGCCGATCCCAACGGCTGTAGACTGTCCTACACCCGCTTCTGACAGCTGATGCACTGCTTCGTATGTTAATGTTCCTGAACGCGATACAACGCCTACATGACCCTTTTTATGGATATATCCGGGCATAATGCCGATTTTACATTCTTCAGGCGTGATGACGCCAGGGCAGTTCGGGCCTATTAATCTCGTTTTCTTGCCTTCCATGAAGCGTTTCACTTTTACCATATCTAAAACCGGGATATGCTCTGTGATGCAAATGACCAGATCAAGCTCCGCATCTACCGCTTCCATAATAGCATCAGCCGCAAAAGGTGCCGGGACATAGATAACAGACGCATTTGCGCCAGTCGTATGAACTGCATCAGCCACTGTATTAAATACAGGTACCCCTTCCACTTCTGTTCCGCCTTTTCCAGGTGTCACACCGCCCACGATATTTGTGCCGTATTCAAGCATCTGCTTCGTATGGAATAAAGCGGTAGAACCTGTAATCCCTTGTACAATAACTCTTGTATCTTTATTGATAAAAACACTCATTATTTGGTCCCCTGCCTTTCATTCTTTCCTATACTAAAGATACGATTTTCTGCGCGCCGTCAGCCATGGATTCCGCAGATGTAATATTTAATCCTGATTCACTAAGGATTTTCTTCCCTAGATCCACGTTTGTTCCTTCAAGACGGACGACAAGCGGCAATGTTAAACCGACTTGTCTTGTCGCTTCAACAACCCCTTCTGCGATGACATCACATTTCATAATGCCGCCGAAAATGTTGACGAAAATCCCTTTAACATTTTGGTCAGAAAGAATGATTTTAAATGCTTCCGTGACTTTTTCTGCGGTTGCGCCGCCCCCCACATCAAGGAAGTTGGCCGGCTCTCCTCCATAATGTTTAATGATATCCATCGTGGACATCGCAAGCCCTGCGCCGTTTACCATGCATCCGATATTTCCATCAAGGGAAATGTAGCTCAGATCGTATTTAGACGCTTCAATTTCTTTTGGATCTTCTTCGTCCAAATCTCTATATTCCATAATATCTTTTTGTCTGTATAATGCGTTGCTGTCAAAATTTAATTTCGCATCAAGTGCCATCACATTCCCGTCTCCTGTTACAACGAGAGGGTTGATTTCGGCAATTGAGCAGTCTTTCTCCACAAACGCTTTGTATAGTCCAAGCATAAATTTAGCAGCTTTCCCAACAAGCTCTTTTGGAATATTAATAGCGAATGCAATTTCTCTGGCTTGATAGCCTTGGAGGCCAACAGCCGGATCAATGACAGCCTTTTTGATTTTTTCCGGTGTTTTCTCTGCTACTTCTTCAATTTCTGTTCCGCCTTCTTCAGAGGCCATCAGAACAATTCTTGAAGTGGCACGGTCAAGCACTAATCCCACATAGTATTCCTTTTTAATATCGCAGCCTTCTTCAATAAGTAAGCGTTTTATTACTTGCCCGTCCGGACCCGTCTGATGCGTAACAAGGGTCTTACCTAAAAGTTCTTCAGCGTACGCTCTTACTTCGTCTAATGATTTTGCTATTTTTACCCCACCAGCTTTGCCTCGACCGCCAGCATGAATTTGAGCCTTTACGACATAAACTGAGCTGGATAAGCTCTTTGCTTTTTCAACTGCTTCTTCTGCTGTAAAAGCCACTTTACCTTCAGGAACAGATACCCCATATTTTCTGAGGACTTCTTTTCCCTGGTACTCATGGATATTCATTTCCCATCCTCCTAACTTATGTAACAAAACTAAAAATAGACTGCGCTTTCATTCTATATAATACTGGAAGAATTGTCTAGAGTTCGATGCAAAATCTTAAAATCCTTCTAAACATTCAAACTTTTATTTTATTAAAAACATAAATTTCAAGCGGAGAATGGGGAATATTTCGGCTATTTTTTATTTTTTACACTTTCGTCCAACCTATAAATGAAAGAAAAAATCTCGGCTACCGTTTCATAAAGAGCTTCCGGGATCTGGTCATCCACAGTCAAATGGCGCATTAATTCGACAAGGGTCCGATCTTCTTGGATCGGGACCCCCGCCTTTTTAGCTTCTTTGATAATGTTGTCAGCAACATAGCCCTTTCCGGTTGCAATTACTCTTGGCGCCTTGTCTTTTTTTTCGTCATAATGGAGAGCTATGGCTTTCCTTAAAGGCGTTTGCTCGTTCATATTTTCACATCCACTTCCTGATCACTGATGCTTGTTATGTATTGATCAATTGTAGCCATTTCATCAGATCGAAGGCGCTTTTTAGCGTTAACTCCTGAAAGACTGTAGCCCATTTCTTTGAGCGATTGCTTGAGGGTGGGCACCATTGGATCGATGGCCGGCTGAAGTTCAAAATCCGTCTCAATTGTAATCGTCATGACTTGCTGCTGTATCAGGCAGTCAACAACCGTTTCTTTTAACGTATCCAATTGCAGTAAAAACAGGAGCCGGCAATGGGAAGGGTCGAGCTTTCCATCCGCTTCTTTTTTTCCTTTAAACAGAACAGTCATGTCCTGAACCCCTGATTTTGAAAACATCGGAAATGACATCACAATTTGGCTGTATGAAGGATGATCCTGCTGCATGAGAAGCTGACCGTTTAATTTATGGAAGAGCTGATCCGCTTCCTGTTTGACAGGTTCCGCTAACTCATGTGACGCTCTGGCGGCATGCAGAGCCATCTTGACTGATTGAATATCATCAGGCAGCACTGCGGTGCCTTGTTCAAACGCTTTAATAAATGCAAGCTCATCTCGCGCGCCTATTGCCATTTTTACTTTGGATAAAAAGGAAAGAACATCTGCCTTATCCGTTAAATTAGGAGCTGTCTGCTGAACAGCCTTTAAAAATACATCGGCTTCTTGATCCGTAACTCGTGCGGCCTGCAAAACAGATGCTGCTGTCTCGGGCTTATTTTGACTAGAGGAAACAACAGCCTTTATCCAATTCGCTGCTTCTTTTACGATTGAATTGCCGTTTTTATCCGCAGCTTCCGTCAGTTTGGCCAGCAGCCTTCCTGCTTCTTTCATTGGAATGTCTGAGACAGTTTTAGCAGCACCGTCTCGTATGTTTCGCTGCTGCTCCTGCGGGTTTACAGGTGCCCGGTTTGCCTTTCCTGCAGAGCCGTCTGCTGCGCTAAGCTCCCGGTTTCCGGCAGTACTGACTGAAGAGGCAGATCTGGTATGATCCGTTAACGAGAAAAGCTTCTCGATAAGACGTTCTGCATGGACATCTGTTTCGCTATTAAATAGTGCTGTAACGGCTTCTCTTAGCTTTGTCAGCGCCTGGATCGGCTGAGGATTTTCATGAATAGCCTGTATCAGCTGAGATAAGTGCTGATGGAGCGGTACAGGCGATTTGACAGCATGAACTCCGCTCAAAACATCGGGATGAACAGGGAGATCTCGCTTTAAGGCAAATAAAACTGTTTCAATGGCTTTTTTTGTGTCTGACGCAGGCAGCGTGTCCATCCAGCGGACAGCTGTTTTGATATCATTTTCTGTGATGGGTGTTTTGCTTTTCAGCATTGCGCCTGCCATCATAAGGGAGGCGTTTGACGGCTTCACTGAAATAGCGTTCAGAAGCTTGCCCGCTGCATCCTGAATTGTTTTGGGATTTTGGTCAAAGCTTTGAACGACCTGGAGACGGCCTGTCTGTTCCGCTGGTTTTTTTTCGTAGGAAAACCAGTAATACGCCTGAGGACGAAGCTGGGTTTCAAGTTTGCCTTGAATCGTTTGATTCCCTACTTGGATCAGTGCATGCTGATCCCCTAATAAACGAAGTACTTTTCCTAAAAGGAGACGCTTTACGGCATTTGATTCGTCGGTTGTATGTGATGTTTCCCGCGGAGCTGCAGTGTTACCAAAAAGGTTTTTGAGCGCCTGCTGTACATCATTTCGTATGTTCATTTCAAAAAGGTGCCTCCTTGTTCATTAGATTATCTGTAAGATTGAACAGGAGCGAAAGTTTTCCGGTGCAAATCGGTCGGTCCGTAGGCTGCTAGCGCTTCAAGATGCTCTTTTGTCCCATAGCCTTTATTTTTTTCAAAGCCGTACTGCGGATACTTTTCTGCATATGCGCTCATCATCCGGTCCCTCGTGACTTTCGCAATACACGCACCTGCAGCGATAGATACGCTTTTGGCATCGCCTTTTATAATTGAAGACTGAGGCGTATCGAGCGGCAGTGTCATCGCGTCAACGAGCAAATAATCGGGGGTATCGGACAAATCGCGGATTGCTTCGACCATTGCCAATTTTGAGGCTTCATAAATATTGATCTCATCAATAACAGCTGCTTCTACAATTCCTATACCGACTGCCACAGCTTCTTTCATAATGAGATCGTAATATTCCTCACGCTTCTTTTCTGTAAGCTTTTTTGAGTCTGTGAGTCCAAGTATTTCGCATTCCTCAGGAAGGATGACTGCGCTGGCGACAACCGGTCCTGCCAATGGGCCCCGGCCTACTTCGTCTACTCCTGCAATAAAACGAAACCCCTTGTTTCTCGCAAGCTGTTCATAGGTGGTCATATTCATCCACTGTTCTTTTAGCGCTTTTTCCTTCGCATGCTTTTTCAGCCATTGCTCTACAAGCGCTTGTACGCTTTTTCTCGGGTCATTTTCACACTGGACAAGAAATGGGTCCTGGTCATCTCTTACCCCTTGCAGACGGTCTCTAATGTCTTTTACGGTTAATGTATTCACTTTCTCTTCTCCCTTACTGTATGTATCGGTCGGGTCAGGAAAAAATAAAGACCCGCATTTCTGCGGGTCTTTACATCGTCGGCTGTTCGAATGACAGCCTCCCGAACTTTTCTGTGCGGATATCACGAATAATCACTTCAGTCGTTTTATCGTAGTTAATAAGCCCCCCGCTCATGAGGCAGCCGCGTTTTTCACCTATCGCATCAAACAGCTCCGCAATGTCTTCGGGTATCTCATCGAGCCCGTAGCGCTCTTTAAGCCGTTCAGGATAATGTTCTTCGAGAAAACGGAGGCCAAACACGGCAACATCCTGAAGATTGATAATCGAGTCTTTAATAGCCCCCGTGACTGCCAGCCTCAACCCGACAAGCTCGTCCTCAAATTTAGGCCATAGAATCCCCGGAGTGTCTAAAAGCTCTAATTCTTTTCCGACTTTGACCCATTGCTGAGATGTTGTGATACCCGGCCTGTCTCCGGTTTTCGCGATATTTTTCTTTGCCAGCCGGTTGATAAGCGTTGATTTTCCGACGTTCGGAATGCCGATGATCAACGCCCGGATCGCTCTTGGCTTCACACCTTTTGCCCTCATCCGGTCAAATTTCTCCTGCAGGATATCTTTTGAAGCCGGAACGATTTGATTTAATCCTTGGCCGTTTACAGAATTAATGGACAGAGAGCGGATTCCTTGGTTCTCAAAGTGCTCTTTCCACTGCTGTGTAACTGCCGCATCTGCTTTGTCAGCTTTATTTAACAGCATAATTCTCGGCTTATTTTTTAAGATGTCTTCAATCATTGGGTTTCTTGAGGACATCGGAATTCTGGCATCTACCAATTCATATACGATATCGATTAATTTTAATTTTTCGGTTACTTCCCGTCTTGCCTTTGCCATATGGCCAGGGAACCACTGGATTGTCATGTGACACAAACACCGCCTTTATCTTCTGAGTGTGCAAGATTCTTAGTTGTTCTTTATGTATTTTACGATGCCTGACCGGCATTTTCAAATTCTATATAAAAAAAGAGCTTGTTACTGGTAACAAGCTCTTTTCGTTCGTTATCATTATCGTCTGATTTCTTTAATACGAGCCGCTTTTCCGCGAAGTTCACGCAGGTAGTAAAGCTTAGCACGGCGTACTTTACCGTAACGTACAACTTCGATTTTCGCGATTTTTGGTGTGTGTACAGGGAAAGTACGTTCAACGCCAACACCGTAAGAAATCTTACGAACTGTGAACGTTTCGCTGATTCCACCACCACGACGCTTAATCACAACACCTTCAAAAATCTGGATACGCTCACGATTACCCTCAACAACTTTTACGTGTACACGTAAAGTGTCACCAGGACGGAACGTAGGAAGATCAGTACGAAGCTGTTCTTTTGTGATATCTTCAATTAGTTTTTGCATCGTTTTCAACTCCTTCCAACAGATGCTCTTGGCCACAAAACCCGGCACAGCGGAACATCGTTTTCAAGCTTTCAGCGGATAAGCCCGCTCAAGCCACAAGTAGTATCTTATCACAATTTCATAGCCTATGCAATAAAATCTATTCTTTTTCCCATTCAGAAATCCATTTTCTTTCTTGCTCTGTCAGCGGATAGTCTTTCAGGAGATCCGGGCGTCTTAAATAGGTTCTTCTGATCGATTCTTTATTCCGCCATTCTTTGATTTTAGCATGGTTTCCTGATAGAAGTGTTTCAGGCACTTTTAAACCTTTATAATCTGCCGGTCTTGTATAATGCGGATGCTCCAAGAGCCCCGTACTGAACGAATCCTCTATGTGGGAAGCCTCTTTGCCAAGCACACCCGGAAGCAGCCTGACGACACTGTCAGCGATCATCATCGCAGGCAGCTCACCGCCTGTCAGAACGAAGTCGCCAATTGATATTTCATCGGTCACCAAATGCTCACGGATTCGCTCATCATAGCCTTCATAATGGCCGCAGATAAACAGCAAATGCTCTTCCTTTGCCAATTCCTCGGCTTTTTTTTGAGTGAAACGCTCACCTTGCGGGCAGACGAGGATAACGCGCGGCGGACTGTCTGCTTTTGAGGTCAGGTCCTCAACCGCGTCAAAAACAGGCTGAGGCTTCAGCACCATACCTGCTCCGCCTCCGTAAGGATAATCATCCACTGTATTATGCTTGTTATCAGAATACTCCCGGAAATTGACGATCTGGAACTGCACTGCTTCTTTTTCTTGGGCTTTTTGAAGAATGGATGAACCGAGCACACCTTCAAACATGTCAGGAAACAGCGTCAAAAAATCGATTTTCATTCGTCTATTAATCCTTCCATGAGTTGAATCTCAATTTTCTTTTCGCTGACATCAATCTGTTTGACGACTGATTCAATGTAAGGGATCAGCGCGTCTTTTTTACCTTTACGCTCGATTACCCATACATCATTGGCTCCCGGTGTTAAAATTTCTTTCACCTTTCCGATCAGTTCGCCTTCTTCAGTAAAAACTTCACAGCCGATAATTTCGTGGAAATAAAATTCTCCCTCATTCAACTCACCCAAATCCTCTTCCGGAACTTTGATGATGGCGTTTTTCAGTTCCTCTACTTCATTCAGGCTTTGTCTTTCTTTAAACTGCAGGAGATGAAATTGCTTATGCAGCCTGTACGTGTTTACCGTTACCTCTATCGGTTCTTGGCGTCCGTCCATAAACAAATACAGCGTGTTGCCCGGCTTGTACCGTTCTTCGGCAAAATCCGTTTTTGAAATGACCCGCACCTCGCCTTTAATTCCGTGGGTATTTACAATTTTACCGACATTAAACCATCGCTTTGTCATATGATCACCTCTGGCGAATTTCAATTACTGTTCCGTCTTTTATGACGATGGTGTTTGCTGCTGTTTTCTCATGCCAGTCATCCCCGACTTTAATGGTCAGCAGCGCATCGATTTCCTTTTCTTTCATTTCACTGCCAAGCGGTAATGTATGTACTTGGGTAATTTGAAAATCGATCATTTTCATATTATCTTTTCGTTTTTCTATTGCCTTTTTAAATTGCTCAATTACATCTGGGTTCTGCTGTTCTTTTTCATGTTTTCTAAGCTGAAAATAGAGCTGGCTGCATTCTCGTTCAAGCATTTGTTTCTTTTCTGTGAAAGTAGATAACAGCTTTTCTTTGCTGTGCTCGGTTAAGACTTGCATAACGGCTACACGGTGAATAATTTGCATCGCACCAAGCTCCCTGCTTTTAAAACTTTTTCAAGACCAGACGTTTCTATCTTGTCTTATCTTCTATCAGTTTACCCGTTTTTTGCGTGTAAAAAAAGGGGAGGTGCCGGCCCTCTCCCTTTTAGTCAAATATTTCAAATTGAACTTTCTTAGAAGACTGTGCGCCAGCTGCAAATACAGCTGTTCGAATCGCTTTTGCAGTCCGGCCTTGCTTCCCGATAACTTTACCGGTATCTGACTTATGAACAGATAAGCGCAGCGCAATCTTTTGATCGGTTTCTTCTCTTATGACCCGAATGTCATCTGGATGATCAACAAGCGGCGTCACAATCGTGACAATCAAATCTTCCAAGTGTTGATCAGTCATTACTTGCCTTGTTTAGCGTTGTGGAATTTTTCCATGATTCCTTGGCTAGAGAACAAGTTGCGAACTGTATCAGATGGTTTCGCTCCAGTTTGAAGCCATTTAAGAGCAAGCTCTTCATCAATTTTTACTTCCGCTGGTTTTGCAACCGGGTTGTAAGTGCCGACTGTTTCGATGAAACGGCCGTCACGCGGTGAACGAGAATCTGCTACAACAATACGATAGAAAGGAGATTTTTTTGCTCCCATACGTTTTAAACGAATTTTTACTGCCATTTTACTAGCACCTCCGAAAATATTTCAACAAGATAGTATATTAACAATGATAAAAGTGTTTGTAAAGTGTTTTTTCTTAACAACGGTTTTATCATGTATAACCGATTACATAAAAGGTAACTTAAATCCTTTTTTCTTTCCTTTTGACATGTTTGTCATTTGCTTCATCATCTTTTTCATTTCGTCAAACTGCTTAAGCAGACGGTTGACTTCCTGTACGGACGTCCCGCTTCCTTTCGCAATCCGCTTGCGCCGGCTGGCATTAATGATATCCGGCTGTTCTTTTTCAAGAACAGTCATCGATTTAATGATCGCTTCCACATGATTCAGCTGCTTTTCATCAACTTGAATATTTTTCAAGCCTTTCATCTTACCTGCACCCGGCATCATTTGCAGAAGCTCATCCAGAGGCCCCATGTTTCTGACCTGCCCGAGCTGCTCGAGAAAATCGTCCAATGTGAAGCTCATTGTTCTCATTTTTTGTTCCAGCTCTTTGGCCTTGTCTTCATCGACGGTTGCCTGAGCTTTTTCAATCAATGTTAACACGTCACCCATGCCGAGAATCCTTGATGCCATGCGTTCAGGATGGAAAGCTTCTAATGCATCAAGCTTTTCGCCTAAACCGGCGAATTTAATCGGCGTGTTTGTCACCGCACGAATGGAAAGTGCAGCACCGCCGCGCGTGTCTCCATCAAGCTTCGTTAATACAACACCGGTTAAACCGAGCTGTTCGTTAAAGCTTTTGGCTACATTCACGGCATCCTGCCCGGTCATTGAATCGACAACCAGAAAGATTTCTTCCGGATTCGCGATTTCTTTCACTTGGGTCAGTTCATCCATAAGCTCATGGTCGATATGCAAACGTCCTGCTGTGTCCAAAATGACATAATCATAGTGTTCTTCCTTGGCTTTTTCAATAGCCTGCTTGGCTATTTCTACAGGGCTGACCTGATCACCAAGGGAAAAAACAGGCATGTCGAGCTGCTTGCCGAGCGTTTCCAGCTGCTTGATTGCAGCAGGACGGTAAATATCGGCAGCAACCAGCATCGGTTTGCGATTGTGCTTTTTGCGCAGCAGATTTGCAAGTTTACCGCTCGTTGTCGTTTTACCGGCACCCTGGAGACCAACCATCATAATAACAGTTGGCGGCCGCTTCGCGACGGCAATTTTGCTTTCTTCGCCGCCCATCAGCTCTGTCAGTTCCTCTTTAACGACTTTAATGACCTGCTGGCCGGGCGTCAGGCTTTTCATGACGTCTTGGCCTACAGCCCGTTCACTTACTTTTTTCACAAAATCCTTTACTACTTTAAAGTTAACGTCAGCCTCAAGCAGCGCAAGACGAACCTCACGCATCATTTCTTTTACATCTTGTTCGCTGACTTTCCCTTTTCCGCGGATTTTAGAAATCGTCTGCTGCAGTCGGTCGGCTAATCCTTCAAATGCCATAGTTTGCCGCCTCCTAATCTAATTTCTCAAGCGCTTTAATCAGAGCTGTAATTTCTTCCTCTTCTTTAGAACCGGAAGCAAGCTCCTTCAGCTTATTAAACATCTCTTTACGCTCCTGAAACTTTTTCAAAAGGAGCAGCTTTTCTTCATATTGTTCAAGCATCGCTTCTGTTCGTTTGATGTTATCATAAACAGCTTGTCTTGAAACCTCATATTCTTCGGCTATTTCGCCAAGGGAGAAATCGTCCAAATAATAAAGAGACATATAGCTCTTCTGTTTAGACGTCAACAACGACTGATAAAAATCAAACAGATAATTCATTCTCGTTGTCTTTTCGAGCGACATATGAGCTCTCCCCTTTGTTAAGTCAAATCCCTTTACGATAACTTAGTTTACATGGTTTTAATGCGAGTGTCAAGTTTTTATCTTGTCAAAGCATTGATAACTTTTTCCAATATTAACTAAACATCATCCAATTTATTCCGATATTGTATATGAACCATATTTAAAAGGAGGATTTCTCATGAAAAAAATCGGTTTATTGTTTATGTTATGCTTGGCTGCCGTATTACCATTTATTTTTCCCGCCCAGCAAGCAGCTGCGGCCGGAGGCCCTTATAAGGCATCCATCTCAAATATTAGCACGGACGGAGGCGTGTACGGCAAAATCAATTACGGACAGGGCCAATTATGGCGAGTCAAGTACAATATTACGATAAGCGGTACATTGCTCGACGAAAATGGAGCGCCAGTGCCAAACACACCAGTCAGCTTCGAAGCAGATACGAAAGTCGGGAATACAACAAAGACAGCTGCGGGAACAACCGATGAAAACGGAAAGTTTGACGTTCCAATGTATTTAGGGCCTGCTGCTGGCTACTACACGTATTACACATCTGTTTCCGTTCATTACTACGACATCATCCCATTCAGGGTTTATTCCGGTGATGCGAAATTGCTATCCACTGATAACAGCCTTTATCATTTCGCCTATCAAGTGAGACGATAACAAAACAGCCCCCTAGGGTTTTGGGGGCTGTCTTTCTATAATCGGGGGAACCCGGAAAATATTAATCCTCCGCTTTTTCCACTAAATCTGAAAAGAGGCCGTATACGTAAGATTCAGCGTCAAACTCCTGAAGATCATCAACTTTTTCTCCTAATCCTACTAATTTAACCGGGATATGAAGCTCGTTGCGAATCGCAAGGACAATACCGCCTTTTGCAGTGCCGTCAAGTTTTGTTAAAGCAATTCCTGTTACGTTTGTTGCTTTCGAGAACTCCTTCGCCTGCGCCATTGCGTTTTGGCCAGTCGTGGCATCAAGGGCGAGCAGCACCTCATGAGGCGCTTCCGGCACTTCTCTTTCGATAACACGCTTCACCTTTTCGAGCTCCTTCATCAGGTTTACCTTGTTTTGAAGACGCCCTGCCGTATCACAAATTAACACATCAGCTTCTCTCGCTTTGGCAGCGTGAACAGCATCATAGATGACAGCCGCAGGATCGCTGCCCGCCGCCTGTTTAATGACAGGCACACCGGTACGTTCTCCCCATACTTCAAGCTGTTCAATCGCTCCTGCTCTGAAAGTGTCTCCGGCAGCGAGTACAACAGACTTCCCTTCTTGCTTTAGTTTATGAGCAAGCTTTCCGATCGTTGTCGTTTTGCCGACTCCATTTACGCCGACTAGGAGAATGACATTCAAACGCCCTTCCTGAATGTTCAGCTCAGATATTTGTTCGTCTCCGCTGTTATAAATCTCCACCAGCTTTTCAGAAATAACAGACTGCACTTCCTGCGGATCTTGAATATTTCTGCGCTTCACTTCTTTTTTGAGCTCGTCTATCAGCTCCATAACCGTTGTAAAACCGACATCAGCACTGATCAGAACCTCTTCAAGCTCTTCGAAGAAGTCCTCATCAATTTTACGGTAACGGGACACGAGATCATTCACTTTATTTTGAAAGGAGTTTCTTGTTTTTTCAAGGCCGTCCTTAAATTTTTCAGATACGGAATCTGTCTGCTTTGTGATTTTCTCTTTTAATTTTTTAAAAAAACTCATCTTATAACCTCTTTCCTCGTTACTGAACGAATTCTTTTGTCTCTTCCAGCTTCACTGAGATGACCTTAGAAACACCTGACTCCGGCATTGTCACGCCGTAAAGCACATCGGCTTCCTCCATAGTGCCTTTTCTGTGGGTAATCACAATAAACTGGGTATCGGCGCTGTATTTTTTCAAATACTGCGCAAACCGGAACACATTTGCTTCGTCAAGTGCTGCTTCTACCTCGTCAAGAACACAAAACGGCACAGGGCGCACCTTTAAAATTGAGAATAAAAGCGCAATAGCAGTAAGCGCACGCTCTCCGCCAGACAAAAGGTTTAAGTTTTGCAGTTTTTTTCCCGGCGGCTGCGCGATAATTTCTACCCCGGAATGCAGCAGATCATTCGGATCGGTAAGCCTTAATTCCGCTCGCCCTCCTCCGAATAAGGAGCGGAAGACTTGATCAAAGTGTGAGCGGATTTGGACGAATGTGTCGTTAAAGCGTTTCGTCATCTCTTCGTCCATTTCCTCAATCACTTGAAACAGGGTATTTTTTGCTTCTGTTAAATCTTCTTTTTGCTCTGACAAGAATTGATAGCGTTCGTTAACCCTCTCAAACTCATCTATGCTTCCGAGGTTTACCGTTCCAAGCTCTTCTATTGCGAGTTTAATCAGCTTCACGCGCTTTCGTGCTTCCTCAGGATCTGTTTCAAGCTGATATTTCTCTTTGGCTCCCTCAAAGGACAAGCTGTATTCTTCCCGCAAGTATTGCAGCAAATTATCAAGCTCGACTTCCATTCGGCCTAGTTTTACTTCCTCGTCTTTTAAGAGCGTTGTTTTTTGTTTATACAGGCGTTTCATTTCTTTCAGCTCGCGCTCATACGTATCAAGCCCCTGCTGAAGTTTGATCCTCTGGTCGCGCCTTAACGCAATCAATTCAATTGTTTTTGTTTTGTCATTTAATTTATGTTTTGCGGCCTCTTCCAGTTTTTCTTCGCCGCTTGTGCTTGATGACATTTCTGACGTTAAGAAGCTTAAATCCTCTTTCGCCTCTTTTAAAGCAAGCCCTGTTTCTTGGAGCTCTTTCTTTAATCTAGCGAGGTTGTCCTCTTCGCTCTGACATGCTTGCTCTTTTTTCGCTGCTGCGATCTTCAGCTCAGTCAGCTCATTGGAGAGGGACTCTTTTGTAGAGGACTGTGTCTGTTTTTGTTTTGTCAGTCTTTCAATATCCTCTTCAAGCTGTTTCATTCTTTCAGATACGGAAGAAAGCTTTTCTTCCAGCTCGCGTTTGCGCGCTTTCTTCTCTCGATCGCTATCTGACAGAGCTGATTTTTCTTGATCATAGAGCTCTAAGTGCGTATTGATATTCTTCTCAGCAACTTGAAGCTCATACAGCTGGCCTTTCACATCCTGCTGCTTCACTCTTAAGCCTTCCCCGGCCTCTCTTAAATCAGCCAGTTTTTTCTCCATCTCCTGAATGGATTGCTTAAGGGTTTTGACCTCTTGTTCAAGCTGCGCTGTTTTTTCTTCCATCTCAGCCAGCCGCTGGGTGACATCCTCAAGTTCCCGGCTTCTTCCTAACAGGGAGTTGTTTTTCTTTTTAACGGCGCCCCCCGTCATTGAACCTCCAGGATTTACGACATCGCCCTCGAGAGTTACGATGCGGTACCGGTGCCCAAGCAGCTTCGCAAGCTCGTTTGCGCCTTTTAAATGCTCTGTAATCAAAACGGTGCCGAGCAGGTTTTGAATGATACGGCGATACGCGGGATCAAATGTGACAAGATCACTGGCAACCCCGAGAAATGACGGATGCTGCTTCGCAGTTGCCACGTCCCTGCTTTGAAGCTGACGGTCTTTGATGACAGAAAGCGGCAGAAATGTCGCCCGGCCGAACGAATTCTGTTTCAAATATTGAATTGCTTTACGGGCGGACTGTTCATCATCGGTCACGACATGCTGTGCTGAAGCTCCGAGTGCTATTTCAATAGCCGTTTCATACTTTTGTTCTGTTGACATCAGCTCAAGGACTGCCCCGCGAATTCCGCCAAGCCGCTCTTTCGCTTTCAGCACCTCTTTAACACCCTGATAAAAGCCGGAGAAATCTCCCTGCATCGTCTCAAGCATGTCTTTTTTCGACCTCGCCTGCTGGACGTATTGGTATGCTTGGTAAAGAGCAGATTCATTTTTCTCATACTGACGCTTTTTCTGTTCGTATTTAACCTGCATTTCTCGATACGCGCCGACTTGGCTGTGAATCTCCTGCTCTATGCGGGCAAACTCGGTTTCACATGCAGCTTTTTGGGCGGAAATATCGCGCCGTTCCTGCAGATGCTTTTCATTATTATCAGCTAGCCTCTGTTGGATAACTGCTGATTGGGACATCTGGTCATCGAGCAGCTGGAGCTCATTACGAATCGACGCCTGGCTGTTTAACAGCTCAAAGTAATCGCTTTTCAGCTGCTCAATTTTCTCTTCGACATTTTCATTGTGAAGACTGAGAGCCTGCTGCTTTTCCTTCACCTGTGCTTTTAAATCTTTGACTTCTGTCTGAAGCGCTTCAAAGACTGCTTCCTGCTTCGCAAGATCTTCTTTCAGCACAGCTTCTTTTTGCTGAAACTGTACGATGGCTTCTGCAAGCTGTTCGCGGTTTTGCACAGCGTTTTTTTTGCGTTCTTTCAGTACTTCTTTGCGCCCTTCCAGCTTTTCAAGCTCCTCACTTGTCACAAGCAAGACTTGCTGGAGCTCGTCCACTGATTCATCGAGCGCTTGAATTTTGTCGCGCGCATCTTCAATTTTCGCTTCTTTTGCTGAAATAGCAGACGATTCAGCAAGCTCTTCTTCCTTTGCGGCTTGCACTTTCTCCTGAAGGCTTGACCATTTGGCGTGCAGTTCTTCAATATCATAAGCGGTCAGCGCAATTTCAACGTGCTCAAGCTCTTTCTTTTTCTCCAGGTAGTCTTTCGCGATTGAGGCCTGTATTTTAAGAGGTTCAACCTGACCTTCCAGCTCATGTAATATATCTTCTACCCGATTTAAATTATCCTGGGTTTCAAACAGCTTGTTTTCTGCTTTTTTCTTTCTCGTTTTGTATTTGAGCACCCCGGCTGCTTCTTCAAAGATACTGCGGCGGTCCTCCGCTTTGCTGCTCAGGATTTCTTCCACTTTCCCTTGGCTGATAATCGAAAATGCTTCTTTTCCAAGTCCTGAGTCCATAAATAAATCAATAATATCTTTTAAGCGGCACGGCTGATTGTTAATTAAGAATTCACTCTCGCCAGATCTGTACACACGCCTTGTGACACTGACCTCGTGGAAGTCAATCGGCAAAAAATGATCGTCATTATCAAGCGTAAGCGTAACTTCGGCAAGATTTAACCGTTTTCTCGAATCACTGCCGGCAAAAATAATATCTTCCATTTTTCCGCCGCGAAGGGAACGTGCTGATTGTTCTCCAAGAACCCAGCGAATAGCGTCTGTGATATTGCTTTTTCCGCTTCCGTTCGGGCCGACAACTGCAGTGACGCCTTTTACAAAATCAACGGAAATCCGTTCTGCAAATGATTTAAATCCTATAACGTCTAAACGTTTGAGGAACATAGCGATCCTCCTTATGTAATAAGTATTTCAATTTTATCATAAACATGGATGAAATAAGACGGCAAACATACTGAAATCCCCCTTATAGCTTAGGGGGATTTTATTGTTTAGTATGGTGTTTTTGCAATTTAGCTAGAGCTTCCTGAGCAGCGTGCTGTTCGGCTTCTTTCTTTGAACGGCCGTTTCCGACTCCGAGTGGTTCACCTTTTAGAGATACGATGGCTTCGAATTCACGGTTATGGGCAGGTCCTTTTTCGTTGGATATTTTATACTCCAGCGAGCCTTTGCCGTCCCGCTGCACGTATTCCTGCAGCTGGCTTTTAAAATCCATCACATGAGAAAAAGCACCATCGTTTATTTTAGGGAACACATAGACTTTTAAGAAACTTTCGACCGGCTCTAATCCCTGGTCAAGATACAAGGCTCCGATAAATGCTTCGAAGACATCCGCCAAAAGCGCTGGACGTTTTCTGCCGCCTGTCATTTCCTCGCCTTTCCCCAATAGGACAAGATCGCCGAATGACAGTTCGTGAGCCAATGAAACGAGAGACGGTTCGCATACAATCGCGGCTCTCAATTTCGTCAAATCTCCTTCACTCATAGCCGGATACTTGGCAAATAAGAATCTGGAGATCGTCAGTTCCAAAACAGCGTCACCTAAAAATTCAAGCCTTTCATTATCTTCATACGGCTTTTTCCGATGCTCATTCACATAAGATGAATGTGTAAATGCTTGATACAAAAGCTTTTCATTTTGAAAGTGAACCGAGATCCGTTCTTGAAACTCTTTAAATTGTTCTATTTTTTTATAGAACTTTTTCTTATCTTTGTAATGTGAGTGTTTTGACATAGTAACCTCCATAGGCACATCAGGTTCACCGCGCTTCTCTGACTAAACCGGATACAGCGCGCGTAAAAGCGGCATGCTGTAATAACTGCACGAATAAAGGGCTAAAGCCCCGCGTTTCGGCGGGACTTTTAGCATCAGCTTATTGCTGGTTTTGTATGTAGTTCACAGCGTCGCCGACTGTTGCAATCTTTTCAGCATCTTCGTCAGAAATTTCCATATCAAACTCGTCTTCAAGTTCCATAACAAGCTCAACTACATCTAGGGAATCAGCACCTAAGTCTTCCTTGAAAGAAGCTTCAAGTTTGACGTCTGCTTCATCAACGCCAAGGCGATCTACGATGATTTTCGTTACACGCTCTAATGTATCTGCCATAGCAATTCACCTCCCCTCAAGTATTATAGTGGATTCGTTTTTAAAAAACTAGAGTAACTATGATGAAATTTTCAAGAAAAAAACTTACATTACCATTCCGCCGTCAATATGAAGGGTCTGGCCTGTCATATAACGCGCTCCCTCTGAAGCTAGAAACGTCACGACACTGCTGACATCGCTGGGATCGCCAAAGCGAGCGAGCGGAATTTGTTTCAGCATTTCATCTTGAACATCTTTTGCAAGCTTATCTGTCATATCAGTTGAGATAAATCCAGGCGCAATCGCATTAACGGTGATATTTCGGCTTGCGAGCTCTTTAGCTGAAGATTTCGTTAAGCCGATCACACCTGCTTTTGCAGCCACGTAGTTGGCTTGTCCAGGATTTCCGCTAACGCCGACAATAGATGATACGTTAATAATCCGGCCTGAACGCTGCTTCATCATTTGTCTTGTGACAGCTTTCGTACAGTTGAAAACACCCTTCAGGTTAATGTTAATGACATCATCCCACTCATCTTCTTTCATTCTCATGATGAGATTGTCTTTTGTGATTCCGGCGTTGTTCACTAGAATGTCGACCGTAGAGAAAACAGAAATCGCTTCTTTTATCATGTTTTGTACATCTTCAGGATTTGATACATCGGCTTTGACAGCAATCGCTTTTCTGCCCATTGATTTGATTTCATCTACAACTTCATTTGCTTTCGCTTCGCTGCCTGAGTAGTTAACGACAACATTTGCACCGTTTTTGGCCAGGTCAAGGGCGATTGAACGGCCGATTCCGCGGGATGCGCCAGTGACAACAGCTGTTTTTTCATTAAGCATTCTCATTCTCCTCCTTAAGCGTTTGAATTGCCAGTTCAATCGTTTCCGGGTCTGATACGGCAATGGTTTTTAAGCGTCTGTTTACTTTTTTCACAAGGCCTGAAAGCACTTTGCCGGGACCGATTTCAATAAACGTCGTAACACCCTCTGCAATCAGCTTGTTAACAGTTTCCTCAAAACGAACCGGGGAGTACAGCTGCTCAATGAGTTTTTCTTTAATCTCTTCCTTATCTGTCATCACATCTGCAGAAACATTTGAGATCACCGGCACATCTGCGTTTTTCAGTTCACAGGAGTCCAAAACTTCTTTCAGCTTTTCAGCGGCAGGCTTCATCAGTTCAGAATGGAACGGACCGCTTACGTCAAGCGGAATCGCTCGTTTAGCGCCGTTCTCTTTAGCCTGTTCAGATGCAAGCTCTACTCCTTTTGCCGTTCCGGAAATAACAATCTGTCCGGGACAGTTGAGGTTGGCAAGCTGCACAAGGTGGCCGTCCTCAGTGACTTTATCGGTTACTTGTTTCAACGCGTCGGCATCCATGCCGAGAATAGCAGCCATCGCTCCTTCTCCGGCCGGCACCGCTTCGTTCATGAACTCACCGCGTTTTCTGACAGTATAAACAGCGTCTTTAAAGCTCATTGCGCCAGCCGCCACCAGTGCAGAATATTCTCCAAGGCTGTGTCCGGCTGTGAAATCAGGTGTAATGCCTGATTCTTTAAATTTCTCAAGCACAGCAATGCTAGTCGTCAGCAAAGCAGGCTGCGCATTGTATGTAAGCGTTAATTCTTTGGCATCACCTTCAAAAATCAATGAGCTGAGCTTTGTTTCCAATGTTTCGTCAGCTTCATCAAACAGACGTTTTGCAGCAGGCACCTGCTCATAAAGCTCTTTTCCCATGCCGATAAATTGTGATCCCTGACCAGGGAATAAAAATGCAATCTTACTCATGATGTTAAAACCTCCAGACTATTCATCTGTTTTTTCTTCTTCTTTTACTTCTTCTTGGATGAGCGCTGCCACATTTTGGCTGACCATCTCTCTGGCTTGGCGGATCGCATGGTAAACCGCACGGGCATCAGACGAGCCGTGTGCCTTGATTACCGGCGCTTTCAAACCGAAAAGGCTTGCTCCGCCGTATTCGGAATAATCCATTTTCATTTTCATTTCTTTCATTTTCGGCTTCAGCACAGCTGCCGCAAGCTTAGATGTAAAGTTTGACGTGAGCGCTTCTCTCATCATTTTAAAAATGGACATCGCAGAGCCTTCAAGCGTTTTGAGTGTAACATTCCCGGTAAATCCGTCCGTTACTACGACATCTGCTACATCGTCTAAAAGGTCACGCGCTTCCACGTTTCCGATAAAGTTGATGTTTGCCTTTTTTAATAATTGGAACGCCTGCTTCGTCAGTTCGTTTCCTTTTTTATCTTCTGTTCCGACATTCAAAAGTCCGATTCTCGGTGAAGTCACACCCCGGACTTGCTGGGAATAAACAGAACCCATAATGGCATATTGAACGAGATGCTCAGGTTTGGCATCTACATTCGCGCCGACATCAAGGAGCAGAAATCCGCCGCCTGAAACAGTCGGCAATGTCGGTGCAAGCGCAGGGCGGTCAATTCCTTTAATTCTTCCCACAATAAACAGGCCGGCTGTCATTAGCGCGCCGGTATTTCCTGCTGAAATGCAGGCGTCAGCTCTGCCTTCCGCGACTTCCTGCGCCATCAGGACCATAGAAGAGTTCTTTTTTCTCCGCACGGCGCGGACCGGTTCGTCCGTAGGCTCAATCACTTCATCTGCGTGCAGCACCGTGATGCGATCTGATGATGTTGTTAAATATGATTCTATTGTAGTTTTGTCACCGACAAGTGTAATATGAAGATCATCAAATGACTCTATCCCCTTCATAACTCCGTCAATAACAGCTTTGGGAGCGTGGTCTCCTCCCATTGCATCTACAGCTATTCTCATGCATGCTCCACCTTTATGAATGTTTTGAACGGTACATGTCAAAATGTCCAGAAAAAACAATTTCCTCTGCAACATAGCTGTTCACTTCGACAACCGTTCTTCCTTTTTCTTTATCAACCGCCGTTACTTTCGCTTTCGCAACGACTCGTTCACCCTGCTTTACCTGCCTGGTAAAGCGGATGTCTGCACTTGCAGTAAGCGCCAATTCGTCATCTATAATGGCAACAGCCAAGGAATTCGCCTGAGCAAATAAATGGTGTCCTCTCGCTATTTGATTCCGGCTGAATACATGCTCCTGTTTTATCTCTAAAATAGAAATCGCCTGATCATCCAGCTCAAGGTCAATAATTTCTCCGATGACTTCGTCTAATGACAGGGACTTCACTTCATCTTCAAGCGTTTTCTCTGCCACGTTCTTAATTCTTTCTCTCAGCTCCGGTATGGAAAGCTCCAAGCGGTCCAAACGAATCGTCTGAATGCTTACTCCGAATTTACCCGCTAATTCTTCATCTGTAATAAATGGGGTTGCTTTGATCGTCTGCTGAAGTAATTCCTGGCGTTCTTTCTTATTTCTTCTCATATCTAAACACCGTCCGGACAATTAAGACTAGGTACTAATAGTAGTATATAATTTCATAGATTGGAATGCAATGATTGTTTCTGGCTGAACACCAAAAACTTCTTACCTCAGCTCAATTTTTCCCCATCCATGACTCCGCTTTTCAGCAAATGCTCTCTTAGCACCCCGTATTCAGGGTCCTTCCAGAACACTTCCGAAGCCACAAGATTTGCAGCGTCCTGCCTTGCCGTTTCAAGCGCTCTGTAATCATGAACCATGTCCGCCACCTTAAACTCAGGCATTCCGCTTTGTTTTTTTCCAAAGAAATCCCCCGGGCCTCTCAGTTCCAAATCCTTTTCAGACAGTTCAAAGCCGTCATTGGTTTCCGACATGATTCTCATACGTTCTTTTCCTGTTTCTGATTTCGGATCAGCCATAAGAATGCAGTAGGATTGATGCTCGCCGCGGCCGACACGGCCGCGCAGCTGATGAAGCTGGGACAAGCCAAAGCGATCGGCGTCGTAAATGACCATAATCGTTGCATTCGGGACATTCACCCCGACTTCAACAACAGTGGTTGATACGAGAATTTGACACGTATTCGCGCTGAATTCCCTCATCACCTGATCTTTTTCATCGGGATGCAGTTTTCCGTGCATAAGGCCGACGTTCCATGTTCCTCGAAACACATCAGAAAGCATATTGTATACGTCTATGGCGTTTTGCACATCAAGCTTGTCTGATTCTTCGATCAGCGGACAGATAATATACGCCTGTCTGCCCTGCTTTAATTCTTTTTCGACGAATGCCAGAATGCGGTCCAGCATGTCATGCTTCACCCAATAGGTTTCGATTTTTTTGCGCCCCGCCGGCATTTCATCAATGACGGAGACATCCATTTCACCAAAAACAGTGATCGCTAGGGTTCTCGGAATCGGAGTGGCTGTCATAAAGAGCACATCGGGATCCTGCCCTTTGTTCCGAAGCTTCTTCCGCTGTTCAACTCCAAATCGATGCTGCTCATCCGTGATGACAAGACTTAGCGCTTTAAACTCGACCTCATCCTGAATTAAAGCATGGGTTCCTACAAGGATATCAATCTCTCCCGCAGCAAGCCGCTCAAGCAATTCTCTTCGGCGCTTCCCTTTTACAGAGCTTGTCAGAAGGGCGACATTGATATCCCACTTTTCAAACAGTGAAACAAGCGAATCAGCATGCTGTTCAGCCAGAATTTCTGTCGGAACCATAAGCGCTCCCTGATAGCCGGATAAGATTGCGGCATAAAGCGCTATGGCAGCGATTGCCGTTTTTCCTGATCCGACGTCCCCTTGAAGAAGGCGGTTCATTCTGTATGGGGAAGACATGTCTGCTGTTATTTCGCGAAGCACGCGGGACTGGGCGTTGGTGAGGGGAAACGGGAGGCTTTTGACAAATTTCATGAGTTCTTCGTTTGAAAAACGCTGCCGTATCCCTTGTGACTGCTCTCTTTCCGCCTTTCGGAACGCTTGCATTTTCAACTGAAATAATAAAAATTCTTCGTAAACGAACCGCCGTCTGGCCAGCTTTAATGCCTCTCTTGTTTCTGGCTGGTGCATCGCTTTTAACGCCTCATGATAGTCCGGTAGCTTATAGCGGATTTTAAGATTTTCCGGAAGAGGATCAGGTATTGAGTCCGCATATTGGGTCAGCCCGTGCTGAATAAAACGTCTCATCATTTTGACGGTGACATTTTCTTTCACGGAATAGACTGGTTCAATGCTCTTATCCTCTTGATGCGGCCCGTTTTTCAATTCCTGAACAGAAATGGTCTGACGGTGCTTGTCCCATTTACCGGAAATCGTCACGACAGATCCCAGCGAAATCTTTTTCTTTAAATAAGGGCGGTTAAAACAAACGGCGGTGATTAAATAATGGCCGACAAGAAGACGAAATGTCAGCCTGTTTCGTTTTTTTCCGTAATAGGTAAGAGAAGGCTCTGAATGAACCTTCCCTTCAACTGTGACTCTTTCATCATGCTTTACTTCTTCTAAATCCCTCAGCTCGTAGTCATCATAGCGATAAGGGAAATAATTCAGAAGATCAGAAATGTCATAAATACCGAGTTCATTTAATGTTTTTTCTGTCTCCGGCCCAATGCCCTTAATGTTGGCTATACTAGTTTGCTGATGTTGTTTCACTTGAACCCAGCGCTCCTCCGAATATTTTTTTCTCTAATTCTCTTCCCGTCGGGGTTGCCGCTAAACCGCCCTGTCCTGTTTCTCTAAGTGCAGTGGGCATCGTTTGGCCGATTTTATACATTGCATCGATGACCTCGTCACATGGAATCCGGCTTGTAATGCCTGCCAATGCCATATCAGCAGCAATCATCGCGTTTGATGCGCCCATTGCATTCCGCTTCACACAAGGCACTTCAACAAGACCCGCAACAGGATCGCACACAAGGCCGAGCATATTTTTTAATGTAATCGCCATGGCCTCCGCACTTTGCTCAGGTGTTCCGCCTGCCATTTCAACAATTGCCGCAGCTGCCATGCCCGAGGCAGATCCTACCTCTGCCTGACACCCGCCGGCAGCACCGGAAATACTTGCATTATTTGCTACGACAAATCCGAAAGCTCCGGCCGTAAATAAAAAGCGGATCATTTGTTCTCTTGATGGGTTCAGCTTCTCTTTCACGGCAAATAACGTACCCGGCACTACACCCGCAGATCCGGCAGTTGGTGTCGCACAGATTGTTCCCATGGCTGCGTTTACTTCATTTGTTGCGACAGCTTTCGATACTGCATCTAATATCAGCGGTCCCGATAAGCTTTTTCCAGATCGAATATAGGCTTGCATTTTAACTGCATCGCCGCCGGTCAGGCCTGTTTGACTCGTAACCCCTTCAAGCCCTTTTTGAACCGCCGCTTCCATAACAGTCAGATTGTGATCCATCTGCTGAAAAATCTCTTCTTTTGTTTTTTCTGTTACTTCCATCTCTTGAGCGATCATTACATCAGAGATCAATATTTGCTTTTCTTTGGTAATCTCAATTAATTCCTTTACATTACGAAACATAACTGGCTCCTCCTGACCCTTCGCTAGTCAGCAATCTTTGTCACTTGAATAATGTTCGGCAGCTTCGACAGCTCGTCGAGAACGTGGTCGTCAATATTTTGATCGACCTCTATTGTCATCAGCGCAAGCTGCCCAATATCCTTGCGGGCAACTTCCATATGGCCAACGTTGATTGAGAATTTCGCAAGGACATTGGCAACACCTGCAATGGTGCCAAACTTGTCATTATGAACAACTAAAATGGCAGGGTGGTTTCCAGACAGACGGAGCTCAAAGCCGTTTAATTCTGTGATTTCAATTTTTCCTCCGCCTATTGAAATTCCTGTCAGTTCAAGTTCTCCCTTACCATCAGAAATACTGATTCGAGCTGTGTTCGGATGAACCGGAACAGCGTCTTCGACCCGAAACTCTATATCAATTCCTTTATCTTCTGCAATTTGTATAGCGGTTTTAATCCGTTCGTCAAATGTATCAAAATCAAGCAGGCCGCCGATGATCGCCACGTCTGTGCCGTGACCTTTATATGTTTCAGCAAAAGAGCCGTAAAAGGACACAACGATGCGCTCAGGCTCTCTGCCAAATAAACTTCTGGCCACTCTCCCGATTCTCGCCGCTCCTGCTGTATGCGAACTGGACGGACCGATCATAACCGGGCCGATAATATCAAAAACGCTTCTGTATTTCATGCTATTCCTCCTTATGAAACAGAGCTTATAAGCGGCTTTGCTTCTAGACTAATTGATCAGAAATAAAATGGCAAGCGGGCGCGTTACAGCGCTGCCGCACTTAAAAGCAGACATAAGAATAGAAGGGCAATTTGCCCTTCTATTCTGCAGAAACGATATACGAATACAGCGGCTGTTTTCCGTTGTGGATTTCAACCTCAATCTCGTCGTACTTTTCACTGAGAAACGCTTCAAGCGCCCCAGCTTCTTCCTGGGATGCATCCTCACCATATAGGATAGTAACAATTTCGTCCTCTTCTCCGATCATTTCTGACAGCAGCATTTTCGCGGCTGACAGCTGATCTTCAGCAGTGCCGATAATCGTTCCATTCAGAATTCCCATAAAGTCGCCTTTTTTAATGTCTTTGCCGTCAATATGAGTATCTCTGACTGAGTATGTCACCTGTCCGCTTTTTACTTGCTGAATCGCACTTAGCATATTAGCTTCATTTGCTTCAGGTTCTTGATCAGGATTAAATGCCAGCAGTGCTGACATCCCTTGCGGAACGGTTTTGGCAGGAATGACAAAAACCCTATCACCCATCACACTTGCAGCTTGATTGGCAGCCATGATAATGTTGGAGTTATTCGGTAAGATAAACACAGCTTCAGCATTTACAGACCTTACAGCTTCGACAATATCCTCAGTGCTCGGATTCATCGTCTGGCCGCCTTCAATCACAACGGAAGCGCCAATGCTTTTGAATAGATCAGAAATGCCTTCTCCCATTGCAACAGTCACAATGCCGTACGGCTGCTTTGCCGCTTTCTCACTGTGAGCAGGCTCGCTGTCCTGGCTGATGATGGAAGTGTGCTGCTCTCTCATGTTTTCAATTTTGATTTTTATTAATTCACCGTAGTTTTGGGCATAGTTTAACACGTTTCCCGGCTCTTCCGCATGAATATGAACCTTCGCCAGAGACTCGTCTGCAATAACCAAAAGAGAATCCCCAAATTGGCTGAGGTCATTTCTGAATGTGCCTTCATCAAATTCTCTTTTATTCTGATCGAGCTTTACCATCACTTCTGTACAGAAACCGAATTCAATATCTTCCGTGTTCATCATACTCTGCGCGCTCTTATGATGCTCCGCGCTAACCATGTCATCAAGTGATGGGAGAACGGTTTTCTCAGGAACAGTCTCTCCTTTTAATGAAGCGAGGAAACCTTCATACACACAAAGCAGGCCTTTGCCCCCGCTGTCAACGACACCTACTTCCTTCAAGACAGGCAGCAATTCTGGTGTCCGGTTTAAGGATGCCTCGGCTTCCTTTGTCACAGATGTCATCAGCGCAATGATATCGGTTTCTTTTTCCGCCAAGGCTACCGCTTGTTTCGCAGCATCTTTTGCAACAGTTAAAATGGTGCCCTCCACAGGTTTCATGACAGCTTTGTAAGCCATATCGACACCGGCTTGCAGCGCGGCGGCAAACTCTTTTGCATTAATTTCTTTTTTTGTTTCGATGCTTTTACTGAATCCTCGGAACAATTGGGACAAGATGACTCCTGAATTCCCTCTTGCCCCCATGAGCAATCCTTTAGATAACGCGGAGCCCACTTTACCGATATCACTTGTCTCCAAATGCTCCACTTCTCTTGCCCCGGAAGTCATCGACAGGTTCATGTTTGTTCCCGTATCACCGTCCGGCACCGGAAACACGTTGAGCGCGTCAACCGCACTCGCGTTTTGAGACAGATTCTGTGCTCCTGCAAGAATCATCTCGGCAAAGGTTTTGCCGTCTAATGTTCTGATAGACAATCCTACTCCTCCTAACTACGGGTTCGTCACTCGTACCCCTTGGACATAAATATTGACAGAATCCACTGCAAGTCCGACTGTTTGATTTACTGTGTACTTTACTTTTGTTTGGACGTTATGTGCCACTTCAGAAATTTTTGTGCCGTAGCTGACAATGATATACATGTCAATATGTATCTGTTCTGCTTCTTGGCGAACTTGAACACCTCTGCTGAAATTCTCTTTCCGAAGGATTTCAGTCAGTCCGTCTTTAATTTGGTTTTTAGAGGCCATTCCAACAATGCCGTAACAGTCAATCGCAGCCCCTCCGGCAACCATTGCAATGACTTCATTCGATATATCAATCTGCCCGTATTTCGTTCTTAATTCAATGGACACACTAGTTCCTCCTTCGAATGCATAGAGTTACAGCTATTCTACTATATGAACTCCATTATGAAAAGAAAAGACGCGGCAATCGCTGCACGTCTCTTTACATATACTATAGCGCCGCTGTTTGTGCAAGATGTCAAGTGAATTTTCTTGAAAGATGATGAAACAATAGTTGCAAACGTTTTTTAGCTGTGGTAAATTATTTAAAGTATCCATATCGAAAGCATCTAAGAACATATGAAAGTGAAAAAGTAGATGTTTTGTGCAAGTGAGGAGGGAAACAAATGGCACGTAAATGCGTTATCACAGGTAAAAAAACAACAGCTGGGAATAACCGTTCTCACGCAATGAACGCTTCTAAGCGCACTTGGGGCGCGAATCTTCAAAAGGTTCGTATCCTTGTGAACGGAAAACCTAAAAAAGTATATGTATCTGCTCGAGCTTTGAAATCCGGTAAAGTTGAGCGTGTATAACAAAATGAACGCCTGCCCTGTATGTGGCAGGCGTTTTTATGTGGTGAAAGAGGGCTGTGAACCCCTGGGCTTTAATCTTTTCTAAATGAGCCCAGCATCGCCCGGACAATTCCTCCTAAAAACTTCGGCAATTTAATGGTGTAAAATTTCATTTTTGTCCCCTCCTATAAGTCCCGTAACCGCCTGTTCATCGCTTTAAGGTTCATTAATTTCAACAAATGAGTGAAAGCACAAGCTAATCCGTGCTTCTTACCATTATTAATATGCCTTTCGTAAACGAAAAAGTACCTCGTGAATGAATGAGTTCGTTACTAATACATAGTGTTGAACCAAGCGTAATATGACACTTATTTAGCGGATATTTAAAACCGTTGAGGGTCAGCTCATCCACTTCTTCTGTAAATGGAATGAAGGAGATATATCGTTTGTTTTGATCGATAGAAAGAGAATATTCGCCTGGAGAGAACATCTGAATATCATTCTGTTTGTCTATAAGCTTCAATTTCGAAGTTGTTTTTACTCCTCTGTACAGCAGCTGAATATTACCTAAAAAGTGATCTGCTCTGCCGCCTGTAATACCGAAGATCTGAATCATATCCGGCTGCTTGTCCAGGGCCCAATCAAGAGCAAGGTCTAAGTCAGTTTGATCTTTTTCTGCCTGATACACATGGAGAGCGGGCGCGGCTTTTTCGATTTGCCGGCGTTCATGCTCTGTAATGCTGTCAAAATCTCCGAAGGCTTCATCAGGAATGATACCGGCATTTAAAAGCGTGACCGTTCCTTTGTCAACCCCGACCCAGATCGTGTCATCAGCCATATAACCAGTCAGGTCAGGGATTAAATCTTTTGGGCCTCCTGCAACGATATTGATTTTTCTCATCTCTTTTTCCTTTCTGCTTCTGGATACAGGAAAAAGAGCTCAGGCTAGATGCGCCCGGCTCTTTTTCGTGCTGCTTATTTGCTTCCCCTTATTTCAGAAATAGCTTTTTCGCGGTCAGTTTGGCCATAAACAGCAGAACCGGCAACAAGTAAGTTTGCGCCCGCTTCGATGACTAGCGGGGCTGTTTCTTTGTTGACGCCGCCGTCCACTTCAATGAGCAGATCATGTTTCCCTTTTTCCTCTGCCATACGTTTCACTTCTTTTATTTTCGGAAGAACAGAATGAATAAATTTCTGTCCGCCGAAACCAGGGTTTACCGTCATTAAGAGAACAAGATCAAGTTCTTCAAAAATATGCTCAATTATCTGAACAGGTGTATGCGGATTCAGGACAACTCCGGCTTTTACACCCTGCTCTTTTATAAGCTGGATTGTCCGGTGAAGGTGCGGACAGGCTTCAGCATGTACAGACAGGATATCGGCACCAGCTTTTGCGAAAGCCGGGATATAACGATCCGGCTCTTCAATCATTAAATGTACATCCAGCGGCAGTTTCGTCACCGGACGAATGGCTTCTACAATCAGCGGTCCAATCGTGATATTCGGGACAAAATGGCCGTCCATGACATCAACATGAATGTAATCGGCTCCGCCTTTTTCTACATCTTGAATTTCTTTGCCTAAAGCGGCAAAATCAGCGGAAAGAATAGAAGGTGCAATCTTTACCATGATCTAATACCTCGGCTTTCTGTCTTTGATCTCTGTGATAAATTCAACATAATGGTCGTAGCGGTACTGCTTTAATTCCCCTTCTTCAACGGCTTGTTTGACTGCACATTTCGGCTCTTTCAAATGCAGACATCCTCTGAATTTGCATGATGCGCTTTTTTCTCTGATGTCAGGGAATGTGAAGCCCAGCTCTCCTTCTTCAATGTCTGTAAACTCAAGAGAGCTGAAACCCGGCGTATCCGCAACCAGACCTCCGGACGTGTGTATAAGCTCCACGTGGCGGGTTGTGTGCTTCCCGCGGCCTAAATGCTCAGAAATTTCATTTGTTTTCAAACCCAGCTCCGGGCTGATCGCGTTGAGAAGCGAGGATTTCCCAACCCCCGACTGGCCGGCAAAGACTGTTGTTTTGTCGCGGAAATGCGGGATGATCTCCGTTAAGCTGTCTTGGTCCATAGAAGAGGTAAGATATACGTCATAGCCAATGTTCCGGTAGTCTTCAGCATACGCTTGAATGCGTTTTTGTGTATGTTGATCTTCAATTAAATCCATTTTTGTAATACAAATAATCGGCTGGATGTCATTTGCTTCTACGAGAACCAAAAAACGGTCGAGCAATGCTGTGCTGAAAGATGGCTGCACCGCCGAGAAAACAAGCACCGCTTGATCAACGTTGCAGATCGGCGGCCTGATAAGTTCATTGGTTCTTTCTTTAATCTCTAGAAGATATCCTTCTTTATTATTTTCAGCTTGATAAACAACATAATCACCGACCAAAGGGGTGATTTTATTTTTTCTGAAAATACCTCTTCCTCTGCATTGTATAACTTTTTCATTATTTGAATCCTCTGATTCATCCAGTACGTAATAAAAGCCGCTTAGCGCTTTAATAATTTTGCCCTCAGGCATATTTTCCCTCCTTGTTATTCATCTTTCGGATACTCAATTGTTTTGTAGCTGACGACTTTATTATTTACCATCACTTGATAGTACCCTTTTTGGCCAGGTTCAATCTTCAGTTCAATCGTCCGTTCGACGGGCTCTTTAATCTTAAAATGTTCGTAAGTGTCAGAAATGCTGTGATCCGCGTCGTCAATCGCGATTTGCACCTCAAGCTCGTCCCCTTCATTTTCCGGCTCATATGGAATCTTGACTTTTTCTTTCACTGTTTTCGCCGGTTTCTTCTCAGGTCCGAGAGAGAATGTCACTTCGACCTCATTTCCCGGCTTTAGCGCCGTTCCCGCTGCCGGTTTTTGTTTGACAACCTGTCCTTCCGGAACGTCATCTGAGTACGCTTCTTTTTCCACCAGTTTGAGCCCGTTATCTTCCAGATATCCTGAGGCCGCTTCTTTACTGTATGTTTTTAAGTCTCTGAGCGTAATATCTTCCGGCCCGATGCTGACTGTGAGCTTAATTTGATCTTCGTCCGGCACAAGCTCGGTCCCTGCTGACGGATTCTGATCTATGACAGTGCCGGCGTCTTTCTCATCATTTACTTCATCCACCGTTACATTTTTAAAGCCCTGTTCCTTTAACACTTTTTTTGCCTTGTCGACTGATTGGCCCGTCACATCACCGATCTGCTTTTTTGCTTTACCTGTGCTCTTATAAAGCGTAACCGTTGCTCCTTCTTTAACAGTGGACTCGGCTTTAGGATCGGTTTTGACCATCAGGCCTTCTTCGATCTTCTCATCTGAGATTTCCAATACGTCTGAATCTACCTGCAAACCTTCTTTTTCTAGAAGATCTGCCGCTTTTTCATATTCCATCCCTGCTACATCAGGTATTTTGACATCCTTAGGCATAAAAAGAGAAGGAAAAACAGTGACGGCTAGAACTCCTGCCGTGATAAAAACCAGGCATATGGTGAGCAGTATCCACGGCCATTTTTTTCTCTTTGCTTTTTTCTTTGTTTGGTTTTCTTGAGGAAATGTCATGTCAGTTTTTTTATCATGAGAAGCTTTTGCAAGCTCTTCATCCTTAATAATCGGAATCGCTTTCGTCATTTCTTCATCATCATGAATCGTAAATTTCTTTTCGTTGAGCCTGTCAGCGTCAAAAGCTGTTCGTATATCTTCTTCCATATCTTCAGCAGTTTCATAGCGGTGAAAAGGATCTTTGGCGGTTGCCTTTAATATGATGTTTTCAACGCTTTGGGGTACTGAGGGATTCCACCTTATCGCTGAAGGGGTTTCAGCCTGAAGATGCTTTAAGGCGATACTGACAGCCGATTCTCCATCAAATGGGATTCGGCCGGTTAATAGCTCAAATAAGACAATCCCAAGCGCATAAATATCTGATTTTTTTGTGGCCAGGCCGCCCCGCGCCTGTTCGGGGGATAAATAATGGACTGAGCCCAGCACAGAATTGGTGTGGGTGATTGTTGTCGAAGTCAGTGCAGTCGCAATTCCAAAATCCGTTACTTTGATATTGCCCATATGGTTGATCAAAATGTTATGCGGTTTAATATCCCTGTGGACAATATGATTTTGGTGGGCATGGGCAATGGCTGAAACAATTTGCTCCATGATGCTGAGCGCTTCTTTGGGGTGAAGCGGCCCATTTGCTGTTATGTATTCTTTTAGCGTCATGCCCTCTACGTATTCCATGACAATATAGTAAATATCATCTTCCTCGCCCAAATCATAAATGCTGACAATATTCGGGTGATCAAGGCTTGAGGCCGAATGGGCTTCTCTACGAAAACGCCTGATAAACTCATTGTCATTCACATAGTCAAACCGCAGGATTTTGATTGCGACTTCACGATCAAGAATAATGTCCTCAGCTAAATAAACGTTGGCCATTCCCCCGCCGCCTATGACACGGAGAATCTGGTAACGCCCGCTGATTCGCTTGCCGATTAGCACTGATCTTCACCCTCTTCAACATGTAAAGCAAGCTCAAGCAACACTGCTGTAATATTGTCTTCCCCGCCATTCTCATTGGCTTTGTCCACTAGCAGGTTTACTTTTTCCTGAGGAGCTGAATCGCTTTGCAGGATGTCTTTTAATTCAGTGACTTCCACTTTATTCGTCAGTCCATCAGAACATAAAAGGAGTTTGTCTCCAGGTTCAATTTCGAAAGAACGTGCGTCAATACTGACGGATTGATCTGTTCCGAGCGCCTTCGTCAGCACATTTTTGCGCGGATGATGCTCAGCATCTTCTCTTGAGATTTCACCGGTGCGAACCAGTTCATTCACCAGAGAATGATCCTCTGTCACCTGAACGAAGAGATCGTCCTGGAGCAAATAGCATCTGCTGTCGCCTATATGGGCAACTGAAACCGTTTTACCTGTAAAAAGAGCGCATACAATGGTTGTTCCCATGCCTTGGCATTCTTCGTGCGCTTGGGCATGTTCGTAAATCTTGCTGTTTACCGCGAGAATCTGTTCAATGAGCCACTTTTCACATTCTGACGGCGCCGCAGGAATCGTATCTGACTCATTCCATTTCTCTCCCATGGCTTTCACAGCCATCTTGCTTGCAACATCTCCAGCAAGATGGCCGCCCATGCCATCAGCGACAACCGCTAATACAAAATCGTCTTTCCCCTTAAAAATACCCGCATCATCTTCATTATGCTGGCGGATTTTCCCTGTATCTGTTTTTAAGGCTGTTAACAACCCTCATCACCTCGTCTCGTCTTGACGCTCCTTCGCGCGAAGCTGACCGCAGGCTGCGTCAATGTCATGGCCTTGCTCTCTTCGGATCGTGACATTTACTCCGCGGGATTTCAGCGTTTTCTCAAAAGCAAAAATCTGCTCGCGCGGTGTGCGGACGTAATCCCGTTCAGGCACATAGTTTACCGGAATCAAGTTCACGTGGCATTTTACGCCTTCCAGCAAGTCTGCAAGCTCTTCAGCGTGCTCAACCTGGTCATTTACGCCACCGAACAGACCGTATTCAAAGCTGATCCGGCGTCCCGTTTTATTAATGTAATATTTAACGGCTTCCATTAAATCAGGGAGCTTGTACGCTCTGTTAATCGGCATCAAACGGCTTCTGATTTCTGTATTTGGCGCGTGCAGAGAAATCGCAAAGTTAATCTGCATTTGCTGATCAGCGAATTCGTAAATTTTCGGGATGATTCCGCTTGTAGAAACAGTAATATGGCGAGCGCCGATATTCAGTCCCTTATCATGGTTAATGATTTTTAAAAAGGCAAGCATTTCGTTAAAGTTATCAAATGGTTCGCCAATTCCCATGATAACGACAGAGCTGACGCGTTCATCCGTTTCATCTAGCGCCTTTTGAACTTTCACCACTTGAGCGACAATTTCGCCCGCTTCAAGATTTCGTTTTAAACCGCCAAGCGTTGACGCACAGAATGTGCAGCCAATGCGGCAGCCGACTTGTGTCGTTACACATACAGAATTACCATACTCGTGTCTCATTAAAACAGTTTCGATTGTATAACCATCGTGAAGCTCGAATAAAAACTTCATCGTACCGTCTTGAGAAGTTTGTTTAACAGCCGTTTTCAGCGTTGTTAATACAAAATGAGTGTTTAATTTCTCACGCAGCTCCTTTGATAGGTTTGTCATTTCATCAAAAGAAGTTACTCGTTTTTCGTATAGCCATTCAAAAATCTGTGCCGCGCGGAACGGTTTCTCCCCGTTGTCTGTCAGCCATTGTTTGATTTCGTCTAATTCAAAAGAATAAATCGAAGGACGTTCTGTCCGCAATTCTTTTCTGATCTTTGTTTTTTTAAGTTCTGTCATTGCTTATCCCTTCTTTCTCATGCTGCAAATAAAGAAACCATCTGTTCCGAAATAATGCGGAAGGATTTGAAGCCTTCCATCCCGAACAAAGGGTCTCGCCTTTTCGGGCAGCCGCTTTTCAAGAGACAAATCGGGTTCAAAATCAGGATGTTCTTGTATAAACGCATGGATAACTTCTTCATTTTCTGTCCGATCCATTGTACACGTACTGTAGACAAGAGTGCCACCTTTTTTTACTAATGGCGCAATTTCCCTTAAGATAGACAGCTGGATTTCAGCAAGCCGGGAGCTGTCATTCGGGGTTTTGGTGTATTTCATATCCGGCTTTCTTCTGATCACGCCAAAGCCTGAGCATGGAGCGTCAACCAAAATACGGTCAAACTGTTCACTTTCAAATGTTTCTCCGGCTTTTCTCGCGTCCATTGTTTTCGCATCAATAATGGAAAGGCCAAGCCGTTCTGACGCTTCTTTGATGAGCTTCACCTTATGTTTGTGAAGATCAAGTGATGTCACACTTCCCTTGTTCTCCATTAATTCAGCGATATGGGCTGACTTTCCGCCCGGCGCTGCGCACGCATCAAGCACCGTTTCACCTGGCTTAGGGTCAAGGGCCCGGGCAACCAGCATGGAGCTTTCATCCTGGATGGACACTTCGCCCGTCTGGAAGAAGTGAGTTCCGGCAATAGTTCCCTTTACAAGCTTCACAGCGTCTTCGGCGAGATCACCTTTTTCCGCTTCGATTCCTTCAGCTGCCATTTGATCAAGTATCTCCGCTCTGTCCGTTTTCATTTGATTGACACGCAGCGTTTGCTTAGGCGGAATGAGATGGATGCGGCAAATCTTTTCAGCCGCATCAAATCCGTATGCGGCTACCCACTCTTTCACGAGCCATTCGGGATGGCTTGTTTCTGTCGCAAGCCTGAGAACAGGATCTTCGATGGCGTCAAAGGAAGGGACTCCTTCGCGCTGAATAGAGCGAAGCACGCCGTTGACAAATGAGGCAATGCCTTTATGTCCCCGGTTTTTAGCAATCTCTACCGCTTCATGGATGACTGCCCGGTCGGGAATTTTCTCTAAATATTCCATTTGATATAAGGACAGGCGGAGAAGCTGGATAACCCACGGCTTCACCTTTTGCGGCTTGTTGATAAATGGCTTGAGCATATAATCCAGCGCGATTTGGTTTTGCAATGTACCGTACACTAGTTCAGTTAAAAGCCCGCGGTCTTGATCGCTCAGTTTATTAGATTTGATAACCGATTTCAGGAGCAGGTTACTGTATGACTGATTTTGTTCTAATTTGACCAGCGCCTCCAGCGCAATATCGCGTACGCTATTTGTTTTCATTGTGCACTCCTAACATATCACCTGTCTCAACATGAGCGCCACGGACAAAGTCTTCGCCTCGCATGCGTTTTTTGCCGGCAGGCTGCAGCTCCGTTAATAACAGTGCCGTATCGTTTCCTGTGGCGACGATGATTCCTTCTTTTTCAATAGCAATGACTGTGCCGGGTTCAGCTTTTGCCGGCGCAGCTGTTTTCTTCGCTGCCCATACTTTCAGATTTTGACCATTTAAAGTCGTATAGGCAACAGGCCATGGGTTTAAACCTCGAACTTGGTTATAAAGCTCTTCTCCCGCTCTGGACCAGTCAATCAGCTCTTGTTCTCTTTTAATGTTTGGCGCATACGTCGCTTTCTCGTCATCCTGCGTTTCAGGTGATATGTCGCCGGCTATGACTTGAGGAACTGTTTCAGACAAAAGCTTCGCGCCAGCAATGCTTAATTTATCGTGCAGGGTTCCAACATTGTCGGTTTCTTCAATGTCTACTTCCACTTTTGAAATCATATCGCCTGCATCTAATTTTTCCACCATGTACATAATGGTAACTCCGGTTTTTTTCTTTCCTTGGAGGATGGAATAATGGATAGGGGCCCCGCCTCTCAGTTCAGGCAAAAGAGACGCATGAACATTAATGCATCCGTACTTAGGGCTGTCGAGTAGCTCTTTAGGCAGAATTTGCCCAAACGCTGCCGTCACAATAAGATCCGGTTGTAACGCTAGCACCTTTTCTATTTCTTCTGTCAGTCTGACTTTCTCAGGCTGAAGAACCGGGATGCCGTGACGTAAAGCTTCTTCCTTCACAGGCGGAGGCGTGAGCACTTTTTTTCTGCCCTTCGGACGGTCCGGCTGTGTGACGACCCCCACTACTTCATATCCGTCATCTATCAGGGTTCTTAAAACAGGAACTGAAAAATCGGGTGTTCCCATAAACACGATTCTCGTCATCAAATCATCCTTCCATATCCGCTAGTTCATCTTCTGTATAATATTTGCTTATTTTTGATGTGAACAGCACGCCGTCCAAGTGGTCCATTTCATGCTGCACGGCTCTCGCGAAAAAGCCTCTCGCTTCAAGAATGAACGGTTTTCCTTGACGGTTATACGCCCGCACTTTGACATAATCGGCACGCGTGACCTCACCATAGATGCCGGGAAAACTCAAGCATCCTTCAACTCCGGTTTGCTCGCCGCTTTGTTCAAGAATTTCCGGATTCACAAGGTCAATTCTGCCGCTTTCCTCTCCGATATCAACAACAGCCGCTCTTTTTAAAATACCGATTTGCGGCGCTGCCAGTCCGACTCCATCCATTTCAAGCATGGTATCGTACATATCATCAAGCAGTTTTTTTAGCTTTTTATCAAAAACAGTCACGGTTTCCGCAGGCGTTTCCAAAACCTCCGCGGGATGTGTGACGACCTTTTTCACTGCCAATTCATTACCCTCCAAGACGTGAGATCTTACATCATCATATAAGGATTCATATCAATTGAAATCATTACATGCTTTTGTTCAATTTCGCGTTTATAATGTTCCAGTATCTTCTTCAATAAAGCTGATATCTGGGTTTCCTGTTTGTATTTTATCACGCATTGATAGCGATATCTATCTTTGATCCTGGCGATCGGCGATGCGCTTGGACCGAGTATTTTCGTATCTGCCCCGCAGTTTGCTTTCAGAAAGTGTGCGATTTTCTCAGCCGTTACAGCCGCTTTCGCCACTTCCTCGTGAGAAACCGTAACAAGAGCCAAATAGAAATACGGCGGGTAGGATTGCTCCCTCCTGTGTGCCATTTCTTGCTGATAAAACGTTTCATAATCATGCGTTTTCGTCAGCTGGATGCTGTAATGGGACGGTGTGTACGTTTGAATGATGACATTGCCGGGTTTTTCATGTCTTCCCGCGCGGCCGCTGACTTGCGTTAGCAGCTGAAACGTTTTTTCGGCAGATCTGAAATCAGGAATGTGCAGTGTTGTGTCAGCGCTTAAGACTCCGACAAGTGTCACATTCGGAAAATCAAGCCCTTTCGCAATCATTTGCGTTCCAAGAAGTATATCCGCTTTGCCTTCTCCGAAAGCAGACAATAATTTTTCATGGGCACCTTTCCGAGAGGTCGTATCAACATCCATCCGTATGACTCTTGCATGTGGCAGCACCTTTGTTAATTCTTCTTCCACTCTTTGTGTTCCCGTTCCGAAAAAACGGATATGATCGCTTCCGCATTCGGGACAAGTATGCGGAACAGGTTCTTCATGTCCGCAATAATGGCATTTCATCCTCTGGCCGGAACGGTGATACGTCATGGAAATGTCGCAGTGAGGGCATTGCGGAACATAACCGCAGTCCCTGCACATCACAAAGGAAGAATATCCCCTTTTATTTAAAAACAGCACAGCTTGTTCACCCTTGGCAATGGTTTCTTCAAGCTTTTCCATCAATTCTATTGAAAACATAGAGCGATTGCCGTTTCTGAGCTCCTCTCTCATATCCACAAGCGAAACCTCAGGCATCACTTGGTGATTGACGCGGTGTTTCAGCGAAAGCAGCTCGTACACTCCTTTTTGCGCCCGTGCATATGACTCTAATGTCGGTGTAGCACTTCCTAACACAACCGGACAGCGGTGGTGCTCCGCCCGCTTGATTGCTACTTCTTTCGCATGGTAGCGCGGCATTTCCTCTTGTTTATAGGACGATTCATGCTCCTCATCGATGATAATCATCCCGAGATTTTCAAACGGGGCAAAAATAGCGGACCTCGCGCCCACTACAAGCCGCACTTCCTTGCGGTGGATTTTGCGCCACTCGTCATACTTTTCACCAGTGGATAACCCGCTGTGCATTACGGCTACCTGAGAGCCGAAGCGCCCTTTAAAGCGATGAACCATTTGCGGCGTTAACGATATTTCCGGTACAAGTACGATGGCTTCTTTTCCTTTCGCCAGCACTTTTTCAATCGATTGGAGATAAACTTCCGTTTTGCCGCTTCCCGTCACCCCGTGCAGGAGAAACACTTGATGTTCATTGTTGTCTAACGCCCGGCGTATCGGCTGAAAGGCCGCGCTTTGCTCGTCTGTCAGCGGCAGCGGTTCTGTTTTTTTGAACATTTTGTCCTGATAGGGATCTCTGTAAACCTCTTCATAGGTTTCTTTCAAAAGCCCCTTTTGGATCAGGGTCTTGATGGTGGCCGAGCTTGCGTCTGTTTTTTTGCACAGGTCCGCAGCAGGTATTTTCGCGCCTTCCGTTTCCGTCATGAAAAAGTGCAGGATCGCCTGTTGTTTGGCCGCTTGTCGGGATAAACCCTCAGCCTGCTTGGAGAGCTCATCTTTACCGGCATTGGCCTGAATATACCTGACCATTTTTTTGTTCGCTTTTTGCGCCACTTTATAAGTTACGTCGATATGGCCTTTTTGAACCTGCTTCTGGATGATTTTCAGCGTATCGTGATCAGGTATATCGGAATACAGCAAGCTCTTTGTTTCAGAAAACAGCCGTTCTACCTGCGGCGGAATATCCGCACCCTCCGCGATTTTCAGCTCTTTTTCATATTTTGCCTTTAATGCGGCAGGCAGCATCGCTTGAAGCGCCGTTATTTTAAAAGACAGCGTTTTGTCTGACAGCCATGACGACAAATTCATCAGCTCTTCTGTCAAAACAGGCGTAAGATCTAATAAATCCTCCACTTCTTTGACAGATTTACCTGAGAGATCAGACGTATCTTTGACAGCTGTCACAAACCCTTGAATTTTACGGGGGCCAAACGGAACAATGACCCTCATTCCCGTTTTGATCATACCTTTAAGATGGTCTGGGATTTTGTAATCAAACGGTCTGTCTATATTTTTGGTGCTGACATCTACGATGACTTCGGCAAAATTCATGAGGGCTCTCCGGTTTGTTTTAAGAGCGCTGCGATTTCTTCAAAAATGTCAAAAGAAACATCGAGCTTAGACATCTTCGGAAGTTCACGTTTGCGCCCGTCTTTGAAAAAGAGCGTCACAATATTCGTATCAACACCAAAACCGGCCCCTGCCGCTTTCACATCATTCGCCACAATCATGTCAAGATTTTTGGCAGAAAGCTTTTTGCGGGCGTAATGTTCCACATCTTGTGTCTCAGCAGCAAAACCGACTAACAGCTGATGCTGTTTTTTCTCGCCCAATTCTTTTAAGATATCGACTGTTCTTTTTAATTCAAGGGTCATTCCGCCGTCTTGCTTTTTCATTTTTTGGTCAAATACTGTTTTTGGCGTAAAATCGGCAACAGCAGCTGTTTTAATGACAATGTCGCTTCCCTCATACACAGAGAGCACTGCATCGCGCATGTCCGCAGCCGATTGGACCGGGATAAACTGAGAAAGCCCTTTAGGGACATCAAGCGAAACCGGCCCTGAGATCAAGGTCACGTTTGCACCGAGTCGCACCGCAGCCTCAGCTAATGCGTATCCCATTTTACCCGTCGATTTATTCGTGAAAAAACGTACAGGATCAACTGCCTCCCGTGTCGGGCCTGCTGTGATCACAACATGTTTCCCTTCTAAAGGCGCGTTTTTTTCCTCCGCAAAATGCTTTTCCGCAAGCTTCACGATGTTTTCGGGTTCTTCCAATCTTCCTTTTCCGACGTAACCGCATGCTAAATAGCCCTCGCTCGGCTCAATAAAACGAAAACCATCCTGATAAAGGACAGAAATATTGCGTTTGACTGCCGGATGGTCATACATATGCACATTCATGGCGGGCGCAATCCATACCGGAGCTGTTGCCGCTAACAAGGTTGTTGTCAGCATATCATCTGCAATGCCGTTGGCCAGTTTTCCAATCACATTGGCCGTAGCCGGCGCTACGATAATCAGGTCGGCCCAGTCAGCTGCGTCTATATGAGAGATGACGCTTGGATTTTGTTCTTTAAATGTATCTGTATATACTTCATGGCGGCTCAATGCCTGAAATGTCAGCGGTGATACGAACTGGCACGCAGATTCAGTCATAATGACTTTAACATTTGCCCCCGCCTGTACCAGTTTGCTTGTCAGCGCACAGGCTTTATAAACAGCGATGCCTCCGCTCACGCAAAGTAACACATTTCGATTGTTCAGCAATGACTTCTCCCCCTCTGCAATATAAAAACAGCACGGAAAAAAATAACAACCTACATGATATAGGTTGCTACTTGTGCTACTATTCGCGGTCTTCCTTTTCAAACGAAAGCAGGCCTGCATCAATTTCTTCTAAAGCTTTGCCTACATATTTGTGTGAAATCGTATGTTCAATCATCTGGTCTTTTTTGATTTGCATTTCACGCGCGCGTCTAGCAGAAACGGTTACGAGCGTGTATTTCGAATCCAATTTATTCATTAATGAGTCAATTGACGGATCTAACATCAGTTATTCAACCTCCAGCATTTTCTTATATCTTGGTGCAACGCGCTCACGCTTCAAATGTTCCGCGAGAACGATTGCTTTAATTTTGTCGCAAGCCGTTTCGATATTATCATTTTCTACAACGTAATCATATGCGTCCATCATTTCGATCTCAGCTTTTGCGGCTTTCATGCGATTTTCAATCAGAGCATCTGTTTCCGTTCCTCTTGTCACAATTCTGTTCTTCAGTTCAGAAAGACTTGGAGGCGCAAGGAAAATAAACAAGCCTTCCGGGAAAGCATTTCTCACTTGAAGAGCGCCTTGAACTTCGATTTCTAAAAAGACGTCTTTTCCTTCTTGGAGCGTCTGTTCAACATAATCGACCGGAGTGCCGTAATAATTGCCGACATATTCTGCCCATTCAAGCAGCTTATTGTCTGCAATCATTTGCTCGAATTCTTCTCTCGTTTTGAAAAAATAATCGACTCCGTTCACTTCGCCCTCACGCGGGTTTCTCGTTGTTACTGAAATCGAATACTCGAATTTTGTGTCTTCCTGCGAAAAAATCGCTTGCCGAACCGTTCCTTTACCAACTCCTGAGGGACCTGAGAGAACGATTAATAACCCTCTTTCTTTCATGCGGCAATTACCCCTGCCCTTCATCCATAATTTCTTCTTTAACAGAAAGTCTGTGTGCAACTGTCTCAGGCTGGACGGCAGATAAGATAATGTGATCACTATCCATGACGACAACTGCACGGGTTCTTCGTCCGTATGTAGCGTCAATTAGCATTCCGCGGTCTCTTGCATCCTGGATCATCCGTTTGATTGGCGCAGACTCCGGGCTGACAATCGAAATCATCCGATTGGCGGAGATAATATTGCCAAATCCGATATTAATCAGTTTAATCGTCATCTTCTACGTTCCCCCTGTAAAATAGACGTCTCTAGTTTAGCCTAGCAAGTCCGTCTGTAAACAATACGCACAGTTACTATTCTATATTTTGCACTTGTTCTTTTATTTTTTCAATAGAACTTTTCATTTCGACGACAAGCTTTGTGATCTGATGATCATTTGCTTTTGAGCCGATTGTATTTGCTTCCCGATTCAGCTCCTGGACAAGAAAGTCGAGTTTGCGCCCGACAGCTCCGCCTTCAGCTAATATATCACGAAACTGAACGAAGTGGCTCTTCAGCCTTGTAATCTCTTCTGTAATATCAGAGCGATCTGCAAAAATAGCGCATTCTGTAACAAGCCGGCTCTCATCCAACACGTCTTCGGTCCATTCCTTTATTCTGGCGTAAAGCCGTTCCCTGTAACGAGATACCGCATCGGCTGCCAAAGATTCGGTCTTTTCGGCCAGCTCTTCAAGCTGGTCAATATGCATCAGACAGTCTTTGGCTAGAAGCAGCCCCTCTTTTTCGCGCATCTCACAGAGTCCTTTTACAGCTTCCTCTGCAGCAGCTATTAGTAACTCCTCAAGCTTTTCGCTTTGTGTCTGTTCCTCATGAATCTGGACGACATGTTCAAGCTTGAAGAAGTCCATGACATCAGGATCTGCGGACAATTGATATCGCTTTTTCATATCCTCTGCAGCTGCGACAAACTCATCGAGCAGCGGCCAATCAATGTCAAGCCTTCTCTCTACGAGCATATCACTGTCAACGGAGACGAAAAGCTCAATTCTTCCGCGCTGTATGTACTGCAGAATCGTCTGTTTCAGCTTATCTTCTAAATATAGCAAAGGCCTTGGCAAACGAGCGTTCACTTCTTTAAACCTGTAATTCACAGATTTAAGTTCAACGCTTACAGAGAGATTATCTTGTGTTTTGCTTGCACTGCCGAAGCCTGTCATACTTCGTATCATAAATAAAACACCTAATTTCTTCCCTGTTCTCAAAATAAAAGGGCAATAGACATGCTATTACCCCTAAGATTATATCATATGAATTTATTTTTTTCTTGTCAAAAGTGACCCCGCCAGCAAAAAAGTAGGGATGGCCGACATGCCGATGACAAGCATCCAGTCTCCCGGCGTGATGGCAACCGTATGGAAAATCGGCTGGAGCGGTGGATAGTAAATAACCACCAGCATCAGTAAAATCGATGACAATACAGCGCCAAGCAGATACAAGTTTTCAAACGGATTTCTGGAAAAAACAGATGTTTCGCTCCGGCAGTCAAATACGTGAATAAGCTGAGCCAGCACCAACGTTGCAAACGCAATTGTCTGAGCATAAGACAAATTCTCAGGATTGCGGTGGTACACGATGATAAAAGCCAAAATCGTGGCAGCACCAATTAAAAATCCTCTCGAGACCACCTTCCATCCAAGCTTGCGGGCAAACACCCCTTCTTTCGGGTGACGCGGCTTCCGCTTCATAACGTCCCCTTCCGGCTGATCCATGCCGAGCGCCATCGCCGGCAATCCATCTGTCACCAAGTTGACCCACAAAATCTGAATCGGCACGAGCGGCAACGGAAGGGCAAGCAGCATGGCGAAAAGCATGACCAGAATTTCTCCTACGTTAGAAGCCAGCAGGTATCGGATAAATTTTCTAATATTTTCATAAATGTTTCTGCCTTCTTTAATCGCCGATTTGATGGTTGCAAAATTATCATCTAAGAGAATGAGGGATGATGCTTCCTTCGCCACATCCGTCCCTGTAATCCCCATGGCAACGCCAATGTCAGCCTGTTTGATAGCGGGAGCGTCATTGACGCCGTCTCCTGTCATCGCAACGATATGGCCGTTTTCCTGATACGCTTTAACAATTTTCAATTTATGCTCAGGAGAAACGCGGGCAAACACATACACATCCTCCACTACATCAGAAAGCTCTTCTTGTGAAAGCTCATTCAGCATCTGGCCGTCCATGATTTTTCCGTTTTTCGGGAGGAGACGCAAATCTTTTGCTATAGCTTTTGCTGTCTCAACATGATCCCCTGTAATCATGACGGTCTTAATTCCCGCTTCACGGCATTCTTTAATCGCCTGTCTGACTTCAGGCCGCGGCGGATCAATGATGCCCGAAAGGCCAAGCATTGTCAGATCTTTTTCCGCCTGCTCCATTGACGGTGTTTCCCCTGCTTTTACCGGTCTATAGGCAACAGCAATCGTCCGGAGCGCCTGGGAAGCCAGCTGCCGTAATACTGCCTCTGTTTCTGCTTTTCTTTCATTTGAGAAAGGGGCGGGAGAGCCGTCATAATAAATACGGTTGGACCGCTGCATCAGGACATCCGGCGCGCCTTTCGTTATGATATAGCGCTTTCTGTCCTGATCCTCTACAATGACGGTCATCATTTTTCGTGCTGAATCAAACGGAAACTCCTCAACCACCCGGTAATGAGATTCCACAAACTCCTTTGAAAAGCCGCCTTTTCTTGCCGCAGTGAGCAGCGCCCCCTCTGTCGGATCTCCGTCAAGCACATAGTCACCGTTTCTTTTCTCAATATTCGAGTTGTTACAAAGCGCTCCGAATAACAGCATTTGCTCAAGCGGCTTATGCTTATTCACACTGACCTCTTTATCGTTCAGTGTGAAGCCTCCTTTCGGATCGTAACCCGTGCCCGACACTCTCCATGTTTTTCCTCCGGACCATACATGTGTGACCGTCATTTTGTTTTGCGTCATCGTTCCTGTTTTGTCTGAACAAATAATAGAGGCACACCCAAGCGTCTCAACCGCCGGAAGCTTTCTCACGATTGATTTTTGCTTGATCATACGCTGTACACCCAATGACAGCGCTACTGTCACAATGGCTGGAAGCCCTTCTGGAATGGCGGCTACCGCTAGTGAGACACCGGCTAAAAACATACTGTACAGATCGTGTCCCTGGATCACGCCGACGGCGACAACGAGTACGGTGAGCAGCAAAGCGACAACAATTAAAATTTTTCCGAGCTGCTCGAGCCTTCTTTGCAGCGGGGTCGACAGAGTTCCCGCCGATTCAAGCATGTCAGCGATTTTCCCCATAGCCGTGTTCATTCCTGTACCGACGACAACACCCACACCGCTGCCGCGGGTGACGATGGTTCCCATAAAGGCCATATTCGTAATATCCCCCAGCGACACATCGGGTTTTTTCAATTTATCCGCATGTTTCACAACTGGGATTGACTCTCCGGTTAACGCTGATTCTTCAATTTCCAGGCTTTTCGCTTCGACAATCCGGACATCTGCTCCAATCCGGTCGCCGCTTGTAAACTTCACAATGTCGCCCGGCACCAGTTCTTTAGAAGGAATCTTTGTCCAGCTTCCTTCCCTGAGTGCCATCACATGAGGAGTTGACAGCTCTTTTAATGCCTGAAGAGATTGCTCTGCACGCCGTTCTTGAAAGAACCCAAGTATGCCATTCACAAACACAATCGCAATAATCGCAACCGCATCCACATATTCACCAAGAAACCCTGAAATAAGTGTTGCCGCAAGCAGCACAAGCACCATAAAATCTTTAAACTGGGCTAAAAACAAAATAAGCGCTGATGTTTTTTTTCCTTCTTGAAGCTCGTTTGGCCCATGCTTGTCGAGGCGTTTTTTCACCTCTTTTTCAGTTAATCCTTGTTTCATGGACGTATTTGTTGCCTCTAATAAATCTGTTTGTCCCATTTCATGAAACTTCATTCCGCTCGTCCACTCCCCTGCTCTCTTATAGAGATATCACTCTATAAGCATGCTTATTCTGACTCGTCCCATTTCATGCTATAATTATCGAATGCAGGAAGAATGAGAGGGTGTATTATATATGTCGTTTGATGGCATGTTTACATACGGAATGACACACGAACTGAACGAGCGAATAACGGGCGGACGGATCACGAAAGTCCATCAGCCTTATAAGCACGATGTGATTTTTCACATCCGTGCCAATGGAAAAAACCAAAAACTCTTATTATCGGCACACCCAAGCTATTCACGGGTGCATATCACGGCCCAAACGTATGAAAACCCGAGTGAACCGCCGATGTTTTGCATGCTGCTGAGAAAGCATATTGAAGGCGGATTTATTGAAAAAATTGAACAGGCTGGGCTTGACCGCATTATGATTTTTCATATTAAAAGCCGCAATGAAATCGGTGATGAAACGCATCGAAAGCTTTATGTCGAAATTATGGGCCGCCACAGCAATATCATTCTGACAGACGGAGAGGAAAATGCGATCATCGACGGGCTGAAACATTTATCCCCGTCAATGAACAGCTACCGTACCGTACTGCCGGGCTACGATTATAAGCTTCCGCCGGCCCAGGATAAGATCCCGCCGCTTGAAGCAACTGAAGACGACATTTTGCGTCATCTCAGTTTTCAAGAAGGGCGGCTAGATAAACAAATTGTTGACCATTTTTCCGGTGTTTCTCCGCTGTTCGCAAAAGAAGCTGTCCACAGAGCGGGCCTTGCCAACAAAGTAACACTTCCAAAAGCGCTTCTGGAGCTTTTTGCAGAGGTAAGGGAGCACCGCTTTATTCCTAGCATTACGACTGTTAACGGAAAGGATTATTTTTATCTGCTCGAGCTGACTCACCTTAAAGGAGAAGCACGCCGCTTCGATTCATTAAGTGAACTGCTGGACCGTTTTTATTTCGGAAAAGCTGAGCGGGACCGGGTTAAACAGCAGGCCCAGGATCTTGAGCGGTTTGTTGTGAATGAACGGAAAAAGAACGCCAACAAAATCAAAAAACTGGAAAAAACACTGGAGTATTCGGAAAACGCTAAGGAATTTCAGCTTTACGGGGAGCTGCTGACTGCAAATTTATATATGATGAAAAAAGGCGACAAACAGGCTGAAGTCATCAACTACTATGATGAGGAAAATCCGACAATTACAATCCCGCTGAATCCGAACAAAACGCCTTCAGAGAATGCGCAGGCCTATTTCACTAAGTATCAGAAGGCGAAAAACTCAGTTGCCGTTGTCGAGGAACAGATCAGGCTGGCACAGCAAGAAATTGAATACTTCGACCAGCTGATTCAGCAGCTGTCGTCCGCTTCTCCGCGTGATATCAGTGAAATCAGAGAAGAGCTTGTGGAGGGGAAATATTTACGACCTAAGCAGCAAAAAGGACAGAAAAAACAAAAACAGAACAACCCTGTTTTAGAAACATACGAATCTTCTTCCGGTATCACTATTTTAGTCGGCAAAAACAACCGCCAAAACGAGTATTTAACGACCAAAGCAGCAGCCAGAGACGACATATGGCTTCACACGAAGGATATTCCGGGCTCCCATGTCGTCATCAGAAGCAGCGAGCCTGATGAACAAACAATTATTGAAGCCGCCACAATCGCATCTTATTTTTCAAAAGCAAAGGATTCAAGTTCTGTGCCAGTTGATTATACAAAAATCAGGCATGTCAAAAAGCCGAACGGCGCAAAGCCAGGCTTCGTGACTTATGACAGCCAGCATACCGTCTTTGTCACACCTGATGCGGATACTGTCATCAAGCTGAAAAAAAGCTGAGCAGCACAAAGAAAAGCCAGAGCATTGTATGCTCTGGCTTATTTCTTTCTTCTTACCTGATAAAGCCTGTCAACTTCAGTGACAAAATCGCCTTCAATCAGTTTATCCACTTTTTCAGCAAGCTCTTTTGTGTGCTTTGGACTGGCTCCGCTTGTAGAGACAGACACCGTTACATGCCCTCTTTTTACGATTTTCGGCATATACACATTGCCCAGCTCAGCATTACTGGCACAGTTGACAAGCTGGGAAGACGATGCGTTTTGAGCAATCTCTTTATTCACAGCGGCATCATCCGTAGCGGCAATAATCAAAAAAGCATCGAGATAATCCTCTTTTTCAATCGTACGGCAGACCCATCTGATACGGCAATTTTCTGCCATCTGTTTGATTTCCGGTTCAACATCCGGACTGACAAGCGTAATATCCGCTCCCTCTGATAGCACCGATTTCAGCCTTCTGAGCGCAATGTTGCCGCCCCCTGCAATCACAACCTTTTTCTTCTGCAAACTAATGTGAAGCGGGAGCATATATGCCTCCGTCAAAATCAAATTGCCCCTCATGGTTGTCGGCAGTTTCTTTCACACGATGTAAAAACGCCTTTTTCACATGCGGGTGGAAACCGATATAGGAAGAGAGGTAGACATTTGGATTTTCCGCCTTCAATTTCTGGACCTCACGTTCAATCTCATTCATCAGCATCCCGGTAAACAGCAAATACGGAACAATAAAGGTCGTCACGCCGTCATCTTTTTTCAGTTCAGAAAAAATCTCTTTGTAATTGGGACCGCATGCTGTCATAAAACATGGAATCACTTCGCTGACGGGCATGATGTTTTGAAGCAATCCGGCAATTCCGGTTACGTCTCTTTTTACATCTGGGTCTGAGCTTCCCCTGCCGATGAGCACAACCCTGGCGTTTTCGTACGGAACACCTATGTCTTTAACACGATGATAGACCGCTTTGACCACTTCTTCGTCAATCCCGATCGGACTTCCGTATGAAATACGGACTGAAGGATAACGGGACGCGGCACGCGCAATTTCTTCCGGAATATCATGTTTGGCATGCGCAGCCGTTAAAAGAAGCAGAGGCACCACTGCGATATGAGTGGCGCCTTGCTTCACACATGCTTCAAACCCTGTCTCAATTGCCGGCTCCTGCAGCTCTAAAAAACTGATTTCCTGAACAGGCGCAGAGATATGCGCTTTGCATCCTTCCAAAAATGCAGCGGCCTCTTGCTGTGCCTTTTTTACCCGGCTGCCGTGGCCGACATATAAAATCGCTTGTTTCATTTACAACGCCTCGCTTAAATCTTGTTTTTTCAGCTCAGATTCAAACCATTCCAGCTTATAGTGATAATTTACAACATTTCCTACGACAATTAAACTCGGATTTTTAATGTCTTCTTTTTTCACCGTTTCTGAAAGGGTGTCAACTGTACAAAAAACAGATTTTTGCTTGTCCGTTGTCCCCCAATGAATAAACGCTGCTGGAGTAGCACCGTCCCGGCCGTTTTCCAGGAGTTTTTTTTCGATCAGCTGCACATTTTTAATGCCCATATAGATGACAAGTGTATCAATCCCTGTGGCCAGCGCTTTCCACTTTTCCTCAAAATCCTCTTCTTTTTTATAATGCCCCGTTACAAAAGCCACGTTAGAGCCCGCGTCCCGATGAGTGACAGGAATCCCGGCATAAGCAGCTGCCGCGATTCCAGATGTAATACCGGGGACAATTTCAAACGGAATGCCATTTTCAGAAAGGCATTCCGCTTCTTCTCCCCCTCTGCCGAACACAAATGGGTCTCCGCCTTTCAATCTGACAACGTTTTTCCCTTTTTGCGCATACTTCACAAGAAACCGATTGATGGTTTCCTGCTTCATTGTATGAAAATCTGGAAGCTTCCCACAGTAGATCAGGTCCGCCTGCTCCTTGGCATATTGCAAAATCTCTTTATTTACTAATCTGTCATATAGGATGACGTCAGCTTTTTCAATGGCTTTCAGCGCTTTAATTGTCAGCAGATCAGGATCTCCGGGACCTGCTCCTACAATATATACTTTCCCCATCGTCTTTCCCCCGATCTATTCGAGTTCTTCCAGAACGTTCGCTTCGATGTTGTTCTAGTTTGCATTTTTTCGGCATCTGAGAAGAACACAGCTGAGCGGCGTTTAGCTCAATTGCTGCTTTACAAACTCGATCAGCTGATTTTTGCACTCTTCACGATCATATTGTCCTGAGTCAAGGACGAGCTCAGGAGCTTCCGGCTCTTCATAAGGAGAATCAATGCCTGTGAAGAACGGAATTTCCCCGTTTCTTGCTTTTTTGTAGAGCCCTTTTGGATCTCTTTGTTCACAAATATCGAGGTCGCATTTAATGTAAACTTCGTTAAATTCGCCTGCTTGCACAAGCTGGCGAACCTGGTCTCTGTCCTCTCGGAAAGGAGAGATAAAAGCAGTAATGACAATGGTGCCCTGCTGCACAAAAAGTTTTGCTACCTCTCCGATTCGGCGGATGTTTTCTTTTCGGTCTTCGTCAGTAAAACCGAGATCTTTATTTAAACCGTGGCGAATGTTGTCACCATCCAGCACAATAACTTGGTAGCCTTGTTCAAAAAGTTCTCTAGCAGCAGCATTGGCAATGGTTGATTTGCCTGAACCGCTTAAACCCGTCAGCCAGAGAATGGAGCTTTTATGCTTGTTTTTTTGCTGATACTCTTCTTTTGTAATAGAGGCTTCATGCCATACGATATCGCGATTTGTCACTGCCAGTCCTCCTTAAGAAACGCCTGCTTCTTCTTTTTTCTTCATGCCTTTAATTAACACTTCTACAACTTCTGCGCGGCTGAATTCTGCAGGCGGCAACACACCGTCTCTCAGCATCCCTCTCACCTTGGTGCCTGATAAAATCACGTGATGCTCTCTGCCATGCGGGCACGTTTTTGCCGTTCCCATATTTCCGCATTTTTCGCAGAAGAAGCTGTGCTCGAATTTCAGCGGTGTAATGCCGAGTTCTTCTGGTTTAAATGTGTCAAACAGCTCCTGGGCTTCGTACGTGCCGTAATAGTCACCGACACCGGCGTGATCGCGGCCGACAATGAAATGTGTGCAGCCGTAGTTTTTTCTGACAAGCGCATGGAAAATCGCTTCTCTCGGACCGGCATAACGCATTGCAGCCAAGAAAACGCCAAGGAAGACACGGTCTTTCGGGTAATAGTTGTCAAGAAGCACTTGATAGCTTTCCATCCGGACATCAGCTGGTATGTCATCAGATTTTGTTTCGCCGACAAGCGGATTTAAAAACAAACCGTCCACTGTCTCAAGAGCCGTTTTTTGAATATATTCATGCGCTCTGTGAACAGGATTTCTTGTTTGGAAACCGACAATTGTCTCCCAGCCTTTTTCTGCAAATTGGCGTCTTGTTTCCGCCGGTTCAAATGTAAATTCAGGGAATTGTTTGGAAGCCTTTTTAATCAATGTGATCGGACCGCCGATATATGTATCGCCGCGGCTGAACAGCTTTTTCACACCCGGATGAGCCTGATCATCTGTTTTATATACGTTAACAGCTTCTTTTTGTTTATCAGGCACGTATAAGTCTTCGATTTGGATAACGCCGTATGTTTCTCCGTCATACGTTAATTTTACTGTTTCCCCGACTGACAGTTCGGCTGCTTTTTGTGCATCTACCGGCAGCGTGATCGGAAGAGACCATACAACACCGGAAGCAAGACGCATGTTTTCAACAACAGATACGTAATCCTTCTCATTAAAGAAGCCTTCAATCGGGCTATATCCGCCAATTCCGATCAATTCCAGGTCAGCAAAAGAAATCAAATCAAGTTCAATCTCTTTCTGAATGCCGCTTACATCATATGATTCATTTACTCGGTTTACCAGTTTTCCTCCATGTGGTGCTAAACTCATAATATTCATTTCCTCCTAGTTAACAGATAAAATAACTCAGATTAATAGTTAAATTCCCCCGCCTTGATCGTGGACAGAGCGTCTCTCTTTACGAATGGCTTTTGTCAGGCTGACGGCACCGCCTGCAGCTAGAAGCACACTTACCATGATAAAGATTGAATAATAATCCGCCTTTAAAAACATAGAGACAAGCAAATAAGAGATGGATAAAGATAAAAACGGCGATACGATCCATACTTTCAGCATCGTTTGAACGACCTGTTTATGAAATACGTTTGGGCCGTTTTTCGCCATGCCTATTCCGATAATAGACGATGACGTTACTTGCGCTAAGGGTACTGGCATTCCAAATATAGAGCTGATGATCACCAGTCCTGCTCCTGTTCCGGATAGGAGAATGCCTTCTCCTTTTGAAAACCTTGTAATTTTCTTCCCGTTTGTTTCTAACACCCTGCGGCCTAATATCAGTGCGCCCAGAGCTACAAAAGCTCCCCCATACAGGGTTCCATTCTCTACATCCAGTACGCCGGCAGCCACTAACGGGCCAACGGCATTCGCCACATTATTCATGCCCGCAGAGAACGCTTCAAAAAAACCAGCGCATAGCAAAAGGATGCCAAGGACGTTTTGTTTTCGGGAAGACGTAATTTCAATCTTAAAATAACGAAACAGCTTTGCTACAAAAAATGTGAAACCGAAAGCGAACAGCGGAACGAAAATCCAAAATGAAACAATAATCAGAAGATTGTTTACAAACAACACTTTGTACGCCACGCCCACGCCGACAACTGCCCCGACAGTCACTTCACTTGTCGATAAAGGAATGCCGAGCAGATTAGCTGTAAATAGCGACAGCGCAGCAGACCCGATAATGATGCAAACAATCGTCAGCGTGATCGTCTGTTCGGGGATAATACCAGAGCTGATGGTTTTCACAACTTCGCCCCCGCCAATGACAGCCCCGGCCAGCACACCAACGGCGCATATGATCAAAGCGTAGGTTTTCTTTTTGATGGCCCCAGATCCGTAAGCAACTCCCATTGAAGCTGCAGCGCCGCTTGCGCCAATATTCACTGCAAAAAACAAGCTAAATAAAATAGCGGCTAATTCCATTTTGCAGCTCCTTATTCATGCAGTCCGCATTCTGTTTTCGCCATACCGTTCCATCTTCCTGAGCGCAAGTCCTCCGCGGTAAATGCAGGTGACGTACAAGGCGCGCAGCCAATACTTGGATACCCTTGGTCGTGGAGCGGATTGTAGTCCAGCTCATTTCGAGAAGTGTATCTCCAGATGTCTTTCCAAGTCCAGTGGATAAGCGGGCAAACTTTTACTGATTTGAATTTCTCATCTTTGTTTAAGAAATTCGTATTGGCACGGCTTGGCCCTTGATCGCGGCGCAGGCCGGAAAGCCATGCCGGATGGCCGGAAAGCGCCTCTCTTAAAGGAACGATCTTTCTGAGATAGCAGCATTGATTCGGCTCTCTTTCCCACAGTTTATCACCGTGTTCTTCCGCCTGTTCCTCAAGAGTAAGGTTCGGTTTCTTCAGGATGATATTAAGACCGGGGTAGCGCTCCTTGACGCGTTCTATCGTTTCATAGGTTTCTTTAAAATGAAGCCCTGTATCGAGAAATACAATCTCTGCGTCTTTTTTCACTTTATAGATTAAGTCAATCAGAACGATTCCTTCAATTCCGAAACTGCAGGCATAAACAAGCTGATTGCCATAATGGCCGTAAGCCCATTTTAAAACTGACAGCGCCCCTTTATAAGGATCGTCCTCTGGAAATGTAATCGTTGGTTCTTCCCAATTATCGTAAGTTAACATTTCTTCTTTCCTCCTTTCGGAGACAAACAAACAGTAGCTTTCTGCCGGTTGTCTTTTCCAATTGTAATGTGATGCGGCTGCTGTTTTCTCCCAAACAGCCCCTCTTAAAATAAAAAACTTTCAATCCGGCGGAAAGAAAGACAGGAACTGCATGTAGCCCTTATCTTTCAAAATGGAATACATTTTGCTGGAAGTAGCACCTTACACATTGTGCAGGTTGCCGGGCTTCATAGGACCAGTCCCTCAGCCGCTCTTGATAAGTTTTTCAGATTTGTAGTAAATTTTAGCACAATTCTAACATAAGTCAACCCGAGTTTTTTTATAGGATTAATAAAAAAACAGACCCAAAGGCCTGTTTTCAATCGTGGCAAGGCATTAAAGCTCTTCAATTTATTTTTTCATTTTTTAAACCAATCTTTTGACTCGGGATTCATTTTCCATGTTTGCAGCTTCTTCAGGTCGTCTGTACGAATATTTCCATTTTCAAGTGCAACCTCTGTCAGTGTGTCATAATCAGTTAACGAGTAGTATGGAAGATCAGCCTCAGCAAACGCTTCCTGCGCTTTAGGAAGTCCGTACGTAAAAATTGATACCACACCAAGCACTTCACAGCCAGCGGCTTTTAGAGCTGCTGCAGCTTCGAGTACGCTGCCCCCTGTAGAAATTAAATCTTCAATGACAACTGTTTTTTGGCCTTTTTGAACGGCACCCTCAATTTGATTGCCTTTTCCGTGTGCTTTTGGTTTGCTTCTCACATAACACATCGGCAAGTTCAAACGGTCAGCCGCCAATGCCGCATGAGGGATACCTGCTGTCGCTGTTCCTGCGATCATCTCAGCTTCCGGGAAATGCTCCTGGATAAGCTTGCTGATGCCTGCAGCAACATCATTTCTTACCTCTGGGAAAGAAAGGGTAAGGCGATTGTCACAGTAAATTGGCGATAAAATGCCGCTCGCCCATGTAAACGGATCATTTGGGCGTAAAAATACAGCTTGAATGTCTAATAGATGTTTTGCGATGATTTGTTTCATTGTTTGATTCCCTCCCACTCGAGTTTGACAGCTTCATAGGCTTTTAGCGGATTTCCAGCTTTTGTAATAGAGCGTCCTACAACAATGGCTGATGACCCTTTTTCTCTTGCTATAGAAGGCGTTGCGACACGCACTTGATCATTCGCAGTGTCTGCTGACATACGGATACCCGGGGTCACCGTCAGAAACGATGGCGACACTGCTTCGTAAATGGCTTTTGCTTCATGAACGGAGCACACCACTCCATCAAGTCCGCTATTCTCCGCCAGTTTGCTGTAGTGCACTACCGTGTCAATGAGAGACTTTCTGATGAGCAGCTCCTCCTTCACCATTTGTTCAGATGTGCTTGTCAGCTGGGTTACCGCAATAAGTGATGGACGTTTTTTTCCTGCCGGCGTGCCTTCCTCTAAGCCTTCCAAGGCTGCTTCCATCATTTTTTTGCCTCCGGCTGCGTGAACATTGACAAGATCGACTCCGAGGCAGGCAAGACGCTTCATTGCTTTATTTACTGTGGTCGGGATGTCATGGAGCTTCAAATCTAAAAAGATCTCACAGTTTCTTTCTTTTAATTGTGCAATGATGGCCGGGCCTTCTTGATAAAAAAGCTCCATCCCGACCTTCACAAATAATGGTTCTTTCTGAAAAGGCGCTAAAAACGACAGTGTCTCTTCAGCTGATACAAAATCAAGCGCGATGATGGGCAGGTTGTTTTTCATGATTCCAGCTCCTTCCGATGCATTCTTCAACAGATTCATAGCCGTATTGGCGTAAAACAGCAGGGAGCTGTTCAATGATGTCAGGGCAGGCGAAAGGATTCACGAAATTTGCTGTTCCGACAGCGACCGCACTTGCTCCAGCCAGAAGAAATTCCAATGCGTCTTCGGCTGTCTGAACGCCTCCCATCCCAATAATCGGAATGCCGACAGCCTGGCTGACCTCATACACCATGCGGATGGCAACAGGTTTTACAGCAGGACCCGACAGCCCTCCAGTTTTATTGGCTAATATCGGCTTACCTGATTTTAAATCGAGCCTCATGCCGATTAATGTGTTGATCATCGTTAGACCATCCGCACCAGCCTCTTCGATCGCTACTGCAATTTCTGTGATGTTTGCCACATTCGGAGATAGCTTCACATATACAGGCACATCTGACACTTCTTTAACCGCTTTCGTTAAATCAGCAGCCATGGCAGGATTTGTGCCAAAAGCAATTCCGCCTGTTTTGACGTTCGGACAGGAAATATTCAGTTCAAGGGCGTGTACATTAGGCGCTTTACTGATATGCTCTGCCACTTCAACATAATCCTCGACCTGTGAGCCGGCGACATTGGCAATAATAGGCGTATCAAATTGTTCAAGCCATGGCAGCTCATTTTCTAAGACGCTTTCCAGCCCTGGATTTTGCAAACCGATCGCATTGAGCATTCCAGCGCCAGTCTCAGCTACCCTAGGCGTCGGATTCCCGAAGCGGGGCTCCTTTGTCGTAGCTTTGATCATGATTGCTCCGAGACAAGACAAATCATAAAAACGCGCAAACTCTTTTCCAAAACCGAAGCAGCCTGATGCGGGAATGATCGGATTTTTCAAATTCAGCCCTGGCAATTTCACCTCTAGCATTACAGCGCCACCTCCTGAGCTTTAAATACAGGCCCGTCAAGACATACCTTTACGTAAGCTGTCTCACTTTCGTTTGTATGGCACACGCAAGCGAAGCATGCACCGATACCGCAGCCCATTCGTTCTTCCATGGAAATGTAAACCTCTTTGTGGGCGTATTCTTGTTTGAGCGCCTTTAGCATCGGTGTCGGCCCGCAGCTGAGGAGAATGTCAAATTCAAGACTTTTCTGTTTGATGACATCTGTGACAAACCCGGTTTCCCCGTAGCTTCCATCAGCTGTTGCCACATACGTATCACCATACTGTCGGCATTCTTTTTCGTAAAAAACATCCTTTGCCGATTGGAATCCTAAAACGTGTATGACCTTTACGCCTTTTTCCTTTAAACGTTTCGACAGTTCTTGGAGAGGCGGCACTCCTACACCGCCCCCTACCAGCAAAGCCGTCTTTCCGGGTTGGACTTCATCTACTGGAAAGCCATTGCCCAAAGGCCCGAGGACATCCACGAGATCTCCCTTCTGCTTCAGCGACAAGAGTCTTGTTCCTTCCCCATCTACTCGATAAATAATGGTGACTTCATTTTTTTCAAGGTTAACATCAGCAATGCTGATTGGTCTTCGCAAAAGAGGCGTAACCGCTTCGCTCACTTTCAGGTGAAGGAACTGTCCTGGGACAGTAAACCCTTGGACAAGCTCCCCTTTTAGAACCATTTGATACACCCGGTCTGCAATTTGCTGGTTAGCACACACCGTCAAATACGCTTTTTTCATAAAGTGATTGCCGCCTCCTGATTTGAGTTGACTGCCGGCATTTGATCGGCACGGAACGTCATGCTTTCCAGCACCCGCAAAATCGCTTCTGCCGTATCTAAAGATGTTAAGCAGGCAACACCGTTTTCTACTGATTCACGTCTGATTCTAAATCCGTCTCTTGCCGGCTGCTTTCCTTTTGTCAGCGTATTGATGACAAACTGGGCTTCTCCGTTTCTGATCACATCAAGCAAGTTCGGGCCATCCTGGCCGATTTTTCCGACGACCTTCGCTGGAATTGATGCTTCCTTGAGATACCCCGCCGTTCCTTCGGTCGCTAAAATGTTATACCCGATCGCATGGAATCGTTTAGCGATGGCAAGCCCTTCTTCTTTGTCCTTATCAGCCACTGTTAAAAGCACGGAACCGTAGTTAGGGATTTGAATGCCTGAAGCTATCAGGGCTTTATAGAGCGCCTTTTCAAGGGTGGAATCTTTGCCCATGACCTCACCTGTTGATTTCATTTCAGGCCCTAACGTAATGTCCACTCTTCTCAGCTTCGCGAAGGAGAAGACCGGTGCTTTTACGAATACACCCTGCTGTTCAGGCTGCAGGCCTTCATTGTAGCCAAACTCAGCCAGCTTTTGCCCGAGAATGACTTTTGTCGCGAGGTTCGCCATCGGAATGCCCGTGATCTTGCTTAAGAACGGCACCGTTCTGCTTGATCTCGGATTGACTTCAAGCACGTATACTTCACCTTGTGACAGGACGAATTGGATGTTGAGCAAGCCGACAATATTCAGCCCTTTCGCGAGTGCGATCGTATATTGTTCAATTTTTTCTTTAATATCTTCCGTCAGAGACTGCGGCGGATAGACCGCGATAGAGTCTCCGGAGTGCACGCCCGCACGCTCAATGTGCTCCATGATTCCCGGAATGACAACGGTTTGGCCATCAGACACCGCATCCACTTCGATTTCTTTTCCAGTCAGATATCTGTCAATTAATACTGGATGCTGCGGATTGATTTTGACTGCGTTTTTCATGTAATGAAGCAGTTCTTCTTCATGATACACAATCTCCATCGCCCGGCCGCCAAGCACATATGAAGGGCGCACCAGTACCGGATAGCCGATGTTGCTCGCGATGTTTACAGCCTGATCAACTGATGTCGCAGTTTTGCCAAGCGGCTGCGGCACTTGAAGTTCTACCAGCGCCTGTTCAAACTTATCCCGGTCTTCCGCACGGTCTAAATCTTCTAATGACGTTCCAAGGATTTTGACTCCGCGTGCAGAAAGTTCGTCAGCAAGGTTGATTGCAGTTTGTCCGCCAAATTGCACGACAACGCCCATCGGCTGTTCGAGATCAATGATATGCATGACATCTTCGATCGTAAGCGGTTCAAAGTACAGCTTGTCTGAGATACTAAAATCAGTTGACACGGTTTCCGGGTTATTATTGACGATAATTGCCTCATAGCCTGCTTGTTTAATTGCCCACACAGAGTGAACTGTGGCGTAGTCAAATTCAACCCCCTGCCCGATTCGAATCGGGCCGGAGCCAAGTACGATCACGCTTTTCTTATCTGTAACAACAGATTCGTTTTCTTCTTCATATGTGCTGTAGAAGTATGGCGTTTCTGATTCAAATTCCGCCGCGCATGTATCTACCATTTTAAATACCGGTGCAATTCCCGCTTGTTTTCTCAAGCTGTAAAGCTCAGATTCTTTCATTTTCCACTCGCGGCTGATGTACTTATCAGAAAATCCGAGTTCTTTTGCCTGTCTCAGCACATCCGTATCGCCCGCATTTGCTTTCAGCTCTTTTTCAAACTGAACGATTCCGAACAGCTTATGCAGGAAAAAGAGGTCGATGGCAGAGAATTTATGAAGCTGCTCAACTGTGTAGCCCCTTCTGTACGCTTCAGCCAGGTAGAATAAACGCTCGTCTCCGGCTTTTTTAATCCGCTTCTCGAGAAGCTCATCAGGTATATCGGCGGCATCTTTTAATTCAAGATGATACACATCAGCTTCCAGTGAACGCACAGCTTTCAGCAGCGATTCTTCAAGCGTGCGGCCAATCGCCATCACCTCTCCCGTCGCTTTCATCTGGGTACCGAGCCTTCTGTTTGCTGATTCAAACTTATCAAACGGCCAGCGAGGTATTTTAGATACAACATAGTCCAGCGCTGGTTCAAATGCAGCGTATGTCTTCCCTGTGACCGGATTCATCATTTCGTCTAGTGAAAGGCCGACGGCGATTTTAGCTGCGAGCTTTGCAATCGGATAGCCTGTCGCTTTTGATGCAAGGGCAGATGAACGGCTGACACGCGGGTTCACTTCAATGATGTAGTATTGGAAGCTGTCTGGATCTAAAGCGAGCTGTACGTTACATCCCCCTTCAATTCCAAGCGCACGGATCAGTTTTAAAGATACATTCCGGAGGAGCTGATATTCACGGTCGCTGAGCGTTTGGCTCGGTGCGACGACAATACTGTCTCCGGTATGGATTCCTACCGGATCAATGTTCTCCATGTTACAAACGACAATCGCATGATCTCGGCTGTCTCTCATAACTTCGTATTCGATTTCTTTGTAGCCGGCAATGCTTTTTTCAAGCAAACATTGGTGCACCGGGCTTAATTTTAATCCGTTCTCCACAATTTCTTTCAGTTCGGTTTCATTCGAGCAGATGCCGCCGCCTGTTCCGCCTAATGTATATGCCGGGCGGACAATGACAGGGAATCCAATTTGGCTGACGAAGTTCTCTGCTTCTTCCAGAGAGTGGATGATCTCACTTTCAGGCACCGGTTCATTTAGTTCATTCATTAATGTTCTGAACAAGTCGCGGTCTTCAGCCTGCTGGATTGCAGACAGCTTTGTGCCGAGCACCTCAACGCCGCACTCCTCCAGCACACCTCGCTCAGAAAGCTCCACCGCAAGATTCAAGCCGGTTTGACCGCCGAGTGTAGGAAGAATGGCGTCAGGACGCTCTTTTCTGATGATCCGCGTCAGAAATTCAGGTGTCAGCGGTTCGATGTAAACCCGGTCAGCCATTTCTGTATCGGTCATGATCGTTGCAGGGTTTGAGTTGACAAGAATAACCTCATAGCCTTCTTCTTTTAATGCAAGGCAGGCTTGCGTTCCCGCATAATCAAATTCAGCTGCTTGGCCGATGATGATTGGTCCTGACCCGATTACTAAAATTTTATTAATGTCTACGCGTTTTGGCATACCGCTTCCCCTTCTTTCTCCGTTGTTTCAATCATTTCGATAAATCTGTCAAATAGATGATTAGCGTCCTCAGGACCAGGTGATGCTTCTGGATGATATTGAACCGTAAATGCCGGCAGTGTTTTGTGTTGCAGCCCTTCAATCGTATCGTCGTTTATCGCGATGTGCGTGACTTCAAGCTCTGTTTCATTGATAGATGAAACTGTATAGCCATGGTTTTGTGATGTTAAGGCAACTTTTCCGGTTGCAAGCTCTTTTACCGGATGGTTGGAGCCCCTGTGACCGAATTTCATTTTCTCAGTATTGGCTCCGCACGCAAGCGCAAATAACTGGTGGCCGAGACAAATTCCGAATAATGGCACTTTTCCAAGAACACCTTTTATCATTTCAATTGCTTCAGGCACATCTTTCGGGTCTCCAGGTCCGTTAGAAAGCATGATGCCGTCTGGCTTCAGCTGAAGGACTTCTTCTGCTGTTACGTTGTAAGGCACAACGATGACATCGCATTTCCGTTTGTTCAGCTCTCTTAAAATGCCGTGCTTCATTCCAAAGTCCACCAGGACAATGCGTTTACCTCTTCCCGGACTAGGGTATGCTGTTTTAGCTGACACTTGGGATACTTGATTTCTCGGCAGTTCAGTTTCGTTCAGTCTTTTCAGTACCGATTCGATATCTTCATCAGGTGAGGCAAACGTTCCTTTTAGCGCGCCAGCCGTGCGGATCATTCTCGTCAGCTTTCTTGTATCAATTCCTTGCAGTCCCGGAATGTTTTTCATTTTTAAATACTCATCCAATGTGTACGCTGAACGCCAGTTAGAAGGCAGTTCACATAATTCTTTTACAATCAATCCTTTAACAAAAGGCGTAATGGATTCAAAGTCATCACGGTTAATGCCGTAATTTCCGATAAGCGGATATGTTAACGTAACAATCTGCCCGCAATAAGAAGGGTCTGACAAGATTTCCTGATAACCAGTCATACCGGTATTGAAAACGACTTCCCCCATGCTGTGCTCCAAGCTCCCGAAGGCTTTGCCCTCAAATACCGCTCCGTTTTCCAGTACTAATCGTCTTTTCATTTCACAAGTCTCCCTTCTTCATAAGCAAGCGTTCCTGCTGCAATTGTAGCGACTGGCCAGCCGCTGCAGCTGAGGCCGTTAAATGGTGTGTTTTTACCTTTAGATAAGAATGTTTCTTTGTCTATCACTGCTTCTCTTTCCAAATCGATTAAAGTGATATCTGCTGCTTGTCCCGTTTTCAGTGTTCCATATGGGAGATTAAACGTTTGGCAAGGCTTGATTGTCATATAATCAATCAGCTGTTTCAGCGTCCAGCTGCCGTTTTTGACAAAATGTGTGTAAAGAAGCGGGAACGCTGTTTCCAAACCGACAATTCCGAACGGCGCCAGCTTCATTTCTGTGTTTTTCTCTTCTTCTGTATGCGGCGCATGGTCGGTTGCTATAAAGTCGATTGTTCCGTCTAAAAGTCCTTCAATCAGTGCCTCTCTATCTTCCGCACCGCGCAGCGGCGGGTTCATTTTAAAGTTTGTGTCCAGCCCCGGAATGTCCTCATCGCAAAGCAGCAAATGATGCGGTGATACTTCTGCTGTCACTCTGATTCCCGCTTTTTTCGCATCGCGTACGACCCTGACAGACTCTTTCGTGCTGATATGGCATACATGATAATGGCAGTTAGCCGCCTCAGCCAGCAGCACGTCGCGGGCAATATGAACCGATTCACACACAGAAGGAATGCCGTTGAGCCCGTTTGCTTTGGAGAATGTCCCCTCATGTACGCTTCCTCCATAAATTAAGGAGTTGTCCTCGCAATGTGCCACAATCGCTTTGTCTATCGCGGCTGCGCGTTTCATTGCTTCATACATCATTCCTGCTGTCTGTATACCGACGCCGTCATCTGTAAATGCAAATGCCCCAGCTTCCTTTAATGCTTCAAAGTTTGTCAGCTCATCGCCAATTTGTCTGATCGTAATAGATGCATAAGGAAGGACTCTGACACATGATGTGTCTTTAATGCGCTTTTGCACCCATTCCATCTGCTCCTTCGTATCAGGAACCGGCCGTGTATTCGGCATGGCCGCTACTGTTGTATAACCGCCGCGCGCCGCTGCTTTTGCACCAGTTTCAATGGTTTCTTTTTTCTCTCCGCCAGGCTCTCTAAAGTGTACATGGAGGTCAACAAACCCCGGTGAAACGAGCAATCCTTTCGCGTCAATAACCGTTTCTCCATCTGCTGCATCAAGCTTGCCGATTTCGGAGATGACCTCTCCTGTCACTCGAATATCCTGTTCTGTTTTTTCACCATTTTCGTTAAGTATCCAGCCGTTTTTAATGAGATATGACATACGCTGCTTCTCCTCTTTTCGCATTGGTTTGTAAGGCTCGCTGTAACACTGCCATTCTGATAAATACGCCATTTTGCATTTGTTTGAAGATTCTTGATTTTTCGCTTTCTACTAAGCTGTGATCAATCTCCACTCCTCTGTTCACAGGCGCGGGGTGCATAATAATCGCATGCTGCTTCATACGTTCAGCCCGTTCTACAGTCAAGCCGAATTCGTTTAGATAGCCTTCCTGGCTGACAACTGACTGATGTCTTTCATTTTGAATACGGAGCAGCATGACAACATCGGAAGTCTCTACTGCTTCTTCCATTGAGACATACGCGCCAAACGTATTTTCTTCATCCTGCCATTCCGGCGGACCGGAAAACAGAACGCGGGCACCGAGTCTTGTCAACACTTCAGCATTAGACCTTGCGACCCTGCTGTGCTTAATGTCGCCGTGAATCGAGACGGTAAGGCCTTTGAACGTGTTGAATTCTTCATTGATTGTCATTAAATCAAGCAATGATTGTGTCGGATGCTGGCCGCACCCGTCTCCTGCATTCAGAATCGGGATATTTACATGTCCGACAAGCTCTTTGTAGTACTCATCCTCACTGTGCCTGATGACACACGCGTCAACACCGATCGATTCGAGCGTTCGGATTGTGTCATATAAGGTTTCACCTTTTTGTACACTTGTGCTCGTTCCGTCGAGATTCAGGACATTCATGCCCAGTTTCTTTTCAGCTACCTCAAAGCTGAATCGTGTTCTGGTGCTTGGTTCAAAAAACAGATTCGCTGCAAATTTCCCTGTCAGCTGATGGTCTGTTTTTCCGTTTTTGAGGTCTTGCGCAGTTTGAAGCAAATCTTTGATTTCCCCAGTGCTGAGTTCACTCATCGTCGTTAAATGCTTCATTTTCTTTCCCCTCTCATTTCAACTTTTTTAAGGCTGAAAAAACCCCGGTCTTGGATAGACTCGGGGTACGGTTAAATAGAGGAGCAGCGTGAAGCTTTCTTCTCTTTATAACCCTTCCAAGCCTCTCTGGACTTTCATTAAAAGGTTTAGATATGATGTTGTTCGGATGTGTCTGCCTGCTCTTCCTTCGCTTGCGGAAGAATCAGGTTTAAGATGACACCTACAATTGCCGCAAGCGCCATGCCTGACACTTGGAATCCTCCTTCAGACACCTGGATAAATGCGCCGCCTACGCCGATCACAAGGATGACTGATGTGATGATGAGGTTTCTGTTATTTTCATAATCAATTTTGTTGTCAATCAGCATTCTCAAACCGCTGGAAGCGATGATGCCGAACAGCAGGAAGGAAACGCCTCCCATAACCGCTGACGGGACTGAACTGATAAGCGCAGATATCTTGCCGATGAAGCCGAAACAAAGGGCAATCACTGCCGCGCCTCCGATAACAAAGACGCTGAACACTCTCGTAATGGCCAGTACGCCAATGTTTTCTCCATAAGTGGTTGTAGGCGGGCCGCCAATCAAGGAAGCAAGAATTGTGGCCGCGCTGTCACCCATTATCGAGCGATGGAGACCCGGTTTTTTAATGAAGTCTTGTCCGACAACTTTGCTCAGCACCATTTGATGGCCAATATGCTCTGACATTGTAACAAATGCGACAGGGACCATTGCTGCGGCAATGCCTAGTGTCACTGACGGCGTATAATCTTTGAACGGGATGATAAATTCAGGGATAGCAAACCATTTCGCGTCAAGCACCGGCTGAAAGTTGACAATTCCTTGAGTCAGGGCAAACAAGTATCCGCCGATGATTCCGATCAAGACCGGGATTAAGCTTAAGAATCCTCGCAAGAAAATCGCGCAAATGATCGTGATCGCTAAAGTGACACCTGCAACACTGAAATGTTTTAAGCTGTAAACCAGCTCACTTGCATTCGGATCAGCATACATGGCCATATTTACCGCTGTACCTGCCAGACCCAGTCCAATGACGATAATAACCGGACCTACGACGACAGGCGGGAGAAGCTTCATCAGCCAGCCTGTTCCGAGCTGTCTGATCAGCAAGGCAATCAGCCCGTACACAAGCCCTGCCAGAAACGCACCAACCATTGCCGCTCCCGGTCCACCGGTCGCTTTTACCAAGATGATCGGAGAAATAAAGGCAAAGGATGAACCGAGATACGCTGGTATTTGTCCTTTCGTGATCAGAAGGTAAGCAAGTGTTCCGATACCGCTCGTCACCAATGCAACTGCAGGACTCATTCCGACCAGCTTCGGAACCAAAATCGTTGAGCCAAACATCGCAAATAAATGCTGCAGGCTGAACGAAACCCAAGAGAAAGGTTTCGGGATTTCCCTGACTCCTAAATTAACTTTTTTCTTACTCATGATGATTTTCCCCCTGATTGATGACTTTTCATATTAGGATGACTTAATAACTGTATAAAAAAACCTCTTTGCTATTTTTACGCAAAGAGGCATACAAAGACCGGCCGCATACTTTCGGGGCTTCGTTGTGCACCTCTTTGCAACCTCTCTGGATTGCGTTTAAAAAGGTGATACTTTATTCATTTTCATAAATGGCGACGAGATCGTTTTTGTCAACCTCATCAAGCTGCACCATAACCTTTTCAGCTTTTGAAGTCGGAATGTTTTTCCCGATGTAATCTGCTCGGATCGGCAGTTCTCTGTGTCCTCTGTCAACAAGCACAGCCAGCTGAATTGAGGAAGGTCTGCCTACATCGACAAGTGCGTCCATAGCGGCTCTGACCGTTCTTCCTGTGTAAAGAACATCATCTACGACAATTACTTTTTGATCTGTGATGTCTACCGGTATATCTGCACCTTTCACAAGCGGTTCTTCATTGCTCGTTTTTTTGGATAGATCATCTCTATAAAGGGTAATATCAATTTCTCCAACTGTTACAGGATTTCCTTCAATCTGTTCTATCCGTTCGGCGAGGCGTTTTGCTAAATAAATGCCTCTTGTCTTGATGCCGACAAGGATGCAGTTGTTCATCCCTTTATTGCGTTCTATCATTTCGTGAGCAATTCTGGTCAGCGCACGTCTGATTGCCTGTTCGTCGAGAATGACAGCTTTTTGATTCATTATGTGACACCTCACAGTTCATTTAGAAGAAAAAACCCCTCTTGCCATTGGCAGAGAGGGGTTTAGGACAAGGTGCGTGCATATACACGTATCCCGTCAATCCGTTATCCTTCTCAGCCTCTCTGGACTGTTTTAAAGAATCTATTCAGCTTCGTTTATTATTTCAGAAAAGAGACGACCTGTCAACGGGTTTTTCTCAAATTTTCGATTAAAGCAGACATATCCTCAGGAAGCGGTGCCTCAAATTCGATATATTCGTCAGTGCGAGGATGCTGAAAACCCAAGATTCCGGCATGAAGCGCCTGTCCGTTAAAATCGATCGTTTTTCTCGGCCCGTATTTCGGATCTCCCGCTAAAGGGAATCCGATATACTTCATATGAACACGGATTTGATGCGTTCTTCCTGTTTCAAGCTGGCATTCCACAAGCGTAAACTCCTGGAAGCGGTCAAGAACATGAAAATGAGTGACGGCGTTTTTGCCATCACGTGTTACAGTCATGCTTTGCCGGTCTTTCTTATCCCGCCCGATCGGCGCATCAATTGTACCGTCATCATGAGAAATAATCCCGTGGACAACCGCCGTATATTTTCTGGTTACGGTTTTGTTCACTAATTGATTCACAAGGGACTCATGTGCCATATCATTTTTTGCAACCATTAATAAACCTGATGTATCTTTATCGATCCTGTGAACAATCCCCGGACGCATCACGCCATTTATTCCGGAAAGGTCCGTACAATGGGCCATAAGGCCGTTTACAAGTGTGCCCGTAAGATGCCCGGGTGCTGGGTGCACAACCATTCCGCGAGGTTTATTGACAACCAGCACATCTTGATCTTCATAGTATATATCCAGATCCATCGGTTCTGCCAGCACGTCGAGTGCTTCCGGCTCAGGTACAGTGACGGTCACCTGATCACCCGGCTGAATTTTATAATTCGCTTTCACCGGGCTTCCGTTTACGACAACTTGTCCGTCCTTCACCCATTGCTGAACCTGGGTTCTCGACCAACCATTTTCAGTCGATGCCAGAAATTTATCAATCCGCTCACTTTTTTGTTCTTCTGAAGCGGTTATGTCAAATTGATTCATTCTATTGCTCCTTCTTCTTTTTCCCGCTGTCCAACAGCATTTGTATAAATAAAAGCATTACGCCGACACATAATGAAGAGTCCGCGATATTAAAGATCGGGTAATTGTAATTGACGATAATGACATGGATAAAATCCACCACTTCCTGTCTGACAGCCCGGTCGATAAAATTGCCGATGGCGCCGCCAAGCATGAGTCCAAGGGAAATACCAAGAAGCTTTTGCCCTTTCGTATATCGCTGTATGTAATAAACAATACCAATAATGACTGCAGTTGTGATGAGGTAAAAAAACCACATCTGACCGGCTAATATCCCCCACGCCGCACCCGTATTGCGATGGGAGGTGATATAGAATACCTGATCAATGATCGGTATGCTTTGTCCAAGTTCCATGTTCTTGACGACAAGCCATTTTGTCAGTTGATCAGCTGCGATAATAAGTAGTGCGATAACGTAATACAGCACAAACGTTCCTCCATTGTACGGTTACTTTAATCCATTATGCATTTTATCAATAAAAAGCACAGGAGTAAAGAAATATCAGCCTCTGTACAGACTTAATTGGGAAGGCGCTGTTATTCATACAGCGCCTGATCATATTCAATATCAGTTGATTTCCACAGAGGAAGCGTTTTTTTTTCAAATTGGACTGAATACAGAAAATCGTTTGCTGTTCGCGCTGTCGGCAGCACCGCCAGCTTTGAAAGAGGAATGGGAGACCCAGTTTCTTCACAGTATCCGAATGTGCCGTCCTCAATTTTCGACAATGCGAGAAGAACGTCCTGAAGCTCTTCTTTAATATGATAGATCAGAGTTGCTTTTTGTTTATGATTGATTGCTGCCTGCGGGCTTGTTGAAACCTGAAAGCAAGAATACTCAAATAATCTCGACTGTAATTCTTCTTTCATCAGAAGAAGTTCCGTATAAATTGCGGTCAGTTGATCATTCATTCATTCATCACAACTCCTGCTCTTAACGTAATACCTATATTGTTACCTGTGAATGATGATCTAAAGCCCATAAGATTTTTCCTGCCATTCTAAACGATGTCACTCTTGGCACAAAAAAAGCCCGGCTTGTGCGCCGGGCTCTTTCATTAATTCTGATAATACTTTTCAACAATTTCAGCGTTGCGCAGTGACAGTGTAGGGTATTTCGGGTTTGCACCTACATCTTTCGAAATCACACGGGATCTCTCACACATTTCGCCTTCAGCTTTCTCGACAGCGATTTTCCCTGTCTCAAAGCTTTGCGCATCGTTTGGCGCTTCATTTTCTTCACTGATGGTTAATTCAGAAACAATAAACAGCTGAGAAAGATTTTCTTTAATAGAAGCTAATAGCTCTTTGTTCTCTTTATTCGGATATAACGTCAGGCTTGCTTCCAATGATTTACCGATGATTTTTTCATTTCGCGCTGTTTCTAACGCTTTTAGCACATCATCACGAAGAGACATAAAACGGTCAAACTTATCTTCTGTGGCTTCGCTGTTTGGAACCGCAATCGTTTCCGGCATATCTGTCAACTGAACGCTTTGCTCGTCAACAAATGTTAAGTGAGACCATAATTCGTCAGCAGTATGAGGCAGAATCGGCGCTGTAAGCTTCACTAACGCAAGCAGCGTTTCATAAAATACAGTCTGCATGCTGCGTCTATCCGGATGATCCGCATGCTCAATGTATACAATATCCTTAGCAAAATCCAGATAGAATGAGCTTAATTCAATTGTACAGAAATTGTGGATGCTGTGATACACAACCGCAAATTCGTACTCGTCATACGCTTTTTTCACTTTATCAATCAGTTTGTTTAGCTTAATCAGCATATACTGATCGACTTCACGAAGATCTTCTACAGCCACCGCATTTGTTTTTGGATCAAAATCGAATAGGTTGCCGTGAAGGAAACGGAACGTATTGCGGATTTTACGGTATACTTCAGCAACCTGCTTCAGAATCGCGTCAGACACGCGAACATCCGCCTGGTAGTCTACAGAAGACACCCATAATCTCAAAATGTCGGCGCCAAGCTGTTTCATAACTTTTGCTGGAACCACAACGTTACCGATGGATTTACTCATTTTGCGTCCTTCTCCATCCAGTGCAAATCCATGGCTGAGCACACCTTTATATGGCGCTTTTCCTGTTACGGCTACTGCTGTTGATAGAGATGAGTTAAACCAGCCCCGGTATTGGTCAGAGCCTTCAAGGTATAAATCAGCCGGCCGAACGAGGTCCTCGCGCTCTTCAAGCACCGCTTGGTGGGAAGAACCAGAATCAAACCAAACATCCATGATGTCCTGTTCCTTTGTAAATGTGCCGTTCGGGCTACCAGGATGCGTAAAGCCTTCCGGAAGAAGATCCTTCGCTTCTTTTTCAAACCAAATGTTTGAGCCATGTTTTCTAAACAATTCTGAAACGTGCTCAATTGTTTCATCTGTGATGATTGGCTCGCCGTTTTCAGCATAAAATACCGGAATCGGCACACCCCATGCACGCTGTCTGGAAATACACCAGTCGCCGCGGTCGCGCACCATATTGTGCAAGCGCTGCTCGCCCCATTCAGGAACCCATTTTGTTTCTTTAATGGCATCCAGCAGGTCTGATCTGAAATCTTTAATAGACGCAAACCATTGCGCAGTTGCTCTAAAAATGGTTGGTTTCTTTGTTCTCCAGTCGTGCGGATAGGAATGTGTAATGAATTCAAGCTTTACGAGCGCGCCCTTTTCTTCGAGCTGCTGGGTGATCGCTTTGTTTGCATCATCATAGAACATACCTTCAAAGCCAGGAGCTTCGCTTGTCATCACACCTTTTTCATCAACCGGACAAAGTACGTCTAAGCCGTATTTTTGGCCGATGATAAAGTCATCTTCCCCATGTCCCGGTGCTGTATGAACACAGCCTGTTCCGGCGTCAGTTGTCACGTGATCTCCAAGCATAACGAGTGAATCTCTGCCGTATAGCGGATGTTCAGCGATAATATTTTCGAGATCTTTCCCTTTGATCGTTCTTGTCACTTCATACTGCTCAAAGCCGCATGCAGAAGCTACAGCTTCAACCAGTGCACTTGCTACTACAAAGCGATCATCACCGACTGCAATCACGCTGTATTCTAGATCAGGATGCACCGAAATGCCAAGGTTTGCAGGGATCGTCCAAGGCGTTGTTGTCCAAATAATGATGCGCTCGCCGTTTTCAAGCACGCCTTTTCCGTCTTTCACGCCAAAAGCAACGTAAATAGATGCTGAGCGTTTGTCTTGATATTCGATTTCCGCTTCAGCTAAAGCTGACTCACTTGAAGGTGACCAGTTAACCGGTTTAAGGCCTTTATAAATGTAGCCTCGTTTTGCCATCTCACCGAAAACGCGGATTTGCTGTGCTTCATATTCTGGTTTCAGTGTCACATATGGATTTTCCCAGTCACCGCGGACTCCGAGACGCTTGAATTGCTCACGCTGACCCTCAATTTGCTTCCATGCATATTCTTCGCATAGCTTGCGGAATTCAGCTACTGACATTTCTTTGCGGTTCACTTTTTTGTTTTTTGTAAGAGCTGTTTCAATCGGCAATCCGTGTGTATCCCAGCCCGGAACATATGGTGCGTTGTACCCGCTCATTGATTTGTAGCGGACGATAAAGTCCTTTAAAATTTTGTTAAGCGCATGGCCCATGTGGATATCGCCGTTTGCGTACGGAGGTCCGTCATGTAAAACAAATTTCGGGCGGTCCTTCGTCCGTTCCTGTACTAGACTGTAGATATCCTGCTCCTCCCATTTCTTTTGCATGTCAGGCTCACGGTTTGGCAAATTGCCTCGCATCGGAAAATCTGTTTTCGGCATTAAGAGCGTGTCTTTGTAATCCATTTTCATTCCTCCACCAATTTTTTCAGAAAATAAAAAAAGCCCTCTCATCCCATAAGGGACGAGAAAGCTTATCTCGCGGTACCACCCTTTTAGAAAAAGCCAGGCTTACGCTTTTTCCTCTCGAGCATCGTAACGTGATGAACGTCCTAACCTACTGTGAGTTCAGAAAGGAAACTTAAGGGCTGATCTACATGATTCCGGCCATCCCGGACTTTCACCATCTCCGGGTCGCTATAAAGGCATGATGGAAACATGACTGTCCCTTTCAACCGTCTTTTCATCTGAATTTATGAACGTATTATATTCGACAAGCTAAGAAAATGTCAAGGTAATCAGAGAATTTATTCCTTTTCCTCAAACACGGCGTCGACTTCATATTCAAGCAGATGATCCCAATCATCATTTTTCAGAAGATCAAGCTGCGCTTCGATCAGCATTTGGAAACGTGTTCTGAACACTTTAGACTGTTTTTTCAGTTCTTCGATTTCCATTGCGATTTTTCTTGATTTCGATAAAGACTCATTGATGATGCGGTCAGCGTTTTTCTCCGCTTCCCGAACAATCAGCTTTGCTTCCTTTTGAGAATTGCGCTTTACGTCCTCAGCTGCTTCTTGGGCAACCAGAATCGATTTATTCAGCGTTTCTTCAATGTTGGCAAAGTGCCCGATTCTTTCATCGAGCTCATTCACTTTCGCTTCAAGCTCTGTTTTTTTACGGAGAACAATTTCGTAATCTTTTCTGACTTGGCTCAGAAATTCATTTACCTCGTCTTCATCATATCCGCGAAAACTTTTTGTAAACGTCTTATTGTGAATATCATTCGGCGTTAATGGCATGATGCCACCTCCATTTTTTACATTTCAGTACGGTTATCTAGTTCACATTATAAAGCAAATTCCACACAGATGGAGAAAAAAACTGAAAAACCGACTATTTTTGTCGTTCAAACGTGACTCTCCACTTGTCTTTTTTGGTTTTCCCTTCGATTTTTGTCAGACTGCAGCGGCCAAAGCCCCTGATAGAGAGCATGTCCCCTTCAGCAACCTGGTAAGAAGGATCTTCAACAACCTTCCAGTTCACTTTTACAAGACCGTTTTTCACCAGCGTTTGTGATTTCTGGCGTGATTGCCTGCTCATAGAAGCGCAGACTGCGTCAAGCCTTAAAGAAGAAACGGTATCATCTCTTATTTCGACATCTAGTGCGGGAATTTTAAGGTCTGACAAGTCAATTTTCTCAAGCTTGACCGCGGCTTTTCCGGCTTGGGTAAGCTGAGCTGCAACAAAATCGGCTGTATCAGCTGAGACAATAATTTGCACTGCCGTCTCTGAAAACACTAAATCACCAAACTTTTGCCGCTTCAGGCCGATTCCCATTAATGAACCAAGAAGAGACCGGTGATCGACCGTCACAAATTTTTCAGCATAGCGGACGTCAAACGCCTGAAGCTCAAAATCCGATTCTTCAGGCTTGATGTACTCAGGATATAAAATAGCCCGTTTTCGCTCCGCTCTGCCATAGCCGCCGAAAAAAGCCAGTCCTACATCTGCCTGTCCCGTGACAGCAGCGAGAATGACCTGTTCCCGGGGATCTAAAAAGTCGGTCAGCTTCATCCGGTACTGCTCCTGGACAATTCTTTTCCATTCGAGCGCCTGATCGATAAAGGCACGCTCGTCTTTTCTGAAGTGCTGATAAATATCGCTCATCGTCTTTCCCTTCTATGTAAAGAGGCTTGGCAGCAGCCAAGCCCCTATCAAACTGTCACCTTAAAAGGCAATCATGCGATAAAGCCCCCACAAGCCGGTTGTCGCAAACCGCAGCACGAGAATGGCTACGATTGGTGAAATATCCAGCATTGCAATTGGGGGGATAATTTTTCTGAATGGCTCGAGATATGGTTCACAGATCGAAGCTAAAAAACGTCCGACTCCTGTTTCCCTCGTACTCGGCACCCATGACATAAAAATATATATGATCAGGGCAAATGAGTATATTGTAATTAATAAGCTTAAAACCGAAAAAACTTGATAAAGGATCATCTCGCTTTACCACCTCTGATCGTCTTCAGATATGAGCTCAGAAATTGTGCCTGATACATCTACGTTATCAGGCGTGCATAGGAAAATATCTGAACCGATTCTTTGGATATCGCCGCCAATGGCGTAAACGGTTCCGCTTAAGAAGTCAACAATCCGTTTCGCCTGGTCATGCTGTATCCGCTGAAGATTGACGACAACTGCCCGCCTGTTCTTCAGATGGTCGGCTATTTCCTGCGCCTCCGCATAAACGCGCGGCTCACTCAACACCACTTTAGAGGATTTCTGAACACTTTGCAAGCTTACCACATTCTGTTTGGCTGCTGGTTTACCAGCATTATAAGCAGGTTTTTCTTTTTGTTCCTGTTCCTCATGAGAATCCCGCTCAGTTTCAATATATTCGTATTCGTATTCTTCTTCATCCATCGAGAAAAAGTTTTTCAGTTTATTTTTCATACTCATTGCTGTACACCCCCTGTTTCATTTCCGACTAACGATGAGCCGATTCTAATATAAGTAGCCCCTTCTTCAATCGCGATTTCAAAATCATTTGACATGCCCATCGACAGTTCTGTACATGGAGCGTTCGGCTGTTTCAGCTCTTGAACCTGATCACGAAGTTCTCTCAGCGCTCGGAAACAGCTTCTGATCTGATCTTGGTCATCAGTCAGAGGAGCCATAGTCATCAGTCCGGCCACAACGATGTTTTTAAAACCGGATAGCTCCTGTATGAAGGGTATCACTTCTTCTTTTTTCATGCCGTGTTTAGAGGGCTCAAGCGAGGTATTGACCTGCACAAAGCATTGGACAGCACCTTCAGCCCGTTTTTCAATTTCTTTCGCTAATGAAAGCCGGTCCAGAGAGTGAATATAGGAAACAGAATTGACGACAGCTTTTACTTTTCTTGATTGAAGACTGCCGATAAAATGCCATTCCACATTTCCTTTTATGATTTCCTGCTTGCGAAGCAGCTCGGCGTCCCGGTTCTCTCCGAGGCACGTAATGCCCGCATCGACCGCCTCCTGTGCTCTTTCTGGCGAGACATATTTTGTGACTGCAATAACCGTAACTTCATCGGAGCTGCGGCCCGATCTGTTACATGCTTCGTTTATTTGTTCGTTTATATGTCGTAAATGATCAACAACACGCAAGATCTTTTATGCCTCCTTCATTCCGATAAAGGACATCATCCGTCCTGTTTTCCCCTGATCGCGCCGGTGGGAAAAGAAAAGTGACGGCTCACTTTCCGTACATAAACCGCTGACAGAAATCTGCTCATTTGCCAAACCGCTGTCGATCAGTATGAGTCGATTCAACTCTTTCAGATCAAGCTGATACTGCCCCTGCCCCGTCTGATTTACGGCACGCTCTGCTGAAAACGGCAATGCGCGAACAGCATTCATCACACGATCATCCACGGTATAGCACGCACCGCAGATAGACGGTCCGACAACAGCGTATATATCAGAAAGCTTCGAGCCCTCCTGTTCGGTCCATTGTTTCACCATTTCTCTGCCAATCTGTTTGACCGTGCCTTTCCATCCGGCATGAGCGACCCCGACAAGCGATCTCACCGGATCGAAAAAGAAAAGAGGCACACAATCAGCAAAGCATAATGCCAGGAATACATTTTTATCATTTGTATAGAGTCCGTCTGTTGCTTGAAAAGCTGATTGATACTCACGGGCGCCTTTGCCCCTGTCCCTCTGCGTCACTTTTTGGACGCGATTGTCGTGTGTCTGGTCAGCAAATACCCAAGACTGCAAATCAATATTAAACATATCGGCTATATATTCACGATTTTTAACCACATCTGCATCTTTGTCATGAACGTGCAATCCTGTATTTAACGACTCAAAAGGTTTTTGACTGACACCGCCGTTTTTCGTAGTAAATCCGGCAATGATTTCTGCATGGTTTTGATTCGTTTGTTTCCAGTCTTGTATCATGAGTGTCGAGGGGGTGGTGAGACTGAATGGGTGATATGTATTCATGATGATCCAACCTTTCGACAAACATTTATAAGGCGTAATTTCCCACTTATTTTACCACATCTTTCTGCATTCGTTTAGCGCCGATTTGCATATTTCATAAATGAAATGTGCCGGAGGAGTTCAGACTTCCGGCATTTGACAATCAGCGGCAAAAAAGCTAAGCATGGGATTCACTTAATCGGACTAAAATGACATCTTCACCGATTTTAACTATATTTCGCCAAGGAATGACCATTTCCTCTTCCTTTCCAAAAAAACCGAGAACTTTTCCATTTCCCCCTAGTATAATCGCCTGAATTTTTCCTGTAGTGACATTGATATCAATATCGCCGATGCTCCCCAATTTTTTTCCGTTAGAGACATTGACGACATCTTTCACCTGAAATTCTGAAATGCTGATCATCCCATCACGTCCTTTTTTCAGTCCTTTTTTCTAGTATATGAACGGGCGGGCTGAACCTTGTCAGCAAGGAGAAATTTCATGATCATTGTTCTTTTTTACAGCTGCACCATTTAAGGATGAATGTGAGCATGATTTTCGTATAATCTACGAGCTGCTCAATCGATACCCCCTCATTAACGGAATGAGCATTATATAAATTGCCAGGTCCGTAGATCACGCTTGGGATACCGGCATTATAAAGCCATCCGCCATCGGTTACGGTCTGAGAGACGTCAACGACCGGGCGTTCGCGTTTGATTTCCTCGTGTGACGCTGTAAGGGCTAAAACGCCAGGATGAGCCGGATCAACTTCCAAGGCCGGAAAAATTTCTCCTCTCTCCTCAATCATTGAAGAGCCTCCCCATTTAAAGACAGGACGGTTTTCCCTCAGCCAAATATCACTGTCACTCAGCCGGTTGATGTAATCTTCTATTTCCGCTGCCACTTGTTCATGCGTTTCATTCGGGTAAAAATGGACTGTGATCCACAGCCGGCACTCATCTGCTATAAAGGCCGCATGCCTGCCTCCTTCTATAACAGCGGGATTAATTGTGTTTGTACCGGGTGCAAAGCCGGGATAACGTTTCATAATGGCCCAATGGCGCTCAAGCTCACCGAGTCCAGAAATGATTTTTGCCATTTTTTCGATCGCGCTCGCCCCGAATGTTCCTCCGCCAGCGTGGATCATATTCCGTCTTGTTCCATCATGAAACGTTTGACTGCTTTTGATTTCGATCCAGCCTGTAATCACTCCGCCTTGACCTTGAATATGCATATCGCTCGTATCCGCCACAACTGCAAAGTCTGCGTGGTAGCCCTTTTTGCAGCATTCAAGTGTGCCGGCCTCTCCGACCTCCTCCCCGATGACCGATTGCAGAATCAAATCGCCCGGGAGCTCAATGCCTGCTTCACGAATCAGCTTTACAGCAAACAGCACACAGGCCATTCCGCCTTTCATATCTGAGGCGCCCCGGCCGATTAAGAAACCGTTTTTCTCAATAGGACAAAACGGGTCATGCACCCATTCCTCGTCCTCTCTTACCTCTGCCACATCGACATGCCCATTGATGATTAAACTTTGATAGGCTGCTGAATTTGTTCCCTTTAAAAAACCCACAACATTGGGATCTCCTGGATAAACGTCCCATTTATCGATCAAAAATCCCCGTTCACGCAAAAACTGCGCAATCCATGTTTGGATGCTGTCTGTATTTCTCGCAGGCGGCGCCGGTGTTTTAAAAGATATCAGCGTTTTCGCAAGCTCAATGAGCTCGTCCTTTTGTTCTTCCGCTTTTTTAAGTAAAGATTCTACTTGATCAGTCATGTTATCCGCTCCTATTTTTAATAGAAAAAAACCGTTTCATATTCATGAAACGGCTTAATAAAGAAAGCAGAGTGCAAGCTGCTGCATTCTCCGCTTTTTTCACCGCTTCCCTCCGCTGGTATGATCCAGATCAGGTCAATAAGGGTTGAGACAAGCGTCTCTCTCAGCTTCTAAAGCACCCCTAGGATGAATCGTATGTCGTTATGCATTTGTTACCGTCTCAGCTCTTGTTAAAAACGGACGATCCTGATTCCATAATACACGGATCGGCGTATCAAAAAAAGAAGAAAGTGATTCGTCTGTCAGCATGTCTTTCATTTGTCCTGATCTAAAGACTTCTCCCTTTTTTAACAAGAGGGCTTTATCAAAAATCGGCAAAATTTCTTCCGCATGATGCGTAACATAAAGAATAGACGGCGCATTTTCCCTGCTTGCAATGTGCGTAATCGTATCTAACAGTTTTTCCCGGGCAATAAAATCAAGTCCTGTAACTGGCTCGTCCAGTATAAGCAGCTCCGGATCAGCCATTAGCGCTCTTGCGATTAAAGCTCTTTGTTTCTCTCCTTGAGAAAGAGTTTCATAGCGGCGGTCAGCATAATCGATGGCTCCTAAGTCCTCAAGCAGGGCAATCGCCTTTTCTCTGATATCCGCACTTGGAGTTTCATACAAGCCAATCGAAGCATATGCCCCGCTCAGAGCAATTTCAAAAGCTGAATCTGCCGGATACAATTTTTGCTGAAGACCCGCTGAGACAAGGCCGATTTTTCGTCTGAGTTTATCTCCCAGCTCCGTTTTACCGAATACATGACCAAGCACCTGCATCTCGCCTGTTGTCGGAAAATAATAAGAGCAAAGCATATTTAACAGCGCGGTCTTCCCTGCTCCGTTTAATCCGTAAAGCACCCAGTTCTCCTTTTCCTCTACTTTCCAATGAATATCCTTTAGTATCCATTTTCCATTCCGTTTTAGTGAGACATTGTCAAGCTGCAAAATCATTGTGGTCCTCCTCTTTCCAAACCGAATAATTGTTTTAATTTTCACAAAACTATGTACGGACTAGGATACCTTACTTTTTCGAAAACGTAAACCGCTCGCTTCTAAATAGAAAAGCCTTTAAAACAATTTCTGTTTTAAAGGCTTTCCGCGTCCATGCTATTGATGAATATTCTTATTCATTTGTTTGATTGCTGCCTTTTCCAGTCTGGACACCTGCGCTTGAGAAATCCCGATTTCTTCGGCTACTTCCATTTGCGTTTTTCCTTGGAAGAACCGTTTTCTTAAAATCATTTTTTCCCTCTCGTTCAGCCTTCTCATGCCCTCTTTCAAAGCCAGCTCTTCAATCCATTGTGTATCTTTGTTGCGTTCATCACTGATTTGATCCATGACATAAATCGGATCTCCGCCATCATTGTAGATCGGTTCAAAAAGAGATACCGGATCTTGAATGGCGTCGAGTGCAAACACGATTTCTTCGTGCGGTACTTCAAGAACTTTGGCGATATCCTCTGCCGTCGGCTCCTTGCTTGTCTCACTGATTAACCGTTCTCTTACCTGGAGTGCCTTATATGCGATATCCCTAAGTGATCTCGAGACACGTATCGGGTTATTATCGCGCAAATACCTGCGGATCTCTCCGATAATCATAGGTACAGCGTATGTTGAAAACTTAACATTGTGGCTTAGATCAAAATTATCAATGGATTTCATTAGTCCGATGCAGCCGACTTGAAATAAGTCATCAACATACTCCCCTCTGTTATTAAATCTTTGAATGACACTTAAGACAAGACGCAAGTTCCCGTTTACAAGCTTTTCTCTGGCTGAATCATCACCTTCGTCCTGCAATTGCCTAAACAGCTTTCTCATCTCTTCATTCTTGAGTACGGGTAATTTGGACGTATCCACCCCGCAGATTTCGACTTTATTTCTCGACACTTTTTTCCCTCCCTACAGGAGCTGCTGTACAACGTTAAGTATCTCCTCGGGTGGGAAAAATATGCACTGTACTCAGACCGAAAAATAGTCATAATTGGGAAATCCTTGTAGAATCAAGGGATTCACCCGCAAAAATTTTTTACACCATTTTGTTGAATTCTTTTCGCAATCTTTTAATGATTCGTTTTTCCAGACGGGAAATATAGGATTGAGAAATCCCCATCATATCCGCAACATCCTTTTGGGTTTTTTCCTCTTCGCCGACAAGCCCGAAACGAAGTTCCATGATTTGTTTCTCCCTCTCATTTAACTGTTCGAGCGCTTTTTTTAGAAGTTTTTTATCCACGTTTGCTTCAATGTCCTTTGTGATGATATCATCATCCGTGCCCAGCACATCAGAAAGCAGAAGCTCATTGCCGTCCCAATCAATATTAAGCGGTTCATCGAAAGATACTTCTGAACGGATTTTGTTGTTTCTCCTTAAATACATCAGGATTTCATTCTCGATACAGCGAGAGGCATATGTAGCCAGCTTGATTTTCTTTTCCGGATTGAAGGTATTCACAGCCTTGATTAATCCAATGGTGCCGATGCTGATTAAATCTTCAATATTAATTCCCGTGTTTTCAAATTTCCGGGCGATATAGACGACCAGCCGCAGGTTGCGTTCGATCAAAATAGCACGGGCCGCCTGGTCACCGCTTGGGAGCTTCATTAATAGAACCTGCTCCTCGTCTTTTGATAATGGCGGCGGCAACGCTTCACTTCCGCCTATGTAATACACTTCATCGCTTTTCAAGCCCAGTTTCATCAGCAGCTTATACCAGAGGTGCGTCAACCGCAATTTAAGTTTTTTCATCTTCCTCTCCCTTCTAAATGTCACGTCTTATGAGTATGATAAGTAACGGACATTTGCGAACATTAGGATACGTGCTTAATGGCTTTTCCGGACAGCATTTTCGGATGAATAATCGCGTCAAAATCTCCATCTGCCGACAGCTTTGACGTACTGATGCCAATTAAGCATTTATCCGCGGAAATCATTTCATCTTTTGTCATAATCGTTACATGATCCGGTTTGATACATAATAAGAATTGATGCTGCTGGCCTACTCCCCGGTATGGGATCAGCCTCATTTTATCTAAAAAACGAAACGAATCATCAAGCTGTTCAATCGCTTCCATCGGGTCTGCATTTCGAATAATCATCGTATCACCCTCTCCGAAAATCGGTTCAAGCTTATCAATGTGAATAATCATGACAGGCGTTTTTGTGAGCGGGTCGTACAGCTGGTTGCCTGAATCCACCAGGCCTCTTGCGTGCAGTGTTTGGCCGCCCAGGTCCGCCTGTACCCTGACTCGTTCCTCATATTGAATGTTTTTTGTTTCAATATCTTCAATTCTTCTCTTGGAAAAAAACCATAATGCGGGAAAGCCAGCCACGATAAACATCCAGCTGATCGGGTCCCCAAATCCGGTTTGATTGGTGATCATGACACCGTTTCTGACAATAGAGTTTGACTGCAGCAATGAGTGTGCTCCGATTATTCCTCCTCCCATTACAAAAGTAGCAAAATAAAAGGAAAACAAATTTTGAAAGAAATAACGAAACCTCTTAAAACCGAATGTTACGAGTACAATGACAACCGAAAAAGCTAGCTTTCCGGCCGGGTTCTCAACGATCGGCGAGAAAGGAGTAAACATCAAAAGGACAATACTTGAACCGATAAACGCGCCGCCTATCAATCTTCTTTTTTTCACATGGCGTTTTAAAATAAATGCCGTCAGTAAAAGCAACAGTGCGTCAAAACAAAAGTTTAACAGCCAAATGACATCTAAATAGATTTTCACACCTGACCCCTTTCTTTCTTGCATCACGCTGTTCCCCTTCTTGTTTCATAAGTATAAAGCAAGCTCTGTGGGAAAGTCTGTCAATTAATGTTGAGAGGCCTATACAATTTTTCAGGGATAACTGCTTAATTTGTCGAGGGAATGAATGCGAGTATATAGAAAAAAAGCTGCCAAGGGCGGCAGCTTTTTTACTCTTACTTTTCAGTATTGATATATAGTTTTCCATTCGCTGTTTTTCTAGTTTCATTGCCGTAATTGTCTCGAACGATAACCTCTACTTTCGCTCCATTTGCTTTAATAGAAGATGTTGCTGTCCAATAGCCTTCATATCGTCCCGGAGATATTTCCCTTAACGGCAGCTCGGTAGCGTTTTGTACATTCGCTCTTGCATTTGTGAGCGGAAGACGAATGACAAACGTTGCATCTGCCCCTTTCGCGCTTGAAAAAGCGATTTTGACCGATTCACCGGCTTTTAAGATTTTGTCCTCACCAGGAATTAGTCCGTTAATAACTGGCTTGTCAAAATTCACATCGACGACAGCTTTTTTCGTCGTCTTGTTGCCTGCTAAGTCAGAGGCTGTCACCTTTACTTCGTTGCTTCCGTTTTCCAATAGGATACGGGCAGAGTAGGAACCGTCTGTGACTGTTGCTTTTTTGCCATTAACCTTTACTTCTTTCAAGTTGTCATCTGAAACAGTGCCTTTAACAGTCAGGGCTTCTTTATTGATTTTCTCGCCATCCTTTGGATTGTCGAGCGTCAGTTCAGGCTTGTCTTGATCAAGTGTGACCGTAACAGGACTTGAAGCATCTGTCGTTCCGGAGTCTGTTGATGCAGCCGCTGTCAGCTTGTTTTCCCCTTTGCTGAGTGAAACCCCTGCCTCGAACGTGCCATCTGCGGCAGTTTTCGTTTCTCCTGCTTCTTTATCACCATTATAAAGGGTTATAGTCGTCCCTGGAGAAGCCTTTCCTTTTACAGTGACGCTCTCCTTATTGGTGTATGATTGGTCTGCAGGAGAAGTAATGTCAGGTACGGCAGCTTCATAATCGACTAATGCACGAATCATATAGTTGCCGTCTTCTTTATCCCCTTTTTGCCATGTTCCGTCAACATACTGCCAGTTGCGATCTGAGTACTGCCCGGTTTCATCCATTGCCAAGCCTGGTGAATATGGATCAGGTTTTGACTGGATATAGACAAGATAAAAGTCTTTATCGACCATAATTCCCTTCGAGCTGAGATCTACTTTCGTCCATTCGCCATTACGAAGAGCTTCAGCTTGATATGGTCCCGCAATTTTTTTGCCGGGTGCTCCATCTTTCCCTGTCGCATCGTAAACCTCAACCTTAAACTCTGTGCCGCCAGGATCTGGGAACTCCGTATCCCAGAATCTGAATAGCCCTCCTGTCAGCATGCCTTTTTCCTTGCCGTCAGCCAGTGACATTTTAACCGCCCATCCGTTTCCGGCAGCAAAATAGGAATTTGCATTCTCCGCTGTTCCGTCATCGTATCCGATCTCGCCTGGATAACCGACGAAAGGCTTTAGCACAGTTTCTTTTGTGATATCACCTTTTAACTCAACGGAAAATTCATCGCTGTAATAGCCAGGCGCAGCTACTTTAATGGTGTAAGAGCCCTCATAGGCCTCAAGTGTATATTCTCCTTTGTCGTTTGTAGTTGCCGGTTCAACCGCGGCATCCTCGATAACATAGACGGAAGCCCCTTTTACAGGCTTTCCTGTTGTTTTATTGATGACAGTGCCTTTTAATGTGCCTTTCTTTAGTTCTTCTAACGTAAAATTAGCTCGGGTTGTCTGATCTGCCTGCAAAGACACTTTTTGCGTTTTCGATTGATAGCCGTAAGCTTCTGCCATAAGCGTATAGTCTCCTGCTTTATGCGTCAGCTTGTACTGTCCGGTTGATTGATCTGAATAGGTTGATTTTCCTGTTTCAACCACACTGACCTGTGCTCTTAGCGGCAATGCTTGCGGCTGTATATCAGCGCTATGTTCTGTTTTGGCAGCTGTATGTGTTGAAGGCTTAGCCTTTTTTGGATTAACCGCTTTTTTCTTTTGCTTTTCTGCCGTTTTTTGTACGCCCAGCTTATTCTTTTTAGCTGTTTTCCCGGCAGATTTGTCTGAAAGCTGAACATCATCAATGTACCAGCCCTCTTTCGCAATGCTTTCATCAGACTGAAGGTTGAACATCACTCGAATGTTTTGGCCTTTGTATGCGGATAAATTAATTTCTTCGCTGATCCAGTTTGAAGTCTTTCCATTATAGACCCCAGCCTGCTCCCAATTCGTTTCGCCTTCCGGTAAAACAAATACGTAGCCGTAATCAAAATCACTTTCCAGGTTGTGCCAGCTCTTGAATTGAAGAAACAGATTCCCTGAATCCGGCACATCAATTGGAGGCATAGTGAGATTCATATTCGCTCCATTGGCATAATTTCCAGTCAAGTTTGTCCCATATACTTTTTCTCCTGATGCAGCTGCATGAGGGCCTGATTCCGGAACTCCCCACTCCCAGTTATTGTTTGTCCCGCTCATAAGCCAGCCGCCTGGTTCTGTTTCAAAATCCTGCTTGTATCCAGTAGTGATGCTAGGTTTTATGGTTACATCATATATGTCAGACTCCGCAACATGGCCGCCAAAATCCTGAATGATCCACTTATAGCTTAATGCGGTCCCCTTTATACTTGGGATTTCCGCCTGGTATGTCCCCTTCAAATGATCTCCGCTGATTCGTTTCGCATTGACCTCGTTCCATTCGCCTTGATCCAGCTTATATGCCAATTTCACGGAAGTCACACTTACATTGTCTTCAGCTGTCAAGGTAAGCGGAAGGCTGGCACCTTCATAAGCTTCATTTACTTTCTCATGCTGATAGACAGGCAGCTCCTCATCTTCCCCATCGACAGATACTTGCCCTTCTGCTTTTCCTAAACCGTCTGTAACGGCTGATACAGCGTCAAAAGCATTAACCAAACCATGACCGTATCCGTTATTCGGAGAGTCAGGGAATGTAGAGTCCGTTAATGGCTCAGCCGTGCTTGTCAATATATCCTCCATCTCATCGACAGAAAGTGAGGCGTCTGCCTGCTTCAACAACGCGGCAACAGCAGAAACATGCGGTCCTGCCATTGATGTGCCATCCCATCCGTCTTCATATGTCTGGCCAGGAACTGAAGACCGGATGTTTACGCCTGGAGCAGAAATTTCCGGCTTTGTTTCATCGTATGGCGACGGTCCTTGGAGTGAAAAATCGCCAAGCTTTTTGTTAATATCAGTCGCTCCGGTCGCAAATGCTTCCGGATAATTGGCAGGATTAGCGATAGAACCAGGTCCTCCCGGATTAAAGAGATCAGCATTTCCCGCAGAGAATTCCGGGAAAATATCGGCCGCCCGCCAGGCATTGACCATATCCCTGTACCATTCATCAAGGCCGGAGCCCCCGCCCCAAGAATTATTGACGACATCCGGAGCCATTTCCGGGTGAGGATTGCCCTCTGCGTCTTTTGGAGCTAAAATCCATTCACCGGCCTCCAAAATGTCAGCATCTGTCCCGCCATCTTCTGAAAACGCCTTAACGGCAATCCATTTTGCGCCAGGTGCGACACCAATTTGATTCGTGCCATCAGGCTCAGAACCAACCATTGTACCTGTTACGTGAGTGCCATGAGCAAGATCATCATAAGGACTTGACTCGCCCGCTACAGCGTCAAACCAGTTCATGTTATTATCAGGCTCATTCGGGCTTTCCGGATTAAACCCGCGATATTTTTCTTTTAATGCAGGGTGTTCCCATTCAACCCCTGTATCAATGGAGGCGACAACCGTACCCGTTCCGTCATATCCAAGCTCCCAAGCCTTTGGTGCATCTATTTGGTTTATATTCCATTCTACGCCGTCAGTCGCTTTTATCGCTTTTTGCGCTTTTTTCATATTGAATGGGGAGGCGGATGACTTAAAAAGCTGCCGTTTTTCATTTGGAAGCACCTTTTCTACTTCGGGGAACTGAGCCACTTTCTCCATGACCTCTTTAGAAGCATGTACTGCAATTCCATTTACCACATAATAGGAATGAATATCATCGGCATTCCCTTTATTTTTCTGGCTGTTTAAATATTTCAAGACGTCCTTCTGAGCTTCATCAGCTGTCACTTTTAACGAAGACACAACGGCGGAACGCTTTTGATATTCCGTTTTAGCAGCGGTCAGCTTTTTAGATTTCGCTCTTTTGACAGCTGATTTTGCCGCTTTTTGAGTGTCAGCTTGATCTTTAAATTTGATCAGAAAGGTAGTTTTTTCTTCTTTTTTAAAGCTTTTCTTTAATGAGCTGGATATCTTATTTTGAATCGTCTCTGAAGATTGAAGCTCCTGTTTTACAGAAGAAGCGGCGCCTTTGCTGCTTGCCACGGCTGCACCCGGAAACAGCAGTGAACTGACGACAACTGTACTCAAAACAGAACTGATCAGTCTGTTTTTCGTCTTTTTCCTCATTTTTTATCCCCCTTTTTTAAACCACTTTGTAAAAAAATGTCGTCCCTCCTTTAAAGTTCAATTTGTTTGTCAAAACTTCGCTGTATGTTAACTGTAGACAATCTTAATTACAGATATTGTCGTTTCCTGTCATTTCATTTCCATATAAATGAAAATGATTAGATGGTCATGAAATATCGGTAGGTATAATAGGTTGATTTGTTGATCTGTGTAGGAAGGCATAGTTCAAAAGACATGATAGATGGATGGAAAATGATTGAGGAAAAAATAAAAAAAGGACAAAATCGAAAACGATTTTGTCCTTTCAATTAGCCGCGTTTATTGCGGTTTCTTAAAAATGTCGGGATATCAAGCGTATCGTCAGCCGGCTGTGAGGTTTGGCGGCTGACTGTGTTTTGATGCTGCGGTTCCTCTCGTTTCGGCTCACGTTTTGGAACACTCTGATTATGTGATTTGATATTCTGGTTTAATGATGGACGCTGGGGTTTCGTAACATCTTTCTCCTGTTCGATAAAACCAGTGGCAATCACAGTAACCACAATCTCGTCTTTAAGATTTTCGTTAATAACAGAACCGAAAATCATGTTTACATCCTGGTCAGATGCAGAAGCGACAATATCTGCTGCCTCCTGAACTTCATATAGGCTCAGATTTGTTCCGCCAGTAATGTTCATTAGGACGCCTTGCGCGCCGTCAATTGCTGCTTCAAGAAGCGGACTGGAAATGGCTTTTTTCGCAGCTTCTGCAGCACGGTTTTCTCCAGTCGCAATACCAATACCCATCAAAGCAGATCCTTTGTTTGACATGATCGTTTTCACATCAGCAAAGTCTAAGTTAATGAGACCAGGAGTAGCAATCAGGTCAGAAATACCTTGAACCCCTTGACGGAGTACGTTATCAGCTTCACGGAATGCTTCAAGCATCGGCGTGTTTTTATCAACAATTTCCAAAATACGGTCGTTCGGAATCACAATCAGTGTGTCCACCGCTTCTTTCATTGCAGAAATTCCGCCCGCCGCCTGCAGCTGTCTCTTACGGCCTTCAAACGTAAACGGTCTTGTAACGACTCCGACTGTTAATGCTCCTAAATCTTTTGCGATTTGCGCAATAACCGGTGCGGCACCTGTTCCTGTTCCGCCTCCCATACCAGCTGTTACGAATACCATGTCAGCGCCTTTTAGCGCTTCTTCAATCTGCTCCTTGCTTTCCTCTGCGGCTTTTTTTCCGACTTCCGGATTCGCACCTGCTCCCAATCCTCTAGTCAGCTTTGCGCCGATTTGCATTTTCACTTCCGCTTTTGACAGGTTAAGAGCTTGAGCGTCCGTATTTACCGCGATGTACTCTACTCCTTGCACTTCATTCTCAATCATTCGGTTGACCGCGTTGTTACCGCCGCCTCCTACTCCGATTACTTTAATTGATGCTAAGCCGTCTATGTTTGTTTCAAACTCCAACATGCTAAATCCTCCTAATCTGCCGAATGACTATCTATCTATTCCCAAAACATGCTTAATAGTTTTTTCATTTTGCTCTGTTTGTTATGTTCGGCTTGTGTTTTTTGTTTTCCTTTTGGCCGTTGCTGCATCTCATTTTGGTGATGATGCTCTTGTTCCTCTGCTGATGAGACTGCGATTTCCTGTATCGCTTCTTCAGGCATCTTGAAGCCAATTTTTCTGCCTTGAATTCTAGCATTCCGGCAGGCGAATTGAATCATGCCAACTCCCGTCATATACTGAGGATCTCTTACACCGATATAATTCGGGCTCGCCACTCTGACATTGTTTTGCAGCACATCCTGCGCCAGTGACATGACACCAGGCATCGCTGCTTGTCCCCCTGTCAGCACGAAGCCTCCCGGCAGATCGCTAATTCCCATATTGCGAAGTTCTTCTGAAGCAATCTCAAGAATTTCTTCGACTCTTGCTTCAATGATATTCGCTGCTTCCTGCTGTGTAAATGTCTGTTTTTGATTGGTGCCTATAACGGTTACCTCAAATACTTCATCTTCTGAAGCCTCGTTATAGTAGGCATGTCCAAATTGTTTTTTCACTCGTTCCGCTTCTTCTGTGGACGTTCTCAATCCGATGGAGATATCTTTGGTGATATTTTCGCCTCCGAGAGGAATGACACGGGTAGAAGTCAGGTGTCCGTTCTGGAATACGGCAATGGTGGTTGACCCTCCGCCTATATCAATGAGAGCCACACCGAGATTTTTCTCATCCTTTGACAAAGCAGCAGAACCGGCTGCCAGCGGCTGTAGACAAATATCAGTTATTTCAACACCGGCTCTTTCAACGCAGCGAAGCAAGTTATGTAATATTGTTTTTGAACCGGTGATCAGTGTGCCCTCTACTTCTAAACGCACACCAAGCATTTTTTTCGGGTCGGTAATTTCATCTCTTCCATCAACGATAAATTGTTTAGGAATGACGTCGACTATCAGCTGTTCATGCGGTATTGAAACAACTTGGGCCGCTTCCATGACGCGGCGGACATCTTCTACTTGAATTTCTTTATTTTCACTAGAAACTGCTACAACACCGTTTGTATCTTGAATATTGATATAATTTCCATTAACGCCGACAATAGCTTTTCTAAGCGGAAAACCTACCATTCTTTCAGCTTGGTCAAACGCTTTTCTTATAGAATGAACGGTCTCATCTATATCAACGATTGAGCCTTTTTTCAACCCTTCAGACGGTACATTTCCCACACCGATAATATTAAGGGAATCATCTGTCATTTCTCCGACGATCACTTTTGTATTGGACGTACCGATGTCAAGACTGACGTAAAGTTCATTGTTGTTCATTCTATGGCACCTCCTCACATTTCGATCATTTCTATTCTATTATTTGCGGAACAACAATACAATGAATGTGGCTTTACAAGTGTGTAACAAAAAATAACAACGGAATATTCTTATGTGCTTTTCACATTTTATGTTTATTGAAAATATTCGTTATATCCTATGTATATCCTCTTTTATATCACATTTTTTTTATTTTTTTTAGAAAGAGTCCACTTTGTTAGTAGATTTCTTCTTATAACGGCTATATTCTGAAATAATCTGACTCCAAATGCGAATATACCTGCTAAATACAAGTCTACACCAAGATGAACTCCCAGAAAAGCTAAACTTATGGCCATTATAATATTAAAAAAGAAACCGGAAACAAATACCATTTCATCGTATGTACCTTGTAAATGCGCCCTGATTCCGCCGATTAGAGTATCAAGTGCAGCAAGCACAGCAAGTGATAAATAATTTGAGTATTCACTCGGTATTGTTAAGTTTGTCATCAGTCCGATCGTTATTCCGAGCACGAGTCCAAGCACGGGCAGCCACATGACAATTCTCCTCCCTTTTAGTCTTTAAGCGGTTTTAGCTGTTGTACGTCCACTGCCCTGTCATAAGCTTTTAATGTGAGGCTGCTGTCAGGTTTACCTGCTTTTAACGCTACATTCTCAGAAGCAAAGATATCCTCTAGATCGGACCCCTTTACCCTGCTGTACAGCTTGTCCGGATTTTCAGCAAGCACTTTTACTGTTAAAGGATAATCATCTAGGCTGTATCCGTCTATTTTTGTTGTGCCGTTTATGTCCCGTATCACTGAAGAATTCACAACTCTTCGCTCATTTATTGAGATATGCTCAGCACCATAAGAGTTGAGTTCATTAATCAGCTTCTTTAGTAAATCCGGCGGTGGATTTTTGATCGCCTCTCCAGTTACGCTTTCAGAAAAAAGCGGAGAAAGGGTGATAACAATTCCGCTACCTGTAATATCGGTCATGCCGGCTGTTTTTTTTAAGGTTTGTAATGTATTATTGAGCGCTGTTTCTTTTGTCAATTCTTTGTTTTGCGTATAGGTATTCAGCAATTTATCATACTTATTAATTTCAGCCAGCAGCTCTTCCTGCTTCTTCTGCTCTGATGTAAGCTCTTCTCTAATATCCCACATATCTCTTGTATCTCGGACTTGAGGATGCTTTAAAGAATTAAATTGAACAGATATCATAAGGCCGAATATGACCATAAGCACGCTGAGGCTAATGAAGGAACGCTTTATTTTCAATCACTTCACCCGCTTTTCCAGTCATTCCTTCGTTTTCAGAATGGGCTCCATTTGTACATTTTTCTTTTTTTCTGCGGTAACAGAAATATGATCCATAGAAAGCTGATCGATCAGGCCTCCTGCTATATTTAACGAAGGAAGCAGGACATCGGGATCTCCAATGGCAGAAACGACAAATGGGGCGGGGTGCTGCACCCCGTCAACCGTTACGACCGGCCCGTTGCACTTGATGTAGGAATCATGGGTCAGCCGCTGGCCGTTGATGGAGACGGCTTCCGCACCAGAAATATACAGTTCATTTATGACTTGAAAGAGATGGCTTTCGTGAACGATGTAGCTGTTCACGTTCTCTCCTTCCGGTATGTAAGAAGCATCTTCCAAAGTCACTTGAACGCCCTCTCCTTGTACACCGACTTCCCCAATATACATTCTGTACTTTTCTACATCTTCCAGAACGTTATAGTATTCTGTTTTTTCGTTTTTCAGCTTATTTTCAGTCTGACGGACTTTGTTCTGCTTTTGATACAGTTCTTTTTCAAGGTCCTTGTTTTCTTTCTCTTGCTTCAGCAGTTCATCCCGCAGGGCATATTCTTTTTTCCATTCTTCCCTCTCTGTCATGCTTTTGTGGTTTTCTCTTGTCGTCTGAAAGGAAAAAGAAATTAAAAAGCCTGCGATCAGCATAATCAAAGAAAGAAGGACGGCTGATTTGCCCCTCAATTTTCATCTTCCTTTTTGGCAGACGAATCTCTTTTTCCAAACTCTTCAAAATAGGTAGCAACTTCTAAATGAATAATCCCTTTTTTACTACCGTTAAGCTGTGAGATAATAGAAGGATACGTTTTCATTCGGTCTGCAAAGGTTTTGATGGAAGCAGTAACGACATACCCGTCGTTCATATATAATTTAATACGGTTTTGATCCATTTTGACAGGAGTATAGTACACTTCTGAAATCGACTGTTTTAAAGAATTTGACAAAGCATCGAGCTGCTTGGCCATCTGAACACGTTTTTTAGGGTCTGTCCAATTCACCAAAATGGGTCCCGCATCATCCGGCGTTACTTCGTTTGGCAAAACTGAACCGTTTTCAAGGATTTCGTAATACACATTGTCTTTTTCTAAATAGGCAATCGCTTTATATTCTTCGATCGCAATGTTGATTTTATTAGGAAGGGATTTGCTGATTTCTGCTTTTTTCACTAATTTATTTTCCTGAATCTTTTTTGCTGTTTTTTTCTTATCCAGACTCCAAAATTCAGTATCTCCGCTTTTGATATCGGAAAGATCAATAATCTCCTTTTTGGAAACATTCTCATTACCGGTAACAGAGATTGATGAAATTTTACTAATCGGTGTCTGCAGATACACGATGATCAGCACCATCATAAAAAAGAGCATAATAAATGAAATAAGCCTGCGGTTTGCCTTCTGTTTTCTCTGCTCTTTAATTTTAGGGATCCGCTCTTCAATATTTACGATTTTTTCTCGGTCATGACCCGGATTCATTGCCTGTTCACCTCATTCAACTGAAACAGCCTTAAAAGTCTGCCTATTCCAAAACAAACGGCATACTATGATGCCGTTTGTCGTTTGCTTACAGTATATCATATGAACAGCTTCAGTTCAGAACTTGAATCAGCGATTTTCACCGATGATTTCAACCTCTGTGTGCATATCAATCTCGTATTTTTCACGGATTGTCTTTTTCACATGATCAATGAGATCAAGCACATCTTTTGCTGATGCTCCGCCCGCATTGACGATGAAGTTTCCGTGCATCTCCGATATCTTCGCACCGCCGATTTGATATCCTTTTAAGCCCGCTTTTTCCACTAGATTGCCGGCATGGTTCGGAAGCGGGTTTCTGAATATACTTCCTGCACAAGGGCTTGAATACGGCTGTGTATTCTTTCTGTAGTCTTTATTGCTTTGCATTTGCTGAACGATTGATTCTTTATCCTTCTGTTCAAGCTGGAGAACGGCTTCAAGACAAACACCAGGGCGTTTCTTTTGCAATACGGACGTTCTGTAGGTGAATTCCATCTCCTCATTTGTCAGCCACTCGATTGTGCCGTCCTCAAATAAAATATGCGCTTTGACAAGGATCTTACTCATATCAGATCCGTGAGCGCCTGCATTCATATAGACAGCCCCTCCGACGGATCCCGGAATTCCGGCAGCGAATTCTAATCCCGACAAGCCTTTTTTGCTCATCGATGTAGCAAGACGCACAACTGAATAACCGCCACCGACAGTGACTTGTTCCCCGTCAAGCTCCAAGTGGTCAAGACCCGCCCCCAGCTTGATCACCACACCTCTGATCCCTTCATCTAATACAAGAAGGTTTGATCCGCGGCCGATGACTGTCCACTTTACTTCATATTTTTTCACAACATCCATGATGTCCTTGACAGCATCTACACTGCTTGGTATGACCAATACATCCGCAGGACCGCCGATTTTCATTGTTGTATGATTTGCGAGCGGTTCATTTGCAAGCACCTTGCCGACTTCGCGTTCTTTTAATTCTTGTATCACTTTCTCCATCGTAAACCTCCGCATTCCATTTGCTTTTCTATTATTTTTTCAAATCTTCGAGTACGCTGTATAAACGGGCCGCAGCATCAGGAACACCTAGTGACTTTGTCCGTTCGCTCATATCCTTTAATGTTTGTTCATCGAGCACAATCCGGTCAAGCGCTTCAATCAGCTTTTCCCCGCTGAGTTCTGTTTCTTTCAAAACAATCGCCGCATCATGCTGACCGAGAGATCTCGCATTGACCTCCTGGTGATTCGCCGTTACGTACGGACTTGGAATCAGCACACTTGGGATTCCGAGTGCCGTAATTTCCGCAATGGTCGTCGCACCCGCTCTTGCTACAATCACATCAATCGCCTTTAAATACTCTGGCATCTGATGAAGAAACGGTTTTGTGACCATATTGTCAGCTGCACCCTTGTTTTTCAGCTCAGTCATTACTTTCTCATAGTGAACCTCGCCCGTAATATACAGTACTTGATACGCTCTTGATTTCAGCGCATCCTGCATATCAATGACCGCACGGTTAATCGGTGCGGCGCCTCTGCTTCCGCCGAAGATTAATACGGTTTTTTTCTCTTCAGAGAGCCCGAATTCTGCCATCGAGCGACCCGTCTTTATTGAGACGACCTCAGAGGCTCTCGGGTTTCCCGTAAATACAACTTTCTCACTTGGAAAATGTGATTTTGCTTCCTCAAAACATATTGCTACTTTATCAACATATTTTGAAAGAAACTTATTGGTGATGCCCGGCAGGCTGTTTTGTTCATGAACGATAGTCGGAATCCCCATTTTTGCAGCCGCGTATACAACCGGCCCGCACACATAACCGCCCGTTCCAATCACGGCATCCGGCTTAAATTCCGCTAAATACGATTTGCTTTTTTTAACGCCTTTTAGGAAACGCATGACCGTTTTTACGTTTTCAAATGAAAGCTTTCTTTTAAAACCTGTAATTTCAATGGAACGAAACGGTATATTTTCCCGTTCTACAATTTTTTTCTCTAATCCGTTTTCTGTTCCGATATATAAAAATTCTACATCAGGATGGCGGCGCTGCACCTCTTTGATAAAGGCAAGTGCTGGATAGATGTGTCCCCCTGTGCCGCCTCCGCTTATTGCAATTCGCATATCTCTTCCCCCAGTCTCAGTCTCTATAACATAACGATAACCCTGTTTTTATGGACAGGGTTATCGCATCAATTGTTTCCCAGCTTCCTGTTTCATAGGATCGCTTCACGAATAAAATTTATTAATACCTCGAGTACCGGCTCACGTTCAGCAGCACACCGACAGCCATCAGCATCAGAGTCAATGATGAACCTCCGTAGCTTAGAAACGGCAGCGTGATGCCAGTTACCGGAATAAGGCCCGTCACAACACCGATATTGATCATAACTTGGATCGCGATCATTGAAATAATCCCTACAGCGACAAAGCTGCCATAAAGATCTGGTGCACCGAGCGCGATCCTGATTCCTCTCCACAGCAGCACGCTGAACAGAAGCAAAATAAGAGACCCGCCGATAAACCCAAGCTCCTCTGACAAGATGGCGAAAATAAAGTCCGTTTGCGGCTCAGGCAGATAAAAGAATTTCTGTCTGCTTTGGCCGAGCCCCATTCCGAACAATCCGCCAGGCCCTACCGCATACAGCGATTGAATAATTTGAAAGCCGCTGCCGAGCGGATCTTCCCACGGATTCAAGTAAGAGGTAATCCGTTTAATTCGATATGGAGCCGACAGTACGAGCCCAACAAATCCGCTCAGGCCGATCAGCCCGAGAAAGACGAAATGGGCAATTCGCGCACCGGCTACAAAAATCATGACAATACAAGTACCGACCATTACCGTTCCCGTACCGAGGTCAGGCTGGCACATAATAATCAAAAATGCGGAAAACACGATGCCGAGCGCCGGAACGAATCCACGTCTGAACGATGTAATGTTTTTTTGCTTTTCAGAGAGAAATTTAGCAAGGAATGCTATCATCGCAAGCTTCATAAACTCTGAAGGCTGTATGCTGAATGCGCCGACACCGATCCAGCTTCTAGAGCCGTTCCGCACCATGCCTACGCCTGGTATTAAAACAAGCACCAGCAAGAAAAAACAGATAACCATCAGCAACTTGGACCATGTCCGCCATGTCCAATAATCAACATTCATAATAAAGAACATGGCAATAACGCCGATGCCCGCAAACAATAGCTGCCGTTTCGCGAAAAAGAATGAGTCGTCAAATTTATAATCCGCCCATACCGCACTCGCACTGTACACCATAATTAATCCAATTGTTAATAATAATAACGTAATGATGACCAATAACAAATCAGGCGATGTTTTTTTAGTAGTCAAAGCAATCGACACCCCAAGCTTAAAGTCATTAGGGCTGCCGATTTCCAAGACAAGCCCTTACTTAAGCATATGCACGGCGTCTATAAACATGTCACCGCGTTCTTCAAATGTTTTGAATTGATCCCAGCTCGCACACGCAGGTGAAAGCAGAATGACATCTCCTTCATTTGAGAGCGCAAACGCCGCAGATACTGCTTGTTCAACATTATCGACACGTTTGACATGTTGTATTCCCAGATCATTTCCGAGCTTTTCGAGTTTCGGCGCTGTCTGTCCGAATGTAAGCACCGCTTTGACATGCTTCATGTAAGGTTTTAAGTCGTCAAAGCCGTTTCCGCGATCCAGTCCGCCTGCAAGCAGGATGACAGGTTTTTCAAAAGCCGAAAGCGCTTTGCTTGTCGCCAAAACGTTTGTTGCTTTGCTGTCATTATAAAACTTACGGTTCTTCACTGTTGTGACATACTGGAGACGGTGCTTTACGCCGGTAAAGCTTGTCAGCACTTTTTTGATGGCCTCGTTGGACGCTCCAGCCGTTTTCACTGCCGCAATCGCGGCTAAAATGTTCTCCAGATTATGCGCACCTGGCAGCACAACCTCTTCCAGAGGAAGAATAGCTTCGCCGTTGTACATAATCATGCCCTCTTTTACATAAGCGCCGTGTTCAAGCTGTTTGCTTACTGAAAAAGGAACAATTCCGGCTTCTCCGGCCTCAGCCAGGCGCACGACTGTTTCATCATCCTGGTTGACAATTGCTTTATCTGAAGCTTTCTGATGCAGATACACTTTTTGTTTCGCTTTTTCATAGTTTTCTCTCGTATGATGATAATCCAGATGGGCATCAAACACGTTTAAAATCAGGCTGATTTCAGGCCTGAAGTCGTGCGTTCCCATCAGCTGAAATGACGAAAGTTCCGTTACGATCCATTCATCTCCATCAGCGTGATAGGCAACCTCACTTGCGACTGTACCGATGTTTCCGGCGATCAGCGCCTTTTGAGAGTCTGCCTTCAGCATTTCATAAATCAGCGTTGTTGTTGTCGTTTTTCCATTCGACCCAGTAATCCCAATAAATTTGGCATTCGTCAGATGGTAGGCAAGCTCAATTTCCGTCCATATCGGGATGCCTCTTTTTTCGGCTTCCTGAACCATAATATTTTCATATGGAATACCCGGGTTTTTGATCAGTACAGTAATCTGATGCTGATCGAACAGAGAAACAGGGTGCTCTCCGCAGACAACTTCGACCCCTTTTTCAGAAAGTTTCTGGGCTGGTTCGTTCTCATCAAAAGGCTTTTGGTCGTTGACTGTAACATAAACACCTTTTTCATGAAGTATAGAAGCAGCCGCAAACCCGCTTTTGGCGAGTCCAAGGACTAAAAAATGCTGATTATGCAAAAATAGATCGTTTTCCACTTATAACCACACCTCGATGTAAATTCCTAATACGGCAAGCAAAAGTCCCGCAGCCCAAAATGTTACAACAACTCTCCATTCAGACCACCCGACAAGCTCATAATGGTGGTGAAGCGGACTCATTTTAAAGATTCGTTTACCTGTCGTTTTAAAGCTGATGACCTGCAGAATAACGGATAATGTCTCAATGACGAATACACCGCCGATGATAACCAGCAGGATTTCTAATTTCGTTAAAATGGCGATGGTGACGATTGCTCCTCCCAATGCAAGTGATCCTGTATCTCCCATAAACACTTTGGCTGGATGCGCATTGAAGACTAGGAAGCCCAGCACCGCTCCAACAACTGCGACTGAGAAAATAGCAACATCATATTGGGATTGATTCCATGCCAGAATGGCAAAGGCGCCAAAAGCGATGGCTGCCGTACCTGATAATAGACCGTCAAGACCATCAGTCAGGTTGACGGCGTTTGATCCGCCGACAAGCATAAATAGCACAAGGATAAAGTAAGCCCATCCAAGATCAAATGACAGATCAGTCCCAGGAATGCGGATATCCGTCGCAAAATTGTAGTAATGATACACCGCATAAAACACAATTGCGATGATAATTTGTCCGATCAGCTTTTGCTTTGACGTCAGACCGAGATTTCGTTTCATGACGACTTTAATGTAATCATCCAAAAAGCCGAGTAAACCGTAACCGATCGTGACAAACAGCAGCAGGAACATTTCCGGACTTATTTCTGAAAACTTCTGCGTCATCACTATTGTTGTCACAATGATAGACAGTATGATCATGACCCCGCCCATTGTCGGTGTCCCTGATTTTTTCTGGTGTGATTTCGGTCCTTCTTCTCTAATACTCTGGCCGAATTTTAATCTTCTTAAAAACGGAATAAGAATCGGAGAGAGCAGAACACTGATTAAAAAACCCATTAAAATTGTAAACAGAATGACTTGCTCAAGCATTGTCCTTTTCTCCTCCTGTTTCTTTCAAACGACATACGTAGTTATCATATTCATGTTTTTTTTCCATATGAAAAATCTTTTCAAGCTCCATCATGCAATAACATCTCTTTCCTATGAATTCGTCTTATTTTTATTCAGTTCGACAATGGCTCTTGCCGCCACTTCGGCATCGTCAAAGTCAAAGGTTTCGTTTCCAATCTGCTGATAGGTTTCATGTCCTTTCCCAGCAATGAGGACAACATCGCCTTTTTTGGCGTTGGCAATGGCAAAGAAGATCGCCTGCTCGCGATTGGCAATGCTGTGGTAGTATTCGTTCTCTACCCCTGCTTCCATATCTCTTAAAATGGCACGCGGATCTTCGCTTCTCGGATTATCTGAAGTGAAAATCGGTTCGTCAGCCAGCTCAACAGCGATTTTCGCCATTTTCGGGCGCTTTGTCTTATCTCTGTCTCCGCCGCAGCCGACAACAACAAACAGCTTTCCTTCCGCCATGTCTCTGCATGTCTTCAGTACGTTTTCAAGGCTGTCCGGCGTATGCGCGTAATCAACAATAACCGGAAACTCCTGCTGCTGATTAACCAGTTCAAAACGGCCTCTTACGCCATGCAATTCTTCCACGGCTTCTGTAATGGTTTCAAACGGAATGCCTGCCGCTATACAAGTCGCAACAGCAGCGAGCACGTTATACACGTTAAACTGTCCGACGAGCGACATCGTGATGTGCTTCGTGCCTTTGTTCGTCACCAGTTCAAAACTTGTGCCCTGTGCAGTAGTTTTGATATCTTTCGCCATTACATCAGCATTGTTTTTAATTCCATATGTAGAAATATGTGCCGCAGTGACCTTTTCAAAATAAGCGCTTGCCTCATCATCCGCGTTTAAAACAGCCCGTTTTGGATTTTCATGGTTGAATGCCCCGCCAAGCTGAGAAAACAGCAGGCTTTTTGCCTGTCGGTATTCATCCATCGTTTTGTGATAGTCAAGATGATCCTGTGTTAAGTTCGTAAACACGGCGATGTCATAATCACAGCCGTGAACCCGTCCAAGTGATAAAGCGTGAGAAGAAACCTCCATGATGGCCGTGTCGACATGCTTGTCATTCATTTTTTTAAATGTTTGCTGTAACGTGACGCTTTCCGGTGTCGTGTTTTTAACGGGAAGTGTTTCGTCATCGATTTTAATGTACATCGTGCCGATTAAGCCTGTTCGCTTCCCCGCTTTTTTGAGAATCTCATCAACCATATGGGTCGTTGATGTTTTTCCGTTTGTGCCCGTTATTCCGATCAGCTGCAGTTTCTTTGTCGGCTGTCCGTAAAACGCATCAGACAAAACGCTGAGCGCCCGCAGTGACTGCCGGACAATGATGACAGGCACACCCACATCGAGCTCCTTTTCAGCCACAATAGCCGCTGCGCCGTTTTCAACTGCTTTTTGCGCAAAATCATGGCCATCTACCGTATACCCTTTTACACATACAAAAAGACTCCCTTTCTTTACTTCCCTGGAGTCCATCTCAATTGAAGTTATTTCAGGGTCTTGTGAATCATTTACAGAAGGTTCGGTTGTTAAGTATGTAAGCAGCTTTGTAAGTTTCATCGTATCAAACCTCTCAACATTCTATTCGTTCTTTTTATCATTGAAGTCACATCAAATGATGTGATAATGACTTTTAAGCATACAGTTCATATTTTAGCGTAAAAAAAAGGATACATCCAGCTAATCTTGAAAGATATCAGCATTTTTCTGCAATAAAATAATAGGCAGCCCGAATTAATCGGCTGCCTCCTTTTTTTCATCTTCTTCAGTCAAATAAACACGTATCTTAGAGCCCTCTTTTACTTTCGTTCCTGCAGCTGGTGATTGTTTGACGATTTTGCTCCCTTTTCCGGAAGCATCTATATTCAGATTCACCAAAAGTGACTCAAGATCTGAGACAGACATCCCTACAACATTCGGAACTTCTACTGTTTTTGTGTCGTTCCATTGGTATTTTTTTTCGATTTGATTTTTCCTAGGCTTCACACCAAGCTCCGGCAGGCTGTCTCTCATAATACTTCCTACAATAGGCGCTGCAACGGTTCCGCCAAACTGAATTGTGCCTTTCGGGTTATCGACCGCGACATAGACGACAAGACTTGGGTCGTCAGCCGGTGCGAAACCGATAAATGATACAATATGGTTGTTTTCGAGGTATTTTCCATCTTTCACCTTTTGCGCTGTACCTGTTTTGCCGCCGACACGATAGCCTTCGACAAACGCATTGCGTCCGGTGCCTTCTGCAACGACGCTTTCTAAAGCATAGCGGATTTGTTTTGATGTTTCCTTAGAAATGACTTGTTTCTTGGCAATTGGCGATTGTTTTTTGACTGTTTTTTTGGTTACCGGATCAATCCACTCTTTTGCTATATAAGGTGTGTAGAGCGTGCCGCCGTTAACAGCTGCAGAAACGGCTGCAACCTGCTGAATCGGCGTGACGGATACCCCCTGTCCAAAGGCGGTTGTCGCTTGCTCAACCGGGCCTACTCTATCAAGCGGAAATAAAATCCCTGTTCCTTCACCTTGCAGGTCAATCCCGGTTTTTTGGCCAAATCCAAAGCCTTTTATATATTTGAATAGCTTTTCTTTGCCCAATCTCTCTCCCAATTCAACAAAGCCGGGGTTACATGAGTTTTGCACAACTTCAAGGTACGTTTGCAGTCCGTGGCCGCCCCTTTTCCAGCAGCGCAGTCTTGCTCCGTCTACTTCTGCATGTCCTTTATCATAAAATTGGTCGCGTTTTAAGTTGACTTTTTGCTCCTCCAGAGCCGCCGCAAGTGTAATAATTTTAAAGGTCGAACCCGGCTCGTACGTGCTCCACACAGGGAGATTCCGATTGTAAACGGACGGGTCAACAGATTGGTAATCAGCCGGATCAAAGTCAGGTCTGCTTGCCATCCCAAGTATTTCTCCGTTTTTCGGGTTCATTGCAACTGCAATCATACCGTCTGGATGATATTTAGCTTCAGCGTTATCAAGCTCTCGTTCCATTATGGTTTGCACCTTCGAATCTACAGTCAGCTTCATATCGAGTCCATCCTTAGGAGGCGTGTAGTCATCCGCTTCATCGGGCATTTTTTTCCCTTTGGCATCTGTATAAAACTTAACAGAGCCTTTTTCTCCTTTTAAATCATCATCATAATAGGCTTCAAGCCCGAGGAGTCCTTGGTTATCAATGCCGGCAAACCCAAGCACATGGGATAAAAAGCTGCCGAACGGATAATGGCGGATACTATCCTCCGCTACATACACCCCTTTTAAATCGAGTGCTTTGATTTCTTTTGCCTTTTCATTTGAAATTTTTCTCCCTTCCGGCGTAATCTTTTCTATCGACGCTTTTTTTGTGACGTGCTTATATACTTTTTCTTCAGACATATTTAACACCGCAGCCAGCTGTTTGCTCGTTTTCAGTGGATCCTGGACTTGGCGCGGCACGACAAATACGGTCGGAGCACTCTTATTTGTAGCAAGCTTAACCCCGTTCCGATCAAGGATCTCTCCCCGTTCCGGCTCAAACGGCAGGTTCCGGCTCCAGGAATCCTTCGCCAGAGAAGTCAGTTTCTCCCCCATGACAAACTGAACATACCCCAGCCTTGTATCAATGATCAGAAATACGATCACTCCAAAAAGCAAAACAAATAATAAACGTTTTCTAACCGTTACATTCGAGACGCGCAAGGCACCGTTCACTCCTTATTTAGGCTTGTTTCATTTTATGCCTGCGTGTGGACAGGTAGAACGGCGCTCCTCTTTGGAGATAGAAAAAAAGAAAGCTCACCCAACAGGGTAAGCTTTCTTTCTATTTAATCAGGATTCTTAAACTTCACCTTGATCACGGTTCCGTCTTTTATTTCTTTGTCCTTCTTAACGCTTTGGCTCACAGCGTAACCTTGTCCGCTCACTTCTATATGAATTCCTGCCAAATCGCCGTATTGAAGAACCTCTCTTCTCGACCAGCCTGTCATATCAGGCATCTTGATTTTGCCCCCCGTTTTCAGGAAGACCTTCTGATTGGTCAAAACCTCCTCACCCGCTTTTGGATATTGCTGTTTTACTGCAATATCACTGCCGATCACAATCGGTGTGAGGTTTTCGTCTTTCGCTTTCTTTTGAGCACCTGTTACAGTTTGATCTGTTAAATCAGGCATCGCCTGCGCTTTCGTTTCTTCCTCATCTGAATCTGACGTTTCAGTCGGTTCAATGTTCAGATAATGCAAACTGTTTTTCATTGTCGGATTGAAAATTTCAGATACTGGATTAGAGCCTGTTTCATCATTTTCTAATTGCGGCTGCTGCACTGCAACATAGATCAGCAGCTCAGGATCATCTTTAGGCGCCATTCCCATTACGGAAAATACGTAATTATCGCGTCCAGATAGATAACCGTTTTGTCCGGCAATTTGCGCTGTTCCGGTTTTAACAGCCACATCAAAACCTTCAATTTTATATGGCTGTCCAGTACCGATATCAGATGTAACGACATCACCTAAAATTTGACGAACCTTTTTAGCGGTTTCCGCAGAAATTGGGGTACCGGCGGACTGAGGTTTATTTTGATAAATGGTTTTTTTCTTATCAGGATCAACAATATGGTCTATGACATAGGGTTTCATCATTTTACCGTCATTTGCTATTGCAGTTGCAGCCTGCAGCTGTTGAATTGGTGTAACAGCAGAGGCTTGGCCATATGCAGTTGATGCTTTGTCAAATTCATATTTAAAATTGATTTTACTTGATGCTTCACCCGGCAAGTCAATGCCTGTTTTTTGATAGAAATTGAACTTATGAAGATACTCATTAAACCGGGAATAGCCCAATTTTTCATTAGCCAGTTTGGCAAAAGCAACATTTGAAGACCTTACAACACCGTCATGATATGTTGTTGGCCCCCAGCCTACACCATCATTATGGTCCCTTACAGGTTCTCCGCCTACTTTGTATGTTCCGGATTTGTACTTTTCATTGCCGTTATACACATTCTCCTGTATGGCAGCAGCAAGTGTAAATATCTTCATTGTTGATCCCGGCTCATACGCATATGAAATTAAATCGTTATAGTAGTTCGTCACATCGCGTGTGTTTGGGTCAAAGCTTGGACGCTGCCCCATGGCAAGCACTTTGCCCGTTTTCGGATCGACGACTGCTGCCATGATTTTTTTCGGATTATACTTTTTCGCCACTTTTGTCATGCTGTCTTCCAAAAAGGTTTGAATTTTCTGATCAATGGTTAAATATACATTGTCACCATTTTTTGGAGCTGTAATTTTATTTTTGCTGTTCGGGAGTTCCCAGCCGGATTTGTCACTTTCATATGTGACGTATCCGTCCCGCTCCCTTAAATACTTATCCAGCACTTTTTCTAATCCCATCGCGCCGGTGATTTCATTTGTTTTTTGGTCAACCTCGGCATAGCCAATCAAGTTGGACGCAAATATGCCGTTCGGGTAGTAGCGTTTTGTATCACGCAAAAATGAAATTCCCGGGAGATTCAGCTTTTCGATTTTTTGCTTTTGTGAATAAGTAATATCCCGTCCCGCTGAACCGAACTCGACTTGTTTTGCCTTCTTCTTGTTTAAGATATCAAGAATATCAGCCTTGTCCATGTTTATCATTTTAGACAATTCTTCAGCTGTTTTTTCCTTGTTCTGGACATGCTGCGGATGCTTTTTGTCAGTAGTCATTTTTTCATCAAGAACAGCGATTAGCTTATACGTAGCTGTATCCTCAGCAATTACTTTTCCATTTCGGTCTAAGATGGAGCCCCTGCTCGCTTCAATTGACCGTTTCTTTTCATGCTGCTCTGTCGCTTTTGTCGCAAGCACTTCACCGTTGGCTTTTCCGGTTATTTGAATATATGCCATTCTCCCGAGGATGACAAAGAAAAAGAGAGCGAAACAAATACTTAGAATCGCTGCTCCTCTGTTCATAAATTTATTCTTTTTTGGCATTTGAATCATTCCTGTATGTTTTTCACTTTTTTATCTTTTAAATTCAAGCCGTTCTTTTTCGCAATATCCATAATGCGCTGCGGCTTGCTTAAATCAGCAACGCTTTTTTCGAGGTCACCAATCTGCTTGTTTTCGGAAGAAATTTGCTCCTCAAGCTTTTGCACCTCTATATTTGTTTGGTAAGCCGCATAAGCCTTCGACACGATCAAAAGCGATACGCTCAGCACTGCAGCGGCGAAGAGGACGAGAAGCACCTTTTCTCCGAGAGTAATGGAAGCCCTTTTCTTGACAATCACTTTTTTCTCAGGACTGATCGCATGCCGTTGCTGTTTCTCTGGTTGATAAGCTAAATTGTTCATAGGCTGATGACCTCCTTTTTAGGTTTGCGTTCGCGTTTTGTTATTTTCTTTTTTCAGCAATTCGAAGCTTCGCAGAACGAGCACGATTGTTTTCTGCCAATTCTTCTTCAGATGCCGTGATCGGTTTTCTTGTGATAAGCTTGAGCTCCGGTTCAAACTCTTCCGGTATAACAGGAAGACCCGGAGGAAGATCCGGAAGTGACGACTTCTCTTTAAACGTTGATTTGCAAATTCTGTCCTCAAGTGAGTGGAAGGTAATCACTGATACCCTGCCCCCCGGCTTTAACACGTCAATTGCTTGCTCCAAAGCCTCTTCAAAAACCTTCAGTTCATCGTTCACAGCAATTCTGATTGCCTGAAACACGCGTTTTGCGGGATGTCCTCCGCTCCTTCTGGCCGGAGCGGGAATAGCGTCTTTTATTAGATCGACCAGTTGGCCCGTAGTTTGAATAGGAGATTTGCTTCTGGCCTCCTCAATTTTTCTGGCGATCTGTTTGCTGAACTTCTCTTCACCATATTTAAAGAAAATACGGACAAGATCCTCATAGCGCCACTCATTTACGACCTCTTTCGCCGTAAGCGTGGCCGACTGGTCCATCCTCATGTCCAAAGGTGCGTCATGATGGTAACTGAATCCTCTTTCCGGTGTATCCAGCTGCGGGGAAGACACCCCTAGATCAAATAAAATACCGTCTACTTCAGTAATGCCGTGTTCATGTAAACATTCTTTTAAGTACCTAAAGTTGCTTTTAATCAGAATAAGCTGTCCTTGATAATCGGACAACGCTTCTTCTGCATGCTGTAATGCCGTGTCATCTTGGTCAAATGCGATTAAACGCCCTTTCTCGGATAACTGCTGTAATAAATATGTACTGTGCCCAGCTCCACCGAGTGTGCAGTCTACATATGTACCGTCCGGTTTAATATTTAGGCCGTCAACGGTTTCACGAAGAAGTACTGTCTTGTGTTGAAACATTGTGTGTTGGTCCCACCTTTTATCAGGATGAATTGAAATTGTTTTTAGAGTGTTATACACGAAGATTCATTATATATCAAATCCAATCATGTTTTCAGCAATTTCAGCGAATGAATCTTCTTGCTCTTCTGTGTATTGTTCCCAAATTACCTTACTCCACAATTCAATTCGATTCGAAACCCCGATAACAACACATTCTTTTTCCAGTTTAGCGTAATTCAATAGAGATGATGCGATATTTACCCTGCCCTGCTTGTCCAGTTCGCATTCTGTCGCACCTGAAAAGAAGAAACGTGTAAATGCGCGGGCATCTTTTTTTGTGAGAGGAAGAGCTTTTAGTTTTTCTTCAATCTGTTTCCACTCGTGCATAGGGTAGCCGAAGAGACACTGATCAAGTCCTCTTGTCAGCACAAACTGCTCACCGAGGCCTTCTCTGAATTTAGCGGGTACGATCATGCGGCCTTTCGCATCAATTGTATGCTGGTATTCACCCATAAACATGATCTTTTGCCCCACTTTCTCTCCTTAACTCACCACTATCCACCACTTCTCTCCACAACTTCATTTTACACTGTTTACACATAAAAAAAAACCCTGAACTATTCAGGGTTCTTTAAAACTTTATTTCAAAGTTTGACAACTTGATGTTGATTTTGAAAAGAAAATGGCAGATTCTTGAATGATATGAAGAATTTTGGGCCGTACCTGTTTAAATAATACATGATATTCCAAATTCGCTCTTGTGGTGCGAGCAGTGGCTTAATGCTATTTTGAATTCTCTCATAATCCCTTAAGACATAGCCTTCTTTTTCCTCAATTCGTTTTGTCACTGTACGCTCTAAAAACTGAAGCTGCTCCTGAATAAACGCCGCGTTCTTCAGGAGCAAAGGCTCCATGCTCTGATCAACCTTAAGCGCCTCCTGCCGGACGGTTTTATGAATGGCTTCAATCTGGTTTTTCGCTTGCTCAATCACCGCGGTAAACTCTTCCGGAATCTGGTGTTCAAAGTATTTCTCTTTTTGGTTTTCCGTTCCGCCTTCTATCGCCTCTTGTAAAGATATCTTTCGTTCAGTCAGTTTTTTCTCAATATGGCGCTCAACTATCGTGATGTTCAGCCTCGGCATAACAGGAGGCATTTTAAAGCCCATCACTGCAAAAGCCTGTTTGAGCTCACCCCAATAATTGATTTCACCGGGTCCCGCGATAAATGCCAAGGTAGGAATCAAAAATTCCTGCATTAACGGTCTCGTTACGACATTATTGCTAAAGCGCTCAGGATGTTCTTCCATATGTGTATAAAGTTCATCCATCGACCATGCCAGATCAAGTTCCTTAATCACAAAACGGCCGTTGTCTTTCTCAATTAAAAAGCGTTCCTCTTCATATTCATAAAACAGATTTGCCTGCTCTTTTCCAGACTCGATAATCGGCTTGTAACCCGCTTCACGCATGAAGTCCTGCTGTTTAGAAACAGCTTGTGCAAGATCATCATTGTCATGGAGGATCTTTTGGAACATGGCGGTTTCCAGCTTTTTAATTCCCGGGTCTCCGGAATTCAACAATACTAAGCCTTCCTCTTGAAACAGATCCGCAATCAGCTGTTCAAAGAAATCGGTAAACGTAACAGATTCTCTTAAACATCGTTTTACATGTTCCAGAAGTGTGTTCGTATGGTCTGTTTCTTCAAAAGCCGCAAACACATCGTCTATCCATGCGGCGCATTTTTCTTGGTCAAGCGGTGTATTGGCGGCAGATGACTTTTTCCAGTAAGACTGTGGAAGCTTTTTTTTCACTGGCCCACTGTCTTCTGACGTATGGACAAAATTAATTTCATCCAAGTCATGGTCTTCTCCGGCAACCCAAAAGATCGGTACAACAGGCACCTGTAGCTGTTCTTCCTTTTCCTTTGCTAAAACAATAATTGAGATGATTTTATGTATGGTGTAGAGCGGTCCTGTTAAAAGCCCTGCCTGCTGTCCGCCAACAACAGCAACACTCGAAGGATCCTTCAGCTTCTCAATAGAATGCTGCATAGCGCTTGAGCCGAACTTGTTGTGATAAGAGGATAAATAGGCTGTCAATTCCTCTCTTGCGAAAACCCGCGAGGACAAATCTTCCAGTCTTTCTTGCCACATATCCTTATGATGAATGCTGTAATCAAAAAAAGAAGACATTTCTTCTTTACCATCTATATAGTGCTGTACAAACACATTCTGATTTTTGATGGAAAGTTCAGTTAGCTGCATCTTCTAGAACTTCCTTTCTCCAATAAATAGTTAGTTATCCGAAATGAGTATAGCATGTTACCAGAAAAGCTCAAAAGACTTTGTTTCGGTTTCGCTCCAAAGCTTTGATGCTGCCATGTAAAAACGCAAGGTGAACAGCGTCGCGACCTTGAAGCTGTGCTTCTTTCAGCAAATATCCGAGGATGGCGTCAGCTTCCGTCTGCCGTCCAGCAGTCACATCGACCAGCATGGAAGAGCGATTGTCTTTCGTTTGCTCACAAACTGCCCGTACACGCTCCCAGACTGCCTCTTCATCTTCCAGCCGCAAAATGCTGCATGCCTCTTGAAAAACGAGCTTCATATAAGAAAAATAAGCAGGCACTGTCAACAGCTCTCCATTTTTCACACGCAGCAGCGCGGTTAACGGATTGATGCAGGCGTTTACGATCAGCTTGCCCGTCAGCAGGCGATACCAATCCAACTCATAGCGAATTGGAAATTCTGAATGGTTATGCTGGAGCATCGCGTTAAGCCGATCTGATTCAGCATGCTTGAATGTGCTCCATTTTATCGCACCAATGCCTGTATGTTCAACGGCTGTATCCGATTTCCTTACAGCTCCGTGCTCAACAACCCCAACATAAACGGAATGGTCAGCACCCCAGTCTTTAAGGTCGTGTATATGACCCATACCATTTTGCAAGAATAAAATATTTGTTTTTTTGATTCGTTCAAGCATTGGAAAAACAGTTCGAAGCTGATGCTGTTTCACTGTCACGACAAGAAGGTCAAAACATGAATCAATAGCTGTACCCGCACTGCAATGAGCATTGAACGCTTTCCCGGCTTTATAAAGCCGAACCCCTTCAGATTGAATCGCTGCGGCCTGTTCATCCCGCCTCGTCAAAACAGTCACCTCATGATCCAAAGATAAATAATAGGCACATAAAAGACCGACCGAGCCCCCGCCGATAATTCCAATTTTCATGATGTCACACCCAATTTAACATTTACGTATTATCATAGCAGAAGTATGAAAAAAATACTTCGCAGAGGTTTCAAAACACTTAAATTAAAGTTTAAATATTTGGATTTTTTAAATAAAGCGATTACAATATATGTAGAGAACAACAAAGGGGGAGATTGGTTTGATTAAGGTAGAACGTCTGCTTGTCAACTATAAAACGCTTGAAGAATTCAAGAAATTCAAAGAATATGGTATACAAGAGCTCTCGATGCTTGAAGATCTTCAAGCTAATATCATTGAAAATGACAGCACTTCGCCTTTTTATGGGATTTATTTTGGGGATAAACTGGTAGCGCGTATGAGTCTGTATCAAGTCAATGGCAAATCAAATCCTTACTTTGACCAACACCAGGATTACTTAGAGCTTTGGAAGCTTGAAGTCCTTCCAGGTTATCAAAACAGAGGCTACGGTACAGCCTTAGTTGAATTCGCCAAATCATTCAGAATGCCGATCCGAACAAACCCTCGGATCAAATCAGCAGAGTTTTTTAGTAAAATGAACTTTGAACCAGTCAAATATGACATGGCGCGGGACAAAGGGGAAAACCCGCTCATCTGGCATCCGGATATAGCTGGCGAAATGACACCGGGTGAATCAGCATAAAAATGAAACAACCGGCCTTTGATGACTCTAGGGCCGGTTCATTTTGAGGGTTCATTACGTTTCTTGAGCTGTTTTTTTCAGCCTCCCGTCTTCCTTCGAAACAACCATTTTTCTGGCTCGGTCCATTATATCGATCAGTGCCTTGTAGTCCTCTTCTGTCATCTCCAGCTGGTTTCTTAATGTTTGGTTTTCACTCCGTAAATCCTCGAGTTCTTTTTGCAGCGACTGAATTTGCTCCTTCATTTTTTCCTTTTCAACGTGGAATTCTTGCGCAGACGGTGCCTCTTTAAACTGCTCGAGAAACTCAATCACATCCTGAATGGACAAATCTCTTTTTCCCTCTGGAGCTTCCGGGGCAGTCTGCCTGACGGAATTCGGCATATTGACGGAATGAACCCCAATTTGTTTTCTTAGTTCTTTCCGCTGTTTTTTTGCCAGTTCTATGCCTGATTGGTATTGCTTTCTCACATATGAGTTCCATCTGAATCCGCAGGCAGCGGCTGTTCTGGTCAGCGCCCTTCCGACCTCCTCAAAGGCAGAAAGCTGTGTTCCGCCCTCGCGAATATGACGAAGCACTACTTCTGCCAGCAGCAAATCCTCATCCTGTGTCCAAGCATCTTGTCTTGTAATGGTCAAATCAATCTCCCTCCATGTCAGCTTATTTATCTCATACATATGCCGGTAATAGATTAGATAGACTATTTGCACTCACAAATTTTCTACAAGCTGACAGGAAGAAAAAAAGAAAAAGCGCAGGGTTTTCACCCTGCGCTTTTCTAATTAGTTACTTTTTACATTTATGTCTTTGCCGTTGTATGATCCGCATGCTTTGCATACACGGTGAGACAATTTCATCTCTCCGCATGACGGACATTCTGTCATACCAGGTACATTAAGTTTGAAATGTGTACGGCGCAATCTTTTTTTCATTTTAGAAGTTCTTCTAAAAGGTACAGCCATTATTCCCACCTCCTTAAAGAGTTAAGATTCATCATCTTGTTTTAAGAGCTTTTCAAGGGCAGCAAGTCTCGGATCGACTTGATTCTTCTTGTCTTCCTCTGAAATGACTTGCCAGTCCTTTCCTTCTTGAGGAGCAGCTCCTTTTTCTTGTTCAGATTCACAAAAGATTTGCATAGGGATTTCTAAAAGAATTTCTTCTTTTACGATCGGAGTTAAGTCGATAGTATCGTCCTCAACAATGTGAACGTCATCATCTTCTATATCATCCGTCTGATGAAATATAAACAGTTCTTTTGTTGAAATTGTAAATGGATACGGAACATCAACGAGTGTTCTTGAGCATGGCAAAATCATTTCGCCTGAGATCGTAAAATCAAACGAAACCTGCTTAGATTTGATATCCGCTCTGCCTTTCACCCTTACAGGAGAAATGCGGCGAATGTCAGAATTCAGCTTTGTCAGCTCATGTAACTCAACTGTCTCATCAAACTCAAAACTCGGGTTTTTCATTTGATGCAACTGATAAATCGTCCATTTCATTTGTATCACCTCAGGAAAGCAACAAACATGATTATAGCTTTTAAGAATGTTTTTGTCAATATTTTTTCTTTACAGCATAATGCTACCAGCCAAGCATCGTTGACAGCTGAATATCCTATGCATACACTTAAATCAAAAAAGACGTAAGAGTTTTCAATTGCAAATGTACCATACGTTTTTAAACATAGCAAGAAAGGCGGAAAAAATATGAAAGCTGTCGGATTGGTGGTTGAGTATAATCCCTTTCATAACGGACATCTTTATCATGCCCAAACAGCCAAACGGCAAACCGGATGCGACACGGCTGTTGCGGTGATGAGCGGACATTTTCTGCAGCGCGGGGAGCCTGCTGTTGTATCCAAATGGGCCCGCACAAAAATGGCGCTTCAGAGCGGAGTCGACCTCGTAGTCGAACTGCCTTATCTTTACGCGGTGCAAAAAGCGGAGATTTTCGCACGCGGCAGCGTCTCCACTTTGAATAACCTGGGATGCGAGGCACTGTTTTTCGGGAGTGAAGACGGACAGATTGAGCCGTTTTTAGAATCCGCAAAGGTAATGGATGAGCATAAAGATTCGTTTGATCAATGTATAAAAGAAGAGCTTAAAAAGGGTGCCAGTTATCCATCAGCAGCTGCTATCGCCTTCAAATCCATTTTACATACAGAAAACGGACTTGATATGTCGAAGCCGAACAACATTCTGGGATACCATTATGTAAAATCGATTCTTTCCGGCGGATATGAAATGAAGCCCTATACGACAGCGAGAATCTCCTCGGATTATCATGATGCTGACCTTCCTGATGAAGATAGTCACATTGCCAGCGCGACCAGCATCAGAAAAGCCCTGATTGAAAAGCCTTTTGAAGACTGCGTTCCGTTTCTTCCCAAAGCAGCCGCACGGGAATTAGCCGATTACCGCAAGACTTTCGGACTGTGGCATACACCAGAAAGCTATTTTTCTTATTTGAAATACAGTCTTTCGACTCTCACAGCCTTAGAATTACAGCAAATATACGAAGTTGAGGAAGGGCTGGAGAACAGAATCCTCCGTTCGATCAGAAAAGCCAGCTCCTATCAGGAATTTATGGAGCTTCTCAAAACAAAGCGATATACGTGGACGAGGCTTCAGCGGATGAACACACACATTTTAACGAGAACGAAAAAACAGGAGATTCACCGGCTGATCAATGACGAGGAGGTTCCTTATATCAGACTTCTTGGGATGACGAAAAAAGGACAGGCCTTTTTATCAGAAAAGAAAAAGGCGCTGTCCGCTCCGCTTGTCAGCAAGCTGTCTTCCTTTTCCCACCCTGCTCTCGATCTGGACATTAAAGCAAGCAGAATCTACAGCCTTGCGATAGAAGAGCCCCTTAGAACCGAATTTGATTTACAAGAATACGGACATGCCCCGATACGATATGACGAGGATGAACACCGTTTTTTGAGGATATAAAAAGAGCACCTGAATTTCAGGTGCTTTTCGCTTTCAGCTTATTCAAATAATCAATCGCATCCTGCATCGTATCAACAGGCACAATCTTCATGTCTGAATCAATATCTTTCGCTGTTTTTACTGCGTTTTGATAATCAGAATTGCTGGCGCCGTTTTGATTCGGAGCGAAGAAGATGTCTTTACCAGCTTTGTCTGCGGCGACGACTTTTTGATCAATGCCGCCGATCGGTCCTACTTTTCCGTCGACATCAATCGTACCGGTGCCTGCAATGTCATAGCCTCTAGTTTCATCTGTTTTTGTCAGCTGATTATAAATTTCAAGCGACATCATTAATCCCGCTGATGGGCCGCCGATATTTTCGATTTCGAAATCAATATCAGGCTTTACCTTGACGTTCCTGTCCGTATACAGCGAAACTCCTATTCCAGCACGGCCAGGGTCATCTGGAAATTGTTTTAAAGAAAGGGTGGCCGTCTTTTCTTTTCCTTCTCTTTCAATTTTTAACGTTACTTTATCCCCGGCTGCTTTGCTGCTGATATAGTCGATCAGCTTTTCAGCAGACTGATAGGTTTTTCCGTCTGCACTGATGATTTTATCGCCGACTTCTATTTTGCCTTTCGCCGGCATGTTTTCTACCACTGAGCTTGCGTAGATGCCGTTAAAGGAATAGCTTACTTTTTTTCCTGCCTTTTGATATGCGGCGATGACGGCATTTTCCTGTGAGCTTTTCATCATTTGAAGCTGCCGTTTCATATATTCCTCATCTGATTCGCCTTCTTCCTTGATGCTTTCATCAGGAACGATTTCATAATAGGGATGCATCTTAGCCCATGCATATGTAAATGGATTAGCCGGTCCCACTTTGACAGTCATTAAGGAGAGACTCCCTGTTTCCGAGTAGCCTCCCTCCACTTTTATCAGTGAACCAAGCTCTGTCGCTTCTCCCGGTTTTGTAATATAGTATGGCAGTTTTATAAATGATAAAACGGCAATCAGAATGAGGATGACAAGCATCCAGCTAAAATGTTTTTTGCGTAGCAAGTTATTAGCCCTCCCAATTCTCTATTTCTTTTTTTATCTGGCTGATCATTCGGTTTGTTGCCTGCTCGCCTGCTGTTATCATCTCTTCTATATTGGCAAATGAGCTGGAGCTGTATGTTTCAAGAGAAGGGCGAATCATGATATCAGCGGCGATCGTCTGATGTCGCACCAATTCATTTTGGAGTATATCCATACTTTGCATGATTACATCAAAAATATGCGCCGCCTTTTCGGTTTTTCGAACCCTGGAGACATCTGAGGCGATGATAATGTCAGCCCCCATGTCTTTTACAACAGACACCGGGATACGGTCGACGACCGCGCCGTCTACAAGAAGCCGTCCGTCCAGCTTCTGCGGAATAAAAATGCCTGGTATGCTGATGCTTGCCCGCACCGCATCTGATACTGATCCTTTTCGGAAAACAATCTTTTCTCCTGTCTGCAGATCACACGCGACAATTCCAAGAGGGATTTTTAGTTCCTCTATCGGTTTGCCGAATGTATAAGCATGCACGAGCTGCCTGACACGGTCACCTCTCAAAAAACCGAGTCTCGGTACCGTATAATCAGCATAGAGCCGCCGTTTGAAAGCCTTGGCGACTTTTTTCATCGTTTCCACGTCATGCCCCGCGGCGTAGAAACTGCCGACCAAAGCGCCCATACTGCTCCCCGCAATCATATCCACTTCAATTTGGTGCTTATGTAAACTGGAAAGCACGCCGAGATGAGCAATTCCTCTGGCGCCTCCCGATCCTAACGCTAACCCGATTTTAGGTTTGGCCAACGTGTTAACCTCCTGCCTGAATTCCCTGTATACCGAATTCTATGGTCTAAACTGAACCCCTATGCTCGTATATTAGTACAAAGGGTCAAGAGGACAGGTACTGCTTGGCAGTTTCGAGTCATACCATATTTTATCATGATATACATGTCATTGTGCATTTTTAGCGTCGGGGAGGTAAGAATGAACTTGTCGAAGATTCATACACTTTTGATTGCTGCGTTTTTTATTTTTTTAACAGCGACTGTCATCTCACATCCGCAGGCCTCATTCGAAGCCTCTAAAACCGGGCTGTCCATGTGGTGGGAGGTCGTATTTCCGTCTTTGCTGCCGTTTTTCATACTGTCTGAGCTATTAATTGGCTTTGGTATTGTAAGGTTTGTCGGTGTTCTGCTCGAGCCTTTTATGCGCCCTATTTTCCGCGTGCCGGGTGTCGGCGGCTTCGTTCTGGCCATGGGTATGGCATCAGGGAACCCCGCCGGCGCAAAACTGACGGCAAGGCTGCGGCAGGAAAAACAGATTTCAAGAGTAGAAGCAGAACGGCTTGCTTCCTTCACCAATTCATCCAACCCGCTCTTTATTTTTGGAGCTGTCGCCGTCGGCTTTTTTCAGAATGCGTCATTAGGTATTTTATTAGCTTCTGCACACTATTTAGGAAATTTGGCTGTGGGTTTAACGATGCGCTCCTACGGGCGTAAAGAAGAGCGGCAGCTGATGAGAAACAAAACCATCTCTTTGCCTTCAATCAAGGATGCTTTACATGCTCTTCACACTGCAAGACTTGCGGAAAAAAGACCTTTAGGAAAAATTTTAGGCGACGCTGTAACGTCATCTGTACAAACCCTTCTAATGGTGGGCGGCTTTATTATTTTGTTTTCTGTCTTTAATCGTTTGTTATCTGTCGTACAACTGACCGATATTCTCTCTATTCTCACAGAAGGCGCACTGACCTTGTTTCAGCTCCCCTCTCAGCTGGACATTCCTTTATTATCAGGGATGTTTGAAATTACAATGGGAAGCAAGCTTGTCAGCGAGACAGATGTCTCCCTTTTGCAAAAAGCTGTTGTCGTCAGCTTTATCCTCGGGTTCAGCGGCTTTTCCGTTCAGGCTCAAGTGGCAGGCATTTTATCAGAGACGGACATCAGATTTAAACCATTCTTCATCGCGCGTGTACTGCAAGGCATTTATGCAGCCGTTTTTGTCATTCTGTTATGGAAACCTCTTTACACCGCGTGGAATGACCATGATCAGTACGTTTTTAAATCTCTTGAAACAGGTGAGCTGCCGACAGCTCTTATCAGCGGATGGAATCTGCTTGTGCAGATTGGCCCTGCTGTCACGTTATGTGCACTGTTTACGTACATTTTCATTTTTTCATACAGACTGACAAACGGAACAAAAAAAGGATGAGCTCAAAACACTCATCCTTGTCTGAATTTTTCCTGAAGCGCCTTCTCGACTTCCGGCGGTACAAATTCTGATACCGCGCCTTTATACTTTGCCACTTCTTTTACTATGCTTGAACTTAAGAAAGAATATTGGTTATTTGTCATCATAAAAAAGGTTTCAATTGATTCATCAAGCACACGGTTTACGGATGTTCCCTGCATCTCGTACTCGAAATCAGACACCGCTCTCAAGCCTCTTAAAATGGCTTTTGCATTTTTTCTTTTTGCATAATCAATTAACAGTCCTTGTGACGTTTCAACTGTTATGTTCGGAATGTCTTTTGTCACTTCTCTCAAAAGCTCACAGCGTTCTTCTACACTGAATAACGGCTTTTTTGAAGAATTGTTCAGCACACACACATACACCTGATCAAATATATTCGCCCCCCGTTTAATGATATCCAGATGCCCGTAGGTTACCGGATCAAAACTGCCGGGACAGACAGCTATACTCGTCACATCACAACCCCCTCTTTTTATAGATCGCCACCCCTGTCAATCCGTAGGTTTCTTTTCTTGTTATCACTAAATCACCTACTGCTTCGGGAAGCTCGACGTCTTTGTCATGCTCTGCGACGATAAAACCGTCATCTTCCAGCATTTGTTGTTCGTCTATCACACTTAAGAGCGCTTTTAGTTTTTGTTCCTTATACGGAGGATCAAGAAAAATCCCGTGAAAACCCGTTTCTCTTTTCGCAGCTGCGTGTAAAGCACGTTCCGCATCGTTGCGGTACACATCTGCATACGCTGTAAGCTCTAATGTTTTTAAGTTCGATCTTACCGTTTGAATCGCTTTAAAATCACGGTCAACGAATATACAATGGTCAAACCCTCGTGAAAGCGCTTCAATACCAAGACCTCCGCTTCCAGCGAATAAATCAAGTCCCCTGCCCCCGTCAAAATAAGGGCCAATCATATTGAAAATCGATTCCTTCACTTTATCGGTTGTCGGTCTCGTTGATGTTCCCGGCACTGCCTTTAGTGAACGGCCTTTTTTTGATCCAGAAATTACTCTCATGTTCCACACCACTTTTTCTAAAAGCTATTTTGTTTCCTTGTTCGGCCGGACGCCGTTATGTATAAGAAAAAAACCAATCCTATCTTATCATAAAGCATTCTTTCAAACAATGAGCGCTAAACTTCATTTACAAGTGTATAAGCGGAAGGATCATTGTCCATACTATAAGCAACAGCATCCAGAGGATGTTGTTGCCAACCGCGGAGAAGACTTACGTTTCCCCATAAGTTCTTCCTCCGGTTTCTCCTCTCCCTTTGCCTTCTCCTTAACAAGTTAAGGAATAGAAGGACCCCGCAGAAACCTGCGGGGATTTTTTTATACAGCTATATTCCGATTTTATAATCATATTCTTTCGCTTTATCAAGCTTTGACTCAAATTCCAATTTTAAGAACGGTTTATAAGAAGGCTCAACTTTCTTAACAAAAGAATATGACGAGATCTTGTCCATTGTTTTTTCAATTTGATCCATATCACAATACAGCACGACATATTTTAAGCGTTTTGACACATAATGCACATTTCCAAACTTTCTCAGCATTTTGCTTTGCTTTAAAGAATGAAGATATACAATCATGCCCTGGCGTCTATTCTCCAATACGTTCACCTGCCTGATTTCTCTTATATGTAAAAGACGAGACGGCCAGTCTCGTCATGACACTTTGCATCCGCAGCCGCCGCCTGATCCGCAGCCGCCTCCGCATGAAGACAAACCGTCAAAATAAGGATTCCCAGTCGGAACTTTTATATGCTCTGATACAGCAGTCCCAATTTCAACGCTGATTTCATCAAGAATAGACTGCAGTTCGGTCTCTGCTTTTTTGAAGTCGGCCACCTTATCGTTCAGGTCCAGCTCCCGCTTGATCTCCCTCATTTTCCGGGATATTTCTCTATAGTCAGGATGATATTTGCCAAAACGCTGCACATCCTCATATTGCTCTTTTATTTTGATAAAAGAACGAATAATCCGCCCTGCCTCTTCATCTTCCTGGAGACGCTTGTAACAATTGCGGTAGTTCTCAGCCGTCTCCGACTGCAGAATCATCTCGGCAAGCTGCTGAGCTTCACTTTGAAGCCGCACGGATTCCATCGTCGCATACATAGCACGCACCTCCAGTTGTTAGTTTACCATGAAACCTGCCAATTGGAAAATGCTTAGCCGCCTTTAAAAAAGGAGCCGGAACAGCCTCCCCAGTTTACGCAATGAAAAAGACCCATTTTCGGGTCTTTTAATCTTTTGTCCGCATCGCTTGGAACATTTGCATCATCATTTGTGCCATTTGAATCCCGTTCGTAAACTGATTCACCCGGTGCGGAATGGTTTTTTCATAAAAATTCATCATCTCAAGCTGAAATGAAGCCAGTTCATCCGGCTTTCTCGCCAGCCTCCGGTACCAAATCGGCTGTTCTCTTAAGAATCGTTTTCGTTCTTCATCTGCTAAAATAAATTCCTGAACGTCTTTGCGCATATAAGCTCTCCTTTATTAGTCCTTCCTAAAAGAAAAAGGATGCTGTCCGGGTCCTGGCTGAGATTGCTTATGTCCGCTTCCGGAAAATGTGTTGAGAAGGCTTTGCAACGATGAGATCGACTGGCTCATTTTATTGATCTGTTCATTCATTTGATTGACATCCATCTTTTTCACAGCTGTAACCATTTTAGAAACAAAATCATTTCTTTCTGATGTGTCGGTTACCGCTTCTGCGGCTGCCCCTTGTTCTCTGTACGGATCCCAAATCGGGTCTTTCTCTCCGAAGAGAACCCAATTTTCGTATACGTCCTGCCAGCTTCTTTGTTCTTTGCGCACTTCTTTGATCAGCTTGGGATGTTTTTTAACGAATTGTTTAAAGTCATTAATTGAATGATTGGCATGTTGATTCGCCACAATCCTCACCCCCTCCGAAAAATGTACCTTCTACAATGTATCGGTTTATGAGCCATAGTGTTCGCCTAATATTTACAGAAAAACTTTTTAGGCATTTCCCCTTAAAATAAGAAGCGCAAAAAAAACTCAATGCGCTTTCAGGTCGAACAACAGAAGCTTTATCCCTAGCCGAGACCTTAATCGTTTCGAAATCAAGATCCCAGCCTTTTGTAAATGTTTGGATGCGGCATGTTCCGAAACCCGTCAGAACAAGATCCATAATTGGTTCCGGCCGTCTGTCAGTCTCCTCATCAAAAAAGAGCTGGACAGCCCGTTGCAGCTCTTTTTTTGGTTCCGACGTCACTCACAGTATCCATCGAGAAAGGTTCATCTGAGTCTTTGCAGAAACAATAAACAGCCGCGGTACTGTCGCCCGCGGCTGATCTATCAGCGTTTAATAAAGTTTTGAGTGTAATACTTCCGGTCTACACCGACGCCAAGATGCGTGTAGTCTGAATTTAGGAGCGCTTTTCGATGGCCTTCACTATTCAGCCAGCCTTCTACAGCAGCCGGACCGTCCACATAATTGTATGCGATATTTTCTCCCGCTTGCTCAAAATCGACATCACCTTTTTCTAAGCGGTCCTTCAGCGTGCCGTATTTCTTCGATACATGGGAGAAATAGTTGTTTTCTTTCATATCCTCACTGTGGCCAAAAGCCACTTCGGCCGTCGGCTGATCCCACTCAAGCTTAGCTAACCCATGTTTGACACGAATGACATTGGTCAAATCGAGAATTTGCTTTTCACTCGATGTTTGGATCTCTTTCCACTTATCTTCCGTAACCGTTTTCGGTTCTACTAATTCGCCGCGGTACACTACCTCATAAGGTCTTTGCTTGACAAGGGTTTGTGCATCAAACGCCCTGATGCTGGATAGCTTCCCTTCAAATTTGTCCATATACAGCTGGACGTACATCTTCCCTACTTTTACAGTCGGTCTGGTGTTGATGTCCTCTTCAGAAAACTCAAACCGATAGGAATTTCCTTTATACTCTACATTTACAAACGGAGCTACCTGGGTTGTCTTAAATACTTCTCCCGTTGACTCACCGATTTTGAAGGGCTTTGCGTTAATATCATTTCCCGCCGCAAATAATGTGACCACTTTATTGTCCAGCATCCCGATTTGCACATATTGGTCTTTTCCCTGATTGTAAACCCACCATTCGTAATCATAAGCCGAGGGGTCAATACGTTCCGGTTCCCCAAGTTTTTTCTTTACATCGTCGGCGGATTTGCCCATAAAGGACAATAATCCTGAAGTCGGCATATGTATTCGTTTGCCGCTTGCCGCTTCCTCGTTAGAGACTTGAGGCTCGCTGTCATTTGATTTTTTTTCAGGAACAGCCCCATATTGAATAAACAGAACATAAGTTCCGCAAATAATCAAGAGGATAACCATGGCTCTTAATATATTTTTCAATCTATCACCCCCGTGATGTGAATTGCATGTCTTGCCTTATTTCTCATTACAATACAGCCTATTTAACATGTCAAAGATTTATGTGTTAATGCAAAAAGCCTTGCTCTCTGTTTTCGTCCTCTGAAATATCTGATAAAGCACTGCCGGCACGTTCATTTGTTTGTTCAGATAAGGAAAGATCGCCAAGCGTGACAATGCCAGTCAGCTTGTTGTTTTTGGTTACAGGTATCCGTCTGAGCTGATGGGATGCCATTAAATGAAGTACCTCATCAACTGGCGCGTCCTCTTCCACACTGACAGGTTTTTCGGTCATAGCGTCAGTGATTTTTTGGGAGTTGGGCCTTTTTGAGGCGATGCCTCTTAACACTAGATCACGATCAGTTACGATACCAACCAGTGTTTCTCCATCCTCATCAACTACCGGAATGGCTCCTACATCCGCGTCTTTCATCTTTACCGCAGCTTCATATACATTATCTAATACCGTGCAATATTGCAAGTCAGCTGTCATCAGATCTTTTATTTTTGTCATCCGTAAAACCTCCTTTTATCTAGTGATATTTTCGTCAAATTTTCATTTTTGCATACTTTCAAAAGAAGAAGATTCATTGAAAGTTTAACGCTTTCATACTATGATTGTCAGGAAAGGTAATTTTTATAAGGAGGGGTCAGTGTTGAAGTTTACTGATAGCGGACTTGAAGGGGTAAAGGCTGAGCTCAGCCTCTTGGACGATTTGATGGAAAGCAAGGGACTCATCAGAGCCGGTCAATGGGATTATGAAAGAGTGACCTATGACAGAAAGTTTTCGACGATTGAGGGAACGTTTTACCTGCGGATTCAAGGCAATGCAACAGAGGGCGATGTCGGAAGCGGCCGCGCCGTTATTCAATTAATGCCCCCTCTATTAGGAAAACACTATTACCCGCACGGAGTGGAATACGGAGAAACAGAAGAGTTCCCAGTGCAGGTTGTGACCAAAAGCAAGGCACTCATCCAGGACATCTCCGACATGCTGAAAACCGTTAAAATGTAATAAAAAAGGTACAGCCAATTGCCGCTGTACCTTTTATGATATCGTCTGCTGAATATAAGGCGGCTCCTCCTTTCCATCCTTTTCCCTTTCCTTCTTCACCCATTGAAAAAAGACAATCGCCAAAAAAGCGCCGTATACAATTTCCTGAATGATTTTCATCATAACTGCCCCGAGCTGCTGATCCTCTAACAAAGGAAGTGTATTAAACATTTCCGGCCCTGTTAACGGAACCTGTCCCAGCATATCCGCAGGAACACAAAGCTTCATGGCTTCCGCCCAGGCAGACGGATCTGTATAGGTGGCATATAACGGCGTTCCGCTAAACATGATCAGGGCGCAAGCAGGCGTCAGCAGTATACCGTCCGCCATAATATAGCCCAGCTTCATCAAGCCGCTGAGCTGCGGAAGCCGAGCCACCTTATGGACGAGCGGCCACCACATAAAAAACGCTAACACGAAAATGAGCCAAGTCATTAACGTATGGTAAAGCGTATCCGTTTTGACAGTATCAAATATTAGCGGCACATGATAAAGAGAAAAAATGCCGTTAAATAAAAGCAATGCAATTAAGGGTGTTGAGAAAAATGTAAAAAACGGCTTAATAGCAGGCCGAAAAATCATTTTTTCCCAGGCCCATGCAGGAATTCCTGCGATTAATAAAGGCGGAACCACTAAATACAAAACAGCCATCTGCACCATATGGGCGCTGAACATAATATGTCCGAGCAGATCAATCGGGCTTCCTTCGGCTGCATATAAAAACAGCATTGCCGACAGAAAACTGGCCATTTCTTTACCCGTAAGACGGTCAGGCTTTGAAGACATCCGTCTGTAAAAAAAGATGTAAAGCACCGTGATGCCTAAAAGGGTACAAAAAAGATAAGGGCTCCACATAGCGCGAAACCCAAACACGTCTAACTGATTCATGTCTTCACCTCCGGCGGCTGCTCAAATTACCACCATATAATTGTAACAAACGCAAGCACCGTAATGAACGCGACAAACATACCTGAATACAGAAACAATGCCGGCGCTTCATGCCCTTTCTGATTCATATGCATGAAGTAATACAGCTGAAATATCACTTGAATAGCCGCAAGCAGTATTATGAAAGGAATCGTAAACCAGCTGCCGATGCCGTCTGTTGCCACAGTCAGAAACGCAACGAGCGTAAGGCCGATCATCAGGCCAAAAGACATGACTTGATATTTCATCTCCTGAGCATGCTTCTTTTTCTTATATTCAAGGTCGCCGCTGATATGTCCTCTGCTTTTTTTATCGACCATGTTTATCCCACCATCCCCATTAAATATACAACGGTAAAGATAAAGACCCACACGACATCAATAAAATGCCAGTAAAGACTGGCCACGTAAAACTTAGGCGCTGTATATAAGCTCAAGCCCCTCTTTGCATTACGAATCATCAGCGCGCTGATCCACAAGAGGCCAAACGCCACGTGTGCACCATGTGTGCCGACAAGCGTATAAAACGATGAGCCAAGCGCCGAGCTTGTGATGGTAAAGCCAAACTCATGTGTGTAATGCTTAAATTCATAAATTTCCAAGCCTAAAAATCCCGCACCCAATAACAAGGTAATCCCCAGCCAGAGCTGCATTTTCCCGAAGGAAAAGTTTTTCATATGATACATCGCATATACACTCGTTAAACTGCTCGTTAATAAGAGCATTGTGGCGATAAAAACGAGTGTGACATCAAACATTTCTGTCGTAGGCGGGTCACCGGCGTTTGAATTCCGGAGTGCAAGAAAAGTGGCGAAGAGAGACGCGAACAAAACAGTCTCTCCCCCAAGAAAAAGCCAAAAACCTAAAAATTTATTTTTCCCTTCCAGTGTTGCTTTTTCGGGAGAAGCTGGAAAGGTCTCTGCGGTGAATTTTTCTTCAATTTGCATTACGCCTTCACCCCTTTATCATCGTTCGGCAGTTCCTCTTTGTGAATATGATAACCGTGATCATCAATCAATGAACGGAGCAGCATTGTAAAAAATGTGATGCCAAGTCCGATAAAGATCACCGGCAGACCCCAAGCGTGCTCGGTTCTATACAAGAGACCAAAGGCAGCGACAAAGAGGCCGAAGGAAATGATCAGCGGCAGAATTGAACCGTTTGGCATATGGATATCTTCAACCGGTTCAGCCGGTGTCATTGATTTGTGTCCCGCCTGCTTCTCGATCCACAGCGGGTCAAGCCCTCTGACAAATGGAAGCTGTTTAAAATTATATTCTGGCGGCGGTGACGAAACAGCCCATTCAAGCGTACGCCCGTCATGCCATGGATCATCTCCGACATATTCGCCCTTCACCGAGGTCCAGATGACATTGACAAGCAGGAGGATAACGGCTGCTGCCATAAAAAACGCCCCGATTGTACTGATCAAGTTGCCGGTTTCAAGCCCCTGGCCTGGCAAGAAGGTATACACTCGGCGCGGCATACCCATTAAACCGACAAAGTGCTGGATGAAAAAAGTAAGATGGAAGCCGATAAAAAACAAGACAAATGATATTTTCCCCATTGTTTCATGCAGAATTTTACCGAACATTTTCGGCCACCAGAAATGAACACCGGCTAATAGCCCGAATACCACTCCGCCTATAATGACATAGTGAAAGTGCGCCACCACAAAATACGTATCATGGAACTGGTAATCAGCAGCTGCTGCCGCCAGCATGACACCTGTCACACCGCCAAGCACAAAGGACGGGATAAATGAGACGGCATACAGCATGGCTGTGGTATATTTCACATTTCCTCCCCAAATCGTCAGCAGCCAGTTAAAAATTTTAATCCCGGTCGGAATAGCGATCGCCATTGTAGCAACTGCAAAGATTGCGTTCGCAATCGGTCCGAGGCCTGTCGTAAACATGTGGTGCACCCAAACCATAAAGCCAAGAAAACCGATAAGCACGATCGCAAAAACCATTGAAGAATATCCAAACAACCGCTTTCTGGAAAACACCGGGATGACCTCTGAGAAAATGCCGAAAGCAGGCAAAATCAGAATATAAACCTCCGGATGTCCGAATATCCAAAATAAATGCTCCCAAATAATCGTGTTACCGCCAAGCTCAGGATTAAAGAAATTTGTGCCGAACAGCCGATCCAGCATCATAAGAGCCAAGCCAACCGTTAGCGGCGGAAACGCAAACAAAATCAATGCCGACGCCACAAATGTCGTCCATGTAAACAAAGGTAGCCTCATGTACGTCATGCCGGGAGCCCTCATGTTAATAATCGTGGCCAAAAAGTTAATCCCGGCTATCAGCGTCCCCAGTCCGGATATTTGCAGTCCAAGGACGAAAAAGTCTATGCCATGCCCTTTGGAATGAAGCGAGAGCGAGGCATATGACGTCCAGCCCGCATCTGGCGCTCCTCCCAAAAACCAGCTTAAGTTTAAGAAAATGCCCCCGAAGAAGAAGAGCCAAAAACCAAGCGAGTTTAAAAATGGAAACGAAACATCCCGCGCTCCGATCTGCAATGGAACAACCGCATTCATCAAAGCAAATAAAAGCGGCATCGCAGCCAAAAAGATCATTGTCGTTCCGTGCATCGTCATCACTTCATTGTACGCTTGAGCACTGAGAAAAGCATTTTCCGGCTTTGCAAGCTGGATTCTGATAAACATCGCTTCAATTCCACCGACAAGAAAGAAGAATCCTCCTGCGATTAAGTAAAGTATTGCAATTTTTTTGTGGTCCACCGTCGTCAAATAATCCCAAAGCATAGATCCGCGCGTCCGCTTTTCTGTAAGCGCATTCAACATATGTGACCTCCCCCAATATCTCCCTTTCTTCCCTACTTGCTTTCTGCTTTCAAGCCTTTTAAGTATTCATAAAGCGCGTCCATTTCACTGTCTGAAAGCTTCGGATATGTTCCTGTCATTTTGTTCCCCGGCTTTATGCTCTCAGGGTCTTTCAGCCAAGCTTTCACATTTTCTTCATTGGCATCCTTTACCCCTGCCACTTTTGTCCTTTCACCGAAAGTCGCCAGATTTGGTGCCGTTCTTGCTGCCTCCGCACGCTTATCATTCGGCTCTACTGCATGGCAGCTCAGGCAGTTTTTCTCTTTGAACAGCTCTTCCCCCTGCTTAGCCAAATCATTTTCTGCTGTCGTCTTATAGTTTTTCATATCTTTTGTCCATGCCTGAAACTCTTTCGCAGAAAGGGCCTTTACTTTAAAATCCATGAGTGCGTGTGAAGGCCCGCAAAGCTCAGCACACTTTCCAAAGAACGTATCTCCCGCCTCTTTGCTGCGTTTTGAATCGAATGTTAAGAAGAACGTATTTTCGTTATCAGTATTGGTATCAATTTTTCCTCCAGCTGAAGGAATCCAAAAAGAATGCTTTACATCAGAGGCTTTTAAACTGAAATAAACCCGCTGGTCTGTCGGTACGATCAGCTCCTGGCTTGTGATAATGCCGTAATCAGGATATTCAAACTCCCACCAATATAAATTCGCTCTGACATTGACAACGAGAGCATCCTCGGCTTTGCGGTTTTTCTTATCCATAGGTGATGTATCTGCCAGTTCAAGCGTATATAATACGACAGGGATAACAAGAATGATGAGCAGCAAAATAGGGATTACTGTCCATGTGATTTCTAAAACTTTATTCCCTTCCACTTGTTTTGGTATCGTGTTTTCCCCAACCCGTGACCTTCTGAATCTTACAATCACGTAAAAGAAGATAACAGATACAACTGCTACGACAACAACCATAATCAATGTACTGAGCACTGTCAGGTCATACTGTTTATCAGCCACCTCGCCAGCAGGCTTGAGCGTGGATAAAAAAGGTTTTCCACATCCGCTTAACAGAAGCGGCACCAAGGCTAATAATAAGATAAGACGCCAATGCTTTACCATTTCACCCAACCCCTTTTCTGGTCAATACAGCGGCGGAAAATAGATTGATTCCATCGCAATCCGGCCGCCTCCCAATAAAGCACTTACATTTCCTCTTCTCTTAAATTATGAGTTTTTTTACTCAAAATGCCATCTATGTATAAAAGTAAAGCCGCCTGATTAAACAAAAGGTCAAGGCGGCATTCACTAGTTGTCATCGTTTATTTTGAAGCGATAAAACAAGCAATGTATCTATTTTTTAGAAAAGCGTAAAGACAACCATTGCAACGAAATAGATTGTCATGTAATTCAGTGAGTAAACGAACATCATCGTCGCCCACTTCATGATATTTTTTGAACGGAAACCCATCAAACCAAGAATCAGCCAGCCGATATTTAACAGCAAGCCGAGAATCACAATCGGTAGACCTAGGCTTCCTAAAAAGAATGGAAGCGGCATCAGGCACGCAACCCATACAATAATTTGTCTTTTCGTCACTTCAAATCCATATACGACTGGAAGCATTGGAATATTCGCGGCTCTGTAGTCCTCAGTTTTCTTAATGGCAAGCGATAAGAAGTGAGGAATCTGCCAAATGAATAAAATCATAAATAATACCCATGCCACGACGCCGATATTTCCTTCTACTGCCGTCCATCCAATCAGAGGCGGCACTGCTCCGGAAACACTCCCTACTACTGTGTTAATCGTATAGCGGCGTTTCGTCCACATTGTGTACAGGACAACATAAGTAAATACTCCGATAAAACCAATAACAGCAGCCATCACAGTGGTCATCAGCAGCATAATCAATCCTAAAGCAACAAGCAAAATTCCAGACCATAAAGCCTGATTCGGCTGAATTTTACCCGTAACCGTCGGTCTTACTTTTGTACGCTCCATGATATGATCAATGTCCCGGTCATACCAGTTATTGATCGCACAGGAGCCCGCAATAATTAATGATGATCCAAATAAAGTAAGAAGAACGGTGTTTATATTTCCTAAAAAGCTTAAACCGGAAATATGAAAAGCAAGCCACATTCCAGTAAAAGTTGTGATGAGATTAGAATTTACGATCCCTATTTTAATGAGGGACAGAAAATCTTTCCATGCCGTTGTTTCTTCAATTTGTCCGTCTATAGCTGTATCATTTAAGATTCTGGAGTTAGCCATAACGTAAACCTCCCTTACAAACCTAACGCAGGTTCATAATAACCTGCAACTCTATCATACAAGATAACAACTTGTAAAAAAACATCCTATTAAATATTAAACGAGAAACAGGAATTTATTTGTGAACTTTTTATGAATTTTACCAGAGAAAAAGGCAATCGCCAATTCGCCAATGCGTTTACCTTATTTCTATCAGACCCGGCATGAATAATCAAGTATACATTTCCAGAAGTCGTAATTCTATTATATTTTTGTGAACAAAGGGCTCTAAGAATTGCCACAAAACACATATTCGCTTACACTTGGTACGTATAAAAAATTGCAGCAGTTTGTTAAGAAGGTGGATATTGTATGAATAAAGCATTAAAAGCTCTCGGTGTTTTGACTACATTTGTGATGCTTATTGTTTTAATCGGGGGAGCCCTCGTTACAAAAACAGGTTCCGGCCAAGGATGCGGCAGACAGTGGCCGCTGTGCCACGGGCGCTTCTTCCCTGAACTGAATCCCGCTTCTATTATTGAATGGAGCCACAGATTCGCAAGCGGCATCTCAATTATTCTTGTATTAAGCCTTGCCTTTTGGTCATGGAGAAAAATCACACCTGTTTTCCGTGAGACAACGTTTCTTGCCATCATGTCCATTATCTTTTTGTTTCTCCAGGCACTGCTTGGCGCGTTGGCTGTTGTATTCGGTTCAAACGCGCTTATTATGGCGCTTCATTTTGGGATTTCACTGATTTCTTTTGCGTCTGTTCTAATATTAACATTGCTTATATTTGAAGCTGATAAATCAACCAGGAAACTTGTCAAACCGCTTCAAATCGGCAAGAAAATGCAATTTCACATGATAGGTATTTTGATATATTCCTATATCGTTGTGTATACTGGCGCATACGTAAGACATACAGAATCCAGTCTGGCGTGTCCTGATGTACCGCTGTGCAGCCGGCTGAACAATGGACTTCCGACCCAATTCCACGAATGGGTGCAAATGGGGCACAGAGCTGCAGCCTTGCTCCTGTTTGTATGGATCATCGTTGCCGCTGTTCATGCGATTACTTCCTATAAAGAACAAAAGCAAATCTTTTGGGGCTGGATTTCGTGTCTTATTTTTATCACGTTACAGGCACTGTCCGGCATTATGATCGTATATTCTGAACTGGCGCTGGGCTTTGCGCTTGCGCACTCATTTTTTATTGCCTGCCTGTTTGGGGTTTTATGCTACTTCTTATTATTGATTGCACGCTTTCGTTACGAATCAAAACGGGCATAAGACACAGGACCAAAGCTCTTATACGCTTTGGTCTTTTTTATCCTTCCAACTTGATGATTGATATAAGGTTTGGATCATCTCGACCGATGTTGAATGCTAAACGCGCTGTTCAGTCGATGTTTAGGACAGGATCTTAATTAAAATAACTTTTCACCAAGAAGTCCATTCATTCTTACCAGAACATCATACGAAAGCTTATTAAGCATCCCTCCTTGTTCAGCTTGTCTCATTCCTGCACCTATGAGCAGACAACCAATGCGTCCTTTATATACGTTTGAAACAGCCCCCCGATTTGCTGCACCAGCTGCGCTTTCATGTCTTCATATCTCGTTCTTCACTAAAAAGAGTGTATATCAGCTGATATACACTCTTTTTGATTATGCTTTTTCAATTTCGAGAAGCAGATCTCCCGTTTGGATCGGCTCTCCATTTTTCACATGAATCTGTTTAATTGTTCCTGAGAATGGCGCCTGAACCGTTGTTTCCATTTTCATGGCTTCGTTGATCATCAAATGATCACCTTTATTGACTTTGGCACCAGCTTCTGTCAGTACCTTGATGACAGTTCCAGGCATAGAAGCCGCAATATGATTTGGATTTGTGCGGTCTGCTTTTAATCTTTCCTGAACGGAAGACTTAATGCTTTCGTCCTTTATGACCACTTCACGCGGCTGGCCGTTCAGTTCGAAATAGATCACGCGAGTTGCATCCGGCCGAGGTTCACCGATTGAAATCAGTTTGACGATCAGCGTTTTCCCGCGTTCAATTTCCACTTCTATTTCTTCTCCTAATGTCATGCCATAGAAGAAGGTCGGAGTATCTAATACTGAAATATTTCCATAGCTTTCAGCAGTTTTCACATAATCAGAGAAGACTTTAGGATAAAGGGCGTACGCCACAGCATCCTGGTCTGAAATCTCTAGGTTATACTGCTCTTTAAACTCCTGTTTGATCGCTTCAAAGGATACCGGCTCAAGCAGTTCTCCCGGTCTGACTGTGATCGGCTCCTGCCCTTTTAAAATGAGCTTTTGAAGCTTTTCCGGGAATCCGCCATGAGGCTGTCCAATATTTCCTTTGAAAAGCTCAATAACAGAATCAGGGAAATCTAATGATTCGCCTTTTTCGTAAATGTCCTTTTCAGTCAGGTTATTTTGCACCATGTACAGCGCCATATCCCCGACTACTTTAGAGGAAGGCGTAACCTTCACGATATCACCGAACATATCATTTACTCGTCTGTACATCTCTTTGACTTCGTTCCAGCGATCGCCCAGGCCTACTCCTTTCGCCTGCTGCTGCAGGTTACTGTATTGGCCACCTGGCATTTCATGCTCATAAATTTCAGTATGCGGAGACTTCATCCCGCTTTCAAATTCACTATAATATTTACGAACAGATTCCCAATACTGGGATAGTAATTCCACGCCTTGCACGTTCATTTCCGGACGGCGGGAGTTTCCTTCCATCGCATGGTAAAATCCGCTCGCACTAGGCTGTGATGTTAAGCCAGCCATTGAACTGACCGCCACGTCTACGATATCAACGCCTGCTTCTACTGCTTTTGCATACATATAAATTCCGTTACCGCTCGTATCATGCGTATGTAGGTGAACCGGAATATTGATCGTTTCTTTCAACGCAGACACCAGCTCATATGCGGCTTGCGGTTTTAACAGACCTGCCATATCTTTAATTCCGAGAATATGGGCCCCTGCAGCCTCAAGCTCCTTCGCCATAGATGTATAATAAGCAAGATCATATTTTGTACGGGTTTTATCGAGAATATCACCTGTGTAACAAATTGCCGCTTCAGCTACTTTACCTGAATCCCGAACGGCATCAATGGCTAACGTCATCCCTTTTACCCAGTTTAAGCTGTCGAAAATACGGAAAACATCAATACCGGATTGAGCGGATTGCTTTACAAATTCTTTAATTACATTATCTGGATAATTCGTATAGCCGACAGCGTTTGAGGAACGAAGCAGCATCTGGAACAGCGTGTTCGGCACTTCCTTGCGGAGGTCCTCCAAACGCTTCCATGGATCTTCCTTCAGGAAGCGGTAGGCTACATCGAAGGTCGCGCCTCCCCACATTTCCATGCTGAACAGTTCCGGCCATAACGCAGCCGTCGGATTAGCGATTTTTTTCAAATCATGCGATCTGAATCTAGTCGCCAGTAAAGACTGATGGGCATCTCGGAATGTTGTATCAGTTAATAGAACAGATTTCTGTTCCTTAACCCAATTTACAAGCCCTTCAGCGCCTTTTTCATCTAGAATCTGTTTTGTTCCTCTTGCAGGCTGCTGGTCGACGTCTACTTTTATAGCTAACGGTTTGTCAAACGCCGGTTTCTCTTTTTTGCCGATTCCAGGAAAACCATTCACTGTTACATTTCCAATGTAAGTAAGCATTTTTGTTCCGCGGTCTTTCTGTTTAGGGAAATTAAACAACTCAGGCGTTGTATCAATGAAAGACGTATCATATCGCCCCGTCAGAAACTTTTCATGCTTTGCGACATTTTCAAGGAACGGAATGTTTGTTTTAATTCCTCTGATTCTAAACTCCTGAAGGTTTCGAACCATTTTGGCCGCCGCCTGTTCAAACGTTAAAGCCCAAGTTGATAGCTTAACGAGCAGTGAATCGTAGTATGGCGTAATAACGGCGCCTTGGAAGCTGTTTCCTGTATCAAGACGAACACCAAAGCCTCCACCCGAACGGTAAGCCATGATTTTCCCTGTGTCAGGCATAAAATCATTTTGCGGATCCTCAGTCGTTACCCGTGACTGAATCGCATAGCCGATTGTAAAAATGTCCTTCTGCTCCGGAATGTTGACTGTTTTGCTGTGAAGGCTGTGGCCTTGGGCAACAAGGATCTGTGTCTGCACAATATCAACACCGGTAATCATTTCCGTAATTGTATGCTCAACTTGAACACGCGGATTTACTTCTATAAAATAAAACTCGTTGTTCGCGACAAGGAATTCAACCGTACCAGCATTTATATAGTTCACGTTTTTAGCAAGCGCAACCGCCGCTTCACAAATTTGATCTCTCAATTCAGTTGACAGCGAAACGCTCGGCGCTACTTCAATCACCTTTTGGTGGCGTCTTTGAACAGAACAATCCCGTTCAAAAAGATGAATCACATTGCCCTGATTGTCTCCAATCACCTGAACCTCAATATGCTTAGGGTTTTCAATCAATTTCTCTACATATACTTCATCATTGCCAAAGGCTGCTTTTGCCTCTGATTTCGCACGTTCATATGCTTCTTTGACTTCACTTTCACTTCTGACAATTCTCATGCCGCGTCCGCCGCCGCCAAGCGAAGCTTTAATAATAATCGGATACCCGTGAATTTGTCCGAATTGTTCGACTGCTTCAAGCGTTTCTGCAGGGCCGTCGCTTCCTGGAATAACAGGAATTCCGGCTTTTTCCGCCTGCTCACGCGCTTTTACCTTATCACCAAACATATCTAAATGTTCAGAAGTCGGACCGATGAACACGATGCCTTCTTCCTCACAGCGCCTTGCGAAATGTATATTTTCAGATAAGAAACCATATCCCGGATGGATCGCATCCACCTTGTTTCTTTTCGCAATATCAATAATACCTTCAATATCCAGGTAGGCATCAATTGGTTTTTTCCCTTCGCCCACCAGGTACGCTTCATCTGCTTTGTAACGATGATAGGAACCGGAATCTTCTTTTGAATAAACCGCAACTGTACGAATATTCAATTCTGTACAAGCACGGAATATACGGATTGCAATTTCTCCCCTGTTTGCTACTAACACTTTTTGTATTGATTGCTGTGACAAACTTTTTTCCCCCTTACCCGAATGGAATATAATCTATCATATCGGAATACCCTTTACGTGTACACACTTGTTTTTTACAGATAAACAGTTTTTTCAAGCTGTTTCTTTTTCATTCCCTTTGGCGCCAAGGACTCTCTCTTTTTCTTATTCTCTGAATATTTCACAAACATGCTGATATTGATTAATATCCCCATGCTTCCCAATAAAAGCAGTAAAGAAGAGCCTCCGTAGCTGATAAATGGCAGCGTAACACCCGTAATCGGGATTAGCCCGCTGACACCGCCAAGGTTAATAAACGATTGTATGGCAATCATGCTTGAAATGCCGATTGCCAGAAGACTTCCAAACGGGTCCTCGCATTTTCTCGCAATATAGAAACCTTTTAATACGATAAAGCCCAACAGGAAAACAACAAACAATACCCCAAAAATGCCAAGTTCTTCAGCAATCACGGCCATGATAAAGTCAGTATGTGACTCAGGAAGATACCCGTATTTCTGGATACTTTCTCCTAGTCCGAGACCGAAAATACCGCCCGACCCAATCGCATAATAAGAATTGATCACTTGCAAACCAGATGAATCCGCATATTTAAACGGATCTTCCAGACTCTCAAAACGAGCTAAACGCTTTTCTGTTAAAATGTTATCCATATTAAAATAAATAATTGGACTGACCAGAATTAAGACAATTCCACCCAGTATAACAAGCCTTACCAGCGTCTTCCCGCTGAAACCCGAGCACAAAATCATGCACGTAGCGATGATGGCGATAATCATCGCTGTACCAAAGTCAGGCTGCATGGCAATTAAACCGCAGATAATAACCGTCATCACCACAGGAGGCGCAACTCCTGTTAACAGGTGATCAATATAGCTTTGTTTTTTTGCATAGACAGCTGCTAAATATAAAATCACTACCAGCTTCACAAATTCACCCGGCTGAATACTCATTCCGCCGATTTTAAACCAGCTTTGCGCATTTCCGGCAACATGCCCGAATACAAACAGTGAGATAAGCGCAAACACTGAAACAAGCAGCATCACCTTTTGAAATTTTTGATGAGCCAGTGCTTTGTAAGGAAACACGGCCATAACAATAAAAAGGATGCCTCCTGCGACTAAAGCAAACAGCTGACGCATGAAGAAATAATTACTGCTTACCCCATACCGAGAAACAGCCGTAATCATACTTGAGCTGTACACCATCACTAAACCGAATCCGCATAGTAAAACAATTGCGAATATCAGTGAGTAGTCATAAGATTTTAGCATTTTTTTTAACATAACATCCTCTTCCCTGCTTCCAACTTCCATTACCTATGGTTTTTATGTATTTATATTTTTTATCTTACTACAATTTATCAAATGACACGAAGATTCTCTATACGATTCGGATGAAATGCACAAAAAGAGACCGTCATTATACGGTGAAAAAGCAAGCGGTTATAAAAAAACCCAAACTGTTAATTAGTTTGAGTTTTATCATTTATTTACCTGTAAACGCGTCGTGCAAAGCAGACAATTCGCGTTCTAATGTGTATAAAAGGTCTTTTCCATCTTTTTCGTCAACCAATCCCAGGCGGACAGCAAAATCGATTTCCCTCGAAAGTCCGAACATTTGAGTATCTAATACCTCTTCATATAGAGGACATTGAGGCATCGTTAAGTTATCCATTTGTACTCGGATCAGCTTCAAAATCTTCTCAGCGTCAACTTTCAGTAGCTCAAAAGCTTTTTGCCGATGGTCAACTATCATCTCTGAAGCCAAAAGTATCCCTCCGTTCCCCAGGCGAGTACCTAATTCTTCTATTTATCATAAAGGGTATCAGCAGAAAATGCAAGAGGATTTAAACAGATGACATAAATTAAAAAATACTCAGCCTATACGTTTCAGACATTATTTTCAAAAGCTTTAGACCTGCAATGCTGTTCCCTTTTTCATCCAAAGCCGGGCCGAAAATGCCGATCCCAAAATCATAGGGTGAAATGCCCATAATCCCTCCTGATACGCCGCTTTTCGCAGGAATTCCGACCTTAATCGCAAATTCTCCGCTTGCATTATACATTCCGCAGGTGACCATAAACGTCTTGCAAATTCTTGCGACATCTTTTGAAATGACTTGCTCTCCTGTTTCTGGATGCCTGCCGTTAAGCGCAAACACAGCCCCGATTTTCGCTAAATCAAGACTGTTCATCTCAATCGCACATTGCTTCGTATATAAATCCATTACTGCTTCAACATCATCCTCAAAAATCCCGTACTGCTTCATATAATAACACATTGCCCGATTAATCATTGATGTGCTGTATTCAGACTCAGCTACGTCCTGGCAGTAGGTGATGTCTTGGTTGTTTGTCAGTTTCCTGATAAAAGAAAGCAGATAATCGAGTCTCTCTTTAGACGTTTGTCCTTTAATCAAGCTGGTTACAACCAGTGCTCCGGCATTTATCATAGGATTTAGCGGCTTGCTCGGATTCATGGTTTCAAGCTTAATAATTGAATTAAACGGATCACCGGTCGGCTCCTGGCCGACATAACTGAAGACTCTGTCCTTGCCGTATTCCATTAACACAAGGGCAAGTGAGAGCACTTTCGATATACTTTGAAGGGTAAATGTTTTTTCTACGTCACCCGCTGACAGACAAGTATTATTGGAATAATAAATCGCTACTGAGAGATCATGCTGATCAGCTTTTGCTAAAGCGGGAATGTAGCTGGCCACCTCTCCCTTGTCTGTCACCTTTTTTGCTTCTTTCACTAACGCTTCCAGCTCGTCATTATGCCGGCATACCATGCGACCACCCTCACTCCCTAAGCATCTCAATACACATAATTTGTTACACAAAGTGACAATTCATGCGAAAACTTTTATAATTTTGAGAGAAGGGGGTTATACCATGAGCGTTATACAAGTAAAAGGCAATGTTACATATCCAATTACGATTGATCCGAGCGTATGGATTTTTGATGATCGAAAATTTTCATTTGACCGTAAAGGGGACGGCCAAGAAATCAATTTACATTCGGCTGAGAATGAATCTGCCCTGGATACTGAACGTGTTATTAGAGAAGGACAGATTGCGCCGCCTACATTAAAGACAGAAAAACAATTTGAGAAACAGAAATTGATGAACGGCAGCTTCGCAATGAAATTGGGAAGTGTGCTGAAAAATGCTGAGCCGCTCAGCTCTGCATCACAATGCGTATTTATTACAAGTTCCGGTAAAGCCGCCGTTCCTCTTGATACCGCGCTGAACAGTATTGTCCATTTCAGCCAGGCAGGCAAGCCGATTCAGGAAGGCGGCCCGGTTCATATTTACTTTGAAGATCCAGTTGATCACGTACAGCCAATCACCAATATAAAAGAGATTGAAATCATTTAAATCATCACAGCAAGTCAGCGGCAAGCTGGGCAAGCCCGGATCTCTCACCTTTTAAAAGCTTCACACTGCCTGAGATGGGTTGTCCTTTAAATCGCTCAACGACATATGCCAGACCATTATTCAGACTGTCTAAATATGGGTGATCAATTTGTTCAGGATCGCCCATTAAGACAATTTTACTACCTTCGCCCACTCTTGTAAGAAGTGTTTTCACTTCATGCCTGGTCAAATTTTGCGCCTCATCAATAATAATAAATTGATCAGGAATGCTTCTCCCTCTGATATAAGTCAGCGCCTCTACTTGGATCGAACCGATCCCCGCCAAAATCGCCTCGAGCTCTCCCGGTTTCTTGGCATTAAACAGAAACTCCAAGTTATCAAAAATCGGCTGCATCCAAGGCTTTAGCTTCTCCTCTTTTTCACCCGGCAAGTATCCGATATCCTTGCCCACAGGTACAATCGGCCTTGCCACGACCAGCTTTTTATATATCCCTAAATCTTCTGTCTGTAATAGCCCCGCTGCCAAAGCAAGCAATGTTTTCCCGGTTCCGGCTTTTCCGATCAGCGTCACCAGCGGAATATCTTCTCGGAGCAAAAGCTCTAACGCCATTGTCTGCTGAACATTCCTCGGTCTGATTCCCCAAACGTGTTCATCATCAAACACAAGCCTTTTTAAGACCGTACCCGTTTTATCGGCAATACCGACAGCTGAGGACGATCCTCCTAATTCATCCTTCATTAACGCGAACTGGTTTGGGTAAAATGCATGCTGCTTTATATCCTGAACTGAAATTTGTTTTTTTCCGTAAAAAGAGCTGAATAGCTGCTGGTTGATATATAAATCCTTATAACCGCTGTACATCTCATCATTGTCCACAACCCGGTCATTTAAGAAATCCTCTGCAAGAAGGCCGATGGCATCCGCTTTGACTCTGACTAATACATCCTTGCTGACAAGGATCACAGGCCTGCCGTTTTCCTTCGTCTCTTCTTCGAGGCTTAAGTTTTTAGCAACAGCTAATATACGATTATCATTCGTTTTTTCGATAAAAATTTCTTGAAGCTGGTGAAAGGAACGGTGGTTTAATTCAATTCTGAGCGTTCCTCCCGTATCAAGCGGAACCTTCTCATGCAGTCTCCCCTTCAGTCTTAGCGCGTCTATCAGCTTAGATACGTGCCTTGCATTCCTCCCAACTTCGTCCATATATCGTTTCTTTGAATCAATCTCTTCTAAAACGACAGCAGGGATGACAACTTCATTTTCTTCAAAAGAAAAAATAGCGTTAGGATCCTGTAATAACACATTCGTATCTAACACATAAATTTTACTCAAGTCTCAGCCTCCTGATATAAGGGTCAAAGTTCTTCCTGCTTCTTTTACGATGAAAAAGGTGAACGCCTGCTAAAATATATGTTTTTGTGAATAAAGATAGAAGGTTAATTCAACAATAAAATTAATGAATGCATTTCAAGGAGGGAAACCGCAAGTGCGAATTCTTTTCATTATCATACAGCTCACACTCATTTTGTCCGCCTGCGCTGTTCAACAGGGAAGACAGGAGCAAAATATTGAAAAAGAATCAACGAGACAGCAGGAAACAAAACCGATTCACGTAAAGGACTCATCTCAAGAAACAAAAGACAATGGAACTAGAACCGATATTGCCAAGCATCTTGTCGGCGTTGCTGAAAAAGTGCCAGATGTCAAGGATGCAACAGCTGTTGTGCTCGGGGGATATGCTGTAGTAGGAATTGACGTTGACGATAATCTGGATAGAAGTAAAGTCGAAACCATTAAATACTCTGTGGCACAGGCTTTAAAAAATGATCGGCACGGAGCCAATGCAGTAGTGGTTGCTGATCCTGATACCGTCAGCCGCCTTAATGAAATGGGAAGAGAGATCAGTGAAGGCCGTCCTGTTACAGGGATTTTAGATGAACTGGCCGCAATTGTCGGACGGGTGCTTCCGGAAGTGCCTAACGATGTAATTGACGATGAAGATGAACCGCAAACCAAGCAGCAAAACGATCAATTAAACGAAAAGCAAGAGAAGGAAATGGAAACGGAACAAAACGACCAATCTGATCATCATATGAAAAAGAACAATAATGATTAAGCTATAGCCCTTGCGGCTTTAGCTTTTTCTTATTTTGGACAGCATCTGATCCATGATATAATACGTAGTAGAGTGAAAGAGGTGATATGATGAGGGTCCAATGTTCTATTTGTGATAAAATTGAAACAATTGATGATGAAACCCTGATCGCGAAACGGCTGAGAAACCGTCCGATCCATACATATATGTGCCAGGAATGCCATGACCGAATTGCCCAAAAAACAGAAGAACGGCTGAAAACCGGAAAGTTCACGTTTCACCCGGGACAGCAGAAGAAAGAAAAAGTTAAAAAATAAAGCGGCAGCTATTCATACAGAATACAAAAAAGACTCAGCGAGATGCTGAGTCTTTTTTCATGATTTTGCCGACTGTTCCTTTTTCGACTGATACAGCCGAATTTTGTAAATGATTAAAATCAATGCAGCGACGACCAAGCCCTCTGCCACAGGCAAAAATACACCGAGAAAAGTCAAAACAGTGCAGCCTAAAGCCAGAAATAGGTACACCACTGCTGATTTTAATACCGGAAGCCGTTTGGCAAATCCAAGTTTAAACACAATAACAGCTAAAACAAAAATGGTGCCGTATAGCAGCCACATGCCTGCTGCGGGCTGCCGGTCCACTTGATATAGAGCGGCGAAGAACGACAGGCGTTCGCTTACGTCATTCAAAAAGATTCCCTCCCCTGTAGCGTACGGGTTCTATCTTTTCAAATTCTGCAAAGGATTAAGACAATCCTGCTGTTTTTTTCTTTTTAGCCGCTTTTTCACGTTCGTTTTTATTGAGGATTTTCTTTCTTAAACGGATGGATTCAGGCGTTACTTCGCAGTATTCATCTTCGTTTAAGTACTCTAAAGATTCTTCAAGAGACATGATGCGCGCTTTTTTAATTGTTGTTGTTTGATCTTTTGTTGCAGAGCGGACGTTTGTCTGCTGTTTCATTTTGCTGACATTGACAACAAGGTCGTTGTCACGATTATGCTCCCCAACAATCATTCCTTCATAAACTTCAGTACCAGGTTCAACAAAGATCACACCGCGGTCTTCAATCCCTTGAATTCCGTAAGATGTCGCTTTTCCGTTTTCCATTGACACAAGCACACCTTGACGGCGTCCGCCGACTTGGCCCGCCTGCATCGGCTGGTAGCTGTCAAACGTATGGTTCAGGATACCGAAGCCGCGTGTTAATGACAGGAACTCTGTTGAGTAACCGATCAATCCGCGGGAAGGCACTGTAAAGATTAAACGGACTTGGCCGTTACCGTTGTTAATCATATCGATCATTTCACCTTTACGCGCTCCCATTGATTCCATTACAGAGCCTGTATGCTCTTCCGGAACATCAATTTGCACGCGCTCTACAGGCTCACAGCGTACACCGTCAATTTCTTTGATGATAACTTCAGGTTTTGACACTTGAAGCTCATAGCCTTCACGGCGCATGTTTTCAATTAAAATAGACAGGTGAAGCTCACCGCGGCCGGAAACCACCCAAGCATCCGGAGAAGCTGTAGGCTCGACACGCAAGCTGACATCAGTCTGCAGCTGTGACTGAAGGCGTTCTTCAATTTTACGTGCTGTCACATATTTCCCTTCACGGCCGGCAAACGGGCTGTTATTTACGACAAATGTCATTTGAAGAGTCGGTTCATCAATGCGAAGCACCGGAAGCGGTTCTTGATGCTCTACAGGACAAACTGTTTCACCAACGTTGATATCTTCCATGCCGGAAACCGCAACGAGGTCTCCCGCTTTTGCTTCTTCAATTTCCACCCGTTTTAAGCCTTGGAAACCAAAGATCTTTGTCACACGGAATGATTTAGCTGTACCGTCAAGCTTCATAAGGGAAACCTGCTGACCGACTTTCATCGTACCGCGGAAAACGCGTCCGATTCCGATACGGCCTACATAGTCGTTATAATCAAGAAGTGCAACTTGGAATTGAAGCGGCTCATCTGCATTCTCAACAGGTGCCGGAACATGCTTAATAATCGTTTCATATAAAGCTTCCATGTTTTCATCTTGCTGCTTCGGATCAAGGCTCGCTGTTCCATTAATCGCAGAAGCATACACCACCGGGAATTCGAGCTGTTCTTCATTTGCATCAAGCTCGATGAACAGGTCAAGAACCTCATCAATAACTTCTTCAGGACGTGCGAAATCACGGTCGATTTTGTTCACAACAACAACCGGGTTCAAGTTTTGCTCAAGAGCTTTCTTCAGAACAAAACGAGTTTGAGGCATGCAGCCTTCATATGCGTCAACGACAAGCAGTACGCCGTCAACCATTTTCATAATCCGTTCTACCTCTCCCCCAAAGTCTGCGTGTCCAGGGGTATCCAAAATATTGATACGTGTATCTTTATAGTTAATCGCAGTATTTTTTGCCAAAATTGTAATGCCGCGTTCACGTTCAAGGTCGTTTGAGTCCATTGCGCGTTCAGCAACCTGTTCGTTGGCACGGAATGTACCAGCCTGGTGTAAAAGCTGATCGACTAGAGTCGTTTTCCCATGGTCAACGTGGGCAATAATCGCGATGTTGCGAAGATCATTTCGAAGTTTCACTTTTTCATCTCCTAAAAAAATTAGATAACTTTCATATTATACCACACATCCTCTTTAAAAGCGTCACGTTTTTCTGTAAACTTATCATAAGACGTAAAAGGGGATGGAAATATGAAAAAAATGAATTGGCTTTTATTATTATTTGCATTTGCAGCGGTTTTCAGCATAATGCTGATCGGCGTCTTTATCGCCGAAAAAAGCGCGTGGGGCATTATCGCCAGCATTGTGCTCGTTTGCGCCGTGATGGGAAGCGGATTTACGTTAAAAAAGAAAATGCGCGAGCAAGGATTGCTCGATTAAAAGCTTATCCTTGCTAAAGACATTGTAATCAAAAACACCGCAAATGAATGCGGTGTTTTTTCGTGGCGTAAGGCTTATCTCCCCTGTTTCCTAGGCGGGAAGAAGCAAAACAATATCCATTCATGGACAATCGTTCTAAATATGACATCTTTAACCAAACAAAAGTGGTTCGACATTGATATACATAAACTACCATAAAGCCTATTTTCCTGACACCAGCCTCTCCCTATAATGGGAATTGCACCACAATTCACAAAAGGGAGAGACGAAACATGAAAAAAACATTTGTGAAAAAAGCCATACTTACAACCGCCGCACTGACCTCAGCCACCCTGCTAACTTTCGGACCTGATGCCGCAAGCGCAAAAACAGTTAGTCACAGCACACCTGCTTTGCAGGAGACAATCACACATAAAGACCTGAATGCATTTTTAGATTTATTAAATCAATGTATATATGAAGAAGACGGGGTTTATTATTTTGACAGTGAAAAAGCTGTCGAGTTAGGAATGACACAAGAAGAGGCTCAAATCATTGCGAAATTGTGGGAATCGACCTCTGAATTTTTTGATGTTGTTTCACAATGTGTGTATGTTGAAGACGGCAGCTACAAATTTGATACAGAAAAAGCTGTTGAGCTCGGCTTCACAGAAAAAGAAGCACTGGCACTTGACCAATTTTTCGCCGCTGTTTCCCTTAAGATTCATATTCTGCAGGCATCCATTGTTTCAGAAGATGGAGCGTACAGCTTTGATAAAAATGCAGCTTTAGAAGCTGGTGCGACAACGGAGCAGGCAATTTTTTATGAAAAGCTCTTTGGCGCTCTGTCTCAAGAACAGCTTGCAGCCATCTACCAAATGCTTCATCCGCAGGCTTAATGTCATAAAAGCGCTTGTCCGTCAATCCGGCAAGCGCTTTTCCTTTAGATCAGCAGTTTGATGATCAGCATCACAGCAAACACTGCTCCAAACCAGAAGGCTGCTTTAATAATCAGCAAACCATAGTATCTTTGTTTAAAACGGATTTCTTCTTCAGGCAGAAAAGCATCTTGAGGTGCTTGTTCATCTTTAAACTCAAAAGGCTCAGACATCTGTTTATACATGTCTCTGCAGCTGTCGCAGGTGTTCATATGCTCTTCAATGAAGTTTTCCGTTTCTTTTTTGCAATCACCTTCAATATACAGAGGGAGAAGGTCTCTTACTAGAAAGCAGGTCATATCCGCTCCTCCTCTCTTCTTTTCGTCATGTTTTTCTTGAGCTCCAATCTTGCCCGGTGAAGTGTGGTTTTCACTTTTGAAAGGCTCCAGCCTAAGATTTCGGAAATTTCTTCATAAGAAAGCTCTTGAAATTCTCTTAAAATCAAAACGGATTGGTGCTGCCCCTTTAGCTGCAGCAGCTCTTGCAGTGTATCTGTTCAAAATGCAATACATAATGACTGAATAATTCCAACACGTACAACAATCCTTTACTTCTTATTAAGGCCTCATTCGGTTAGACAAGCCACTTGTTAAAAAGTTTCAATAAAAACCAAAAATTTCTCATCTCCCCTTTGATGAAAAGACGACATAACTCTTGCAATCATCCAGCACATGACACTTGACTCATCTTGATATTATTCAACAAAAATAAACACAGGACAATTCTATCAATTTTGTCTAGTTATGTTAGTTTTTGTTGAGAATGCTAGATTGCTCGTTTAATATAACGATATAAAGATTTTTCAGTATTTTCAAAAAGGGGGATTTATTGTGGGTTTAGGTAAAAAATTGTCCGTTGTTGTCGCTGCTTCGTTTATGAGTTTATCAATCGGCCTTCCGGGTGTTCAGGCTGCTGAGAATTACCAACTTAAGGAGAATCAAACAAACTTTCTTCCCAAAAGCGCCATTGCACAAACAGAGCTCTCGGCTCCAAATGACAAAGCTGTCAAACAGTTTTTGAAAAAGAACAGCAAAGTATTTAAAGGCGATCCCGCCAAAAGACTGAAACTTGTGGAAAGCACAACTGACAATCTTGGGTACAAGCACTTTCGATACGTGCCAGTGATTAACGGAGTGCCTATTAAAGATTCGCAAGTGATCGTTCACGTCGATAAATCTGACAAAGTCTATGCGATCAATGGAGAATTGCACAATCAGTCTGCTTCAAAAACAAAAAACAGCAAAAAGGTATCCTCTGACAAAGCATTGGCACTGGCTTTTAAAGCCATTGGCAAATCACCTGACGCCGTTTCTAACGGAAGTGCAAAAAACAGTGATAAAGCGGAGTTAAAAGCGGTAGAAACAGAGGACGGCAGCTATCGTCTGGCTTACGATGTCACGATTCGCTATATTGAACCTGAACCCGCGAACTGGGAAGTCTTAGTGGATGCCGAAACAGGCAGCATTTTAAAACAGCAAAATAAAGTAGAACATGCAGCCGCAACAGGATCAGGGACCACACTAAAAGGTGCAACAGTTCCTCTGAATATTTCTTATGAAAGCGGCAAATATGTTTTAAGAGACCTGTCAAAACCAACCGGCACTCAAATTATCACGTATGATTTACAAAACAGACAAAGCCGCCTTCCGGGAACGCTAGTCTCAAGCACAACAAATAAATTCACAACTTCATCACAGCGCGCAGCTGTAGATGCCCACTATAACCTGGGTAAAGTGTACGATTATTTTTACTCGACGTTTAAACGGAACAGCTATGACAACAAGGGCAGTAAAATCGTTTCTTCTGTTCACTACGGCAGCCAGTATAATAACGCCGCTTGGACAGGGGATCAAATGATTTACGGTGACGGAGACGGCTCCTTCTTCTCCCCGCTTTCCGGCTCCTTGGATGTGACAGCGCATGAAATGACACACGGTGTCACTCAAGAAACAGCCAACCTTGTCTATGAAAATCAGCCTGGGGCATTAAACGAGTCGTTCTCTGATGTGTTCGGTTACTTTACTGATACAGAAGACTGGGATATCGGTGAAGACATTACGGTCAGCCAGCCGGCTCTCCGCAGCTTGTCCAATCCGACAAAATATGACCAGCCTGACAATTACGCCGACTATCAAAACCTTCCGAATACAGATGAAGGCGATTACGGCGGTGTACACATAAACAGCGGAATTCCAAACAAAGCCGCTTACAATACTATTACAAAACTAGGCATTTCTAAATCACAGCAGATTTATTACCGTGCGTTAACAACGTATCTTACACCTTATTCCACATTCAAAGATGCGAAGGCCGCCCTCATTCAGTCTGCCCGTGACCTTTATGGCTCCACTGATGCCGCAAAAGTTGAAGCAGCCTGGAATGCCGTCGGTTTGTAATTTCTAAATGAAAAGCCTGAGATATCTCAGGCTTTTTCTTATTTTCAAGTTTTTTTGAAAATCAGCAGCTGTTTCACGACAGCCGGTCATATGTTAATGTTCAAATGTGTGGACTGCCTACCTTACCTGTGAGCAAATCGCAGACTCCGTACATACTAACCCGGTCATTATCCGCTAAATGAGCAATTTGTTTAAAAAAGCGGGTTTAATGATGCCAAAAGAGGATCCGGCGGGGCTTACCTATTAAAAGATGCAGAAGTCATTTCTACGACATTTATAAGGCGATTGGGTAGAAGGCGACCTTTTCCACACCATGAAAACCCTAATCCAGACTGCTGGGTCAGAGCAAATTTACATGAGATTCTAAAGCTAGGCCCAAGCCGCTTATGTTCATCGCGAGGAGCCTCCGATGCTCATGATACACGGCGATCATGATAACGTTGTTCCGTATGAGCAAAGCGGATTAATATAAGACTCTCACAAAAGCAGGTCATGTTGTAGTTATGTATTACAAGCAATAGCTAACAATTAAAAGAGAAAAATCTTCTCTTCCAACCCAAATATATTGACAAATTTTTTTATTTATGCTATAATTTACTATTAATATTTTTGTGTGTATAATAAGATTCTCCTGGCCGGGGGAATCTTATTTTTGTTTATCAGGAGGACATGATATGAAGGAAAATGAGTCCAGTTTAACAGCTTTACTATCTGCTTTTAGCCGAGCCTATCACAGTCAATATGACACACCTAAAATTTTTGACGATTATATTGCAAAAGACCTTATTTCTGAAAAAGAGTTTTCCGACATTAGTCAAAATATGATACAAGGCATACAGTTTTTCAATAAAGATATTGCCCGAAAGTTTCAAGATGACTCAGAGGAGATACTAAGGTGGATTACACAAGTCCAGCTTTCCCCAACGCCCTTAGCTCGAGCAGCTTATTGTGAGAAAGTATTGCGCAATGAAGCGGTGCTGGGGGCAAAACAGTATGTCATTCTTGGCGCCGGGTTAGATACTTTCTGCTTTCGGCATCCAGAGCTGGAAACCAGCTTAGATATATTTGAAATTGATTACCCCGCTACACAGCAATTGAAAAAGAAAAGATTGGATCATGCACAGCTGACTATCCCAACGAATCTTCATTTGGTTCCTATGGACTTTACCAAAACGTTTTCATATCAGCCTCTCTTAGATGAAGGCTTTGATAACAAAAAAACGTTCTTCAGCCTTTTAGGAGTTTCTTATTACTTGACGAAAGAAGAAAATAAGAGCCTGCTTAACCATTTATTTGCCCATGTTCCCTCGGGAAGCTCTATCGTTTTTGATTATGCAGACGAAACGCTCTTTGAAACAAAAGGAATGTCAAATAGAGTTGAACATATGGTGAAAATGGCTTCAGCAGCCGGTGAACCGATGAAATCATGTTTTACTTATCATGAAATCGAAAAAGCATTAGATTCAGCTGGTTTACTCATCTATGAACATGTCACACCAGCTGAAATCAATGAGCTTTTCTTCAAGAACCGAACGGATTATTTGTCAGCGTTTGAAACCATTCATTATATACATGCCGTAAAAAAATAAACCCCTTGGTTCATCACCAAGCTGGCCTCTCAATCGATGGTTAAAGATTGGGAGGTTTTTTGCGCATGAAAATAAGCCGCCGGCTGTATACGGCAGCTTAAACTAAAGGCTTTACCATGATCATGTATGACTTGTCTGCCTCATCTTTCTCCGTCTTGAGCTGTTCAAAGCCGCACTGGCTCAAAAACCGGATCCATTCATTCCGGTCAATCGGAACCGCTGTAAATAGCGCTCTGTGTTTTTCCTTCAGCGATTGGCCAATTTGTTCAATGATCTCTCTGGCATGCCCCTTTCTTTCTTCAGCAGGATCAACCAGCACTGTTCCCAGCCATGGCTTTCCGTTGGAAGGAGCCCATTCGAGATGATAGCTGACGGCAACAGGCAGGCCGTCTTTTTCCCATACAAGCCACGATCCGTTATACATCGAGTAGGAGATCATATAGCTTTCTGCATCTTTTTCACCAAACTCTTCCTTTTTCCAAACAGGATGAGCCTCCGCAATTTCCTCAAACCAACTGAGGTCATCCTGTTCAAATGGTCTATTTTTCAGCATGAAGATACTCTTCCAATATTATTTTATGTATAGATGGGTTGCCGGCCAGCACACAGTGATTTTCTAAAAAGGTGAACGGTTCACCTTCAGTCGTTGTATAGATGCCCCCTACTTCGTTTAACAGCACACAGCCGGCTGCGTAATCCCAAGGAGCAAGCCGCATCGTAATGTAAGCGTCAATTCTTCCCGCAGCGACGTTTGCCAGTTCTAAAGCGGCAGAGCCATAGGAGCGTGTTCCTCTCACCCTTTTCACAAGCGGCGCTAGCACACCCGGGTCAATTCTTCTGTTTTCCGTCACCCATGTTGCATTAATGGCAAGAATCGCTTCTTCAATAATGGTTTCCTTTAAAGGAGACAGCTGCGTTTCATTCATATAAGCACCTTTACCACTAAACGCGTGATACAGTTCATCATGCACCACATCGTAAATTAAGCCGATTTTGCCTTTTCCATTTTCAAAAATACCAATTGAGATCGCAAAATTTCTTTGCTGGTGCACAAAATTCATCGTGCCGTCAATCGGATCGATAATCCAGACGACACCCTCCAATGAGTGGATTTTATCTCCTTGTCCTTCTTCTCCAAGTATGCGATGCCCCGGAAAGGTTTCTTGAATGCGGTCAATAAAAAACTTTTCCGTTTCCTTGTCAATATTGGTGACTAAATCATTCGGATTTGATTTTGTTTCAATTGTCAGGCTTTCGTGCATCGACTGTTTAATTCTTGCGCCTGCTTCTTTTATCCATTTCTTTGCAGTCTCATCAATTTCCGTCCAATTTGTCATTCATACGTACCTCTTTTCTATGTAGACCTTTATTTTATAGAATACTGATAACGGCAGTGAAAAAGCAAGGAAAATGAAAAATATGCCTTCTCATGTAAAAACGAACCATTCACGCGGTTCGTTTTCACTATAGCTTTTTACCCGTTGAGGCGAATCCATTCTTTTCTGAGACGTTCAAGTTTGTTTTTGCTTAGCTCAATCTGTTCGTCATTTTCTTTCTGCATTGCCTCATAAAGGGTTGCCAATTCATAATCAACCTCTAGTCTCCAGACAGCTACACGGTTGTTTTTCTCTTCCCTAAATCCCTCTTTCACAACTTGCCTCATTGTCTTTCGCCCCTTCCAGAGATCATTTGTTTTAAAAAAGCATCCCATTTTGCCATTCAACAATGATACTTCTTATATCCTATGATTCTTCTATTTACCTGTAACATGATTCTGAAAATTGTGTGTTTACCTATTCGTTTATTACCACATTCCCCCTCTCTTCAAACGCGTGCTCATCTTTTTGCTGCGCGTTCTAACTGTGATAAAATATGTATACTTAGCATGAAGGAGGAAAATCATGACACAAATGCGTTTTACTGAAGAAGACTTTAACACATTTACAATAGACGGCTTAGACGCGCGCATGGAGGTGTTAAAAGAGCGGGTTCGTCCGAAGCTGACTGCTCTAGGCGAGCACTTTGCCCCGACATTATCTGCTTTAACCGGAGATGAAATGTTCCCCCATGTGGCCAAGCACGCAAGAAGATCAGTCAACCCTCCCGCAGACAGCTGGGTGGCTTTTGCCAATAGCAAAAGAGGCTATAAAAAACTGCCGCATTTTCAAATCGGCTTGTGGGAGAGCCATGTTTTTGTATGGTTCGCGATCATTTATGAGTCCCCTATAAAAGAAGAATACGGCAAATTGCTTGAAGCGAATCAAGACAGCGTTACAAATCACATTCCAGACAGCTTCGTTTGGTCTGCGGATCACACAAAGCCGGGGGTCCATAAGCAGTCAGAAATGGACAAGGAACAGCTCAAGACATTGTTTGAACGTTTGCAGACCATAAAGAAAGCCGAACTGTTATGCGGTATTCAGCTTTCAAAAGATGAGGTGCTGAGTATGAATAACGAAGAATTTCTGCAGCGAATAGACGATGCCTTCCAGCAGCTTGCATTTCTGTATCGCTTAACCCAAAAAGTATCACAAGCATAAAAAAGAGCCGGGATCTTTCATCCGGCTCTTTTCCTTTTACATCTTAATCTTTGCCTGGTCAGATTCCTTCGCCTGCTTGACCGTACGATAAGGAGAGTATGTACTTTGTTCCTCAAACTCGCCGCATAGCTTTTTTTCTTCAGCTTTTCCCGGCACAATTTCTTTGAAACGCCGGTACGCCTTAAGCAGTTCTTCACGATCGGCTCCCTTTTCATAAGCCAGCTCAACCTGCTGGAAAAATGCAATCACATCGACAGCTTCTTCGGTTGTCCAATCTTCATTCATGGGGTATTGGTATTCCATTTTCTTCACTCCTTATCAATTCGCTTTCCTTTTACAAAAAGCATCTTCATTTGATCATAAATTGTTCTTTACATTCTTTCAAGTTCATAATATAATTCATTTGTTTTACGTCTAAAAAACGGTTGAGAAACTGATTTTAATACACACTAATATGCATAGGTATTACTACAAAGGTGGGAAAACAATTGTCGCAACATGAAACACCCTTATACACAGGCCTGAAAAAGCACGCAAGCAAACAGCCTGTTCAATTCCACATTCCCGGCCATAAAAAAGGGGCAGGAATGGATCCAGAGTTCAGACAATTTATCGGTGAAAACGCGTTAAGTATAGATTTGATTAATATTGAACCATTAGATGACCTGCATGCGCCTAAAGGCATTATTAAAGAAGCGCAGGATTTGGCGGCCGAAGCTTTCGGCGCGGATCACACCTTTTTTTCTGTTCAGGGCACAAGCGGCGCAATCATGACAATGGTGATGGCTGTCTGCGGACCTGGAGATAAAATCATCATTCCAAGAAATGTGCACAAATCCATTATGTCAGCTATTGTATTTTCCGGAGCTGTCCCAATCTTTATTCATCCTGAAATTGACAATGAACTGGGCATCTCTCACGGCATTACACTTGAATCCGCTAAACGGGCGCTGAGTGAACATCCTGATGCCAAGGGGCTTCTAGTGATCAACCCGACATATTTCGGAGTAGCTGCTGATTTAAAAAGCATCGTAGAATTAGCCCATTCCTTTAATGTGCCGGTTCTGGTCGATGAAGCGCACGGCGTTCATATTCATTTTCATGACCAATTTCCGCTTTCAGCGATGCAGGCAGGTGCAGACATGGCCGCGACAAGTGTGCATAAGCTAGGCGGATCACTGACACAAAGCTCTATTCTAAACATGAAAGAAGGCCTTGTATCTAAAGACAGAGTGCAATCGATACTCAGCATGCTGACAACCACGTCTACTTCTTATTTGCTTCTAGCCTCTTTGGACGTCGCCAGAAAACGTCTTGCGACAGAGGGCTACCAGCTTGCTGAAGAAACGTTGAAGCTTGCCAACCAGACGAGAGAACGTCTGAACCAAATTGAGGGCATTTACTGTGTCGGTTCTGAAATTCTCGGTTCTAAAGCAGCTTACAATTATGACCCGACAAAATTAATTATTTCAGTTAAAAATCTTGGGCTCACAGGACATGATGTCGAGAAGTGGCTGCGGGAATCCTTTAATATTGAAGTAGAGCTTTCAGATCTATATAACATCTTGTGTATCTTCACGCCTGGTGACAGCCAAAACGATGCGGATCGCCTTGTTGAAGCATTAAAAGAGATTGCGCGTCAAATGTCAGCAAATGATGTTACGCATAAACAGACAAAGGTACTGCTTCCAGAAATCCCGTTACTGGCGATGACGCCGCGTGACGCTTTCTATGCGAATACAGAAGTTGTTCCATTAAAAGAAGCAGCAGGACGGATTATCGCTGAATTTGTAATGGTGTATCCGCCTGGAATTCCTATCTTTATCCCCGGCGAGATTATTACAGAAGAAAACATCAGCTACATCTTCAAAAACATTGATGCCGGACTTCCAGTTCAAGGACCGGAAGACTCTACCCTAAGCATGATTCGAGTTATAAAAGAGCAAAAAGCTATTCAATAAATACAAAAAGCATGCGGCTTAGCCGCATGCTTTTTCTTACTCTTCATCAAGAGGACACTGACATTGTCCGCAGCATGTTCCGTATAACGTTGTAACCTTCTCATCCTCGAAGTAATGAATGGCTTCGTTACAATCTTGGCAAACAATCGTACCCATCTCTCATTCCCCATTTCTTTTAATTTTGAAAACGCTTAATTTCTTTTATTGGTATTATATTAATATGTCACATTTAAAATGTCAACAACAAACTGTATAACACATTTATTTCGAAAACTTTTAATGTAACATGTTTTTTCTTTTCGGTTATATAAATTATCATCTTCATAACAAACGCTTTCATTCGATACTTATGCTGAAAAGACATGGTGATTTCATGTTTTCTTGAACTTTTTTTGAATCGTGTAACGAAATTGCAAATGATTCGCGATGAATAAAATGTGCGTTCAGAGTATTGGGTTTAAAGGAATGTTATCTCTCTTTAAAAACGGTTTCAATTATATAACAATTAGGTAACAAGAAGCAGATGACGCGGTTACTCGTGATAAACTAAAACTAGTTTACTATGGTTTTACAGAGGAGAAGATAGATGCGATATCGCGCGGTATTTCCCATACTGATGATAGTATTTGCTTTATCGGGCTGCACCCTTTCCACAATCAATCCAATACAGAAAAGCCGAATTGACAGCATTCATCATACTCAAATCCTATTTTTTTCTGATGAAAATCAAATTGATCAAGAGGCGTCATATTATGATGCTCTGCTTGATTTAGAAAAGGATTATCCTGATCAAATAGATAAAATGAAGGTATACGATAATAGGAAAGGCTGGGAAGATGAAATCGAAACCGTCCCTACTCTCATGGTAGTTGATCAGCGGCATGTCGTTGTGAAAATAGAGGGATGTGTGAAAAAGAAAGAAGACATTATTAAACCATTACAGCATGTACTGTCTAAATAAAGGAAAACAGCCCTCGCTTGCAGCGGGGCTGTTTTTTTATGTTATCTCTATTATTTTACGATGTGAATCGGGCTTCCGATTGCCACTTCAGCAGCTTCCATTGTGATTTCACCCAATGTTGGATGCGCATGAATTGTCATAGCGATATCTTCAGCAGTCATGCCGCCTTCGATAGCTAAGCTTAATTCAGAAATCATGTCAGAAGCGCTTGCGCCGGCGATTTGCGCACCGATCACAAGGCCGTCCTCTTTACGAGTGATCAGCTTCATGAAGCCGTCTGTTTCGTTAAGAGAAAGCGCACGGCCGTTTGCTGCAAATGGGAATTTAGCAGCAACAATGTCAAGGCCTTCTTCTTTCGCCTGTGCTTCAGTGTAACCGACTGATGCAAGCTCAGGCTCAGAGAAGACAACCGCAGGAATACCAAGGTAATCGATTTCTGCAGGCTCTCCAGCGATCGCTTCTGCAGCAATCTTACCTTCGTAAGATGCTTTGTGAGCAAGCGGCGGTCCTTCAATGATATCACCGATTGCATAGATGTTAGGTACGTTTGTACGGCACTGTTTGTCAGTTTTGATAATACCGCGGTCAGTCATCTCAATACCGACTTGATCAAGACCAAGTTCATCAGTATTTGGACGGCGTCCGACAGTGATCAATACGTAATCAGCATCAACAGTTTTTTCTTCACCTTTTACTTCGAAAGTGACTGTTACGCCGTCAGCCTTTTCTTCAACGCCTTTAGCCATCGCGTTTGTATGGATTTCAACGTTGCCTTTTTTCTTCAGTCTGCGAGTAACAAGGGAACTCATTTGTTTTTCGAAGCCTGGGAGAATTTCATCTCCGCCTTCAAGAATGACAAGCTCAGTTCCGAAGTTTGCATACGCAGTTCCAAGCTCAGTTCCAATGTATCCGCCGCCGATGACAACAAGTTTTTTAGGAATTTCTTTAAGAGCCAAAGCGCCTGTTGAATTTAGAACACGCTCAGTATATTTGAAGTTTGGCAATTCGATAGGACGAGAACCAGTCGCAATGATTGCATTTTTGAACGTGTATGTTTGAGCAGAATTCTCATCCATTACACGAACTGAATTGCTGTCTACGAAGTAAGCTTCGCCTTTTACTACATCTACTTTGTTGCCTTTAAGAAGACCTGCTACACCGCCAGTAAGCTTGTTAACAACAGAAGTTTTCCACTCTTGAACTTTTGTGAAATCAACTGTTACGTTCTCAGCAGTGATTCCCATGTCATCAGAATGCTTAGCATTCTCATAACGGTGGCCAGCATTGATCAGCGCTTTTGAAGGGATACATCCAACGTTCAGACAAACGCCTCCAAGAGTTGCTTTTTCAACGACTGTTACTTTTTGTCCAAGCTGTGCAGCGCGGATGGCAGCTACATAGCCGCCAGGTCCCGCACCAATTACAAGAGTATCTGTTTCAATAGGGAAATCTCCTACTACCATAACATTACGCCTCCATTAAAATTAATTGTGGATCGTTCAGTAAACGCTTGATGTGATTGAGTGCATTTTGCGCAGTCGCTCCGTCGATCATACGGTGGTCGAAGCTGAGAGAAAGAGCTAAGACTGGAGCTGCTACGATTTCGCCATCACGAACAATCGCTTTTTCTGCAATGCGTCCGATACCAAGAATCGCAACTTCTGGATGGTTGATAACCGGAGTGAACCATTGTCCGCCGGCAGAACCGATGTTTGTAATTGTGCAAGATGCGCCTTTCATTTCAGCTGGAGCAAGCTTGCCTTCACGAGCTTTTGTTGCAAGGCTGTTGATCTCATCAGAAATTTCAAAGATCGCTTTACGATCTGCATTTTTTACAACCGGCACAAGCAAGCCTTTTTCAGTGTCAGCAGCGATACCGATGTTGAAATAATGTTTTTGGATTACTTCATCTGTTTTATCGTCAATTGACGTGTTTAAAACAGGGAATTTTTTCAGTGCAGATGTAAGAGCTTTTACAACGTAAGGCAAGTATGTCAGCTTGATGCCTTGATCAGCAGCAACCTGTTTGAACTGTTTACGATGTGCAACAAGGTTTGTTACGTCCACTTCGTCCATTAGTGTTACGTGAGGAGCAGTGTGTTTAGAGTTAACCATCGCTTTTGCAATTGCTTTACGGATACCGCTCATTTTTTCGCGAGTTTCTGGGAATTCGCCTTCTGGAGCTGGTGCAGCAGCCGGTTTAGCGGCTGTTTCTTGAGGTGCTGCCGTTTCTTGCGGCGCAGCTTCTTGCGCTCCTCCGTTTACAAAGCTGTCGATATCTTCTTTCACAACACGTCCGTTGTTGCCTGAACCAGTTACTTTGCGAATATCTACGCCTTTTTCACGAGCGTATTTACGTACAGAAGGCATAGCGATCACGCGTTTGTTCGGGTCAACTTCAGCTTGATCCTGCTGTCCTGCGCCAGTTTCTTTAGCAGGCTCTTCAGCACGCTCTTCTTTCGCAACATCTTGTCCAGCTTCACCAGTAGACTGAACTTGTGCTTCAGTTTTTGCGTCGCCAGACTCATCGCTGCCTTTAAATTGAAGGTCTTCGTAACCAGGTGCATCAAACGTAATGATCGTTTGTCCAACAGTTGCAACTGTTCCCTCTTCAACTTTTAATTCTAATACTTTTCCTTTAACAGGTGAAGGAATTTCTACTACTGCTTTATCATTTTGGACTTCCGCCAGTACATCATCTTCGTCTACCTCATCGTTAGGCTTGACAAACCATTTTACGATTTCGCCTTCGTGGATACCTTCCCCGATATCTGGAAGTTTAAATTCAAATGCCACAGTTCTCGACCTCCTAGTTTGATTAAGCAATTTTAAAGTTTACATCGTAAGCATTGAAAACACATATATAATGGAGGGAAAGCGTTTCAGCTCCCTCCCGATATTATGCAATTTGATTAAAATTCAAGTACTTTTCTAGCTGTTTCAAGAACGTCTTTATGGTTTGGAAGCCATACGCTCTCCGCTTGAGAGAAAGGAAATACTGTATCAGGCGCAGCAACGCGAAGTACAGGCGCTTCCAAGCTCAAAATCGCACGGTCATTGATTTCAGCTACTACGTTCGCAGCAACGCCGGCTTGTTTTTGAGCCTCTTGAACAACAATCGCGCGGCCTGTTTTTTCTACAGATGCAATGATTGTGTCGATATCAAGCGGGCTGACTGTGCGAAGGTCAACGACTTCAGCAGAAATGCCGTCTTTTTCAAGCTCTTCAGCTGCTTTTAATGATTCATGAACCATTGCGCCGTAAGTGATGATTGAAAGATCAGTTCCTTCACGTTTCACATCAGCTTTGCCAAGTTCAATTGTGTACTCTTCTTCAGGAACTTCCTGACGGAAAGAGCGGTAAAGTTTCATGTGCTCTAAGAAAACAACAGGATCATTGTCTCTGATCGCAGAAATTAAAAGCCCTTTGGCATCATAAGGAGTTGACGGAATGACAACTTTGATACCAGGCTGCTGTGCAACAAGACCTTCTAAGCTGTCAGCGTGTAGTTCAGGAGTATGAACACCGCCGCCGAAAGGAGAACGAATGGTTACAGGTGAAGTCCAGCGTCCGCCTGAACGGTAGCGCATACGAGCCATTTGGCCTGAAACTGAATCCATTACTTCATAAACGAATCCGAAGAATTGGATTTCCATTACCGGACGGAAGCCATTTAAGCCTAAACCAAGGGCAAGACCGCCGATACCAGATTCAGCAAGAGGCGTGTCAAACACACGATCTTCACCAAATTCTTTTTGCAATCCTTCTGTCGCACGGAATACGCCGCCGTTTACACCAACGTCTTCTCCGAAAACTAAGACATTTTCGTCATTTTTCAGTTCTGTGCGTAACGCATCCGTGATTGCTTGAATCATTGTCATTTGCGCCATGGCTTACTTCGACTCCTTCTGTGTATAAATTTCAAATTGCTCCTCAAGGTTATGAGGCATTTTTTCGAACATGATTTTCATTAAATCAGTTACTTTTTGTTTAGGCTCAGCATCCGCTTTTTTGATTGCTTGCTTAATTTCTTCTTTTGCATCCTCGATTACTTTTGCTTCTTCTTCTTCAGACCATAAGCCTTTGTTTTCAAGGAACGCACGGAAGCGTACAAGCGGATCTTTTTGCTCCCACTCGTTTTCGATTTCTTTTGTACGATATTTAGTCGGATCGTCACCAGCCATTGTGTGCGGGCCATAACGGAATGTCAGTGTTTCAATCAGTGTCGGGCCTTCGCCGTTAATCGCGCGCTCGCGTGCTTCAGCAGTTGCAGCGTATACAGCAAGCGGATCCATTCCGTCTACTTGTACACCCACAATACCGGCAGCTACTGCTTTTTGTGCAATTGTGCCTGCTGCAGATTGTTTTTCAACTGGAGTTGAAATCGCGTAACGGTTGTTTTGTACAACGAAGATCGCAGGTGCTTTATAAGCGCCGGCAAAGTTAATTCCTTCGTAGAAGTCCCCTTGTGAAGCTCCGCCGTCACCAGTGTAAGTGATTGCGACAGCTTTCTTACCGCGTTTTTTAAGACCTAGCGCAACACCGGCCGTTTGAATGTATTGAGCACCGATAATGATTTGTGGAGAAAGGGCATTCACATCATCAGGCATTTGGTTACCCCGGAAATGTCCGCGAGAGAACAGGAACGCTTGATATAATGGAAGGCCGTGCCAGATTAACTGAGGCACATCACGGTATCCCGGAAGAACGAAGTCTTCTTTTTCAAGCGCGAAATGCGTAGCAATCTGAGAAGCTTCTTGGCCCGCAGTAGGAGCGTAGAATCCGAGACGTCCTTGACGGTTTAATGAGATAGAGCGCTGATCAAGCACACGCGTAAATACCATACGGCGCATTAGCTCTTTCAATTGATCATCAGTTAAATCAGGCATCGCCGCTTCATTCACGACTTCTCCCTTTTCATTTAAAATTTGGAACGTTTCGAACTGCTTTTTAATGGCATCAAATTGCTTCTTACTGTCAACGATTACTTTTTTCGTTTTTGCAGCCATACTAAAGTCACCTCTTCCTTTCTTTTAAACAGTCATTAGACGTGCATTCCTTTTATACATACAAACTTAGGGTACCCTAAAGTATCAGCAGTAAGTCGTATATATTTTAGCCGATCCCCAGTTTGCCGAAACCTTTATGTAGGATAGTTACACTCGCTTTGAACTGTATTATTTCGCAGTTGTAAAAAACTAATACAACACCGCTTAACATGGATTAGTTTACACCATATAAAGAAGAACCGTCAATCGTTTTCATCGCTGATTTTCAATAAATGTATTCGCTTTACATTTTCTCAAAAAAAACAGATGCAACCTGTACTCCAAACTGTACTAGTATAACCTATCCTACTGTACTACAATAGAAAAGCAAAAAGAGCTGATCATAGTCAGCTCTTTTTTATCTGATAGCCTGCGGCGTCATATAAGTCTTCACGGGCTTTATTATATTTCTGCGTTTGCACATCAAATTCTCCGCTTTGTTTAAGGACTTTTTTATAAGAAGCATTTGCTTTTTCGATCTGCTGTTCAAGCTTATTCACCGTCAAGTCTTTGTCTTTCAGAAGCTTATACAGTTTTTTATCAAGTTTAATGGCTTTTTCATATTCTTCAGACATAGAGCTGTATGCTGCATATCTTTTTTTCATATGATCTGCCGCAGTCTCGGCCTTTTTCTTTAAGTGTCTATCCTTAATAGTTTCAGCGGATTTTTTTACTTCCTCAAATTCTGACTCGGATTTCTCGATGCTCTCATTTTCAAGCTTCAGATGTTCTTCACGTTTATTTACATTCTCTAATGCTTCATTTGATAAAGAAACGATTTTTTTATAATCATCCATATTAAGCTTGATGACATCATTGTAGAGAGCATGTTCTTTTTTCTCTAATTCCTCGAGCGTTTTCTGTTCTTCTTGAAACGGCTTTTCTAGATCAGCGACCTTTTCTAATGAGTCATGAAGTGAGTCCAGCGGATCCTGTCCCACACACCCGGTTAAAAGTAAACTCAAAGCGCAAAAGGCTCCGATTTTCACACCGTGTCGCCGTTTTATTCTGTCTTTCACGTTAAATCCTCCAATCTTGACATTTTCTACTATAGAATCCATAAAGATATTTGACAATAGTCAGATGGTTATCTCATGGTTTGCTGAACAAAAAAACAAATCTAAATCGTGAAAAATCAGGACAGATGACCATACAACTTTTTTGTTTTTACATAGGTTATTGTAGACGCTATGCCTACTACAAGGCTCTGGCGTAATTAAAAGAGGAGGTTATGTTCATGTACGGTTATGGATATGGTTACGGCGGAGGCTGCTGCAGTTATGGTTACGGATATGGCGGAGGATATGGCCGCACATTTGCGTTAATTGTTGTTTTATTCATTCTGTTAATCATTGTCGGAGCTGCTTATTTAGGCGGAGGCTGTTAATCATTACACAGTAAAACACTGACCAGCCATTTACGGCTGGTCATTTGTTTCGTTGCACCTTTACGAAGAAATCCGATATAATTTACATATTAAGCTTTAGGAGTGAAGTTTCTTGATTACTATGGAAAACATCGTGCGCGACGGCCATCCTGCCCTAAGAGTGACAGCAGAGCCTGTCGGGCTGCCTGCCACAGAAGAAGAAAAACAGCAGCTGGCAGATATGATTGAATTCGTAAAAAACAGCCAAAATCCGGAATTAGCTGAAAAATATAAGCTGCGTCCCGGCGTGGGACTCGCGGCTCCTCAAATTAATATTAATAAACGGATGATCGCAGTCCATGCAGAAGATGCTTCCGGGAAGTTATACAGCTATGCATTGTTTAATCCAAAGATCGTCAGCCATTCCGTTGAAAGAAGCTACTTAACAAGCGGTGAAGGCTGCCTGTCAGTTGATGAGACAATTCCCGGCTTTGTTCCGCGCTATGCTCGTATCAGAGTGAAAGGAACAACACTGGAGGGTGAACAAATTGATATTCGTTTAAAAGGGTTTCCGGCGATTGTATTTCAGCATGAAATCGACCATTTAAATGGCGTTATGTTTTATGATCATATCGATAAAGAAAATCCTTTTAAAGAACCTGAAAATGCGATTGCGATAGACCGCTAAAAGAAAATATGCGGCTGGCACTCTAAGTGCCAGCCGCTTTTTTATTTTAGCAGGCCTAATTCTTTGACAGCATGAGCAATTCCATCCTCGTCTACAGGCTTTGTTACAAAATCCGCAACTTCTTTTAATTCAGGAACAGCATTCCCCATGGCAACGCCTGTTCCGACAAACTGAATCATTTGCAGATCATTTAATCCGTCACCGAAGGCATATGTATCGCTGATATCAAACGGAAGACGCTCGATTACTTTTTTAATCCCCTCCGCCTTTGATCCGCCGCGCGGCAGAACATCAGTCGAAAGCTCATGCCAGCGCACAAGATCGAATTCAGGAAAAGCCGCATAAACTTTTTCTTCTACATCCTGGCAAAACAACAGAAGCTGAAAAATTTCTTTTCCTTCATAGAAGAGGTCATCGGTTTCAGGATAGTCGGTTTTCAGGCTGCCGATTCCCTCCAAGACATGAGGATGATCTGCAACAGTTGCTTTCATTGTATCTTCAGCCATAAACACAACCGGGTGGCTTCCTTCTCCCGCCTGCTTTAACAATCTTCTGATAGCCTCTTCAGGCAGCGGATTCTTATAAATCACTTCTTTTTCAAAGACGACATACTGACCATTGTAGGAGATAAATGAGTGAATGCCTAGCTCCTCTAAAATCGGTTTCACCAGAAACGGGGACCGCCCGCTAGCGATAAACACATGGTGTCCTTGCCGCTGAAGCTCTGCTACCGTTTTTCTTGTGCTTTCCGGTATTTTTTTGTCATGATCATATATCGTGCCGTCAATATCGAAAAAGATTAATTTTGAGTTCATCGTTATTCCCCTTTATGTCTTAATCTGCAATTCCCACACTCATCATACAAAAAGATTCCGGTTCAGCAAACCATTTCCCTCAAAAACAAAATAAAATTCCATTAATATCCACGAAAAGTCCGTGCTAAACTCCGTATACTATTTGTATATAACAACCTTGGACAAGTAACAATTGAAGGAGGGCCTGCGTTATGCTTAGGAAATTAAAAAAGAAGCTCAGAAGACAATGGAACGGAATGCTCCGCAGGAAAGTCATTGCCTGATAAGGAATCTTCACTTTTTCAAAGGTCCTTATTTTGCTCAAGACTTTCCTTATATTCCGTTTTCGAATATAATAGAGTAAGGCGAGTCTAACATACGGCATTTAAGGAGAGATTTGGATGATTTATAAGGTATTTTATCAAAAAAAAGCTGAGGAAGTACCTGTTCGGGAAAAAACAGATTCACTTTATATTGAAGGCGTATCAGAGCGTGACGTCAGAACAAAACTGAAAGACAAGAAATTTAATATTGAATTTATCACACCTGTTGACGGTGCTTTTTTAGAATATGAACAACAGAGTGAAAATTTTAAAGTATTGGAGTTATGAGCGGTATGAAATTTGTAAAAAATGATCAGACTGCTGTTTTCGCTCTCGGAGGACTGGGCGAAATCGGTAAAAATACGTATGCGGTGCAGTTTCAGGATGAAATTGTGCTGATTGACGCGGGGATTAAGTTTCCCGAGGACGAACTGCTCGGTATTGATTACGTCATTCCCGATTACACGTATTTAGTCAAAAACGAAGATAAAATTAAAGGGCTTTTTATTACGCACGGGCACGAAGACCACATCGGTGGCATCCCGTACCTGCTTAGACAAGTCAATATTCCCGTTTACGGCGGTAAACTCGCGATCGGCTTACTTCGGAATAAACTTGAAGAGCATGGATTATTAAGACAGACTAAGCTTAACATCATCGGTGAGGATGATATCGTAAAATTTCGCAAAACGGCTGTCTCATTCTTTAGAACAACACACAGTATTCCGGATTCCTACGGTATTGTTGTAAAAACGCCACCCGGAAACATCGTACATACTGGAGATTTCAAATTCGACTTTACTCCAGTCGGCGAACCGGCAAATTTAACGAAAATGGCCGAAATCGGCAAAGAAGGCGTTCTATGTCTCCTTTCAGACAGCACAAACAGTGAAAACCCTGAGTTCACTATGTCTGAACGCCGTGTCGGAGAAAGCATTCATGACATTTTCCGCAAGGTGGACGGCCGAGTTATCTTCGCTACATTTGCGTCGAATATTCACCGCTTGCAGCAGGTAATTGAGGCTGCTGTATTAAATGGAAGAAAAGTTGCCGTATTTGGACGCAGTATGGAATCGGCTATCGAAATCGGACAAACTCTCGGCTATATTAACTGTCCTAAAAATACGTTTATCGAACATAACGAAATCAATCGCATTCCTGCCAATAAAGTAACGATCCTGTGTACTGGAAGCCAAGGGGAACCGATGGCGGCTTTATCCAGAATTGCAAACGGCACACACCGGCAGATTTCTATCAATCCTGGGGATACAGTCGTATTTTCTTCATCCCCTATCCCAGGCAACACTATCAGCGTGAGCCGTACAATTAACCAGCTGTATCGTGCGGGAGCTGAGGTTATTCACGGACCTCTTAATGATATCCATACATCAGGCCACGGCGGACAGGAAGAACAAAAGCTGATGCTACGTTTAATCAAGCCTAAATTCTTCATGCCGATTCACGGTGAGTACAGAATGCAAAAGATGCATGTCAAGCTTGCAACAGATTGCGGCATCCCTGAAGAAAACTGCTTTATCATGGATAATGGTGAAGTATTGGCGCTTAAAGGCGATGAAGCTTCAGTTGCCGGTAAAATCCCATCCGGTTCAGTATACATCGACGGTAGCGGTATCGGTGATATTGGAAATATCGTGCTTCGTGACCGCAGAATTCTTTCTGAAGAAGGTCTTGTAATCGTCGTTGTCAGCATAGATATGGATGACTTTAAGATTTCAGCGGGCCCTGACTTGATTTCCAGAGGGTTTGTTTACATGAGAGAATCGGGCGATTTGATCAATGACGCCCAAGAGCTCATTTCAAACCACTTGCAAAAAGTCATGGAACGAAAAACCACTCAATGGTCAGAAATCAAAAATGAGATTACGGATACGCTTGCTCCGTTCTTATATGAAAAAACGAAACGCCGCCCAATGATCCTTCCGATCATTATGGAGGTTTAAAAAAAGATGCACTCACTTAGGAGTGCATCTTTTTTATTGCAGCGAAATATGCTGAAATGACTTTACATCAAACAACCCTGTTGTCGTCATTTTGATGTCAGGAATGACAGGCAAAGCCAAAAATGAAAGCGTCAAAAATGGGTTAAAACGGTCTTTGAAACCAATAAATGAGAGCTTTTCATGAAGCGTCATTAAACTTTGATTCACCAATTCTGCAGATTGGTCGGATAATAATCCCGCAATCGGCAGAGGAACAGAGTGAAGTTCTTCCCCATCTTTTATAACGGTTAATCCGCCGCCAATTTCCTGCAGCTTATTAACTGCGGCTGCGATATCGGCGTCATTTGTCCCGACAGCTATGATATTGTGCGAATCGTGTGAAATGGTTGTTGCAATCGCTCCGCTTTTCAAACCAAATCCTTTCACAATACCAAGTCCCGTTTCTTTTAATCCCTTATGCCGTTCAACGACTGCAATCTTTAACAAGTCAAGTTCAATGTCAGGCTGAAAAATGTGTGCTTCTGGAGCCGGAACACTCACAAGGCGTGTTTCAAGCTGATTTGGTATGATTTGAATGACATTCATCTGCTGCTGGGGATTAATTGGCATATGAAAATCCTGTTCGGAAAGAGGAGCAGCAAGGTTAACGGAATCAAGCAGTGCCGGGTCTGGTGTTAGCGTATGTACTTGTGCCTGACCGACTGCTTTATTATCTTCAGCAACAGTTTGTCCTTTTACCATCGTCTTTGTGACAGTGACATTTTCCACATCTGAAATAAAGAGCAGGTCGGCGTCAAATCCCGGAGCAATTGCTCCCTTTGTATCTAGTCCGTAACATTCTGCTGCATTCAGGCTTCCCAATTGGTATGCCAAAAACGGATCGAGGCCTGATTGAATGGCCATCTTCACCTGATGATTCACACTTCCCTCTGACAATAAATCATCTACGTGTTTATCATCAGTACAGAAAAAGAAACGGCGCGCATTCTTTTCATTAACAGCCGGCAGCACTTTCAATGTATTTTTTGCCACTGACCCTTCTCGCATCATGACATACATCCCTCTTCTGATACGATCAAGCGCTTCTTCCTTCGTTGTTACCTCATGATCGGTCAAGACAAGAGCGGTTCTGTATATATTGATGAGATCAGTTGACAAGCCTGCTAAATGCCCATCAATCCGTTTCCCGGCACTCCGAGCATCTAACAGCTTATTAACCATGTCTGCTTCACCCTGCTCAACCGATACATAATCCATCACTTCAGCCAGACCCAATACCTCTTTTTCTTCATAAAATGGCTCCAAATCGGCCGCCCGGAGTACTGCACCGGATCGCTCAAAGCTGGCGGCGGGCACACTGGAGGGAAGCATAAAATGGATATTCAGCGGTGTTTGGCGGGCCTGTTCAATCATAAATTTGATTCCTTCTTGACCGGACACATTCGCTATTTCATGCGGATCGGTAATAATGGTCGTCACACCATTCGGCAATACGGCTTTGGCAAACTCGATCGGTGTCACCATTGATGACTCAATATGTACATGACCATCGATAAACCCCGGCACAATGATTTGCCCCTCTGCATCAATGGTTTCTTCACCTTCATACTGGCCGAGGCCTACAATGACTCCGTCTGTTATCGCAATATCTTCATAAATCCACTCATGATTATATACGTCCATGATTTTCCCGTTCTTAATGACGATGTCAGCTTTTTGTCTGCGGGCTGAAGCATTCAGCCTTTTGACCAGCGCTTCTTTATTCAAATGGCCCCCTCCTCTTTTTATTTATATGGTACAATATGCTATCGGAACGCTTATCCGTAGTCAATAAAATTTTAATAAATTGGCACTCAGTTCATTAAAGTTGTTATATTCTGATAATATGAAAAAAACCGCCCCTAAGGACGGCTTATATTTCTTCTATTTCGTATGAAGAACTCTTTTCTCGAAACGTGAAATATCCGTAACCGATCCAATGACGATGAGAATATCTTCTTGGTGTATCACTTCAGTCGCAAGCGGCGACACGATGACTTCCTTGCCCCTTTTAATCGCTACAATATTAATACCATATTTCGCCCGTATATCTAAATCGAGAAGAGTATTTCCGGCAAGTCGGCTGTTGGCCACGATCTCGACAAGACTATGCTCTTCTGACAGCTCCAAATAATCAAGTACATTGTTGGACACGATATTATGCGCAATTCTTTTTGCCATATCTCGTTCCGGGTGGACAATGTGATCCGCGCCGATTTTAGACAGCACTTTTTCATGATAATCGTTCTGAGCCTTAACTGTAATCGTGTTGACACCCAGTTCTTTGAGGATCAGAGTTGTTAATATACTCGCCTGAATATTTTCACCGATCGCAACAATGACGTGGTCAAAATTCCTCAAACCTAAATTTTTCAGAACAGATTCGTCGGTCGAGTCTCCGATGACGGCATGTGATGCAATTTTGGCATACTCGTTGACTTTATCTTCATCAATATCCATCGCCATGACCTCGACGCCCTCTTCGCTCAATGCTTTGCAAATACTTCCACCAAAACGGCCAAGTCCAATTACGGCAAATTCTTTTTTCATAGTGGTGCTCCTTTACCTAACATCATATTGATCAAATTTTAACATATTCTTTTGAGACAGTGTTAATTTCATCAACCTTTTGGCAGCGAATTCATATGCTGCTTAAGCCGTTCAGTAAAGCCCGGGGTCAAATAAAGCTCCGCTCCCCGTTCGATCTCGATTTGATAATGCTGAGGAGGTGCTGTTTCCGCTTCTTTTCGGAGGACGAGAAAGGTTAAACAATCGGTATAGAGCTTTCCCCCTGCTTCAACGTCTACAAATGCCGGCCGATAGGTAAGAGATTCAACCCCTTCCCTTTTATACAAATAGGCGACAGCTGAAAAAGGAAGACGATACAAAACCCCTTCTGTCGTGCCTCCGTCTTCAGTGATATCCGCTCTTGAGCCGTCTTGTCTTTTTAACGTAAAGCGGGTTGTATACCCTTTTAAAACAGCTCCTCCCACTGGATCTTGAAAATAATGATCAACCCCTGCTTTTTGAAAACGGGCATTGTCCATACAAGATCCGTAGGCAAAATAGTACACGGGACCTTTAGATTTGCTGATCATCTGATGTTCTTTCCAGTCACCGCTGCCTATTTTCACAAAGTCAGCACAATTATCTCTTTTCATATCATACACAAGTGCTTTCTTAATTCCAGCATCAGTTTTTACATGTACAGATTTCTTGTCGTAGCCTTGATAAAAAAGATCCAGCTTATGTATAATCGATTCATCTACTTCATAAACTTCACCGCAAATATAGCCATCAGTCTCAAAGACGGCCGCAGGTTCCTCGGCTGCCGTATCAAAAAGACATCCCTTTGTCCGTGCCTGCTCACTGATACAAGCCGACTGTGATAACAGATGATGGTTTTTTTCATGTTTCCTTAAGGTCCCATATACAAACAGAAGCAAGTTCATCTTGTTTTTCCCCTCTCAGCTGTCAGATTTTAAGGGCAGAACAACTTGAAAGATGCTGCCTTTTCCAGCTTCACTTTCAATCTTCAATTCCCCGTTATGCTCCTTTAATATTCTCAAACAAATCGCGAGCCCCAGTCCTGTGCCTTTCTCCTTAGTTGAATAAAAAGGTTTACCGATTTGCTCAAGCTTTTCCTGTGACATGCCGTTCCCTTCATCTTTTACGCTTATTACGACGTGTGAAGCTGTTTTAGTAGTGGAAATCGTAACGACACCGCCTTTTGGCATGGCTTCAATTCCATTTTTGATTATATTGATAAAAACCTGCTTCAGCTGGTTTTCGTCCCCTTTAATCATACAGGCTTCCGTCTCATCAAAATTCTTTTCTATAGCAATATTGGACAATATGGCATTTGTATCAAGCAATGTCGTGACTTGTTTTAAAATTTCATTGATTGGGTGCGTTTTAAATGTAATTTCCTGCGGCTTCGCCAGCAGCAGCAGCTCGCCGAGCACCAGATCAATTCTTTTAATCTCTGAAAAGATGATATCAAAATAATCTTTTCTATCAGGATATGATGTTTTCATAATTTGAAGGAATCCGCTGACGGACGTTAAGGGATTTCTGACCTCATGGGCAATGCCGGCAGCCAGTTCACTCGTGATCGACAGTTTCTGCGACTCCCTCGCAAGCCGTTCATTAATCTCCAGAAGCTCATCTTCAGCCTCTTTTCGCTCAGTGATGTCTGACATTGTACCTAAGCTTCCGGTAAATTGCTCATCTCGGTCATAGTAAAGTTTATAGTGGACCTCACCCCAAAAGATCGTCCCGGTCTTTGTCACATATTTTGCCGTAAACATTCCCGAGGACGCTTTGTTTTTGATTTGAGTATTAATGTGATCAGCTACATGCTTTTCTTTTATGAAGTAATCATTATACATTGTTCCCATACATTCACTGATCGAAAAACCTGTGATCGCTGCCCACGCTTGATTTAAGTATGTAATTTCGCCTTTTGCATTTGTTTGGAAAACGATCTCCTGTAAATTATCCATGATGCGGTTTTTCTCATCAGAAAGCTGTTTATACTTCCATTCATTATCTTTCATTTTCTTGACCAGCTGTTTTTTCTCATCGACATAATACGCCAGCATCCAGACACTGAAAATCGTGACTGCTGTATACACAATGTCAACAGGCCAATTAATCGGGTTTTTGCCTATAAAATAAAATAAATAATCCCAAAACATAATAAAAATCATTGCCAGAATAATGGAAATGATACGTGCTTGATATTTTCTCATATGACCACCTGCCGCTTGTGTTTCTCTGTTTATTGTACCATTCTTCGACAAATAATTGAGTAAAATATGTAAAGTATCCCAAATCATTCATTACCTTTTGTTCATGATGTCATATCTTAGGCGGCGGTAATCAGAAATCGGCACGCAAAAAAAGGCGGAGATTACACATTCCGCCTTTCAACATATATTATTCTTTTAAAGCGGCTTGGATTTCTTCGAGAAGCAGCTGTGCACCTTCAGGGCTTAACGTAATTTTACCGTTGCCGTATTCTTTATTTTCTGAAGTGATTTCCCCAGTCATTAAGCAAACGCCATGAGGTTTGTACTTTTTCAAAATAATTTTATCACCGTCGACAAAAAACTCAATGCTGTCTTTAATAGCAATATCCAGTGCCCGTCTTAACTCAATCGGCATAACAATACGGCCTAATTCATCTACTTTTCTTACAACACCTATTGATTTCATAAAAACCCTTCTTCCTTAAACGTTTCTTTTTTCATATAATATTCAAGGTTGTCCCTCAATATATCGTAGACGTACGAAACTTAGAAAAAGTTTCCCGCTTTCTTGAAGAATTGCTCGAAATTTTTTCCATAAAACCGAAAAATGTATTACTTCTGTTACACCCTTCCGCATTTTTTTACAAAAACATTTCTTTCCCGACGCACACCCCCACAAATCTCTTCTTTTCTTAGAAACTTTAAATGTAGAATCATATTAAATCAGGATAAAGATTGGGTGAAAACATGTTTCAATCAACTGAAATTGGAATTGACTTAGGAACAGCTAATATACTTGTTTACAGCAAAAATAAAGGAATCATCTTAAATGAACCTTCTGTTGTCGCAGTAGATACAACGACGAAAGCAGTGCTTGCGATCGGTACTGACGCGAAAAATATGATCGGTAAAACACCAGGAAAAATTGTCGCTGTCAGACCGATGAAAGACGGCGTTATCGCTGACTACGACATGACAACTGATTTGTTAAAGCACATCATGAAAAAAGCCGGAAAGAGCATCGGCATGTCGTTTAGAAAGCCGAATGTCGTTGTGTGCACACCATCAGGCTCAACTGCAGTGGAACGCCGCGCCATCAGTGACGCGGTGAAAAATTGCGGAGCGAAAAACGTCCATTTAATCGAAGAACCGGTGGCAGCTGCGATCGGAGCGGATTTGCCGGTTGACGAGCCGGTTGCTAACGTGGTGGTAGATATCGGCGGCGGGACGACGGAAGTCGCGATTATTTCCTTTGGAGGCATTGTCTCCTGCCATTCAATCAGAATCGGCGGAGACCAGCTTGATGAGGATATCGTTGCTTTTGTGCGGAAAAAGTACAATTTGCTGATCGGTGAACGCACAGCTGAGCAGGTTAAAATGGAAATTGGCCATGCATTAATTGAGCATGTGCCGGATGCAATGGAAATTCGCGGACGTGACCTTGTAACGGGGCTACCAAAAACCATTCTGCTTCAATCAAATGAAATTCAAACTGCGATGCGTGAATCTCTCCTTCATATTCTTGAAGCGATTAGAGCCACACTTGAGGACTGTCCTCCTGAATTAAGCGGAGACATTGTCGATCGCGGTGTCATTTTAACAGGCGGCGGGGCGCTTCTTAACGGGATAAAAGAATGGCTGTCAGAAGAAATCGTTGTACCGGTACACGTTGCGCAAAACCCGCTTGAATCCGTGGCAATCGGCACCGGACGTTCCTTAGAGGTGATTGATAAGCTTCAAAAAGCGGTTAAATAATCCTTTTCTCGCAAAATCTCAGAAAGTAATTGAAATTCCTGCTTCTTTTTTCCTCTCTCTCTTCATATTGTGGGAAATGGAGAAACGATAAGGAGGAAACAGATGCTTAGAGATTTAGGAAGACGGGTAGCGATTGCAGCCATTTTGAGCGGAATCATTCTTGGAGGCATGAGCATTTCACTGGCAAACATGCCTCATGCACCTGAAGGCCCTGTAAAAATGAATCATCCATAAGTATTGAAAAGCCCAAGACAATTTTGTTTTGGGTTTTTCTCTTTGCACTCCTTTCTTTTCTTTATTGGAGATTATTTGATATGATGAGAAAAAAGCACGAGGAGGAAAGATTGATGGATACATTTTCAGAGAAATTAAATACATATGCCCAGCTGGCGGTTGAGGTCGGCGTTAATGTCCAAAAAGGCCAGTATGTGGTTGTAAATGCTTCGACGGAGGTACGTGATTTCGTCCGTCTGATTGTAAAACATGCATATGAAAAAGGCGCAAAAAATGTAACAGTGAATTGGCAGGATGACGAAGTGGCCAGATTAAAATATGAATTGGCGCCATTTGAAGCCTTTGAAGAGTATCCTGAATGGGAAGCAAAAGGCAAAGAAGATCTCGCCAAAAAAGGAGCTGCTTTTATTTCAGTCGTATCCTCAAACCCAGACTTACTGCAAGGTGTAGATTCCAAACGGATTGCTGCCTTCCAAAAAGCAGCAGGAAAAGCGTTACATACATACAGACAATACATTCAATCAGATAAAGTGAGCTGGACTGTCGTCGGTGCTGCATCAGCAGGTTGGGCTCAGAAAGTGTTCCCTGACAAATCAGAAGAGGAAGCGACACAGCTTCTGTGGGAAGAAATTTTTAAAGCAACACGCGTAAACGAAGAAAATCCGGTCCAAGCGTGGATCAATCATGATCAAAACCTTCATGAAAAAGTTGATCATTTGAACCAAAAACATTACGCCGCTTTACATTATCAAGCAGAAGGAACTGATTTAACAATCAAGCTGCCGAAAAAACACGTTTGGGCAGGAGCCGGAAGCATAAATGAAAGCGGACATGAATTTATGGCTAATATGCCGACAGAAGAAGTATTCACGCTTCCGCAAAAAGACGGGGTTGACGGGTTTGTATCGAGCACAAAACCACTCAGCTACGGCGGGAATATTATCGAAAACTTCACGCTCACATTCAAAAACGGCCGTATTGTTGATATCAAAGCTGAAAAAGGAGAAGACATATTAAAAGAATTGGTCGAAACAGATGAAGGCTCTCACTATCTTGGTGAGGTAGCTCTTGTCCCTTACGATTCAGCTATCTCACAATCAAATATTCTTTTTTATAACACTTTATTTGATGAAAATGCATCAAATCACCTGGCAATCGGCAGTGCTTACGCTTTTAACATTGAGGGCGGAAAACAGATGTCTCGTGAAGAGCTTGTCAAAGAAGGCTTAAACGAAAGCATTACCCACGTAGATTTTATGGTTGGTTCTAAGGATATGAACATTGATGGAATTACTGAAGACGGAAAAAGAGAACCGATCTTTAGAAATGGAAATTGGGCTTTTTAAAATAAGAAGGAGGCTTTCGCCTCCTTCTTATTTTTCTGCTTCATACATTTGCAGATTGGCATAAACTGTTTCTAATATTGGTGTTGAAAGGGACAAACGCTTTGCTTTATCAAGCAAAAAGCCATGCAGATGATCACCTTCAGTCGTTTGACCATTTTCCATATCACGGAGCATGGAGGATTTCATATGATAAGACATTTTTGTCATCGTGCGGAAGCTATCTTCTTCAAGCTCTGGATCAGCAGGCACCCCCTCCTTGCGTAAGATCAGGCCGATTTCCCCAATGAGTGTTTGCGCAGTGTGCCGTCCGCTCTCTGTTTCAAGAATTGGTCCAAGCGGTCTTTGAAATAAGGTTGTCATTCCTGCTTGCGCTGCAATAAACAGATATTTTTTCCAGATGTCTTTTTCGATATGCTCGCTAATGATGACCTCCGCCTTCACTCCTGCGTATGCTTTCTCAAGCTCTTTTATCCGTTTCGTACGCTCACCGTTCCATTCACCAAACACAAAACGATGCGACGCACTTGTATGGTTGATTTCTCCCTGCTTGTTTAAAGCACTTTCTATGAAACACAGCCCGCCCAGCACCTGATCTTTCGAAAATGCCGTAAACAGCTGCTCGTAGTGGCGATAACCGTTCAAGAAAGGAATAATGACTGATGCGCTGTGGACAAAAGGTTTGACATCGTCAATCACCTGACCGAGTGAATATGCTTTAGAAGCGATGATGATCACATCAAACTGTCCTCTTTCTCCTGCCGTGATTACTGCTGGGTCCAAGGACACGTCACCCTTTTCACTATGAATAACTAGTCCCGTTTGTTTTAACTGTTCAGCTCTTTTTTGGCGGACAAGAAACGTCACCGCATTCCCTTTCTCTGCAAGCCGTCCGCCAATATAACCGCCTACTCCACCTGCTCCGACAATTAAAAATTTCAAGTTAATGTCCCCTTTCTTTTCTATGTACAAAAAAAAGCAGAGAATTCTCTGCTTTTTTATTACGCGTATAGTTCAGCCAGTTTTTTCTGCACATCAGCATTTTCAAGGAACTCGTCATAGCTCATTTGCTTGTCAACGATGCCATTAGGCGTAATTTCTATGATTCTGTTGGCAATCGTCTGTACAAACTGGTGGTCATGTGATGTAAACAACATAGCGCCTTTAAAGCTGATTAAGCCGTTATTGAGCGCTGTAATGGATTCTAGGTCTAAATGGTTGGTCGGTTCATCCAAAATTAAAATATTGGCGCCAGAAAGCATTGCTTTCGAAAGCATGCAGCGAACCTTTTCTCCCCCAGATAATACATTTGCTTTTTTGTGTACTTCTTCACCGGAAAACAGCATGCGACCTAAGAAGCCACGTAAAAAGCTCTCGCTTTGATCATGAGGAGAATATTGGCGAAGCCAGTCTACAAGATTTAAATCACTGCCTTCAAAATATTCGCTGTTGTCTTTAGGGAAGTACGCTTGAGATGTCGTCACGCCCCATTTAAACGTTCCGCTGTCAGCTTCCATTTCCCCGGAAATGATTTTGAACAGAGTAGTAACAGCCAATTCGTTACGTCCTGTAAAAGCAATTTTATCTTCTCTATTCATAATAAAGCTGACATTGTCGAGAACTTTTACACCATCAATTGTTTTCGTTAATCCTTCTACCCGGAGAACGTCATTACCAATTTCTCGTTCCGGTGTGAAGTTGACGTAAGGATAACGGCGTGAAGATGGTTTAATGTCATCAAGAGAAATTTTATCAAGAAGTTTCTTTCTTGAAGTCGCCTGTTTTGATTTAGACGCGTTCGCGCTGAATCTGGCCACAAACTCTTGCAGCTGTTTAATTTGCTCTTCTTTTTTCTTGTTCGCTTCTTGTGAAAGCTTCAAAGCAAGCTGGCTTGATTCATACCAGAAATCATAGTTTCCTACGTAGATTTGGATTTTGTTAAAATCAAGGTCAGCAATATGTGTACACACTTTGTTTAAAAAGTGACGGTCATGGGATACAACAATCACAGTATTGTCAAAGTTAATCAGAAACTCTTCCAGCCACTGAATTGCCTGAAGGTCCAAGTGGTTCGTCGGCTCATCAAGAAGCAGGACATCGGGTTTGCCGAATAATGCCTGGGCCAGGAGAACCTTTACTTTTTCGGAACCGCCAATGTCTTCCATCTTTTTCGTGTGAAGATCTTCTGAGATGCCGAGACCTTTTAAGAGGATTGCAGCTTCACTTTCTGCTTCCCATCCGTTCAGCTCTGCAAATTCACCTTCGAGCTCTGCCGCACGAATTCCGTCTTCATCCGAGAAATCAGGCTTCATGTAAATTGCGTCTTTCTCCTGCATGACCTCGTATAAACGCTTATGTCCCATAATCACAACTTTTAGCACTTCATACTCTTCGTACTCAAAGTGGTTCTGTTTCAGAATGGCAAGACGCTCGCCAGGACTCATATGAACATCGCCTGTCTGAGGCTCAATTTCTCCTGATAACACTTTCAGAAACGTTGATTTACCAGCACCATTGGCACCAATTAACCCGTAACAGTTGCCTGGGGTAAATTTAATATTTACATCTTCAAATAACTTGCGATCCGCAAACCGCAAGCTCACATTATTTACAGCAATCATTTAATATCCTCCATCATGTCTATCATCAATTAAAAGTATACCATGAATGGAAGACAAGAGAAATGCTTCCCTGATAAAAGCAGGCAGAAACACTTCTACACTAAAAGGGAGAAGCTGTGGTACAATTGAAGGCAAAGAGGATGCATCCAGATGGAAAATCATACATTCTTACTCGGAGGAACACATTGAGGCTCTTAACACTGACTGAATATTGCTTATTGATCTTTTTTACAGGCTTTTATCTTGCCGTAACTGGCTTTACCGCCAAAGATATCGGCTTATATATCGGGATCGCCCTGATTTATATCTTCTCACATATCTTCTCTAAACGGTTATTAGAAAAACGCGGCAAAGAGAACAAACAAGTGCACCTTTTCTTCAGTGTGCTGGCTATTATTGGTTCAGTATTTGTCACTGTATTATGCATTGCATTGGTCGCTTCTTTTTCCAATTAAAAAACGCCTGCTGTCCAAAGGCCAGCAAGGCGTTTTTATTTGGTTTGGCGCATTTCATTAAACGGGAAAAATACAAACTTCGACGTACCCACAATCCGATCTTCCGCAATCAGTCCGAGGCCATTTCTGCTGTCCATGGAGTTTAGCCGGTTATCCCCCATAACGAAATATTTGCCTTTCGGTACTTTCACCGGGCCAAAGTCGCCTGTAAGACTGACACCAAGCTTTTCTGCCTCTTTTTTGTTTTTAGACAAATAAGGCTCGTCAACTTTTTTTCCGTTTATATAAAGCGTGTCATCCTTCATTTCCACGGTTTCTCCAGGCTTACCGATCAATCGTTTGACGTAATGGATTTTTGAAGTCTCACCATTGATAATGACGATATCGCCCCGCTTCAGCTCACCGATATAGTGTACCGTTTTATTGACAAACAGCCTTTCGCCATCATGTAAAGTGGGATACATAGATGAACCTTCGACTAAATACGGTTCAAATAGGAAGTGGCGGATAATGAGTGCCAACAGGACAGCAATGACAATCGCTTTTCCCCATTCCCAATACGTATTGGTTTTTTTCTTCCCCGCTTTTTCAGTTTTTATTTGATTTTCTTCGGTCAAAGTGTTTCCTCCTAGACGATTGCTATATCAGTTGTTTCCCTTCTTTTACTTTATCATAATTTATTATAAAATACATAACTTAACCGCGCTGCTGCAAGAAGATAGAGAAAAAGCGTCCTTTAGTAACAGGACGCTTTTTTCCTTATTTATCAGTTACAGGTTTTTTCACGATACCTAGGATAATCGCCATAACCACAGCACCAATTACAATACTTAATAAGTAAAGGAGCGGATGGTTTGTAATAAAGGCTACGAATATGCCTCCGTGAGGTGCAGGAAGGGTTACACGGAAGAATTCAGTTAATCCGCCGGCAACTGCTGCACCGACCACAGCAGCTGGAATAACGCGAAGCGGATCAGCCGCAGCAAACGGGATTGCGCCTTCTGTTACGAAAGCCGCACCCATGAAGTAGCACGTAATACCTGCTTCACGGTCACGCTGAGAGAACTTGTTTCTGAAAATTGTTGTTGCAAGTGCGATACCTAATGGAGGAACCATACCGCCGGCCATGATTGCTGCATGAGGCGCATAGTTGCCTGCATCAATCATCGCGATACCGAACGTGAAGGCTGCTTTATTAAGCGGACCGCCCATGTCGATCGCCATCATACCGCCTAAAATAATACCCATTAACACCAGGTTTCCTGTACCAAGGCTTTGAAGCCAGTCTGTTAAGAAATTCATAAATGCTGCTACAGGTGTATTGATTACAAATTGCATCAATACGCCAGTGATAAAAATACCAAACAGCGGATAAATCAATACAGGCTTCAATCCATCAAGTGACTGAGGGATAAATACAAATACTTTTTTCAATAAAATTACGACATAACCAGCAAGGAATCCGGCAATCAAGCCGCCTAAGAATCCCGCATTCGCTTGAGTGGCCATAAACCCGCCGACCATACCAGGAGCAAATCCCGGACGATCTGCAATACTCATCGCGATAAAACCGGCCAGAACTGCAACAATCAATTTTAATGCGTTGTCGCCGCCGATAAAGTTCAATGCTGCAGCAAACGTATTGTAGCTAGGGTCATTTGGATCTGAAGAATGGATCCCCCAGAAGAATGAAATTGCAACGAGTATACCGCCGCCCACTACGAATGGAAGCATGTTGCTGACACCGCTCATAAGGTGCTTATAAAACGCGTTTCCAATACCGCCGGAGCTGCCTTTTGCTTCATTCTCATCACTCTGAGCAGAAGAACCGCCGCCGCTGCCTTGATAAATCGGTGCGTCTTGGTTCACCGCTTTTTCGATAAGCTCTTGCGGGCGTCTGATGCCTGCCGTTACCGGAACTTGAAGCACGCGTTTGCCTTTGAAGCGCTCCATTTCAACCTGCTTGTCCGCTGCGACAATGATTGCAGGTGCATCTTCAATTTCTTGGGCAGTTAGCTTGTGCTTAATACCGCTTGAACCATTTGTTTCAACCTTAATCTCAACTCCAAGCTCTTTCGCTTTTTCTTTAAGGGCATCCGCTGCCATGAAAGTATGGGCAATACCTGTCGGACAAGCTGTAACCGCTAGGATTTTGCCTTTTCCGGCTGGTGCTGGTGCCGCTTCTTCTTCTTCCTCTTCGTCATCATCTTTATCATGCTGATTGATAATGTCAATAATCGCGTCTTCTGATTCAGCTTCAAGCAGCTGTTTGCGGATTTCTTCACGCATTAACAGTGTAGACAGTCTTGACAGCGCTTCAAGGTGGGTGTTGTTTGCGCCTTCAGTCGCTGCAATCATGAAGACCAAGTGAGCCGGCTGGCCGTCTAGTGATTCATAATCGACACCGTCTTTTGAACGCCCAAAGGCAATCGCCGGGTTGATAACGCTTGCCGTTTTCGCATGCGGAATAGCGATTCCTTCACCGATACCCGTTGAACTTTGGCTTTCACGATTTAAAATGGCTTCTTTGTAGGCTTGTCTGTCATTTAATTTACCAGCCTTATCAAGAACTGTGACCATCTCGTCAATAACGTTTTCTTTTTCTTTGCTTTCAATATTAAGCTTTATCGTATGCTTCGTTAAAAGCTCAGTTATTTTCACTTTTGTTTCCTCCTCTATAGACGTGTGACCTTAACTTCAGGAAGAAGCTGCTGGACAAATTCTTCTGTACCTAGTTCCTCAGAAAATGCGGTAGCACTGCCTGATGTAACTCCTAAGCGGAATGCCTCTTCAAGCGGCAGCTGCTTGGAAACACCGGCAAGAAAACCTGCAACGACAGAATCTCCTGCTCCCACAGAGTTTACCAATTTCCCCTTTGGCACGTTTGCAAAGTAGACGGCATCCTTTGTAAACAGAAGCGCTCCGTCACCGGCCATGGATACGATTACATGCTCAGCGCCTTGTTCTACAAGCTTTTTCCCATAAGGAACAGCTTCTTCAACAGATGAAATCGTCGTTCCGAACATTTCACCAAGCTCGTGATGGTTCGGCTTCATCAAAAATGGTTTCATTTCTGTTGCTTTCATAAGCGCTTCGCCTGAAATATCTAATACAACACGTGCATTCTGCCGTTTGCAAGCTTCTGCGATTTTTTCGTAGGTATCTTGAGGCAGTGAAGAAGGAATGCTGCCGGCAAGAACGACAATATCTCCCTCTTGCAAAGAAGTAAACTGTTCTAAAAAGGCATTGAAATCTTCGTCTGAAATTGTTGGTCCCTGACCGTTAATTTCCGTTTCGTCACCAGTTTTCAGTTTTACATTGATGCGGGTATCTTCTTTTACTTCAGAAAAAGCTGTTTCCAGATTTTCTTCCCGCAAAAATGCTTTGATATATTCTCCGGTAAATCCGCCGACAAATCCGAGCGCTTTTGACTGAACATGATGTCTTTTCAGCAGTCTCGATACGTTGATGCCTTTTCCTCCTGGATACTTTGTATCATATACGGAACGGTTCAGGCCTCCTACAGTAAAATCTTCAACGTGAACAATATAATCGACAGATGGATTAAGTGTTACAGTATAAATCATGGTTTCACTACCTTTACGACAGTTTTTTCTTGGTAATTATCGAATGTAAGCTCTTCAGCGTCAGTCGTAATGATTGTTGCGTCGCCTATGCCGGCAAATGCCGAAAATGAAATTTCTCCAAATTTCGAAGGGTCCGCTAAGACGTAAGCGTGTTTTGCCTGTTTGACAGCCTTCGTTTTCAAAAGGGCTTCATCAGGGTCAGGCGTTGTGAAGCCAGCCTCTGTATGCACACCGTTTGCCCCCAGAAAACTCTTATCGAATCTGTACTGATCCATGGCAATCAGTGAAGTGCCTCCGATAACCGCGCCTGTTCTGTGCTTTACATATCCTCCAAGCAGATAAAAAGATATTTCTTTCCTTATCAATGCGTCGATGTGCATAACCCCATTCGTGACCACAACGATATCTTTGCTTTTATCCATAAAATCAATCATGTGCAAAGTCGTCGTGCCCGCATCGAGATAAATGCAATCCCCTTCCTCCAAAAGTGAAGCGGCTTTTTCAGCAATCTTCAATTTGTCTTGAAGGTTTTTGGATGATTTTTCAAGCATATCCGGTTCAAGTCTGATATCGGAAAGCTTGGCAGCTCCCCCGTGAACACGCTTTAAAAAACCGCGTTCTTCAAGCGTCGATAAATCTCTTCTGATTGTTGATTCAGAAGCATTTGTTAGATTTATGAGCTCTTGAATCTTTACCACATCATGCTTTTCTATTTGATCAATAATCAATTGATATCTTTCAGGAGTTAGCATGCTTCACCTCCTAATGAAAACGTATTCATTTTGAATACAATTTCATTGTAAACGCTTTTGTTACAATAGGCAACTGAAATCATTCAAATTCATTCAATAACTATCAAAATCTTTCACGTTTCTCCATATTAACGTATGTATATAGGGTTTGTAAACTGTAAATTCGACAAAAACAAGGACAATTGTATGACTTTTTCTCCTTATCTTAATGTAAAAAGTCTTTTATATTCATAGTAAAAAACACCAAGCATTAAAAAACCTCATGCATATGCATGAGGTTACTCGTAACGCAGCGCTTCAATCGGATCGAGCTTAGCAGCTTTATTTGCAGGAAGCATTCCAAACACTACGCCAATAAGCATACTGAACAGCACGCCTACGCATATGACCTGCCAGGATACTAATGACGGCCAGCCGGCAATGGCAGAAACCAGCGCGGCCCCTCCATATCCGATCCCGATCCCAATTAGTCCGCCGATGAGCGTTAATACCACAGATTCAATTAAAAACTGGGTCAGAATTTGTCCTCTAGTCGCTCCGAGAGATTTCCGAATTCCGATTTCCCGCGTTCGTTCTGTCACTGACACAAGCATAATATTCATGACTCCGATTCCGCCGACTACAAGCGATATGCCTGCAATTGAGCCGATAATTGTGGTCATAATTGTTGTGATCTTTCCAATTCCTGCTGCAATCTCTTCCATGTTCATTACTTGATATGAATCCTCAGTGCCGTGATTGTCATTCATCAGCTGTGCCGCTTCTTTACCGATAGATTTTATATCATCAGCCGATTCGACCTGCAATGACACATTACTGAAGTCACTTTTACCAAAAGACGATTTCATCATATTAAACGGCACATACATTTCACTTAGTCCAAAAGACAGCAAACCTGTTTCCTTCTTCAGTACACCGATAATTTCAACAGGCTGTCCGTTTACCCAGACAACTTCACCGAGAGGAGAGGATTTATCAAACAGCTCTTCGGCCATTTTTTGTGATATAATGCCCGCCCTTTTTCCCGCAAGAAAGTCATTATCAGTAAAGGTTCTCCCGCTTTCTATTTCTAAGGAATTCACATTCATATATCCGTCGTTGATTCCGTTAATGGTTACATCGGTTTCTTCCTCATGATAACGCGCCTTCATGCTTTCAGAAGTGGATGCAACTACTTGTCTTATCCCATCTATCTCTTTTAATCCGCTAATATCGTTTTCTGTGAAAGTTGACGCCGTTACGGCGTTCGGATTGCTTGCAAGCTCTTCGTCACTCGGCATGTAGTATAGTTCCACCGTATTCCCCGGACCGCTGATGGACTGCTTAAGCATCTGCTCGCCGCCCTGCCCTACAGCAACGACAACAATAACAGAGCCAACACCAATGATGATTCCGAGCATCGTTAAAATGGAGCGCATTTTATGTGCAAGAACAGAGCTCAAAGCCATTCTGACGTTTTCTAACAGACTCATTCTCCCACGCTCCTTTGTCCGGAGCCCGGAGGAACAATTTCTCCATCTCGCACCATGATGACCCGGTTCGTGCAATCTGCAACTTCAGGCTCGTGGGTAACAAGTACAATTGTTGTTCCCTCGTCGTTTAACGCTGTAAATTGGTCCATAATCGATGCACTTGTTTTTGTATCCAACGCGCCCGTCGGTTCATCCGCCAAAATTAATTTTGGTTCATTGACGATTGCCCTTGCAATGGCCACACGCTGCTTCTGGCCACCGGATAACTCATTCGGCATATGAAGCATTCGATCGGCTAATCCGACCTTTTCTAAGGCTCTTTCAGCTCTCTCTTGACGTTCTTTTTTTCCAATGCCGGAATAAATCATTGGCAGCTCGACATTTTTTTTAGCGTTCAGCCGCGGGAGAAGCTGGAATTGCTGAAAGACAAAACCGATGGATTTGTTGCGGACCGCGGCCAGTTCTTTGTCTTTATAAGAAGAGATGTCTTCACCGTCCAGCTTATATATACCGGAAGTCGGACGATCCAGACAGCCGATAATATTCATAATCGTTGATTTTCCCGATCCTGACGGCCCCATGATCGAAACGTATTCCCCTTGATTGATGTTCAAATCAATCGAATGAAGAACATCAAACGTTTCTCTGCCGATCTGGTAGCTTTTTCGCACTTTAGAAAGCTGAATCATTTATGCTTTCACTTCCGTTCCGTCAGCCAAATCATCAGCAGGATTTAAAATGACTTGGTCATCCTTAGAAATTCCTTCTTTGATTTCCGTTACGTCGTCTGTTACTTCACCGATTTTGACATCGACTCGCTTGGCTTTACCATCCTTTACTGTATACACGTAATATTGATCATCTTCTTTTTTAACTGCCTTAGAAGGAAGCGTATTGGTTTTCCGCTTATCCGTCTCAATGTTCATAATGAATTTAAAACCCGGCTTTCCTTCTGGAAGATTGCCTTTTATTTTAACTTGAAGCGGGTATTGAACCGCCTGATCTGTGCCAGCTGCTGCCGCGGCGTTTTCCTGCTGATCCGGCACCAGTCCGACAGCGGAAACTGTCCCTTTCCATGTTTTATCCTGAATGACATCTGAAGTGAGTGTGACCTTTTGGCCTTTTTTGACTTTAAGTGTATCGTATTCAGACAATTTCCCTGAAACAACAAGGTTTTTAGGATTACCAATATGTATAACAGGTTCTTGAATATCTGATTTTTTTGATGCCGCTTCTTTGTTGACTGAAATTACAGTGCCATCGATCTCGCTTTTCACTTGAAGATCTGACATTTTATTAGCAAGCGACTGCCGCTGAAGCTCAGTTTGCTTTAATTCAATTTGAGCCGTTTTTTCCTGCATTTCAAGCTCTGTGCGCTCAGATTCAATTTGCTTTTCTGCTTCTTTCTTTCCGAGCTGTTTTGTCAGTTCTTTTTCTTTATTGTCCAACGCTTGTAACTTTTCTAGAATCTGATCGATTTGCAGCCGGTTCGATTCAGCGGTTAATTCATTTTGTTCTTTTTCCAGACTGAGCTGCTCATTCGAATAAGTGACTAACGGCGTACCCTTTTTGACTTTGTCGCCTTCCTTCACTTTAATGTCGTGCAAAGTTCCTTTATCCGCTTCATAAAACACATATTGTTCATCTGAAAATTTAAGTGTGCCTGGAACCATAACCGTTGACGATATCTTTTTTTCTTCGAGGCTTCCCGTCTCCACCTTCTGGCCGGCGCTGCCGCTTGCAGGAGCGGCAGACCGGTAAATATTAATTCCAATAAAAAGAGCGACTAATGCTGCAATCCCAATTCCGATCCAGACTTTTTTCATCTAATTATGCACCTGCCACAGAGCTTATTGATCCTGAAATAAACGAAAATGCGACCAAAAGGACGAAAAGAATAATAACGGATATCCACCCTGCTTTTTTTGAGATGCCTCCCGTTTTGTGAAGACCGATCGCTAATAATACATAGCTCCAAATGCTGAAGATTTCAAATGTATTTAATACGTTTGCTAAAGGCATGTCTGAATGAATAATTCCAGCAAGTGATGTCATGCTGTAAAGTGAACTTGCATCAGTTGTAAAAGCTACAATGCCATTAACCAATAATCCTAAGCTGCTGATTAAGGAGACAAACAGACCGAGAGAAAGCATTTTCTTATACGTCGTTACGCCTCCTGATATTTTCACGCAGAGCCAATAAATGAGAGGCGCAATAAATAAAGCTGCAATTCCGCCAAGAATCGAACCTGCCATTGCTCCAAATTTGGTAATGGTTGCGACAGTTGAAATTTGCTCAGGCGATAAACCTTCAGTATCGGTCGCTTTAAGAAGCTCGCTATAATCCGTTCCGAGCCCCTGCAATACAGCACCAACTATGATGATTGCCGCAACAATCAAGAACGGGCCCCATACAACCGGCCTTTCTCTTATTCTCTCAAATTGAATTCCAGGACTTGTGATCACACCAAAAATGGATGGCTTTTCAGTTGTTACTCCACCGTTTTTTTCTACATTTGCTTCCATATAAATCCTCCTTTAACATATCTAGCTGATAATACGTAAGGGTCTAAAAAAAGTTTCATATTTTCAAAAAAATATTCAAATCATTCAAAAGACCTTCCTGATTTTAAAACTGAAGGCTTTTATTCTGCAGTGATGCTGTACTGCGATTTCACCAGTCCTGCGTAAATACCTCCTTTCCCAAGCAGCTGTTCGTGATTCCCCTCTTCCATTTTCCTGCCGTGATCTAGAACGATGATATGGTCGGCGTCGCGGATCGTGGACAGTCTGTGGGCAATCATGACGGCTGTACGATCTTTCAGCAATGTTTTTAAAGCCTGCTGGATTTTGACCTCTGTCTCTGTATCAATGCTTGCCGTGGCTTCGTCAAGAATGATAATAGCAGGATCTGCGAGCAGCGCTCTTGCGAAGGAAATGAGCTGGCGCTGACCGGCGGATAGTACGCTTCCCCTTTCTTCCACCTCTGTTTCGTATCCTTCTGCTAAACCAGAAATAAACTCATCCGCTCCGACTGCTTGAGCAGCTTTTATTACTTCTTCGTCTGAGGCATCCGGCCTTCCGAAGCGAATATTTTCCATAATCGTTCCGGAGAAAATAAACGTGTCTTGAAGCACAATGCTGATTTGAGAGCGCAAACTGGCAAGGGATAGGTCTGTTATCGGAATGCCGTCTATTTTAATGGTTCCTCCTGTTGCATCATAAAAACGGCTGATTAAATTGGCAATCGTTGTTTTCCCGCTCCCTGTGTGACCGACAAGTGCAAGTGTAGAGCCTGCAGGAATGGAAAAGGAGACAGAATGAAGAGCCTTTCGCTTTTCATCATAAGAAAATTCAACCTCTTCAAAGCTGATATGGCCTTTTATATTTTTCTTATGAATGGCTTCCGGTTTTTCCTTGACGTTCGGCTGTTCATCTAAAAATTCAAAAATCCGCTCTGACGAGGCCATCCCCATTAACAATTGGTTATAAACCTGGCCTAATCTTGAAATAGGCTCCCAAAACATGCCTAAATAGAAGGCAAAAGATACGAAGACACCTATCGTAATGGTTTCGTTCATGATGAGTGTGGCGCCATACCATATTAATACAGCTGTTCCTACCGCATTTGTCATTTCTACCAGCGGACGGAACACAGCATTTTTTCTTGTTGCTTCCCGCCATGATTGATAGTTTTCTTGATTGACTCCGTCAAAATACGTCATGTTCTCTTGTTCCTGCGTGAAAGCCTGCGTTACGCGGATACCTTGGATGCTTTCGTTTAAATGGGAGTTCAGCTTTGATTGCTTCAGGCGAACCGTTTGCCATGAACGGCGGATTTTTTTTCTGAGACTTGTTGAAATAAAAAACATAATCGGCAGAGTCACCATGATGGCTATGGTCAGTTCAGGACTTAGCGTGAATAAAATGATGACGACTCCCGCCAAAAGCAATAAATCTGTTAATAAGTTAATTACGCCGCTTGTGAAAAGCTCCTGAAGGGAGTTAATGTCATTCATAATTCTGACGAGAATAGACCCTGCCGATCTCTGATCGAAAAATCGATGGGACAAGCGCTGCACATGGGTAAATAAATGCTGGCGCAAATCGTAAATGACATGCTGGCCAAGCTGGTTCATCCATCTGATCCTTAGCATATTGGCTACATAATTAACAGCGTATAAAACGCTGATCAAAATCATCAGCTGCATCAGCAATTCCGAATTCTTTGCTGTAATGGCTTGATCGAGAACATAAACACCGATCAGAATGGGAATGACAAGCTTCACAGCAGTCCCAATCAAAACGGTGAGAAAAGAAAGCGGCAGAATTGTTTTTCGATACGGTTTGACATAGCTTAACAGCCGCCACATTTGAGCCCAGTTAAACGGTTTTTCAATAATTTCATCTGAAGAATAATAGAAACGCTCCAAAATCCCCTGTTTTTTTGCTTGTTTCATATGTTCCTCCTATCCGACCTGATGAGGCTCATTTATCATATTGGCATCCCGGTATTGCAAATCGTATATCTTTTTGTAATAGCCGTTTTTGGCAAGAAGCTCGTGATGAGTGCCTCTTTCACGAATGCTGCCTTTATCGAAGACGAGAATTTCATCTGCGTGTTTCAGTGATGAAATTCGGTGAGCGATGATAAAGGTTGTGCGGTTTTTCATGACATCTTTTAACGCAAGCTGTATGCTGTGCTCGGTTTGCATATCTACTGCACTTGTAGCGTCATCTAATATTAAAATGCTTGGGTTTAAACAGATGGCTCTGGCAATAGCAATGCGCTGCTTCTGGCCGCCTGAAAGCCCCAGCCCCCTTTCTCCAAGCATGGTGTCATATCCGTCAGGCAGTTCCATAATAAACTCGTGAGCCTGAGCCCTTTTTGCCGCAGCTATAACCTCCTCCATCGAAGCGGCCGGCTTCCCGTATGAAATATTTGATCGAATAGTAGATGAAAATAGGAATGATTCTTGAAGTACGACTCCAATATTTGAGCGAAGGGTTTTTAATGAATAATCTGTGATAGGTTTATGATCAATCGTGATGATTCCGCCTGCCGGACTGTAAAATCTAGTCAGAAGCTGTGTGACTGAGCTTTTTCCAGATCCCGTAGGGCCCAAAAGTCCGATCATCTTTCCGCTGTCTGCTTCAAAGCTTACATTGGAAAGCGCGTTGGTTTGCTCATTTTTGTATGCGAGAGACACATCTTTGAATGAGACATCTCCGGTTAACTTTGGCTGGTGTAGAGCATGAGCATGGTCTTTAATGTCTTCCTCTTCGTCAAGAATGTCTAACAGACGCTCTCCTGAGGCTTTTGCCTGAGAAAACATATTAATCACAAAACCTAAGTTCATGATCGGCCACATCATATAACTGACAAGACTGAAGAAAGCGACAAGCTCACCCGGATTCAGCTGATTTTGCATGACCAAATAGCCGCCGTATGAAAGAAGAGCCACAATACAAATATTGCCGATAAATTCCATCAGCGGAAAATACGCAGACCAGATGAATGACGTTTGTAAATATGTTGTTCTGTAGGCCGCATTTGCCTTACTAAAGGCACTGATTTGAAAATCTTCTCTTGATAGTGACTTAACTGTGTTGATGCCGCTGATATTTTCCTGCACCTTTGTATTAAGCTTCGCAAACGATTTTCTAATACCTCGGAAGGCAGGGTGTACTCTTTTGTCAAACTGATATACTGCGATCGCCAGAAAAGGCAAAGCAGCGATTGTTACCAGCGTAAGAGGAACCGAATAGTAAAACATGACTGATAAGCTGATCGCAATCAGCAAGCCGAATCGAATAAACTCAGCAAGCCCATAGGATAAAAAAAACCTAAGCCCCTCAACATCGGCTGTCAGCCTGGACATCAAATCACCTGTTTTGGCATTGTCATAGTAAGAAAAAGAAAGCCTCTGCAGTTTTCCATACAGGCCATTTCTCAGCCGATAAACAGATTTGATTCCAAACATATCACCTAAATACTGATGAAAAAAAGTGGCGGTTCCTTTTACAGCCATTACCGCAATAAATCCCAGACTGATCCATACTGCAAGCTGATACTGCCTCCCCAGTACGATCTCATCAATCGTAATTTGAAGAATGATCGGATAAACGACCGTTATCGCTGTCATCAAAAACATCGCCAGAAGCGACCACATAAACACCTTTCTGTACGGCCAATAAAATGATTTTAATCTTTTAAATGTCTCCATATCCAGCACCCTTCCAGTTTTTTCACCCTTACTATATTGATTCCCGAAATAAATTTCTATTATTTTTCCAAAATTCAATCTAATGATGGAGATGGTCTCTTACTTTATATGGTGGGACTATGTAAAATAAATGCTTACAGAAAATCATTGTATGCAGGATGAGGAGCAGGATATGCAAAAAACGAGAGATATGGCTTCTAACGCAAAAACCGGACGGCTTTATCGCCGTCCGGTTTTCATCCCCCGCTGACAGGCGGAATAACAGCCACCGTGTCACCGGAAGATACTGAAGTATTTTCTTTGACGTAGCTTTCATTTACGGCAATCATAGCCGTATCAATTGATTCAAGTCCGTATTGTTCCTTTAATACTGCTTTTACATCATCGGTTGTTGCTTGTTCCATATCAATTTCAAGCGTTGACGTGCCGGCCTTTTCAGCAAGTCCCGCAAACAAAAGAATGTTAATCATGCTGCTCTCCCTCACTTAGATCTGGTTTTCCATTCGGATAAGCTGTTGTCTCAAGCTGGTCACCAATCCATTGCTCTCCGTCTTCCCAAATTTCCTTTTTCCAAATAGGCACTATTTGTTTAATGCGTTCGATTGCATACTCATTGGCTTCATAAGCAGCTTTTCGATGGGGAGAAGACACAGCGATGACAACTGCCGCTTCGCCGATATCCAGTACACCGATCCGGTGTGTGATAGCAGCTGAGGCACCTTTCCATTTCTCTTCTATTTCAGCCCCGATTTGGGCCAGCATCTGCACAGCCATCGGTTCATAAGCCTCATATTCCAGCCTGATTGTTTTTTTTCCGTTTGTCCACTCCCGAACCGTCCCGATGAACGTGGTAATAGCTCCGGCTTCCCGTTTCTCTACCTTTTTTATGATATCTTCAGTAACGATGGGTGTTTTCGTGATCTCAAATCGACCCATTACACAGATTCCCCCTTCAGCTGTGAAAGCACATAATCAACTCCTGCTGGATCATCCGCGTGAAAAACGGGTAATCCTTGGTGTGAAGCCATTTGTTCTTTTTCTCTGTACATGATTGCGATTATATTTACTGCCTGCAGTTCGGCCAGATCATCCTTATCTCGTACTATAACGACTTTAGGGTAAGGAGCTTTTTTAAAGCCTTCTATGAGCAGGCAATCCATATCGAGAAAGCGATATAACTCGATCAGCTGCGGGAGATCCCATTTACGGCGGGCCGTAAGCTGTAAAACACCCGCTCCTTCTACTGCTGTTATATCAGCTCCCGCGGCTTGGTAACGGTCAGTGTCTTTTCCTTCAGTGAATGCTTCTGGTTCGCCGCCATGACCGTGATGCTTCAAGCAGCCTGCATGCAGCCCCTGTTGTGCGGCTTTTTTAAGTATACGCTCTATCAACGTTGTTTTTCCGCTGTTTTGGAACCCTACAATTTGGACGATTGGGAAAGGACGGACCAAGGCCACTCACTTCCATTCTCTTCTCTGATCAGCAGCACGTGAACCGTTCTACCCGATTCGTAACCTCTCGTACCGCCCGGCAGGATGATAAACGCATTCGCCTCTGCAAGTGAAGTGACAGAGCTTGACTTATCTAATCCAACGGGAGCCGCTAACAGCTTTCCTTCCTGATGGTGTACATAAGCACGTACAAATCGGGTAAAAGGATTTGGCTTAGGAAAGTCCTTAGTCAAAACAGCTTCTGCGCAAATGGGATGCGGTTTATCATGAAGCAGCCATGTCCGGATCATCGGTTTTACAAACAGTTCAAAACCGACATAGCATGCCGAAGGGTTACCTGACAGCCCAAACAGCAGCATATCATTTGCATGAGCCACAGTCGTTACACTTCCTGGACGCATAGCAACTTTATTAAAGAGCACCTCCGCCCCGAGTCTTTCATAGATTGCAGGCAAAAAGTCAAAGTCACCAACTGACACGCCGCCTGTTGTGATTAGAAAATCAACCTTTTCCATCGCTTCTTCGACCGCAGCAAAGCTTTGATCAAGATCATCGGAAATTTTCCCTAAGTAAAGAGGTGAAGCGCCCGCTTCAATGACTTGTGCATATACCATACTTGCGTTGCTGTTACGGATTTTCCCCGGCTCCAGCGGGTCACTGACATTCAGCAATTCAGTGCCGGTTGCGATGATCCCAACAACAGGCTTTCTCACGACAGGCACAGAAGCGTATCCAAAGGTTGCCAGAAGAGCTGTTACTCCCGGGGTAATTCGAGTGCCCGTTCTGACTAAAACGCTCCCTTTTCGAGCATCTTCGCCTGTTTTTGAAATATTGTCCCCTGGGTGGAAGCGGCGTTTTAAAGACATAAACGGCTGACCATTCTCTTCAAAGGTTTGAGTCAGCTCAATCATGACCACTGCATCCGCGCCTTTTGGAATTTGCGCACCTGTCATGATCCGCACTGCCTGAAACGCAGCAAGTTCTTTCTCAGATACAGCCCCTGCTCCGATATGGTCAATGACCTCAAAGCGGACAGGGTGTTCGCGTGAAGCTTCAGCCGTATCACATGCTCTGACAGCAAAACCGTCATATGGCGAACGGTCAAATGCAGGCACATGGTGATCTGCCGTTACATCTTCAGCTAAAAATCGATGAAGGCTGTTTTCAAGCGCCACCCATTCTGTTTCCCCTCGTTTTTGAAATCGTCCGACACGCCGAACAGCTTCATCTACCGGTATCGGTGTTCTTTTCTCCAGCATTCTGAACCCTCCTGTTGTTACAATCCGATTACTCTTGCCAACACAGAATTGGCTTCTTTCACATCACTTGTTCCGTGAATCAGAGCCCGTCCGTCATTAAAAATGACGATTCTAAAATGTTCATAATAAATATGAAGCAAAAATGCATTGGCCTCTACCTTGCCGATTGTTTTCAGCCGACTGACGAGCTCCTGCTTCGGTATTCTTTTTAATGACTCTGATCTGACTTGAACCGTATCACGGCCGCACAGTACAGCGGCTTTTGGCGTGTTCCAATCTTGTAGATAAGGATAAACTGCGTGTGCGCCGCATGACGGACAATCTTCGACTCGTACATCGCTAACGTTTATTTTCATATGTGAATTGTTCCAGACATCAAACGTGACAAAGCCGCGCTGTATCGCTTCTGTGTTTCCCGTTAACAGTTTCAGCGCTTCTGCCTGCTGATAGGCTGAAACCATATGGACCGCAGGGGGAATAATCCCCGCTGTATCGCACGTCGCTCCGCCGACAGGAATTTGTTCAAACAAACAAGACAAACAAGGTGTCTCCCCCGGTATAATCGTCATGAACATCCCTTGACTGCTTACACATGCGCCATAAATCCACGGTGTCTTTGTTTTCTGAGCTAGATCGTTGATAAGCATACGTGTTTCAAAATTATCTGTCGCATCGATAACAATATCCGCTTTTTCAATCAGCGGTTCAAGTGTTTCAGCCGTCCCCTCTGTAACGTATGCCTCAATATGTATGCCGCTGTTTATAGCGGATAAATGTTCTTTGGCAGCCATAGCTTTCGGCATGCGGAGTTCTGCATCGCTTTCTGTATAGAGCTGCTGCCTTTGCAGATTGCTCCATTCTACATAATCACGGTCAATGATGGTGACGGTTCCCACTCCCGCTCTCGATAGCCCTTCAGCTCCGGCTGTTCCGAGCGCTCCTGCTCCTACGATCAGCACGCGGCTGTCTGCCAGTCTTTGCTGGCCCTCTTCTCCAATTTGCTTAAATCTGATTTGCCGTGAATAACGCTCCTCCATCAAACCTGATCTCCTTATCTTTTATGTCAATCATACCATGTTTTACTCCCGTCAGTCCCAGCAGGAGAATGTCTTGAATTCTTCCAAACGCCTATAGTCATCGCGTGTATTAATATTCATAAACTCTTCCGGCACTGCCGCGATTTCCTCTGCCTGTACGTAACGAACTGAAATACGGTCTACCAAATCTGATATTCTTAATTTTTTTTCAGATAGCTGTTCATATAGAATAGGCATGATCCTTTTATGATACAGTGCTATCAATGGCTGCTCTCGTCCGCCTGATATCGGGATGACTGCGTCCGTATCGGCAGTCACCATGCGCCTGAGCTCCGCCATCGTCCTTCTACGTATTAACGGTGTGTCACAGGATAGAATCGTATAAAGGTCACCGTCTGTCTTTTCAAAAGCAGTATAGATACCAGCCAATGGGCCCATTCCCTGGAACGGCTCCGCGTCTTGATATACTTCGGTTTCGCCATTCTCTTGAAATCTATCGATAAACTCGGGACGGCTGATGATGACCGCTTGCTCACCAAGCGCCTTTTTAGCCCATTCGTAAAACATGCGGCCTCTCCAATTTACAAAAGCCTTGGGCTCCCCAAATCGGCGTGAGGCTCCTCCTGCTAAAAGTACATTTATATGTTTCATGCTCTCACCTCTAGTTACCAAAAGCATAGCAAAAGCAAGGCTCCAACGCCAATGCTTGTCTGTTTATTAAAGAGGAATAGCTGTTCAGTATTTGCATATTGTAATGTTAACATCATGAGGGAGATGGTTCGCTTGAAAAGATCAGGTCCTTTTTTCCATGACGTGTCACAGGAGAACCTTTATTTAAAATCAGAGCTGTCAAGGTGCCATAAACTTATTTCCGAGCTTGAGGCAAGCTACTTCCATCAGAAAAATAACAAACTGCTCAAAGAAAATACCAATATGAAAGAAAAACTTCAGCAGCTGTCTGCTGAGTTAAAGCAAATGTCAATGAAAGAAAAACACGCCTCCCATACGAGTCATACACTGCATCAAATGAGAGCCGAACTACTCGATAAAATCGTCACCTTGCAGGAGCTTCTTTCCGCGGAAACCTACAAACGCAAAACTGAAATTGAAGAAAAACATAAGCTTCATATCGAAAAAATCAAAATTGAGGAAGAAAATAAAAATTTGCATAAACAAATCATTCATCTTAATACCTCTATCCAGCGAGAACAGCACGAATTGTTTCAAGCAAAGCAGCAAGCCGAAACGATAAAAGCCGAAAACGGACGCTTAAAAGAGCAAATGATAGAAAAAGAATACCAGCTAAAACATATCAAAATAGAAATAGATCATATGAAAGATCGAATCATAGAAACGAAAGAAAGGCTGCTTGAAATAGAAAAAACGAAAGAAAAACTATTTCAAGAAACTATTATTTCGTACAAACGGCAGCTTGATGAAAGTGATGCCTGGATTGCTTCTCATTTTGCCGATATTGATGGCGGCGCGAAACAAAAAGAAAAAACGGCAGAAGAAGCTCAAACCGTTTACGCACCGTCAAGTCATGTAGAGACCATCCTTGAAGATGTCACAAAACAAGTAAATGAGCTTCAAAAACAGCTGACCAGAGTCCAATCATCTGACCAGCTTATCAATCATAAAATTGAAGAGCTGAAGAGCCGCGCCGCCGAAGAAAAACCTTATCAAAAATGGGTGTATAAGCTTAATCTTGAAAAAGAAAATAAACCTTCCTCGAAAAAAACCCAATAATAAAAAAACTGCTTGAGCTCTTCAAGCAGTTTTTCTGTGTGCCTATTCTGTTGCTGATTCAGTTGATTCAACGGATTCGATTTCGCCCTCTAAAATGTACTGGCCGCGATACGGTTTTTTCACTTCAGGATACATTTTAATTAAGCTTTGCATAAACGTTGTCATATTAGGAATTTCCAGACCGCTTTCCTTTTCAATCTCTTTTTGAAGTTCGGAACTTTTAATTGCCGCGTTGTGGCGTTTTAATGTTTTAATAGCCGCTTCACGCAGTTTAGCTGCTTTTGACCCCGGTCTTGCCGTTCCTCTTCTTCTTCTTGTCGCTCCATCTGGTATACCGGCAGGAAGAGAGGAAATAGTTTGAAGCTGAGGCTGGGCGGACTGCTGCTGTGATGGCGGCTGATAGCTTCTGATTTCCTGAGCTGCAAGCTCGGCGAGAACTGGCAGAGAGTCAGTTTTTCTTTCAGAACGGAACTCCTTTTTCGTTTCGGAAGGGCTTCCATTTCTGTCCAGCTCTCTTAATTTTGCGTATATTTTATCGCGTTCAATTTGATATTCACGAATGACTTTCACTTCAGCTTCATTTAATTGTTCTAATCGCAAGCGCAAAGCTTCTCTTTCATTAAACATTCCTCAATGTACCCCCTATCAGAATTAACATCTTTAATTAAGATATTAGATTACAAAAGTAATTTTATCAACTATTATTTTAGCATTTTACTATTATATTTACTCTATGAAAAATTCCTTATTTTCTGAAAACGTTTTATTTTTCAACAGACCTCTTTATCCACAAGGGTTCAAAGCTTATGTCAATCATTTGGAATAATGTTGAAAATCTATCTTTTAATTACTTCTTTAATGAAATTTAGTGTAATATCTACAATTTTCGCATTCTGAGATATGAAAAATATCTAAATTTGCAGAAAAACATAAGAAATTAGGTCTCTTTTTTAGAAGATAAGTCATTAAAAAACGTTTTTCTTATACCCAAATATGGAAAAATAAGCTTCTTACTCTTTTCCTTTTTTGCGCAAATAAAAAAACCTGATAACCTCAGGTTTTTTATTTGCGCAACATTATTCAGCTGCTTGTTCTGTTTCAGCCAGAACGCGGTTCACACGTTTTTCAAGCATTTTCATGCCGCTGCCGCCCGCTTGAAAATGACGAAGCTGGCCGGTTTTATCAAACACATAGTACGCCGGCACATACTCGTTTTCAAATGCGTCGGTTAAAGCGTGGTCGCTATCAATAAAAATAGGCTGAGTCATGTCATGTTCTGCAGCTACTTCCTTGATTTTGTCGAGATCCAGGTCGTCTTCGGAACGAGGCATATGAACAGCTACAACGTTCAGCTTGTCTTGATATTTGTCACGGAATTCATTCACCTGCGGCATTGCTTCTTTACACAGGTGACAGCTGATAGACCAGAAATGAATCAGTGTCGGTTTTTCTCCAATCAGTTGTTCTTTTGTTACTTCACCGTTGAACCAAGCTTTTTCTCCTGTCAATTCAGGCATTGGCTGACGTAATTTCATCGCTTTTTCCTCCTAGTGAGCAGTAAGAGTCAAAAAGGCCTAACGAATTGTTAGACCTTTTTCTTTCGTTCTCAAAAAGAATTAAAGTGTTTTTTGACCTGGTTTCCAGTTAGCCGGGCATAGTCCGCCTGTTTGAAGTGCTTGCAGCACTCGAAGCGTTTCATCAACGTCACGGCCGATGTTGTTATGGAAAACCGTTTGATATTGTAGCTCGCCTTCAGGATTGATAATAAACAATCCGCGAAGTGCGACGCCTTCTTCTTCAATTAAAACGCCATATTCACGGGATACTTCATGGTTAGTATCAGCAGCAAGCGGATATTTCAGCTGACCTAGACCATTTTCTTTGCGGTCTGTGTTGATCCACGCCAAGTGGGTATGGATTGTATCAGTTGAAACGCCGATCACTTCAGCATCAAGATCTTCGAACTCGTCATAACGGTCAGACATCGCTGTAATTTCTGTCGGACAGACAAAAGTAAAGTCCATTGGATAGAAGAAAAGAACCGTCCATTTGTCGTTTTTCATGTTTTCTTCAAGACTAACTTTGCCAAATTCCTTATTTGCAAGGACTGCTTCCATTTCAAAACGAGGAGCTTGTTTACCTACCATACGTTCTGCCATATGTATCCCTCCAATTGATAGTTTGGCTTTAAAAGCCAGACAGATAAGAAAATAAAGGAAAATATCCCTTATTTCGTTAATAACATCACAATGACCATTATATCGAAGCACATTTTCACAGTCAATTTTTAACAAAGAATACATGTCTTTGCCTTCGACATTTTACGTTAAAAAGTTTAACATGTTCATGTATAGGGAAACAAATTTTAACATGCTGCAACACATTCAGAAAGGAAGCTCCAACATGGATTTTATTACACACTATGATTGGGCAGGTCTTGTCACCAATGCGGGTGTTTTACTCATTAAGCTCGTCATTATGATTTGCCTCTATTTTATCGTTCGATCTGTAGGCATGAGAATTATTAAACATCTATTTGCAAAATTTGAAGCGCAAAACAATCTGACTATCGGACGGGCTCACACGCTCCGAAGCCTGACACTTAACGTATTTGCTTACATATTGATTTTTATTTTTTTCGTTATGGTTCTGGATTTGTTTCATTACGATCCAAGCGCTCTTTTAGCCGGTGCGGGAATCGTAGGTCTGGCAGTCGGTTTTGGCGCCCAAGGCCTTGTCAGCGACATCGTGACAGGTTTTTTTATTTTGCTTGAAAAACAATTGGATGTCGGAGATTATATAACCGTTGCGACCTTTGACGGAATTGTGGAGCAGGTCGGTTTAAGAACGACCCAAATCCGCAGCTTTGACGGCACACTGCATTACATCCCGAATCGGAACATCACAAATGTAAGCAACCATTCCCGAGGAACGATGCAGGCCCTGGTTGATATTAAAGTACCTGCTGAAAGAAACCTCGATGAAACCATTCACATCTTACAACATGTATGTGACGAAACGGCAGCTGCTCTTCCGCAAATTAAAGAGGGCCCTAATGTTATCGGCATTCAAGAGCTGGGAACCTCTGAAATTGTGATCAGAGTCATTGCCAAAACAGAAAATATGGAACAGTGGCGGGTCGAACGCGTGCTGAGAAAAGAAATAAAAACCGCACTCGATCGCGCTTTTCCTAAAGAAACAGAATAATAAAAGAACCGAAGCTTTTGCTTCGGTTTTTACTTTACTGAATTCTGCTTTCAACTTCGCTGCAAATTTCTTCAGCAGTCATCCCGGAAGCTGTAATGACTGGTGCTTGTGTTACTGTATCGGCAATACCTTGCACATTGTTGTCTAGCCCTGTTACGACACAGCAGTCACAGCCTTTTGCATCTGCAGGACTTTTCATCATGACAACGTCATATCCTTTTTCTCTTAATGCAGCTTCTACATCTGATAACGACTGTTCAATTCCAATTTTTTTTGTCATAAAGAACACCTCCGTTAAATAGGGTGCTCATCATATGGCATTTTATTCTTTACATTGTACTTAATTGGCATAAACAGAAAAATAACCTGTCATCACGTTAACCGCTGTTTCGATTGCATTTTCATCAGGATTCAGCTTCGCGTGATGGAGTCCGTGCGCGGAATCAGCGCCGAGCCAGAACATGAAACCCGGATATTTTTTCAGCATGTAGCCAAAATCCTCTCCGGTCATCGCTTCTTTTGCTTCAATTACTTGTGCCAATTTGTGCTCAGCAACAAAAGACATAAATTCCTCTGTGAGCCCGCTTGTATTGTAAACTTGGTGATACACAGACGGATACGTCACTTTTCCTTTACAGCGAAAGCCGATTTCGATTCCTTTCACTAAATCTTCGATCCGTTCCTTTACCTGCTTCATGGATTCTTCAGAAAGCGTGCGGATTGTGCCTTCCAGGTGAGCTGTTTGCGCAATGATATTTTGCGCGGAGCCGCCCGTAATCGTACCGATAGTAATCACAGCGCTGTCCAGCGGGTCCGTATTTCTGGAGATGATTGTTTGCAGTTGAGTAACGAGTGTGCTTGCCGCTACAACCATATCCTCAGCTAAGTGCGGATAAGCAGCATGCCCCCCTTTGCCTTCCAGGTCAATGACAAGCTCTGATGTATTCGCAAAAAGCAAACCGCTTTTTGTCGCGATGGTGCCGACCGGTAGCTCTGGAGCAATATGAAGCGCAGTGATGAGATCAGGCTGCCACTTTTTCAAAACGTCGCTCTCTAGCATCGGTTCCGCTCCGCCTGGACCTTCCTCTGCCGGCTGGAATAAAAAGAGCAGATCCTGCTTAACAGGTTGATGAACAAAGTGGTCGATGATGCCCAGCGCAATCGTCATATGCAAATCGTGTCCGCAGGCGTGCATTTTGCCGTGGTGCTCTGATGCGAATGGCAGCCCTGTCTGCTCTTCGATTGATAGCGCATCAATGTCCGCTCGGTATCCGAGCATTTTTTCCGGCGCTGTTCCGTTCACTTTCACAAAAAGTCCTGTTCTCCATTTCTCAATTTCAATTCTGTCTTTCGGATATTTCTCCAAGACGTTTAATAAATATTGCTGTGTTTTGAATTCCTGAAATCCAAGCTCGGGAATACGGTGCAGATCTCTGCGGATTGCAATGAGCTCCTCTTTCTTCATTTTCATGTCCTCCTGCCTATACGAATAAGGCGTGGATATATCATCCACGCCTTTTTGATCAAATCATTCCTTACAGCTGGCGTAATTCCTGCTTGATTTCAGTTTTGCCTTTTGTTTTCTCATCGATATCTTTAATTTTCTTAGCAGGTGTTCCTGCAACAACTGTGTATGGCTCAACATCGTTCACTACGATCGCACCCGCAGCAACAACAGCTCCTTTACCAACTGTTACACCTTCGAGCACGACAGCATTTGCGCCAATCACAACGTCGTCTTCAATGACAACCGGTTTAGCGGATGGCGGCTCAATAACGCCCGCAAGCACAGAACCCGCACCGATGTGACAGTTTTTACCAACAGTAGCTCGTCCGCCAAGGACAACGTTCATATCGATCATTGTACCTTCTCCGATAACTGATCCGATATTGATAGAAGCCCCCATCATGATGACTGCGTTATCGCCAATTTCAACTTGGTCGCGAATGATCGCACCCGGCTCGATGCGCGCTTTTACATTTTTAAGATCAAGCATAGGAATCGCAGAGTTGCGGCGGTCATTTTCAACCACGTAATCTTCGATTTTGCTTTGGTTTTCTTCAATTGCTGTTTTGATTTCGTTCCATTCACCGAAGACAACACCAGTGTTTCCGTTTAGAAAAGCTTTCGCAGATTCACCGAAATTGATTCCTTCCAGCTCACCTTTTACATAAACCTTTACAGGTGTAGATTTTGTACTATTTTGAATAAATGAAATAATTTCATTTGCGTCCATCATTTTCATATGTATAGTCCTCCTCCTGATTTTCTACCTCATTACTGTATCAAAGGAAAGATACAAAGACAAGAAAAAAAGGAAACAGGCGCTCGGCATTTCTCTTTGCATCTATCAGACAGCACAGCCGCTTTTTCTAGCAAATTGTCTGCCGAATTCCTTTAATGCTTCCTCTTCTTCCCCTTCAGGATTCATTTCAACTTTTACGGAAGGAAGCACGATTTCGCCGCCTCGATCTTTTATTTTCTCTTCAAGTGTATCTACAGCACCGCAGAAAAATTCATATGCTGTATCACCGGAACCGAAAACGGCGCAGGTTTTCCCGGTAAAGTCAAGTGCATCCATTTCTTCGGCAAGGTCGAGAAATTCGTCAGGCAAATCTCCGTCTCCCCATGTATAGGTTCCTAAGATGATATGTTCATAATCATTAAACAGCTCGGCATCATCAATGTCCATCGCTTCAAAACGGTCTACTTCCGCTTCCGCCTCCTGAAGTCCCTTTTCAATCAAATCAGCCATGGCTTCTGTGTTGCCTGACATCGTTGCGTAAACCAGCAAAATCTTCCCCAATTCCGTATTCCTCCTCTAATGAATCATTGCTGAAACTTCGTATGGCTGGACAAATTTACATTCATACAAACCTGCACAAAAGAAATTTTCTCTTTGATTGGCGACTCTCCAGCCATGACCTTTAATGGTATCAAACCATCTTAGTTCTCGGGCCTCAAGATCAGCCTGATAAATCCTCGAATAGCCATTTTCATCTTGAGCCGTTGTGACATAAATAATGCCATCATCCTCTGAAATATCAAGAAACGATTCTTCCATTCTCATCATGCTGGAATGTATCGTAACTTCTTCAGCCGTAAAAATATGCTGTGCAATGACGGCTCCGTGCTTCCCTTTTACAGAGCCCATTGCAGCAACCAGCCATTTTTCATTGAACACTAGCATGGATGCCGTCATACGGCTGTCTTCTTTTTTTACCATTCGGACAGCGTCTTGTTTGAAATCGTAAGCCCAAATCCCTCCGAAGCATTCGTGTATTTGTGTACCAATATAAAGATTACCGCCGTGCAGACACAGTGAACGGATAACAGGCGGATGTTCAAATTCCGCAAAGGGTTTGGCAACCCGCCACGAAATACCGAAGTCTTCTGATACATAAACGCAATGCTTGCCATGGGCGCAAACAAATCCATCATTCCTGCCGGTAATCGCCCACACTGTCGCATTTGTCGGGAAGCTCGATATCGACCATGTTTTCCCCTCGTCAGATGAACGAATGATCGTTCCCTTTTCACCGACACCGAATAAATAAGGACCGATGTAACTGATGCAGTGTATTTTCGCTTTTAAACGAAAAAGCTTCTTCCAGCCTTGTTCCAAAGAATAATGAAAAATGCCCTCTCTTTTTAGTGCCACAAAATAGCCAGAAAACGCCGATGCCGCAACAGCTGTCGCACCTTTATGAAACATGGCTTTTTCCCTTGTTCACAAAGTCTGCCCATGCAAGAAAACCTCTTGCAAATTCTCTGCAGCTTTCCACGTCATCATCCGATTCAGGGGCAAGCTCAATTTTAAGTGTTTCTTGATAGACAGCAGCTCCCGCCTCTTGCAGCATGTCACTGAACAGATTGACAGCTTCGCAAAATTTCGGATAAGAGTAATCCCCCGAGCCGAAGCAAGCTGTTTTCAAGCCGTTAAGCTGGAGCTGCTGAACCTCTTCGAAAAAGTCCTCTGCTTCGTAAGGCAAATCACCATCCCCCCATGTATAGGTGCCAATGAGCACATAATCATAAGAAGTCAGAGCCGATGCTTCTGCGTCATCCATATCGATGCAATCAATGTCTAAACCATATTCCTGCAGCGTGTCTTTTATAATTCCAGCAATGTCTTCGGTATTTCCTGACATGCTGGCATATGTAATCAAGGCTTTTGCCATGTTATCACCTCATAATTGATAATGATTTTCAATATCATATGTACCACTTTAAATGATAATGATTTTCATTGTCAATATGTAAATAAAAAAAGACAGCCTTGTGCTGTCTTTTCTCTTAAAATGGGTGCTCTTGATCAAGCATCTCCTTTACAACTGAAACAAAAGCTTGAACTTGCTTCAGTTCAAAAGCAGGTTCATAGCCTAATAACCACGTATCCCGCCCGATAGGGTTTCCTTTACCGTCTAACAGAGGCATTTTATTGACTTTGTCTTCGTTCTGAAGGGTAACAGACGGCAAAATCGCATATCCGATCCCGTGCAGCGCCATCTGTTTGCACGTTTCAATCTGATCAACCAATATAGTCTGTTTTGGCGACGTTTTAAATTTTTGATGCCACCAATGCTGAATCTCCTGAAAATAAGTGCTGTCGCTTTTAAATTGGATAAATGGCCGTTCTGTATGAGCAATATCTTCTATACAGGAAATTTCAGTATCGACTAAATACAGATGATCTGTCATTAAATAGTCTTTGCGGCCTTTCCACTCGGGGTTTCCTCTAATAATGCCAATATGAACCTGATCCTCATAAAGGCTTTTCAGCATTTCGCTGCTCCAGCCGGTAATAAGCGAAACCTTTGCATTCGGATACTTTTCCACATACGTTTTCAGAACTTTAGGAAGCCAATGCTGGCCGATGATAGAGGCGACGGCGAGCTTCAGTGTGCCGTGAATTTCTCCTTCGAGCTCATCGATATTTTCTCTAATTCTGTCCTGCTCTGACGTAACGTCATTCGCAAACTGAATGATTTTCTCTCCGGCTGGCGTTACCGTCAGTCCTTTTTGGGATCTTAAAAATATCTTTGTCCCCCACGCCTTTTCAATGGTTTGTAAACGCTGAGATAAAGCCGGCTGGGATACAAAAAGCCGTTCAGCCGCCTTTCTCATATTTAACTCCTCAGCTAAAACTACGAGCATATGAAGCTCTTGAAGCTGCATGTCGTCCTCCTTTTTATTATCAATAAGTTTTTCTTATCTCCCATTCTAATAAAAACTTAGTTTATGATTCAAGTCCTTTTCACCCCAATTTATGTATGCGCTTTCTTTATGGCTCTGGAAATATAATAAAAAATAGGCCGAGCAGCCTACTTGTTCAATGAGCGAATATGTTTATTCAATTCCTTCAAAACCACTCTTCTCGTGAAGATCCCCTCAAAGACCTGATCATCATTTTCAACGCAAACAAACCCGTTATCAATGACCATGCTGAATCCTTTGATAATCGAATCATTTATATGAAGACGCGGAATATCACTCAGCATGACTTCCTCTACGGTAATCTGGTCAAGCTTTTCGAATTCAATTCTTTCAAGACCAAAAATGCTGTTCATGATCATATTTGTCCCAATTAAGCCGTGTAAACGATAAGACGCATCCAGCACCGGGATGGCCGTGTATCCTGTTTTTGTCAGCACTAATAAAGCGTGCTCCAGGTTGTTCCCAACTTGAACGTGCGCTACTTTGTCCGCCTCAATCATAAATTGTCCGACTGTTGCCTCAAGAAGCTGATCTGATTGCAAGCTTATCATGTTTTCGACCCCTTTTCATTTTCATCAACACATACATTCCCTATACTACAATAATATAAACTTTATCAGTATTTGTCGAAAAGTTTCCTCAATAAAAAAGATACTCTTTGGAGGAGTATCAATTATAAAGTGTTCCATTAATTTTCAAATCGAAATCGGTCGTATAGCGTTACAAGTTTTTTGTAGGTGGTTCCGTCAACGTTTTTGGTTCCTGTCTCTATATCGTTGATCTCACTGCTTAAAAGCTCGATAGCATACTCATGGTTGATCAGGATATTCAGCAGAAGTTTTTGTTCTTCTTCTGTAAATCGTTCACCGATAAGACTCATTCGTAATCAGGCCCCCTGTTTTATACTGAATACCTCTGAAAGCAAGAAAACTTACTTTCAGCTCTACCGCTAGAATAAGTAATCAGAAAACAATCGTCAACCGCATAATTCGACATTTCCCTCGGCTTGCGAGCCGGAATTATTTTGTGAAACGATTTGCATAGCTGAAGGCTGTGTATGAATCCGGTTTGATTTTAGCCTCAATCCCCATTGAAGTAATACGTCCTGTCATTTCTTGAATCAGTTCTTTTGTAAGACCTTTTTTCCCAATATCCAAGTGAACCTCAAATGTAAGATCCGCCCCTTCACCTGTAAAAGGCAGGAGCAGATCGGTAATATCCATCAAGTGTCCATCCAGAATATAGGCGGCTGTTTCTTGACTGTACGCAGTTTCTAACGAAATCTTTTCACGAAGGCTATGTATGGGTCTGTCGACTGCGTGATTTTTCAAGCAGCCCCAAGCTCCCTTGCCTGTACGATGCAAATGTAACGCAGTAATAAACTTTGTGTAATCACGATAAACCTGAGAATCGGTTCCAATCGATAACACATATGAAGAACGGGGGTCCTTTCGGATAAAGGCTTTAAGCCGCTCCATCACATCTTGAAAGGTCATCTGTGCTTCTGAAAGATTATAAAACAGAAAAGAATCGGCCATGACGACACTCCTTTTCAAGGATTTACAACCATGAAACAAGTATGTTCCTTACCGTTTATTTCGATTACATGCTGCAAAGCGAAAGCTTGTTTCCCCTATATCAAGAGTCTTACTGCAGAAGTTCAAAGATTTCGATTGAAACCATGTCGATATTATCAAACGGATATGTGTTCGGCTTTTCACCTTTTTGGAAAACCGTCAGTTCGAACGTTTGATTTTTTTCGAAATATTTAACACTGCATATTTTTTCACCATTTACTTCGAAGTAGCGCTGCATTGGCTCGCTAGCCGCTTCCGCCGTTTCTTGCAGACTTTGCAGCCGTGTGATGATACCCATTAATTGTGACATTCTAAAAAAAGACTCCTTTCAAAAAACAACTTCAAATCAACAAGTATTTATTATAATACAAGTTCTATTGAGCATCATACCATAAAGTCGGACAGGATGGCATTTTCCCTGCTGAATTTAAAAAAAGAAAAAAAGTGAAAAAACTATTTTTACGTAGTTTGAGGCTTTTTTTGGAATGTCATACACACAATTATAGTTTTTTTGGTATTCCGGCAGGATCCAACAGCCTTTTGCAATTTTGTCAAAATCCTTTTTTGAATAACGGGATTTGGGATTGGATGCATTTTGCCGATACTAACGCCAGTCGCAACCTCAAGCGCTTTGGCATAAGCCACGATGTGAACGCCGCCGCACATGAGCAAATGCAGCACCAGGTTTCCGCTGTTAACACATTTTCACCAGTCCAGACTTCCCCATCGAATCAAACGGATACGATTGAGCCGTTTCAATAAGATGCTGGGAATGGCGTTTATTTTTTGCATCTCTCATCGGTGTAAAACATCGGGATCACCTTTAAATGACGAAGCTGTCAGCATTAAAGATTTCGTATTTGACACAAGCTCTACATGGCTGAATTCTTCAGCGGTAATGCTTGATACGAGATCGGCGTAAAACGGTTTTAATTTTTTCTTGCAGCGAAAGTTTCAGGATTGGAACATGTAATGATTGAGAATGGACCCTTCACCAAATTTGCCGCCTAGCTCTTGAAACGCGGCTGCAGCATTCGGGTCAGGATGTTCTGGGGTTGGAAAATCAATGCGCAGGCTGTTGCTCCTTTTGAACATGTTTTAACCTCCTAGTGGCGTTGTTTACCACTAATAAGGTTTATTGTTTTTATGGTTTGTCTTATTCGTTGACAAATAAAAAACTTGGCGGGGGTAGCGCCAAGCTTTTCGGATCTTGATCTGATAGAGGGGTTGGGGAACAGAGAGTAGCTTCTCTCTATAATTAAATGATAATGATTCTCAGTATCAATGTCAATCGTTTTTTTGATATTTTTTCAATTCATAAAAAAAACGGCTCTTCAGCCGTTTAAATCAAACCATCCTGCTCATATAAATAAGAATACGGCAGGTCTATAAATAAATACATATGATCATCCATCGGATACGAAAACGTTCTGATCATTTCACCTGTTTCCAAATCGCTGTACAAATCACTGAAAAATCCTTTTCTGAGGTTTCTCATTCTCATAATATTCTCTAAAAAATAAGGACGCCAGCTCCAATTCTTCTCCGCATACTCCGGCTGGTAAATCCATTCTCCGTTTTGTTTAAAAACATTTCCAGTCAGCTGATCGCCTTCTTCATCACAAATATAAATTCTAAAGCTGCAATCCGTCAGCTCTTCCGCAAGCTTTTTAATAAAGTCGTCATCATCCGGAGACTGGCTGTATTTTCGCAATGATGTAACAGCCTGATGCACCCGTTTGTAAAACTGTTCAGAGTGCTCATAGACGGTTTCTAGTTTCTTTTTCTCATGTGTGATAAATTGGTGAAATTCAGTCTTAAGTCTTCGCTTCAATACATCTCTCTCTAAAAACGATTCTGACGGGGACACCAAATAAAAGCCCTGAAAATAGCGGCCTCCGTTTCTCCATGCATATTGAAGCTGAAAATTCGCCTCAATATCTTCGTAAAGCAGCGCCGCACCGATTTTTCTTGCTAATAATGAAATGCTGTACAGCACATGCTCATAAGACGGAGATGGCTGCGATATTTTCAGCGCCTGCAGATCAATTTTTAACAAATCTGGTGAAAGCAGCGCAATTCTGTCCAGATTGCTGCTTTCTTTTCCGATATTATCAACTGCAATTTTGATTCCGTATGTACGATAGTAGGCAAGCATATGGTAAAGCTGCTCAATATCCCCTTCAAAATTGTGCTCCGTAATTTCAAGCACGAAACGATGAAGTTCGATCCCTCTCGCTTCATATTCTTTCAGAAGCTCAAGAAAGCTTTCGCCGTGATCAAGCATTAAAAGATTGGCATCCTGATTCATAAAGATCAGCAGATCAGAATCCGCTTCTAAAAAGCGGTCAAGAGCCTGGCGGATAATTCTGTTATCAACCTCTAATTTATATTCTTCGGGTATCCCCGCATCTAGAAAAAAGGGTCCGAGACTTTGAATTTCTGAATCTGCCAATATACGTCCCAGCACCTCATACCCGACGATTTTCTGCTCCTCGGCACTGAAAATCGCCTGGTAATATGGGTGGACATCATCAATGTTCGTTAAAATATCAAGTGGATCCAACATGTTATCACCTGCTTCTCTATCTTTGTCTAATTATACCACATTGAATCCAAAGATTAATATGCTTTAAAACGGATAAGGATTCAACCATTGCCCCCCATCCAGAGTGACACATTCTCCATTCATATAGGAAGCTTCATCAGAAAGCATAAACGCTGCCAAAGCGGCGATTTCCTCGGGTGTGCCAAGCCGGCCGAGCGGCACACTGTTTATCGTTCGGGACATCGCTTTTTCTGATTCGAAAAGCTTCTCTGCACCGCCTGTTCGTTCAATTGGACCGGGTGCAATCGCATTTGAACGGATTCCGTATTGACTGCCCCACTCTACAGCAAGAGTTCTAGTGAGCGATAATACGCCAGCTTTTGCCGCAGCGGAATGAGCAACCCCCGCACCCGCTCCCCACGCATAAGTGGCGGCCATATTTAAAATAACACCCTTCTGCTGATGCTCAATCCAGTGCCTGGCTGCGGCCTGACTGCAAAAAAAAGTACCATTTAATACAATCTCAATTACCGCTTTCCATCCATTGGGCGTGAGCTTTTCCGCCGGACAAATAAAATTGCCGGCCGCATTATTAATAAGTGCATCAAGACGCCCAAACCCATTTAGCGCTTCTGCAACCATTTGTGCTGCAGAAGAATCAGAACGGACATCCATTTGAAAGCAGGCAACTTGGCCCTCAAAGGTTTCAATTTCTTTCTTTGTTTCTTCAAGCGCTTCCTGGTTCCGCCCTGTTATCATGACGTTCCAGCCTAATTTGGCCTGTTTCTTTGCCATTGCTTTTCCCATGCCGCTTGACCCGCCGGTAATAATAACAACCTTTTTTTCCATTGTATGATCCCTCCTGTTATGAATGAGTATTCATTCAATATCATTCTATCATTATACGCAAGCTTCTGTCAGCACATGCTGAGATGAGATTTTTTAAAGGTACAGGTGATATAATAGAAAAACTCTATTAAAGGTTGGTTTGAAATGAAAAAGATGTCCAGAAGACAATTTTTAAAAGGAACGTTCGGCGTTTTTGCGGCCGGGGTTTTAACGGCTGGCGGCGGATATGGCTATGCCCGCTATCTGGAACCGCATATGATTGAGACTACTAAACACACGATTAAAAGCTCTCTCATTCCCCATGGATTTGACGGTTTTAAAATTGTGCAGTTCAGTGATACACATTTAAGCGATTACTTTACGCTTGATGACTTTAGAACTGTCATTCTGACAATCAATGAATCTAAGCCTGATTTGATTGTTTTTACCGGTGATATTATCGATAACCCTGATACGTATCACAATTATCAGGCAGTGATTCCTTACTTGAGAAAGCTGCAGGCACCCTTCGGAAAGTTTTGTGTTTACGGCAATCATGATCACGGCGGCTATGGTACCGATGCTTATAAAGGCCTGATGACTTCAGGAGGTTTTACGGTGTTCCGCAACGCCTATCAAAAATTGACGCTCACAGACGGCAGCGAAATTGAGATTGCTGCGCTCGATGATTTAATGCTCGGGAAACCCGATTATGAAGGCACACTATCGAAACTAAGCGAGAAGCTTTTTTCCATTCTGCTCGTCCATGAGCCTGATGCAGCCTTGAATACAAAAACATATCCTGTCAATCTGCAGCTATCCGGACACACACACGGCGGGCAGATTCAGCTGCCCTTCTACGGACCGCTTATTACGCCTCCGTACGGAAAAGTCTATACCGAAGGAATGTATCAAACAGATGACACTCATATTTATGTGAACCGCGGCCTTGGGATGACGAGACTGCCTTTGCGATTTCTGGCTAAACCTGAGATCACATTCTTTACATTAAAAAGCACAAATTAATGTAGCAGAATGGGTTCCTCATCAATACTTATAAATAAAAAAGGGAGGATGAGGAAACTGCTCACGTACCAGATTAAACAAGGCGATACACTCACCAGCATCGCGGCCGATTTCAGAATCAGCACCGCTGCTTTAACTCAGGCCAACCCTTCGCTGCAATCAGGAGTTATCGCCGGACAGCGCATTGTCATCCCCGGTCTCCCGGACCCGAATACGATCCCCTATCATATTGCAGTCTCAATTGGGGCTAAAACCCTTACTTTGTACCAAAATAATCGGGTAATAAAAACATATCCGATCGCCGTCGGTAAAATACTGACACAAACTCCGACTGGCGAGTTCTATATTATTAACCGCCAACGCAATCCCGGCGGACCATTTGGCGCTTATTGGCTGAGCCTTTCAAGGCAACACTATGGAATACACGGCACGAATAATCCCGCTTCGATTGGCAAGGCTGTGTCTAAAGGCTGTATCCGCATGCATAACAAAGATGTTCTAGAACTCGCTTCCATTGTGCCAAACGGAACAAGAGTCATGATTAACCGGTAATGTTTTCTTATTTGTTTCAAAAACAGGCGGTTTATAATATGATAAAGTGGGACCTTTAGGGTAAGGAGCGTTTTTATGGATATATTTAAAAATCGTAATTTTGTTCGTCTATTTTTCGCAGCACTCGCTTCTCAAATGGGCACGACAGTAGGCAACATGGCATTTGCTTTTTTCTTGCTGGACCGCTTCAGCAGCCAGCCTTCGTACACAACCTTGGCTGAACTGATGTATTCCCTTCCTACAGTATTTGTGTTTTTACTTGTGGGAGTCGTGGCGGACCGGTTTGACAGAAAAAAAGTCGCGGAAAACTGTGATTGGATCAGAGCCGCCCTGACTGTCGTTCTTTTTTTCACTTTATTTACCGGCAATATTCCTCTTGTTTTCTGTATTTTGTTTGTCAGAAGCGCTGTAACCAAGTTTTTCTTTCCTGCAGAAAACAGTTTAGTACAAGCCATCCTGCCGAAGGAGCATTATGCGAAAGCGGCCGGGCTTAATCAGATGCTTTTTAGTATCTTTATGGTATTTGGGGTTGGAATCGGTGCTTTTATGTATAACACAATCGGAATTCATGGAGCGATTATCCTTGATTTTATCAGCTTTATTATTTCCGGCCTGCTGATCCGTACCTGCCGGATTCCAAAAGAAGCCAGACAGCCGAACGGTACATTTAACTGGAGACAAGCTTCCTTAAAGGATTCGATAAACGATTTTAAAGAAGGCATTGTCTACATTTTAAAAAACAAGCTGCTGGCCTCTCTGATTTTCGGTTTCTTTGTTTTTGGTTTTGTGAACGGAGGATTTGCTGTATTGCCGATGTTTACAATGAAGTATGGACTGGCCCCCGACCGTTATGAGTGGCATACATCCGTATTTACGATCGCGATCGGGTTTGGGCTGTTGGCAGGAAGTGTGATCGGCACGTTAATCTCTAGAAAAGTGAAGCCTCACTTTTTAATGTCGGTGCCGATTTTAATTGCAGGCTTGCTGATTTTTGTCCTTGGCTACACCAAAGTTTTATGGGTGTACTACGCGACTACTTTTGTACTGGGGATGTGTATCGGTCCGGTAAACATCGCCATCGGGGGATGGATGCCTAAGATTGTCCATCCGAAGCTGATGGGACGTGTAAGCGGCTGGCAAGATCCTTTTATGATGTTTGCGCAGTCTTTGACACTTGGCTTAGTGGCGCTGTTATTTCCTAAGTTCGTATCAAACATCGATTATCTGTATTACGGCATGGGCGTTTTCATCCTGGCTGTTTTCATTTTCTATTTTGTGGCACTGCCAAAATACAGTGCGCAGGCTGTGGAAGTGAATGTACAGGAAGCATTTCAGGCTCAGCCGAAAAAGAAAGCAAAATCTGTATAATATAAGTTGAAAATGCGCTTTTTTCCTCAGAAAAAGCGCATTTTTGCATTCAATATTTGCATTTCAACCTTAAAAAAGTATAATCTAATCATATAGAATTTGATTAGAGCAAAGGAGAGAAATAATGGACGACCATGCATACTCGAAAGATCTGCAGCCAACCGTAGATAATCTTTCAAAAGCAGTTTACACTGTGAACCGCCATGCAAAAACCGCCCCCAACCCTAAATACCTATATCTGCTGAAAAAACGGGCTTTGCAAAAGCTTGTCAAAGAAGGTAAAGGAAAGAAAATAGGGCTTCATTTTTCAAAAAATCCAAGGTTCAGCCAGCAGCAATCGGACGTGCTTATCTCAATCGGAGACTACTATTTTCACATGCCTCCAACTAAAGAAGACTTCGAACATCTTCCGCATTTAGGTACACTTAATCAGTCGTACCGAAATCCTAAAGCTCAAATGTCTTTAACAAAAGCAAAACACCTATTGCAACAATACGTCGGCATGAAAGAAAAGCCGCTTGTGGCGAATCGCCAGCAGCCTGCATATCATAAGCCTGTCTTTAAGAAACTCGGCGAGAGTTATTTTTAATAAAAAAGCCGCTGCCGCTGGGGGGACTGACCCCCGTTTTTGAGACAGGGATCAAAACACCTTTTATCCAGCCAATTGCCGATAGCTTATCGGTGATTGGCTGTTTAGTTTCGTTTGAATACGGCTTGTTCCCAGACAAAAAACACCTCCAGTCTTATTTCGGACAACAACAATCCGTTTTCAAACTTGAAGGTGTTTTTTATTTGTCTCATCTTATGGGGTCAGTCCTACTTATGGCATCCGGCTTTTTATTAATCGATCACATACGTATCTACTTTTTTAATCAGATCGCCGATTTCCGGCTTGCTGATTTGCTCGTCGGCACCGACCACTTCTCCCCTGTGACGCAAATCATCTGTAATTAATGATGAGAAAATCATAATCGGCACATCAGAACTCTTCGGATTGTCTTTAAGCAGCTTTGTCAGCCTGTGCCCGTCCATTTTCGGCATTTCAATGTCACTGATGATCATATCGATCTGTTCTGTTAAATCATTGCCGCTTTCAGCAAGGTTCATGATATAGTCATATGCGTCTTTTCCATTCTCAAACGCTGTAATATTGTTGTATCCGGCTTCGGTTAATTCATCCTTTAAGAGGCGCATCAGAAGCGGTGAATCCTCCACAATGATAAGCTTTTTATCAGCTCTTCTTTCATCATAGCCCTCGGTATGCATATTGTACGTATCAACACCTGAGTCTGATTCGATATCATAGATGATTTTTTCATAATCAGGCAAAAAGATCATCATGTCTTCCAGTTTGATAATCCCTGTGAGGTGCCGCTCCATTCCTTGATTTAAGGAAGTCGGCTTTTCAATTGCTTCCCAGGAAACCCTGTGAATTTGAGAAACAGATCCGACATGGAAAACAATTTTTCGCTGGTTAAATTCAGTTACGATATACTTCTCGTCTTTTGATCCCTCAGGCTCAACCCCAAAAAAGGAAAACAGGCTGATGACTGGGAGAATTTCTCCCCTTAGTTTAATCATTCCTTCTACATGCTGGTGGGAGTGAGGCACTGATGTGACCTCAACAGGCTGAATAATCTCTCTCACTTTCATGACGTTAATGCCGAAAGCATTGCCATCAACGCCAAACTTCACAATTTCTAATTCATTAGTACCAGAATCCAATAAAATTTCGTATTGTTGTAACGACAATTCAATCCCTCGCTATTCGCATTCAGTATTGTACTGTATATATCGGCGCAAATTACAAAAAATGAATGGTGAGGCTCTCAAAATCCTATTCCGGCCACAGTTATGCTGACAATCTCAAAAAAAGAAACTTTTTTCCTAATGTCCATTGACATTCCGACTGACAGTGATAAAATAGTCAAGGATTTTTCCAAAGAAGGGTGTAAATAATGGGTACTTTAGTAATATTTAAAGAAGATAAAATGACTGTTTTAGAGGATATCAGTGAAGAGACTTATCTTCATATGAAGAAAGAATCTGCTGACCTTCAAGAAGAGCATCCCCCGTACATGATTTGGCACGAAGACCTTCATTTTGACTATGGTTATTGATGAAATTGGCACATATAAACAATAATAGAACATGATACAATAAAGACAATCAAATCGCTGGTTGTCTTCTTTTTTTCTGAGAAGGAAGGTATGTTTAGAAAATAGGCGCATACAATCGAAATATATCGGTTAAAAAGGTGACAAATGGCCAGCTAGTGGTAAAATAGGATAAACTCATTATATATATTAAGGTGATGAATTATGGAACATTTGCTGAATCCGAAAGCCAGAGAGATTGAAATTTCAGGAATACGCAAATTCGCAAATCTTGTATCTCAACACGAAAATGTCATTTCACTTACGATCGGCCAGCCTGATTTTTTCACGCCGCATCACGTAAAAGCTGCCGCAAAAAAAGCCATTGATGACAACGTTACATCATACACTCCAAATGCCGGTTACCTGGAATTGAGACAAGCTGTTCAGCTTTATATGAAGAAAAAAGCGGACTTCAACTATGAAGCTGAAAGTGAAATAATAATCACAACAGGAGCAAGCCAAGCCATTGATGCAGCATTCCGCACCATTTTGTCTCCCGGCGATGAAGTCATTATGCCCGGTCCGATATACCCGGGTTATGAACCCATTATCAATTTGTGCGGTGCCAAACCTGTCATTGTTGACACAACATCCCACGGTTTTAAGCTCACAGCCCGGCTGATTGAAGAAGCTCTGACTCCCAATACCAAGTGTGTCGTGCTTCCTTATCCGTCAAACCCTACCGGTGTCACGTTATCTGAAGAAGAGCTGAAAAGCATTGCGGCTCTTTTAAAAGGCAGAAATGTCTTCGTATTGTCTGACGAAATATACAGCGAATTAACATATGACAGACCACACCATTCGATTGCAACACATTTGCGGGATCAAACGATTGTTATTAACGGTTTGTCAAAATCCCACAGCATGACGGGATGGAGAATCGGATTTTTATTCGCTCCTAAAGACATAGCAAAACACATTTTAAAGGTTCATCAATACAATGTGTCATGTGCGTCCTCTATTTCTCAAAAGGCAGCGCTTGAAGCTGTGACTAACGGATTTGACGACGCCCTGATCATGAGAGAGCAGTACAAAAAACGGCTCGATTATGTGTATGACCGCCTCGTGTCTATGGGGCTTGATGTCGTAAAACCGTCTGGCGCATTTTATATTTTTCCTTCTATTAAATCCTTTGGAATGTCTTCGTTTGATTTTAGTATGGCTCTTTTGGAGGATGCTGGTGTGGCGCTTGTGCCCGGCAGCTCGTTCTCAGCGTTTGGTGAAGGATATGTACGGCTGTCTTTTGCATACTCGCTGGACACATTAAGAGAAGGATTAGATCGTTTAGAATTATTTGTACTAAAGAAAAGGGAATCGATGCAGACGATATAAACAACGGCGTTTAAGCCGTTGTTTTATTTTTTTGGAAATGAGATCTTAAACGCTGTGCCTTTATCCGGCTGACTGTCTACATGGATAACGCCTTGATGATTCTCAATGATATTGAATGTTACCATCAGCCCGAGTCCCGTTCCCTTTTCTTTTGTCGTTAAAAATGGTTCTCCAATACGGTTGAGCACCTTTTCAGGTATGCCCTCCCCTTCGTCCTTGACGGTAACATGAACAGAATGCTCATCCTCTGTTACGATAATGTCTACAGTGCCTCCGTCAGGCATGGATTCTACGGCATTTTTTATTAAATTAATGAATACCTGCTTTAGCTGATTTTGGTCCCCGTTTATATAAATGCTGTCTTTCTCATAACTGGTTCTGATGAAAATCCCGTTCAAATTCGCCTGAGTTTCCAGCAGCGCCGAGACTTCACCAATTAGTTTTTTTAAGTTCAAATGCTTCTTAACCGCATTCTGCTGGGGCTTCGCCAGCATCAGCAGTTCACTGAGTATTAATTCAATTCGGCTGAGCTCAGAGAATACAATGTCAAAATAATGTTCATTTCCTTCCATCGTCGGTTTCATCAGCTGTAAAAATCCTTTGATCGCTGTCAGCGGATTGCGGATCTCATGCGCGATTCCCGCTGCGAGCTGTCCTGCGATAGATAACTTTTCTGATTTAAGCATGAGTTCCTCTGTTTGTTTTCTCTCAGAAATATCACGCAGAATGACTTGGACAGCTGCTTCACCGAAAAAGGTCGTCGGAATGCAGACCATCTCCGTGTAGATGACCCTGTTCTGAAAGGTAAACCATGATTGCTTAACAATTTCTGATTCTGTTTTTTGCTCGGCAATGTTTTGGATTCTCTCTTTCACGTCCTCATGATCGCAAGGGTGAAGCTGATCGTATATATTTTTGCCGATTAAATCCTCATAGGTAGCCGCTTCAAACAGCGAAATTCCCGACTCATTCATAAACACCCATTTCCCATTATGAATCACAGCAATAGTATCGATTGAATTTTGAATCAGCAGCTGATATCGTTCACGGCTTTTTTGCAGGATGGTTTGGAATTTTTTCCTTGAAGAGATATCGATTAGCAGAAGCAGTTCAGCCTGCTGGTTTTTGTAGACGGTCGGGGACGCTTTCACTTCTAAATGAACAGGTGTGCCATCAAGCCTTTTCCACGTCTGTTCAATCATTCCGACTTCCATTCCTTTTTGCATTCGTATAATTCTGTTTTTGACGATATCATGATACTCTTCCTCAATAAATTCATAGGACCATTTGCCAATAACAGCATCCTTGCTCTTTGCTCCCAGCATGGAAAGCATCGCGCTGTTCACATAGACGATTTTGCCGCTGACACTGATGCATAGCGGGCTTGGAAGATTTTCAACTAGCCGCTCATAATCATCCGTTATATATGTAGTTGATTCCGGGTTCGCAGGCTCAATTTCATGTTTTTCGCAGGTAAGAGGCTGATGGCCAGACTCTTCTTCAAGAATCTTCATTTTCAAAATGATTTCCCGTTCCGTCCGCTCAGCTCTCGTCGTCACAATTTCTACTGCTGCCTCCACCCATACAATCGTATGATCTTTTTTAATGAAACGAAAGGTGCACGGCATCAGATGATGTTCATTATAAAAATAGCTTTCAACTAAAAACTGGTCTTCCTCATGCAGAAATGTCTTGAGGAATGATCCGATCATTTCTCCCTGGAGATAACCCAGATACAGTTTGGAGTTGGCTGATATATAAATGATGCGTCCATTAGAAGCCAAGACTGCATGAATATCGGTTTTCGTTTAAAATGGCTTAACATACTGCGTATCCTGTTCCACAGAATCCCTCCTTTGCATGATCATCATATTCGACATTTACAGATTGACTTTTACCTAGTATGATTCGCTAGAAAATGAGTATTCTCCTTCTATTCTTATAGTGATCTGTAATTTTTGAGTAAAAGAAAGGGCACACAATCCGTCAGATGTGCACCCTGTTTTTTATTTTTCGCTATTTTTCTTTTCAAGCTCTGCGTAAGCGTGTATGGCCCTTTTGGCGATAATTTTATTGATTTTATCGTCATCATCTACTGACGGCACAACGACACTAAAGGCGACCTTAGGTTTTTTTGACGGATAATAACCGACAAATGTTAAGTTATACGTTTTTTTTCCCCACCAATTCCGATTTGTGCCGTAATAATATGTTTCTGCTGTTCCCGTTTTTCCCGATACATCTTCTGTAAAAGTATTTTTAGCTGTTCCTGAAGAGGTTACTAATTTCATACCTGTTTGCACTTGCTGCAAATCACTTTGGGAATTATTGATCTTATTCAGCACTTTAGGTTTCCTTTGCTCGATTGCCTTACCGAGTTCATCTTTTTTGCCTGGCTCATGTATGCTTGTGACGATTCTAGGCTGTACACGGTACCCTCCGTTTGCAATCACAGAAATGTACTGCGCCATCTGAAGCGGTGTATATGTATCGTATTGACCAATTGCCAAGTCTAAAATTAAGCCCCCTACAACATCAGGTGTCGTTTGCATTCCTGCAGATTCCTGCGGCAGGTCAACACCAGTCTTGACTCCAAGGCCAAATTGGCTGTAGTAATTTCTCATTTTGAGCAGATCCTTCTGATCAGCAGGAAGCGGTCCATGCGGCTTATACGTTACCCCAGCAATATGCATAGCAACATTAAACATATAAACGTTTGAGCTTTTTTGCAAAGCCGTTAATTCATTGATGGTTCCCATATTTGTGTAAGATTTTTTTATGAGGTTCCTTCCTAAATACATCGGCGCATCATGGAAATATTTATAATGCGGAATCCCATCCTGATAGCCCGCGAGAACGGTTGCGCCCTTTACTGCTGATCCCATTTCATATTGGGTTGTAAAAGCACCGATCGCATAATCTTGAATCTTATTTGTTTCTAAATCTATCTTTTTTCCTGCCATCGACAGAATATCGCCGTTATTCGGATCCATCATCACAACAAAGGCCCGGTCAAGCATATAGTTTCCGCGTGCGCGGCTATTTCTCACTTCTTCTTCCACAATCTTTTCTACCTTTGCCTGCAGCTCCATGTCAAATGAAAGACGAAGATCATAGCCCCGGCTGCCTTTGTCGATTGTTTTCTGGCTGACGACATTTCCTTTATTGTCTTCCACGTATTCCACTTTTTCTTTATGAGAATTTAAATAGTCCTCATATTGATACTCCAAATAACTTTTGCCGACTCTGTCATTGCTCGCATAGCCTCTCGTAACATAAAAGTCTTTCCGGTCGCTGAGCAGCCCTTGATCAGGTGTTGTGACACCTCCAAAAACGGAATAAAGTGTTTTGTCATAAGGGTATTTTCGTGTCCAATCGTTTACGACATCTATCCCCGGCAGCTCTTCTAAATGCTCAGACACAATAGAAATTTCATCATATGTTAAATCATTTTTCGGTCTTTGCGAGGAGTTTTTCTTTTCATCAAGCAATGATCCATTCTTGCCGTTGCCATTGCTGTTATTCGGGTCCATCGCTTTTACAATCTGAGGTTCATACGCATTCCCGCTTGAAAATCTTGTGTATATGGCCGCGGTTTGCATAGCTTCGTCATCCCGCTGAATGGCCTTCAATTCTTTAGCCGGGACGCGTTCCACTTGAAGCTTGTAAGCCTGTGTCCCCTTCAGATTGCTTTCAGATTCCTTTAACAGGCGGGCGGCTTTTTTCGGATGAGAAGCGAGCCAGTAATCACGTAAATCTCTATCCTTTAAAAATTCGGTATCAATATCGATCAAAGCGGCAAGCCGTTTAGCTGTTTTGATTTTGTCCTTTGTTTTTGTGCTAGATGTTGAGACATACACAATTTCCGGAACGCTCTGGTTATCAACAGCCACTTTCTCGTTTCTGTCATACATCTTTCCCCGAGGCGCTGGATAATACGCTGTTTTCGCATTAGCTTTCTCAGCGTTTTCTTCATGCTGTTCGCCTTCGACAATTTGAACAACGCCAAGCTTAAAGATTAATGCAGTAAATAGAACAAAGACCGCTAAGAAATACAGATTCATTCTGATTGCTCTGCTTCCTTTTCGCTTTTTCTTTGGTTCACGTCCTATTTCAGTCACTTCTGGTTACCCCTCTCAAATCATTCAATATATTTACATATACTGTTTTTAATTGTAACACCTTTGTAATAGTTGTTACAGCGAAAAGGGATAAAAAAAGTTGTCAATAATGAAATACATTAAAATATAACTAACGATTCAAAAAATAGGAAGCTATGTAACTGTGAGATAAAGTCACTACATATGCATGACTCGCTTGTCATCAGCGATTCAGCGCGTTTTGATTACAAAAATGACAATCATCATTTGTCAAAGGAAAGTGATGGATACTTTATGACAAAAAAGCTATGTTATGATTTTTTTGTAGAAACAAACAACTCTAGGAGGTTACGAACTAATGAAAAAAGCATTTATTTTATCTGCTGCCGCTGCGGTTGGATTATTCACATTCGGAGGCGTACAGCAAGCATCAGCGAAAGAACTCTCCTGCCAGCCTGTGGTAACGGTCAAAACGGGGAACACAGTGCAAAACCTTACACTTAAGGATGTAGTGAAAAAGCTACATATTAAAACAAATATAAAAACACTAAACGCGGCGAATGAAAAAGAGCTTGAGCAGCTTCTTCAAAAGCATGCGAAACAATCCAACATGAAGATTCAGGATGTTCAAAAACCGGAAGCAGTAAAGCCAGCTCAAAAGGCTCCTGAAAAAGCCGCTGATCAAAGCACTGCTGCTAAAGCACCGGCTACTGCTGAAAAAACCAGCAATAATACAACAACAGCTGCACCTTCATCTGTAAGTGCATATGAGAAAAAAGTTGTTGAGCTGACAAATGCAGAAAGACAAAAACAAGGTTTAAAACCGCTTCAAATTGATGAAACATTAAGCAAATCTGCACGTGCAAAATCACAGGATATGAAAGACAAAAACTATTTTGATCACCAAAGCCCAACTTACGGCTCACCGTTTGATATGATGAAATCTTTCGGAATCAGCTACAAAACAGCTGGTGAAAACATTGCTAAAGGACAAAAAACACCTGAAGAAGTAGTAAAAGCTTGGATGAACAGTGAGGGCCACAGAAAAAACATTCTTAACCCTAACTTTACACACATCGGTGTGGGTTATGTTGAATCAGGCAGCTACTGGACACAGCAATTCATCGGAAAATAATAAAAAAGAGATTGCCTGTTTTGACAGGCAATCTCTTTTTATTTCACCCAAAGTTTATATATACTTTGAGTTCCGCTGTTTTCTTCTCCTTGTGCAGCAAGTTGGTCATATAATGATTTCGCTAGCGACAAGCCTGGCATTTCTTCCCCCATTAGTTCCGCTTCCTCTAAAGCAATTCCCATATCTTTAATAAAATGCTTTACGTAAAAACCTGGTTCGAAATCATCTTTCAGCATACGCGGGGCGAGGTTTGACAATGACCAGCTTCCTGCCGCTCCAGTTGTAATGCTCTTCAGGACGTTTTCCGGCTGAAGACCTGATTTTTGGGCATAAGCCATCGCTTCGGCTACACCGATCATACCTGCTGCGATCGCGATTTGATTACACATTTTTGTGTGCTGCCCGCTTCCTGCCGGCCCTTGATATTGAATATTCTCTCCCATTAAAGAGAAGATGGGCAGGCAAGCTTCAAACGCTTCTTTTTCTCCTCCGACCATAATCGCCAGTGTTCCGTTTTGCGCGCCGATGTCACCTCCTGAAACAGGAGCGTCTAAGGCAAATAATGATTTTTCTTTGGCTGCCTCCGCAATTTTTTTGGCTAACGACGGTTTAGAAGTCGTCATATCAATGAGATACGCGCCTTTTTTAGCATTTTCAATAATTCCGCTGCTGCCGAAATACACTTCTTCTACATCACTGGGATAGCCTACCATTGTAATAATGACATCAGCTTCTTTTGAAAGATCTTTTACGGTGTCTTTCCATACCGCACCTTTTTCCAGTATGCTGTCCGCTTTTTCTTTTGTGCGGGTGTACACCAATACAGGATGTCCATCATTAAGGATATGTGAAGCCATACTGTTTCCCATTACTCCAAGACCGATAAAACCGACTGTTTTTTTCAAGGCGATTCCTCCCAGACGTATTGTTTTCATTTAGTTAAAATTTATCATTTTCTAGACTACCATATCTAGTAAACATATAGTAGCGTCTAGAAAATGAAAAAACCCAAAACTTGAAAAAGTTCTGGGTATCCAATATTTATAATGTGAATTTCTCAATAGCGTCCATAAGCTCTTGGCTAGCATGTTTTAATGTATCAGTTGAGTGTTTGACTTTCTCAAGCGTGATCAGCTGTTCATCGGTTGAGGCGTTGACTTCCTCCGCTGCAGCAGCCGATTCCTGTGATATAGCTGAGATGCTTTGAATCGCTTCAGAAATGGCAAGCTGTTCTTCACTCATTCTTTGTATGTCTTCGTAAATTTGATCAATACCTTGTACAAGTGACTGCATTTCCGACGTGATTGTGTTTAATACTTCGCCAGTCTCATGGATTGCGCTGTTTTGTTCATCATTCATTTTACTTGCTTCAACCATTGCATGGGAAGCCTCTTTTGTTTCAAGCTGGATCAACTTCACTGTCTCACTAATATGCTTGGTGGAAAGCGCTGATTGCTCGGCAAGCTTCCGCACCTCTTCAGCCACGACAGCAAATCCGCGTCCGCTTTCACCGGCTCTGGCTGCCTCAATACTGGCGTTTAAGGCAAGTAAATTGGTTTGATCCGAGATATTTGAAATCGCAGTAACCACTTCTTCAATATTCTTGGTTTGATTTTCTAAATCCAGCAGCATCGTTTCGACTTTCTTTGTTTCCGTATTGGCTTCGTTTGATTTCAACAGCAGCTGGCCGAGAGCGTCAAGCCCTTTATAGCTTGCATCCTCTGAGGATTTTGAACGTGCTTTCATGCCGCCTGCCTGATCCGCAATTCGTCTGATTTTAGCAGACAGGTTTTCCGATTTTTCGTTAATGGTTTCAACCTCTGAAGCCTGTTCCGTTGCCCCTGCTGCCACTTCTTCGATCGCTTTTGCAATTTGTCCGCTCGTTTCATTGGTTTCAGCGGAGACAGCTGTTAGTTGTTCAGAGGTGTCAGACACTTTTCCTGAGGAATATCTGACTTGTTCCACCATTTCCTTCATGTTTTCAACCATCTGATTAAAGTCTCTTGTTAACATGCCGACTTCATCCTTAGTCTTTGACTCTGCGTGGACTGTCAAATCGCCTGCAGAGACAGCCTTTGTTTTCGCAATCAGCTGCTGGATCGGCCCGGTTATTGTTTTGGCGAGGAAGTAGCTGAGAATAATCGTCACCGCCAGCGCGATGAGTGAGATGAAAAGGTTCGCCCGATTCATTTTATCTGAAATCCACATTAATTGATTTGTGTCAAATTGTGTGCCGACTTTCCATCCCGTTTCTCCAACCGTTTGATACACAATCATTTTTCCCTTTGCATCTTGTATCCCCTTTTTGTCAGATGCAATGGTGTTTAATGTTTGGTCCTTGGAGATATTTTTTCCTTGGTTTGACGGATGTGCTAAAAGATTGCCGCTTGCATCAGCTAAAAAAGCAAAGCCATTGTATGGCACCTTTTGCTTATTTACCATAGCTTGGATGGAAGAAAGTTTCAGATCATAACTGGCAACCCCTATCACCTTCTGCCCGTCAAGAATTGCTTTTGAGGCTGTGACGACCATTTCTCCCGTCACGACATCTTGATAGGGTTCAGTCCAGACGACTTTATCCGGTGTTTCAGCCGCGCGCTTATACCATGTTCTAGAAGCCGGATCATAATCTTCTGCAAATTCGGCTTTCGGATATGTAAACATTTCTTTTTTTGCGGTGCCAATATAGGCCATCGCTACATAATCATCGTTTTCTTTAATTTGTTTGATGTCATCATTAAACAGCCTGGCAGCTTCTTTACTTGAGTTTGTCACAAACGCACGGGTTAACTCTCCATTTGCCAATCTTAACAGCGAAATGTCATAACTCTTTAATTGCAGTTCAATATTTTGTTCAAGCGAGTTTGTTACGTTTTGTGTCGTGTTTTTCCCATCCTCTGTAATCATCGGTTTTAACGTCAGGTAAGAAGAAAGCATTAAAAGAACAACTGTAACGATTAACATGATAGAAACAAAAACAGCAATTTTCATGTGAAGTTTTTTAAACAAACCAATCCCCTCCTAACTTCTATATCGGCCTTTTCACCCAAAAAATGAATAATCATAAAATAAATGATATTGAAAACACAGAATATTCATTGAAAATTGTGTTTCAGCAGTTTGATTACGATATAATAAACAGTATGAGGGGAGTGATTGTCATTTTTAAACAGATGTATGTCCATAATGGCATTAAATTTGAGCGGCTGACGATCAGAAATTATTCAAGAACAGACATTGAGGGATTGCTTTCTCTTCAGAAAGAGTGTTTTCCCCCTCCATTTCCGCAGGAATTGCTGTGGTCAGAAGAACAGCTTGACAGCCATATCAACACCTTTCCAGAAGGGGCTTTATGCGCGCTGGTTAATGGTGAAATCGTCGGTTCGATGACTGCCCTTATCGTGCATTTTGATCCCGATGCTCCCGAGCATACATGGGCGGAGACAACAGATAACGGCTTTATTACATGTCATGATCCGCAGGCAAATACATTATATGTAGTTGATATTTCGGTTTCACCGCATTACCGGAAGCTTGGAATAGGAAAATGGCTGATGAATACGATGTATGAATTAGCGGTTGAAAAGCGAATGGAACGGTTACTCGGCGGCGGACGTATTCCTTTTTATCATAAGTACGCCCACGAGATCAGCGCTTCACAATATGTAGAGGATGTAATAGAAGGAAATAAGAAAGATCCTGTACTGTCATTTCTCCTGCATTGCGGCCGTTCACCGCTCTGTATCGTCAGCAATTATTTAGACGATGAAGAATCCCTGAATTACGGGGTTTTGATGGAGTGGAAAAATCCCTTTTATGAAAAAACGAGCTGTAAAACTGACAGCCCGTTTACGTGAAATATTCAATTTTCGCATTAGGAAAATACGTATCGATATAAGATTCGAGTGTTTCCCGAAGCACATGTTCTTCATCTTTCTGATAAATATACTTTCCGATTCCGTAACGTCCCCATTTATAGCGACGCTTTTCTTCATCTAATTCTAGCTTCGTCTTCGGGTAATTCTTCTCTATCACTCGTTTAGCCGGTTTTGTAAAACGATGCTGAATTAATTCAAAGGTAACATCATGTCTGACGTCCTGCGGCAAAGCAGCATCCAGCTTTTCAAACAGATGTCTGTATCCTTCCTCCCAGCCTTCGTGAATGTATATCGGCGCAACAATAAAGCCTAATGGGTAGCCTGCTTTCGCTACTTTTACAGCCGCTTCAATCCGTTTATCGAGAGGAGAGGTTCCCGGCTCAAAATTCTTAATCACATAGTCAGCATTTATGCTGAATCTGAATCTTGTTTTTCCGTTATGTTTAGCATCCAAAAGGTGGTCAACATGGTGAAACTTTGTGACAAACCTAAGCTTGCCAAGCTCACTCTGTCCAAAATGTTCAATGGCGTGCTTGAGCGTGTGTGTCAAATGGTCGATGCCCACAATATCAGAGGTACATGAAGCCTCAAACCTTGTAAACTCCGGTGCACGTTCTTTCATATACTGATCCGCCTGATCCAATATTTCTTCGACATTTACATAGGTTCTGATATAGGGTTTTGTTCCCATTGTGGTTTGTAAATAGCAGTAATGGCAATGCCCCATACAGCCTGTCGCAAACGGAATCGCATATTCAGCTGACGGCTTTGAAGAATCAAACTTTAAAGTTTTTCGGACACCAACTACTAACGTTGATTTTGCATTACGGTATTGCTGAAGATGGTTTTTACCAGGAATATTGCGCACTTGGTTATGGGACGTCGTTTCTCTGATTTCGATGCCCATTTTTTCAAATTTATCATGTAATTCCTGTGCCAATGGATATTCCATTGCTCTCGGTTCAATATAAACGAGCTGCGGAACAAATGGGTTCTGCATGGTGCCACATCCTTTTCCTTTTCTACCGTTACTTTTCTCAAAAGACGGAAAGGATATGAGTTGTAATGTTTTCCTTGTTACTCATACGGATCGATATCAAATAACTCTTTGTAAAGTGTTTTTGCTTCTTCATAGCTTGCAAAAACAGCATCATCCTCAGCAAACGGATGGTAGGTTTCAAATATAAACAGGGAAAGCTCACCCTCATGGTATGGATGATGCACAATTTCAGCTTCCTTTATATGAGCAACATTGGCGGCGTGCGGATTTCTGTAGATCACGTAGACTGTATCTCCTGCGTTAAATTCGTTTGACATTCTATCCCTCCTAGCCATGTTATTGTGCCCCGCTGCAACCCTGATTATGAAAAAAAACCAGACAGGCCGGAGGCCGTCTGGTTTTTGCACATTACTTGAATGTTTCTTTTACGAACGCGACAACTTCTTCTGTCGTGCTCATAGATAAGATTTTCTCTTTGAATGACTCAGCTTCTTGTTTAGACAATTTGCTGATTTGAGTTCTTGCCGGAAGAATAGAAGTTGCGCTCATTGAGAACTCATCTAAACCTAATCCAAGAAGAATCGGAATCGCAATTTCGTCTCCTGCCATTTCTCCGCACATGCCGACCCATTTTCCTTCTTTATGTGCTGCTTCAATTACGAGTGTAATTAAGCGAAGGATTGCAGGGTTGTATGGCTGATACAGGTAAGCTACACGTTCATTCATACGGTCAGCTGCCATTGTGTATTGGATCAAATCATTTGTTCCGATACTGAAGAAGTCAACTTCTTTAGCAAACTGATCAGCGATGACTGCAGTCGACGGAATCTCAACCATCATACCGACTTCAATATCATCAGATACAGGTTGTCCCGCTTTGACAAGCTTTTCTTTCTCTTCAAGAAGGATCGCTTTCGCTTCTTTGAATTCGTTAACTGTCGCAATCATAGGGAACATGATTTTCAAGTTTCCGTATGTACTTGCACGAAGCAGCGCGCGAAGCTGTGTTCTGAAGATTTCTTGCTCTTCAAGGCAAAGACGAATCGCTCTGTATCCCAAGAACGGGTTCATTTCTTTAGGAAGCTGCAGGTAAGGAAGCTCTTTGTCTCCGCCGATATCAAGTGTCCGCACGACAACTGATTTTCCTTCCATACGCTCAAGAACCGTTTTATAAGCATCAAACTGTTCATCTTCTGTAGGCAGCTGATCTCTTCCCATGTAAAGGAATTCTGTACGGTAAAGACCCACTGCTTCTCCGCCGTTTTCAAGAACACCCTTCACATCATCTGGAGTACCGATATTCGCTGCAAGCTCTACATGATGACCGTCTTTTGATACAGTCGGTTCATTGACAAGCTTCGCCCACTCTGCTTTTTGAGCTAAATAAGCGTTATGTTTTTCTTCATACTCTTTTACAGTTTCCGCAGAAGGATCGATAATGACATCGCCATTAATACCGTCAACGATAACAGTCACGCCGTTTTGGATCGTGCCTGTAGCCGCTTTCGTTCCAACAACTGCAGGAATCTCAAGAGAACGCGCCATGATGGCAGAGTGAGATGTGCGTCCGCCGATATCAGTTGTGAATCCTTTAACGAACTCACGGTTTAATTGAGCTGTGTCAGACGGTGTTAAGTCTTCAGCTACAATAATAACCTCTTCTGAAATCATGCTTGGGTTTGGAATTTCAACGCCAAGCAGGTGGCCGGTTACGCGTTTTGTTACGTCGCGGATATCTGCCGCACGCTCTTTCATATATTCGTTGTCCATTGATTCAAACATGGTAACGAACATAGAAGACGTTTCTTTTAAAGCGAATTCAGCGTTCACAGAATCAGAGCTGATTTTTTCTTTCACAGGATTCAGAAGCTCAGGGTCACTGAGAACTAAAAGGTGAGCAGAAAAAATATCAGCTTTATCCTGACCCAGTTCTTTCAAAGCATGCTCTTTGATTTTTTCGAGCTCTTCTTTAGAACGTGCAATCGCTTCTTCAAAACGGCTTACTTCCGCTTCAGAATCAGAGATGTTTTTCTTTTCAACCGTTAAATCTGGCTCTTCAAGCCGGTACGCTTTTGCAATCGCGATGCCGGCTGAAGCACCAATCCCTTTTAATTCTTGCATTACTCGCCGAGTCCTTCGCTTTTCATTGTTTCTTCTAAAGCGTTAAGAGCATCGTTTTCGTCAGCGCCAGCAGCAGAAATTGTGATTTCAGCGCCTTTAGCGATTCCAAGAGACATAACACCCATGATTGATTTAAGGTTTACAGTTTTGCCGTTATATTCCAAATTAACATCAGCGTCGTATTTGCTTGCAGTTTGTACAAGAACTGTCGCAGGACGAGCGTGAATTCCAGAATCTGCAGTTACTTTGAATGTTTTTTGTGCCATTTTTATCATTCTCCTTTTAACTTAAAGCTTTATTACTTCACAATATTATATCATACAGCCGTACTTGTCATCTGACAAGCACAGCGTACTATATACCCTTATTTTTCAATCTTCACAATGTCTTCTTGCTCTCTGTTAACTGATCCGCTTGCCTTAATGCTGACTGTTTCTCCTTCAGCAAGGTTCGTAAATACGATCGGTGTCATCAGAGACGGTACATTCGGTTTTACTGCGTCCAAATCAACTTCAAGAAGCTTTTGTCCAGGCTCAACGCGGTCCCCTTCTGATACGAAAGACGTGAACCCTTCGCCCTTGAGGCTGACCGTATCAATGCCGAAGTGGATCAAAATTTCTTTTCCTCCGTCGGATTGCAGGCCGATTGCATGTTTTGTCGGGAAAACATTTAGTATTTTTCCTCGTACCGGAGAAACGACGATACCTTCAGAAGGAAGAATCGCAAAGCCGTCACCCATCATTTTTCCTGAGAAGACTTGGTCAGGAACATCAGTAATCGGGTGAATTTCTCCAGCAATCGGAGAAACAAAGACTTCCTCGCCAATTTCATTTTGCAGCGGTTCTGCAATGACTTCCTCAACCTGCTGCCCTACTTCTTCCTCAGCGGATGTTTTCGGTTCAGGTCTTGGTTTGCGTCCCGCGATGATGTCCTGCATTTGTGTTTTTAATCCGTCAGAACGTGGTCCGAAAATCGCCTGAATATTGTTGCCCACTTCCAGAACCCCGGAGGCGCCAAGCTGTTTCAGACGGTCTTTATCTACCTTTTTCTGATCGTTTACAGTTACGCGCAGACGAGTGATACAAGCATCAAGGTGTTTGATGTTTTCCTGGTCACCCATTGCCTGCAGGATCTCGTAAGGAAGGTCGCCGGCTTCTCCTGTTTTCCCAGATGCTGCTGTTTCAGCTGAAGCATCCTCACGGCCTGGTGTTTTCAGATTAAATTTGCGGATCGCAAATCGGAATCCGAAGTAGTAAATAACAGCAATCCCTAAACCAACAGGGATGACAAGCCACCATGCCGTCCGGTTCGGTAAAATACCGAAAAGGAAGTAGTCAATTAAACCGCCGGAGAATGTCATACCAATCTTAACATTCAACAGCTGCATGACCATGAATGAAAGCCCTGCAAACACACAGTGGATCGCAAACAGGACAGGGGCAACGAATAGGAATGAGAATTCCAATGGCTCTGTGATCCCTGTCAGGAAGGATGTCAGTGCTGCTGAACCCATAATACCCGCAACAAGTTTTTTGTTTTGCGGTTTTGCTTCATGATAAATCGCAAGTGCCGCAGCAGGAAGACCAAACATCATAAATGGATATTTACCTGTCATAAACGTACCTGCTGTTAACTGTACGCCGTCTTTAATCTGCGCCATAAAGATGCGCTGATCCCCGCGGATGATCTCTCCGGCTGCACTTTTGTAGCTGAAGAATTCATACCAGAACGGCGAGTAGAAAATGTGATGCAGACCAAATGGAATAAGCGAACGTTCAATCACCCCGAAAATAAATGCAGCAAGGGTTGGATTCGCTTCCACTAATCCAGTTGAAAAGGCATTCAATCCATGCTGGATCGGAGGCCAGATCACTAACATAATAAGACCCAGAATCAGTGCGGAAATTGACGTAATAATCGGTACGAAACGTTTACCCGCAAAGAAACCAAGATATTGCGGCAATTCAATTGTATAAAATTTGTTAAACAGCAATGCCGCCAGCACACCGACGATAATACCGCCGAATACCCCTGTCGCCAAGGTAGGTATGCCGAGCATGTTTACATATGCCGGGTGGTTTTCCGTGAAGAACTTGGCTCTTTCGATTGAATCGGAAGGAATGGTTCCGTTTGCAAGAAGAACCGCACTCATGGATACGTTCATCACCAGATAACCGATAATTGCTGCTATTCCGGCAACTCCATCTCCGTTGGCAAGCCCGATGGCTACACCTACTGCGAAAAGAAGCGGAAGGTTATCGAAAACAATCTGTCCAGCGCTTTCCATCACACCCGCTACGAGCTGAACATTGTCATTGCTCAGGAAATGCAGGACTTGGATCATGTCCTTGTTTTGCATTGCATTCCCGATCGCAAGCAAAATACCGGCAGCCGGAAGGATCGCAACTGGAAGCATAAGCGCACGCCCAATTTTTTGAAGAACGCCGAATAATGCTTTAAACATAAGAATTGACCTCCTCTTTTTACTAGTCTGACCTTACAGCTAAAAATCATGACAACGAATTCACAGGCGTAAGTCTTCCAGTTTAACCGTTTACATTTGCCCTTTTACACAACAAAAAAGGCATGAGCAAAATAGGGTGCGCAAAAGAACGAGAATGGACTTCCCGTTTTTTCCCCTCAATCACTCATGCCTGATCGGATCAGTAACACGTTTTTAAAGGATAAACTGAATTTATGAAATTTTATTGGTTAATCGGTACAGATGAAGCGTGAGATAAACCGCTTCCGCCTCATGAACTGGTTTCTTCAATGTTTGCTGCAAGATTTTAATCAATTTCCAAGCTGTATTGTAGCATAGCGGATATTCATTTTTCAATAACAACATTAATTTTTCTGGTTCTTTAGTCGGTTCCTCTTTTTTAATTCTTTCTATCGTAAATCTGATGTGCCGGATAAGCCGCAAATAGTTGACGCTTTCTTTATTTACTTTCATTTGAAACGAGTCTTCAATCACCTCTACAAGCTGCGCCATCAGCTGTGAGTGCTTGTTGACTTCTGACAGCGGGCGATTCGTCAGAGCTGAATGAATGTGCAGGGCGATAAAACCGATCTCCCCTTCCGGAAGGCAGATTCCCGCTTTTTCATTGATAATGTCAATGACTTCTTGGGCTATCTGATATTCATCCGGATAAAGTGACTGCGTCTCCATTAAGAAAGGATTTTTCATATCAAAGCCCTGCTGCTGCCTTTTGATTGCAAATGCAATATGGTCAGTCAGTGCAATATGAATATGTTCATTTAGTGAGCGGTTTGTCCGATTGCTGATGTGATATATGACATCGTTTGAAATATCAACGAGCTTTTCATCAACATAGTCGAGGAGCTTTTTAAACTGCTTCTGTTCCTTTTCATCCTTTAAAATGAACATTTTATCGTACCCTTTATCTTCAATCACATCATCTTGTTTTTTTCCGAAACCAATTCCTTTTCCGATCAAAACTACTTCACTGTATTTATGATGAGAAGCAATTAATACGTTATTATTCAGTACCTTTTTCACTGTAAAGGACCCATTCACGATCCTCAGCTCCTTTGTCATTCAATACCTCATATCGTACATAACGAACGGAATGCGCGTCAAACCTTTTTTCATGCTTTCACTAAACAGTCGATCTTTCAATGAGACGGTAATCAAGAACCCTGTTTTCAATCGGCTGACCCTGAATCCTTTTTTCCAGCATGGCAAACGCCTGCTTGCCCATTTCCTTCGCTTGAATATCAATGGTCGATATGCCAAGCAATTGGCTGATTTCATGGTTATCAAAGCTTAAGATCGCAAGTTCATCCGGAACAGACACTTGCTGAGCTCTCGCTTCCAATATAAGCCCTGCCGATACCTGGTCATTGGCGACAAAAATAGCCGTCGGCCTTTCCCTCCAGTTGTTCCATTTATGAAAGAGCGCTTTTCCATCGTTCATTGTAATCGCTTTCTCAATCACCCATTCTTCCTTGAATGTTTCTCCGATCTCTTCCAACGCATCTTTATATGCTTTGATGCGAAAATGACTGTTCATGCCTTTTTTTCTTGCTAAGCAAATCGCTATTTTTTTGTGCCCTTTGGCGATTAAGTAGTTGAGTCCGTCCCGGAATGCGGCTTGATGGGGAATGCTGATTGTGGAAAATACCCCCTTGTTAGCATTCTGACAAAGCAGTATCGGGCCTTCCCACTCCTTGAGCTTGTCATCAGACAGTGCCTTCGAACAAAAAATCAAACCGTCAACCTGGCGCTGTTTTAATTGGGAAAGTGCAAAGATTTCTTTCTTCACGTCATAATTTGTCTGGAACAAAGAGAGGTGAATGCCTGACTCTGCGGCAGCGTCTGCGATTCCCGCCATCATCTCCGCAAAGTAAGGAAGGCTGATCGTCGGCATCACGACACCGATCATATTTGAAAACCCCTTCGACAGATGCACAGCGTGGACATTTCTTGTGTACTCCAAAACTTCCATTGCTTCAAGCACTCTTTTTCTTTTCTCTTCACTGACATAAGGATGATTGTTTATGACTCTGGAAACCGTCGTAATGGAGACACCGGCTTTTTCTGCAATGTCTTTAATATTAGCCATAAATTCCCTTCTTTCTGATTTCCCTTGATCTGGAATGCGTTTCATACAATACGATAAGAACGTACCGACAGATTAGATGGTTTTTTGCTGAAAGGAGAAGATATACATGGGTTTCTTCATTTTAATTGGATTATGTCTGGCCGTTCTGGGCGGGAGCTGCCTGGCTGTAAGACCGCTCAATCAAAAACATGAAGTGAAACCATTTCGGACGTTTGATGATTTTTTTATTTAAAGCAGATAAAAAAGGACGATGTCGAGAACAAAGTCCTTTTTTATCTCTGCCTTGTTACGGCAATATCGTTAATTCCTTCGGATATTGAGTCAGCGTAACTGCCCCCTCTTTTGTTACGTGAACGTCATCTTCAATACGTACGCCGCCAACATCCGGCACATAAATGCCCGGTTCGATTGTGTAAACCATTCCTTCTTGCAGCAGCGTGTCATTGGCTTTGCTCATCGACGGGTACTCATGCACTGAAATGCCAAGACCATGGCCCAGCCGGTGAGGGAAATATTCTCCATATCCGGCTTTTTCAATGATTCCGCGGGCAGTTAAATCGAGATCTCCAATTCTCACGCCTGGGTTGCTAGCTTCTATCGCGGCTTTTTCCGCTTGAAGCACCGTCTCGTAAATATCTTCCTGCTTCGGATTGATTGTTTTGTAAGCAAAGGTTCGCGTGATATCAGAGCAGTAGCCGTCCATCATAACACCCAGGTCAAACAAGACAAAATCGCCTTTCTTTAATGTGGCTGTTCCCGGATTTCCGTGAGGCTGACCTGATTTTTTGCCGAATAGCACCATTGTCGAGAAAGACATGCCCTGAATTCCTTTTTTCTTCAACTCATACTCAATCTGAGCGAGAACTTCCACCTCACTGATGCCTTCACGCAAAGCAGCTGTCCCGACTTCAACACCAAAATCGGCAAGCTTTGCCGCCTCTTTCAGCAATTTAATTTCATGCTCGTCTTTAATCAGACGAAACTGGTTAAGGGTTTCTTCTGCTGATACAAATTGAGCCCCTCCAGCTGAATGCTTCAGTTGTTCGGCACGTGAAAGCGAGATTGAATCCTTTTCCACGGCAAGCGTATGTATGCTGACATTTCGTTTTTTGAGTGCTTTTTCAATGAGCTCCCATGGATTTTCGTGATCGGCATAGCCAATGATTTCGTGATTCCATCCGGCATTTCGGGCCTGGTCTGCCTCCATTCCCGGACAAACGAAAAATGGCTCCTCCTCTTGAAAGATAAACAAACCCATTACACGTTCATGCGGCTCTGTATAAAAACCGGTTAAGTAAAATACATTTTCTTTCGTATGAATAAATGCGGCAGTATGCCCCGCTTCCTTCAGCCATGAAGATATGCGTTGTATTCTGTTCATTTCTTGTTCCTCCCTGCCTTTTGCCATGCGTTGTTCTTTGTATATTGTAACAGGTTTTACGGGTGTTTGCCTTTCACGGCGACTTTCCTTTATCCATCATTTTATTTCCTGCCGGTCATCTTGTATACTGAGAGGAGAGTGAAACGCAGGGAGTTGTTCCGTTTGCTGATGAATTTTTTCAGACGTAAGGCAGTTGTGCTGTTAACAGTTGTGGGAATATCCGCTCCTTTTGTCGGTATGAAGCTGGTGGATTTTTATTATTACAGCTCTATCATAGGCTGTGCAGCCGGCTTCCTTTGCTGCATCCTTGCTCTCATCATCGTGATGAAAAGGCCAGATCAAGAGAAAAAGCAAAGGAAAGTAAAACTTGATCCATAAAAAAAACAGCTGTCCATTTGGACCGCTGTTTTTTATTTTAGAAGCCTTAAGCCGTTTAAAATCACCAAGATTGTACTTCCTTCGTGGCCTATAACGCCAAACGGCAATTCCATCACCTGTAAAAAGTTTGCACAAATAAGCAGGCAAATGACTGCGAGAGAAAATACGATATTCTGCTTTACAATCCTGTTCATTTTCCGTGATAAACGGCACATTTTTACGAGTTTTTTCAAATCGTTTTGCATGAGCACCATATCAGCAGTTTCAAGCGCCACATCTGTTCCGCCGCCCATTGCAATACCGACATCCGCCGCTTTTAGTGCCGGCGCATCGTTGATTCCGTCTCCGACCATTGCAATCGTCCCGAACTCTTCTTTTAATCGTCTCACTTCATTTGCTTTTTGGTCAGGCAGACATTCTGCTGCAACAGTTGTCATTCCCGCTTCCTTCGCTATCGCTTGAGCCGTGTCTTCGTGATCTCCCGTCAGCATGGCCGTTTTAATCCCCAGACGGCTCAGTTCATCCATGACTTCTTTTGCTTCAGGTCTGATTTGGTCTTTCAGAGCGATACAGCCGGCAATGTGGTCGTCCTTTTTCACAAACACAATGGTGTGTTGGCCATTTTGAATGATATCTGATGCATTTTGGTTCAAAAATTGAGCTGCCAATTCTTCCCCAATAAAGCCTGCTTTTCCGACTTTCCATTTGGCACCCGCCACTTCAGCCATTACACCAAAGCCTGATGTTTCTTCGATTGATATGTAGCCGGACTTGTTGATGCCGCGGCTTTCAGCGTAGCCGGCAATGGCTTGCGCGAGCGGATGGCTGGACTGCTTCTCAATCGCATAGACAGGTTCAAGCACTTCCGTTTCTTCGTACCCTTTCGCCAGTCTGACTGTCTCAACCGCAGGCTGGCCTTTTGTTACAGTCCCCGTTTTGTCAAAAGCGATCATTTGCACAGATCCCAGCTGTTCAAGAAATACACTTCCTTTCACTAGCATGCCGTTGCGGGCGCCATTTGATATCAAGGACAGCGCTGCCGGCATGATAGACGCGACAAGTGCGCAAGGTGACGCAACCACCATAAATACCATCGCGCGATAAAAGGTTTCACTCCAGCTCCAGCCAAGTGCAAAATGTGGGACAAATAACAGCAGCCCCACCACGATCAGAACGCCTTTTACATATGCATTTTCAAACCGTTCGATAAAGGCTTGCGCAGGTGACACACTGTTTTGCGCAGATTCCACCAATTTGATAATCTTTCGGAATAAAGAATCTTCGTTTGCTTTTGTAACGCGGACGGTCAGGGAGCCGTTGCGGTTAACAGTTCCCGTATATACAGCGTCGCCGGCGTTTTTTTCTACAGGCATCGATTCGCCCGTTAACGCTGACTCGTCAAGGCTTGTAGAACCAGATTCAATAACCCCGTCAGCTGCCACACGTTCCCCAGGTTTGATAATGATTTTATCACCGGCCTTTATATCTGCAACCGGTACCCTTTTGGTTTCGCCATTTACAATCAGCGTTGCTTCTTCAGGTTCAAGCTTCATTAAAGAAGTTAAATCCCTGCTGCTTTTATTCATCGTGTATGTTTCTAAAGCTCCGCTTAAGGAAAAAATAAAGATTAAAACGGCACCCTCTGCCCAGTACCCAATCAATGCGGAACCCACGGCTGCGAAAATCATTAAAAGCTCAACATTCAGCGTTTTGGATTCAAGCGTTTCTTCAATTCCTTCTTTCGCTTTAGCAAATCCGCCGATGACAAAGGCCAGCAAATATAGCGTTACCGATAACACTTGATGTACGGAAAGGAGCCAGCCTGCTAAAATAAGAGCACCTGACACAAGGGCTGCGATAAGTTCCGCATGCTGAGTCCAGCTTTTTTCTGGCTGTTCTTTCTTTGTAGGCTGATGCTGATCATGTTGGAGCATCACTTGTTCATCCATATCGAATTCTCCTCCCTAATTGAGAACGTAAATCATCTTCATTTCTCTTATAAAAACAAAAATCGCCGCCCAAAAGGCAGCTTCATCGTTTGGTTATTTCATGATGTCTTCTTAATTATAGCATGCAGAAAGAGAATTTCAATTATAATTATTTTAATTTCTTTTTGATAATAATTATCATTAACAACTGTTTACCTTTCATTATATGACAAAAAAGCTGAAAGGCTACGCTCTCAGCTTATTCTTTCGTCCATTCTTTCAATTGTTCTGCCGTCATCGGCCCCACTTTTGTTTCCTCAATTTCACCCTTTTCATTCAGCAAAAACGAAGTAGGAATTGTTATAATATGATATTCCTTCATCAAATCCCCTTTTGTGTCGAGAACAATCGGAAAGGTCAGGTGGTTTGATTTGATAAAGTCTTCAACGACTTGCTGATTTTGTTCTGAATTGACTAAATTGACCGTTACCAGCTTGACACTGTCAGATCGATGAGCCTCATAAAATGATTGGAACTGAGGAAGTTCCTTTTTGCAGGGCGGACACCATGAAGTCCAAAAATGAAGGATCGTTTTCTGCCCTTTATTGGGGATGGAGATATCCTCCCCTTCTATCGTTTTCATGAGAAAAACCGCTGGAACAGCAGGCTGTTTATTGGCAGCCTGTGCCGAAAGAGGCAGCCATGAAATCATAGCAAATAAGATTAGGCAAATAGTGCGGGTCAAGCGTTTCGTCAACATGGAATCTTCCTTTCATGCTTTTCAAATAGCTTGCCCTACTAGAGATTTATCATCCTTCAATCCGCGGCGTTCGGTTTCCTCCCGTCAGAAAAACAGATACACGCAGCGCTTTGCAGATCGTTGTATAATGTAGGCTCGTCAGCAAAATCATACCTGTATTCATCCCAAGGATAATACCGAGCATTTGAAGGTTTTCCATTGAACCCAGCACATACATCATACTCAACGCAACGAGATGGCTCCACACGTTATGATAAAAAGCTTCTTTGACAAAGCCCATCCCGATTAAACATGCCTGAAGGGGCATCACAAATAAATGAAAGAGAAAGTACGGCCACAAAAGCTGCAAATAATATTGTGCTTCTGGAGAGTGAAAAAACAGATGGGTCAAGGGCTCCGCAAACTGGAACATGATCCAGACAGCTGGTATACCGTATCCAAACGTGATAAAGATCGACTGCTTCAGCCTTTTTAATACGATGTCATATTGAGAGAGAGAATAAGCCTCAGAAATACTCGGAATCATGACGACCATTAACGAATGGGCGATAAAAGCAGGAAACGCCCCTATCGTTACAGCCACTCCGGCAAGCATGCCGTATTGATCGATTGCAGTTGTCCCGGCAACGCCCGCGGCCAAAAGCGCTCCTTTTACTAAAAAAGGCTCAATGGCATTGACCACAGCGTGAAAAATGCGCAGCCCGGTTGTCGGAATCGATACGGCTAGCAGTCTTTTTCTAACATCTTTCCCGCGTAAATGGATATGCTGCTGGCCCGATACCGCACGTCTCGCCAGAATAAACTGCGAATACAGGTACACAAGCACGATCACATCGCTCACGACAAGGACAAACAGCGAAATCAGCACAGCCATGTCCAGCTCAAACGAGTACCATTGAAAAAAGATGAACAAGCACAACAGCTGAATGATTTTTTTGAGTACATTAGCGATTGCGATCTTCCCCATTTTTTGCACACCCATGAAGTAGCCTCTGGCAATTGACGTAAAGGCGACAATAGGAATCAAGCCGATGACGATTCCTTTGATAAACGGGTGATATGTATCAAACACCGGAATAAAAGGAAGCGCAATACTGGCGGCGGCAGTGGAAAAGGCTGTGAAAACAGCTGTCATTCGAAAGGCGTGCCTCAGCATGCTTTCATGGAGCTTTGGATTTGATTCAGCAATAAATTTAGAAATTGATATAGGCAGCTCCAGGCTTGCGATGACAATAATTAAAAAGATGGTAGGCAAAATACTCATGTAAAGCCCCATCCCGTGCTCGCCAAGCTCGCGCGCCAAAATCATATTCACGACAAATTCAAGGCATTCGGCGAAAAAGGCGGCAATGGATAAAAGAATAATCCCTTTTACAAATCGATTCATGATGTCTCTCCTTGTCTCTTGTACTATCAACATCATATGAGACAAGTTCAAAAATTATTTTATTTTTATCTTTCTATAAAAAAAAGCACAGCTGAGACGAATGTCTCTTCTATGCTTATATGGCAAAGACATGCCTGCCGATTTTTTCAATAATTTTCCTTGAGCGAATCCAGTCATCTGACGCCGTTTTCGGGTTATAGAAGAAAAGGGCTTCTGTTTCTCTGTCCTTAGATGACATCGCTTCTTCAACAGCCTCAATTGATTCTTTGTCAGGCTCTTGATTAATGCTTCCGTTTGCGACAGGTTCAAAGGCATTTTTCTGATAAATAACCCCTCTGATTGTATCGGGAAAGCCCTTCTTATCCGTCCTATTCAGCACGACGCTTGCAACAGCGACCTTGCCTTCATAGGATTCGCCCTTCGCTTCTGCGTGAACGAGTCGGGCAAGCAATTCTTTTTCAGACTGAGAGTAAGTTTCTTTCTTCTCATTCGTTTTCTCTGAATGTTCTTCTTCTTTCTTTTCAGTGTTCGCTGAAAGCTTGATCGGCTTTATTTTTTTCTTGTCCTCATCAGCAGACAGTGAAGAGAAAGATATGTCTGTGTCATGATTTATATGGGTAAGCAGCTTAGCTTCTTCATGGTTTGTCTTCTTTGTGTTCAGTAGTGAAGCTTGTGTATGTTCAATTTTCGAAGCAGGCATGAAACAAAGAAGAAAAACAGCTAGAGCAGTCAATTTTGTCGTCATACAGTTTCCTCCTTAAAGTGCTCAAAAAACACTTCATAACCTTAACAAGAGATCAAATCAATTTCACGGAAAAAGATTTTCCAACTCTCCCAAACAGGTATCAGGATGGAATATACCGGGTGACGCACTGATTAATGGCAAAAAAACAGCCTCATTTTCTATAAATCTTGTCAATTCAAAGCATTTATTTCCAGTTTTGCCGTTTTACATTTCATTTACGTATGTTACAACGTTTGTAATAAATAACTACTGTTCTGTCATATATGATAAAAAGGCTTCTCATTTATGAGAAACCTTTTAGCTTCTTGGCTGTTCTAAATATTGAAACACCACATCTCCGCCTTGCTGGGCAATGCCTCGGAAATGCTTAAAATCGTCCTGTTTCGATAAAACGGCTCTGAAATCAAGAAAGTGTTCTTTTTGAACTCTCAGTTCTTTTATTTCACCGGTACGCAACTGCTCAATCTGTTCTGTTATATCTTCGGGACGCAATCAAAACTCCCCCTTTTCAATCTTTGAACGAAAATCAATATATCATTTTTCCTGCACCAGGACAATTCCTTAGGACGATAAAACTCCTTATCGCTTTACTTCTTAATGAAAATACTGTTTAATACTTTCAAAAGGAATTATTATGTTTAAAGGAGAGGAAGCTTGTGAAAATCGCTAAGGTCGGAAACGTCATTGAATTTAAAAACGGGTTAACCGGTGTTGTTGAAAAAGTTAATGAGAATTCTGTTATCGTAGATGTTACCATTATGGATAACTATCGGGATCTTGAGCTAGATTCACTGACCGTTGTAAATCATAAAAATTACAAGATCATCAGAGACTCCTATTAAATCCTCCTTCATCCACACGCATTTGCAAAAACTGCTAGACAAACAATTAAACACCTTACATATCAAATTAGCTTTCTCAAAAGCTGCCGGCCGGCAGCTTTTTTCATCAAAAAAACACCAATTATAAATTGGCGTTCGCGTCTGTTTCCGTTATTTCGATATAAAATTCACTCACGGCTCCCGCTTCGTACAGGTTGGTTAATGACGTTGAATAATTTGTGATTTCACCGCGGAAGGCAAGATCTCTTTCCGGAACTTCGACGTTAAATGTCTTTTCATATAACAGCACTGCGATATCATGATAAGCCTCACTGGTAACGTGTAAGGTAAAGGCAATTTTCCGCTTCGGCTCGCTCTCTTCTTGATATGTTGACATTTCTAACGTGACATCGTTTAAACGCAATGTTTTCACTTTGTATCACTCCTTATCAGTTCATGCATCTTAACATAACGCAGCTAACGTTTACAATGAACCTGTTCTGAGCATTATTTTAACCATTTCTTTAAAAAAGACGCCTTTACAAACATACGTTCGATATTTTATAATAAAACAGACGAGCTGCCATCCAGCATCCCGTCTTTTCATTAGAAGGTGACGAGTGGCATTCCCCCCGGATTCACTCGTCTTTTTTACGTATAAAATCCCCTGCATTCCGCATGAGAAACTATATTAACGATTATTAACCGCCTCCGCTTATTTATTTTTAAACACTCTATTCCAGACTGACGAATCTTCTTGTCCAAGACTCCAGCTGCCAAGACCTTTTAGGTTATATTTTTGAACGAGTTTTATTTTTGCTCTGAGTGACTGTTCATTTTCGAACCATAATATATATGTTCCTGGAGGTAATAGATCCTTCTTATCGTGTTTGATCGTAAAAACAGCTTTTGGAGACTGACTCTTTATGTCAAAAATAATTGTACCGTTATGCCTTTTTACTAATGAGTTAACAAGGTAAAGTGAAATGGCTTGTGAGTTAGATTGGTCTTGCATCCAGCAACGGCCATAGAAAGGCAATCCTAAAACCAGTTTTTTGGGAGAGATTTTTTGGGCTAGAGCATATTGAATGGACTTTTCCACCCATCCTACACTTGCAGTAGGCCCAGCAAGGCGGCTTTCATCATAGGCCATAACCATTAGATAGTCCGCATGTTTAGCTAAATTCTCATAATCATATAATCCGTGCCAGCCCTTCGTCCAGCCAAAAGGATTTGCTGCCACTGCAACTGATACCTCTTTGTGCCTAGGAATACCTTTTCTTACTAATCTAACGAAATCCGTAAATGCCTGCCGATCTTTCTCTGTAAGGTTTTCTATATCGATATTGACCCCGTCTAGATCCAGTTCTTCTATTGCATTAGAAATTTGTTTAGCCAAAACCACTCGTTTCTTTAACGCAACTCGACCCAATTCCTGATTCCAATGATTGCTTAAAAAAGGAACTACTTTTAATTTTCTTCTATGAAGAGCTTTAATCACATCAGGATTAGCTGAACGGAGAAGTAGTGATCCATTTTTTCTGATATAGAAAAAGTCAGGAGACACGACTTTTAATACTCCGTTCGTTTGATCAACGTGATGAATAATATCATAACCTAATCCAGAATAGAAATAGCTCATTTGAAACATCTCATAACCCCTTCATTCTCAAAGATATCAAGTTTTAACAAATAAAATATGAAGATTGATCATTCCAATTTGTTTCGTTTCCGAAACCTCATAAATAACCTTTCTCTTATCTTTATCATTTGTCCGGGATAAATTCTATCTGAAGAAAGCTTATTAAGATTCATAAGTTGTTGTACCGGAATATTAAAGGATTTTGAAATCGTCCATAATGTATCGCAGGATTCCACACAATATACTTCATATGTCACGGGAAATTCCATATAACGAGGCGTTCTTTTCACTTCTGTTTTGGTTTTTTCCCCTTCATTCATATTACTCTCCTTTAGAAAGATTTATTTTTAACATCTCTAGACCGTTTCTTTCTAATCTTAATGATTTGTCCCGCATATATCTGATCTGATTTGAAATGATTTAGCTCCATGATTTGCTGAAGGGAAACATGATACTTTATGGCGATTTTCGTTAATGTTTCACCGGGAGCAACATGATGGATCACGTAATTTTCTTTGAGAACATCAACATAATGAATGGTTTCCTCTAGGTTTCTTAGGATTCCTCTGCTTTTTAGCACCTCAAGCATTCTCTCAGCTCTATGCCGATAGGAATCATTCTTTACAGCCTTTTTACCGTTTATCCGAATCTTCTTTCTCTCGCTATCATGATTCAAATAGTATTTAACCTTTTCAAATGTTTCTTTTGGGGAAGATGAAACTATGAGATCGCGGCCAGGTTTGAATTTACCTCGAACTGCTGGTGTATCCGATGTCAATAAAACCCCTCCGGAACCAAGAATCTCATAGGTGCGCTGCGTAAGCTGGCTTTCACAGTTTTGCAAACCGAGAATGATTTTTGCTGAACTGTAAACTTTATATGCTTCAGTATAATCAAGGTATCCATGAATCCAATTCCGGGGAATTTCTCTTCCTATATGTTTGCTCATTTTCTCCCAATTTTTCCCCCAAAAATCAATGCGAATACCATTTCGTATGAGAGGACGAATAAGCGTTTTTAAAGAGGACGAGCGGAACACTTCCGGATGTTCTTCAAGAAAATTAGGGTAAGCATTAGCCACCACCGCTATATCACAGTTATATTTGTCCAATGGTTTAATCTGATGATGTATACTTTCGTGATATGCAAAGTCTAAATGAGCCGCTTTTATCCCCATCCTTTCATAAGTTTTACACAGAGAAGGTGTAACGGTGAAAACAAAATCCGGTTTCATCTTTTTAATTAACGGGATAGTAAAGTTTTGAGTGTGCAGCGGGTCTTCAGTTGCCCAATAAACGAGGGGGATCTTCACCTTTTTAGTAGCATTGCGGATCCAGGCTTGCTTTTCCCTTGAATGCTCTGGTGTCCACCCCATAGATACGATTAGATCTGGTTTGAATTCTTCTATCATTTCAGTAACATTTTCCCGACTTACAGGGCCCGAAATCATTACGGTATGGCCTGCTTCACTAAACCCATTCGGTAAACCATAGAGCCACATAGGATGACTCTCTAGAAAAAGAATTTTCACACATGTTCGTCCTCTCTTTCACTTTTTCATGTCTACTTATTGGTATGTATTTGTAATATAACTTGTGACGGTACTAGTCTATACAAAACGTTCAGATATGAGATGACGTAATAGCTTCCTGAAAAATTACATTCGAAGAGAACGAAAAATAATCGTTTCTCTCGTCGACACGAAAAAATATAACAGGAGCTGAAAAATACTTTCGGTATTCCGGATACGCCATCCATATATAATGAGAAATAAAAATTATAATCATCATTTTATAGCTTGTGCGGATGCCCCCCAGAAAAGAAAGCGATCTACAAAATACTTTCCTTTGATTTCGCTAGTCCTTCTGCCAAAAAACTTACGTTAATATTTTGATTTTTGCATAAAAGAAAAAGACGTACACATTTGTACGTCTTAAATTACCTTTATTTTAAATTAATTTACTTCTACCTTAATCGCTCACTGACTACGTAAGCAATAATTAGCGATTATCAATCGTCTCCGGATACAAGTCATGATTCATCATGCGGTACTCAGCCATTTTCTCGTACTTCGTGCCAGGTTTTCCGTAGTTTGTGTACGGATCAATGGAAATTCCGCCTCTTGGCGTGAATTTGCCCCATACTTCAATGTAGCGTGGGTCCATTAATTCAATCAAGTCATTCATGATGATGTTCATGCAATCTTCATGGAAGTCTCCATGGTTTCTGAAGCTGAACAGGTACAGCTTTAGTGATTTGCTCTCCACCATTTTTTCATCAGGAATATAGCTGATGTAAATTGTTGCGAAGTCAGGCTGTCCTGTTTTCGGGCATAAAGATGTGAATTCAGGGCAGTTGAATTTTACAAAATAATCACGGTTTACATGTTTATTTGGAAAGGATTCAAGCACATCCGGCGCATATTCAAACAAATAATTTGTTCCTTGGTTGCCAAGCAGTGTTACACCTTCTAATTCTGATTCTTTTCTTGTCGTCATATTTATCTTCCTTCCTATTAAACTCCTCTTTTGTTGCCCCATAACAGGGTATGCAGCTGCGGAAGCACTCTGACGAGATTCAGCTCCGCATCGGCAGCGACCTGATCAACAAGCGCTTCATATTTTCCAAGTAAATGTGCAATGAGTGATTTGTCATCTGACGTATGCACATCATCGTTCCCGACTTGCAGATAAAACGGTATTCCCGGGTAGCGTTTGTGTACAGTTTTGGCAAACTCGAGATCTTCATCATTAAAAATGACAACCTTCAAGCTGACAGCATGCTGTCTGTTATTCTCTTTCAGTGATGTCACAATGTGATCCAGCTTATTAAAGTTCGTCACCATTTTCGAACTTGGCGGTTTAGGTGAAATCGTCAGATCATCGATCAGTGTAAACCAATCCTGATAGACTGTCCCCTGTGTTTCGAGAGCTGCACGGATATTGTTTTCCTTCAGCAGCTTTATCAAAGCATCCAGCTGTTTTAACAGCGCCGGGTTTCCGCCGGAGATGGTTACGTGAGAAAACGCGTCTCCTCCAATCTCCTTAAGCTCTGAAAAAATCTCCTCGGCTGTCATCCAGCGAATATCTTTTTTAGCAGATCCGTCCCAAGTGAAGGCGGAGTCACACCAGCTGCAGGAATAATCACAGCCTGCAGTGCGGACAAACATTGTCTTCTGTCCGATCACCATGCCCTCCCCTTGAATCGTCGGGCCGAAAATTTCTAGTACAGGAATTCCTTTAGCCATTCAAACCACCCTTTTTCGGACGGTAAACACAATAACTGGTCGGTGTTTCACGGACAAACACCTGCACACAGCTTGGTTTATTCTCCAGTGTGTTTAAATAAGCCTGCACTTTGTCATAGATCGTTTTTGCCACGACTTCAGTTGTCGGCAGCGAATACCGGTCGTCCTTAGAAAATTCTTCATGATCATTTAAAAGCGTATGATCATAGGAGCCGTGAACTAGTTTTTTGAGCACACTGAAATTCACGAGAAAGCCGGAATCGTCAAGCTCATCACCGGCAACGGTAATATTTACGGTATACGTATGCCCGTGCACCCTGCTGCACGCTCCCGCACTTTCACGCGGAATAAAATGAGCGGCAGAAATTTGCATGTCCTTATTCAATTCAAATGAATATGGATGCTGGACCTGTGGATATATTTGAGATAACAATTTATGCCCTCTCTCCTTTCATCGCCATATATTCTTCATAGCCTCTGGAGCGAAGGTGACATGCCGGACATTCGCCGCATCCGTCTGCGATCACGCCGTTATAGCATGTGAGCGTGTTGTTCTTCACAAAATCAAGCGCGCCCAGTTCGTCAGCAAGTTTCCACGTTTCCGCCTTATTCAGCCACATGAGCGGTGTATGAATCACAAATGGCTTCTCCATGGCCAGGTTCACCGTCACATTGCAAGATTTAACGAATTCATCACGGCAGTCTGGATAGCCGCTGAAATCCGTTTCGCAAACGCCCGTGATAATATGACGGGCGCCAATTTGATACGCCAGGATAGACGCAAAAGATAAGAATACTAAGTTACGCCCTGGAACAAATGTTGATGGCAGCTCGCCGTCTTTTGCTTCAATTTCTATATCATTTCTCGTCAGAGCATTAGGCGCAAGCTGGTTCAAAAGTGACATATCAAGCAAATGATTTTTCACGCCAAGCTTATCCGCAATCCCCTTCGCCACTTCAACTTCCTGCGAATGACGCTGATTATAATGAAAAGTTACAGTTTCAACTTCTTCAAATTCCTTTAACGCCCACAGTAAACATGTAGTACTGTCTTGGCCGCCGCTAAATACGACAATTGCTTTTTCCTTTTTCATGATTCCTCTCCTTCTCCGCTATAAAAAACCTCGGCGAGAGACATCGCTACAACTGTTAAAATATAAAAAAACACCTTTCCGGAAAGGTGCTCTAGAAAAACATAAAAAAGGCCGTATCCAAGGATACAGCACGTCCTTAGTTTTTTATAGAGGGTGTAGCTAGAACCTCTCCCGCATATCCACGGATTTTCTTCAATTTTTTCACTTCTGCTATCTTACCATAATGTTGTTTTTCTTGACAATAAAAAGATAGCCAAAAGCCTCTCTCATTTCTTTCGCTTGATTCTTCTACACAGCAAAAACACATCAATTCCTGGCTAGCGCAGAGTCCAGCATAACCGTTTGCTTCATTATTATATACGTATAAACATTTTGACTACAAACTGTGCCGGGGAACCTTTTTACAGACCAAAGCGCCTATAAAGGCCAAGCTCACATAGCCAAACAATGGATAAATGGTTGAAATGAGCTTGCCGTAACCAATTTGACTCGTGATATAAGCCGTAATCATTATTGCTGCAAAAATATATTTACTTTTTATAGGAAGAAAGCTTTTCACTTGTTTTTCCAGCCCATAAAGGTTTCCGATCACCGACGTGAACACTTCGCCGAATATAATCAACAAGTAAATCAAATGTACAGATCGCGCAAAGAGGTAAACCACTTGAGCCATTGGAATATCATACAAAAATACATCCGGCAGCATCGACAAAGACAAAAAACTAGCAGAAAGCACAATTGTCAGCATTGTACCTCCGATGAAAGCGCCTTTTCTTATCACCTGTTCTGAAGACATTTCATTCGCCAGCGGCACCAAAACAGCCTGGGCAAGCGATAAATTCAAAGCGCCGTACGACACCGCTGATAATAGCCAGTCCCATCGATGCGGCCACACCCACTGAGTTGTATTCCGCGTCTCACTGAAAATAAAAGAGTCGGCCACCACAATCATAGAAAAGATAATCAAAAGCGGTACAACAAACACATTTACACCGAAAATACCTTTTACTCCTCTTGTCATCACAATCAAACTTAATCCAATTGTAATCAGCATTCCAACCTGAGCGGACATGCCAAGCTGTTCCTCAAAAAGCGCCCCTGCGCCAGACAGCATGACAGATGTGACACCGAGGAGAACAAACAGCATAAAGACATTGATAATCCTTCCGGCAGCCTCCCCGAACAAGTATATATTCATTTCCTGATATGACTTGGCATTGATTCGCTTTGAAATGATCATCAGCTTTGCGCCTAAAAACGTGAACATTCCTCCGCTTATAATAATACCAAGCAATCCGAACCAGCCGAACTTCAGAAAAAACTCAACAATTTCCCTGCCAGTTGCAAATCCCGCTCCGACTACTGTGCCAACATACACAAAAGCGAGCTGATGTGCAGACCCTTTTGATTGTTCCATTTCTCCCCTCCGAACCAACAGCAGTATTGTCCTTTTAGCCTTTTTATAGCCTATGAGACAAGTTCCTTGAAAAGACGAACAAAACAAGTTTTACTGTGGAAACAACTCAAAAATATTTTTGAGCAAAAGACTTGAAAGTCAAAAAAGGTCAGAGTATACTATTAATCAAAGAAGGTCAAACCAGCCAACTTTTTTTATTATTCTATTGGTCAAAGTTGGTCAAAAAAATCGACCTTTTTTTTCCAAATCAATTGGTCAAAGATGATCAAATTTTATAAGGAGGTTTTGGCAAATGCGTTGTCAACACTGTCATCAAAACGAGGCGACGATTCGCCTTAACATGCAAATAAATTCCGTTCATAAACAAATGGTTTTATGTGAAACTTGCTATCACGAACTGACTCGTAAACCTTCAATGAGCATGGGTCCTCAATCTTTCGGTTTTCCCTTTGAACAAGCATTCCAGCCGAAAGAACAAAGCGCAGCTAAAGCAAGCGAGAAAAAAGGTTTACTTGATGAGCTGGCGCAAAATATTACAAACGGCGCTAAAGCCGGTCTGATTGACCCTGTCATTGGCCGTGATGAAGAAGTTGCGCGTGTGATCGAGATTCTAAACCGCCGCAACAAAAACAATCCGGTGCTGATTGGAGAGCCAGGTGTAGGGAAAACAGCTATTGCAGAAGGGCTCGCTTTAAAAATCGCTGAAGGCGATGTTCCACATAAATTAAAAAACAAAGAGCTTTACTTGCTTGATGTCGCATCCCTTGTTGCAAACACTGGCATCAGAGGCCAATTTGAAGAAAGAATGAAACAGCTGATCACTGAGCTGAAAGAGCGCAAAAATGTCATTCTTTTCATTGATGAAATTCACCTTCTCGTTGGCGCAGGCTCTGCAGAAGGCTCAATGGATGCAGGAAACATTCTCAAACCCGCTCTTGCCAGAGGTGAGCTGCAAGTCATCGGAGCGACAACACTGAAAGAATACCGTCAAATTGAAAAAGATGCGGCGCTGGAAAGACGTTTTCAGCCTGTCATGGTACAGGAGCCTACAATTGAACAAGCGATCAGCATTCTGCAAGGAATTAAAGACAAATACGAAGCATACCATGGCGTGACATTCAGCGATGAAGCACTGAAAGCATGTGTCACTTTATCAGCACGCTACATTCAGGACAGACATCTGCCGGACAAAGCGATTGATTTATTAGACGAAGCTGGATCTAAAGCCAACCTGTTAATTGATGATTTAAATGATGAAGATGCAGCTGAACGGCTGACTGTAATTGAAGCAGAAAAAACAAAAGCGCTGGAAGAAGAGAATTACGAATTGGCAGCAACACTCCGTGATGAAGAAATCGCACTGGAGAAAAAACTGAACAGCTCTTCCGCACATACCGCCGTCACAGTAGAAGCTGAGCACATTCAGGATATCGTCGAACAAAAAACCGGCATTCCTGTGGGAAAACTGCAGGCAGACGAGCAAACAAAAATGAAAGAGCTTGAAGCAAAGCTACATGAACGCGTCATCGGGCAAGAAGCGGCTGTTCAAAAAGTGGCAAAAGCGGTCAGACGCAGCCGCGCCGGCTTAAAATCAAAAAACAGACCAGTCGGCTCCTTCCTCTTTGTCGGACCAACCGGCGTAGGGAAAACAGAGCTTTCTAAAACACTGGCGGATGAATTATTCGGCACGAAAGATGCCATTATCCGTCTCGATATGAGTGAATACATGGAGAAACACGCCGTGTCTAAAATCATTGGTTCACCGCCTGGATACGTCGGCCATGAGGAAGCTGGACAATTAACGGAAAAAGTGCGCCGCAATCCATACAGCATCGTGCTGCTTGACGAGATTGAAAAAGCGCACCCAGATGTTCAGCATATGTTCCTGCAAATTATGGAAGACGGCCGCTTAACGGATAGCCAAGGCAGAACCGTAAGCTTTAAAGACACCGTCATTATTATGACAAGCAATGCAGGTACCGGTGAAAAACAAACGAAAGTCGGTTTCCAATCAGAAGACAGCGTGATTGAAGAACAAACATTAATTGATTCGCTCAGCATGTTCTTTAAACCTGAGTTTCTCAACCGCTTTGACAGCATCATCGAATTCCGTTCCCTTGAAAAAGAGCATCTGGTCAAAATCGTCAGCCTTCTTCTTGGAGAATTGGAAGAAACATTGGCAGAACGCGGCATCAGCTTGAGTGTTTCAGATGAAGCAAAAGAAAAAATAGCTGAACTGGGTTACCATCCTTCATTCGGTGCGCGCCCGCTCAGAAGAACGATCCAGGAATGGATTGAGGATGAAATGACTGATCTGCTGCTTGACAATAACGAGATTTCAAGTTTTCACGTCACAGCAGAAGATGATAACATCAAAGTTCATGCAAAATAAGAATCAGCGGCCTCCTTTTCAGGGAAGCCGCTATTTATGTAAAATCCTTCTCTTGTCCGAGACCATGTCATTCCTTCCCTTTCTTAAGGAGGGATGGAACATGTTTATCTATAACGAATATCTATTTCTACTGACAAAAGCCGTTTAGAGAATCAGATACCCACCAATCAATCCCGGTACCGTTAAACCCGCGGGCTTTTCCATGCTGAAAAGCCCGCGTTTGTTTATTTCTCCCTTCTATGTATCTTCCTTGAATATTTCATGAACAATTTCACAATGTCCCTAAAGTTCCAGACACTGATACCGATATTAACCATAGACAAGCTAGTAAAAAAGGATTTGGTGAAAATTATGGATAAAACTTCGATTATCGGTATTATTCTCGCTTTTGTTGCATTGAGTGTGGGAATGGTTCTGAAGGGCGTCAGTTTCGCTGCTCTTGCAAATCCCGCTGCCATTTTAATTATCATCGCCGGAACGATATCAGCGGTAGTCATTGCGTTCCCAACGAAAGAAATTAAAAAAGTGCCTGTGCTGTTCCGTGTGCTATTTAAAGAAAATAAACAGCTGACAATAGAAGAACTCATTCCTATGTTCTCTGAATGGGCTCAGCTTGCACGCCGTGAAGGCCTGCTGGCTTTGGAAGCAAGTATTGAAAATGTAGATGACGCGTTTCTGAAAAACGGCCTCAGCATGGCTGTTGACGGGCAAAGCGCAGAATTTATCAGAGATATCATGACTGAAGAAGTAGAAGCGATGGAGGACAGACACCAGGCCGGAGCCGCCATTTTTACACAGGCGGGAACTTACGCGCCTACACTTGGGGTGCTCGGTGCTGTTATCGGACTGATTGCCGCGCTTTCTCATATGGACAATACAGATGAACTTGGTCACGCCATCAGTGCAGCCTTTGTAGCCACCCTTCTCGGTATCTTTACGGGATATGTATTATGGCATCCTTTTGCAAACAAATTAAAACGCAAGTCAAAACAGGAAGTCAAGCTCCGTGAAATTATGATTGAAGGCGTCCTGTCCGTTTTAGAAGGACAGGCACCGAAAGTGATCGAGCAAAAACTTTTAATGTACCTTCCTGCGAAGGACCGTTTGAAATTTGCAGAACGAGAAGGAGAGGCGCAAAATGGCGAGAAAAAAGAAGAAGAAGCATGAGGACGAGCACGTTGATGAATCATGGCTGGTTCCTTACGCCGATATCCTTACCCTTCTCCTAGCATTGTTTATTGTGCTGTACGCGAGCAGCTCGATTGACGCAGCTAAGTTTCAAATGCTTTCTAAATCATTTAATGAAGTCTTTACAGGCGGGACCGGCGTATTGGATTATTCCAGCGTCACCCCTCCTAAAAATGAGTCAGACGGAATCGATGAAGTGGAAAAGGAAAAAGAAGAGAAAAAGGAAAACAAGAAACTAAAGGAAAAAGCAGCTGATCAAGAAGAACTTAAAAATGTGCAGAGCCAGGTGGAAAAGTTCATTAAAGATAAAAAGATGGAGCATCAGCTGGAAACAAAGATGACTAAGGAAGGTCTTCTGATCACGATTAAAGACAGCATCTTCTTTGATTCAGGAAAAGCGACCATCCGCAAGGAAGACATTCCGCTTGCAAAAGAGATTTCAAACCTTCTCGTGATTAATCCGCCGAGAAACATTATTATCAGCGGACATACAGACAATATGCCGATTAGAAATTCAGAATTTCAGTCGAACTGGCATTTAAGTGTAATGAGAGCCGTAAACTTCATGGGGCTTCTGATTGAGAACCCTAAGCTTGATGCCAAAGTTTTCAGTGCCAAAGGCTATGGGGAGTATAAACCAGTGGCCTCCAACAAAACTGCGGAAGGCCGAAGCAAAAACAGGCGGGTTGAAGTTCTCATCTTGCCAAGAGGCGCAGCGGAAACAAATGAAAAATAGTAAAAAAGGAAGCCTTATCTATAACAAGGCTTCCTTTTTTTACTTATTATGAAACTGTTTTGCGTTTAATCCTACTCTTTTTAACATTTCAGTGCACAGTTCAACCTCTTCTTCGCTTAATACACTGATCATTTCATCAATCTCAGCTGCATGATCAGGGAAAATATCATCCAAAAGACTGATGCCTTTTTCGGTAATTTGTGCAAATGTTACTCGTCTGTCTGTAGGTGATGCTTTCCGAATAAGGAGCTCTTTTTGCTCAAGCTTATCTACGACATAGGTGATGCTCCCGCTGGCCAAGAGAATTTTATCCCCTATCTGCTGCAGCGGCTGATCACCTTTATGATATAACAGCTCCAGCACAGCAAATTCAGTAGGATTCAGTCCATGCTTATGAATATGCTTATTCATATGATCATTAATAGACCGATACGCGCGCGACAGCACGATAAATAACTTCAGTGATTTTTCTGTCATGTCTCAATCATCCTTTTAGAAACCGTTACAGAGAAACATTAATAAACAAATACCGAAATGTCAATAAAAATCTTTCCAATATTTCTCTTCTTTTTTATTATTCATGTGAACAACTTGTTTTTCTTAATTATTTTGGTTATTTTTTCTTATTAAACAAGAAGAAACAATGATATAATACCTCTAATCAGGTGTATGTTGGAGCGATGCAAATTGAAAATACTAAAAGGCGCCTGCGGGAGAATTAAGCTTTATATTGCACTAGTAGTGATTCCGGCACTCGTCATAAGCTTTTTCGTATATGAAAAGGAAAAAGAAACAATAGCTGCCGAACATAAGCAAGAAGCCAGTGTTATGCTGAATCTTCACCGCAACAAAATAAATTATTTAATCGGCGAAACAAAAGCGAGAATGACTTCCTTGTCTATTGCTATCGACAGACCGATAGATATTAAAAAAATGAAAACTGTTTTAGAAAAAACGTTTGATTCCGAACCAAGGTTTTCCGGTCTTTATTTGCTCAATGCCAAAGGAGATGTCACTGCCAGCGCAACAGAATTAAAAACTAAAGTCAATCTGGCCGACAGATCCTTTTTTACAAAAGCAAAACAAACAAAAAAGACTATCATTACAGACAGCTATTCAAGCAGAATTACAGGCCAGCCGATTTTTACAATTTGTGTTCCCGCGCTGGACGAAAAGAAAAATGTCACAGATTATCTTGTGGCAGCTATACAAATTGACTATCTGCAAAACCTAATTAACTTGCTGAGCCCTGATGTCTATATTGAAGTTGTGAACGAAAATGAAAAATTGATTTTCTCAAGCGGACAGGCTTCTCACGCCAAGGATCAAAAACCTGTCAGCGGTTATCTCGATGATATCAGCTGGAATATGAAAGTATACCCGAATCCTGTCTCAATAGAGGAGCTGAGTAAAAGCCTTGTGCTTCCTCTTTCCTGTATTATCGTTTTGCTGAATATTCTTTTTATTCTTGTGCTTTATTATTTGCTGAAGCGGCGGACCCAACTGGAGCGCTCGGAAAATGAGCAGCAAAAATTAGAGCTGATCGGAACGCTTGCTGCCAGCACGGCTCACGAAATCCGCAATCCGCTCACCGGCATAAGCGGTTTTATTCAGCTGTTGCAAAAGAAATATAAAGGTGAAGAGGATCAGCTTTACTTTTCAATTATCGACCAAGAGATTAAACGTATCAACCAAATCGTGAGTGAGTTTTTAGTTCTCGGAAAACCGACAGCTGAGAAATGGGAGCTTAACTCGCTTCAGGATATTATCGAAGAAATTATGCCGATCATTTATTCTGAAGGAAATTTATATAATGTGGAGGTAGAGTTAACATTTTTAACTGATAAACCTCTAAAAGTAAAATGTACAAAAGACCATATTAAACAGGTCATTTTGAATGTTGCGAAAAATGGCCTTGAGTCTATGCCGGAAGGCGGCAAACTCACAATTTCTTTAGGAGCAATTGATAAAAAGGCCATTATAAAAGTGATGGATAACGGCGAAGGGATATCACAGGAAATGCTGGAACATATCTTTCTTCCATTTGTCACTTCTAAAGAAAAAGGAACCGGCCTCGGGCTTGTCGTATGTAAACGGATCGTTCTGATGTACGGAGGTTCCATTCATATAGAAAGTGAAGTACGAAGAGGAACCGAGGTTACCATTACCCTCCCCGTCTCCTCTTCCTAGCCCCCTGACAGTCTCAGGAGGGCTTATTTTATTTTCGGGAACGGGTATTTCCATTCCCCTTGCTTACAGCTCCTCCTGAAAAGAAGAATCGGATCAAACGCAGAAGCATTTTTAAAAGCAAAAAGATGACAAAGAACACCAAAAAGCCTTTTAACCCTTCTGTTGCATCTAAAAACTCCATATTTCCCCGTCCGGTCACTTTTTGCTGAATCTCAATTGCAAATACGATCACAATGATGATCGTTACGGTATAGATAAAGGACAAAGCCGTCAAGCTCCATTTAGAAAGCCATGTAAATACAGCGTGAGTGACAGCGAAAAAGAAGATGCCAAATATCCCAATTACCCAAAAATGCATTTCTTTGTCGGTTAATTGAATGCCAAGCATCCCGCATATCGAAATAAAAGCATCATGAAATTGGTTTATCATTTCAGTAATGACTACCGCCAGTTCTTTCATCAGTTCCCTCTTTCGTATGAAATTTTCCCAGAAAAAAAGAGCGCTTCTGAAAAGCTCTCTCTTTATATATGCATCAGATAGCGCCGCTATTTATGTGCATCATATGCAGGCATGACGTCTCTTCGGGGCCACAAGCCTAATTTCTTCACAAGGCCTTGAATTCCTTGGGAATGTTCGCTTTCTTGCATGAGCTGGTGGTATTCGTTCATTAAAGAATCCAGCTCCTGACTGTGTCTGATTGTGTCATGCCCTGTAAATCCCTGCTTACTAGCGGCGTCTATCATTAACTTTCTTTTTTCATCAATAGACACCAGCAATCTTTCTTGTTCAGAAGAACAGCCCATTCAATTCACCCCTCGCCGCTAAGAAATAGGAAACAAGTTTGATTGGGTTATTGTGCATTATTACAGATTATACTTTATTTGTAAACATATTTTTATTAAATAACTTAATTTTTCATTTATAATAGATATATTGATAGGATTAGAAGAACAATACCCAGACGAAGACGATCTTAAACACACCGGCAGGCAGGAGGTATGCTAAATGAAGAAAAAAAAAGCGATAATGCTCGGTGCAGCAGGCGGAAAAGCTATTCTGAAAAGAAAAACCCGCAAAAAATTAATCAATCATATTACGGTCTTTTGTCAAATGCTACGTGATTGGCGAAACGGTGACTATCCCCGTTCACAGATGAAAACACTTTTGCTTCTGACAGCTGCTGTCTTTTACATCATCATGCCGATTGATATGATTCCGGACTTCGTGCTCGGTATAGGAATTCTTGACGATGCTGCCATTCTCGGTTTGATTTGGACGCTGATCAAAAAAGAAATGTCCCAATACGAGGAATGGCGTTTACGATAAATCAAAAAGCCCCGCTTTTATAAACGGGGCTTTTTCTTCTTATTGGTTTACGCTGTCTTTTTCATAAATCGGAACCCAGCCTTCAGATGTAACAAAAATCCGCACCGCCACAACTTTGCGATCTTCTTGAAGCGTGAAGTAATGGCGGATATTTTCAGGTACTGAGATTAAATCTCCAGGATTTAAACGGACATCAAAAAATGTGCCGTCCTTGCCTTGAATGACGAAAATTCCGTGGCCGCTTACGATAAAACGGACTTCATCGTCTGTATGGTGATGTTCTCTTTTAAAGTTTTCAAGCAGTTCATCCAGTTTCGGATTAGCGTCAGACAAAGAGATGACATCTTGAGCTTTGTAGCCGCGGCGGGCTGAGATATCTTTAATTTCGGCGTCGAAGGTGTCAAGAATTTGCTGTTTTTCTTTTTCAGACAGGTCATATTTTTCTGAAAGCTGTTCAGGGAGCTTGGCGATATTCCATTGCTCATAGATTACCTCTTGACTGTCCAGAAAGCTTACCACTTCTTCTTGATTTTCAATTGTTGTATTTGCCTCATCATGAATTCGAATTGTTGCCATTTGCGGTTCCCCCTTTTATTTAACCAGCTGATGCTGGAGTGTTTTCAGTTTCAAATGATAGCTGAATAAAAATTCATATGCTTCAAGCACTCTTTTCGCTTCAAATGCTGTTCTTCCCCAAGCAGTAATGCCATGGTTCCGGATCAGGACAGCTCCTGAATCTCCAGTAACCTGATCCGCGAAAAGCGTTGCGAGAGTCGGAATATGAGCCGGATTTTCTATAATTGGAATGGATACTTCTGCATTCTCTTCCCACAGGCCAAGCGCTTTTATAATTTCTTGTCCTTTAAAAGTGATTTGTTTTTGATCTCCATACAGCTCTGAGATGACATTATTGTTTACCGTATGAATATGAAGACAGCATCCGGCTTTTGTTTTATTGTACAGGTGCGTATGCAAAAGCGTTTCCGCTGACGGTTTGAGATGATGTCCGCTTTCGGCAGGCTCTCCGTTCTGATCCACCAACAGGAAGTCTTCATCCGTTTCTTTTCGTTTATCTTTTCCGCTCGCCGTTACGAGAAATTGCAATGGCTCATCGGAAACCTTGATGGACAGGTTGCCGCTGGTCGCCGGAAACCAATCTCTTTCTGCCAATTCCCGTTTTACTTCGGCAAGTTCTCCCCAGCGCTCTTGTTTTGCAGCCATTTCTTTACCTCCGTTACGTCTTCAATTGCTTTCTTTATTTCATGAAAATCATGGTAAGGAATATGATTCAGATGATGCTCCTTGCATTCATTTAATAAATAATCCCTTGCAAAGCAAAGATCAGACAGCTTTGCCGCCTCCACGTCGGTAACGGAGTCACCGATCATGATGATGTATTGATCCGGCTCACAAAGCTCGTTAATAACAGTCGGCTTGCAGCACCCGCATTGATTGGTGCATGTGCCTTTGCAAGAATGAGGCCAATCAATATGAATGAATTCATTCTCAAATGACGCACGGTTGCAATAAATATGATCTTTCTCAACAATTCCTTCAAGCAGCGGATAGACAAAAAAGTCCATCCCCCCGCTTACAACATAAAACGGGAGTTCATGCTCATTAACAAATGCGACAAATTCCTGAAAGCCGTCCCGGATTTTTGCGTCTTCTATTACAAATCTCGTAATCTCCTCTTTTAAGCTGCTCGGCAGAAGGCCGAACATTCGTCCGACGCCTTCTTGGATCGACATTGTTTTGGAGAGCACACCGTCTTTTAACGCAGTCCACTCCGGCGGAGCGAATGTTTTCATAATGTTTATAATGTTGTCGTTCATCGTGATGGTTCCATCAAAATCACATATAATCAACGGTTTTTGAGACGTCATACGGTTTCAGCCTTTCCCCATTTATCAAGCGCAAGCTTCAAATCTTCGCATTGACCGGCTTTTTCTTCAATCGGCTGCGCCTCCAAAACCGCATCAATCATAGCTCTGAACGCTTTGCCCCCGCCTTGGGCGCCGTTTGGATGTCCGTGTATGCCTCCTCCGGCGTTAATAATATGATCAATGCCGAAATCACGCATTAAAAGCGGAACCATACCAGGGTGAATGCCAGCAGACGGAACGGCAAATGTCTGATTAAAGGCATCTTCTCTTACGCATTCTTCATGAATCGCCAGCGCGTCTTCTCTCGGAAGCGCAACAGAACCGTATGGAGAAGGAAACAGACTGAAGTCAGCGCCGCAATATCGGTTTAATTTTCCGAGCAAAAGGGCATGGGAGAACCCATAAAACGGCGAGGACGTGAATGCCCCGCTGACTGCAGGGTGCGCCATAATGGGGATTGATACGTCCGGATCTTCCGCAAGGCTTTGCATGACGTCCAAACCGTAAGAGAAGACATTAAATAAAAGCGTATCCGCTCCCAATTCAGCGGCGCGTCTTGCTTTATCTTTAAGCTCAGCCGTTCTTCCAGTCAAATTCACTGCATACAGCGTTTTATGGCCGGTCTGCTCGTATGTTTCTTTCAACATTTGTTTTCCCTCTGTAATTCTTGTTTCAAAAGGTGCTAAACCCGTCTCAAAGAAAATTTCATCGTCTTTGATTAAGTCAACCCCGCCCAGCGCCTGCTGCCTGAGCTGTTCTTTAATATCACTCAGGTCCCTTCCGATGACCCCTTTAAAAATGCTCATTAACAGCGGTCTTTCAAACTCTCCAAGCATTTTCCGGATGCCGTATACGCCAAACTTCGGTCCCGGAAGTGTACGCTTAAACGCTTCGGAAAATTCGAGATCTACTAATTTGATTTTTCCGTCCAGCGACAGCTTGCCAAACACAGTTGTCAGCAATGCCGGAATATCCTGTGAAAAATTTACCTCGGGATAAGCAATTGTGATGACCGCTTGTTTTCCTGATGTAAGATGTCCCTCTCTCTCCTCGACCTTCACAACCCGTCCCTTATGCTTTTGCATCTGCTCCTGCTTCACCAAAGGCAGATCAGTCCAAGAGCCCACCGTCAACCCTGTTGCGATTTGTTCTGCTTTTTTCACCGTGTCGGCTCCCGGATCGGTCAGGAGATATGTTGCTAATAATTCACTCATGCCAGAGCTCCTTTCATTTTTTAACCCATATAAAAAACCTCTTCAAACAGCAATGCGTCTAAAGAGGTTTCGTTTCTCGTCCGAATCTTATCTCTCAGCCGCCAGCTGCAAGAATTAGCACCGTGCTTTACAAGTCGGTTGCCGGGCTTCATCGGGCTCGTCCCTCTGCCTGCTCTTGATAAGAAAATATAGATTTTATAAATTATTTTGAATTATCCCACCGTTAAAGAATCTTGTCAATGCTTTTTTGGGTAAACAGGTTCAGTTTGCCAATTCGGTAAGCTGCTTCTTTGAGCCTAGCTTCACTCGTTAAGAGCCCCACTCTGACATACCCTTCTCCATATTCACCAAAGCCGTTTCCAGCTGCCACCGCCACATTCGCTTTTTCAAGCAAGAGATCTGAGAATTGCTCAGAGCTATAGCCTTCAGGCACCGGCAGCCACGCAAAAAATGAACCCGACGGTGCTGTTACATCCCAGCCGATTTCCCGGCATGCTGCTATCCAAGTGTTGCGCCTGCTTTCATATCGGGCATTTTGCTCCGCTACGCAAGTCTGCTCAGATAGGAGTGCCGTCTCAGCAGCCTGCTGGGTTGCTCTGAAAAGACTGACAAACATATGGTCTTGATAAAGATTGATCGCTTCTATGACCGAGGCATTTCCAACTGCAAAACCGACCCGCCAGCCCGCCATATTATATGTTTTGGACAGTGTGTAAATTTCAATTCCGATATCCTTAGCGCCTTCAGTCTGCAAAAAACTTAAAGGCTTGTGTCCGTCAAAGCCCACTGCCCCGTAGGCAAAATCATGGACCACACAGATTTCATTTTCTTTCGCAAAACTCACCGTTTCTTCAAAAAATTCTGCGGTAGCGACGGCTCCTGTCGGATTATTCGGATAATTCAAGTACATCAATTTCGCTTGTTCTCTTATGTCAGCGGGAATGCTTGCGTATTCAGGAAGAAATGCTTTCTCCTTAGTGAGCGGCATCATTTCCATTTTCGCTTTCGCAAGCGTGACACCGGACCAATAATCCGGATAACCGGGATCAGGAACCAAAATTGTATCCCCAGGATTTAGCAGGCATTGCGGCAGCTCGACAAGACCGGCTTTCCCGCCGAATAATACGGCTACTTCAGTTTCCGGATCAAGCTGAACGCCGTATTCTCTGTTATAAAATGCCGCTGCTGCTGATTTTAGACTGTGCGAACCTCGGAATGATGAGTATTTATGATTTTCGGGCTGAGCAACGGCTTGCTTCATTTCCTCCACGATATGCTCGGGCGTCGGCTGATCGGGATTCCCCTGCCCCAAATTAATGACATCATGTCCTTCTTTCAGCTTTCGATTCACTTTCTGCACTAGAGAAGCAAAGAATTGTTTAGGCAGTTCCTGCAGCACTTGAGAATGTTCAAATTTCATCTGTTTTCACCTTCTAAAAAAATCTTGAAATGATAGTCCAGTATCATATATGGTTAAATGAAAAAAGTAAAGAAAAATATGGGGTGTTAAAAATTGAAATGGACCATATCTTGCCTTCAATTTGATATTTCGTACGGAAAACCTTCTGAAAATATAAAAAAGGCTGAACATTTAATCGAAAAAGAGAGTAAACATGCTGATGTTCTTGTTCTCCCTGAATTATGGACGACCGGTTACGACCTTGCCAATCTTGATCAGCTTGCTGATGAAGACGGGCACACTGCTCAAAGCTGGCTGCAAAGAACCGCAAAAAAACACGGGGTTCATATTATCGCAGGATCTGTTGCTGTCAGAAAGGGTTCTGATGTTTATAATACAATGTTCATCGCAGATAAGGAAGGACGAATCATTAAAGAGTACAGCAAAGCCCATCTTTTTCAGCTGATGGATGAGCATGTATATTTATCAGCAGGTTCCGAGGACGGATACTTCGAGCTTGATGGCGTCAAAAGTTCAGGATTGATCTGTTATGATATCCGTTTTCCGGAATGGATCAGAAAACATACGACAAAAGGCGCTAACGTGCTGTTCATTTCTGCGGAATGGCCTCTGCCCCGCCTTGATCATTGGAAAAGCCTGCTTATTGCTCGGGCCATTGAAAATCAATGCTTTGTCGCTGCCTGCAATTGCACAGGAGCTAATCCCGATCATGAATTCGCCGGGCACAGCCTGATTATTGACCCTTGGGGACGTATATTGGCAGAGGGCGGCCGAGAAGAAGGCATTGTCAGAGCGGAAATTGACCTTCAAGAAAGCGTTGAGGTACGGAGGAAAATCCCTGTTTTCGATGATATCAGAAAAGATTTATATTAAAAAATATATTGACAATTAAAACACTCACCTGTTACTATGTTCATCAACTGATAAATTAGAATTGTTTAACAAGTGAATATATTCTCTTATCGAGAGTTGGGCGAGGGATTGGCCTTTTGACCCCAACAGCAACCGACCGTAATTCCATTGTGAAATGGGGCGCATTTTCATGGCGCCGAGACTGTGGTCTCGTAAGGCACGGTGCTAATTCCATCAGATCTGATCTGAGAGATAAGAGAGGCGGGACATGAATGTTAAGCCTCCTTCTCTCTGAGAAGGAGGCTTTTTTACGGCCATTCTGCGGCACACATATCAAGATGTTACATAATTGGAGGGAATGACGATGGCAGTCACAAAAACACCTTTATACGAAACGTTAAATGAAAGCTCAGCTGTCGCCCTGGCGGTGAAACTCGGCTTGTTTCAAAGCAAAAGCACGCTGACATGCCAGGAAATCGGCGATGGAAATTTAAACTACGTCTTTCATATTTATGACCAAGAAAATGACAGGGCTTTGATTATTAAACAGGCGGTTCCTTATGCAAAAGTTGTCGGGGAAAGCTGGCCACTTACAATCGATCGGGCAAGAATTGAAAGCAGCGCACTGATTCGTCAGGGTGAGCACGTCCCTCACCTCGTACCGAGAGTTTACTATTCAGATACTGAATTGGCGGTCACGGTCATGGAGGATCTTTCACATCTGAAGATCGCTAGAAAAGGACTTCTTGAAGGTGAAAATTATCCAAACCTGTCACGAGACATTGGAGAATTTTTAGGAAAAACGCTATTTTACTCTTCTGATTACGCACTTGAGCCAAAGGTGAAAAAACAGCTTGTTAAACAGTTTACAAACCCTGAGCTCTGCGATATTACCGAAAGACTTGTATTTACAGATCCTTTCTTCGATCATGATACAAATGAATTTGAGGAAGAGCTTCGTCCATATGTTGAAAAGCTTTGGAAAAATGACAAGGTCAAAGTTGAAGCCGCTAAGCTGAAAAAGTCATTTTTAACATCTGCCGAAACCCTGATTCATGGCGATCTGCATACAGGAAGCATTTTTGCCAGCGAGCTTGAGACAAAGGTGATTGATCCTGAATTCGCTTTTTACGGACCAATCGGCTTTGATGTAGGCCAATTTATCGCCAACTTATTGTTAAATGCACTCAGCCGTGACGGTGCTGATCGAGAGCCGTTATATAACCATATAAAACAAGTTTGGAACACGTTTCAAACAACATTCAGTGAAGCCTGGGAGAAAAACAGCCTCGATGTGTATGCCAAAATCGAAGGTTATCTCGCTGATACACTCAGCCATATTTTTGAAGAGGCAATTGGGTTTGCCGGCTGCGAACTGATACGCCGCACCATCGGCCTTGCCCATGTGGCAGATCTGGAAACAATCGTACCGTTTGATAAGCGAATTGAAAGAAAACGGCTGGCGCTGGAAACCGGTGCTGCCTTCATCGAAAAACGTTCACAATTAAAAACCATAACGGATGTTATTGAATGTTTTAAGTTACTTGTAAAGGAATGATTCAACCATGACCAATTCATTTGCTGTTCCGCGTTCTGTTGAATGGAAAGAAACATCCATTAAGATTTTAAATCAGCAAAAGCTTCCTGATGTCACGGAATATTTGGAGCTGACAACAAAAGAAGAAGTATTTGACGCGATTGTCTCACTAAAAGTGAGAGGAGCCCCGGCGATCGGCATTACGGCAGCATTTGGGCTCGCGCTGGCGGCAAAAGACATCGAAACTGATAATGTGGCGGATTTCCGCCGCGAATTGGATCATATCAAAAATGATTTGAACAGTTCAAGGCCGACTGCGATCAATTTATCATGGGCGCTCGAAAGACTGAGTCATTCAATTCAAAACGCCATTTCTGTAAATGAAGCAAAAACCAACCTTGTCCATGAAGCGATTCAGATTCAAGTCGAGGATGAAGAAACGTGCCGGATGATCGGCCAAAACGCGCTTCAGCTTTTCAAAAAAGGCGACCGGATTATGACAATCTGCAATGCCGGTTCTATCGCGACAAGCCGCTATGGAACCGCACTTGCCCCGTTTTATTTGGCCAAACAAAAGGATTTGGGGCTTCATATTTATGCTTGTGAAACCAGACCGGTTCTTCAAGGTTCACGGCTTACTGCTTGGGAGCTGATGCAGGGCGGTATTGACGTCACTCTGATTACGGACAGTATGGCAGCCCATACGATGAAAGAAAAACAAATTTCTGCCGTCATCGTCGGCGCCGACCGAATTGCAAGGAACGGAGATACTGCGAATAAAATTGGCACTTACGGGCTTGCTATTTTAGCAAACGCCTTCGATATTCCGTTTTTTGTAGCAGCACCATTATCTACTTTTGACACAAAAGTAAAAAGCGGGGCTGATATCCCGATAGAGGAACGGGATCCTGATGAAGTCAGGACCATTTCCGGCGTCCGGACCGCTCCGGCTGAAGTGCCTGTCTTTAATCCTGCTTTTGATATTACACCTCACCATCTTATTTCTGGGATCATTACTGAAAAAGGGATTATGACTGGTTCCTATGAAGAAGAAATTGAAAAGCTGTTCACAGGCGAAAAGGTTCATTAAAAAACCGCTGAAGACTTTGCTCATAAAGGGCCGAGTCAGCGGTTTTTTTGTTTACTCATATTCATATTGATCATTTCATCTTTTTGAGCGCTGGATAAGATATGCAGTTTCACAAGCAGTTCGGCAAAAATGGCAATTTTCTCAGAGCGGCTCGGCTTCAATTGCTTTGTCCTCCTCTTTCATCAGACCAACTTTTTTAACTTAGTAAAATCATATGTCGGCAGCGAAAAAAGGGAACGTGCCATATGTTTTATTTTTCTTTGTAGGAGATTTGCTCGATGCTAAGCAAATAAGCTTTGATGTCAGTTTTGCTTCCGGCATACCCTGTTAACGTGCTGTTTTTGCCGATCACTCTGTGGCATGGGACAAATATCGGCAGGTCATTTCGTTTATTTGCCTGCCCGACAGCACGTACCGCTTTCGGACTGCCTACCGCAACGGCGATATCAGCATAGCTTCGTGATTCGCCATATGGAATCATGGCAAGCGTCTCCCATACTTTTTGCTGAAAAGGCGTGCCCTTTTGGCTCAATGGCAGTGAGAATGTCCTTCTTTCCCCCGCAAAATATTCGTGAAGCTGCTTTTTCGCTTCTGCCAAAAATGCAGTCTCCAACTGCTCCGCACCCTCAACAGATTCTTTCCACTCGATCAAATCTTCCTTACTGAGAAAGAGACGGGTGATGCGGCCTTCTTCCTCGACAATCGCGAGTTCCCCGAGCGGCGTTTCCGCTATCGTATAGTAATTCATTCGTCTAGCCTTCTTTCTTCAAAATTCTGCCTGACGGGCAGTGTAAGATGGAAAACAGTTCCCTTTCCTTCTTCACTTTCCACCATTATTTTGCCTTGATGTTCTTCAATGATTTTATAGCTTACCATAAGCCCGAGCCCAGTTCCCCGTTCCTTTGTTGTATAAAACGGTTCTCCGAGACGCTTTAATTTATCCTCTGTGATTCCGACTCCTTCGTCTTTTAAAGATATTAAAATATGATGTTGATCCGCTTTTTTGATTGTCACATAAATATTGCCGCCGTCAGGCATGACTTCAATGGCGTTCTTTAATATATTGATAAAAACCTGTTTCAGCTGATTCGGTTCACAGTATATCGGCGGAATGTCGCCGGCTAAATCCAGATGCATTTGTACGTTGCTGAGATTGGCTTGCGCGTTAAGAAGGTCTAATGTGTCTTTCATAATTTGTGTCACATGTTTCTCCTCATACATGATAGCCTGGGGCTTGGCTAATATTAAAAACTCTGTGATGATGGATTCAATGCGCTTTAATTCTGAGGTGATAACGTTGAAGTAAAGAGAATAGTCTCCCTCCACACTTCCTTTCAGGAGCTGAATGAAGCCTTTCAGGGCTGTCATTGGATTTCTAATTTCGTGAGCGATGCCGGCAGCGAGTTCTCCAACCACATGGAGGGTATCAGATTTGCGAAGGCGTTCTTCCAGTTCTTTTCGCTCTGTGACATCTTTAAAGATAGCCAGGTTCATATTTTGAATAATATTTCGTTTAAATGAAAATTCTAGTTTTCTATTATCATTGCTGCTTAGCAAGAATGGGATTTCATTATCCATTTCATCGAAATTAATCTGCCTTGCCGGCGATGCCAAATTTTCTATTTCATAGGAAGATATAATATCAAGCAGGCTGTGTCTTTTTAGCTCTTCATGCGGCAGGCCCAAAATATCACTCGCTAACGGGTTGGCGTCGATGATTCGGTACTGATTGTCGAATAATACGTTGCCGTCCATTGAACCGTTGAACACTTTTCTGAATTTGAGCTCGCTTTCCCGAAGCTCCTTTTCCATCCGCTTTCGGTCACTGACATTTCTTAGAATTGTTAAGTGCTGGTTTTCAAGTATTGTCCGCTTTGAAGTAAATTCAAGCTCTTTGAACTGCCCGTTTCCCATTTGAAACAGCATCTCTTCTCTGATCTCACCGTATTTTGCATATTTTCTCTTCGTCATGCTGTATTTCTTCGAGTCCACGAGAAAATCACACAGCTTTCTTTTTAACAGCAAATTCATCGGCAGCTCAAAAATTTTACAGGCTGACTGATTGGCCTTAACGATTCTTCCGTCATTCGACCAGATGATAATGGCATCCATGGCGTTTTCAAAAATTTCTCTGAAGCGCTCCTCACTTTTAAATAGCTGGAGCTCCATGGATCTCTTCTCTGTGATATCCCGCATAATCGACATATAAAAACCGCTGATGATGTTAGACGTAATCGTAAATTCAAACAGCTTCTGATCTCCTGAACGAAGCCTGACAGGCAGCTCGCCCTTTGCTTTTCCCTTTCGATAGAGCGTGTGCCAAATGTTATCGAAATCTTTTCGTGAGCCGCTGTCTATAAATTGATACAGCGACAAATGTGACAGCTCATTCTGATCGATTTCAAAGCTTTTGCAAAAGGATAGATTGGCATCAATAAAGCCGCCGTCTTTATCAAATAGAACGATTCCGTCGACGGCTCTGTCAAACAAGTCCTTAAAAAGCTGTTCATTCATGGAAAATTCCCGCTCCAGAATTTTCTTAGAAGAAATATCTCTCATAACGACAAAAAAGAAATCTTCGCCAATCCCTCTTTTGGCAAGAAACTCAATATATTTTGTCGCTCCGCTGTCCAGCCGGATTGGAACCTCCTTCCACAGAAAACCTTTCTTAAAAAACTTCTTCACGGAAAGGTCCAGCTCATCCTTTGGAATAGAAAACAAAAAATCAATAACGGAACGCTCTTTCAAACCTTCCGCATCCACTTGAAGCATCCTCGCTGTTGCTTCATTTGCCTGCACGATTTTCATTTCATTATCACATATAAAAATAGCATCGAGCGTATTGTTCACAATCACTTGATGCTGATGTAATTCCTTTTTCAGCCGATCATTTTCTTGTTTGAGGCGCTTCAGTTCCTCTTTCAGACCTGAATTTGTCTCGACATTGAGAGTTTCCATGCGTAAACACTCCTTCTTCAAAACCTATCCCTCAATATTTCTACAAATTGCATGAACTTCCTTCATTCGCCCTATACATTTCAGAAAATTTCAGCGTCATTACATAAAGAAGACATTTTCAACGATCCTTACCGTCACTTTACATCGTCCTAACAATCAGCCATTTTTTCAAATCCTTTTTGATCTTTTATTTTAAAATAAATACCAACAGGGAATAATCTTTTAGTGACTGATTTAAAGAGAAGGTGATGCTATGAATAAATCGCGAGACAGTTATTTTGACAATGCAAAATTTTTATTGATATTCCTTGTTGTATTCGGTCATATTCTTCGATCTTTTATTCATGATAACAATTTTATGCTCTACCTCTACAAGTTCATTTACACGTTCCACATGCCTGCCTTTATTCTTGTATCCGGTTATTTTGCCAAAGGTTTTAAACGTGCCGGATATGTGAAAAAGCTGGCGGTTAAGCTGATTATTCCATATTTGATTTTCCAAAGCATCTATTCCGTCTTTTATTACATTATTCAAGACGAAAGCATGACAAGTGTGAATCCGATTGATCCGCAATGGTCATTATGGTTTCTGGTAAGCTTATTTTTCTGGAATATCCTGCTCTATCCTTTTTCAAAGCTTTCTAAGCAGTGGGCGCTGTTTGTCAGCTGCGGAATCGCGGTGTTGATCGGCTATCTCGACTTTGTCAGCAGCACACTGAGCCTCTCCCGGACATTTGTATTCTTGCCGATGTTCCTTGTTGGGTTTTATTTGAATAAACATCACTTTGATTTACTGAGATCAAAACGAGGCAAACAGATTGCGCTCGGTGTTCTCGCTGCCGTATTTGTCATCTGTTGGGGCGTCGACTTTGACTATTCATGGCTGTTCGGCTCTAAGCCGTACTCATCATTTGGCGATGTCACCTTAGCTAGCGGACTTTCCCGGATCAGTTGGTATGTACTTGCCTTTGCGGCAACCTTCAGCTTTTTAGCGCTTGTTCCGCAAAAACGCTTTTTCTTTACAAAGTGGGGAACAAGGACATTTTACGTATACCTGCTCCACGGGTTTATCATTAAAACACTCCGGCAGGTCGGGCTTGAGGATGGACTCACCGACTATCAAAACTTAGTCATCCTGCTGCTCTTAACCGCTGCCCTTACCTCCATTCTCTCAAGCAATTTCGTCAAAACGGTTGCTCAGCCGTTCATTGAACTGAGAATGACAGGCTTGCTGCAGCTAGTCAGAGGAAACAGCAAAAATGCCTATTTAAAATAGAAAAACACCTCTTAAGCGGCATTCCGCCTAAGAGGTGTTTTTTATTTTTGTTTTTTCTCTTTTTTCTTTTTCGGCTTTGTTATTTCAAGAGTTTCAATTATTTTCCCAGCGTTGTAATCCCCGAGCTCACTTGAGAATTCTTCCTCAAGCACCTTCTTATTCATCGGCTTTTTATGATTTTGCATATCTTTGCTATGCTGGTTCTTTTTCATGATCACGCGCCTCCTTGCTGACCTTGTTTGGAATTGCGATTGGCCCCACGGAAATTCGGGTCGTCGTGATATTGAGTCTTATATGCATTTCTGTCCATACTCTCAGTCGGTGTATTGTTGTTTTTTATGGCTTCATTGACCTCAGCTTTACGTTTCACAGAAATCCTCCTCGCCAGTTTTTCAATTTTTTATTTCGCTTGAAAATGCAAGACCAGCTAATCAACTGCAGCTGTTTATGTTAGGATCTCCAACTGGTGCCGGGTCACACATCTTTTTTTTGGCAATAAAGAACACCGCCAGATGCGGTGTTTAATTATCCAATAATGACTCTTTCCTTCGGATAATGGTAATTTGCTTCAATTTCTTTTCTTCCGATCAGATAAAGGAAGGTCAATATTCCGATCCGTCCGATAAACATGACGATCATAATGACACATTTTCCCACGTTGCTCAAATCAGCTGTAATGCCGAGGGACAGACCGGTCGTTCCAAAGGCCGAACATACCTCAAACAAGAGCTCCAGCAGAGAATGCTTTTCTGTTATCGTAAGGATCAGTGTCGCTCCAAAAACGAGCAAAATCGCCATCATTGTGACAACAAGAGACTTCATCAAATCTGCTGGGTGCAGCTCCCGTTTGAATACTTTTACCGCTTTATTGCCGCGGGCAAAATGAAACAGCGCAAGCAGGTTCAAAGCAAACGTTGTTGTCCTTATGCCTCCTCCGACTGAGCTTGGTGAGGCACCGATAAACATCAGCGCACACATAAAAAACAGCGTGGGATCCGACAGCTGGCTGATATCAATTGTTGCAAGCCCTCCGCTTCGAGTAGCTGTTGATTGAAACAAGGAGAGAAACAAAATATCGTGCCATGCTTTTCCCGCAAACGAGTGGCTTGCTTCCAGCGCATAGATGCCAATGGCGCCAAACACTACGAGTGAGCCAAACATAATCGTCGTGATTTTTGTAAAAAGCGTAAACGGATATCTCCGATGCTTTGAAAACAAGAAGTCCTTTACTTCGACAAGCACCGGAAAGCCAATCGCTCCGAATATGATCAAAAGCATCGTAATAAACTGCACAAAATAATCATGGCGGAACGGAACCATAGAATTTCCTGTTATATCAAACCCGCCATTTGTGGTTGCACTGACACTTGCAAAAAACCCGTGTAAATAAGCTTCCTGAAAGGAATCATAGTAGGTTAAAAAATAAGTGCCAAGTATGATTCCTCCAAAAAATTCAATCAACAATATAAGGAATAGAACCTGCTTCATTAAATTGACAATTCCTGAAAACTGGGATTGGTTTTGGTCTACCATAATCAATTTCCGTTCTTTAAGGCCGATTCTTTTTCCCATGATCAGCCAAATAAATGTGCCGAGCGTCATAATTCCGATTCCGCCAAATTGCAGAACAAATGCCAAAATAAAAATGCCTGTAGTGCTGAATGTATCAGCTGTATCAACAACCGTCAGCCCCGTGACGCTGACTGAACTGACAGCCGTAAAAAGTGCGTCAATAAAAGTCCAATCCGCTCCCTGCTTATGGGCAGCAGGCAGACTCAGCAATATCAGGGCCACAGTTACTGCGAGAAAATAATATAATGCAATCAGCTGGGCCGGAGATAATGCCTGTATCAATTTTCCAAGCTTTAATCTCATGTGAAATCCTTCTGCCTCTCCATTTAAAGTACGGTAATTATTCTAAAGATATTAGTTCCATTTTTAAAGGCTTTTGCGAAACATTTTCTTAACTTGCATATTTTTTTATTATTTTAGTCAAAGTGAAACAGAAAAAAAACCTCTGAGGGTTCTCAGAGGAATGATGTTTTGATTTTATTTAGCTTCTAACCGTCTGATTCTTTCATCTAAATCAGGGTGAGTAGAGAAGAGCGATGAACGCTTCTTGCCATTAATCTTTAGCGTTTGGACAGCTGTCTGATCTTCTTCCATGATGCGGGAAGAATAGCTCTTAAGCGTTCGAAGAGCATGAATCATCTTATCCTTGCCGGCAAGATCAGCTCCTCCCCGGTCAGCATGGAATTCACGGTGGCGTGAATACGCAAAAACAACGAGGCTTCCGAGAATGGAAAAGACAATTTGAAACACAATCATTGCGATAAAATGAACAATCGGCGCAAGATCTTCCTTAACAAAGCGGCTCGCGATCCACGCAGCGATACGTGATAAAAAGACGACAAAGGTATTCACAATTCCTTGTAAAAGCGTCATTGTCACCATATCACCATTTGCAATATGCGCAACCTCATGGGCAAGCACGCCTTCAACCGCAGCGTCATCCATTTGGTCAAGCAGACCTGATGACACAGCGACAAGAGAGCGGCGTTTTGAAGGACCAGTCGCAAACGCGTTCACTTCGGATGAGCGGTAAATTCCGACCTCCGGCATCTTCGTTAAGCCGGCAGAGCGGCTTAATCTATAAACACGGTCAACCAATTGCTGCTCTTCATAGCTAAGTGTATGTTTCTCCGGATTCAGCACTCTGACACCCATCATTGTTTTTGCCATCCATCTGGACATCGCAAGAGACATAAAGGAACCGACAAAACCGACGACTAAACTGAATACAAGAAGAGCAATAGGATCTATACCGCCATCAGCTGTAAAGTACGTCCCAACTCCAGTGACAGAGCTTATGACAGATAAAACAATTCCGATTGTTGTAAGCACCAAAATATTCGTTAAAATAAACAGAAAAATTCTTTTCGCCATAATAACCTCCGTTATTTTTAAGATCAAAAGAACTTGTATATTTAAATTATAAAACATCTGTTTGAAAATGCAAGGATTTAGACGTATGATGTTAATGTATTGCTGACGCTTTAATAGTGCATTTATACATAAAGATTATATCCGCGTCAAATTGTCTTGAAGAGGTGAACAATGAATATTTTTAAACTCACTCGAATTGAGATGGTACGGCTGCTCTATTCCCTTAAAGGCCTGGGAGACATTAGCCCGCTCGACATCCTCGTCAAATCAGCGAATATGCCAGCGGAAGAAGCTGCAAGCCATCTTCAGATTCCGGAATTTCTTACAAGATATGAACGAAGAAAACAGAAAAAAGAATACGGTCTGTCTACCAACGAAATCGTTGAGCTTGGCAATTTATGCGAGCTGACGTCGTTAAAGTCAACCGCGATTCAAAATTGGGTGAAACGCGATATCAAAGATCTCATTGGCCATCCTGAGCTGGGTAAAAAGTATTCAGTTGAACAGGCAGTGATCCTTTTAATTGTACGTGACCTAAAATCCATTTATGACTTTGAACACATACGAGCTATCTTAAAAGTTGCTTTTAACACCATCTCAGACAGATCTGATGATGTCATCAGCCCGTTAGCTTACTACGAAAGCTGCGCGCATGTGCTGCATGCCATCCATCACCAAGACACTCCTTCCATGAAGGATTCAAATCTCCAGCAGATCGTCGAACAGGAAACGGACCTTATCCGTCACCATTTTGAAGAGCTGAGTGACGCTCAATGGGTCAAAATCAGGAAGATTATTGCCATTACAGTTCTCTCCATTTTGACGTTCCATATTCAGGCGACCGCGAACAAAATGACCGCAGATATCCTATAATCAGGATGTACCCCCGGCAGGTTGCCGGGGGGTTGTTTATTCCCCCACAACAATTGCCAGCATAAATAAACCCCGTACATTTCAAACTAAATACGCGTTAAGAATTTCTTACGAGAAAAAGGAGATGAAAAAAGATGGCGAGCAGAAATAAACTCGTTGTTCCAGGGGTGGAGCAGGCACTAGACCAATTTAAACTTGAAGTGGCTCAAGAATTCGGTGTGAACCTTGATTCTGATACAGTTTCACGTGCAAACGGCTCTGTAGGCGGGGAAATGACAAAGCGTCTGGTTCAGCAAGCACAATCACAGCTAAATGGCACAAATAAATAAACTCAGGACTCTATTCGCCGGGGGCACTCGGCGAATCTTCAGTTTGAGCTGATTCATTATTGCTGCTGTAGCTATTTGGGTTACGGTGGTAAGAAGCATTATCCCGATTAGATGAGGAATGACCCTTTCCTTTTTCACCGTTATTCCAATTTTTTTGATTCTTGCTATTCTGTTCACCATTGTCTTCTTCTTCATTTCCGTTATCTTGAGGATCTTGTGTAGGGGTTTGCTCAGTATCCCCATCTTTTTCAGTTTTCGTGTTTTCATCTGATTCCTTTACGTCTTTATTCAGTTCACTATCGTCATTCTGCGTGTCTGTTGTATCTTCTTTCTCTGAGTCCGTATCATCCAGCTGTTCATTTTCTCCTTGTTTGCTGTCCTGATCATCTGTTTGATCCGTGTTTTCTTCCTCGCTGCCGGTATTTTTTTGATCCTCTTCCCCGGATTTTTGAGAATCTTCGTTTGGATCTTTCACGTTATTCTTTTCATTTGATTTTATGTAGCTGCCTGTTGATACGCCTTCCTTTTTTGCTTTTTCTCTCGTTTTCATATCGGTTTCGAGAGATTCCATGCGGTATGTCGTTTTATATTTTTCCGTTACATCATTCAGCTGTTTTTTTACTCCTGATTTATATGTATCGTCATCCGAATTTTCATAAACAGTGGAAATCAATATTTCTTTCGATTCCTTTACATATCCATGCTCGCTGCAATCCGTAATAATATCGTCTATCACCTTTTTAAAATCAGTCTCCTCCCAATCATCGATGTCACTGATAACCTTCTTGCCGTCATCATTGAGGGGCGTCAGTTCAATCACTTCGTAATCGCTGTTTAACGCCATTTCGAAGCTTGGATTGATATCAATTGTCATATACGCATAGGCCTTGTCATTAGAGAAAACGGGGAGAATAATAAAAATAAAAAGCATAATAGCAGTCATCGTAAAAATCCCCATTTTGAAAGGGCGCAGTCTTAAAAAATCAAAAAAGCTGGCCCTTCTGCCCATGCGTGTCTCACTCGGGAGCATGATTTCTTCTCCGATTTCATATGTTTGGCGATCATTTTTTGCTTTTAAAAATTGTCCGTCAGGGGTCAGCAACGTGACGAATTTTTTATTTTTCTCGACTATGATCCCTCTTCTCATGAGTGCAGCACCCCTTTAAGATAATCTTTTAAATAAATATAATCACCAGTAATGATAATGCACATTGCAATGATATATTTTCTGTTTCGCTCAATCGTTTTTCTGCTTACTGAAACGAGCTGTTCGAGCTGTTTAACAGGAAGCTGTTTCTTCGTATAAAGAATCGCAGCTAATTCTTCATGCTCTACTAGGGTGAGCGCCACCTTTATGGCGTTTTGCCTTGCGTCCGCATGCTTTGGAGAATGTTCAAGCAGCTCTTGAAATGAAAGACCGTAGTCTTTGAGCTGCTTTTGAAAATACAGGATTTCCTCACGCCTCTGTTCCTGTTCTATTTGGCGGCGGTATTCATCAATAGAAAGCTCGGCTTCAATCAGGCTTTGTGAGGATTCCTGATCGTCACCCTCCTGTAAATCCATATTAATATTTTGAGCGGTTCTTGCTTCTTTTCTAATGTAATCAATAACTTTTCTTTTTATAATAAGCTCTGCGAATGCGAGCAGCGAATTTCCTTTTTCAGGTGAGTATTTTTCAATAGCTTCGTTAAATGCAATCAGTCCGATGCTAAACTCATCGTCTTTTTCATCTATATATCGTTTACAAACGGATGAAACCGTCTTTGCGATAAATGGCTTATACTGCTGTATCAACTCGTTTTGCAGATCTTTATTGCCTTTTTGTATACTTTCAACAGCTTTTTCAAGCGTTTGCTTCTTTTTTCCCAATTTAAACAAAAGGCTAAGCACTGGTTTCACCTCAGTTCCTCCCTATAACTACTCATTAATGATAGCTAATTTGATAGGGAATCGCAAAGGAGAAAAAGAAATATTGATTTCCAATGTCTCAATTGTGACAATACATTCTCACGTACTATACAGGATTTCGTGCCCTTAAAGAGAATTTTGGGGGTTTTATAAGAGGTTTTTGTAACAAAGCTGTTATAAAAATGTTATTTTATTTCGTCCGTGAAAACGCTTCAAACATGAAAAGACTCTGCTTTTCAACAGAGTCTTTATGGTTAAGCCCTTTCTTGGCTTCTGTTATTTTGTTCGTTTTGTGCGTCTTCCGTCTGTTTTTTTGAGCCTGACATAAACCAGCCACAAACTGCGATCGCCGCTAAGACAACCCAGAAAATCAGCTTCCATGTCCCTGAATGAATAAAGTGCGAGGAAACAATAGCTATGTCATCATGTGCGAGTGTATATAAAGCAAGCTTTACTCCGACCCATCCGACAATTACAAAAGCTGCTGTTTCTAGGCTTGGACGTTCCTTTAAAAGCTTAACAAACATCGAAGCCGCAAAACGCATAATCACCAGCCCGATAATGCCTCCGGCCAAAATAATGAGGAATTGTCCTCCATCAAGTCCGCCGATCTTCGGAAGTGAAGTTCCAGGCAGCGTAACCGCCAGAGCGACTGCTGCTAAGATGGAGTCTACCGCAAAAGCAATATCTGCCAGCTCAACCTTTAATACAGTCGGCCAAAATCCGCTTTGCTTCGTCACCTTATGATTGTCTTCTTTCTTAAATACATATCTTTTGAGCAAGTGGCTTGCTGCAATATACAGCAAGTAGATCGCGCCAATGGCTTGAACCTGCCATACATTGACCAAAAAAGAAATAGCGAATAAAGAACCAAATCTCAGAACAAAGGCGCCTGCCAGCCCGTAAAACAATGCCTTCTTTCTTTGCTCCTCCGGCAGATGTTTTACCATAACCGCCATCACTAAAGCGTTATCGGCGGCTAAAATACCTTCCAGCCCGATCAAGACGAGAAGAACCCAACCATACTCCAATAATAATGCTGCATCCATAAATGATACCCTCCCAAAAAAGTTGTTTTCTTTCTCTTCATCCGATCTTATGCCGGCCGGACATGCAAAAAAGACCTTTGCCGACATAAGGCAAAGGTCTTGCTAGACATGAATTCAGGCATGCCAACAAAGCCGATGGATATCACTATCCATGAAATGACGACTTTGTTTCCGGAAACATTCCGGACGCTACTCCCCTTTGGGATTTCAAGAAATATCATATTATAAGTCAATGATATGCGGAGCGAGCTTATTTGTCAACGCTTATTTTTTAAAAAAACTGAAAAATGTTCAGACTGCATTCGTTTTTTCCTCTTCTTTATCACTAAATAGAGAACAAACAAGATCAAAATGGCGATTCCGATCGGAAGCATATATTGGTCTAGAATAGAGCCAACGTCTTTCCAATTTTCTCCGAGCTTCACGCCGAGATATACGTAAACAAATGTAATTGGCAGCATGGCTATAAATGTATAAAGAGAAAACACCCAGACATTCATTTTTGCGATGCCGCACGGTATGGAAATCAGGGTGCGGACCCCCGGCAGGAAGCGGCCGCTGAAAGCGACAAAACCGCCATGTTTTTTAAAAAATTCATCCGATTTGTCAAGAGCCTCAGGCTTTATAAAGAGATACTTTCCGAAACGTTCAAGAAACGGCCTGCCTCCATAACGCCCGATCCAATACAGGGTGAGCGGACCGGCGACTCCTCCTAATGATCCTGCCAGAACAGCGCCGGCAAGCGTCATGTCACCTTTCGATACCCAATAACCCGCAAGCGGAAGAACAATTTCAGCCGGTATAAATTCAATACAGAGCGCCAGAAAAATTCCGAAATAAGATAAGCTTTTAAATGCTTCTATCCAGGACATAACCAATTCTTCGATCATCTTCACTTCCCTTTTCCCTGATCTATGTATACACATTTTTGTTTTAGCTCAAAACATCAAAATGATTTTAACATATTTTTGACGGTCAGCAGAACTAAAAACAGAGAATCTTCATTCCAAACGTTTTTCTGACAATTTCTCTAGGCATATAGACTGAAATTCTTTAGCTGGCAGCCGATATTAAGGAGAGTCAACCAGACTGGAACACACGGGGGAATCTCCATATGGAATTACACGTAACATATAATACAACACTCATATGTTTATCTATTCTTATTGCTTGTGCAGCATCTTTCACCTCCCTTGAACTATCAAGAAAAGTCACCATTCATACAGGATTAAAAAGCAAGGTGTGGCTGATTGCAGGCTCTTTCATCATGGGCTTTGGGATTTGGTCCATGCATTTTATCGGAATGATGGCTGTTCATACGGAGGTACCGATGCGTTATGAACTGGTGCCTTTAGTTGCTTCGATTGCAGCTGCTGTTTCTGGATCATTTGTTTCTTTATATATTGTCAGCCGGTATATGCTTACCTTTTACAGGCTGCTTACAGGATCGGTGATGCTGGGTGCATCGATTTCATCTATGCATTATATCGGAATGTCTTCCATTTCCCGGGTAATGATGATATATGAACCGCTGCTTTTTACATTTTCCATTGTCATTGCCATTGCAGCATCTTTCATCTCACTAAAGATTTTCTTTGACTTGTCCATGAAAAAACCTGCAGACCATTTGCTGATTTATAAAATAATCAGTGCCTTAATAATGGGAATTGGCATTTCGGGTATGCATTATACAGGAATGATGGCCGCTACATTTTATAAAGATAGTGCACCTCCCGACCACCATATGGAAGTCCATACATTCGATTGGTCTATTCTGATTGCCTTAATCATCTTCTGTATTCAAACGTTATTATTATTCAGTTCCCATGCCGATCGAAAATTCATGAAACAAAATGAACGCATGAAGGATAATGAACAGCGGTTTCAATCTTTAATTATTCACAATATTGATGCGATCTTTATCCTGTCATTAAAAGGAGATATTATTTCTTCTAACCATGCTGGTGAGGATATGATGAATAACTTCGGCCTAAACCATCAAAATTGGTATCACTATATGCCGACAAAAATCAATGCGCTTTTTAAGCAGGTCAAGAGCGAAAAACAAGCCATTAACAGCGATACCACTCTTATGACGGACAAAGGCCAGTTTCATATGAATATTACGTTTATACCTGTTGAGGTTAATCAAGAACTGGACAGCATATATGTCATCTGTAAAGATGTCACAAAACAGTACAGAGCCGAAAAAAAGATCCATAGAATGGCTCATTACGACTCACTTACAGATTTACCCAACAGAAGACATGCGATCTCCCACCTAACAAAGATCTTGAACCGCGAGAATGCCCTGGATTATAACACCGTGGTATTTTTCTTAGATTTAAATCGATTTAAAGTGATAAATGATGCATTAGGCCACAATGTCGGCGATCAGCTGCTCCAGCTCGCGGCTAAACGGCTTTCATCTGTTATACCAGATAATGGGTTTATCGCGCGGCTTGGGGGTGATGAATTCATTATTATTTTGACTGACGCCAATACCGGAACGGATGAAGCAGACATTTTGGCTAAAAAAATCATTCAGCAATTCAAAAAGCCATTTAAAATTCAGGACCACACACTGATTACATCCGTCAGCATCGGTATTGCGATTTCTCCAAAAGACGGAACAGACGGCCCTGAATTGATGAAAAAGGCAGATATGGCAATGTATGCGGCCAAAGAGCGAAACAAAAGCAAATACAGATACTACTCTTTTTCAATCGGCAATAAAGAAACCGTCAAGCTTAATCAAGAAATGGAGCTGAGGGAAGCGATTGATAACAAGAGATTTGTCTTGCATTATCAGCCGCAATTCAGTTCAAAAGATCAGAAAATGACAGGTGCTGAAGCGCTCATACGCCTTGTCACTCCTGACGGCAATCTGCGTCCGCCTGGAGAATTCATCGGTGTTGCCGAAGAAACCGGCCTTATTATTGATATCGGAAAGTGGATTATTGATGAGGCGTGCCGGCAGGCAAAAGTGTGGCACGACAAAGGATTTGATCTTTCTGTCGCCATTAATATTTCCGCCAGACAGTTTCAATCAGAGGAACTGATTCCGCTCATAAAGAATACCCTTTTTAAATACAGGCTTCCCCCTCGCCTTCTAGAAGTTGAAGTAACAGAAAGCATGACCATGGATAATCTAGACCACTCCAAAAAGGTTCTATCTTCTTTAACCAAATTAGGCATCAGAATCAGCATTGACGATTTTGGCACGGGGCACAGTTCTCTAAGCTATCTAAAGGATTTTCCGATTCACAGACTGAAAATCGATAAATCATTCATCGATGATATTCAGACTCATCCGAAATCAGAACAAATTACCGGCGCCATTATTGCCATGGGCCATCAGCTGTCTTTACAAGTCATTGCCGAAGGCGTAGAAAACTCCGGCCAAAAACAGCTGCTTGACGAAAAAGGTTGTGACCATTTACAGGGCTTCTTTTTCAGCAGACCGATACCGCCGGAACAGCTTGAACACTTGATATTAAACCAGCCGCCGCGTTAACAGCGCCGGCTGTTTTTTATACCCATAAGTTACTACACATGAATCACCCCTCATACCTCCACAATAATGAAAAAAAGGTGGTTCATCGATATGCATACAATGTGGAAGGGATCCATCAGCTTCGGTTTGGTGAATATCCCCATCAAGCTTTATGCCGCCACAGAAGATAAAGACATTAAGCTGCGAAGTCTTCATAAAGAAGATCATGCGCCAATTAAATATGAAAAAATATGCACGAACTGTGAAAAAACGCTCAGTCCTGATGAAATTGTGAAGGGATATGAATACGTAAAAGGAAAATATATCGTGCTGACTGATGAAGATTTAAAAAGCTTAAAGCAGGAGCATGAAGAGAAAGCGGTTGAAATTGTCGATTTTGTTCAACTGCAGGAAATAGACCCGATATATTTTAACCGTTCCTATTATGTCGGACCCGGTGATAACGGCACAAAAGCCTATACCCTTCTTCGCGAGGCGCTTCGATCCACCGGAAAGATCGGGATTGCCAATATGACGATCAGGTCGAAACAGCAGCTTGCCATTCTCCGCGTATATGAAAATTGCATCGTAATGGAATCCATTCATTATCCCGATGAGGTAAGAAGCGCTGCCCACGTACCAGGAGTGCCTGATCAATCAAATGTAAATGATAAAGAACTGCAGACCGCCATTACGTTGATAGATGAGCTGACAACTGAATTTCAGCCAGAACAATATGAGGACACGTATCGAAAAGCCTTGCTGCAAAGAGTCAATGATAAGCTGGAAAATAAAGAAACAGCCGTCACTCCTGACAAAGCGCCTCCTCGTGAGGATGTGATCGACCTGGTCAGCGCACTTCAAGCCAGCATCGATCGAACCAAAAGGCCGAATCGGGAAAAACCAGCGGCAGCACCAGCCGAAGGCGGAGAACCGAAAGGAGCCGGAGAAAAAAAGCAGAAAACCACTAGAAAAAAAGTCTCCGGCACATCATAGCCAATGGCGTTTACCATGCAGCCCGTCCTTACTTCTTCACCTCCAAAAGGAGCGGAATGGCGTTACGAAGTAAAATATGACGGGTTTCGCTGTATTCTCCGCATTAATCCGTCAGGTGTGACATTAACGAGCAGAAATGGTTTAGAGCTTAACAGTACCTTCCCTGAAATTTCCAAGTTCGCCGAAACTGCTGTTCAGCATATAAAAAAGGAACTTCCGTTAACACTTGATGGAGAAATCGTGTTTTTGGCGAATCCATTCCGTTCAGATTTTGAACATATTCAAGTGCGGGGACGCTTGAAAAGGCCGGATAAGATACAGGAATCCGCAAACTCTCGGCCTTGCTGCTTTCTCGCATTTGACCTTTTGGAACGAAGCGGACAAGATGTATCCACTCATTCCTATATTGACCGAAAAACATCGCTGCATGAGCTGATGTCTGCTGCAAGGCTCCCGGCTGAGCCAGATCCTTACGCAAAGGAAACCATTCAGTATATCCCCTCCCACCAGCACTTCGATCCAATTTGGGAGAAGGTAATAAAGTATGACGGAGAGGGAATTGTAGCGAAAAAAATCAACAGCAAATGGATCGAAAAAAAACGGTCATCTGATTGGCTGAAATACAAAAACTTTAAACATGCCGATGTTTGTATCACAGGATTTAATCCTCACAATGGATTTCTGACGGTTTCTGTGTTAAAAAACGGTATAATGACGCCTGTCGCCTCTGTATCACACGGAATGAGCGAGGAAGAAAAAAATGCCATACGCGCAATTATGGAACAGCACGGACAAAAAACATCATCAGGTGAATACACACTCGAACCATCGATCTGCGCTACTGTTCAGTACTTAACGATTTTACAAGGCACGCTAAGAGAGGTTTCGTTTGTCAAATTTCAATTTCATATGGACTGGACCGACTGCACCTTTGCACAGCTCGTGCGCCGCTCAAAGCCGGTTCATCCAAAACTGCAGTTTACAAGCTTGGATAAAATCATATTTGAAAAGCATAAAAAAACAAAAGAAGATTTCATCCAGTATATGATTGAAATCAGCGACTATCTGTTCCCGTTTCTCAAAGATCGTGCTGTCACGGTTATTCGCTATCCGCACGGATCAAGGGGTGAATCCTTTTTCCAAAAAAATAAGCCCGATTATACGCCGGACTTTGTCCAATCCTTTTTTGACGGGAGCCATGAACATGTGGTCTGTAAGGACCTGTCCACCTTATTGTGGCTTGCCAATCAGCTCGCTTTGGAGTTACATGTCCCTTTTCAAACGATTGCAAGCAGGAGGCCGGCAGAGATTGTCATTGATTTAGATCCCCCGTCCCGAGATGACTTTCTAATGGCTGTTCAGGCTGCAAATGAACTTAAACAGCTTTTCGAATCCTTCGGCATCACATCGTATCCGAAGCTTTCCGGCAACAAGGGAATTCAGCTTTACATTCCCTTGTCACCAGAAGCATTTACGTACGAGGACACACGCCAATTTACACAGCTGATTGCCGAATATTGTACCAATGCATTTCCGGAGCTATTTACAACCGAACGCTTGATCAAAAACAGGCATGGAAAATTGTATCTCGATTATTTGCAGCATGCTGAAGGAAAAACGATTATCTGTCCCTATTCCACCAGGGGAAACGAGCTTGGCACCGTAGCGGCACCGCTCTATTGGCACGAGGTGCAGCCATCTTTGACACCGGCGATGTATACAATCGATACCGTCGTTGACCGGGTCAAGAAACACGGATGCCCGTTTTATGAATTTTACCGCAATCCGCAGGATGAACCTCTTGCCGCTATTTTGAATCAGCTGAAGAAAAAGAGCTGACTTATTCGGTCAGCTCTTTGTGTTATTTTAACTGTATTTTTTCTCCAATTGCTCACTTTCCTGCCGCTGCAGCGGGCTCAAGGGCTCATTATACAAATCGATATCAACCGCATATTTCGGCCGTCTTTTCACCTCAGAAAAAATCGTTCCGATATATTCGCCGATAATCCCGATTCCCATGAGCTGCAACCCGCCCAGAAACCAAATGGAGATGATGAGAGACGCCCAGCCTGCATTTGTGTGTCCGAGCATTTTTTGAATAACTGCGCCAACCCCCGCCATGGCGCTTACCAAAAATAATAGAAAACCCAAAAGCGTAAAAAAGCGAATCGGGGCCACGCTGAAGGATGTGATTCCGTTAAAAGCGAATGAAAGCATCTTTTTCAGCGGATATTTCGTTTTACCGGCAAAACGTTCTTTGCGGTCATACAAGACTTCGGCTGATCTGAAGCCGATCATAGGAACGATGCCCCTTAAAAACAAATTGGCTTCCGGATAGCGCGCGAGTTCTTCAAGCGCCCTTTTATTCATTAAACGAAAATCGGCATGATTGTAAATTAACTTAATCCCAAGCTTATTCATGAGCCGGTAAAACCCTGTAGCCGTCGTGCGCTTGAAAAAGGTGTCGGTTTTCCGGCATCGGCGTACGCCGTAAACAATTTCAAAACCATCGTGATATTTCAGCATAAATTCCCTGATAACAGAGATATCATCCTGCAGATCGGCATCAATCGAAATCACGCAGTCTGATTTTTGCTTTGCTTTATGCAGACCTGCTAAAAGCGCTTTTTGATGTCCGACATTGCAGGCTAATTTTAATCCGGTTACCTTCTTGTTTTTCACGCTTTCCATGGCAATCAAAGACCAGGTGCGGTCTTTGCTGCCGTCATCAACAAATAAAATTTTACTGTCTTCTGATATCATTTTTTCTTCCATTAAGCTGTTTACAACCTCCGTCAGCTGACGGCTTGTCTCTTTAAATACTTCCTCTTCATTGAAACACGGAACGACGATGGTTAACACTGGCTGTGGCTGTTTCAATCGATATCCTCCTTATTTTGTTTCGTATAAATAAATGCGCCAGGCGGAGTCTTTATGGTCAAATGTTTTCACGAGCGCCAGGTGGTTTTGATCAGCGTTCATGATGGGAACCGAAGAAAAAATATATCGTCCGCCCATTTGTTTAAACACATCTGTATTTAATTCAAGATGATTGATTGTTTTCTTTGAATTCTTTTTAAAGTCATATCGTTTGCCAAGCTCATCGACGAACAGATAGCAGCGGCTCCCCCATTCATCAAAGTACCGTTTCAATTGGGCGTTTTTTTCGAGCTCTTTTTCAATGATTTTTCTAAATTCATATTTATATGAGAGCGGGTACAGGTTGTTATATGTATCTAAGGTGTAAAAGCCGTTGTACTGGGCAATAGACGGATGCAGACCGATACTCGCCACCCTGTACGAATCTTGCGGGCGCCCGATATACTCCTTAATCTCTTTGAATTGGTCAGACGCGTAAAATTCGCGAAATGTCGGCGCGTTGTAGTGAACGCCATACGTATACTCCTCATTAAATGGCGCCAGCACCATCAGCTGCGCAGTAACTGCCGCATATACGAGCCATTGCCACTTCTTCCCCATTCGCCAAATGAGGTACAAAGCGAGCGCAAAACTCATGTAGATTACCAGCGGGCGCAAAAAATGAAAACGGGCAAAATTGAATTCGGCTAAAAATGCAAATTTCTGCTTTGGAACAGCCCATATTTTGTTGAACCAAAACGCATACCACAGTGAAAGCGCATAATTCAGTACGCAGAGAAAAAGATAAACGTTTTCTTCCCTTGTCCGATTTCGTTTGAACAGCACAGCAAAAAATACGAGTAATAAGATTGGAAGAATCACAACGGTATGAACTGTCATGACATGGTTATGGCCGTAGACAAAGTTTTTGACGGATAAACGCAGAGAGTGCCATACATCATGCCTTGATGAAATAAATTCAATCCGGTGCATCGGCGCGTGTGAAATCACCATCGAATAGACAAGCCGATACTCGACAAAAAGATAAATACTTGTCATAAAAGCGATGCTGCCTAAAAAAATGAAATTCCATTTTCTTTTTGTGATGACATCATACAGCCAGAAGCATGCCATCCCAGCCAAGAAAAAGAAGAAGCCTAATACAAAGCTTGAATACAGCGGCAGCAAACCGAGCGTCAGCCATTCTCTCCATGAGATATCCCCTTTTCGGATGTTCAAAAAAGCCCACAGCGCCAAAGGGTATCCAAGCGTGCTCAGCATTCCAGAAGGCCAAAAAGGCGTTAAGGCAAATGCGAGCGATACGCCAATTCGGATCAATGCCGCTTTCTGCTCCGGAATCACATGTTTCTTCAGCAGCACATACATTCCGAAAAAAGCCACAACTCTCGTAATGGTCTGGCTTACCGCATAGGCGGTCATAGAAGAAAACAACGCGTGCAGCCAAACAATTCCGCTCCACTCGGTGCCGAACGCATCCCGGGGCAGCCCGTTAATGATTTGCGGAATGGCCGCATCCACTTTGCCGATGATTTCTCCGCTGTCGGCCAGCACCTTATACCACGCGATATTAGAATCCAAATTATCGTGTACGCGAATATGGGCGTCTTCCTTCAAAATAAAAAGCGGGGACACATACAGCAAAAGGAGAAATAAAGCCATCAAAAGATAATAGGTTTCTTTTTTGTGTCGTCTTAATCGTAACATCCCTAACACATCCATCTGTTATTCTGACTTCTATCGGGCATGTCTGCCTCACGTGTCAAAATTTATTATCCCTTTTCCCTTCTAAAACATTCATCAAATGTCAATCCTTTCTGCATTTTTCAAACTGGTCTTCAACCCATTAATTCCCGCTATCCATAAGGCTGGACCACTTACTATACTGGTAGAAGGGAGGGGATACATGTGTCCATCTTACTTTCATTGGTCATACTGGCTGTTATGCCATTTATATATAAAGCAAACCGCAACACAAAAGATGTGAAGGTCAACACGATTTCAATTGATCAGCAAGACGGCCTTCCAGCAAGAAAAAAACTGAATATCCTTCATTTATCGGATCTTCATTTAGAAAATATTTCTGTATCGCCTGATGAGCTTTATCGTTTAACAAATAATCAACCTGTAGACATCATTGCTCTTACCGGAGATTTTCTGGACCGGAAACGAAATATTCCAAAGCTGGCCGGCTACTTGCAGGCCTTGCAAAAACTGAAGCCTGCGTATGGAATGTACGCGGTATTTGGCAACCATGATTATGTATTAAAAGAAAAGGACTTTCAAAGATTAAAGCGAGTGCTCGAGGAAAATGGATGCATGACGCTTCAAAATGAACATGTTCACATCAATACTGATGCAGGACCTGTTAATATTATTGGAATTGACGATTACAGTACGAATCGCAGTAAAATCACAAACTCTTATAAAGGTCTTGAAAATGGCTATCACCTTGTACTGACACATGATCCGAACATTATATTAGAGATGGAGGATATTCATTTTGACTACCTGTTATCAGGCCATTTTCATGGAGGGCAAATCCACTGGCCAAAGCCATATCATTTGGTGAAAATGGGCAAGCTTGTACGCATGAATATGATTAAAGGCCTTCATTATCACCACGATAAACCGTTTTATATCAGTGAAGGTTTAGGACAAACTGGCGTTAATATCCGTGTAGGAAGCCGCCCGGAAGTGACTTTCCATCAAATTTAAAAAGACTGTGCTGACCATGGCATCAGTCTTTTGTTTGATAGGTGTGCTGAAGCTTTTCTTTCGAGATAAACAAATAGGATGAATCCGGTAAATTCCGCAAGCTCACTGGCTTTGCCGTTAAATATAAGATTGGCATATGGGTAATTTTTTTAAAAGATCTGTAAAAAGGATTGACCGGGGTTACCACATCAAAGCCGAGTCTTTCTACCCCTTTATCAAGCATTGTAATGCCAATAATTCCTTTGATTTTTTCGCTTTTTTTATGATTGTTGATATACTCCAGCAGCATCGGCATTGATTGATATACTTTTTGATAAATGATGATTCCTTTTCTGACCGCGCTTTCAATGCTTCGCAGCTCTCTGACCAGCTTGATGTTGTGCAGATGGATTTTAACGAGCACATCGTTTTTTCTTATATGGGTTCCGTCACTCAGCACGACATGATGCCCTTTGTATTTTGTCAGTCTGACTCGAAAGACGCATTTTTGCTCATCATCAATCAAGGTCAGCCTCGAAAAAAAGAAATAAATTGGGTCAATTACTCTCCAAATGGAAAGGAAACAGGTTTTCATCTCTTCACCTTCCTTATCAGCAAAAAAACACCCTTATATTTTGTGATGATTCTCCCCAAAATATAGTTGCCATATTTTTAAGGAGGACAGACATGACAAACATTCTCATTTTTCCTTTTTTAAGTATTTCCACCGGGCATCATCATGTCGCTGATACCCTGAAGACTGATCTGGAATTTAAAGGGCTGCATTCAGAAAAGATCGATATCTTCTCTCATACGTATAAACGCTTAGAACAATTGTCCTCCTCAGCTTATTTAAAATGGATTCAATATGTTCCGAAAACGTACAGCGGAATATACAAGCTTCTCGCTTGCAGAGATTGTAAGAAGGTCAGGCGCTATGCCATGTATGAATGGCTGTTTATGCAAAGCATGAGACAGATTCTCAAAGAAAAACAGCCTGATATCGCCTTCTGCACGCATGCCCTGCCTTCTTACCTGCTGAACCGGCTAAAACCGGAATATCCAAACATGACCATCGTAAATGTATACACGGATTTTTTTGTGAATCAAGTATGGGGGCGGAAGAACATTGACTACCACTTTGTCCCGATCATGGATATTAAGAAGCAGCTCATGTCCGAAGGAATCAACCAAGAAAAAATATTTTTGACCGGCATTCCCGTTCACCGGGCTTTTGAAACAGGAACTGCAGACACCTGTCAGCATCGTCCGCCTTATACTGTCATGATCACAGGCGGCAGTATGGGAGTCGGAGGTATTTTTAAGCTGGTTCAGGAGCTGTCGCCAGGCGGAAATATCTTATACAAAATATTATGCGGCAGAAACGAAAAGCTCTACCGCTATGTTAAAAGTTTACAACATCCTTTTATTGAGGCGATCCCTTACCTTCACAGCAAAGCAGAAATGAACCGGCTGTACGCAGAGGCCTCAGGCGTCATGACAAAGCCAGGAGGCGTAACCATCAGTGAATGCTTAAAGAAAAGGCTTCCGGTATTTATCTATCATGCGCTGCCGGGCCAGGAGGAAATGAATGTGAACCTGTTAAAAGAACGGCAGCTTGTTACAGATATAAGAAACTGGGATATGAAGCGGGCAGAAGAGCGCATTTTCGCATTTTTTCAATCAAATGAACGTGCAGCAGCAGAAAAGCGTATCAGCAGGTATCTTGGCCAAATGTGCGACCTGAAGATTGAGGAGGTTTTAAACAGGATATTAGATGAATGTGTACATAAAAAAACACTCTCCTGAAAAGAGAGTGTGGAATGGCTAACGAAACAGTAAATGCTGGCTGTGGATGCCTGCTTTCTTCAGCAGGAAGATCAGCTGGTCCTGCTCATCAGACGAAAGGCCTGAAAACGCTCTCGCTATACGGAGCGCATGAATTGGATAGATCTTATCCAAATACTCATTCCCTTTATCGGTGAGATGCGCGTAAACAGAGCGTTTATCTTTCGGGTCCTGCTCCCTGACTAAAAACCCGTTTCTTTCTAGCTTGTCAATGACATATGTGACGTTTCCGCTTACAAGCAGAAGTCTCGACCCAATTTGCTGTAATTTTTGCGGGCCTCTCGTATACAAAAGTTCCAGTACGGCAAATTCTGTGGGATTGAAGCCGTGCTCTTTGCTGTCACGGATGCTGTGTTCAGACACACTTTTGAAAGCCCTTGCAAAAACTCTGTACAAATTCATCGCACGCTCAACTTCTTCTTCGTTAAACGATAATCTCATCATATCTACCCCGTATATAGAATTTTTATAAAAAAATAATGAAAACCCTTACATATAATAAGAGTTTAATGCCCTTATTATTTTTATTCGCTATAATTCGAGAAATTCCTTTTTAGGAAACAAAAAAAACCTTATACGTTATTTTGTATAAGGATTTTTTTGGTGATATGGAATGCTGCGAAAGAAGTATGCGTATTCCTTTCGCAATTCAGAAAGTGTCATTTTGTTCATTACTTCTTTATTATAAACTCCGATTTGAAAGAGTTTTTCTGAATAATGGCTTCGTTCTTTTTCTAATGCTGATTTCAATAAATTACTCATAGCGTCCTCCTTCATTTTGAGGTATCCTTTTCATAAGATACTCTTTTTAAATGAACGTGGTATGAATCTAGTGTAAAGAATTTATGTTTACGAAGATTTTCGGTAAAGTCCGTTTTGAACTGATCTTAAAAGCTGAAAAGCATGTTCTCCGGCAAGCTGCATAAACGTTTCAAGCATTTCATCCCGTTTCATATCCAACTCGATTATTTCCTTTGCCAATGAGACCGCTTTTTCTTCCTCCATGATTATCCTTCCTCCTCATTAATCTTTACATATAGGATAAAGCGCGCTTATAGGTTACGCATCATTCTTGTTAATTTTTCTGCCGTATTTTTTCAAAAATCTGTTATTTCATGTTAGAAAATATAACAAGCGTCAGGTTTTTTCTCTATGTTTTTTATATACTATTATCAAAAGACATCCAGGGGTGGAAAAATGACCACAGAAGATCATTCTTATAAAGACAAAAAAGTGATTTCGATTGGGATTGTCAGTGAATTGACAGGATTGTCCGTAAGACAGATCAGATATTATGAGGAGCGGAAGCTGATTTATCCGCAGCGTTCTTCAAGGGGAACGAGAAAATATTCTTTTGCAGATGTCGAGCGGCTGATGGATATCGCCAACAAACGCGAAGACGGCGTGCAGACGGCTGAAATTCTAAAAGATATGCGCAAAAAAGAACAAATGGTAAAAAACGATCCGCAAGTGCGGAAAAAAATGCTGGAGGGGCAGCTTAATGCTCACTTTAGGTACAAAAACCGATAAACGATAAAAGTCCGCCTCGCAATCTGAGACGGACTTTTATCGTTTATAATGAGTGAATGAATGCAGTTGCAATACCAAAATAAATTAATAAAGACAAGATATCATTTAGCGTCGTAATGAGCGGGCCTGACGCAATGGCCGGGTCTACATTCAGTCTGTGCAGAATAATGGGGATGATCGTTCCAGACATCGTGCCGATAATTAAGGTCAGCAGCAGTGAAGAGCCGACAACAAATCCTAAAAGCACATTCCCCTGCCATATGATGGCGATCACCGTAATTAAGACAGAGCAGACGGCACCGATATAAATACTCGTTCTGAGCTCCCGAAAAATCAGTTTCATAATCGTTTTTTTATTCATTTCTTCTTTAGATAAACCTCTGATGACAACCGCGAGAGACTGTGTTCCTGTATTCCCTGTCATCCCTGACACCATCGGCATAAAGAATGCCAGCGCCACGACCTGCTTCAGCGTATCTTCAAAATAGCTCATGATGCTGCCTGAAATCAGCCCAATGAACAAAAGCAGGATCAGCCATGGAAGGCGGCGGTATGCTGCAACATATGCTTTTGTATCGAAGGTAATGGCTTTACCTGAAGCGGCGAATTTTTCGTAATCCTCATCAGCTTCCCGAATGACGACATCGATGATATCATCGACCGTCACGATCCCGACAAGCACATTGTTTTCTTCCACGATCGGAATCGCTAAGAAATCGTAACGTTCAATCAGCCGCGCCACTTCTTCCTGATCTTGAAGCGCGTCTGCTGCAATGACACGGGTAAACATCAAGTCTTGCACCTTTTCTTCCGGTTCCCCGAGAATCAAATCGCGATATGACAGAACGCCGACAAGCTGCTTACTGTCATTTATGACATATAAGTAGTTGATAGACTCTGCGATTTCCGCGAAACTTTTTAGTTTGACGACCGCGTCTTTTACCGTGTAATGCTGAGGAATCCACACATAACGGTTGGTCATCATGCGCCCCGCTGAATCAGCCGGGTAATTCATAAGGAGCTGAACGGCTTTTGACTCTGAGGCCTCCATGCTGGATAAAAGCTGATCCTTCAGTTCTTCATCCATTTCTTCAAGCAATTGAGCGAGGTCATCGTTGTCCATTTTGTTCATCGCAAGTGTTGCTTTTGTTTTTCCGACTTTATTTAAGACGGCTAGCTGAAATTCCCGTTCCAGTTCGCCGATCATATCAGTAATATCATCAACAGTTAAATAAGATAAATAGCGGGCGCGGTGTTTTTCCGGCATTTCTTTAAAAATAAACGCCATATCATAGGGCTGAAGCTCATCAATAACACTTCTGAAATCCCTAATTTTTCCGTCTCGCAATAATATAATAATGCGTAAAATGAGTTCGTCATAGGTCATGTTTTGAACCATTGGGACTCGTACCTCCTCTACGGAGACGTGCCGGCCTCGCCAGAAGGTGCGGCAAATCGTCTCCTCATCGTGTGATCAATTGTCTCGCTGTCATAGTATATGGGTACTTCTTCAGATTGACTCGAATGGGGAGAATCCATACTCCGCACCTCCTTTTTGTTCAGCATTTCGTTTTCAAGGCATAAAAAAAGCCTTCTGGATTGAAGGGGAAAGAAGCACGGCAAAAAAAGCGTGCGGGCGCCTTCAATCGTAGAGCTTTAGCACTGTATGGCATAGGAGCAATATCCAGCTGCATTAAAAATCACCTTATGTCGATGATTTCTGTTGACCCATTGGCGTCTTTGGACATTTTTGGGCAGCAGCGTATCTCCATACAGGAGCCTCACCTAACGAAGTTCGTAATTGAATTGACACACTGAGATTACAGAAAAAAACAAGCTATGTCAACTTAAAAAAGTTATTAATGCGTTTCCACCTCATCAGATGAAATAAAATAAGGGCCATAAGCCCTTATTCTGTTGTTTGCGTCTCATCATCTTCAGAAAGCAAATGATAGGTTTCATGAAGAAATAAGGCGTACTCCCCTTCCTTCGTCGGATGTGGAACATACTCAGCCTGATTGATGTATTGTTCTTCTTTCTTTTCCATGTGCTTCGCCTCCTTTACTCATTAGATTCTCCAAAAAACCGTTCGTTATCATGAAAAAAACCCCGCTTGTGCGGGGTTAGTCGTCTAATTCCTGTTTAATGATACGTCCGTCCTTTGCAGAGATGTCAAATTCTGCTTCAGTCCCTTGTTTCGTTTGAACCTCAATTTCGTAGATGTACGCACCATCATCTTCATCCAGCTTGCTTTCTGTGACGGTTCCAGCTGTTTGCTTTAGAGCAATCTGTTCTGCTTCTTCTTTTGTCAAAACAACTTGCTCTTTTTTCTCTTTTAACGGGTCATTGAGAGCTTGTTTGGTCTTAATATCCACATAAACATCATAATCTTCGCCGTCTTTTTCGATTTCAACTTCATAAGCTTCTTTGCCGTTATAGATGTCTCTGTCGATGTCATCCACTGTTCCGTCAACAACTGTTTTGGCAATGGACTCCGCTTCTTGTTCAGTAAGTCCCCCAGTTCCAGAAACAGACTGTGTATGTTCATTATTTTCTTTCGCAAGCGCGTTGTAGCTGAATCCCCCGGCCGCTAAACAACCTGCTAATATGCCTATCATCCATCTTTTCTTCAGCATATGTGATTCCTCCCTTGTTTTGTTATGAGTTCAGTTTACACACTCAACATGAAAGGAAAACGAGAGAAAGATGAGAATTTGATGAGAAAACCATTAGTCTTCATAGATAATATTAGAAACTTTGCCGGTATAGGCATTTATTTTCACTGTAGCTTCCTTGTCATTCGGGAGATCAACATCTACTTCAAACAGGAGAGTGCCTTCGCTTTCCTCCAAATCGGCGTCATCTGCTTTTCCTCCAGCTTCACGCTCTGCGATGGCTTTTGCCTCTTTTTCCGAAATTGTTGTCTTTTGTTTGTCTTTGCTGCTGATTTTATCAGCGGACACCACCGCTTTTGTTTTTATATCTACCTTCACTTCGTATGTTTCCCCATTATTTTTTTGAATGGTATACACCGCAATACCGTGTTTTCGCTTGTGTTTCTTGACGGTGCCCGGTACCCGCACCAGAGCAAGCTGCTCAGCTTCTTTTTCTGTCATGTCAGCTGTGTTCGTCTCTTTCACTCTGTTCATTGACAATATGTCGCCCGATTTAGCATCAGCTTTCAGAAAATAAATTCCTTTTGGATTTTCCAGAGTCATTTCATACGTTTTTTTATCATTGGATCGCGTCACTTTTGTGATGTCGCCTCCATAGGAGGCTTCTACTTTTTTTATGACTGCCTCCTTTGACAGCACGTCCTCATGGGTCTGCTGAATGATAAGAACCGCGCAGATGACAATGGCTAAAACGGCTGCCGCCGCAGCAGCTCCTGTTTTCATACGTTTTGTCATAGCGCTCCCCCATCCTGTTCTCTAAATTGCATTGTGACATTTGTTCCCTGTCCCGGTTTGCTTTTTACAGACAGGTCAATGCCATGCTCATCGGCAATATGTTTCGCAATGGATAGACCTAAACCCGTTCCGCCTGTTTTGCGGTTACGCGCCTCATCCGCCCGGTAAAAACGTTCAAACAGACGCGGGAGATGCTCCTCAGGTATGCCGATTCCTTCATCCCTTACAGACAAAAACGGCCGGCTGTTTTTGGTTCCTGCTGAAATCACAATGCCCTTGTCACTATACTTTATGGCATTATCAAGCAAAATCGTCAGCAGCTGCTTTATGCGTTCTTCATCTGCCGTTACAAGCAAATGCTCTTTGCCCGTATCGAGAAAAATGTCGCGTTTATAAACCGGCTGGAGTGTTTGTATGACGGCGCGCGACATTTCGATCAGGTCAACCGTTTTCAGATTAAGCTCCAGTTCTTTATGGCTCTTGGCCAGCGTAAGCAGCTGATTGGTCAGTTTTTTCATATGAACCGCTTCCGAATGAATGGCTTCAATGGATTCCTCAAGCACTTCAGGCCTTTTTGCCCCCCAGCGTTTCATTAGATTGCTGTAGCTTTCAATAATGGTGAGCGGGGTTTTCAGCTCGTGTGAAGCGTCTTGGACGAATTGCTGCTGTTTGTCGTAGTGATCTTTCAGCATGCTCGCCATCTCATTAAATGTCAGCCCCATTTGATATAATTCGTCGTGCGACTGTCCTTCCAGAGAAATTGTTTTGAATGCTTTTTCTCTCTGGATGTCTTTCATCGTTGTCACCAATTGTCTGATTGGATTGATGATGTGGCGGGCGAGTAAGCTGCCGGCAAAGAAGGAAGCGATACAGACCGCTGCGCTGGCCGCAATTAAAATAATTTTTAGCAGAAAAAGACTTTCTTCTGTATGCTCCAGCCTTTCCACGAGCTGAAGAGATACGACTTGTCCATCTGTCCAGATAACTGGGACAGCAGCTGCTGCAAACAGTTTGCCTTCATGCTTTGTCACGTCTGTCGTTTCTCCGCTGTGAAAAGACAGAGGGAAGTCTTTATATGCTTTTTCCTTGGTGATGGTCATAACGGCTTTCTGATCCGCATTCACTATCCGTACCATTCCGTTTGCCGGAAGATACGCCTGCAGCATATCCTGCAGAGCCACTCCTTGTGTTTCGGCGGTGTGAAGAGCTTCGGCGATATTGTCCGTTTCATCGGCAAGACGGGCTGCATCCTTTGAGGTGAGTGCCGATGAAAAAATGAGATAGACCGCAGTATGGACCAACATTAATAAAATCAACAGCCAAATAGATGTATAAAGATGAATCTTAGTCTTCAGCTTCATCATTTACCCCCTAATGGTATAGCCGACTCCGCGCACGGTATGAATCAGCTGTTTTTCGTAAGGATAGTCTAATTTTTTTCTGATATACCTTATGTACACGTCGACGACATTTGTATCACCGATGTAATCAAACCCCCATACAGAGCTGAGAATTTGCTCCCTCGTCAGCACTTGTTGCGGATGCTTCAGCATATAGACGAGCAAATCAAATTCCCGGGGCGTTAATTCAACTTCTTTGTCTCCCCGTCTGACTTCACGTGTTTTCTCGTTTACTTGCAAATCGTCATATGTCAAAAATGTGCCGATATCCTCTGTTTTGCTTCCGGTTTGGCGGAGTGCCGCTCTGATTCTGGCAAGCAATTCTTCAATTTCAAACGGCTTGGTGACATAGTCATTCGCACCGATGTCCAGCCCTGTTACCTTATCTGGAATGCTGTCGCGGGCGGTTAATAAAATAACCGGTGTTCCTTGATCTGTTTTCCTAAGCCGGCGCAGCACTTCAAGCCCGCTCATCCCTGGCAGCATGACATCAAGCAGCAGCAGGGAATACGAACCTTCGGCGGCCGCGTCAAGCCCTTCAGTGCCATTATATTTGATGGTCACGCTGTATCCTTCATATTCCAATTCAAGCTGAAGGACCCTGGCGATTTTTTCTTCATCTTCCACAATTAATATGTGCCCTTTTTCCAAATCCGATCATCCTCTCATGTTCCTATATGAAAAAAATGATTTCATTGTTTACAAAATGATTCTTATCATCTATTATGATGTCAAAATAAAAAATTGTATACGGAAAGCACTAGGGGTGCTGTTATGGCTGAGATAAAGCGCGAAAAAACGCGCTTTGATCCCTTATGACCCGATCTGGATAATACCAGCGTGGGGAAGTGCAGGTTGACCGAAAGGTGTATTTTTTCGTGCGCTTACTCGATCTATGACTGCATATTCCCTAAGGATATGCAGTTTTTTATTTTACCAAAAAAACAGGAGGTCAGAGAAATGGACAACTTATGCGGTACAAGCAGAATCGCCGGTTTTCGGTTCTCTTTATACCCAATGACGGATGATTTTATCAGTGTGATCAAGTCTGCGCTGAAAAAAACCGATACGTCAAAGGTTTGGACAAAAACCGATCATATCAGCACAGTTTTGCGCGGATCGATCGAGCATGTATTCGACGCCGCCAAAGCCATCTACCTTTATGCAGCAAATAGCGAAAAACACATCGTTATGAACGGGACGTTTTCCATCGGCTGCCCCGGCGATACACAAGGAGATACATTTCTGACAGCAAATGAAAAGCGTGTCAACGAAGAATTTGTCCATACCCTGAAAGCAGAGGCTCCATGCCAATTTGCACTTTATCCGATGAATGAGCCGGATTATATGGACATCATCATGAAAGCTGTTGAAATTGCTAAGGCTGACGGCACCTTTGTACAGGGTGTTCATTACGCAAGCGAGCTAGACGGAGATGCACACGACGTGTTCCGAACGCTGGAAGCCGCTTTCCGCTTGGCACATCAGCAAACAACACACGTCACAATGACCGTGAACTTCTCGGCAAACAGTCCATCAAGAAAACAGAAAGCAGGGATAAAATGAAAAACTGGAAAGTAAAAGAGATTGTCATCATGTCTGTAATCAGTATTGTATTTGCCATTGTTTATTTAGTATTCACTCATTTTGGAAACGTACTTGCAGGGATGTTCGGGCCCATCGCTTATGAACCGATATACGGCATTTGGTTTATCGTGTCGGTGATTGCCGCGTACATCATTCGCAAACCGGGGGCAGCCCTTGTATCTGAAGTCATCGCAGCTCTCGTTGAATGTTTGCTGGGAAATCCTTCAGGCCCGATGGTTATCGTGATCGGCGTTGTTCAAGGTCTCGGAGCAGAAGCAGTATTTCTTGCGACACGCTGGAAAGCATATTCCCTTCCTGTGCTGCTTCTAGCGGGTATGGGGTCATCGGTGGCCAGCTTTATTTATGATCTCTTTGTTTCCGGTTATGCGGCGTATTCACCAGGCTACCTGCTTATTATGCTTGTGATCCGTCTCGTTTCAGGTGCGGTTCTAGCCGGACTTCTCGGAAAAGCTGTCAGCGATTCTCTCGCATTTACGGGCGTCTTAAATGGAATGGCGCTGGGAAAGGAACTGAAAAAGAAACGGAAACGGGTATCAAATCATGCAAGCCTATAATCAGTTACTTTCGGTTGACCGGCTTCGTTTTTCATATGAAGAAAACGAGAAACCGATTTTTCAAGAGATAACGTTTGATCTCCTAAAAGGAGAATGCGCTTTATTGTTAGGGCCGAGCGGATGCGGAAAAAGCTCGCTTGCCCTCTGTTTAAACGGACTTTACCCCGAAGCTTGTGACGGGGTGTTGTCCGGGCATGTATTCTTATTTCAAAAACCGATCACTGATGATGAAACCTCTGAAACGATCGCTCAGCATGTCGGAGTCGTCTTTCAGGACCCTGATCAGCAGTTTTGTATGCTGACAGTGGAGGATGAAATCGCCTTCGGATTGGAAAACTTGCAAGTTCCTCAAGAAGAAATGGCAGAGAAAATTGATGCGGTTTTGGATAAATTACACATCTCTCATTTAAAGAAAAGCACAATTTCTACTCTGTCAGGGGGACTGAAGCAAAAAGTCGCGCTCGCCTGTATTTTGGCGATGGAGCCTGAGCTCATTATTCTGGATGAACCGACTTCCCTTTTAGATCCTTATTCAGCGCGGGAATTCGTTCAAATGATCAAAGAGCTTCAGCAGGAAAAAGGCTTCGGCCTTCTCGTCATCGAACATCAGCTTGATGAGTGGGCGCCTTGGGTTGAAAGAACAATCGTACTGGATGGAGCAGGCAAGAAAGCCTTAGACGGGAAGACTAAGGATATGTTTCAGCATCATTCAAACATGTTAAGAACAATGGGAATCGCTGTGCCAAAAATTTGTGACTTACAAGAAAATGTGATTATACCGTTTACATTGTCAAAGGAAACGCTGTTCAAGGAACCCTTCCCTGCTGGGCATACTGAAGAAGCTGTGGTTCTTTCTGCTGAACATACAGTGCAGGTCAAGAACTTATCGTTTTCAAGAGGACAGCAGACCATTTTCAAAGACATCAGTTTTTCATTGCGTGCAGGCTCTTTGACGGCACTTGTCGGGCCAAACGGCACAGGAAAATCTACGCTGTTATCTGTTCTCGCCCGTTTGCTCAAAGCGAATAGCGGCAAGATTCTTCTGCATGATAAGCCGCTGGAGTCTTACAAAGAAAAAGAGCTTCGTAAACAATTGGGGTTTGTTTTCCAAAATCCAGAGCACCAGTTTGTGACTGATACAGTATATGATGAGCTGCTGTTCGGCCATACGGCAAATGCCGAAACCGAGAAAAGAGCGCAGAATCTGCTGCAACGCTTCGGTCTTGCACATTTGGCGGACCACCATCCGTTTGCGATCAGCCAAGGACAAAAACGGCGGCTGAGTGTCGCTACCATGCTGATGCATGATGTAAAGGTCTTGCTTTTAGACGAACCGACCTTTGGCCAAGACGCCAAAACAGCGGCTGAATGTATGGAGATGATTCACCATATCCGGGCAGAAGGCACCGCTGTTCTTATGATCACACACGATATGGAGCTTGTATCTTCATATGCTGACAGCGTGCTTGTGCTTCACGACACACATTTGGCCTTTGACGGAACACCGGAACAATTATTTACTAAGGAAGCTGAGCTCGTCCAAAAAGCAAAGCTCACCCTCCCCCTTCGATATGAATGGATGACATACCAGCAGGAGGTGCGTGATGAAGCAGCCGTTACATCTCATTAACCCGGCAGTAAAAGCAGCGGCGGTTTTTTGCTGTGTCGTCATGCTGTCGTTTATTTACAATCCTTACACACCGGCATGCTTTTATATCATAATTGTTGCGGGTGTCCTATTTGCGGCCAGAATCCCATTGAAAAAATGGCTTTTGTTCACGATTCCGTTTTTGATTTTAGCATTCGGCTGTGTATGGACAGCCGCTGTTTTCGGCAAAATTCCCACGACTGCAGATAATGTTCTGTTCCAAGCCGGCCCTTTTTCGATCAACAGTGAAAATGTGGCTGTCGGCATCTCGCTCGGGTTTCGGATTTTGTGCTTTTCTGCCTTATCGATGATGTTTGTTTTTACAACCGATCCAATTCTATTTATGCTGAGTCTTGTGCAACAGTGTAAGCTGTCCCCAAAGCTCGCGTATGGCGTCATTGCCGGATTTCGTTTTCTCCCTCTGTTAAAAGAGGAGGTCCAGCTGATCCAGCAGGCACATAAAATCCGAGGCGGGGCGGCGGAAAATGGCTTAAAAGAAAAAATAAGCGCGTTAAAGCGCTATACAATCCCGCTATTAGCAAGTGCGATCAGAAAAGCGGAACGAACAGCTCTTGCGATGGAATCAAAAGGATTTACAGGCAGCCGAAATCGGACGTATTACCGGTCGCTTACCGTCAGACTGCGCGACTGGCTGTTCTTTTTCATCGTTCTCTTGTTATTCGCAGGATCTTTTCTTGTGTCTTTATGTTTTACCTCATAAAAAAAGCCGCTATGTTGAATAGCGGCTTTCTCATTATTGATGATAGTTCAATGCTCGGGCAAGATTGGTTTTAATATTAATGTTCGTAAAATCAATTCCAAGCTGTACAGCGGTTTGCGCGATTTCTGGCCTGATTCCAGACAATGTGGATCTGACACCGATTAAAGTAAGCGCCTCAATTAATTTAAAGATTTGATGCGCCACCATTGTATCCACAACGACGACACCTGAAAGATCGATTAACAGATGCTCAATGCGTCTTTTCGCACATGCATTAAGCGTGTTCTCGAGAATAAACTTTGCCCGTTCAGTATCAATATCACCGACAAGCGGCAGCAGAGCTGTCGTTTTGCTCAGAGTAATGACAGGAGAACTTAATTCCAGTATCATTTCTCTCTGGGCATTTAATTGCTGTTTTGCATTCGATTCAGCGTGATCGACGAATGTATAAATGGTAAAATCAAAAACTTTCACAATCAAATTAGCCCATTTTTGTTTCTCACCCGGTCCAAATGCCGACTCGTTTTCTTTTGCGAATTTCTCAAAATACTTCGTATATAATCTTCGGTTTCTCATAAACTCACGGATCACATATTGCACCGGGGTATCGAGATGTTTTTGATCATTCGTCAGCTCAATAACCCATTGTTGAAATTCATCGAGAAATTGTTTTTCCGGTAAAACATACATGTAATTCAGATGCCGGTAGAACTCTCTGTCCTGCTCTTTCAGCTCCTCGGTTACAGTTGCATTATGTAAGGCATAAATTGAATTCGGATCGCTTTCCTCCATTGTGTCAATCCATTCCTCGGCCATTTGTTCTACATTCTCAGAAAAAAACGCAAATATTTTTTCATTCAGTTTCATCACACTGCTCCTTTCCCAACTTCTATTATAACTTGACTGACAGCTGAATCCCAGTCATACACGCTAAACCCACCCATTATTTTGAAAATTACTAATCCATTGGATTGTATCCTATTTTTTCAAAATGCTTCAAACGACTCTGTCCGAGCGGCTGTTTTTTTCATATAATGTGAGATAACACCCTTGTATCCACTTGCAGGCATAAAAAAGGAGGGCTTTTTTATGAATGGTGAAATCCGCTTGATCCCGTATGTCACGAATGAGCAGATCATGGATGTGAACGAGCTTCCTGAGGGTATTAAAGTGATTAAGGCGCCAGAAGTGTGGGCAAAAGGGGTAAAAGGCAAAGATGTAAAAATTGCTGTATTGGACACCGGCTGCGATACAAGCCATCCAGATTTGAAAAACCAAATCATCGGCGGCAAGAATTTCACAGATGATGACGGCGGCAAGGAAGATGCCATTTCCGACTACAACGGACACGGCACTCACGTTGCCGGAACGATTGCGGCTAACGATTCAAACGGCGGCATCGCCGGAGTCGCGCCTGAGGCAAGCCTTTTAATTGTAAAGGTGCTTGGCGGTGAAAACGGCAGCGGAAAGTACGAATGGATTATTAACGGCATTAACTATGCTGTTGAGCAAAAGGCTGATATCATCTCAATGTCCCTTGGCGGACCGAGCGATGTGCCTGAACTGGAGGAAGCGGTCAAAAACGCCGTCAAAAACGGAGTGCTAGTCGTTTGTGCCGCGGGAAATGAAGGTGACGGCGACGAACGCACAGAGGAGCTTTCCTATCCTGCTGCGTATAATGATGTGATTGCGGTTGGATCTGTTTCAGTAGCGCGAGAATCGTCAGAATTTTCAAACGCTAACAAAGAAATTGATCTTGTTGCACCTGGTGAAAACATTTTATCCACTCTTCCCAACAAGAAATACGGGAAGCTGACGGGCACTTCAATGGCTGCCCCTCATGTCAGCGGAGCGCTTGCTTTAATTAAAAGCTTTGAAGAAGAATCTTTTCAAAGAGAACTTTCTGAATCTGAGCTTTATGCGCAGCTGATCCGCAGGACACTTCCGCTCGATATCGCAAAAACATTAGCGGGAAATGGATTCCTGTATTTAACTGCTCCTGATGAGCTGTCGGAGAAAGCAGAGCAGTCACATTTACTGACCCTATAATATTATTTTTCTCATATAATATACACCGTAATTTGTAAAATAAAATTTAAAATCTTTGTTGACAATGAATTTGAATTGCTGTTAAGATTACCAACAAATGATTCAACTTTTCAAAAAATTAATAACATTTTCTCTTATCGAGAGTTGGGCGAGGGATTGGCCTTTTGACCCCAACAGCAACCGACCGTAATTCCATTGTGAAATGGGGCGCACTGATTTTCGCGCCGAGATTTATATCTCTTAAGGCACGGTGCTAATTCCATCAGATTGTTTCTGAGAGATGAGAGAGGCTATATGTTTTGTAAAAAAGCCTCTTTCTCTCATGGGAAAGGGGCTTTTTAGCTGTGAGAAAACCTCTTAATACCCTGTATCCACGGGTCAACAAGAGTGTTTTACATATAAAGGAGGAGAAACAATGACAACAATCAAAACATCGAATCTAGGATTCCCAAGAATCGGACTGAACAGAGAATGGAAAAAATCGCTTGAAGCGTATTGGGAAGGAAACAGCGATAAAGATACGTTTTTGAACCAAATCGATGAATTATTCTTATCCGCAGTGAAAACGCAAATTGACCAGCAGATTGATGTTGTGCCTGTTTCTGATTTCACACAGTATGATCACGTTCTTGACACGGCGGTCAGCTTCAACTGGATCCCGCAACGCTTCAGACACCTGACTGACCGTACAGATACATACTTCGCCATCGCCCGCGGAATAAAAGACGCCGTATCAAGTGAAATGACAAAATGGTTTAATACAAATTACCATTACATCGTGCCTGAATATGACGAGAGCCTAGAGTTCCGCCTGACAAGAAACAAACAGCTTGAAGATTACCGCCGAATCAAACAGGAGTACGGCGTTGAAACAAAACCTGTTATCGTCGGCCCTTATACGTTCGTCACGCTTGCAAAAGGCTACGAGCCATCTGAAGCCAAAGCAATTCAAAAGCGCCTCGTTCCTTTATATGTTCAGCTTTTAAAAGAGCTTGAAGAAGAAGGCGTAAAATGGGTTCAAATCGATGAGCCTGCGCTTGTCACCGCTTCCGCAGAGGATGTACGCGGCGTAAAAGAATTATTCGAAAGCATCACAAATGAGCTCTCTTCCTTGAATGTACTTTTGCAAACGTATTTCGATTCTGTTGATGCTTATGAGGAGCTCATTTCTTATCCTGTACAGGGCATCGGGCTTGATTTCGTTCATGATAAGGGCAGAAACCTGGAACAGCTTAAGACACACGGCTTTCCGAAAGATAAAGTGCTGGCAGCCGGCGTTATAGACGGCCGCAACATTTGGAAAGCGGATCTTGAAGAACGCCTCGATGCCGTGCTTCATATCCTCAGCCTCGCACAGGTTGATGAACTGTGGATCCAGCCTTCCAGCAGCCTGCTTCATGTCCCGGTAGCGAAACATCCAAACGAGCATTTGGAACAGGATCTGCTGAACGGATTGTCCTACGCAAAAGAAAAGCTGGCCGAGCTGACAGCTTTAAAAGAAGGCTTAGTATCAGGCAAAGCCGCCATCAGTGAGCAAATACAGCAGGCGAAAGCTGATATTTTAGCGCTTAAACAATTTGCAACAGGCGCGAATTCTGAACAAAAGAAAGAGCTGGAGCAGTTAAGCGATAAAGACTTCAAGCGCCCGATTCCGTTTGAAGAACGTTTATCCTTGCAAAATGAATCTCTCGGCCTCCCGCTTTTGCCGACGACTACGATCGGAAGTTTCCCGCAGTCTGCTGAAGTGCGCAGCGCACGCCAAAAATGGCGGAAAAACGAGTGGTCTGATGAACAATACCAAAACTTTATCAATGCGGAGACGAAAAGATGGATTGATATTCAGGAAGAATTGGATCTTGATGTTCTTGTTCACGGTGAATTCGAACGGACAGACATGGTCGAATACTTCGGTGAAAAGCTGGCCGGCTTTGCCTTCACAAAATACGCTTGGGTTCAATCATACGGCTCACGCTGTGTCCGCCCGCCAGTAATTTATGGAGATGTAGAGTTTATTGAACCGATGACAGTAAAAGATACTGTATACGCTCAATCGTTAACATCCAAGCATGTAAAAGGAATGCTGACTGGGCCTGTTACGATTTTAAATTGGTCTTTCCCTCGGAACGATATCTCGAGAAAAGAAATCGCGTTCCAAATCGGACTCGCCCTTCGCAAAGAAGTAAAAGCGCTTGAAGACGCAGGCATTCAAATCATTCAAGTCGATGAGCCAGCCCTGCGCGAAGGCCTTCCGTTAAAAACCCGCGATTGGGATGAATATTTGACTTGGGCGGCAGAAGCATTCAGATTAACCACTTCTTCCGTGAAAAACGAGACGCAAATTCATACGCATATGTGCTACAGCAACTTTGAAGACATTGTCGATACGATCAATGACCTGGACGCGGATGTCATTACAATCGAGCACAGCAGAAGCCACGGAGGATTTTTGGATTACTTAAAAGAGCATCCGTATTTGAAAGGACTCGGTCTTGGTGTTTATGACATTCACAGTCCCCGTGTCCCGTCAACTGAAGAAATGTACAACATTATCGTTGATGCGCTTGCTGTATGTCCGACTGACCGTTTCTGGGTAAATCCTGACTGCGGTTTAAAAACAAGACAGCAGGAAGAAACAGTCGCAGCCTTAAAAAATATGGTTGAAGCGGCGAAACAGGCAAGAGCCAAGCAGACACAGCTTGTATAAGATGAAAACCATCTGCATGTGCAGATGGTTTTTCTTCTAAAAAACGGGAATCGGTTTTCGATGCTCCCCATCCCCTTCTTTTAAAATATCGGCTGTTCCGTTTTTATCAAATGCCACAAGGCTCAAAGACGTATCATGTATGTAAGCGGAGTTCCATATGTCATGAATGCCTCTTCCCTTTATGATATTTAACAGCATCAATATAAAGACAGAATGGGTAACCAGAAGAACATTCCCGGAAGAATGGCTGTTTAAAATTGATTGGAGAGCCAGTCTTACCCGGCTTTCAAGGTCAAAAAAACTTTCACATCCCGGCTGGCGATATGCTTCAGGATTCTGAAAATAAGCATGAAAAAGATCAGGTTCGTCTCTTTCAATATCCTCTTGTTTTTTCCCTTCCCAAGGCCCCAGTGACATCTCTCTGAATATACGATCTTTCACCAGCGGCAGGCGGCGCGATCCCACTATGGCTTTTGTCGTCTCTTCTGTCCGCTTGCTCGGGCTGATGTAAACCTGATTGAATTCAATATCCTTCAGCCGTTTTCCAAGAGCACGGGCGTTGTACAGTCCAAGTTCTGTTAGACTAGAATCCAGTAAGCCCTGCATCCTTTTTTCTACGTTCCAATGCGTCTGTCCATGCCTGGCAATATACAAATGCAGCATATGCTCCCCTCCCTTTTTTCATCTTAGCAAATTCCCCAAATATTTTGTTTATTTTTCATTTTTTTGAGAATGTTTTTTGCACTTCTTTTCGGCTATACTTATATCATTCGATCGACTGGGAGGGTTTGGGATGAATCATGAAGCGTTTTTAAAGCGGGCTGTCGAGCTTGCACGTGAAGGAGTGAAAACTGGAATCGGCGGGCCTTTCGGAGCCGTTATCGTGAAGGATGGAATTATTATAGCCGAGGGACAGAACAACGTCACTACAAGCAATGATCCGACTGCCCATGCGGAAGTGACTGCTATTCGAAACGCCTGTAAAGCGCTTGGGACATACCAGTTGGATGACTGCATGTTGTATACGAGCTGCGAGCCATGCCCCATGTGCTTAGGCGCCATCTACTGGGCCCGGCCGAAAGCCGTTTACTTTGCTGCTGAGCATACAGATGCTGCGGAAGCAGGATTTGATGATTCATTTATTTATGCAGAAATTGATAAACCTGCTGAAGAAAGAACGATCCCCTTTTATCACGTGACTCTTGCGGAGCATTTGTCTCCGTTCCAAGCATGGCGGGATGTTGACCATAAAAAAGAATATTAAAGGATCAGGCATGTACGGCCTGATCCTTTGTTAATTCGCTGAGCAGTTGCTGTGCCTGAGTACACCTCGGGTTTGCTTTCAGCGCTTTTTGCAAATATAAAACTGCTGTCATATGTTGATTCAATTCAGCGTGACAGACGCCCAGCCAGCAAAGGGAGCGAAAATCAGCGGCTCCTTTCACCTGTACGTACTGATGGTATTCACCTTGCGTTTGCAGACAAGATTCAAATGCTGTAATCGCTTCTCTGACTTTTTTAAGCTGATACATCATTATCCCTTTGAAGTAGTAAAGGGTGCTGTAATCCGGATAATGCCGCAGCGCTTCATCAATATCCCGTTCAGCTTCTTCATACCGTTCAGTATCAATAAAGAGTTTAAGCTTGATATAAAATATAATCGCTGGAGGAATTTGCTTTTTGCTGTTACATTCATTTATGAAATTCATTGCCAGGCGGATGGCTTTGCTCGGTTCGCCGCCTCTGTCGTACTCAGCTGCTTTCTGATAAATGAGAAGCGGGTCGGCATATGACGACAATAATTCTGTATTCAAAATGCTTAAATTGTGTTTATGCTTACACTTTGCCTCCTGCTCCAGATAGCCGTAATGGTGAATAACACAAGGGAGAGAGAAAGCGCCGCTTGCCTCCTCACCCACGGGCTTTTCGCAAATTCTTCCCTTAAAAGTTATCTTCCGCTGATTCCGTATCAGCCTGATCTGCATTTGTTCAAATGCTTCGTTTTCATCCCATTGCTTTCCCGTATAGTTTATAACCTTTACGTAACCAAGGGACTGCCTGCAGTCATTCAGCAGTGAACGCAACAAGCTTCCCGTATCCAGGTCTAGCTCTTCATCTGCATCCAAAATCAAAATCCACTCTCCCTTGGCATGCTGTAAACTGATGTTTCTTGCCTGCGAATAATCCTGTGTCCATTGATGATGATAGACCTGAGCATGAAAACTTCTGCAAATTTCTTCTGTTTGATCGTTTGATCCGGTATCAACGACAATGATTTCATCAGCAATATGCTGCACGCTTTCTAAACAGCGGACAATATGACGTTCTTCATTTTTAACAATCATACAAACTGACAGCTTCGGTCTTTTCATTTGCTCACCTTTTCTCTAGTCTGAATCCACCTATACTACATGTATTCACACTTCGAAAAGATCATAACCAATCCGTTATGATCCGCAAAAAAACATCCTGAGAACTCTCAGGATGTCGCAAATTATTTTAATTCCAATTTCACATCAACATTTCCTCTTGTTGCTTTAGAATAAGGACAGAATTCATGAGCAGCCTCGACAAGCTCTTGAGCCTTATCCCGATCTAATCCCTTTGTATTGACGACTAGTGTGACTCCGATTTTAAAGCCGCCGTCTTTCTCATCCTTCATGAGGCTGACCTGACCTTCTATTTCTGAATCAATGTCAATATTTTGTTCTTTGGCCACGTGTTCAAGCGCGCCGCCAAAGCATGCTGCATAGCCTGCGGCAAAGAGCTGTTCCGGGTTTGTTCCGGTTTGTCCTTCTTTTTTTGCATTGGGCATGACAATGTCAAAATCGAGAACCCCGTCATCTGATTGAATATGTCCTGAACGTCCACCGCGAGCAGTGGCTTTTGCTGTAAATAATGCCATTTGTTTTCAGCCTCCTTATTTGTCTTTAGTTGTTATATTTCCCATACACATCTTTTTAAACATGTTTTGTTTGCCGAGAATAGGAAAAGTGTTATTTTTCAGCTACAATAGTATGTAATGTCAGAAAGAGTTGGTGAACACAGATGGAAAATGGATTTGATCATATGAAATTAGAGAATCAGCTTTGTTTTTTGCTTTATGCGAGTTCGCGGGAAATGACAAAGCAGTACAAGCCGCTGCTTGAAACGCTGAATGTGACATACCCTCAATATTTGGCTTTGCTTTTATTGTGGGAACACGAAACACTTTCCGTCAAACAAATGGGCGAGCTTCTGTATTTGGATTCCGGAACGCTGACACCGATGCTGAAACGGATGGAGCAGCAGGACTTGATTACCAGAAAAAGATCTGAAGAGGATGAGCGGTTGGTAATGATCAGCCTGACAGAGAACGGAACGTTATTAAAAGAAAAAGCGGCTGATATCCCGGGAACGATTCTGGCACTCTCAGGCCAGTCCGGCGAGGAATTGAGACACTTAAAATCGGCTCTATATACATTGCTTGAAACGCTGCACCAAAAAAAATGAGGATGCCCTATGTGAGGCATCCTCATTTTTTATTCAGCGACTTCCAATGTGACATCGATATTGCCGGAGGTTGCTTTTGAATAAGGGCAGACACCGTGCGCTTTTTGGACAAGTGCCTGTAATTCTGATGCGCTGACACCTTTTCCTTTCACCTGCAGCGTCACACCCAGTTTGTAGCCTTGATCTGCTTCATCCTTTAGCAGGCTGACATGCGCTGTAACCTCTGTCTCCACTTTTACTCGTTCTGTTCTTGCTACAAGCTGAAGTGCACTGTCAAAGCAAGCTGCGTAACCTGCTGCAAACAGCTGCTCCGGATTTGTCGCTTTTTCTAATTTCTTTGCTCTCGGTGTTCCCGGCATTGCGACATCGAGCTCGAGAACGCGGTCTGATGAAATCACCTTTCCTTCTCTTCCTCCTACCGCTGAAACAGACGCTGTAAATAATGGCTGACTCATTTTTTGTATCCCCCTAAATATATTTTATACAATTTAATTGTACACAATCTAATTTACTGTGTCAATTTTTCAGCGCACAAAAAAGCTTATCCCGTTACGAGATAAGCTTTTTCATCGAACATTGCCCAGCTATTCGCGAATTTGTCCTGTTCCTTTAATGATATATTTTGTAGAAGTTAATGCAGGAAGACCCATCGGTCCTCTTGCATGAAGCTTTTGTGTACTGATGCCGATTTCTGCTCCGTAGCCAAATTCAAAGCCATCGGTAAAACGGGTCGACGCGTTATGATAAACCGCGGCGGCATCGACAGCTGTTTGAAAGTAAGCCGCATGATTATCATTTTCAGTTAAAATGGCTTCAGAATGATTAGTGCCGTATTTCTGGATATGCTGTACAGCTTCCTGTACACTTTCAACCGTCTTTACACTGATGACAGGCCCTAAGTATTCCGTTCCCCAATCTTCTTCTGACGCCTGTTTGCTTGAAGAATGAAGTCCACATACGAATTCATCACCGCGGATTTCGACTCCCGCTTTTTCCAGCTGCGTCAGCAATTCTTTTCCGTGCTGCTCTGCCCATGCTTTATGGATCAGCAGTGATTCAATCGCGTTGCAAACGGAAGGGCGCTGCGTTTTGGCGTTTACAACGACTCTTTCTGCCATATCCGGATTTGCCGTTTCATCTATGAAAATATGACAGTTGCCGGCTCCGGTTTCTAATACTGGGACTGTTGATTCTCTAACAACGAGGTCGATCAGTTTTTTGCCACCGCGCGGAATCAATACGTCTAAGCCATCATTTAACGTAAAGAGCTCTTTTGCTGTCTCTCTGCTCGTATCCTCAATCAGCTGCACAGCGTTGATTGGAAGCACTGAATTCTCAAGCGCTCTGTGAATAACACTGACGAGTGCTTTATTGCTGTGAATGGCTGAGGAGCTTCCCCGCAGAACAACCGCGTTCCCTGTCTTCAGGCAAAGGGTAGCCGCATCAACTGTGACGTTTGGCCTCGCCTCATAAATCATTCCGGCAACGCCGAGCGGCACACGGATTTTTTCAATAAACAGGCCGTTCTCTTTTTCAATTGTTTCAAGAGATTCGCCCACTGGGTCAGCCAGATCAATCAATAGCTCTACCGCGTCCGCGATGTCGCGTATGCGTTTCTCATCCAGCGTGAGACGGTCAATGACATCGGATGTTAACCCATTTGCTTTTCCGTTCTTTATGTCTTTTGCATTTTCCGATAAGAGAAAATCCAATTCTTTACGGAGTCCGTTTGCAATGAGACTGAGCGCCTCATTCTTTTCAGCCGTTGTTCTCATCATCATTTCAGCTGCTGCTTCTTTCGCCAGCTTCGCTTTTACAGAAACTTCACTCATTTTTCCGCCCCCTAGTCTTTTAAGTTGACCCAGTCATTCCTGTGAATGACCTCAAACGTTTTGTCAAAATCAAGCTCATTGCTTCGTTTGCCTTTTGCCTCCATAATTTCCTCAGATGAATAATGGGTCTGGCCTTTGCCGATCACACCGCCCGGTCCCCGGACTTCCACGACAGCCCCTTTTGGAAAGCTTCCGTTCACGCCCACTACGCCAGCCGGTAAAAGACTGCTTCCGTTATGAACCATCGCCTCTTGGGCACCCGCATCAATGACAATTTCTCCTGATATCGGCGAGTGGAATTGAATCCATTGTCTCGTATTGTTGATTGAGGAGAGCTCCTTGTCGCCGATATAAGTCCCATCTCCCCTGCCGTCTAAAATATCCGCCAGCTTTTGTTCACCGCTGCCTGTTCCGATGAATACTTTGACCCCAAGAGATAGTGCGGTTTGTGCGGCCAGCAGCTTTGATTTCATACCGCCCGTGCCGACCTTTGATCCGGCTGAACCCGCGTATCCCAGCAATTCAGGGGTGATCTCCGGCAGGTAATCAAACCGCTTCGCATCAGGATTTTCATTCGGATTGGCATTATACAGCCCGTTAATGTCAGTGAGAATCATGAGCTGGTCCGCATGAATTAAACCGCTGACCAACGCAGAAAGCATGTCATTATCCCCGAATGTCAATTCTTCAACAGAAGTAGAGTCATTTTCATTGATAATCGGAATGACGCCGCGCTCCAGTAATTCCATTATCGTTGCATACGCGTTTCGATACCGCTCTCTTTTCGAAAAATCATTTCTCGTCAAAAGGATTTGTCCCGGGGTAAGTGAGTATTGTTTAAATTGATTCATGTATTGCTGCATTAACAGTGTTTGTCCGACCGCGGCTGCCGCCTGTTTTCCCTTGATGGTGACGGGACGGGACGGATAACCGAGACTGGAAAACCCCGCCGCTACTGCTCCCGAGGTAATCAAAATCAGTTCATGCCCCGCTTTTTTCAAAAGAGAAATTGCCTGAACGTGTTCTCTGACTTTTACCTCATCAATGCTTCCGTTGCTATTTGTAAGCGAACTGCTTCCTATCTTCACTACTATTCTTTGTTTTTTCATTTATTCTCCTCCGCGGCTTTTCGCCAGCCAACTTACAATAAAAAAACCCATTTCATCCTTATTGATAAGGACGAAATGGGTTTCCGTGGTACCACCTTGTTTGAACGCACTTCAGCACGTTCCGCTTCCCTGTAACGCCAGGTTATGCGCCTAGGTTTTCCCCCTAAGACTCCAAGGCAGGTTCGGCAGGTTTCATGCGGCAAAATGTTTCAGCCACTCATTTTGCTCTCTGTCACAGAAAGATCTGCTTACTAATCCTCTTCAACGCTCAATGATTTTTTTATATTATGCAAAGAAAAAAGCTTCTTGTCAAGGTTTTTCACACATCAAAAAACCCGCATTACGCGGGCGTCTGGCAGTCTAGTTAAAGACAATTGTTTTATTTTCGTGAACGATGACACGGTCTTCTAAGTGCCATTTCACAGCGCGGGCAAGAACGCTGCGTTCAATCGTTCTGCCGATATTTTTCAGTGCGTCGGCATTGTCTCGGTGGTCAACACGCTCAATGTCCTGTTCAATGATCGGCCCTTCATCAAGGTCATTTGTGACATAGTGAGAAGTTGCGCCAATCAATTTGACCCCCCGCTCATAAGCCCGTTTATACGGATTGGCACCGATAAAAGCAGGCAGGAAGGAATGGTGGATATTAATGATTCGGTTCGGGTGAGCTGACACAAAATCAGGCGTTAAGATCTGCATGTAGCGAGCAAGAACAATCACATCAATATCATATTGCTCCAGCAGTTCAAGCTGCTGTTTCTCAACTTCCGCTCTGATATCTTTGTTCGCTTTTAAATAGTGGAATGGAATATTCAGCGGTTCAACAAGGTCTCTCGCATCTTCATGGTTGCTGATGACAACCGCGATTTCCGCCATGAGATTGCCTGTTTGCCATTCCCAAATCAACTCATGCAGACAGTGAAGCTCCTTTGACACAAAAATAGCGACACGCTTCAGCTCGCTGGCCATCGTTAAGCTCCACGTCATGTCGAATGTATCCGCAATAGACGAAAACGCGTCTTGGAGTTTTTCTTTTTTCTCCTGAATGCCCTTGCAATCGAAGTCAATTCTCAGGAAAAAACGCCCGCCTTCAGGATCTGTCGTGTATTGATTGGATTCAATAATATTGGCGCCATGTTCCAATAAAAACGCAGAAACCGCAGCAACAATCCCCGGCTGATCGGGACAGCTGACTAAGAGGCGCCCTTTATCTTCATTTCCGTCACGGTATTCATTTAACCGCTGGGTCATATATGATTTCATGAATAATCCCTCTTATCTTTGTAAGTCTAAACTAATTATCCATTATACTGAAGATTTGATAAAAATCAATTTAAGACAGCATTTTTAAACCGACGGCTGAGCACAAGATTAAAGCGATAAAGAAGATCCGTTTGGCGTCTTTCTGCTCATTGTAAAAGAGAATGCCGATAAGCGCCCCGCCCGCGGTGCCGATGCCTGTCCAAACGGCGTAAGCGGTGCCCATCGGAATGGTTTCCATAGCAAACGATAATAAGGAAAATGAGGCGGCAAAACCGATAATGATCAGCACCACCCATTTCGCGCTTTTTTCTTTCGCAAATTGATTCATAAGTGCGACGCCTGCCATTTCCAAAAAGCCCGCGCCTAATAAACTGATCCAATGAAGCATTATGCCTCGCCTCCTTTTTCATCAGCCTCATCCTGTGTCACAAGTTTCAATCCAATCACACCGATTAAGAGCACACCGATTAACACAAGCTTCGGCCATCCGACCGGTTCGTGAAACAGAAACATTTCACTCATCACCGTTCCTGCTGTGCCAAGACCTGTAAAGACGGCGTATACAGTACCGACCGGCAGGCTGCTTGTCGCCTTCATTAATAAATAAAAGCTAACTATGATACCGACAGCAGTGCCGCTCCATGTTAAGAGTGAGTCAGCATGCTTTAAGCCCACAACCCAAACAACCTCAAACACGGCGGCCAGCACAACCAATCCCCATTTCATATCACATCATTCCTTTCTTTCTATATTGTCCGAAAACAAAAAAACCCCGGACAGTCGACTCTAATGAGCTTGACTCTCCCGGGCTTTTTTCCCTCCGTGTGCATATGCGCTGTTATGATGCGCCTATGTGTTTTCTCTCGGACCAGTCCATGTCAATTAACATGCGGAACCCTAGAAAACTTTATCTGGTCTTATGATACTACACCTCAATGCTGTCTTCAATTGTAAGATTTTCTTTCATACACAGCGATCGGTTTATTCCATTTTCTGATCGTCCGGCTGTAAAGCATGCCGATTTTCTCCGCCACCCGTATAGACGCTTTGTTATCCGGGTCAATCAAAGCCGCAATTTTGCCGTACTGCTGATGATTGAAGCCATAGTCCAGGCAGGCTTTGGCCGCTTCTTGCGCATAGCCGTTTCCCCAGTGCCGGCGTGCAAACATATAGCCGATTTCCATCGCCGTTTCATTTTCAGTTTGCTGAGGCACGATTCCGCATTGGCCTAAAAAATCCCCCGTCTGTTTGTCCTCGGCGATCCAGAGACTGACCCGGTACCCTTTTTCATTTCTTTTGTTCCAAGCGATCCACTCGCGGGTTTCCTGTTTATCTTTTAAACCGGAATAATACTTCATCACTTCAGGGTCGCTGAAAAGCTCAAGTAAAGCTTCTTGATCTCTGTCCTCCATACAGCGCAAACGAATCCGTTCGGTCTCAAGCTTCGTTTCAGCGCGCATTTTTGATTATATCCTGCTTCCATTCTTTTTTGAGGGCTTCAATATGGGCTTGATGATAGCGATTGTGATCCGCCATATGCCAGATGCCCCATCTTACTGTTGCCTTGTCACCCTCGTAAGAAAGCGTTTGATGCAAATCGTTCTCCGTCAAGGTCTTACATACCGATTTCAGCTCGTTTACGACATGTTGATGCCTTGTCAAAAGCTCTTCTAAACCCGGCTGATTCTTTGGTTCAGGCAATCGTCCGCTTTCATCTGTCATTGGGCCGAAAATGTCTTCAACATGGTCAGGGACCCGATTCTCCTTTATGCGCCACACCCATCTAATATCAACATTTGCGATATGCTGCAGCAGCTGGGCCGTGCTGTTTTTTGGTTGAGACCCCTTATAATATAGCTCTCTGTGAGTCATGCGGCTAACAATAGATGCCAGACGAAGGCTGTTTTCTTCCACTGCGGAATACAGCAGACTGACTGTCGGCGCCATGTCTTTTCTAATGAATAAGTCCCTCATGTTCCATTCCCTCCTTACCTAAGTGTACATTTTGACGTAAGGGGGAACATTTCCTGTGCAGAAGTCACATCTAATCTATAAAAAAGCGCGAAAGAATGTCGGCAGCAAATTAATTGTTATTTCCAGGCTTGTATAAATACGGGTCATGGTGTGAATCGTTGGATGTATTCAAATCGAGTGAGATGTCACCGCGGTCATTTAACGTGCCGAGCGTGATCAAAGACAGCTGTTTTGGGCTGTGCCCTTTTTCCTCAAGCTTTTCAAACAGCCAGCTTCGGTTTTTTTGAAGGTACTTCAAATTGTGATCAAGGATCTCACCGTCCAATATGAGGGGAATCGGGATAAAGTTCCGCTCAGCCTCCATATTCAAATCCCGCATCTGCACTGCTCTCGCTTCTTCTGTCGGGATCACGCTTACTTCTCCCGTTTCTTCAATGATGGCAAGATCAATATCAGCCGGATCAGCATAGCCCTTTTCTCTCAGTTTTCCGAGCAGCTCATTGACGGTCAGCCTCTCTTTTTTGAGTCCGCGCTCATCGATATCCCCGTTTCGGATTAACACTGTCGGACTGACCACCAGCAGCCACCTCCACTTATTAGATAGAGCAAGCTTGCTCATCAGAAGATAAAGCAATAAAAAGGAGCACGCGTAATAAATAGACATCGGCAGTTTGGATGTGAGGATCGGCTCACTGATAATGGTTCCGATTGCGAAGGTTAAAAGCAAATCAAAATTGTTCATTTGTGATACGGCTTTTTTACCGGCAAGCCGAAACAAAATATAAGCAATCGAAAACACGATAACAGGCTTGAGTAAAAATGCCCATACCATCCATAACACTGATCATTGCCCTCCATCCGCTAGCCATAATGAATATATTGTTCCCTGGGACTGTAACGCTATGCATATCCTACCTCTCCATCCAGCATCTAAATAGGCGAACGTGCAGAATGCAGGCACATAACATAGTAGAAAGCCATGTTGATTGGAGGGACAGCATGAAACATCAGCATAAGAGTGCCAATTGGCACTATGAAAGCATACAGCCAAAATCCGCAGCCTATCAGCCATACCATACAGCTGACAGGCTGGCCGGTTTAGAGCTTAAAATGGAACAATTGATCAGAGCCATCGAGGTGAACAATGAATTGCTGAGAACGATTCAAGAGCAGCAAAATCGCGTATGCACCAGCGGGGGCGGATCAGTCATTGTACGAATGTAGAAGAAGGCGCTCATCCGCCTTCTTCTATTATCCTAAAAAGAGCTCTTCCCATTATTTGAGAAGAGCCGCGTGTGTTAAGAAATAGACTTCGCCATACTTAATTGAGGACCGAACAGTTCGTAATGGATAGACTCTGGCGCTGATCCAAGTTCCGATACAAGCTTATGCATGTGAGTGATAAATGAAGGTGAACCACAAATATAATAATCCGCATCTGTATTGGCAATCAGAGCTTTGAGGTACTGCTGATCAATCTGCCCTTCATGAAATTGAATGTCACATGCTCGGTCTTTTTCTGTTGGCTCGCGATACACAAATGCCGTTTTAACAGAAGAATGCTCTGCTGCCTCTTCTGCTTCATCGCGTAGCGCGTGGTATTCACTATTTTTCGCAGCATGGATAAACACAATCTGCCGCTCAGGCTGTTTGGAAACAGACGTTTTCAGCATGCTGATCATCGGTGTAATGCCAACTCCGGCACTAAGCAGAACAATATCTTTACGGGATGAGGAATCTAAAACAAAATCTCCTGCCGGTGCGCTGATTTCTAATGAATCCCCCTCTTGCAGCTTATTGTGTAAATAAGAAGACACCACACCTTCTTTCTTAACTGAAATTCGATAATAGTCTTTTCCCGGCATATCGGACAGGCTGTATTGACGGATATGCGTATATTCAGAATCAGGAATCCGGACTTTGATGCTGATATACTGCCCTGCTTGAAATTCACATAACGGCTTGCCGTCTTCCGGTTTCAAATAGAAGGATGTAATTTCTTTGCTTTCACGCACTTTTTTCGCTATGACGAAAGGCTTATACTCCTTCCATCCGCCGGTTTGGCGTTCCGCCTGCTCATACATTTCTTTTTCAATTCTGATAAACGCGTCAGCTATTACCCCATACGCTTTCTCCCACGCCTGCATTATGTCAGGAGCCGCTGCATCTCCCAAAACATCTTTAATGGCAATCAGCAAATATTTGCCGACAATCGGATAATGTTCAGGCTTAATGCCGATACTGCGGTGTTTATGGCCGATTTGTTTGATGACCGGAATGATATTGCCAAGCCGGTCAATATTGGCGGCAGCTGCAATAACAGCATTCGCCAAGGCAGTACGCTGTGTTTTTTTCTTTTGGTTTGTTTGATTAAAAATGTTTAAAAGCTCAGGATGATCTTGGAACATGAGGTCGTAAAAACGTCCTGTAATGGATTCACCGTGCTGCTGTAATACTGTCACAGTACTTTTTATGATTTCGATTGTTTTGTTATCTAACATCGTTTAACAACCCTTCCAAAAAGATGTATTTTAAATATACCTTTAAAATACATGATCTCGCCCTCAAAAGATATATTTTAAATGAATCTTTAAAAAAGTTGCCACAAAATTATCAATTTAACGTGACAATTGTTGCTTTTGTATAGAATCCCCTAGCAAAAACGGCCTAATCTTTGTGGTTTATCAGCCTCAGCAGCGAAATAATCCGAAGGCACAAAAAAAACCCAAAACAAATTTGTTTTGGGTTTCATGTTTACCAAGGCTTGTCTGTTCCGAGCGCATTTGCCAGCGCCTGACTGTGTTTTTTTCGGTTTTTCCGTTCACTTGCACGCTGAACCGCTGTGTTATGCAGCATGATTTCCTCTTCTGTCTCCGGTACAACTCTCGGCACAGGCACCGGCTTGCCGTTGGAGTCTAATGCGACAAAGGTCAAAAAGGATGTCGCGGCGAGCTCCCTTTCACCAGTCATCAGATGCTCTTTGATGACTTTTACAAACACCTCCATGGAAGATGTGCCCACCCAAGTCACATAAGATTCCAGGCAGACAGACTCCCTTTGCCCGATCGGTTTCAGAAAATCAACAGAGTCCATCGAAGCTGTTACCGTATCACGTCTGCAATGGCGCGCTGCGGAAATAGACGCAATATCATCGATATAACTCATCAGTTTTCCGCCAAACAGCGTATTATGATTGTTTGTATCAAGAGGGAATACCCTGCTTGTTTTTACAACCTTTGACTCTTTACAAAATTTTGTTTCCTGTGCTTCCATACCTTTCTCCCCTTTGATGTCTGATCGATTAGTAAATGCACTCATATTCTCCTATTAAACAATATTCTCATCCATTTGTCTAAAATTTAAAATGGTTTGTCTGTGAGGTTTTCGTTCTGGAATGTTTAATGATCAGAATGATGAGGGAATAATATACGTATTTCACACGGTCAGGAGGAGAAACAAATGGATGTATCCGTTCCAAAACATCAGCACAAAACCGTATGCCAAACAGAATATGGCACCTTAAAGAAAGTTATTTTATGCAAACCCGAGCATATGACAATTAAGGACGTGATTAATGAAACCCAAAAACATTTTGAAGATGACAATATTCAAGTCAAAACCGCCAAAGAGCAGCACAGCCGCTTAGTAGAAGAGCTCAGGTCACACAGTATTGAGGTCATCCTTTTGCCTGTTCAACACGGACTGCCTGAGCAGGTATTTACCCGGGATATCGGTTTTGTCATCGGGGAAAAAGCCTTTCTTTCCAGCATGACTGAGCCCATTCGCCAAGGGGAAGAAGCTGTGATAAAAGAATTTTTCCACAATCAAGGGATTCCTTATACCCGGATGCTCGATACTAGCATTGAAGGCGGTGACGTCGTCATAGATGGTGATACCGTTTATGTCGGGATCAGCCAGCGGACGGACATCTCAGCGGTCGGCCAGCTGCAAGAAGAGCTTCCTGAATACACCATTATCCCAGTTCCGCTCGATGAAAAATTTCTGCATTTGGACTGCGTATTTAATATCATTTCTGAAAGCGAAGCGTTAATCTACCCTGAAGCCCTTCCCCAGCAGGAAGTCGATATGCTGGCAGACCGTTACAATCTCATTGAGGTACCGGAAAACGAACAATTTACACTTGGCACCAATGTCCTATCTATCGGCAGAAAGACCATCATCAGCCTGCCGGGCAATCGTCATGTCAATCGTGAATTATCCAAAAGAGGCTATCACATCATCGAAATTGACTTGTCAGAAATTATCAAATCAGGCGGTTCCTTCAGATGCTGTACGATGCCGCTCATTCGAGGCGAATGAAGAATATTCCCCTTTTTCTTGTTTTAAACAGCGTATTTCACCAAGATACGTTAATATAGAGATGACATCATTTTTAAGGGGGAAATCGCATGACAAAGTACATAGGATATGTCGGAACATATACAAAAGGCGGAAGTGAAGGCATTTATTCATTTGAGCTGGATACTGACAAAAAAACACTCAGCGAGCCAAAGCTTGCTGCAAAGCTGGGAAACCCCACATATGTGACGCCGAATAAAGACAACACGATTCTTTATTCAATTGAAAAAGCAGACGGAATAGGCGGTGTTGCTGCCTATCAAATCGATAAAAACAGCGGAGAATTAACATTTCTGAATCATCAGTTAATCGATGGCCCATCGCCATGTCATGTAAGCATCGATGATCATCAGCAATACGTATTGACAGCCAACTATCACAGCGGGAAGGTGCACGCTTTTCCGGTTCAAAAAGACGGAGGTTTGCAATCCCCCGCTTCAGAAGCCGCCCATATAGGAAAGGGTCCGCATGAAAGACAGGAAAAGCCACATACACACTATGCGGGCTTTACACCTGAACATAATTATGTTGTAGCGGTTGACTTAGGGACAGATAAGCTGTACACCTATAAGCTAAAAGACGGTGAATTGAAGGAATCTGGCAGCCATTCCTTCGCTCCAGGTGCAGGCCCTCGTCATATCGCTTTTCACCCAAAAGAAAAGTACGCTTATGTCATGACAGAATTAAGCAATGAAGTAATTGCGCTTGAATACAATCCGACAGCCGGCGAATTCAGAGAACTTCAAGTCGTCTCTGCCATTCCTGATGATTTCACAGATAACAGCCAGGGAAGCGCCATTCATGTCACACAGGACGGCCGTTTTGTTTACGTAGCAAACCGCGGCCATGACAGTATCGCTGTGTTTGAAGTGAATCAATATTCAGGCGAGCTGGCATTCGTGGAAAGAGTGTCGACTGAAGGAAACTGGCCTCGTGACTTTGTGCTGGATCCAACGGAGTCCTTCCTTGTCGCTTCAAACGAAGAAACAGGCAATCTCGTATTGTTTGAAAGAGACACAGAGACAGGACGACTGACACTGCTTCCTTCAACCGTTTCTGTTCCTTATCCGGTGTGCGTGAAATTTTTACAGCAATCATAAAAGAAAGCTGGCTCCTCATAACGGGCCAGCTTTTTATTTATCTCACCTTTTCTTTCGTCTCAGCATTTCGATATAAATGGCAGGCAACGAAACGGCCGGCTTCGATTTCTTGAAGCAAAGGGCGTGATTCCCCGCATTCAGGCATCGCCTCCGGGCAGCGCGTCCGAAACACACAGCCACTCGGCGGATGAACCGGACTCGGCAGCTCCCCTTTTAAAATAATGCGCTCACGCTTGTCCTCTAACTCAGGGTCCGGAATCGGAATCGAAGACAGCAGCGCCTTCGTATACGGGTGCAGCGGTTCACGATACAATGTGCCGCTATCTGTAATTTCCATCATGTGGCCTAAGTACATAACGCCGATTCTGTCGCTGATATGCTTTACCATCGATAAATCATGGGCAATAAACAGAAAGGTGAGTCCTTTTTCTTTTTGAAGCCGCTTCAGCAGGTTGACCACTTGTGCCTGAACCGACACATCAAGCGCAGAAATCGGCTCGTCCGCTACGATGAACTCTGGATTCAATGACAGCGCTCTGGCAATCCCAATCCTCTGCCTTTGGCCTCCGCTGAATTCGTGTGGGTAACGGCTGCCGAAATCCGGGTGAAGCCCTACTGCCTCAAGCAACTCGTCCACAACGAGGAGCCGCGCTTTATGAGTATTGTAAAGATTGTGAATTTCCATCGGCTCTAAAATGATTTCTCGAACTGTCATCCTCGGATTGAGCGATGCATAAGGGTCCTGAAAAATCATCTGCAGTTTGCGGTTATAGGCAAACTGCTCTTTCTCACTGAGGGCGTGAATATTGGTTCCGCGGTATTTGACGCTTCCTTCTGTGGGATGGTATAGACGCATCAGCACTCTTCCCAAGGTTGATTTCCCGCAGCCTGATTCCCCGACAAGCCCGAACGTCTCCCCCTCATGAACCTGGAAGGTTACCCCGTCGACCGCTTTGACTGTTCGCTTTTTCCCTGCGTCAAAATGCATTTTCAGCTGACTGACCTCTAGCAGTGGTGTCATGTGTCTCCCTCCTCATTCTGAAAAACAGCGGCGTGCCGCACAAAGCTCTTTTTCATATTCTGTATTTTTCAGCGTGATGATTTCGATCGATTTCCCTGTCTTAGGAGAATGAAGCATTTTTCCGTCTCCTATGGACAGACCCACGTGATGAATTGCTCCTTTTCCTTCTTCATATGCAAAAAATAGCAGATCACCGGCACCGATCTCGTGAAGCGGCACTTCCTTCCCTGTTTTCGCTTGGTCTCCCGCATCACGGGGAATACCGTACCCATTGGCTTTAAATAAGCTGTACATAAAACCAGAGCAATCAAATCCAAATCCGCTTATACCTCCCCATAAATAAGGAAGTCCGAGAAAACATGCCCCTGTCTGAATGATGTCTTCGGCCGTTCCTTTCTTATGCTGAACAAGCTCCGCATCAGTTTTTCTCAGAAGCCTATCTCCAATAGGAGTCGCTACTTTGAAAAAGCCGTCCTCTTCACTAATCAGAGGCAGAGCAGTTAAGAAGCTCAGCTCAATTTCCTTTTCTCGGGTATCCCCATACAAAAAAGCTGTTGGTTTGCTGATCGACACGGTGTGATTCGATTGTGTGAGATTTGTGTTTATCAGCTGGTTCTTTTTCATCCAGCCCGGATATCCGCGTTTATCCTTGCGGGATGACTGGCCGGGCACAACGACAGACACCCATTCATCCTGTTCCTCCGTGACCAGCACCTCCTCGCCAAAGAGAACCTGCGTTTGGATCACATTATCTTTACATAACCCAAGCCGCTGATCATAGGTCATGCTCTTGAGCCATTCTCTGATCGACACGGTTGGATCGAGCATTGTGTGATCAAATGGACGAGGTGAATCAGGCGCTGTCCATATGTTGGCAACTGCTGATATAACAGTATGGTTCATGTCTCCGTTTCTCCTTTCTGAAGCACAACTCCTGTAATACCAAGACCCGGTTTGTCAGGCAACGTAATCGTGCTGCCGCTGTATACAATTCCGCCCTTAATCAAATCCGTTTTCAGCATGAGCGGGGCATCGAAGTCAAAGCGCGTAACGTTTTTTTTGCTTGCTGCGAAATGCGCCGCAGCTGTAATGCCGAGCTTTGTTTCGATCATGCTGCCGACCATGCACTCCACCCCGCAAATCTCTGCCATGGCATTGATTTTCTCTGCTCCGCTGATTCCTCCTGCCTTCATCAATTTAATATTGATCAGGTCGGCGCTGCGGGTTTGAAGGACTTCGAATGCCTGTCGCGGTGTAAATACACTTTCATCAGCCATGATTGGCGTGTCCGTTGCATCCGTCACTTTCTTGAGCCCGGCAATATCATCCTTATGGACAGGCTGTTCGACAAGCTCAATGTCCAGGCCGGCATCCTCCATTTTCCGAATAGCCGTTACCGCTTCTTTCGGCGCCCATCCCTGATTGGCATCCAATCGAAGCTTCGCCCCAGGCCCGACACGTTTTCTGATTTCTTGAATACGGGCGATATCTGTCTCAATGTCATCTCTGCCAACCTTTATTTTTAGCGTTTGAAAGCCTTGTTTAAGAAAACGCTCTGCATCCGCCGCCATCTCTTCAGGCGGGTTCACACTGACGGTGTAGTCCGTTTCAAGTGTACTTCGATATCCGCCGAGCATTTGGTAAAGCGGCTGCCCGCTCATCTGCGCCCAGCCGTCGTATACAGCCATTTCCACAGCTGCTTTTGCGCTTTGATTTCCTGCCAGAAGATGCTGGATGTCATGCAGAATGGCCTCGCAGCCGGTAAGGCTTCTTCCAAGCAGTGCCTGCTTTAAGACGTGGTGAATCGCACTCTCGATACTGTCCATGCTGTCTCCGGTAATCACAATCGTCGGAGGCGCTTCTCCCCATCCGATTGCGCCATTGTCATAAGTGATCGTTACGATCACAGATTCAGCTGTATACACTGTGCGAAGCGCCGTTTTAAACGGCTTTGTCAGCGGCACGGCGACCCGTTTGGTGTCTATTTTTATTATTTTCATACTCAATACGCCCCTCCAGAAACGCCCGCCTCAATGACGACCGTTTTTTTGGCTGTATCCATGGCGGCGTGCGCACCGACCGGAACGGCAATACTCGGCGAACAGTGGCCAATCTTAAACCCTCTAAGAGCAGGCCTTCCGGAGGACACAATATAGTCTTCGAGCACCTGCTCAAGTGTCAAAGATTTCTCCCGTTTCACCGGGATGCAGTTATGAAAATCACAAACAAGAATGCCGGCTGCGTCCGACAGCTTCCCTGCCATTTTCAGCTGATTCAGCATCCGGTCAATTTGATACGGCTCCTCGTCAATATCCTCAATAAACAGGAGCTTTCCCCTCGTATCAATCTCAAACGGCGTGCCGAGTGTCGATGACAGCAAGGAAAGATTACCTCCGACAAGCTCCCCTTCCGCTTTTCCCGGAACAAGCACCGTCAGTGGAGAAAGTTTTTCTGTATAGGTGAATGCCGTCTCTTGAAACAGCTGCTGATACGACGCTTTTGTCAGGGGATGAACGTCTTCAAGGCCTATATCTGAGCTGAGCATCGGGCCGTGAAAAGTGACGAGGCCTGTGTTTTGATGGATGGCTGTATGTAAGAACGTAATATCACTGTATCCCCAAAAGATTTTAGGGTGTTTGCGGAGCAAGCTGTAATCAATGCTTGAGGCGATCCGTCCCGTGCCAAAGCCTCCGCATGCGCACAGCACCGCTTTCACCTCCTGGTCTTTGAACATCTCGTGCAGATCAGCCAGCCGCTCATCATCCTGTCCCGCTAAATAGCCGTGCTGGTTTTTCAGCGCCTTGCCCAGCTTTACCTGAAGGCCGAGCTCCTCTAAAAACAAAAGCGCCGTGTCAAGCTTTTTCGAATCAGGCGGGCTTGCAGGTGCGATGACACCGACTGTATCGCCTTTTTTCAGTGCGTTCGGCTTGTGATTCAACTCCGATCAGCTCCCTTCATTTGCTCTGCACCCTACGTATACGTACAAAAAAGAGAAAAAATACCGCTCCTTCACATAAAGAGAGCAGTATTTTCTCAATCGCCGTGTTAGTTTTTATCGGCCCATTTTAAATCGATATAGCCAACAGGGTGCCGGACGATGTCCTTTACATGTTCGTTTTGCAGATTGACCTGATTATAGAAATAAACCGGAATGATCGGTGCTTCATTGATGAGAAGCTTTTCCGCCTTATGCATGAGTGAAAAACGCGTTTTTTCATCCGCTTCATTTTTCGCCTGCTTCATCAGCTGATCATATTCTTTGTTGGTCCAGCCTGTGCGGTTCATCGAATTTCCTGTTTGGAAGGCTTCCAGGAAACTGATAGGGTCCGCATAGTCAGGCAGAAATGAGCTTTGTGAGAATTGAAACTTAAGCGCTTTTTGCTCCTCTAAAAACACGTTCCACTCCATATTGGCCAGCTTCACATCGACGCCAAGAGTATTTTTCAATTTTTGCTGGATGGCTTCAGCAATCTTTTTATGCTCCGGTTTCGTACTGTAAGTAAGCGTGACCGCAGGCAGCTTGTCATACTTCTCTTCCTTCATTCCTTTTTCTAACAGCTGCTTCGCTTTGTTTTCATTTGGTTTGATCAGGTCTCCACCCGCTTCCCGGAAGTCCTTGCCGTCAGGCTGTGTAAACCCGGGCGAAACAAAAGCGTGCGCCGGTTTTTCATTGTTTTTCGTGACGTATTTTACGATTTCCTTCTGATCAACAGCCATTGCGAAGGCTTTTCTGATGTTTTCATTTTGAAACGGCTCCATATTGACATTAAAGCGGTAAAAGTATAAACCCGCCTGATCAACGATGTGCACGTTGTCTTGATCCAGCAGCTGGTCACTTAGCTCAGCCGGTACGTATGCGGTGTCCAATTCTCCAGACTGAAACATTTGGTAATCTGTATTTCTGTCACTCACCATTGCCCATTTCACTTTGTCAAGCTTAACGGTTTCTTTATCCCAGTACGTATCGCTTTTTTCCATTGTGATGCTGTCATCATGCTTCCATCCCGCCAGTTTAAACGGGCCGTTGCCGACAAATGTATCAGCTTCAGCAAACCACTTTGGATTTTCTTTATCAACTTTTTCGTTAACCGGAAAATACGCCGGGTTTGACACCACGCTCAGGAAATATTTTTGCGGCGCGGCAAGTGTCACTTCAAGGGTATGATCATCCTTTGCCGTCACCTTCACATCGTCTCTTTTCCCTTTTCCGCTGTTATAGGCTTCGCCGCCTTCAATAAAGTAGCCGAGAAACGCGGAAGATGCTCCTGTTTTCGGATCAAGCATCCGTTTCCAAGCGTATTCAAAATCTCCGGCTGTCACAGGGTCTCCGTTCGTCCATTTCGCATTTTCCCGAATCGTAAATGTGTACGTTTTTTTATCCTTCGACACAGACCACTTCTCTGCCATCGCCGGCTCCGGTTCATTGTCTTTACCGAGGCGCGTTAACCCTTCCATGATGTTATTTAACGGCTGCCAAGACACATTATTAAAACCGATCGGCGGGTCAAACGAAGTCGGTTCATTTTCATTATTTAAGTACAGTACCTTTTCTCCGCTTGTCTTCGCCTTATCTTCTCCGCTTTCTTTTCCAGCCTGCTCATTTGCCGTGCATCCCATCAGCGCAAATGAAAGTCCCAGTGCAAGACCCATTCCCCATAGCTTCTTCACTCTCTTCATCCTCTTCCCCCTTTTTCGTTATTCATCCTTCGCTCCCGGCAGCACCGCGTGCTCAGCCCGTTTATCCTGAAGCCAGCAGTGAACAGCGTGCGTGCCGGATCGAACGGTTTGATCAGGGTATACCCTGTCGCACACGATCATTCTGCTCGGACAGCGGGCGGCAAATGGGCAGCCCGGCGGCGGTGAAAATAAATCCGGCGGCGTGCCGTCAATCGGAATCAGCTCAGCGTCTTCAAGATCCAGCCGCGGGACGGAATTCAGCAGCCCTTTTGTATAAGGGTGCTGCGGCTTGTAAAATATATCTTTTCTCGTGCCAATTTCCGCTATTTTTCCGGCATACATCACTGCCACCCTGTCAGCCACCTGGGCAACCACCCCTAAATCGTGTGTGATCAAAATGACAGAAACCTTTGTTTTTCTCTGAATCTCTTTAAACAGTTCCAGAATTTGCGCCTGTATGGTGACGTCAAGGGCAGTTGTCGGTTCATCCGCTATTAAAATATCAGGCTCGCAGATCAGCGCCATCGCAATGACAATCCGCTGTCTCATGCCGCCGCTGAATTGATGGGGATACTGCTTCAGGCGTGCTTCAGGATCTGGAATGCCGACCAATGCCAGCATAGAAAGAACCTCTTTCTCAGCAGCCTTTTTCTTCATCCTCTTGTGACGAAGAAGCGCTTCTGCCAGCTGGTCTCCGACAGTCAGCGTCGGGTTTAACGCCGTCATCGGATCTTGAAAAATCATTGAAATGTCCGCACCCCTTATGCTCCTCATTTCTCTGTCAGAGAGACGGCAAAGGTCTTTGTTTTTAAATAAAATGCTGCCGTCTGTCACCTTCGCTGAATAGGGCGGGAGCAGTCCCATAATGCTTTGAGAGGTGACGCTTTTGCCGCAGCCCGATTCGCCGACAATGGCAAAGGTTTCCCCTTTGTACAAATCGAAGCTCACGCCTCTGACCGCCTGAACCGTCCCGCCGTAAGTCGTAAAAGAAACGTGCAGATCATTGACTGACAGAACTTTCTCCATACAGCTACCTCCTTAGCTTAGGGTCCAGTGCATCCTGCAATCCGTCCCCCAGCACATTAAACGCGTACATCGTTAATGAGATGAAAAAGGCAGGAAAGAACAGGCGCCACCAATGCCCAGACAAAATGGTCGGCAGGCCGTCATTCGCCATCACACCCCAGCTGGCAAACGGCGCTTGAATGCCGAGACCGAGAAAGCTCAAAAATGATTCTGCGAATATGGCGGTAGGTACAGTTAAAGTCATTTGTACGATGATCGCGCCCATTGTATTCGGCAGCAAATTTTTGCGAATGATGCGAAAGGTTTTCGCACCAAAGGTTTTCGAGGCGAGCACATACTCGTAATTTTTTATTTGCAGCACCTGGCCTCTTACAATTCTCGCCATGCCGACCCATCCCGTAACAGTCAGCGCTACGATAATGGTGCCAAGCCCCGGACCCATCAAGACCATCAGCAAAATGACAACAAGAAGATACGGCAGCCCGTACAGCACTTCAATAATCCGCATCATAACACTGTCTGTTCTGCCGCCTTTATAGCCGGCAATGCCTCCATAAATGACACCGATCAAAAAATCAATCAGTGCAGCCATCACTCCGACAAATAACGAAATCCTCGCTCCGTACCATGTTCGTGTAAACACATCCCGGCCAAGCTCATCTGTACCGAACCAATGATCTGCAGAAGGGGGAAGGTTTTGTTCTGTCAGCGATTGGCGCGCGACACTATGAGGGGATAAAAAAGGACCAACTGCTGCCATCACAAATAGAAATAAAAGAATAAAAAGCCCGGCCATCGCTAGTTTATTTTTCTTCAGCCTCCTCCAGGCATCCTGCGCGTAGGACAAACTCGGCCGTTTGACTGAATCGGTTTCTTGGGTCTTTTCCTGATTCGGAACAAACCATTCGTCCGGCACCTGAACGTGCTGCTGCGGCTGGCGTTCATCTGTTTGTACAGGGAGATTCATACGCTTCACCCTTTCTTATGCAGTTTAATGCGCGGGTCCAGCAGACCGTAGGCCAAGTCGACCAAAAACAGCATCACGATCAAAATGACGCTGTAAAAAACGGTCGTTCCCATAATCACGGGATAGTCCCGCTGATTAATGCTTTCGACAAAATATTTTCCCATTCCCGGAATGGCAAAGATTTTTTCAATAACAAAGCTTCCTGTTAAAATGCTGGCAACGAGTGTTCCCAGTACGGTAATGACGGGCATGAGCGCGTTTCTGAGTGCGTGTTTTACGATAATTTTGAGCGGAGACAGCCCTTTCGCTTTCGCTGTGCGGATATAATCCTGTGTCAGGACTTCGACCATGCTTGATCTTGTCAGCCTGGCGATAATCGCCATCGGTCCAACTGCAAGCGCTGCGGTCGGAAGCACCATATGGATCGGGCTCGTCCACGTAGCGGCGGGAAATAGTTTAAGATTGACGGCAAACTGCTGAATAAGCAACGTCGCCATAATAAAATTCGGGATGGAAATGCCGAGTACCGCGAGGCTCATCGCGGCGTAGTCCAAAAAGCCGTTGCGGCGTAGCGCGGCGGTTACGCCAAGTATCAGCCCTGAGATCACAGCAATGACAATCGCTGCCATCCCAAGTTCGAAGGAAACGGGAAATCCGCGTTCCAGCATATCATTTACACTGTCTGACGGTTTTTTAATAGAAGGGCCAAAATCGAATGTAATGATGGATTTTAGATAGATGGTGTATTGGATAATGAGAGGATCGTCTAAGTGATAGTAGGCTTCGAGATTTCTTTGAACCGCTTCATTTGTACCCCTCTCCTCATTAAAAGGAGATCCGGGAATGACCTTCATCAGAACAAAAGTCAGGGTGGTAATGACCAAAATCGTAGCTGCCATTGCCAAAAAACGCTTCATTATATATCTTGCCAAAGCCTTAACACCCCTTTAGCAGAATGATGTTCGCATCGCCAGTTCAGTCATGACAAGCATAGCCTGGTAGGCTTCAAGCATATCCTTCGCCTGAAATTGAACGGTTGTGGTTCCCATTTTGATTTCTGTACCCGGCATTAGATGAGCCCACTCAGCTTGGCCGTAATTGGCAAATTCAATGCTCAATACAGGCCTGTCAGGCGGTGTAAGCGGTTTAACTTTATCCTTGTTCTGCAGGGCATATGCGGTTTTTTCTGTCAGCAGCCGGCCGGCTTTCGCAGGCGACAGACATTTAACTGCAGATCTTGAAATCGTTTGTTTAACAGCAGCTGTCGTGACATTCGGGATGAGCTCTTCAGCTTCTTTGGCCGCCCGGTCATCACCGGCTACCATTAATACCGGGACATCGTAATAACCGGCAACGTAAGCATTTAATCCAAGCTCACCGACAGGCTGATCATTTATGTAAAAATGACGGACACCGAAAATCATGCTATGGGACATGACACCGGGAGTTGAAGCTCTTGCGTGATAACCGAGAAACAACGCGCCCGTGAAAGTATCATCCAGCCCCTGCACCATCGAAAATGGTTTAACATCACCGGAAACCAAATCTGCCTCCGGATGAAGCTTTTCAACCATCAGATTATTCATTTTCGAATGGCTGTCATTCACCAGCACCTCCGTACACCCGCTGTTAAACGCTTCGGTAATACAGTAGTTTGCTTCTTCGGTCATGATCAGCCGTCCACGTTCATAATTACGCTTGCCGGAATCAACAAAGGTATCATCCGGAAGACCTGAAATACCCTCCATATCTACTGACATGTACAGTTTCATAGCGCTCCTCCTTTTTTACTAAATTATGAATATTCTAACAGATTATATTAAAAAAAGAGGAAAAATGCAATATAGCTGGGAAAAATCACTAACGTTCAGATATAAAAAAGAATCCTCTTTCAAGGATTCATGTTTCTTTTGCTGCTTGTTCTGTCAGCTGCTCATATTTTTCGAGTGTTTTTTCAAATACTTGATCAAATACATTCGGCACGGAGGCACGTATCACCGCCGCTCCCTCTCCTGTAATTCCGCCTTTCGTTGCAACACGGTTCAGCGTCTCCTCAAAGGACATCTTCTTTTCAATCAGCAGCTTGCCTGTCCCATACAGTGAGTGTATCAGGAAATCAAAGGCTTCTTCTTTTGTCAGGCCGCTGTTTCTCACAGCCGACAGCGCTAATTCTTCAAACACTGCGGCGATGAAGCCCGGAGCAGAGCTCGTCAGATTACTGGCGGCATCCAAATTGGATTCTTTTATTTCTCGCACACTGCTGAAAGCCGATAACAGTTCATCCAAACGTTCTTTCTTCTGTGCCGCCAGTGCTTCACTGTGAACAACCAGTGAGATGCCGGCTTCTGTTTCAGATGTAATGGCCGGAATCACCCGTGATATTCCAGCTGCCGTTTCTAAAAGCCGCAGAGGCACACCAGCCGCAATGGATACAATATGAGTATTCCGGTTCACATACGGGTGCAGCCGGCGCACTGTTTCAATGACATGGAGCGGCGGGACACATATAAAGATCAACGCGCACTTTTCCGCCCATACCTCAAGCGGTTTTGCCGAAACGTTTGGATAGTCAGCGAGCAATGCCTGAAGCCGATCACCCTTAGTTCTTGTCTCAACATACAGCTCATTTTCCTCTATTTGTTTATGCTTCAGCAGCTGTCTGGCGATCATATCCGCCATGCTGCCATATCCAATCAATCCGATGGGTTCCATCGTTTCAGCCCTTTCATGTACAATATTCCTTATAAAGTGTACCGGTTTTCGCACTTTTTCACAATTTCCCATAAAGTTTTCATTTTTATCCCACAGTTTTTGTTTATGATAAAATCAAGTCATAAAACTGCCATTATTAAGATGTAATGAGTTGAAAATAGAGAGAAACGGAGTGAACATGATGGATAACTATCGTGACGAAAATAGAACAGAAGGACAAGAGAATGAGGTTTTTTTAACGAAAGAGAATGATCAAAACCCTTCTTACTCAGCCCGCAATGTGATTCATGATCAAGAGAAGAAAAAGCGCGGATTCGGATGGTTCAGGCCGCTGCTTGGCGGAGTCATCGGCGGAAGTCTTGCCCTTGGCATTTATACGTTCACACCGCTTGGCGACCACGATTCTCAGGATGCAGCGAAACAGACGTCCAGCCAGCAGCAAACTCAATCTGTTACAGCTAAAAGCACCTCCTCTGAATCAAGCAAAAGCTCAACGGACTCAAGCAGCTCATCTGCATTTAAGAGCGAGGATTCTTCTAAAATCTCAGATATGGTGGAAGATCTTTCACCGGCGATTGTGGGTATCACAAACCTTCAGGCTCAGTCAAACAGCTCTTTGTTTGGCTCCGGCTCTTCCGGTTCCAGCTCTGATTCTAGCGAAGATACAGAAAGCGGCTCAGGGTCGGGTGTCATTTTCAAAAAAGAGAACGGCAAGGCTTATATCATTACGAATAACCACGTTGTAGAAGGCGCAACTTCACTTAAAGTGTCTTTATACGACGGAACTGATGTGACAGCAAAGCTTGTAGGCAGTGACTCTTTAACAGATTTAGCCGTTCTTCAAATCAGTGATGACCACGTAACAAAGGTAGCAGACTTCGGTAATTCATCGGATCTCAGAACAGGCGAAACCGTTATTGCAATTGGAGATCCGCTCGGTAAAGACCTGTCTCGCACAGTAACACAAGGAATTGTAAGCGGCGTGGATAGAACAGTTTCAATGTCAACATCAGCCGGTCAAACAAGCATTAACGTGATTCAAACTGATGCCGCAATTAACCCGGGTAACAGCGGCGGTCCGTTGTTAAATACAGACGGCAAAATTATCGGCATTAACAGCATGAAAATCAGTGAAGATGATGTTGAGGGCATCGGATTTGCCATTCCAAGCAACGACGTCAAACCGATAGCTGAAGAATTGCTGTCTAAAGGGCAAATTGAACGTCCGTATATCGGTGTCAGCATGCTTGATTTGGAACAGGTGCCGCAAAACTATCAAGAAGGCACACTTGGCTTATTCGGCAGCCAGCTGAATAAAGGCGTATACATCCGTGAAGTCGCTTCAGGCTCCCCTGCTGCAAAGGCCGGGCTGAAAGCCGAAGATATTATCATCAGCTTAAAAGGCAAAAAAATCAACACAGGCAGCGAATTGCGCAATATCCTATACAAAGACGCAAATATCGGTGACACCGTTGAAGTGAAAATTCTCAGAAACGGCAAAGAGATGACGAAAAAAATCAAACTCGATCAAAAAGAAGAAACACCTTCTTAAGAAAAGCGCCTCAGGCCGCAAAAGCGGTCTGAGGCTTTTTATTAGACATAAGAACTATCTGCTCTATGAAACTTTCTACCGACACACCCGTATATGATATAGACTGATTTCATTCTAATCAGATGCTTGAAGCATTGTTTAGAGGAGGAATGACATGAAAACCATGGGATTGAGCATGATTTGCGCAGGATTGGCTTTTCTGATGCTGAGCTATCTCCTTCCTGCATCAACAGTGGCATGGGGAGTTACACTGGGGGCCAGTATTCTATTAAATATAACAGGTACGGCTGTGATCATGCGTTTCTTAAAAACCCCTCAATCTAACAGCTAAATTCAGCAACGCCTAAGTTGAAAGCTTTTAGGCGTTGCCGTTTTTATTTCAGCATGCCTGAACCGCAGTGCAAGCTCACAATCCCTTCTTCTCTCCCTCTCCCTTTCATATCAGCATCTTTTTACTTTGATCATCATACAGACATAAAAACCCCTGTCCGTAAAGGACAGGGGCTTCTGGTCAAGACATATGCTGGTCTCTATAGAGTCTTTTATTTTCAATCCCGTACGATTTCTGTACGATGTAAAGCGGCCGGTCTTTGGCTTCATCATAGATTCTGCCGATATATTCACCAATCATCCCCAGTATCAGAAGCACAATGCCGCTGAACAGGAGCTGGATGACAATAAGCGATGACCAGCCGGTAATGGTGCTGTCAGTGAACAGCTTCAAATACAGCACGATAAACATATACAGAAAACCTGCGCCTGACATTAAGACCCCGGCATAGCTTGCTAGCTTCAGCGGTTTATGTGAAAATGTCGTAATGCCGTCCATTGAAAGCTTCAGCATTTTCTTAAGCGGGTATTTCGTTTCTCCGGCAAGCCTTTCATCACGCACATACTCAACTGCCGTTTGTTTGAAGCCTACCCAGCTGACGAGGCCTCGGACAAAAGGATTTTTTTCCTTTAATTTTTTCATTTCATCACAGACTTTTCTGTCCATGAGACGGAAATCCCCGGTATCAATCGGGATATCAATATCTGTCATGCTGCTGAGAAGCCGGTAAAACATGGCCGCTGTCTGTTTTTTGAAAAAGGTTTCCCCTTTTCGTTTTGTCCGCACGGCGTATATGACCTCATAGCCTTCCTTCCACTTTTCAATCATGTCTAAAATTAACTCAGGAGGGTCCTGCAAATCGGCGTCAATAACGACGATTGCATTCCCCTGTGCATAATCCATTCCCGCCGTAATGGCGATCTGGTGTCCAAAATTCCTTGAAAAATCAATAATTTTCACTCTCGGATCGATCAGGCTGTGCTCTCTTAAAATCTCAATACTGCGGTCTTTGCTGCCATCGTTGACAAAAATCAGCTCGTAGTTTTCCTTCGTTTGATCCATGACCTCTTTTAAGCGCTGATAGGTTTCATGAATGACAAGCTCTTCATTATACACAGGTATCACAATTGAATATTGAATATGTCTGCTCATGTTTTTTCCTCCTATTCATCAGCATTTAGTTCGTATAATGTAGCTGACTGCTTCATTCCGCCAGGGCCGCCGCCCATTTTGCCGGTTTGGCCTGAAGCGTTGCTCTTGCTTGCCGTACCTGATGAATCAGTCTGATCAGAGCTTGACTGCCATTTATCAGAAGAAACTTTCTTGCCGTTTTCTTGAACCCATTCGACAATTTCATTGTTTCCGCCTTTCCCCATTCCTGAAGCCAAGAAGTATTTCACTTTTCCTTCTTTTACGAGCTTTTTAAATTGAGTCAGCGTGATGGCCGGGTCAGAACCGCTGAATCCGCCGATCGTCATGACGGCCTTTTTCGTTTTGATAATGTACGGAGCCGCTGTGTTTGAATCAGTTGTGGCGAATAAATATTCCGCTCCGGAGTTGTTTTCTACTAAATACTCAATCAATTTTTCATTTACACTCGACTCGTTCATTCCCATGCCTTTTCCGCTGCTTGAAGCAAGCTGCGGTCCTGTTTCAGGAAGAGAGCTGTTTCCTCCGTACAGGAGAGGTGTGCTTGCCCAATAAATCGGCATCACAAGCAATACGAGAAGACCTGCAAGTGATATATAATATGTGAGCGGTTTTTGGCGCTGTTTAAAAATCAGAAGAGCAATGGCAGATAACGCACCGATAACTCCTACGCCGATACTCCATCCAACACTGATTTGATCGTTGTAGTTTCTCAGAATAAACAATTCAAATCCCGTTGTGGCAACCATCGCCGCCGGCAAAAGCCAAGACTTCCAGCCTGTATGGCTTCGGTATAACTGAACGAGCGCAACCCACCCAGCTCCGACAAGTGCAGCAATCGGCGGCGCCAGCATAATGAGATAATAATGATGGAAAAATTCTGCTACACTGAAGAATCCGGCAATCGGCACAAGCCATGCAACCCAAAACACCGTCTCCTTCTGCTCAACAGATAATCTTCTTCTTTCTCTCGCGCCTGCAATCAGCAAGCCTGCCATTCCAAAAATCGCAAATGGCAGCAGCCAGCTGATTTGATCAGATAGTTCTTGTTGGAAGAGCCGAAGCGGGCCAGGTGTTCCCGTTCCGAACATTCCTGTACCTGATTGCATTTTCGATCCGCCTGAACCGCCCTTACCTCCGTCGCCGCCAGGTCCGCCATCTCCTCCGCCGTTTGGAGGGCCTCCTTGACCGCCGCTTGGCATTTCCCCATTGGATGGCGGTGCCGTCATATTGCCATTTGCAGATTTGTCATCGTTTGATGAGCTGCTGCTTGATGACTGATTAGGCGGTGCCTGAGCGTCAGATGAACTATTCTCCGAAGAAGGCATTTCTTTTGCTGCGTCTTTGCTTGACCCGCCCTGACCGCCGCCGTTATTTTGTCCTGTCAGCCGCTGAATTCCGTTGTATCCGAAAGCCAATTCCAAAACAGAGTTGGTCTGGCTGCTTCCGACATAAGGTCGTTTGCTGGCAGGGATATTGTCAACGATGAGCGGCCATGATAACGAAACTGCCGCTAATACGACTAATGCACTTCCTAGTGAAATGATTTTTTTCTTGATTGTGGTATTTGCCGCAATCAGGTAGAACAATAAGAAAGCCGGTAAAATCATATAAGCTTGAAGCATTTTTGTGTTGAAACCTGCACCAACTACGAAAAATGCTGCTAACAGCCAGATCAGCTTTCCTTTTCTGATGGCTTTAAAGAGAAGCCATGTAGCCAGCAATAAGAAAAATACCAGTAACGCATCAACATTATTTGTCCGGGCGACAGCCACCGCAATCGGTGTGCATGCCATGATGAAAGAGGCGATTCTTGCTGCCGTGTTACCGAATGTCGGTTTTATTAACAGATACATTAAAAGGACAGAACCTACACCAGCAAGTGCCTGAGGCAGGATGACGCTCCAGCCGTGCATACCGAATATAAGTGCGCTGATGGTTTGTATCTGGAACGTAATAGGCGGTTTATCAACCGTTATAAACCCCGCCGCGTCGAATGAGGCATAGAAAAAATTATGAAAGCTTTGCATCATACTTGTGACTGCAGCGGTGTAATAAGGATTCACCGTATCATCATTCCAGATGTTATAGATATTTAAGAATGCAGATGCGAGCAAAATGAGAATCAGGAAGATGTCCAGCTCGCGCTTTTTCTTTTCCACGTGTGTCTTCACTCCTTTTCGTCTAACCTTGAAATAGTGTAACAAGCAAATGTGAAAAAACTATTAATAAACAAAGGCAATAGTTTTGCCGAAAAAAATTCATACAATCTGTCCATAAAAACAAAGGGTTTTGAGTCTTTATCCTGTTTCAAACCTGATATTTTCTACCTAATCAGCATGCTGTTTATGTCAAAATTTAAGATAATGAAAAAAACACAGCCGTTTTTGAACAAAAAAAGCCTTCCGGTGACGCCGGAAGGCAAAGAATCACAATATATCGTTATTGAATCGGCTTCAGTCTTGCTTCGATTTCCTCTCTTCTATGCTCAAGATATGGCGGAAGAGCGATGGTTTGGCCAAGCTCATCAATTTCTTCATCAACCATAAAGCCCGGACCGTCTGTAGATAACTCAAACAGAATGCCGTTCGGTTCTCTGAAATACAGCGCCTTGAAATAGTAGCGCTCAACGATGCCTGAGTTGCTAAAGCCTTCCCGGCTGATGATGCGGTGCCATCCAGCAAGCTCTTCTTCGTCTCTCACGCGAAATGCGACATGATGGACACTTCCTTTTCCTTGGCGTTCACGCGGAAGATCATTTCTTTCAATTAAATGGATTTCTGTGGCCGCACCGCCTTCACCAGATTCTAAAATGACCGCTGTTCCCTGTCCTTCAACCGGCTCCCGGCTGATCTCTGTAAATCCAAGAATATTGGTTAATACGTGTAAGGTTGGTTCAGCGTATGGCACTGTCAGTTCAACAGGCCCTAACCCGCGAAATGAAAATTCTTCCGGAATGCCGCTTTGTTTAACAGGCAGACCATAACCTTTGCCTTTCTCATCAGCAGTCAGCACAAGGCGCTGTCCTTCATGATCTTCGAACGCCAATATGTCACGTCCGGCTCTTTGGGTGATACCGCTATGCACCACCTGATGCTCTTCAAAACGTTCTTTCCAGTAATGTAGCGCGTCTGTGCTTGGAACACGTAATCCAATCGAAGAAATACTGTTTGTTCCCGCATGAAACGGCGCAATGCGGGGAATCTCAAAAAACGTCAGTTCCGTTCCCGGATTTGCCACTTCATCTCCGTAGAATAGATGGTACATCGTCGGTTCATCTTGGTTTACGGATTTTTTGACAAGTTTTAATCCTAATACTTTACTATAGAAATCCAAGTTTTTTTGCGCGTCAGCTGTTAATGCGGACACGTGGTGAATGCCGTTGACTTTCATATGCTGTCCCTCCAGGTCAATTTATCTCGATTTCGAGATATTATATCAAAGATGTCTATTTATTTTCCTAATTACAAGATATTTTATTCACATACGAAAGTCAACATATCAGCTTTATCTGGGTCCGGGATCCTGCTAAGTCCCGCCGTCAGCCATTTATTGTGTTCATTCTCTACTTGAATACCTTTCGCAAAACACGAACTTTACAAAAGATTATACTCACCTTTATTCGTTTCAAGCGATAACAAATAGACATTTTCACAGATTTCACGAATGAAAATATAGCAATTATTGAAAATCAGAAAATTTATTTTATTTCAGTTTTCTAAAATAGGGTTTACAATATGAAAAATAGATTCTTCATCACGAAGCTTCATCATAGGAGGTTAAGGACATGCATAATGAAGAAAACGGTTTGAAAAAAGAGATAGGCCTCTTGTTTGCCCTTACTCTTGTTATTGGAACCATTATCGGTTCCGGCGTTTTTATGAAGCCCGGTGCTGTGCTCGCTTATTCAGGAGACTCAAAGACTGCGCTATTTGCGTGGCTGTTAGGCGGTATATTAACGCTGGCAGGCGGACTGACGATTGCAGAAATCGGTACACAGATTCCGAAAACAGGCGGACTTTACACGTACCTTGAAGAAGTTTACGGCGAGTTTTGGGGATTTTTATGCGGCTGGGTGCAGATCATTATTTACGGCCCGGCGATTATCGGTGCACTCGGTTTATATTTTGGCTCTTTAATGGCAAATCTTTTTGGCTGGGGTTCAGGACTATCAAAGGTAATCGGTATTATAGCAGTTATTTTTTTATGTGTGATTAATATTATCGGTACAAAATACGGCGGTTTTGTTCAAACACTGACTACGGTCGGAAAGCTGATTCCGATTGCCTGTATCATTATTTTCGGTCTTTGGAAAGGCGATCAGCATATCTTTACGGCAGTAAACGAAAGCATTTCTGATATGAATTTCGGGGCAGCTATTTTGGCTACATTGTTTGCTTATGACGGATGGATCCTGCTCGCGGCTCTCGGCGGAGAAATGAAAAATCCCGAAAAGCTGCTGCCACGCGCAATGACGGGCGGATTATTAATTGTAACAGCAATCTATATTTTCATTAACTTTGCATTGCTTCACATCCTGTCTGCAAACGAAATCGTCACACTTGGAGAAAATGCAACAAGCACTGCTGCCAACATGCTGTTCGGTTCAATCGGCGGAAAGCTGATCAGTATCGGAATTATTGTCAGCATCTTCGGCTGTTTAAACGGAAAGATTCTTTCTTTCCCGCGTGTGACCTTTGCAATGGCTGAACGAAAACAGCTGCCTTTTGCTGAGAGATTGTCCCGCGTGCACCCGACATTCCGCACACCATGGATTGCAATTTCTTTCCAAATTGCTGTAGCGATTATCCTGATGCTCATCAGCAACCCTGATAAGCTTTCTGAAATCTCTATTTTTATGATCTATATCTTTTACGTAATGGCCTTTTTTGCAGTATTTATTCTTCGGAAACAAACAAAGGGAAAAACGCGTGCTTACAGTGTTCCGCTTTACCCGTTCATGCCGATATTGGCGATCGCAGGTTCATTCTTTGTATTGGGAAGCACACTCATTACAGACACATTAAGCTGCGGTTTATCAATTCTCATCGGCCTAGCCGGACTCCCTTTGTATTTTTGGATGCAAAAACGAAAAGCCAGCTAAAAAAAAACGGTTCCCTTGTTTAGGGAATCGTTTTTTGGTGAATCAGAAGATAAATGTTGACAAAAAAAACACAACTTTTGATATACTTTTTACGTTAACCAGAAAGATTTTGCAAACTTGGTTCGTTTTTTTGAGATGAAGTAGGCCAAAATAAGGAGACACGTTTTACTGAAAAAGTCAAGCCGCGTTTTTTTCGACTTTTCCTGTTTTTTTTCGACAAAAGGCTATATAATAATTTGATGTGTGCATTGTTCATTCAAACTATGGAGGGTTTTTAATGATAAGAAGAAAAAAAGATAAGTTCTCACTCCTTTTAACAGAAATTGCAAAGAACATAGACGAAACTGCAGAATATTTTTTGAATTTTAAGGTCACTAACCAAACGACGCTTAAAGAGTTTGCAGATACGTTAAAGGAATATGAAACAAAAGGTGACAATCATGTTCATGTCATGATCAAAGAGCTTAACAAAGCATTCATCACTCCTATTGAGCGCGAGGATATCCTTCAGCTGACAAACAGCCTGGATGATGTGCTTGACGGAATCGAACATTTCTCTGCCATGATGGAGATTTTCTCAATTACTTCATCAGACGAGCATATCGATAAATTCAGCGGCTACATCAGAGAATGCGCGAAAGAAATTTTGATTACCATTGAGCTGCTGGCAGAAAACCGCTTAAAGGATATTCAGCCTCACGCGATCAAAATTAAAGAGTATGAGCACAGCTGTGACAACCTGCACAGAAAATCATTAAAGAATCTTTTCGGAAATGAAACAGATCCAATTAAAGTCATTCAATATCGTGAAATTTACGAAACGCTTGAGGAAATTGCTGATTCTTGCCAAAGTGTTGCCAATAATCTTGAAACCATCATTATGAAAAACGCGTAACGAGGGATAAAAATGGATATTCTATTTATATTAACGATACTAATTGTCATTTTTGCTCTGGCGTTTGATTTCATCAACGGGTTTCATGATACGGCGAACGCAATTGCGACTTCAGTATCAACAAAAGCGTTAAAACCGCGCCATGCCATTATAATGGCGGCAGTGATGAACTTTGTCGGAGCAATGACGTTTACAGGTGTTGCCAAAACCATAACGAAAGATATTGTAGACCCTTATACTTTGGAAAATGGCTCTGTTGTTATTTTGGCTGCTTTAATCGCAGCAATAGTGTGGAACCTGCTTACTTGGTATTACGGCATCCCAAGCAGCTCATCCCACGCCATCATCGGGGCGATTGCCGGTGCAGCCGTTGCGGCAGCCGGATTTACTGCGTTAAATTATAAGGGCTTCATTAAAATCATTGAGGCACTCATTTTATCACCAATTATTGCCTTTGTCCTTGGTTATATTCTTTACACCATCGTCAAGCTGATTTTCAAAGACAGCAATTTGGCGAAAACGAACAAGCAATTCCGCAGAGTGCAGATTATAACTGCTGCCCTGCAATCGTATACACACGGAACAAACGATGCGCAAAAAGCAATGGGAATTATCACAATGGCACTCATCACAGCAAATTTACATACTTCTGCTAATGATATTCCAACCTGGGTGCAATTCGCCTGCGCGACAGCCATGGGTCTCGGAACTTCAATCGGCGGATGGAAAATCATTAAAACCGTTGGCGGAAAAATCATGAAGATTCGTCCGGTTAACGGTGTATCCGCTGACTTAACCGGGGCAGCCATTATTTTCGGCGCCACATTTATTCATTTGCCGGTCAGTACAACCCACGTCATTTCTTCATCAATCCTTGGCGTCGGTGCATCACACCGGGTAAAAGGCGTAAACTGGGGCACAGCTAAGCGGATGCTCATTACATGGGTCATCACGCTTCCGATTTCAGCGACACTTGGTGCCATCGCCTACTTTATCTTAAATATGATTTTTTAATGTTTCACCGCTTCTGTCAAAGGAGCGGTTTTTTTGATGAAACAGGAAAACCAGCCGCATTTCTAGAATACAATAATCAGAACCTATTTCAGATGCGAGGGATTGATGTATGCTTTTATTCTTTCAAATCATGGTCTGGTGCACTATGGCCGCTTTAGGCTTTTACGTATACGCCACGTGGCGGTTCGAAGCGAAGGTCAAAGAAAAAATGTCCGCCATCCGAAAAACATGGTATTTGATGTTTGTTTTTGGTGCCATGATATACTGGACATATGATCCCTCTTCCCTGTTCACAGACTGGGAGCGGTATGTCATTGTCGCTGTCAGCTTTGCTTTAATTGACGCGTTTATCTTTTTGAGTGCTTATGTTAAAAAGCTGGCCGGCAGTGAACTGGAAACAGATACAAGAGAAATTCTCGAAGAAAACAACGAAATGCTCCACATGTATCTCGATCGGCTGAAAACATACCAATATCTATTGAAAAACGAACCGATTCATGTTTATTATGGAAGTATAGAAGCATATGCTCAAGGAATTGATAAACTGCTGAAAACCTATGCTGATAAAATGAATCTGACAGCCAGTCTTTGTCACTATTCGACACAGCCTGATAAAGACCGGTTAACAGAGCATATGGAGGATCCCGCTGACGTACAAACGAGGCTGGATCGAAAGGATGTCTATTACGACCAGTATGGGAAAGTAGTGCTCATTCCCTTTACAATCGAGACACAGAGCTATGTCATCAAACTGACGTCTGACAGCATTGTAACAGAATTTGATTATTTGCTTTTCACATCATTAACGAGCATATATGATTTGGTGCTGCCAATTGAGGAGGAAGGTGAAGGATAATGGAAAACGCGTTTCAAAACGGATGCCATCCACAGGCAAAGAAACCGTTCAAAATCCTGAAAAAACGTTCAACCACCAGTGTCGCAAGCTATCAAGTCAGTCCGCACACAGCAAGAATCTTCAAAGAAAACGAACGGCTGATTGATGAGTATAAACGAAAAAAAGCATGAACACACTAAAAGGACAAGGGAAAACAGCTCTTGTCCTTATTCCTTTTCTTAAGGGGCTACATATAATAAAACAAACAGAGGATAATGTCAGGTGATACAGTGAAAAAATTGGTGAGGCGTGTGAAGGTTATTGATTACGGGAGGTTTGGCTTTTCCGGGTATTCGCTTCGGGTGAGGGAGCGTAGTGCAATAATATTGAAACATCTAAAAAAACGCACAAAAAAAAGCGACATTTAAACAACATGTCGCTTTTTATATTCATTATTTTTATCTGTTTGATTAAAGAGACGTGCATAAATGATTTCTAAATATTTCATTGGATAGATTAGATATTTCACGATCCGGTTAAAAACACGCGATCCAAATAGATACGTTATTCCTAATGCCATCGTAAAACATAATATCAATCGGGTGTCAGGGCTTTGCTCATTTAGCCAGCTATTATGAGTAAATAGCGGGAAGACAAAGATCATATGAAATAAATAGATCGCAAGAGAGTTTTCTCCCCATTGGGTCAACTTATTTTTGCCGGCCCCAACTATATTCAATAACAAGAAAATGCCTAATACAGCTAAGGAATAATGAAAAAATACAATACCAGTATAGCTATGATTCTCTATATGGAACTTTTGATAGCCAAGGAAACCAAAAAACAGCTGATTAAATTTATCATGATGAAAATCTAATATAATGAATACCAATACAGAGATAGCTAAAGTTGAAAACAATTTAAACTTAAATTTTTCTAAAGAACTGTATATTTTCCCCATCAGATCTCTTGAACAATAAAAACCAGCCAGGAAAAATGGAAGGAAAACAAAAGTCCTTAATATAGAGAGCGTTTGCGTATGCATATTGCTATAATATATTTTGATCAATTCTATAAACTGATCTGCATAAAATCTGGAATAAAAACTTAACCCCAACAACAAGATCAGTAAAGCCAGCTTTAAGATTATTCTCCTATTTATTTTCTTTAAAATAATAGCCAACGTATACCAGCTACCGAGACTGACAATATACCATAAATGGGTATGCGGGCTGCCGTAAGTAAATTGAATGACAGAAAAATTACCTGCGTAGTAACGGTACACACAGTAAAAGGTTTGAAAAATAACATATAACAGAATGAGATTGATCACTTTTTTGATTGATGGCCTTTTGGAAAAATAACCATTTAAAAAAATAAAAGCAGGCATATGGAATGAATAAATGAATTCAATCATATTTTCCAACCCGCTTTTACTAACACCCAGCAGATGGGCAAATACAACCAAAAATATCAATACGCCTTTGACATTACTTAGTTTCATATCTTTTTGCATAGTATAACCACCCAAAATACAAATTCATCATATTCAGTATGGTTTTACTAACATGCATTGTCAATGTTTTCTTTTTCTACAAAACTAATAAAGCACTGATCTTTTCTTTCGTCGCAGGCCCGTAGATACCATCGGCGGTTAGACCGTTAACTGACTGAAAACGCGCAACGGCGTCCGCAGTTTTCGGCCCGTAAACGCCGTCAATTCCGTTGTTCACAGCTCCTTTATCAGGATAAAAGTAGAGAGCCGCCAGCGCTCGTTGCACCTGAAAGACGTGTTCGCCTGAGGTATATGGTGTTGTCAGTTGAATGATGCCGTCAGGGAGCGGATAGAGTTCTGGTTTTTCAACATTTGACGGGGCACTTACAATTAGCACTTGACCGACCTGAATAAAATTCGGATCTTCGATGTTGTTCCACTCTTGCAGCTGAGCTACAGTGACACCGAACGCTCTCGCTATGGATGTAAGTGTGTCACCTTGTTTCACGATATAAGTTTGGCTGCCGCTACCGCCAATCCCGTCTTTAAACGAGTCCCACGTATCCAACAGTTTGCGAGGGCATTCCTTCCCTGACCAATATTTGTGAGGCACGACGTTAGCGAGGCTGATAGCGTGTTCAGCCATCAATGTTTTGATCAGCCACTGGGCATTAGCAGTTGCTTTTGCAAAGTCGCCATCCGCATTTTCACAAATTTCAATCCCGATAGAAGCCCGGTTGCCGCTTCCGTTCCCGTCTCCTGCATGCCAGCCGTTTTCATTTAACGGCAGATGCTGATAAATCTCTGTATCATCAACTGTAAAATGCCAGCTTGTTGCCGTATCAGGGTTTTTCAAATAGCGGGCATGCGCTTGGGCATCGGCGCCTGTTGCCGTGTTCGCTGTATTGTGTACGGTAATATAAAGAGGTGTCATCGCGTAGCCTGGGCGGTTATTGGCACCGACCGGAATAAAGTCTTGAATAATGTTAACCATTTTCATCTCTCCTTATTTCGTCAGATTATTTTCCTTTAGCAAGTCGCGCTGTTTTTTCCCTTTTTCTGTTACATAGTTGTTTTTAAACCAAGCTGCTAGTGTTGTCCCAATTGTGAAGATCACTGATCCTGCTGAATACAGAGCATCTGCAAGCTGATTCACCTGCTCTTCCTGTATGTCCAATGGTGATTTGCCAAGCATCAGCATGCTCTGGTTGATGAGCGCAAGCAAAAGAAGCACCGTCCTAGTGACCGTGCCTTTATCATACGTTTTCATGATAATCCCCCTTAATGTTGCAGCAGGTTGTACATAATGGCGATGGCTCCACCGATAATTCCTGTGCACACTGCTGTAATGATGGCACCTGTAATGGTGCGTTTAATCCATGTTGTATTTTCATCAATTTTGTTTAATTTTTCGTTCAGCGTCATGATTTGCTGGTCTTGCCGGTCAGACACTCGTTCTAATGCGGAAACCCTCTGCTCCAGCGCTTTTTGTTCACCTTTTATGTCTGCTAAATCCTGCTGAAAGACATTAACATCTATGTCTTGCTGCATCATTTACTCCTCCTTTACATACGAATCACCTCCTTTCCGAGGCCAATTGCAATGGTTAAGAGACCGCGGTTCCTTTAATTGATAGACTCCCGCCGGTCATGCTGGCAATCTCCATCACGATCTCCTTAAAGCCTTTAATATCAAAGGACCAAGCCTCATCCTTGCCTAAGGTGCTGCAAGCGGCAGAAGCATCATCCGATTTCACACCTCTGATTGGAAGTTTCTGTCCTGACACAGATTTTCCCCAAAATTTCACCTCACTCTTTTCCGCTGTGCCGAATACTTCAACGAGTAAATGCGAGGCGCCTTCTACGGATAAGGCAGCACCTTCGCCAGCCGACTCGGCATTCTCATGAAAAACAAAATCAATTGTTTTGCCGGCCTCCACTTTCAAACGTCCGTCATCTGTCTGATTTTCCTTCAAATTAATTTGCAATGGTAGATTTTCATTTAAGCGCACGTCCATTTCGCCGGCACCGACTGATTGATATAACACAAACTCCGACTGCTGGAGATTTCCGTTCACATATCGGAAGCGGTAATAGCGTTTAGAAAGGTACACCCAGTCTGTAGCTGTCAGGACACCCGCTGCGACATTAACTGCTGCTGTCGTTGTCCAAACATTGTTATTGTCGCTTTCTTCTATAAAGAGCGTGCCTTCACGGTCTGCATACGCCCACCCCTTTACTTTAGAAATCAGAACTGCGCCAAGTCGGTCTTGTCCGAGCTGACTGTATGCCTCAGTGGCCTTTAGCGTGGCATTTGTTAAAATCTCCGCTACACCTGAGAGGTTCGAAACAGGTGTGACAAAATCGGTTTTCTCTCCTCTATACGGCTTCACAGCCCCAGCTTTTCCAGTCTTATCGAGAGGAAACTCATATTGATACTTGACCATTTTTATCCTCCTTTTCATGTAAAAACGAGCAAAATAAAAAAGCCTACATGGCTTTACCGGTAATTTCTTCATACTGGTCAGATGTGATCAGTTTTTTGTTCATGCCTTCTGCCAGATCCTCTATAGAACAATCTTTGAATTGTATGGCCTGCTTCACCATATCTGTCGTCGCCCAATCATAATGTAAGGCAAGCACCCAATAATTCATTCAGCACTCTCTCCTTTCAAAGATAATAATGAAAGCTTTATATCTGACAGCTCGCTCCCCAACGTTTTGTTCAGTTCTTCAAGCTGCTTGCGTGCCAGCTTTTCCTGCGACAATTCCTGAGCAAGTAGCTCCACCTGATCAGGCGGCTCGTACGGCGGGTTTTTTTGCAGCTCTTCCCACCAGGATTCGAGTTCTTTTTGTGTTGGGATTGGGGTGCGCAGGTTCCATTTTTCAATATAGGAACCATTTCCGTCATTCCGCAGCTCGAAATCCTTTCTTGGCACAGCGTCAGGGTATTTGTACATGATTGCGTCGTATAATATCATTTTTGTACCTCCTATCGTACAGGGTAATTTTGGCCACCTATTTCTGTTATATCAAAGTAGTTGTACCAACCTAAACTATCTGTGATATAGCGTTGTGTCTGCCCGTTATATCCGACATACAAATAAATCTCAATATAGTCTCCCTTGTTGACAGATACTGTAGCTGCACCATATAAACCTATATTAATGTTCGTATTATCTTCGGGACTCGAAGGGCTTATTCTATAATGCGCGATGTTTTTATATCTACTCCCATTTATATATATAGATGTTTCATAGTTTGCATATTCTAAATAATTTTCTATATATATACCAGCATTGACTAAATACATTCCGTCATTCGGTACAACAAAACGGTTGTTTGTAGTATCAAAGCAGTTATGGCTGTCTTTTATTTTCCTATTGAAATTAACTTTTTGAGACACGCCTTTTGTCAATAACTGTTTTCCAGTAGTACCAATATTCGCGTGAGCAAATCCAGAAATTTTCTGCCAAGCCGTCCATCCTGAATCTGCCCACCAATGGCGGATCCAAGAACCTGTGTTAGTAAAGTAGGAGCTAGATTCATTTCCAGTTCCATAAAAATACTGAGCAAATCGAACATTATTATGCTTTTCATTTTTTACAATTCCATAGGTAAGTGGGTATCCTGTTGTGTTATTGGCTCCTATGTCCATAAAAGTAATACCAGCTGGGTAATCATTTCCGCTTGTTCTCGCATCTTGGATTGCATTTGAGCCTGTAAGAACAGTTAATTTTTGATTGGTATAATTTGTGTCAACATAATTTTTTGCATCAGACAAAGCTTTATCCGCTTTAGCTTGAGCGCTGCTTTCAGTTTCAAGCTTGTTCCACCCTTGCCACGCAACATTACTTCCATCATAATAATTCGTAAAGACATTGTTTCTGTAATCAGTAGCAAAGACCCAACCAAACATACCTTTACCGTCTGTTGATTGGCTGGTCAAATGAAATACGCCTCTAATTGAAAATGGAGATGGAGCATTTACAGCTTTTCCATGTGCATAAAATGTGCCCATGCCTCTACCTTGATCAATTATTTTTTGAAGAATGTCCTCTCCTTCGTTTGCTGCAATGGACACCCCTCCTATATCGCTTGTTATTTTAGTAAGTTGAGCTCCATTCCATTTGCTTCTCTCAGCAGATGTAATGTGAATTACTGAATCCTTGGCATGGTTAGATACCTTTGCCTCTGCCCCAGCTGTTGTCTCTAATTCAATCCACTCGGACCAGTTTCCTCCTGATATCGTTTTCCGATATGTTTTATTAGCGTTATCAAAAGCGATAATCTGACCGTAATCCCCGGCAGCATTGATTGTCCATATGCCCCTGACCGAAGTACCTGGGCCATTTAACGTTTTTGACATCGAGGTGAAATGAACCATTCCAGTGTTCTTCGGAACAATTTCATGGAAATCATCTGTTTCGCTTAAGTTTATTTTTGCTTGACCGTTGTCTGCTGTTACTTTAAAAAGCTGGCTATTATTCCAATTGTCTTTTTCTGCTTGTGTAACGTGTATGTCCGACTTCCCCGCATGAACATTAACTTTCTCTTGTGCTCCTTCTGTATTCTCCAATTCAACCCAATCTGACCACTTATTATTAGCCAGCGATTTACGAAACGTTTTATTATCATTAGTCATTACTATTACGTGCCCATATGTTTTGCCCACACTACACGTCCAGAATCCTCGTCCTCCACTCGGTGGAGCATTAGCTGCTGATTTATCATATGAAAAATACGTCAATGTCGGGTAATTTTGAAGCTCAGTGTGAAAATCAGTCGTTAAGTTAAACATCGGCTGACCATTGTCATCAGATATTTTTGACAACTGCGCACGATTCCATTTCATTCTCTCATCTTCAGTAATATGCCGCACCTGATCTTGCTCATGTTCATCAAAATCCGTCTTGGACGCCTGCTGCACATTATCAACATTCCCCAGCCCGACTTGCGCCTTTGTTGTGTTGTGGGGGTTGTTCATGTCGTTTTTGTGAGCGCCCAGGTCTGTGTGGGCGTCTTTTATGCCTTTTTCCCAGCGGTTGACGTCATCTTCGTTAATGGGATCGTCCGGAAGCCAGTCGGTTTTTTCTTCGTATGCCATGTTTACACCACCTCAAAGGTAAATCTGAAATCAAGTGTTCTGTTTTCGCTGACGTCCAGGTCTGTTTTTCTTTCTGTAATGATGTTGCCCAGCTCGTCAAAAATTTGTACCGTTTCGATATGCTTGATGTCTTCCTCACGTTTTGTCAGAACGGTGACTGTCGCTCCGTCAATGGTGAGCTCCACTATTTCTGTTTCTTGGCCGTTAAGCAGCACGTGATGAATCCTGCTTTTCAGGTCGGCAGCTGTGCGTTCTCTGTATATGGTTGAAATCAAGTTAACACCACCTCATTATTGTTAAGGGTGACGGAATAACCGACCTTCAGCTCACTGGCTGTTCGGTATCTTCGGTGATTCAGGATGACTGTGTCCTTTATTTGGAGCGTCTCATTTAATCCGCCTCTGAGCGTATACGCCAGATGTGCCGGCTTCATGTTTTCCAATGCTTCGATCAGCTCATTCATGTGCTGGAGATCATCAATATTGATGTCCACATTAAAGCGGTATTCACCGGGCAGCAGGCGGACTTGTGCCGACGGTTTTTTTAAGAAACGATTCACCGCTTGCTCAATGGCCCGGTATGTGATTGGCGGAATGTTCGACATTTTTGAAATGAGCCTCAATCGCCTGATTTCGTCGGTGTCTCCCGATTCCCGCGGCACGTTTAATATCTTTTCCCAGCGGCTGAGCCCCCATGTTGCTGTTGGCACGAATAACTGGTCTGTCAGATCAAATATACTATTATTCTGCTGATCAAACTCAGGTGCTTCCGCTTTCAGCAGCTCCGACATTTCTTTAAGGCTGGTGAGAAACGGAGGCAGATAGGCTGTCATGTCATCTTGTTTGCTCAATGATCTTCACCTGCCTAAGCTTAGGAATTTCCACGTCACTCAGCACTAAATTTTCGGAGGTGCCGTTGATTTTAATATTGGAATAATCACTGACTGACGGCGAATTATAGACAATATTGTTAATTTGAGAAAGACGGATGACATTGTCTTCGAACGCCATTTTCTTAAAGAGATTTAAAACGCCCTTCTCAATTTCTGACTTCACTTCATCAATTGAGTGATTGATCTCTGGCAGCACCTCGGCAGAAATCTCAACGTCCTTCCAGACCGCGCTTTCCACTGTGACAACGGCTCCGATTGGCGCCTGCCCCTCGCCCTGACCGGGCTCAGGGTCAATATAGTCTTTCACTTTTTGAATTAAGATTTCAGAAGCCGGCTCAAGGTTGGCATTCGTGACGACAATTTTAACCGTCCCGTCTCCGTTCCAAAGCGGAAAGATCTTCGCCTTCCCTACTCCGTCCACTTCTTCAGCCCATTCTTTGTAATGCATTTTGTTAGCGCTGACAGCCTCGCGACGAACCCTCGTAAAATACCGTTCTCTTAAACTATCGTCTCCTTCTTCTTCACGCCCTGGAATTAGAATGTCTTTGACAATCGCTTTTTCCAATCCCGGGATAGTATCCAGTGACAACAGATTGCGTCCGGTCAAATTGGCGTTTCCTGCTTCTCCCGGCGTTTCACAGACCAGCGTCCCATCTCCTGTATATTGAAAATAAAGATTATCCACGTAGAAGCGGGAGCCTTCAGGAATTCTGACGCCAGCTGTGAACTCTCCTGCTCTCACTGCCTTTGTGGCAGCTGTCCGTTCAATCCCCGCTTCCGCAGCGCGCCGGTCCAAAAACTCTCCTTGCGCGGTATCAGAAAACACAAGCTCGAGCACGGTGTCCAGCCATATATACGACTTCGCAAGCTCGGCTGCCGCTGGGGCTAATGCGTTATAAATAACGCTGCCTTCTCTCGTGTCAATATCTGCGGAGATGCTATTCAGCATACGCTCCATTATCTCTTCAAAGGTCTGATTTTCAAACATCTGCACCTATCACCTCCTCAATCTCAAGCGATCCTTCATCTGTCTCGACTACAAAGGAAACATGAAACGCATCGCCTTGTTTTTCTATCTCAAAATCTGTTACAGCCGAAATCCGGTCATCATAAACAAGTGCCTCTTCTATGAGCCTTGGAATCTCCATTTTTTTGTAGGCATCAGTCGTCTCATGATCTGTAAGCACGTCCTGCAGCTCATTTCCGACATTATGGCTGTAAACTGAATACGCGTATCGTTCAGTTTGTAAGGCGATATACACGAACTGTCTGATCGCTTCAAGCCCGGTAATCAGCTCATTTGTAATTCTTCCGTTTTCAAAATCTATTTTGTATGTTTTAGAGGTTTCAATGACTTCGCTGTCATCTTCGATATCCTCAAACTCCACTTCTGGTGTCAGGGCCATGATGCCCACTCCTTTTTACAAGCTAAATAAAAACCCCTTCATGCCGAAGCGGTTTGTTTATACTTTATCTAAAATAAAAAACGATTGCCCGCCAGTCAGAGCCGCGGCCATGACGCGATCCCCCGGCTCGAGTGCATCGTTTCCTCCGGACTGCATCCGTTTTGGGATGATGAGGGCGTCAGCCGGTATAATCAGTTTGCTGTTTTCTTTTAATTTGATTTCAACAGGAGAAACCGTAACCACCTCAGCGGGGAGCAGCTCCACCGGAGATTCAGCATCAACCGCACCGACGGCCAAATGTTTGATGGCTTCACTCAGTCTCATCAGGAAACCCCTTCCGGCATTGTATTCTTTTCGACAACATCAATCGTCATTGTATGTTTCGTTCCTTTAAACTCATGCCGGTCTGTATCTACCCAATAGGTTTTTTTGATACCTGCCTCCGGAATGGATATATAGACAGGCAAGCCGCTCTGCACTTCTGGAATGCCGATGGCCTGAATATTTTTCAGTTCTTTTTTTACGCCCTTTTTTTCAGCAAGTCGTACGTCGGCCCTCTGCTGAAGCTGCGCCTGGTTAATTTCGTCTGTTACAGTCTCCGTATATTGAAGCACGCCGTATTTGTTTAAGCCTGAACTGTCCTTCGCAGACGCTTTATACGTTTTATTGTCCTTCTGACGGCGCAGCACGACTCGTGTAGCGGTATCATTTATAGACGTGCTGTATTGGTAGCCCGTAATATTGACTCCGGTTTCCAGCACCCATACCTCTGACGGATCTGGCCAAGCGCGCAGGCCGAGCTTTCCCTTTTCCGAATACAGCTGATAATTCCGTCCTGTCTGGCTTTTCGTCTGTTTCAACGCTTTTAAGATGATGTCATACAGGGTCGTATCATTTTTAATGACAAGGCTTTTGATCGTATGGCCTGTGTTCGCAATCGAGGCTGTCGGTATCTGAAAATCATTGGCAATCCTCCTGATCATCTGGTCAGCACGCTGGTTGGAAAACACGTACACATCCTGATTTTTGACCAGATATTGCAGCATATCGTAAGCACTGAAGGCAAGCGTATGTTCATCAGGCGTTCGGGCGAAGACGATCCCGCGGAAAAGCTCTTTTCCCTTCCACTTAAACAAGACGGTATCTCCTTCTGTGACGCTGTAATACGTTTGGTCGCCCTGTTTGATGACGATGGTCGCTTCTATGGAGCGCGGCGCCTGAAAACGGTGCCCCTCCAGCGATACGCTTTCCGCTACCAGCTCAAGCCATTCTGTATCTTTAATGACAAACAATTCTATCATCATACATCACCTGTCTCATTGCGGTATCTTTAATTTTTGGCCGGGAAAAATCCAGTGGCCCGGCTGCCTGATATTTCGTTTGCTTCGCTTGATCATCGCTGTTTTATTGGCGTTCCAAATTTTGCGCCATTGCGTGCTGTTCCCGTAAAACCTGCCGGCAATGTCCCAAAGCGTGTCTCCCTTTTTTACTGTATAGGTTTTCGGAGAGGCCTTTGACGGACGTTTTGCCTTTGTTTTTTTCTTTTGCTTGATTTTTCGGGGGGAAGCGGTTTTGTATTCTTTCAGTACAATATCAAAATCCCTATCTCCTATCTCTTTGTCTCCTTCACTGTATTTAAGACTTTCAATGCTGCATGTCATATTGATTTTTGTTCCCGTAATTAAAAATTGGACAGGCTTTTTCGCCTTCATCCATTTTTCAATTTTAACAAGGGCGTTCTCTGGAGAAGGGATATTCTGATATTCAGCTATCGGGCTATACCTTTTTGGAAAAAAAGAAGAAAAAGAGATTTCTTTAGCTCCGGGCTCTTCAATAAATGTGATTTCACCCAGCCCTGTTATTTTTACTGAGTCATTTTGTAAGCTATTAGATACGTCAATTGTCTCGGGAAGAACGGGAAATCGCAGCTTTTCCTTCCCCTGTGATATCCAAAATTCATAGACAGACTTAGTCAAAAGCCACGACCCCCTTTGTTCCGGTGTTAATGTCTTTTTGTAATTCATCAAGTAATGCTTGCCTGATTTTAGCTACTAGACTGTCAGCATCCTGCCCGTTATGAAAATGCTGGTCGCCATTGAATTCAATCTTTATTTCTTTCGTTCCGGCTGTTTGTACCGTTTGCCGGGATCCGGAAGTAACGGCTGCTGAAACTTGTCCTGATGAAAGCTCAGACTGCTGAGTTTGTGATGGATTTGTTACTTCCATTCCTAAAGCTTGGGCTGCTCTCTGAAGAAGGTAGCGGCCGCGTATGCCCCGCTCCTCCGGAATGATCCATTCCCGCTTATTTCCTTCACCGACACGGGCAATTTGTTCTTTTGTGATCAGTCCGCCGTTGGCATATCCAACATACGGTCCGCCACGTCTCAAGCTTTTAATACCAGGCACATTGTCAATTGAGCCGTATCTGCTTTTAATGTAGCCGATCGCTGCAGCAGCGTTGTGAATCGGGTTTCTAATGTTACCCATGCCCGGCGCTTTGTGTGCATTAAATGTGGTCGGTATTGTCTGCATAAGCCCTTGTGATGGATTTCCCGCCTTCGCGTTGCTATCCCACAGGTTAATAGAGTTCGGGTTGCCTCCTGATTCATACTGAGCAATCGTCATCAATCCTGGAAGCCAGCTTAATGGTGTCTTTGTGGCCATCATTGCAGCCATAAGCCACTGTTTCACATTTCCCCCTATTGCACCCATTCCGGAATAAGCAGCTGCCAGTGAACCGGCTTGCTTTTCAGCGTATTTTTTCACATCGACAGAATCCAGGCCTTTTACAACACCAACAGAGGCAAAGCGGCCAAGACTCATCATAACTCGAGAAGGCGAATGGATATCTAATTCTTCACGGAAAGCCTTCTCAACTTTTTTCGCGAGTTCCTTGGCGGCTTCGTGGACTTCACTTGCCTTAGAAGTCATACCTGAAACAAAATTCGCGATCATACCGGTTCCCCAGCCGTTTGAAGATTCTTTAGATCGCAAAAACGGCTTATTCACATGTGTATTTACATATTGATCAGTACCGGTTTGGGAACTATTTTGTCCTGAAGCAAACCCTTTGATTGTACCGCTTCCCCATGATGAAGATTTGTTTACAGTAGCTTGGAACGGCGTTTTGACTTTTGATTGTAAAAAGCCGTCTGTTCCGGTTGCTGTGCCGTTTTGCCCCTTAGCATAGCCGCTTACCATCTGTTTTCCGTAATTTGGTGAAGAAGAAATCATTTGTGTAAATGGCATATTGATGTTTTTCTTTTTCCAATCTTCCATTTTAACCGGCTGATTGCTGATGCCTTTACCAAAGCCTTCTGAAAATTGCTGTCCGAGTGTGGACGCTTGCCCTGTCAGATTTGCAGTGTCCATTGATGGAGAGGCTGACCCTGATATCGGACTGGCAGCAGCTCCTCTTGAAACAGCTACCGGGCTTCCAGCAGAAGACGAAGCGGTTCCCATATTGTCTACGACTTGCATACCAAGTTTAGACGCCGCTTGTGAGAGAAGCATTTTACCTCTGCCTCGGTTATTATCAACTGGGATAACGAATTCCTTGCCGGCTTCACCGATCCATGAAATGGTTGGTTTGGTGATATAGCCGCCTGTGGCATTTTTATCAGTTTTAGTTTTTTCTCCTTTATAGTCATCCGGGTCTCCTCCGCCAGTTACGAAGTTGACAATGCTTGAGACAACGCCGCCTGCTTTATCCCAAATTTTCTTTACCCAGCCGAACGCTTTAGAAAAAGCATCCGAAACTGTTTCTCCAACCTTAGTAAGAGGTTCTTGAATATTCTTTTTAAACCAGCCGCTCAGACCCTTCCAAATGTTCTTGACCGTATCTAAAGCTTTTTGGAAAGCATCAGATATTCCCTTGCCTACATCTAAGACTGTATTTTTAACTGGGTTCCAAACTGTATCCATGAACCATCCTGATACTGTACTGAAAACACTCTTAATCTTATCCCAAGCGCCAGTCATTTTATCCCAGATAGTGGTTGCCGCTCCGATAACAGCCGATTTGACTGGCTCCCATACATTGCTCATAAACCATGAAGCAACTGCACTGAATACATTTTTAATCGTAGTCCATGCGTTTACAATTTTAGACCATATCGCTGTAGCCACACCGACAACCGCGGATGATACCGGCGTCCAAACATTATCCATAAACCATGTTGCCACGGTACTAAAGATTGTCTGTATCGTGGTCCATGCGTTTACAATATTTGACCATATACTTGTAGCCACACCCACAACTGCGGATGATACTGGTGCCCAAACATTGTCCATAAACCATGTTGATACAGTTCCCCAAATACCCTGAATGGCTGACCAAGCATTTTGCGCTCCCTCTGTAATGCTGTTCCATGTATCATTCAGTGCGCCGGCATCAAATGCCTTCCCTAAACTTTCACCACCGAAAGTGCCGGCAATTCCTCCTACAACACCGCCAATAGCGGTTCCGACTCCCGGCACAACGCTTCCAATAGCCGCTCCGGCAGCTGCTCCTGCTAAACCTCCGCCGGCTGAACCTACTTTTTCACCGGCATTATCCTTATTGATTCCGGCTAAGTCGGTTAGAGACAAAATTTCGCCTAATCCCGGTAAACCTTTTGCGGCTCCTTTTAAGCCCTTTAGTCCGCCCTTTAAACCTTTTGATTCTCCCAATGTTTTCAGAAGGCCTGAAAAACCTTTGCCTGATCCGCCTTTAGCTGCTTTTGCCGATTTAGGCGTATTCACAGGATTTGATTGATTGCCTTTCTTTAATGAACCGTTTCTATTTTTGACTTTTTTGCTTTTGCCTGTACTGATACCGGCACAACAGCATCCGCAAGTTCCGCCCCATTTGCCGCCTGATTTCTTCGATTTAGAACCTGACGCTTTTTGGTTCATCGAAGGTTTTTTAGTGCGGTTTGAGTTGTTTGAAGTTGAATGATTTGTATTGGCTTTTGAGGCTTTTTGTTTCCCTTTGCTTCCGCTGGATTTGCCGCCAAACAGTCCTCCAAAATCCAGATTCCCCAGTTTTTCAGCAATGCCTTTTATCATTTTTTCAAAAAATTCCGCCGCTTTTTCAATAATTTTATCAGGGCTGAATTTCTCAAATTTTTTCGCGATTTTTGAGACAATATTATCGAAAAACTTTTCTGCTTTATTCGCGATTTTATCTGGGTTGAGGAAATTGAATTTTTCAGAGATTTTGTCAACAATATTGGTTACAAAGTCTTCCGCTTTAGTGAAAATTGCGTCCGGACTGAATTTACTTACGATATCATCCACTTTTTTCATAAAAGAGTCTGTAAACTTGTCCAGTTCGTTAAAAATGGTTTCTGGACTGAATTTACTTACGATATCGTCCACTTTTTTCATAAAAGAATCCGCAAACTTATCTAGTTCGTTAAAAATGGTTTCTGGACTGAATTTACTTACGACATCGTCCACTTTTTTCATAAAGGAATCTGCAAACTTATCCAGTTCGTTAAAAATGGTTTCTGGGCTGAATTTACTTACGACATCGTCCACTTTTTTCATAAAGGAATCTGTAAATTTATCAAGCTGCTTAAAAATGGCTTCAGGGCTGAACTTACTTGCGATTTCGTCTACTTTTTTCATAAAGGAGCCTGTAAACTTGTCAAGCTGCTTAAAAATGGCTTCAGGACTAAATTTACTTGCGATTTTGTCCACTTTACCCATGAACGATGTTGTGAACTTATCCAGCTGTGACAGAATCGTTTCTGGACTGAACTTTGTCGCAATTGCATCCACCTTACTCATAAACGATGTTGTGAACTTATCCAGCTGTGACAAAATCGTTTCTGGACTGAACTTTGTCGCAATCGCATCCACCTTACTCATAAACGATGTTGTAAACTTATCCAGCTGTGACAGAATCGTCTCTGGACTGAACTTCGTCGCGATTTCGTCCACTTTTCCCATAAACGATGTTGTAAACTTATCCAGCTCTGTCAAAATCGTCTCTGGACTGAACTTCTCAGCTAGTGCGGTCATTTTAGATGTAATGGATTCTGTGTATGATTCTAATTTTGAGGTGATCGATTCGGGTGTGAAATGTTCAAATTCCTTCAAAAAGGTATTTTTTAATTCCTCAATCGCATTGCTGATACCGGCTGTACCTTCACTAATAAAAGAATCTAAAAGGCCTTCACCTCCTGATTCTGCGGCTCCTCCAGCTCCTGGGTTCAATCCGTTGCAGCAGCAGCACGCATTTTCTGCCGGAGTTTTTTCTTCGGGACCGAACACTTTATCTAATAAAGCATAAAACTTATCATCCAGTATTTTTTCTGGATTAAACTTTTCAAACTTTTGGGTAACACGATCAATAACGGCTTCTTTATATTCAGTTACTTTTTCATCTAGTTTTTCTTTGATCTTCTTTTTGCCTTCTTCAACGAGGTTTCCCCAGAAGGAACCGCCTTCTTTTTCCTCTCCCTTTTTGCTCTCTGCTTTCTTAGCTGATGGGGGAGCTGTTTTCTCAGCTGTCTTTAGTTTCCCAAAGCTATCCATTTTCTTCTGAAGTTCATCCAGCTTCTTTGATACCTGATCATTCAAAGTAAGCTGAATTTGATTATCTTTTTGTGTAAGTGCATCAATGCCTGCTGAAATGCGGCCGACTGTTTTCATGACGTGATCAATCACGCGTATCGTAACAGAGTAACCATTTTTAAGTGCGGTTTCCATATAACGCTGTATTTTTTGCACAGCTGGCGAAACTTGATCTTCCGCACTCAGCATAATCGTAAAGCCTTTGAAACCCGAAACGAACTCTCTTAATCGTTCAAACTTTTCTGTTGCTTGATCATTAGCGCCAATTTTAATAGATACCGATGCCGGCAATCCCTGCAATTGAGTTTGAACCTTCTGAATGACAGTGCTGGCGTTATCCTCAGCTGAAATGGATATCGTTTGGGCCCCAAGCTTTTTCTTTATTGATTTTTGTATCCGGTCAATTGTACTTAACACCGTTTTGCTTTCTTTTCGTATATCAATAGCGCTATTTCGCTGTGCCATTTTTCTATACTTTTCAAGTGCTCTAAACCCATTTTGTATCTTTCTTAACTTTTTGCTTACACGGTCTTCCATTTCAAATCTTGCTGTCAGCTTTGCCAATTACGATGCCCCTCCTTTCTTAGCTTGTTTTTCAAGAAGATCCAGCTTATATCCAATCAGTCCATACAAAAGCGCCTTAAAGTTTCTGGGCGCTTCATACAGTTCTAATAAATCCGATGGAGAATAATGAAGCTCGTGCATCGCATAGTAGAGATACACGGCTTCTTTATGCCCATCCTTGATTAGTTTTTTACTTCTTCTTCCAGATCCTCTAATTCATCTTCGAAACCATTAATCTCAATCGCTTTGTTGAGCCAGTTTGCGTATTCGCCTCCAACTGAGAGGACGCGTTTCGCAACTTCTACCGGGTCGGCCGTTTTGTAAGCTTCTCGAAGCTCTTTTGAACGGAAGTCCGGATAAACCGTTGATTCAACTGCGATTCGGGCATAAAAGCGCTGGCTGTCTAAATCTTTTACACGGCCTCTGCCTTTGACATTTTTATAAGTTGTTGTTTCTTTCTCTAATTCATCAATGCGCTCCGTCGTGATCGCTTTAAATATAAATGGTACGATGTCCCCTTTTTTATCAACAAAACGTTTAGAGATCGGCACTTTGATTTCTTCGGCTTCGATTGTTTTTCCCGGCATAAAAAAGGAAAGATCATATACGTTTTCGTTCTTCTCGCTCATGTAAAAAACTCCCTTATCTTTAAATTGATTTCATCATTAAAAAACAGACCTTTCTGAGAAAGGTCTGCGTATGGCTTGTTCAGTTTTGATTAAAACGTGTCAGAAAGCTTTTCAGGCACGTCGAAGTCTTCAAATGTAAACGGAACTTCTTCCTCTAATGCTTCTGAATCAACATCGAGGCTGGCGATTTTGGCGGAGTCGAAGTTTACATCGTAAAGTGTGACTCGTTCTGTGCCTCTTCCCGAGGACTTATCATCCAGCACAGCTTGCAGCGTAAAGTAAGGATCACTGCCTTTTTTGACGTAGTCCATCATTAGGATGACAAATTTTGATGTGACTTTATAGAACGTCGCTGTGCCTGTTCCGTTTGCGCCTGTTGTTTTATGGCCTGTCATGCGACGGCCCATAATGTTTACTTCAGACTTGTTTTTCTCCACATTTGCTTCAAATGTTTTGATATGCGCCATTTCTTCTCCATCGAGAAATAAGCGGCCTTCTTTACCTGAAATCGTGTTTTGTGCTTTTAATGCCATATTAGTTTACCTCCACATTAAAGTAGAATTTTTCTGCTGCGTCGACAGGCTGTACAGCCAGGTCAATCAAGAAGCCGTCACGGTCTTCATTCATTGAAATTGTGATATCTTGATCAGAATCAAAACCGGTAATGCCGCCCGCATCCTGAAGCGTTGTCATGTATTGCGTAATCATCGTTTTCACATACTGAAGCCCGTCTTCAGAGGCCGGGATGTCGCTTCCGCTTCCCTTTCTTGATTTGATTAAGGCTTTCAGCTCGCGTGTTAAATCGTTATTGACGGCGTCTAAGACACGGACGATTTTGTTTTTCGCAAACTTCTTGTTTTTCTCAGCCGTAAACGTGACAAGTGAGTTAATGTCTTTTTCTACGCTTACCGATTTATCGCGGGCGTCAAATGTGAATAAAAATTCGCCTTTGCCTAAGCGCTCCACAATCGTATCGTGGTCAAGGCGGTTTAAGACATCAACGGCGCCTTCATACTCCACAAATGTGAGAGATTGGTTAAAGGTTGCTCCCGCACTTGCGCCGGCTACCCACGCCGTCGCTTTGTCCGGTGTCACTTCTGTTCCGTCTTCCAGCAGCACGCCTTCTGTCACATTGATGATGCCTTCATAGTCACCGCTGTAGTTGGCTGTTACCCCTTGGACTTTTTGCCCTTGACCGTCACGCAGACGCTTAATGAATGCGGCAAAGGTCGCCTTCAGCTGATCTCCTTCTGCAACCGGCAAAGCGATGACATCAAAGCTCTCCGTTTCAGCCGCAGCCAAGAAATCAGTATAGTCTGAGTTGACCGGCGCTTTATCTGTACCGCCGGATAAACGGATTCCCGCAGATGCGTTCAGCGTCTCGGCAGCCATGTCTCCCTCTGATCCAGTCAGCGGAATTGAAGAGGAAAGATCTCCTGTTCCGGTAAATGTCACATAGCCGTTCGCTGTTAACTCTTCAGCTTTTTTGACAGTCTGTTTATCCACTTCTGATTCATCCATATACGTTGTGACATCAAATGCCGCTGCATCCAGTACATTTTCATTGATGCGGATGATGATGTCATTCCCTTTTGATCCGCCGTATAAAGCAGTCGCTTTAACGCCTTCGGCAATATCGGCAGATGCTCTGACGCCTTCAGTGAGGCGGTACATCAATACCGTTTTCGCGTTTTTCTTCGCTTCACGCAACAGTAATAAAGATGGATCGTCGATGCTGAGACCCACTTTTTTGTTTAAATCCTCCACGCTTGAAATGGAGACGAATGTTTTCGCTTCGCCCCAGCTTGATGCGACCGGAAGTGCGACCGTCCCCCGTTCACCAAGTGACACCCGTTCCTGTGCCGTCGTTTTAAAATTGAAATAAATGCCTGCACGGTCCTTTTCTGTTCCTGCTGTAAATGTTCCGCCATTCATTATTGCATGACCTCCTTAGTTAAAAATGTTTGTATCAATTGACTGGCCTCTGATTTCGTCAGACGTGTTTTGTCCACGCCAAATAAAGCCCCCTGAAGGATCTCCGGCTTAACGCCGAACAGCTCCTTTGCGTGCTTGATCAAATCCGCTGTATCAAAAAGAGCTTCCCGGCTCTCTGTATGTACAGCCTTCGCTTGTTTCTGCTTTGCCACCGCTACTTCACCCCACTGTTCATGTCGATATCCTGTAAGACAGGCTGTTCTGTTTTGTGATAATAATATCGGCTGCTCCACCTGATCACCATGACCGCCTCGCCCCTGTCTCCTACCCTCGTCTCAATCCGGGTGATGCGAACCATATCCCCGGTCTTCTCACCGGAGTCACTGAGCAGCGGAACCATATTTCTCGCTTCTCTGATGGCATCCGCGAGCCTGTCCGCTTCATTCAGCGCCTGCACGGAGTCAAGATGAAACAGCTTCACATTGAGACTGTAGGTTTTTTTAAATGTGGAGACCGTATCTGTTTCTTCAAAAACAGATGGCGCAGGGACATATAAAGACGGCACTTGAAACTGATCAGGCAGCTGGCTTTCATAAATGGGAACAGACCACTGGCTGTACAAAAAAGCCATGATCGATCCTGTTTCGCTGTTCATCCCGCTCCTCCTTTACATCTTTTTCAGCCACTGGCGCAATTTATGTTCCATTGATGTTGCAAACAGCTTTTCATATAGAAGCAGTGCATGCTCCCAATAGCCCGTACCGGGTATCCATTTTTTCTTGAGTGCCATGCCTGTGGAAGAAGCCGGATCATAGATAAACCGCGAGCCTTGAAAATGCCCCGGCACCCATCTCACATCGTCTCCTTTTGACGTCCAGTGGCCGTCATTGAGAAAAGAGGCATATTCAAGCTGGGTCCCGACCTCAAGTGAGAGTCCGCCGCTTTGGACCATCCAGAGGTTGTCCTCTGAGCCTTTCTGAAAGGAGCTGAGCAGTTTTTCTGTATCTATCGTTTGCGTGCTGATGAGTTCAGATTGTACGATCTCCAGAAAATCTTGCCCGCACTCTTCAAGCCACCGGGACGCCTCGCGGGAAAAACCGCCGGATGCCGCTTCTTTTAACGATGCGTTCAGCTGTTTAAGTCCCGCTATCTTCATAGACTTTCATCCCTGACAGCGATGACTTCCCAATGATGGTGTCTGATCTTTTTTGGCAGCTTCAGAATATAGCTGTTGTGTTGCCAAATGATTTTGTCGTTCATACGGATATCCGAAGAGCCTGGAAAATGGACAAGAAAGCTGTGGTACACGGTTTGATCAGGCTCTTCCTGAATCAGCTGCTGCGTTTTTTCTGTAAAGTAGCAGGGGACATTTTCTTCATCGGGTGTATCCGGATATGAAAATACCGGCTGAAGCTTGTCCGCCGGAATTCCGAATCGTCCCGCCAGCGGCGGCTGCGCTGTTTCATGATAAATATCACAGCGATGGATCAGCATCTGCTGATAGCTCATAACGACCGCACCTTCAATCTGGCGGACTCCGGAACATAATCCGGTTGGATAAACTCTTCCAGCAAATGATACACATCGGGCTTTTGAATACCGGCTTCACCGGAAACCGTGTAGGAGTAATCCCCCATTTTCTCAGACTGATAGCTTGATGCCGCTGATTCGTCGCTGTTTACTAGCGCAAAATATTGGGCGAGCTTCAGCAGAGCTATTTTTGCCTTTTCAGGAAGCGGATCGTAGACGCTGTCTGTAAAGCTGTGCCCTGTAATGAGGGCCGCTTCCGATTCCGCCTCGATGATATCCTGCGCCAGCAGTTCTTCCGGCCTGTTTTTCACCTGGTCATAGACTGAATAAGAAACGATGTCAGTCGGTTCGATGAGCATATAAGCTGGCCACCCCATTTCGATTATTCTTTTACGTTAATTAATTTAGCGCAGGCATCCTCTTCCTCGAATTTGCTGTCCAGCTTGGCCGTTAAGACAATGATGAACTTACGGGAGCGGATATCCTTGTCGACTTCGATTCGAATATTGCGCGAGAAGCCGAGAATGATATTTTTCGGATGTGTCAGAATGATATCGGACGCATCATATTGCGCGTCTCCCTCTCCTACTGCGTACGGCTGGATATTGGATACCCCTTTTACCGGTACGCCGAATGCTGTGGACAAGCCGCCCTGAACAGCCTGGTCCCCAAGATTTGTCTGACGGTCCGCCACGCGGTCCTTCCATTCAATTTCTAAGCCGTGAGAGGTATAGAATCTGAATTCCTGAGGGATGCGCAAATATTTTGGCGGAACAGCCTTTAAGCCTTTTTTAAATGTCGCTCTGGACAGTTCTTCACCGTTCATATCGACGATGTGGGACACTGCTTGTTTACGGATACCGTCCAGCTGCGCCAGGTATGGGTCTTTTGATGCCGTATCTCCGTTTACGATCAGTTCTTCAATATCAACTGCCGCCCGCTCTGCTAAAATTTGCATGATCGTTTGCTGCAATCCGCCTTTTTCGATATTGTTTTCGAGCGTGTCATACGTAATGTTAATTTCCGCAATGACTTCCTTTGTGTTCAGCTGGACAGTGCTTGTCGTCGGAACCGTCAGCTCGTCTGTTGTCAGCGCCTTTCCTTCTTGAGCTGCACGTAAGATACGCTGGCCGAAGCCGATTTTCTCAAATTTTTGTGAATCGTTTTCCATTTGAATCACGCGGGATTCACTGAAAATGGTCGGCGTGTTTTGCACCATGCGGATAAAAGCTGATGCTTGTGCAGGGTTCATGAGCCCGCCGCTTTTTAAAGCAGAAAGCGACATTTCCGCTTTCCGAATGATCTCTTGATTTCTCAATTGATTTCCTCCTCTTTGACTGGTTTACAGCAGTCCGCTCCAGATTGTTTTTTTGACTTGCTCTGTATTGCCGGCCGCATCGTCCGCCGTCTGTTTAGAGGCTCCCCGAGCTTTTTCCAGAGCTTCAATGCGTTCGATCAGCGGGGCAATCATGTCCTCAACGAGCTTCTTCAGGCGCTCGTCATCTCCCGTCTGCTCCGGTTTTTCCTCTGTTTCTGTGTTTTTTTCAATGGTCTCCAGCCGTTTGAGCAACGGATACAGCGCATGCTCGATTGATTCCCTCATGTCTTCTTTCCTCATGTCTTCAGTCTCCTTTCCTGTTTTGTCGGCCAGCAGCTGCTTGAACACGCTTAGGAATCCGGCTTTTTCAACCGGTTCTTCTTCATGTACATCAGCAGTGCCCGCCATGCTGTAGCCGGTGATGATGCCGGCTTTGATCTGTTCCCACACCTCATCTGACGCTCTTGTCACAAGCACCCACGAGCCCTTTGTAATCCGTTTTGTTCCGATAATAAAATCATCGGGCGCAACATAGGATTCAACGACCACGCCTGTGCCGCCTTCAAAGCTGTGATTGATATCAATCTCCCGCGCGTCTGCAAGAAAGCCATGCGCCGCTTTTTCAATTTCTTCTGCGGTCATATAGTCGCCGTGGGCATCTGGAACATCAGGCTCATACACAATTCCGTATACAAGCTTTTGTTCATCCTGCTCGCTTTTCGTAAACAGCCGAACCTTTTTTTCAAATGACGGAGGTTCGGCTGACTTCGTAAAGAAAAATTCTGTCTGGTTTGCCGCCTTGTCCACATAGCTGACAAAGCTGATTTTGGCATTTTTCAATTCCCGCGCCACCTGCTTGATTCACCTCCCTTCAGGACGTTTTGATATCGTCGATGCTGTCCTTCAGCTCCTGCATAAGTGCTGTCAGATTCGTCTTTTCAGCATCCTGTCCGGCAGGGCGTTTGTAAACGTCCTCCGGCCACTCCTCAAGCGTTTTGCCGAGAACCCGTCCGGCAAGGTCCCGTAAATCATTTGGCGAAACGGCTCCAGCCGTAATAAAAGGACCGAGCACTTTCGCAATCTCAAGCGGATCACGAAAGTCCGGTCCTTTTAAGGTCAGCCTCACATCATGAAGATTCAGCTCCGGCAAAAGCAGTGTGTTCAATTTGTTGACAAGCGTTTTCCGCTCTGGCTGAAACACCTGCTCCTCCGTAATTTTTCTCGCAGTATCAGCCGTAGCCCGGTTGTATTCCTGAGCTTCTCCCGTATAAAGCGGCGGCAGACGGAAAGCAGAGCGCAGCTTATTTCTGCTTTTTTCATCATATTCAAGAAACAAGGCGTCGTTTTGCAGGATTTCCGCAAGTGATTTGATCTCCACAGAAACTGGCGTGATATCTTCACCGCCGTGTAGATCCTTCTCCTTCGCGATGCCTTCCGCCTCAATCAGAAGAAATTTATGGGCGTTTTCCACACCCTCAAGGTCATTCATGTACGCCTGCAGCTCCCGGTAAGACGCTTCAGACAGCATCCCGTTTTCCACTGTAATCGCAGCGGGTACGTGACGCCCCTGCTTAAAGTACATAAAATTGAGCTCTTCCGCTTTCCGGGCGCCGTATAAATTGACGATATTGCCTACCCAGCGGGGCACGCCGTATACGCCGCTTCCGATTTTAAGATGGATCACTTCATTTGCTTGGTGCTTTTCGGCCAGTGTGCTGACATATTCGCCCGTGCGCATGTCCATCTTCCGAGGATCGCCGTATTCTTTGAAAAATACTTTCTTTCCATTAATCATCTGCACAAATTTTCGAAACCGTTTCTGCCTTTTGATTCTCTTCACTTTTCCGTTTTCTTCATACATAAAAGATACTTCGACAGGCTCGCCGGCCCCGCATACGCGCATATATTTCACATCCAAATATTCAATGCCGGCCGGTTTTCCCATTCCGTCGCGAAGCACTTCCATAAAGCCGTTTCCGGTTTTTTCCCTGTCCTCGATGGCATAGCCTAAAATCATTTCAGCAGATTCATCAAAGTGAAGGCATTTGTAAAAGGCTTCAAGTCTGGCCCAGTCTTTTTCCGCTTTTTTCTTTTTCTCCTGGTCGACATCCGTGGCATTGACATCAAACGTGTACTCCACATCAAAACCAAAACCAGTAATATTCACTCTGTACGCATCAATGCATTGCTGAAGAATGGTTGAGTATTCAGCAATTGTTTTGAGCTCGGTGATATTGTAGGGCGGAGCGATGATATCCTCTCCGTACAAATCAGAAAAGTCGTCTTCATAAATTTGCTTTGTCTGAGGAGCAGATGCATTGGCTTTTAAAACGGTTGCTCTGACTGTTTGATTGTGCGGCATTTATGACCTTCTCCTTTCTCGGTTCGGACGGATTCGTTTTTGCGCTGTCTCCTTCACATCTGCGACCTCATAATCATCAAGCGCATACCAAATAGCAGAAAGCGTATGCGGATCGATCGTGAATTCATCCTCAATCAGCGCACCGTTTTTATCTTTGGCATACGTCAGTGACTTGAGCTCATAGATGACATTTTCACAGCGGTCCGAACAGAAAATTTTTTTGAAGCGTTTGACCTTTTTGGTATATTGAAGCCTGGAGCCGGGAAACTTTCTGGCTCCGACCATCCGAAACCCCTGCTGGCGGAAATATTGAATGCTTTTCGGCTCAGCGGAGTCGGCTTTGATCATTTCCTGTGTTTCAACCAATTCCCGCAGCTCCTCAGCCGTCCTGTCATCTGTCATTTTGTTTTTATAATACTCCCAATAAATGTAGAGATATTTCTTATCAGGATCGACGGCGAGACGGACAACAGCATTGTAGGATTCTTCAAAACCAAAATCCATGCCCGTGCGAAGGATCGGCTGGCTGATGGCCGCAATATGTTTCTCGATAAGGTCGTGCGGGAGCACCTCAAACTGCGGCAGCACCCTGATTCCATTAACGCCGAACCTTCCTTTTCGGGCAATTCGGTAAAGGTCTGGATCATACTCCCTCAGTCCGTCAAGCTGCCTGATATAACTTTCCGGGAGAAAGAGGTTGTCGTTTGCCGTGGAATGATGATAATACGTATCTCCCCTGACAAGTGTCCGCTTTTCGTAAAGCTCGCTGTCATCCAGCACAAACCGCTGATTGCGTTCATCTCGAAAAAAATGCCGGTATGTCCAATTGGAGGTGCCGACGGGATTAGTGGTGCAAATCATGTGCAGCTTCAGCTCAGGGTGACGCAGACGGCCGATTAATTCCTTAAAGCCTTCATACTTCACCTCAGAGCACTCTTCAATCCATATTAATGAAATGTTGTGAACAGATTTCAGCTTCGCCGGGTTGTCCATTCCTTTGAACATGATCCGGCTGCCGTTTTGAAACCGCAGCTGAAGCGGGGAAGAAAGTGCTGCGGCTGCCTTCGTGAGACCTAGCTCTTCAATCACCTCTTCAAATAAAGCGAAGGTCGAATCCCGGTGGGTATCGAACACCTCGCGGACGACGAGCGCCGTCCGCTTTTCCTTCAGCAGCTTTAATACGATTTTCAATGCGGTATGATAGCTTTTAGATGAGCCGTAGCCGCCGACGAGAAACTGGTACGTCTGCTTCCAATTGAACACGTAATCTTCAAAATGAGGATTGATTTCTTTTACGATCATGCCTTGTCCTCTTTTCGTTTGATCATGATTTCAATTGGCTCGCGGCCGTCATCAGTTTTATCCGCTTTTTGTTTCGCGAGCTTTAACTTCTCATTTTCTATTTTTTGCTTAAATTGATCCGGAAACAAATCAAAGTATAATGACAGCTTTTCAAGTGCTTTCATTTTATCGGCAAGCTTAATGGCGATGCCTTCCTTGCCGAGCTTGGCCTCCGTGACAATGGTGCCGTCAACGAGACCGGAGTCTTTGACATCGACAAAGCTGACTTCCTTCATGATCGGGTTATCATCTTCATCAAACAGCGGTCCTGACTTCCCGACGGCCTGTACCTCTTTTTTGCCAAAGGTCACATAATCCGTGATATCGGCGAACGCGATTTTGACATATACCTGCAAAACGTCCATCGCTTCAATAAACACTTCATTCACCATTTCTTTTTTTATCCGCCTGATTTCAGCGGCAACCTTTTCATTCTTTAACAGCCGGCAGCCCGTCACATGGGCGCTGTCCGGAGAATAGCCCGCCTTGATCGCTGATTGTGTCGCATTGAAGCTTTTTACGTAGTACAGGCAGAACAGCCGCTGCCGTTCATTTAATTCATCGTTTTCTATGCGGCGCTGCTTATGTCCGTTTTCAGAAAACAAGGCTTCTTTCCATCTGTCCTGTTTTTTCCAAATGCTGATTGTTTTCGCTGAAACACCGATTGTTTCTGCAATGGCCCGGTTTGTGATATTTCCCTGATGGTGCTGATAGATTGCTAATGCTTGTTCTCTCTGTTGTGTTTTCATGCTACGGCATCACCGCCACCTCCAGCATAGATTTTTATTCATAAAAGCGGCCGGTAATGCCGGCCGCTTATGTGTCATGCTCTTTTCACTTATAGGTGGCAAACGTATGACAAGCTTCAGGCAAGTGATCGGTTCATTTCCTCCTGCTGTCTTTGCATCTTTAATAGAGCCCGTTTGATTGTCGTCTGCACAGTTGATTTTTTGACGCCAAGAAGATCAGCAATGCGTTCATAAGAAAAGCATTCTACCTTATGCAGCAAAAACATTTCTTTCTCCCTGTCCGTTAAAAGGGATAAAGCTTCTCGGATTCTGTCCCTGTCTTCCTCAGATACCTGTCCGTCCGGCTCAAACATCATATCGCCAGAAAATGATTCTATGATTCTTGGATCTTTGATCATCAGCCGCTGATACGCATCACGCCGGTCAATCGCCCGTCTGATGCCGGGCTGTCTTCCTTTTTCAAGCCATTCTGTTACATATTCGAGGTCTGTGATGATGTTTCTGATAATCTTTTTATCCTTCATGTCTTCAGCTGAGAGCACTGATTCATCTGCTTCAGCGAGCGGTTTATAAAGTGTTCTTGTTTGTTTTAATGTGCGTTTATATTCAAATAATAAATCTTGCATTCTATGATTCCTCCTCATTTGTGCAATAAAAAAACGGACACCAATCAACGCACAAATGCTGTGCATGTTGATCAGTGTCCGCAGGCTTTCCGTCTTGGACGTATTCTTTTTTCGCTTTAGTTTAATTTGTAGCCGATTTCAAATTCTACTCGGGCAAGGTCTCCCTTTCTCGTTTCAACAAGCGTTTTCCCGTGCTCTGGAGCTTCTGTGATCCAGGCTTCATGCTTTATGCCGTCGACTATAATAACGCGGATTTTCCCATCCTCAAGCTGGCTGTCGAGCGTGATGGAATCAATATTTACGAGTTTTTTAGGGTTGATCATATGTCTTTTCCTTCCTTTCGGGTTCAGCGCTTTTGTTAGCTTTTTCTAATACCCTTATGATGTGTTCCTTGGAATGAGCGGAATTCCCGTTTAGAAAATCCAGCGCCGCTTTAGCCGCTTCCTTCAGCTCAGGTGCGGCTGCCATCAAGTTGGCATTGCTTATTTGCGAAAAAGAGCTGAGGTCAAATACAGCGGCGATCAGCCGGCCGTTTGAATAAGGGAATCTCTCTTTTTCTTCTTCACTGTAAGCAGAATAGATATAAATTGGCTTCGTATCTCCGCATGCGACAGCACGCCACGGCGCAGGACTCATTTCAAATTGTTTTGTTTCTTGCATCTCTTCACTTCCCGTCATCCTTGTACCATTGTTCGATGTTTTTTTCTGTTCGCTTCGCACGAAACAGCAAAGCGAAAAGAGCAGCCAGCTGTTTAATCACGGGCATTCAGCCCCGCTTTTCCGGCTGTCAGCATTTGTTCCAGCTTTTGAATAACCGGCGTTAAATCATTGCCGGACCGGCAGTTCGGACATGGATGAAAAACCGCTCCGATCCCGGTATGTTCAACAATTACTTTCTTTGCATGACAGAGCTTGCACATTATCTGATGCCCTCCAATCTATGATTCAGGTCATACGCTGTTCCTTTGATAATCACTAAATAATCACTGCACATTTCATAGATTCTCGTGCCGATCGCTTCATCAACCCGGACAAGCGTTTCAATCGTAAGCTCGCTTGAAAGCAGAATCGGTTTATGATTTAAGTAGCGGTAGTTCAAAACGGAATACATTTGTTCCAGCTGCCAATCAGTGGCGCGCGGTTTGCCGTTTACCGGTTTAAAGAGATCATCAATGAACAGCACGTCTGCCTGCTTTATTCGGTTCAGCTTAGCTTCCAAAAGATCAAAATCATTTTTTAAATCAGTAAAGCCTTCGACGAACGGAAAATAAATGACCGGCACATGGCGCTTTCTCATCAAGTCATTAGCCGCAGCGGTAAGAAGGTGTGTTTTCCCGGTACCGGGCTGACCCAAAAGGGCGATGCTGTTTTTCCGGCTGTCCTTGATGTGTTCATAATCCGCCACAAACTCTTTGGCGCATTCAAACGCGTCCTTGACGGCCTGTGGCTTCCCTTGGGTGCGGAATTCATGAAAGCCAAGCTGTCTGAAGGCAGGGGTAATTTCACTGGCGCCAAGCAGCCGTTTCACTTTTCGTTCTGCCATACAGCTGCACATTGTCCATACTTCCAGACCGTCTTGCCGGCTGAGATATCCCCCCTGATCCTTGCATCTCTGGCAATCATACCGGCTTGCGTCTGATTCGGCCGGTCTGTCCGCCAGTAATGGACGTCTCCCTTTTCTCAGCTCGTCTAAAATCTGCTCGATTGTATGTTTTGTCATTACTTTCATTCCTCTCAAGTTGTATTGCGGCGGTCTTTTTGGCTTGCTGCGCAAAAAATCGGTCTTCGATGAATTTCGAACAGTAGCGAAAGGCCTTTATCGTTTCAGAAGCAGCAGTTCGCCGGTTTTCAAAAGCTTGAAAACATTCCTCAAGCCATTTGATTGTTTGCGTTACAGGAACGCCGATGGCAACAATACGGGCGATGGCTTGATAATCTCTGGAGGAAGGATACACGGTGCGTCCTTCTTGAGCCGACCGTAATTGTGCAAACCGCTTCGCAATGTGATCCACTGCATCATCAGCAGCAGTATATGTTTTTGTTTTATCTATATTAGAGTGGTCTTCTTTGTCCTGTGCCAGCGGCGAAAATGACCGCTCTTTATCGCTGCGTTGCTCCGTTTTGTCCGATCTGAAGCTGAATTTTTTGGAATGCTTCACAGAAATCATAAGTCCGTATGGCGCGCGGGCAGCCTTTATGTATCCATGGCTCTCAAGAAGCTCCAGCCATCTTCTGACTGTTTTTTCACTAACACCGAATACGGCTGCCATCTCTCTCGCTTTTAACGGCTTATGGCCGAGCACAATTCCCCAGTTCACGCCGTCCTTTTCAATTTCTTTTGTCGTTGAGCTGATAAACCAGAGAAACAGCCACAGAGCCGGTCCTATTTTGTCATAATGTTCTGAATTCAATAGCCCTGAATACATCGGAAAAGGATAGCTTTTATCCCTTTTCATTGCGTTTCACCTCTTCTTTTAACAGCAAGTACGCCTGAAATTGTTCTCGATTTTCAAAATGGAATACCGGAAGGCCGCATGCCGTAAAAGAAATGGAGCCGCCGGATTGCCCGAGATGGCGCTGATCTATCGGATTTTCACTAAAAACGATTTGAATCGGATGCATGTGATCACTCTCCCGATTTGTTTTTGATACAATTTGTATCAACTGTTACCAAGTATAAACGATACATTCCGTATCATCAAGTTATTTTTGATACTTTTTTTATCATAACTTTATTTTGATACAGATTGTATCTATAATCGTAAGTAACTTAGGGAGTTAAAAAAAGAGAGGTCATAGTATGATAGGCAGCAGATTGAAGAGTCTCAGAGGGAAAAGGACACAGGAAGAAATCGCAACTCACATCGGTGTATCGCGCGCACGCTATTCTCATTATGAAAATGGGCGAAGCGAACCTGATTACGACACACTGCAAAAGCTGGCTGATTACTTCCAAGTGACAACCGATTACTTATTAACAGGAAAAGAAAAAAAATCTGACGATGATATGTTTTCTGATCCGGACTTGCAGCTCGCATACCGGGATATGCAGGATTTTTCCCCGGAAAGCAAGCAGCAGGCCATCGAATTTATCAACTATTTAAAAGAAAAAGAAAAAAGCCGGAAACCGAAAAACAAATAAATATTTTTTCTGTTCTCTAAAACATATAAAAAATAGACCGATATAAAGAAAAAAGTGTTTATTTTTTAAAGAAAAGGGAAAGATTTCAACACACTTTTTTAGTCCTAAACGGGCTTTTCTTTCTCGCTACAAACAGAACATACGTTCGAAAGGGAGTATTCAATTGGGCGATTACTTATCACATTTGGAGGAATACGTAAAAAATTTATACAGCCGGCTGGGCATCACCTCTCCCCATCACATTGACATGCTGAAAATCGCAAACGACCTTGATATATGGGTTCATTTCGAGGAGATGGGAAGCATGATGGTAAAATACGACGGCATGTACAGTATCATATTGAACCAAAAAAAGTCCCAGGAAGAGCAATGGGAGGATTTTGGCCATGAACTGTGCCACGTATTAAAACATGCAGGCAATCATTTTCAGATGAACAAGCTCTTCAGGGAGCTGCAGGAATTCCAGGCGAACCAATTTATGTACCACTTCTGTGTGCCAACCTTTATGCTGTTGCAAATGGAACTGCCGCAATGGAGAAGTCAGGCTCTTGCAACCATTGCGACGGTATTCCGGGTGACAAAGGACTTTGCTGAGAAAAGACTTGAAATGTTTGAACGGCGTAAAGCAGGTATTCAATTTCAGAAGAGGCTTGCTTATTTATTATCTGATAATAGGCCAAAAGCGGAATATGAAGAAGATCAGCCCCCATTACAGGTAGCGGAAGCAAAAACACTGTACAGTATCAGAAGTCGCGGCTGACATAAAAAATGGGCTGGGAACATAAGTCCTCAGCCCGGCAGAGATATTAATATTTCGACATCGGAGGCATGGTATTCTGCAGCCACATTGGCGCTGGTTTAAGATGAGGTGCAGATGCGAACGCAATCGGAGCCGGGATATACCTGAACTCGCCCCGGCCATCAAAGGCTTCGCCATGAGCCCACCTTCCCTGTGAGCTTTCATCCCCTCTGGAAAAGTTAAACAGGTCATAGGAAACTTCCTGCTTTTCTAGCTCACGCGGAAATGTCGTGGGAACGACAATATCCCGTTCTCTTTCTTCCAGCTCTTTAATCGCTGCATACCACATATTTTGATGATAAGTATCCCTCGCAATCAAAAATGACAGCATATCTCTTACCCCGGGATCATCAGTCATGGCATAGAGTCGCGTCACCTGAAGGCGCCCCTGGGCTTCCGCATTTAAGTTTGCGCGGAAATCCGCCAGCAGATTTCCACTTGAGATAATGTATTTTGCATTCCACGGATAACCCTCACTATCTGATGCCATCGCACCTAAGCCGGACACAATAGCGTGCTGAGGGTTCATTCCGGACATCACGGCTGCAATAGCGGGGTTGCTTTTATAAGCATTTTCCTGTACATCAGCGGGAGCACCATCCAGAAGCCTGGAAATCATTGTAGCCAACATTTCCACATGTCCGATCTCTTCCGTCCCCACATCACATAGCAAATCTTTATACTTGGCATCTGCCCTGCAGTTAAAACCCTGAAACAAATATTGCATCATCACACTAATTTCACCAAATTGGCCGCCCAGCACCTCTTGAAGCTTTTTCGCATAAACAGGATCCGGACGGGAAGGCTTTGCCTGATATTGAAGCTCTTTAATATGATAAAACATTGTTCATTCCTCCCTACGCATTCACACATTCACAGCGTATGAAGGAATAGGCAGTTATTGCAGGTCCTACTTGCTATTTCCATAAAAACCAAGCTTAACGGCATTCACATATTGAGAAAAAAGCTTGTTTTCTATGTACCGTCCTTTACGGCAGCCAAAATTGTGAAATAGCGCGCTTCGCTGCGCCGTACTCAGTTCCAGCTGCAGCCCCATCTCCCTTTTTGTCCGATTGACGATATTTTGCGGATGGACACCTGCCAGCCGGTCTTTTTCATTGACCAGTTCCGCACTGAACCCCGCCTCATTCAGCAAACCACAAATGGCTGCTGCTTTTCTCCGATCCGCGCCTCCGACCAATGTATGCGGCTTTTTCAGATCACGGTAGCCGTGAAAGGCCAGTGAAAATCGGTGGGCGTTTACTTTTTCTAAAGCAAGCGGTTCATCAAAACGAGTGCTTGTCAGGTGAAGCGAACGGTTATTGCGCTGCTTCAATCCTTCAAAAATATAAATGGAACATTGATCAGCAAATGCCCGCACCAGTTCACTGACGCCCGGCTCAATTCTTCCGCCGTGAGGACCAAGAACAATATGCTCGCTCCCGCTGTTCTCTTCATAAATAATCCGGTACTCCGATTCAGACGCAGAAAGGGATAAAAAACTGTCATACATATCTTTCATGCTAAGCGCTCTCCTTTATCAGTCAGCACCAGTTTACGCTACTCATCTATGAATGAAAACCTTTTTATCGTATTTACATTTCAGGAGATCGATGAAGGGATTTATTGGTAGATTGACTCTACAGCTGAGGCGAAAGAAAAGTTAGCTCTTCTTTTACTAGAGAAGAAAAAATGCGGCGTTTACATTGGAGTGTGATTCTGACACACGTCTTATACGGTCGATCTACAGGTGGATTACTCGGCAAAAAACAATCGTACACAAGCATATCAAGTTACAGGGCGGAAAACATGTTTACTCAAACGAGGCTAAACTATTATTACGTTTATTCAGCAGACGTTCTATTTTATGTCTTCATGCTTGCCAAATCTTTTAACAAACTGATGTAAGCTGGCACGCTGTCTATTTAAAACAGCCTTTTTTTAATGACGAATACATATGACCATACCATCTCTTTTTGAAATCATATAATAAAACTGATCAAACATTAAAGGAGGAGTAAACATGGGTTATTATAAAAAATATAAAGAAGAGTATTACACTTACAAAAAGAAATATTACAAGAAGTATTATGACCATGATAAAAAGTATTATGATGATCATGAGAAAGATTACGATTGCGACAAAAAGTGCTATGACCATGATAAAAAATATTATGACCATGGCAAAAAGTGTTATGATCATGACAAGCATGACTATGATTACAAAGTAGAATATAAAAAATATCACTAAACTTAAACCTTTAACTTTCTATTTATTTTCCCCGGTGATCACCGGGTCTTTTTTTTTCTATGTTAATGCTCGAAGATTTTTGCTTCTCTAGATTTCCATGGCAGCTTTAAGCCTAGGAAATTGTCAAAAACTCTGAAATCCTTTTGTAGCGCGGCGCTCCCCTGCTGTGCCAAATCAGTCTAAAAGTATATACGATATTCGAGAAGTTCTCGCTGCGTTTATGTAAGATGAAAAAGGAAGCTCCATTCAGGTGAAGCATCCTTTTTTTCATTATAGTTTTTGTTCCATTTTGGCTTTCGTTTTCGGACCGTAAATGCCGTCTGCTGTTAATCCGCTGACAGATTGAAAGCGTTTCACCGCATTTGCTGTTTTTGGCCCATATACACCGTCCACCCCATGATTCTTCGCCCCTTTATCAGGATAAAAATATAGAGCTGCCAGTGCAGTTTGCACCTGCTTTACTTTTGTGCCTTTTGTCAGCGGGCTCGTTACTTTGATTACCCCGGATGGCAGCGGATATGAGGATGTGGCATGGCTTTTAGAAGAAGCGTTCCCTGAAAGCTTGATCTCCTGTCCGACTTTAATGAAATTTGGATCAGTAATGTGATTGAAGCTTTGCAGTGTTTTCACACTGACACCATGTGTTGCTGCAATGCCGGACAGCGTATCTCCTTTTTTCACATAATACACTTGCGCAGAAGAAGAAGCTTTTTTCGGTGATACGCCACCGTTTAATTCCTTTTCAATTGCCGCCTTGACTTGCTCCCAGCGCCCCTCTGATAAAATGCGGTGCGGGCAGTATTTACCGTTCCAGTCTTGGTGCTTTTTGACACGGTCAATTCCCCAGCCCCGCTCCTTCAAAAGCTGTGCCACAAAAGAGATTGCCAATGCCTCGGCTGCCTCATACTTTGGGCCTCCCGATTTGCTGTAGCAAATTTCAACGCCGATCGACTTGCGGTTGCCTGTACCGTTTGTGCCGTCACCGGTATGCCAAGCGTTACGGTTAAGCGGCAGTCCTTGAATCACCTCTTTATCGTCAACCGCGAAATGAAAGCTTGTCGAGCTGGTGTTCCCGATCATGTAGCTGATTTCATTGGCAGCGGACGCGTCGTTGGCCGTGTTGTGAATGGTAATGTATTCAGCGGTCATCGCATTCGGGCATTTCAGCGCGTACTTCGCCTCAGAAACCAAATTTTTCTTCACTTGAATGCTCACCTATCATCTCTCCTTTTTCTTTTTTCATTAATAAGTGGCATTCGTAGGACGAAAAGCTCCTATCATCCATCATCGATATATGGATAATCGTGTTAAACACTGAAGTTTAATAGGAGGGGTATGAGATGAATACGTACTTAATGCTGACAACAAGAACAGGTCAATTCAATCAGGAGCATGTAGCCGGCCACTATGAATTTTTAGGTCGCTTACAGGCAGAGAAGCGCTTAAAAATGTTCGGGCCATTCAGCGACGGCACAGGCGGAGCCTACGTCATCAAAGCAGGATCGCTGGAAGAAGCGAAGGAAATCGGACATGCAGATCCTCTGGTGACAAGCAGATCTTCTGAGCTAACCATAAAACAATGGAAGCTGAAATAAAAAAGACCCATGAGGGTCTTTTTTTGTCATCATCATGTTTGATTGCGTGCCGCAATATGAAATGTTTTTCCCTCTGTATCTGCTGTTTCTCCTGCATGGACCATCTCCTGAGTAAAGCTGAACACGACCGCAACGATTAACAAACCTGACATCCATTTAGATTTCATATAAACAATCTCCTCTCTGGATTTGTTTTTGTGCGTGCACCATTTTCTCATAAAAGGAAAGTGCTTTTTCAGGCTGTCCGTTTTCTATATAGAATTGGGCAGCATCATGCGCCAGCTCTTCAATATAAGGATACAGCATATGTTCTTCGAGAAATTGAAAGGTGTGTGAGACTGATTCTGTGTCAATGTTTTTTCCGTATAACGCATGTAAAAATTGAAAAAGCTCCACGAATAATTCATCGCTATACTGACGGGCGATTTCCAATCCTTGACGATATTGCTTTTGCGCTTCGGCATCATTTTTTTGTTTATACAGAACTTGTGTTAATGAGTAGATAGAATGCGGAAGATTATCGAACTTTTCCGACTTGCAAATAGAAACAGATTTCTCAAAGTATTCGGCTGCCTTTTGCAGTTCACCCATTTTCTCGTAACAGTTTCCGAGATTGTAAAGGGCCGAACTGATTAGGCGGGGATTGCCTTCTTTCTTTGCAAGATCTAAAGCCAGTTCTAAATGGGGCAATGCTCTTTCTGGATACTGCATATCATCATAATTACCTGCAATAACGAATTCACATTGGATTCTGCGGACAGTGTACGTTTCATACATCTGATACGTTTCTAATGCCTGAACGGCATAGCTCATAGAGACATACGTCTGCTTTAAATTGTAAAAGATCTCAGCCATTTTAAAAGCAAATTCAGCTTTTTCAATGTCGTCTGACACAAGGGCAAGGTTCTTTTCTGCCCTCTTATAGTACATCATGGCACTGACAAACATTTTCTGCTTAAATTCATACATCCCACGAAAAAAGTTAAAGTAGTATTCGAGCAGTCCTGTTAGCTTGTACTGATTCCCTTCGATGTCTTCTAATAATTCTGAAAACTCTAGCTGTGAGGTGTCCTCTCCAAAAGGCTTAATGTAATCCAGCATAACACGGTGCCTAAATTCCATTAGAGAATAATACAGCAGCAAATCTTGATCTTCTTCCATATCCTCGATTTCTCTTTCTACTTCGAGCTTGACCCGTTCTGCTTCAGCTACGTGAAACTGCCGGATATGGGTATACCATTCATTAATTTTAAGCCCGACATAAGAGGACGGAATAGTCTGCTTCATCCTCAATTAATCCCCCCTTTTATATACCCGAGATATGTCATATTTTATCATATTTACAAGAAAAAGAAGAACGCAAAAAGACCGCAATTGTCGAATTTCGGCTAACCGCAAGAATATACAATCACTTCTTAGCATATTGCTTGTTAATTTATGCCCATTGATATAGGATTTCATTGCACCATTTATTTTGAATATGGAGGAGATTCTATTGACCCAATCCACTCAAACTGTGAGTCACTTTTTGTCACATCGCAATGTGACGATTGAGCTGACAGAAAAAATCAGCAAAGACCATTACAGCTACAAACCGACGGAAACATCAATGTCAGCAGAAGAGCTGGTCAAGCACATCCTGACGTCTTTCCATCTGTTCGCAAATGTCATTAAAGAAGGCAATGCCTCACCTTTTCAAAACCAGCAGGAAGAAACGGAAACGGATCTCAATGTTTTGGCTAAAACGTATACAGAAAAAACGGCTGCCATCCTTGAACAGCTGACTGAGGAACACCTTAACAGAGAAATTGATTTGACAGCTGCTTTCGGAAGAAAAGTCACTGGCAGCGCATTGCTTCAGCTTGCGATGGAGCATGAAATTCACCATAAAGGCAACCTGTTTGTTTATGTAAGAGAAATGGGCCATACGGAGCTGCCGTTTTATCAGCAGCGTATGTAACCTAAAAAAAGATACCTGACCTAAAGGTATCTTTTTTATTGCCTTCGTTTCCTACCGCATCCAATACACACCGCGATTTACAGTGACAGCCGGTATTGGCACATAGCTGGCTGATGGTTGACCTAATTCGCCAAATACCGACCCGAATGACCTGTTTTAACCCGTCAAACTTACTCCCATCTCGTCCTGACACTCATTATAGGGCAAATGAATAAAGATATTGAGCATACAAAAATCAACGAAGCATACGTACAAATATTCAAAAAATTTAATTGATTAAAGCGACCTAATCATATATAATCTGATAAAAATAGTCGGGTTTTCAGGAGGCCTTTATCATGAGTGTTAGCATCATTTTAATGGGTTTGTTAGTCGGTGTCTTAGTCGGATTGACAGGTGTAGGCGGAGCTGCGCTTTTAACTCCTCTTTTAATAGTGCTTGGAATCAATCCTTCCATAGCGGTCGGCACAGACCTTGTCTATAACTCAATCACCAAGCTGTTTGGCGTTGCGTCCCATTGGCGGCAGAAAACAATCAATTTTAAATTGGTAAAATACTTAGCCATCGGCAGTATTCCCAGTGCTTCTATAGCCATTGGCATACTTCATTTGTTCCCCGCCTTCCACCAGCATCAGGAAGAGATTATTAAACACGCTCTTGGTTATGTTCTGACCCTAGTTGCCATTTCGATCATCGTCCGCCTGTTTCTGGACAAAAAACTTCGCCCGAACCGCTGGCAGCTGATGCCGCTAGAAGATAAGCGAATGCTTACGATTCTAATCGGTGTCGTGTTTGGATTTATCGTCGGCTTAACATCGATCGGTTCCGGCTCGTTGTTTGCGATTGCTATGCTGTACTTATTTAAAATGAAAACATCCGACATTGTCGGAACCGATATTGCGCATGCTTTTCTGCTCGTTACTGCTGCAGGTATTTTAAATGCAAGCTTCGGGAGCGTTGATTATTTGTTAGCGGCCAATTTGCTTATCGGTTCCATTCCGGGGGTGCTGGTTGGCAGTCATCTCTCACCTAGATTTTCCCCCCGTCCGCTGCAATTTATTATGGCATCCATTATCTTAATCAGCGGACTAAAGCTGATTTAATCAAGAAAGGCTATCCTTTACAGGATAGCCTTTCTTGTTATAGCGTCACACCCGATTTAAAAATAGCAAGCTCTCTGAAGTCATTTTTTTCGTGATTCACAAGCTCTCCGCTTGCAACCTTCGTGATATAATCGATAAACTCTCGAAGCACAAATTCCTCATGAACATCATCCTCTGCTAAGAGACCTGCGTTAAAATCAATCCAGTGCGGCTTCGTCTCGTACAGCTGTGAATTCGTCGCCACCTTTACCGTTGGAACAAAAGTGCCGAACGGCGTGCCTCGCCCCGTTGTAAACAGGACAATCTGGCAGCCCGCCGCAGCCAATGCGGAGGAGGCGATTAAATCATTACCAGGCGCGCTCAAAAGCGTCAGTCCGTTTGTCTTAAGCACTTCTCCGTATTTTAATACATCTGAGACAGGAGAAATCCCCGCTTTTTGCGTGCAGCCCAGCGATTTATCCTCAAGGGTGGAAATGCCGCCTGCTTTGTTGCCTGGCGAAGGGTTTTCGTACACCGGCTGATCATGCTGTATAAAATATTGTTTAAAATCATTAATTAAATCGACAATCTTATGGAATACCTCTTCATTGGCAGCCCGCTGCATCAGCAGCGTTTCCGCACCGAACATCTCAGGTACCTCCGTCAGGACCGTGCTGCCCCCTTGCGCGATGATATAATCAGAAAACCGTCCGAGCAATGGGTTCGCTGTGATGCCGGAAAAACCGTCAGATCCCCCGCATTTCAACCCTATTTTCAGTTCAGAAAGCGGGATGTCTTCCCGTTTATCCCCTTTGGCGGCTTCATGGATGTCCTTCAGCAATGCGACACCTGCCTCCATTTCGTCTGTCACCGACTGGGATTCGAGAAACTTCACCCGATCCTTGTTGACATCTTGAAGCGCTTTTTTCATGGCTGCCAGCTCGTTATTTTCACAGCCGAGCCCCAGCACCAAGACACCGCCGGCATTTGGATGGCGAATGGCGTTCAGCAGGATTTGCCTAGTATTTTCATGATCATCGCCAAGCTGTGAGCATCCGTATTGATGTTTTAACACTAACACATTGTCAAACGGGGCAATATCCCCCGTTTCTCTGACAAACCGCTGAAGCATTTTTTCGGCAATTCCATTGACACAGCCGACGGTTGGCACGATCCACAATTCATTGCGAACACCGGCATTTCCGTTTTCTCTTCTATATCCTTTAAATGTCCGGTTCTCATGTGTGTATGGATTTTGTTCAAATTTCGGTGTATAACTGTACGTTTGGATATCAGATAAATTTGTTTTTGTATTATGAACATGAATATGCTCTCCAATAAAAATATCTTTTAACGCATGCCCGATCGGAAACCCGTATTTGATGATGCTGTCGTTTTCCTTTATATGCTGCAATGCAATTTTATGGCCTCTTTTAATATCATCTTTTACTTCAATCATCACGCCGCCCGCATTCAGCCGCTCTCCCTTCTGAATATCACGCAGAGCAAGCAAAACATTATCCTGTCTATGAATCTTTATAAATGATTTCACAGCACTTTCCCCCTTTGCAGACAGCATTGTTCAAGAGCCCGCTCCATTCCCAGTTCATGAATATGATTCAAGTACTCAGCGACTCTCTCAGTCAGCTTCGGAATCTCATTCAGATTTGCTCCCCACAGCCATTGTTCTCCTAAAAAGGCTGAAGCGATACGGAGCATATCTCCGGTCTCCTGAATCCAAACCTCTTGGAAAAATCGAAGAACAGCCGGGTCATCCTGCATTTCCCTATTCCGATAACTATACAGAAGCGCGCTGAATGAAAACACTAAACGTGCAGGAAGCTGTCCCTTCTGTTCAACATATTCCTGAAGGGTCGGCAGGTTTCTCGTTTTGAATTTTGATACTGAATTCAGTGCGATGCTTTCTACATAATGTTTGATGTACGGGTTTTTAAAGCGATTCAGCACATCCTCCGCATATTGAGTAAGCCCTTCCATTTTTAAAACAGGAAGTATTTCATCATAAATCAGTTCCTCAACAAAGCGCCCCACTTTCGGATGTTCAACTGAATCACGCACCGTTTTCAAACCGTATAAAGAAGCCACTGGCGTCATTGCCGTATGCGCGCCATTTAAAATTCTTACTTTTTTCGTCCGATATGGGGTCAGATCGCTGACAACCTTTGTATGGAGACCGGCTGCCGCAAAGGGCAATTCTTCTTCAATCCAATTCGGCCCTTCAATCACCCATAAATAATACTGTTCTCCCACAACAACCAGTTCATCTTGATAGCCTAATTCCGCAGTGATCTCATCAATGCTGTCTACAGGATAACCGGGAACAATGCGGTCTACTAAACTATGACAAAACGTGTTGGCGTTCTGAATCCATTGCGTAAACCCCTCTTCCAGCTCCCATAGATCAGCATAATGCAGAACCGCTTCCTTTAGCTTTTGCCCGTTATTTTCAATCAGCTCACATGGAATCAAGACACACCCTTTTGTCTCGTCTCCGGCAAAAGCCTGGTAGCGAAAGTACAGAAAAGCTGTTAATTTCCCTGGAAATGTTTTTTGCGGCCTATCCTCTAAGCAGTCTTCTTTCTCACAAACAATACCAGCTTCGGTTGTATTAGAAATGATAAAACGCAGCTCTTCGCTTGAAGCCAGCTTTTTGAACTCGTCATAGTCGGAAAACAGATCAATACCGCGGCTGATTGAATTGATAATCGTCTTTTCGTTTACCGCTTCCCCATCCTTCATTCCCTGTAAAAAAAGAGTATACAAGCCATCCTGGTCATTTAATCTATTGATTTTCTCTGAGCCTCTCGGCTGTACAACTGCGACACTTCCATTGAAATCAGTTTGTCGATTTAATTGTTCAATTTGCCAATCGACAAACGCCCGCAGAAAATTCCCTTCCCCAAATTGGAGAATCCTTTCTGGATACTGTGTATAGCCTTCGTACAATTTTTTATTCAGCTTTTGCACCGTCATTGCCTCCCTTTCAGATTTATGCACACGTTAACATTTTTCTGTATAAAGAATGCCCGCTGGAAAAACGGGGCATCATGTCGTGACATTTTTTACAGAGTCACGCACCATAAACTCTGTGTTTTCAAAGATTTTTTCTGCTTTTGTATCAGGTGTGCTGATCAGCGCCAATAATTTTTTTGCACCGAGCACGCTGATTTTCTCGACAGGACGTTTCACTGTTGAAAGCCTTGGCGTAATATATTGTGAAAAACCAATATCATCAAATCCGATGACAGATATATCATCAGGCACGCGCATCCCCTTGGCAAATATGGCATTCATTGCTCCGATCGCCATGTCATCATTCGAACAAAAGACAGCGGTTGGCGTGTTAGGAAGCGCCAGCAAACGTTCCATCGCCTGAAAGCCGCTCTCCATATCGTATTGCCCTTTTACACTGTATTCATGTTTAATCGGGATATGATGGCGAATCAGCGCCGCTAAGTAGCCTTCCTTTCGCTGCTGAGAGGATTTAAATCCTTCGATTCCCTCAATGATTGCGATGTCTTGATGTCCGTTTTCAATCAAGTATTCTACAGCTTCCTGAGAACCTTCCTTGTCATTGGACAATATGTTGGTAATGCCCCTGTCATCGATATCCCGGTTCAGCACGACGAGCGGGATCTTTTTTTCCTGAATATGATAAATAAAAGAATTATCAATATCACTTTGACTCATTAAAATAATGCCGTCATATCTCATTGGTGTTACAGAATCATAGCTTTTCAGATCATCAATGCCGCGCACATACAGATTGTACTCCTCGCTGATCGCCTGGTTTACGCCTTTTATGGTATCAGCGAAAAAACTGTGTGAGGTTCCGTTTGTGATGCTTGTAAAGAAAAGCCCGATCGTATGGGATTTTTGCATTGCAAGGCTTTTCGCATTCACATTCGGTGTATAGTTGAGCTGTGATGCAAGCTCCAATATTTTTTTCTTCGTGTGTTCTTTAATATAAGGGCTGTTATTGAGTGCTCTGGAAACGGTTGTGTGGGATACATTTGCAAGTTTTGCGATATCTTTAATGGTTACCATCTATTTCCCTTCCTTATCATTCCGGCTGCGATTAGTTATTACATATTGTATCATCAAACACACCGCCTCTCCCACCATATTTCCAGATTAATAAGAAACCGTATCATCAGCATGCGTTCCGGCAGTGCTGCCGATGATCGGCCGCACAAAACGGATGACAGCCAGCGAAGCGAATACGGCCAGCCCTCCGGCAAGTAAAAATGCGCCAGAAAAAGTACCCGTCCGGTCAACAATAAAGCCGGTCAAAGCGGGACCGATGATGCCTGCGGTGTTGGCGAGAAAATGCATGAATCCGCCAACAGAACCGACATTCTTTTGATCGACTACATCCTGAATAACAGCCCAGTAGATCGCACCCGTCAAATATAAAAAGAAGACGGACAGAGCCACGAGCGTAACAGCGCTTACAGTTGTGGTGACAAGCCCAGCCAAACCAATCAATACCGCGGAAGAAAACAAACACGTGACAAGCACGACTTTACGCGAAAACAGCACGCCTTTCCGGACTGTTTTTTTGTATACATAATCAGAAACAAATCCCCCGGCTGCCAGGCCGATAAATCCTAAAATCCACGGAATGACTGTAATGACACTCATTGACCCAACACTTAATCCCCGCTCCTCGACAAGATAGCTCGGAAACCACGTCAAAAAGAAGAAAAGGATGTAGTTGTAAGCGAAAAAAGCAAACGCCGTGAACAGAACTGTTTTTTGTTTCAGATAAAAGGTCAGCGGAATTTTTTCCTCGGGAGCAGCTTCTACTTTCATCGCAGGTGCATTGCCCATTGGCTCAGCTGGCTTTTCTTTTACACATTTTAACCAGAGAAATGCCCAAATCAATCCGATGATCATGATCAGAACGAAGGAAACCTTCCAGCTGAATGCAACGGCGATCATGCCGACAATTGGGCCGGAAATGGCTCCGCCAAGGGGCGTTCCGCTATTTGTGACTCCGACAACAGACGCCCGCTGAGTCGCCGGGAACCAGTTATTGACCATTTTATTGATGGTCGCCGAAAGCGGCCCTTCCCCCATGCCAAACAAAATTCGTATGATCAGCAGGCTGACAAAGCCAAAAGCCAAAGCAACTGCTCCGCTGAACAGCGACCAAACGACCATGGCCACAAATAAGGTCAGTTTTGCTCCATAGCGGTCAGATGCCACACCGCCAAGAAAATTGAAGACGGCATATCCAATCGAAAAACTGCTGAAAATCAAGCCCATTTGTGTAGCGGACAGTGTGAGATCATCCTGAATGAATGGAGCTGCAATGGACAATGCCGAACGGTCCAGATAATTAATTACACCAGCCAGGAACAAAAAAAGGATGACTGGAAGCTTATCTTTTGAAAACATCTCAACCTCACCCCTATGTTGGTTCAGTATCTGTAGCTGCTTTCGTCACACTCCTGAATAAGCCATAAATCCTCCATCGACAGGAACAGTGATGCCGGTGACAAAGCCTGAATAGGAATCATCCGCCAGCCAAAGAAGCGTGCCGAGCAGGTCCTCTGGTTTTCCAAAGCGCTTCATCGGTGTTCCCGCAATAATCTTTTTAGAGCGGTCTGTAAAGCTTCCATCCTTATTGATCAGCAGATCGTGATTCTGTTTTGTCAGAAAAAAGCCTGGTGCGATTGCGTTAACCCGCAGTCCGGTTTCCGCAAAATGAACAGCCAGCCACATTGTAAAGTTATTGATTGATGCCTTGGCCGCACTGTACGCCGGAACCTTCGTCATAGGAGAATAAGCGCTCATTGATGAGATATTCACAATGGCCGGTGAATCTGCCTTTAGCAGTTCCTTTCCAAACACTTGGGCAGCCAGAAAAGCCCCAGTGAAGTTGGTTGAGAAAACAGTTGAAAATCCGTTTTCATCCATATCAAAGAATGATTGCCCTTCTCCCTCTTCTTCATATGTCTCCACATCAGTAATCGCAGCGGAATGATTTCCTCCTGCTCCATTGATTAAGAGATGAACAGCGCTAAATCGGTCAAGGATATCAGTCTTCGCCCTCTCTAGCGACGTCCTGTCCAGTACATCAGCAGAAACGGAATATGCCGTGCCGCCAGCTTCTGTAATGTCCCTCACAACCTCTTGTCCTGTTTCTGCTGACCGGTTCAGTATCGCCACCTTCATGCCATGGCGGGCAAGCTCCCTGGCCATTGCCGAGCAGAGCACACCGCTACCGCCTGTGATAACAGCAACTTTACCTGCCAGCCGATGATGAAGAGGAATCATAATTCCACCTCTTTTTTCGCCATTGATTCGTACGCGTCCCACAGCCCGTTCAAATACATAATGCCTAAAGCGCGATCATATAAGCCGTAGCCTGGACGGCATTGTTCTCCCCAAATATGGCGACCGTGATCCGGCCTGACATATCCGTTGTAATCCTGCTTGTGCAGTTCTGCCATAACACCTTGAATATTAATCGAACCGTCCTTTGTCAGATGAGATGTTTCAATAAAATCGCCATTTTCAAAGATCTTCACATTGCGGATGTGTGAAAATGGAGCAAGCCCGGCATATGTTTTAGCAATTTCCACCATGTCATTGGAGGGATCGGCCCCCATTGAACCGGTACATAAGGTGATGCAGTTAGAAGGTGAATCTGATATGGCCCGCAGCTTCTCATAGCTTGCCTCTCCTGTGATAATACGCGGCAATCCGAAAATCGGCCAAGGCGGGTCATCCGGATGAATGGCCATTTGAATGCCGTGCGCTTCAGCAACCGGCAGAATTTCCTTCAAAAAGAACGATAAATTGTTCCAGAGCTGTTTTTCATCGACCGCCCTGTAGGCCTCAAACAGTTCTTTGATCTGAGCCATTTTTTCAGGCTCCCACCCCGGGAGTGTCAGGTCAGACGCTTCTTCCACCGTCCGGATCAGCTCTTGAGGCTCCAGGCTCTCTACTTTGGCTTTCTCAAAAAACAGAGCGGTTGAGCCGTCTTCCAGCGGACGGAACATGTCGGTGCGCGTCCAGTCGAAAATCGGCATAAAATTGTAGCAAATCACTTTCACGCCAAAAGCAGACAGATTGCGGATGGTCTGCTTATAATGTTCAATGTACCGGCCGCGTTCTTCGCTGCCCAGTTTAATCGCTTCATGAACGTTCACGCTTTCGACAACCTCCGCATGAAAACCATGGGATTGTATATATTCCGTCTCGGCTTTGATTTCTTCTATTTCCCACACTTCCCCGACAGGTTTATGATGGAGGGCCCAGACGATGCCTTTCACCCCGGGAATTTGTTTCACATGTTCAAGTGTGACGGTATCATTGCCTCGTCCATACCATCGAAATGTCAAATTCATCCTGCACCTCCGAATTGAGCCTTTTAATCAAATGTGATAACTGCCTTCCGCACCTGGTCGGGATGCTCCTTGATAAATTGAAAAGCATGATGGACATCATCAACTGAAAACGTATGGGTGACGAGCCCATTATGCGCTAACCGTCCTTCATTCAGCAGCTTTACAACCTTCGGAAACTGATTTGTCTGGAGTCTTGAGCCGGTAATCGTAACTTCTTTTTTTGTAATGGGGAGCTGAGGAATATGTGACGCTCTCTCATCAAATCCAAGCACCACCACACGCCCTGCCGGAGAAACGACATCAACAGAAAGCTCAAAAGTCGCAGGGAGACAGACTGCATCAATGACTACATTGGCTCCTTCACCTCCCGTCCATTTCCGAACCCGCTCAGCCGCATGTTCTGCTTGAACATTCACAACAGCGTCCGCACCGTTTTCAGTGGCAAATGCCAGCCGCTCATTATTTAAGTCGGTTATCATGACGGAAGCACCCGCAAGCTTTGCCATTTTTAACACACAGATGCCGATAGGCCCCGCTCCCTGAATCAGAACGCGATCGCCCTTTTCTACCTGTCCACGCCAAACGGCTTGGGCACCTATCGAATAAGGCTCGGCCATCACTGCCTCCTCCCAGGGCAGCTCTTTTGAAACGACGTGAAGCTGCTTTTCAGGAAGCACAACATATTCCCGCATCCCGCCATCTTCATGAACGCCAAACACAGAAAGCTTCGCGCAAACATTCGGCCGGCCTTTACGGCAGGCATAACAGTTTCCGCAATAAGAAATCGGTTCAATCACAACATGGTCGCCGGCTTTCAGACCTTTAACATTCGCACCAACCTCCTCCACTTCTCCCGTTACCTCGTGTCCGATTACTCTCGGAAGGGTCGCAAGCGGATTCGTGCCATGATAAATATGCATGTCAGAACCGCAAATTCCGACTCGTTTTACTTTGACGAGCACCTCATCACCCTTTGAAAGAACAGGCTTTCCCATGTCTGCTGTCACCAAATCATACGCTTTTCGCACTTGAACCGCTTTCATTTTCTCACCTGCTTTTTAAAAATTCATACACGCTCCGAGCAATTGAAATCCCGTGCTTCCTGTTTCTTTCCTCATGCAGCTGCTCCAATTCGCCAGGCACATATACGCGCTCAACTCCTCTAGCCGGAGGCGATTGCTGCAGTTCATCAAGCATAGCGTCCATCTGCTCTAAAAACATATCTTGTCCGGTAAAATAGGACGGATGGATCGCGCAAACATAATGTCCAAGTTTCCTATTTTGATCAAGATCGCCGTACATTTTAGCGATATGCGGCCCAAAAGCCGCCCCAGCCAGCAAGCCTGAAAACACATCCACCACAACAGATAGCCCGTACCCTTTAGGACCCCCGAACGTTGAAAGTGAGACGACCTTGTGAGGGTCTGTTACCGTCTCTCCGTTTTCATCGACTCCCCATCCTTCTGGTATTTCTGTGCCCTCTTCACGCGCCTGCAGAATCTTACCAAATGCCACTTTTGACGTCGCCATATCTAGGATAAACGGTTTTTTATGCTTTGCCGGCACCCCATAAGCAATTGGATTCGTGCCTAAAAAAGGAGACCTCCCGCCAAACGGGACTACAATACTGTCAGTATGAGACATAGCGATTCCGATCAGTTTTTTCTCAGCCGCTTTTTGCACAAAATAACTTAACGCTCCGCAATGGCTGCTGTTTGTCGCAGTGACCATGCCAACACCATTTTTCATTGCCATTTCAATGGCATGAGCCATCGCCTTATCGGCAATCACATGGCCGAACCCGTCATCACCGTCCAGCACTCCTGTCACCGGTCCCGTTTCTTTAAAAACGGGACGCGCTTTTGGATTGATGCCTCCAGCCCTGAGCCTGTTCACATAATGTTCTGTTCGCAAAACACCATGAGAATTTACATTGCGTAAATCGGCGTGTACGAGCACGTCTGCTACTTTTTCGGCATCTCGTTCATTCAAATTGACGCCAATCAGCTTTTGCTGAACCATTTCCTTCGCTTCTTCAGCGGAAATCGTTACCGTATTCAATAAAGAGCCTCCTTTCTTGTCAGTTTCATCACTTAGCGAAAACCCTTACACATTATTTTTACTTGCAAACTATTCAAAATATTCTATATATGATTGTTTGTTCAGTTTCTATGCTGAAGCTCCTCGACAATCTGGGCATGCTGCTGATCTGTCAGTTTATAAAGGAAACCGATAATAATCATAGCTAATGCCAAAGCAATGGCGGGGTACAGAAGAAGAAGCGCTTTAATGCCGATCAGCGCCTGTGCCGTCTGGGCTACATTCGGCATATATCCGACAAGTCCCAATCCGACCCCCGAGAGAAATCCAGACAATGACTGGGCAAGCTTCCGGGAGAAGTTAAAGAGGGAATATGTCGTTGCTTCTTTCCGCTCACCGGATTTCCACTCGCCATAGTCAATGATATCTGAGACAAGCGCCCACGTAATGCCATTGGGAATACTGATTCCGATAAACGCGATGCTTGCAAGGATGGTAAACACATATACATTTGAAGGAAGCATAAAGTTGATCAGGTCCGCGGCAACGCTGATGCCGAAACCAATCATTGCGGTTTGTTTCTTTCCAAACATCTTGACGAGCTTTGGCAGAAACACGACGCCCAAAAAGGAAGATCCAATAATGATAAAGTTCATATAAGCCATCAGTTCGACATTGCCTAGGTTATATTGTGCGAAGTATACGAGCATTGCGGATTTAATGTTGTATGCGGAAATCGAAAAAATGGTCATCAGGACAAGGGTTAGCAGCGGTTTGTTCGTTATAAACGTTTTGACGACAGATGAAAATGTTAATTTCTCTTTTGGCGCTTCCGCAATAACAATACGTTCCTTGCAGTTGCGATAGCAAATATAAAACCAAAGCACACCGAGAACAGCAAACAATCCCATGACCACAGGGTAGCCTACCTTCGGGTTATCAAACTTGACGAGCAGCGGCATGACGGCTACGCTTGTGATAAACAAAGCCCCGAGTGAGCCGATTTGGCGAAAAGTAGAGATAGATGTCCGATCTTCCGTATTTTGAGTCATCGCTGCTCCTAATGAGCCGTAGGGAATGTTTACAAATGAATAGCCCACGCCCCACAGCATATAGGATGCATACGCATAAATCAGCTTGCCTGTCGTTGATACATTCGGGGACAGAAAAATAAGAACAGTAAGCACAGCAAGAACAATACTGCCGATTAATAAATAAGGCCTGAATTTCCCCCGCCTGCCGATATTTTTGCGATAATCAATTGATGAGCCGACAATGGGGTCTGTTACAGCCGCAAAGAGCTTGCTGACTAAAAAAATACCTCCCGCCATCGCAGCTGGAATTCCCGCAACATCCGTAAAATACTTCAATAAATAGATTTGGCCCAAATCAAACATAAAACCGTTTCCAAAATCACCAAAACCATAGGAAATTTTCTCCTTCAGCGGTAGCCTCTTCTCCGTTTCAATCGACACAACCTTATTTTCCAGTTCTGCTCGCATCTTCCACCTCTGTGTCTTAAGAATTTTCGGTGAGATATCCGCTCAGTATGACCCAGGCTATTCTGAGCGGAACCTCTTTTATACGTTTGCCTTTTCTTCTTGAAATTGAAAATATTGTTTCGCATTGTGATAGCAAATGCCTTGTACGATACCGCCAAGAAGCTCCATATCTTTCGGCACTTCACCGTTTTCAGCCCATTCGCCGATCAGATTGCAGACAATCCGCCTGAAGTACTCATGGCGTGTATACGACAAAAAGCTTCTGGAATCAGTCAGCATGCCGATAAAACGGCTGAAAAGCCCAACGTTTGACAACGCTTTCATTTGGTCGAGCATCCCGTCTTTTGTATCGTTAAACCACCATGCTGTGCCGAATTGTATTTTTCCAGGCGTGATGCCGTCTTGAAAGCTATTTATCATGCTGGCAATGACATAGTTATCATTTGGGTTGAGCGAATATAAAATCGTTTTCGGCAGCTGGTTTTTCAATTCGACGGAGTTCAGCAGCCTGTACAAAGGCTTCGCAATTTCTTCGTCATTCATAGAATCATAGCCTGTATCCGGTCCCAATTTCTTCAACATTTTCGTATTCGTATTTCTGAGTGCATTGATATGAAACTGCATCGCCCAGTCAAGCTCAGCATATAATCCGCAAAGAAATTGAAGCGTATATGTCTTGAATTTCTTCTCATCTTCGCAAGAAACCTGATCCCCGTTTAATCTTGCGGTAAAAATGAGGCCCGCTTCCTCTTTGTCTGTTTCGGCATACACCATTGAATCAATCGCATGATCAGATACTCTGCCGCCGACTGAATGGAAGAAACGCACTCGTTCTTCAAGAGCCTTCAAAAACTCATCATAGTTTGTAATCGACAGTGACGCAGCCCTTTCAAGCGCCTGCACCCAATCCGGGAAGCCTTCGCGATTGATTTCCAGCCCTTTATCCGGCCGAAATCCCGGCAGCACACTGACAGGAAAATCTTTTTCCTCTTTTAATAAGAGGTGGTATTTGAGAGAATCGACAGGGTCATCGGTTGTGCATACTACTTTCACATTGGATTTCACAATGAAATCCCTTGCCCCGAAGCCTTCTCCTTGGAGCAGTTCATTCGTCCGTTTCCATATAGCCGGCGCGGATTGCTCATTTAAAATCTCATAAATCCCAAAAAAACGCTGCAGTTCTAAGTGAGTCCAATTGTAGAGCGGATTGCCGATCGCCATTGGCACGGTTTTCGCCCAAGCCATAAATTTCTCTTCATCAGTCGCATCGCCTGTAATGTATGTCTCATCAATCCCATTGGCTCTCATGATGCGCCATTTGTAATGGTCTCCATACAGCCAGGCTTCTGTGATGTTTTGAAACCTCTTATTTTCATAGATTTCTTTCGGGCTTAAGTGGCAGTGGTAATCAATAATCGGCATGTCTTTCGCATAATGATGATAAAGGCTGACAGCGGTTTCATTTTTCAGCAAAAAATGTTCGCCCATAAAGGGTTCCATGTCCTCACCGTCTTTCATTCTATTTCAAAATGTTAACGTTAACATTTTGATATGATTTTATTTTACCTTTATATTCCTCTGGGATCAATCTCTTTTTGAAAATGAAATGTTAACGGTAGCAAACTAAATAAAAAAGACATTGCCGGAAAGCATCCCGAAAGGAACGCTTTGGCAATGTCTGAACCACAACAAAGGATTAGTAAGCCAGGCTGAATAGTCCTTTAATGTGTGTTAAGTAGCGAACGTTACTTGCTTCTTTCATCAAGGAAGCAGGAAGACCTTTAAGCGGTGTAGAATTAGCACCAATGATGGCAACCGCATCTTTGCGTCCAAGACTTGCAAGTGTACCAGAGTTTACTGGCTGGAATGTTTCAAGTGTTTTTCCTTCTAAGTAAGCGAATAGGTTGTAACCGATCAGCTCACCCATTTGCCATGCAATTTGTGCAGTTGGCGGATATGGACGGCCGTCTGGACCAAAGTAAACTGCGCTATCTCCAGCAACGAATACATCCTCATGTGATGTAGATTGCAGGAAGTCATTTACTGTCGCACGTCCGCGGTTCACTTCAAGGCCTGATTCACCTACTAATGGGTTACCTTGTACGCCGCCAGTCCAAACAAATGTGTTGGCAACCACTTTTGATCCGTCTTTCAGATCAATTACGTTTCCTTCTACATTTGTAACAGGAAGGCCTGTTAAGAACTCAACGCCGCGTTTTTCAAGACTTGCAGTAGCACGTTCGATAAGATCATCCGGAAGAACAGGAAGGATTTTCGGACCTGCTTCAACCAGTTTCAATTTGATTTCTTTATGATCTACGCCGTATTTTTTCGCAAGGTTCGGCATGATGTCAGCAAGCTCACCGACAAGCTCAACGCCTGTTAAGCCGCCTCCGCCGATAAGGATTGTTGCATCTGCTTCGTTTTTCGTTTTAGAGTACTCACGCACACGGTCTTCAACATGTTTGAAGACTTTGTTCGCATCAGCAGCAGATTTAAGAACCATGCTGTTTTCTTCAAGTCCTGGGATGCCGAAGTAAGCAGTGACAGAACCAAGGCCTACAACTAGCGCATCGTAAGTTAATGTAGAACCGTCAGCAAGCGCAACCTCTTTTTTATCAACAGAGAAAGAGCTGACTTCCGCGATTTTAAGATCAATGTCTTTGCCTTTGAAAAGTTTTTCTAACGGCATTGCAACCGCTTTTTCAGACACGTTGCCTGCTGCAAGACGGTGTAATTCCGTAATGATTTGGTGAGTTGGGTATTTGTTTACCACTGTCACGCGTGCTTGTTCTTTTGTGTAGTGTTTGCGAACTGTTAAAGCAGAAAGAACACCGCCATAACCAGCGCCTAAAATGACAATATGTTTTGACATCGTATATCCTCCGTCCTTTATATCAATTTGAATCTGAGATTATTTTTGTTTTTCGTTCATGATTTCAAGGTAGCTGTTAGCAAAACGGAACAGCTTTTGAGCTTGAGGATCTTTCAGCATGCGCAACAGGCCGAAAAGTCCAATCGTTTCGTTGCTAGCATCCGCGCGGTCTTTCGCTTCGATTGCAGTCGCAGCCACTTCTTTTGCTGTTTCTTTTACAGGCTCAAGGATTTCAGTGATCGCACCGACTGTATCGCTTTTCAATACTTCGTCAGTCGCAACAGACTGAGCGAAATCATAAGACTTCGTTAAAATATTCACTAACTCAGTCAGCTTTGGAAGCTGGTCAACTAAAACAGTCAGTGATTCTTGAACTTCTGGCTTTAACAGCTGATCAATAAGATCTTGCTGGCTTTGGCTGACAGACGCATTTGTTTGATCGATTGTTTCTGGCATATCCAATTCTCCTTTACTATAAGCAGTATGCTGATTTTTTGGAAAGGGTAGTGCCTCTCCCTGATCTCATGTTTGAAAGCATGAGAAGAAGGATTGTGAATTCATGCACAATCATTCGCAAAAATAAATGTTTACTACCCAGTTTTTCATCTTGCCATATTCAGTATTATTTTTATCTCAAAAATAAACCATTGAATAAGTCAAAATCCTTTACTCTCTCTGAAAATAGCAAACATAAAAAACTCCAATTTGATTACCTTCTATATGATAACACTTTTTGAACAAAATTTGAACGTGAATTGCTTCGATTATGAAATTAATTTATATGGTGCCCGTGTCATAACATTTCTTCAGCACTAGTTATTGACAATCCAACAATTTTCTCCCCTGCGACTTACCCATATGTCCAATAGAGGTTCTCTTTTTCCTGTAACTGGATCCAATGCCGGAAGTACTGCTTGCTCTATATTCTCTATTGCAGCCGCTCTTTCATCGGGCTTTCCCGTCTTTAGATCATACCGAGAACCTTCTGGATAAGCGCCGATCACGGTAAAATCCGGGCTCGCGCTTAGCTTTTTATGCCCGACACCGGCTGGAATGACCGCTGCGTCGCCCGTTTTGATAGGCATAGCAGCTCCTTTTTCTCCCCCAAATTGAATAACAGCCTCCCCTCGGACTGCGATTAGGACTTCATGCGTGTTGCTATGATAATGATGGTACGGAAAAACACTGCCCGACCAGCTGTTTAGCCAGCCATGCCGGTTGACGATCCGCTCTGCCTGTTCAGCACGACCGATAAAAACACTTTTATAGATAACGAGCGGAAAATCAGGGTGATTTGGAATCCTTCCGTCATCCTGAAAAAAGTACGTTTCTGTTTCCATCATTTCGCCTCCCTATTTCTGTCTTCCACATCTATTGATCTGTAAAACATCATTATTTTCTTACAATTCCGTTGATCTGTATCATCCCGGATAGTATAGTATAAAAAAATAATGCCAGAATGAGGGATTTGATGAAAGCAATTGTAATCGGAATATTGGCTTCTCTCTTTTTCGCCGTTACCTTTATTTTAAACAGGGCAATGGAATTATCCGGAGGCAGCTGGCTTTGGAGCGCCTCGTTACGCTTTATATTTATGGTTCCGTTTTTATGTCTGATTGTCATAATGAAAGGGAAGTTCGTTCCTCTTTTACAAGAGATGCGGAAAAAGCCGTTTTTTTGGATAAAGTGGAGCTTCGTCGGCTTTGTGCTTTTTTATGCTCCAATCACGTTTGCCGCCGCATTCGGGCCGGGCTGGCTGGTAGCCGGAACATGGCAAATTACCATTGTAGCCGGTGTGCTGCTGTCTCCATTTTTCTATGAGAAAAAAGACACGCCTGGAGGCACTTTGCTCGTTCGGCAAAAGATTCCCCTTGTTTCACTGGGCACTTCCGTCGTCATTCTGATTGGGGCAGCGCTGATTCAGCTCCAGCATGCAGAGTCGCTTTCCGGAAAAATGCTGGTCTTCAGCGTGCTGCCGGTTGTCATCGCGGCTTTCGCCTACCCGCTGGGAAATCGGAGAATGCTTGAGCAATATGGAGGCAGGCTTGATACATTTCAACGCGTGCTGGGAATGACCCTTGCAAGCCTTCCATTCTGGCTTGTATTGGCAGCTTACGGCTGGTGGTCAGATGGCCTTCCGACAGCGGGGCAAACCGTTCAATCCTTTATCGTTGCCGTCAGCTCAGGCATCATTGCGACCGTTTTATTTTTCTGGGCAACGGATATGGTAAGGGATCACCCGCAAAAGCTCGCTGCTGTTGAAGCAACACAATCCGGGGAAGTGATATTCGCTTTGCTTGGTGAAATAATCCTGCTGTCAGGAGTTTTCCCTTCTATATTATCGTTTGCCGGCTTAATGATCATTATTGCCGGAATGGTGCTACATACCTTCGCTTCCCAACAAAAACCCAAAAAGAAAACGCAGTCAAATCTGACTGCTTAGCAGCGGCTAGAGAATGGGCGAAAACCCGTTCTCCTTTCTTTTTTAACTCCTTCCAAAAGAGACCTGTTTCACGTTATATTTATGTAGAGTCTAAGCCCAACTGAAAGGTGATATTTTAATGGAAGCAAACAATCAAAAAGACGATATACCAGCGATCTCATTCACATCTGTGCGAAAAAGCTATGAACATGAGGGACAAACCTATGACGTATTGAAGGATGTCACCGGAGACATTCAACAGGGAGCAATCGTGGCCGTTTTGGGCCCTTCCGGTTCAGGAAAAAGCACACTGCTGTCAATGTGTAATTTGATGAAAACACCGGATCACGGTGAAGTGAAGATATACGGAAAGGAAGTCAGAGACTGGAATGTGAATAAACTAAGGCGGACGGCCGCACTCGCCTTTCAATCGGCTCCCGTCCTTGACGGAACGGTGCGTGACAATTTGGGTCTGGTACAGAAGCTGCATCAAACCCAGCTTTACTCTCCTGAAGAGCTCGCCTCACTGACAGGCCTGTCTCCAGAGCTGTTAGACAGGAGCGCCAAGGATTTATCCGGCGGACAGCGGCAAAGGCTGTCACTTGCTAGAACACTCGCAAACCCTTCCTCCATCCTATTATTGGACGAAATTACATCTGCCCTGGACCCTGTTGCTGCTCTGGAGATTGAAGAGCTGATCAAAAGGCAGCATCAAGAGAAAAAACTGACGGTGATGTGGGTGACCCATAACATGGAGCAGGCGAAACGAGTAGCCGATACCATTTGGTTTATGGCTGATGGCCGGCTGTTGGAAATCGCGGAGACAGACACATTTTTCTCGCGTCCTCAGCATGAAGCAGCCCGTGAATTTTTGAAGGGAGGCACACGGTAATGGATTACCTTTCTCTCTCATTAACCATGATCTTTGTGCTGATTGCCTTGTTTTTATCAAAATCCTTTAAAGCCGGCGTTGAAAAAGATATGATAATCGCAACGATCCGGGCGGCGGTACAGCTGCTTGTGATCGGTTATGTGCTGTCGCTGATATTTCATGGAGACCACCCTGTGTTTATCCTGCTGATGGTGCTGTTAATGCTGGGGGTGGCGGCCCAAAACGTCGTCAAACGAAAGAAAATGAAAATCGGTTCTTTTTGGAGGGTGTTTCTGGCCTTAGCGATTGTAGAAATCGTCACCCAAGGCATTCTTCTGGCGCTTCACATCATCCCGCTTACCGCACGGTATGTCATCCCGATCAGCGGAATGGTCATCGGAAATTCGATGGTGCTCGCGAGCCTGTTTTTAAACCGGCTCAGCTCCGAGGTCGGGGTGCGCAAGGAAGAAATTCAATTGATTTTGTCGCTTGGCGGCACACCAAAACAATCCATACAGCATATCCTGACTTCCGCTATGAAAATGAGTATGATCCCAACGCTCGAAAGCCAGAAAACATTAGGGCTCGTCCAGCTTCCCGGCATGATGACCGGCCAAATCTTAGCGGGCGCCGATCCGATTCAGGCGGTTCGCTTTCAGCTTTTGATTGTTTTTACAACGATGGCGTCCGCCGCGCTGACATGTGTGATCTTAAGCGTGCTGACATACCCGTCATTATTCACCGCGCATCAGCAATTGAAGGAAAATGGATAACGACAAAGCCGCTTCCCATTTGGAAAGCGGCTTTTAGTACTGGTTATTCCTTTTCTTCATAATACTTGGACAGCTCAATAATCATCGCGCCCATCCGCTCAATCTCCGGTGCTAGCAGCCTTGTGATGCCTACTTCCCGCAGCGCTTCAGCAGTCACTTTTCCGACAGCCGCTGCGATGACACGCTCTTCGAATACAGCCTTCACTTCATTGATAAACCCGCGCTCCTTGGCAAAATCAAACAGAGAACGAACCTGAATTGCCGTGGTAAAACAAACAGCATCCAATTCACCATTCAGCAGTTCCCGGCATAACTGTTCCACCGTTTCCTTCTCTGGCGGGATATGCTGATATGGAAGGATTGGCAAAACTGAAGCTCCTTTTTCTTTCAAAAATGCTATGAGGGCAGGCGCGTTTTCTCCGTGAAGCTGCACCATTACTTTTTTTCCTGAAAAATCGTAAGGCTCCAAGGACCGGATCAATCCGCTGGTTGTCCCATCTTCATCAGAAGCCTCTGCTATGATTCCGAGCTTTTTTAACGCAGACAATGTTTTGTACCCTCGGCATGCCGCTTTAGCCTGGCGAATCGCCAGCAGGAACTCGTCCTTTACGCCGATTTTCTCTGCCATCTTCACAAGCGTCTCCGTACCGATGCCTGTCGTAAAGATCACCCAGTCGGCTTTTTCTTCCGCAAATTTGCGCAGCTCCGGCTCCACCTGTTCCTCTGCCAAATATACCGTTCCTTGGAGAGAACGGACGACAGGAATTCCGCCCTGTTTTTCAATGATTGTGCTGATTTCTTCCGTTTTCCGAGAACCGCCGATCGCAACGCGTTTTCCATGTAAACCTTTCCCCATATCCGTTCCTCTCCTCTTTGCCAGCTTAGGCTTTATATGTATATAACCTTTAATAAAGCTATTGTGTCGCAAATCAAAGGAGAAATCAAGATGAACCAAATGTCTCTCATTACCCGTTGAATACACCGGGTGCATGCTATAATATAAACAATAGACACGTTTTTTAACGGAGGATCGATCATGGAAACAAAAGAAGAATACGATACAAAAGGCTACGACACATCGGTTATTTACGAATTCAACGAATATCCCGACGTCCATAGCGGACGCTGTGATAACTGTGATTACACACTGTTCAAAAGCTCCGTAAAAGGCGGAAAGTTTTTGAGAGAATGCCGGAGATGCGGGATGAAAAAAAACATTTAAACAGAAAACCGAAATCAAATTGATTTCGGTTTTTATGTTACTGCGGTACAGCGGATTTTTTTATAAACGCTTCAATCTCAGCTGCCGCACGCTCCGCTCCGCCTGCTTCTTTTACATCCTTCTGCATATTCTTGACGCGGCTGAGCACCTTTTGATCACCGGATACCGCCTGAACCGCTTCCTGCAGCCTGGAAACTGTCACTTCCTCTTTCGGCAAATAAACGCCAAGGCCTAATTCATCGACACGCTTTGCAGTGAGCTCCTGCTCATACATTTGCGGAATGACGACGAGCGGCACACCGGCATTCATCGCTTCCATCGTACTGTTCATCCCGCCATGAGAAATAAACAAATCGGCTTTCGCCAATACCTCAAGCTGCGGCACGCTTTGGCGAATGGTAAAGTTAGCAGGGATCTCATCCAGGCTTTCAGGATCAATCGTTTTCCCGACAGACATAATCACTTGCCATGAAGAATTCCGAAATGCCTCGATGCACATCTTATAAAACTCCGGCCATGCGTTAAACGCCGTTCCTAATGAAATCAGCATAAGCGGGCCATCACCCTTTTCAATTTCCAAACTTTCTTGTTCCGTCCGTTTCCCAAGGGATGGGCCGACAAAACAGAAACGGTCATCGAACGTCTCATGCTGAATCTGAAAAGACTTCGGCATAAAGACAATATTTAATGCTTCCGGCACAGCTAACTGTTCAAATGAAACAGCCGGCAATTGCTCTTGCTCCAAATAGGCTTTAAATTCAGCCTCTGCTTCTTTCATTTTTAACAGCATGTCTTCACTTCCGAGCTGAAAGGATTCATTTTGGGCATATGAGGAGCAAAGCTTGATGACCGGTATATCAAGCTTGTCAGCAAACAATTTTCCCGCTAGCGCAATAAAATCATAGATAATCAGATCAGGATGATCATTCTGATATAAATCCTCAAGCTGCGGAAGAATGCTAAGTGATTCTTTTAAGAGACTGATCGGCGTCTCATTTTTTTCTATCATCTCCCTGATTTGCTTAGGATCAATATTCAAGGATGTATGATAGATCAATGCTTCTGCACCGGCTTGCTGAACACTGGCGGCGAACTCCTCAGTCGTCGCATATGTGACACGATGCCCTTTCTCACAAAGCTTCTCCACTAATGCAAGCGTAGGATTGACATGCCCGTACGCCGGGATGTTGATAATCGAAATATGGTGCTTTTTCATAAATCTCCAGTCTCCTTATCTATTAAATTTTCACTCGGAAGCTTTTTAATCCGTATATCACACTGTTTTTAATCGGAGTGATACTGACGCATTCCATATGAGGAAAAGCAGAAATCAAGGATGTTAACGCGATCTTTGCTTCAAGACGGGCAAGCGGAGCCCCGAGACAAAAATGAATGCCGTGGCCAAACGCAATATGCGGATTGGGATGGCGGTGAATATCAAACATGTGCGCCCTGTCAAACTTCGCTTCATCACGATTTGCTGATGCCACAAAAGCCAGAACCATATCACCTTTTTTCATCTGATGGCCCCCGATCTCCGTATCCCGCTTGGCAATGCGTCTCAAAACAGGTGCGGGCGATCTGAAACGCAGAGCTTCCTCCACCGCCTGAGGCACCAGCTCTGGATGCCGCCGCAATTCGTCATAGACGCCCGGCGTGTCTAAAATGCTGTACATCGCGTTTGAAATCAAGTTCGTTGTCGTTTCGTTTCCCGCCACCAGCAGCAATGTACAAAACGGAATCAGCTCTTCTCCGGAAAGCTTTTCGCCGGTTTCTTCCGCTTTAATTAAAATGGAGATGATGTCTTGTTCCGGTTTCTTCCGTTTTTCTTCTATGATGCCGGCAAAAAACGCGGCCAGTTCTTCCTCGCACTTGTTTCGCTCTTCCAGAAAGACTTTCTCCGCCTCCTCACTTCCATCCCTTGGTGTGCTCACCAATATATCAGACCATGTCTTAAATGCATCCATATGCTCTGAAGGCACGCCTAAAAGCTCGGATATCACAATGACAGGAAGCGGATATGAGAAATCTTGAACCAAATCAAACTCGCTTCGTCCCTGAAACTTTTGGATCAGTTCATCTGTGATTCCCTGAATTCTCGGTTCCCATTGCTTCATCACGCGCGGTGTGAACGCTTTATTCACAACAGAACGGATTTGCGTATGCCTTGGCGGGTCCATATTAATGATCGAATTCCCGATAGAACTTGTCTGCTCCGGCATATAACTGGAGAAAAGCTCTTTATCCCCAATGACTTTTTTGACATCATCATAAAGAAAAACGCTCCACACTTCATTTTCTTCATCAAAGGAAACAGGCGCTTCCTTTCTCATCGATTCGTACCACGGAAACGGATGATAAGCATCCTGGTTATTTTTTCCGTTCATCAATGCACGCTGCAAAGCTTGTCGCCGATTTACCACATTCATGCGTTTTCCCTCCCCATAAAAGAAAAGATTCAGCAATTGACGAACTTCATCACCTCCTGCTATCGAAAAAAAGAGGGACATCCATTTTGTCGTCTGAAACAGCAGGCAGGTTTTCAAGATGCCGATGCAGGCATCATATAATCCCCCTCGAATGTTGTTCATCTTACCATAATCTTTCAATTTTTTTCTATTACGCACACCCGATTTGGTTCACAATGTGACCTTAGGCATGCCCATCCATATTAGAACCGCAATCAATAGCTTATGAAAATCTCACACGCCATCCTCATTCGCAACATAAGCACTACTTTAAAAGATGACTTTTCCATTATGTAATCCAAGCGCAAGATATGATTAAATAGAAAGTAAAATGGTGAAGGAGAGAACAAATGACAGCACAGATCAACCGCAAGAAACTCGTTGTCGGCATCGTACTTTCACTTGCATTTGTATTGTTTGTGTTCTCTTTTTCTGAGAGACATTCAAAACCGCTCGTTGAGGGAACAAAACAGGAAAACTGGCATACTGTCGTTGACAAAGCCTCTGTCGACATATATGGAAGCCGTTTAGTTGAAGAAAGCAAACTAAAACAAAGGCTCGGCCATAAACAAGCTGATTCGGTACTAACCCTTCTGAAGCTTGCCAGCCAAAAACATATTGTCTTGTAAAACAAAAAAGAGCCAGAGGCTCTTTTTTTGTTTAATCAAATACGATTTTCTTATCCGGATAACGCTGAAAGTCAAAAAGCATGCTGAGCTGTGACTGAGTGTTTCGTTTCGGAGAAAGCGGCGGGAGCCTGTCTTCCGGAAAAAAAGCGGCATGATTCGTCTCAATCCCGGTTTTCTGCTGCCCGCCCGTTATGCTGCATTCAATGAAGATCTTATAGTAATGATAAGGCTGAGGGGGGTGAGGATGCTTATGGCTGTCCAGCACGGCCAGTAATCGAGAAGGCACTGTATCGTACCCCGACTCTTCTTTGATTTCCTTGATCACATTTTCAGCGGGCGATAATCCAATCTCACAAAACCCGCCCGGGAGTGACCACAAATCATCATGCTTCTCGCGGACAAGCAATATGCGATTCTCTCGAAATACCGCGCCGCGAACATCCGCCTTCGGTGTTGGATAGCCTTTCTCGCCTTTCCATAAATCAGTGATGACTTCAATGTCCTTCTTCGAGTAATCCGCCATCATCTCTGAGCTGAGCTTCATCAGCTCTTCGTACCTTTCCCTGTCATACACATCCTTGGAAAAAGCAAGCCCCGACTGTGCGATCGCCTGAATCCGCTGGGCCCGTTCAAGCCACTTGGTTTGCACGTTTATCATTCGTCCCTTCACGTTATTTGTCACTATAAAAAAGCACGTTTCTCCCTTGATGAAAACGTGCTTTTTTTAATGTTAATTATCTAATTTTATCAAATAATCTATATTGTATTTTGCGCTTTCTTCAATTCTATCACTTCTAGTATCTATTAAAAAAGGGTTATACACCAATGTGTAATTTCTCTGTTCCCCTTTAGGTATTACATAACTAACTACTCCTGTCACCTTTTTTCCTGACGCCAGATTCCCCCCCAAAAACATTCTTCCTTTATCCTCCAACGAAATAACAGTACGAACTGATTTATTTTTCTTGTCTTTCAGATCTAATCCGAATCGGTTGTATTCCATTGAACCTTTTCCCACGTATTCCAAGGTCACTTCTATAATTAACCGCTCTTCATCACCTTTTACTGTTTTTATTTTTTCAGATTCTTTTCCACCTAAATCTCCATATTTGCCATCCTGATCACGATCCACTTTATTCACCGTGAAATTAATATCATTTACTTTAATTGTTTCGCCTATTTTATGTATTTGATCATCTTTTTTGATCTTTGGCTCCCCGCCTTTTTTCAGTTCCTTATCAAGTTCCTTTTCAAGCTCTTCTTGCGTTTTTTCCTTCGGTTTTTCCTTCTCTGACGCATTACTCGATTGGCTGCACGCTGAAAGCGCAAACCCGATCGTCAGTACAAATAATAGTAATAAGACTTTTCTCACGGCTGATCCCCCATCTAAAGTAATCATTTTCTATTATAATCATATTTTCCCTTTTCTTAACAGGTAAGAAAGTAGCAAATTTATCTACATCATTCATTACAAAGTCACTTCTTTCTAGTATTTAAACATTTTTCACTAGTCCATTAGACCTTTTCATCAAAAAACCCGAGCTGGCAGCAGCCGGCTCGGGTGGGTGGTCAATCTCGCTTATCCATTCCCCTTTTCTCTCGGGGTTCCTGATGATGTTTTTGATGCTCCGGAGGCTGAGTTGTGCGTTCCAGCTCCTTTGTATCTTGTCCCATTCCTTTTAAAAAGGAGAACAGCAGCGTTACCGCTTTGTTGATTTCCGGATCTTTGAGCGAACGGAGAAGATCAAAATAACCTGTTTTTTCTTGGCCGTCTTTCTGTTCTACTGCATTTGCCACACCGGCATTCACTTTCAAAATGAGTGGCTCCAGCTGTTTGACATCCAGCATGCCAAGCGTTCCAAACAAGAGAAGCAGGTTTTTAAGCGTATTGGCCGTTTCCTCTGTATCTGCCTTTTTCACTAGGATGTCAAGGACTTTATCACCTTGGCCAAAAAGCCCCCTGAGCAAGGGCAGCACGCCCCGTTCGTTCATATGCCCAAGCATATGAAGTGTCTCAAGAATGGCTTCTTTGTTGTCGACTAAGGCATCTTCGATTTCTTCTAAATCACGTTTGCGCTGATCTTCTTCGGTCACCTGTACTTTCTGAATGCGTTTAATCGCTTTAGCCATTGTGCCCAAGCCCCCTTTTCACTGCGTCGCCAGGGAAAATGTAATCCTTCCGCGCCCATTTCTTATGAACCTGCACACCAATTTGCGGCTGCGGGTTTCCGTTGCGGTGATTGATTTTAGGCAGCGGATTGATTCCATCCTGCTTCAAGATTTCCATCTTCGCTGATGTTTCTTTGTAAGCAGGCGTGTCGGTATCCTTGTCTGCGTGGCTGCCTGTTAACAGGTTAATCGCCGCTTCCCCAGAATCGTTCATTGGCAGATACACTTCCTTCCCTTTGACACGATCGGTGATCAGGCATTTCACCTTCACATTTCCAAAAGGCGATGTGAGTCTGACAAGGGTTCCGTCCTGAATTCCCCGTTCTTCCGCTAGCTCTGGAGAAATTTCTAAGAATACATGCGGCGTTTTTTCAGAAATGCCTTTTGATTTATACGTCAGGTTTCCTTCGTGGAAATGCTCCAAGAGCCTGCCGTTATTTACATGGATATCATATTCTTCACTGAACTCCTCGGGCTCAGTCCATTGAACCGGATAAAGAATCGCTTTGCCGTCCGGGAAAGGAAAACGCTCTGTAAAGAGTAAAGGCGAATCCTTCCCATCAGCACTTACAGGCCATTGCAGGGAATTGTAGCCCTCAAGACGTTCATAGGTTACTCCTGCGTAAATTGGTGACAGCATTGCAGCTTCTTCCATTATGTCGGAAGGATGCTCATAATTCCAATTGGCCCCAAGCTTATTCGCTACTTCCATAATAATCTGCCAGTCCGGCTTTGATTCACCCAGAGGTTCAAATACCTGGTATAAACGCTGAATACGGCGTTCAGTATTTGTAAAGGATCCTTCTTTTTCGAGGCTCGGGCTCGCAGGAAGAACAACATCTGCAAATTCTGCCGTCCGAGATAGGAAAATGTCCTGCACAACAAAGAAATCAAGCTTTTCATATGCGGCGTGCACATGATTGATATTTGAGTCGACAAGACCCATTTCCTCCCCTTTTACATACATCGCTTTCAGCTGTCCGGAATGGATTTTTTCAATCATTTCATGGTTGGTCATGCCCGGCTCCTTCGGCAGCTGCACACCCCAGGCTTGTTCGTATTTCTTGCGGACTTGTTCATCCTTCACTTTTTCATAGCCCGGCAGGCTGTCAGGCATGCTTCCGAAGTCACTTGCTCCCTGAACGTTGTTATGGCCGCGTAATGGATAAGAACCCGCACCCGGTTTTCCGTAGTTACCTGTGACAAGCAGCAAATTTGAAATCGCAGTGCTTGTATCGCTGCCTCCAATGTGCTGTGTCACACCCATGGCCCACAACGCGCACACACTGTCAGCCTCATCAATCATTTCAGCCATTTGAATCAGGGTTTGTCTATCAATTCCGGTTTTCTCCTCTGCATATTCAAGTGTGTACGGCGCAAGGCTTTTCACGTATTCATCCCGGCCGTTGACCCTTTCCTGCAAGAAGCGTTCATCGGCCTTGCCGCTTTCAATCAGATATTTGGCGATAGCATTCAGCCAGACGATATCTGACCCGGCACGCGGCTGGACAAATAGATCAGAACGCTCAGCCATTTCGTGTTTTCTGATATCGGCCACGATGACCTTCTGCCCTCTCAGCTTGTGAGCCCGTTTAATACGGGTAGACAATACCGGGTGCGACTCTGACGTGTTCGAACCGATAATCAAAACTAGATCTGCCTGGGAGATATCTGTAATCGATCCTGAGTCACCGCCATATCCGACTGTCCGGAACAGGCCGGCAGTAGCCGGAGACTGGCAATAGCGCGAGCAGTTATCCACATTATTTGTGCCGATAACCCCTCTGGCCAGCTTTTGCATCAGGTAGGATTCTTCATTCGTACATTTAGACGACGTGATAAAAGCAAGTGAGTCAGGGCCACATTCTTCTTTCAATTCAGTGAACTTGCCGGCGATCAGTGTTAAAGCTTCCTCCCACTCTGCTTCCCGGAAATGGTCACCTTCGCGGATGAGCGGTTTTGTCAGACGCTCCTCGCTGTTTACAAAATCCCAGCCGAACTTGCCTTTTACACAAGTGGAAATGCCATTGGCAGGCGCCTCCTCCTGCGGCTCCACTTTCAGAATATCTCTTCCCTTTGTCCAAACATCAAAACTGCAGCCGACACCGCAATAGGTGCAGACGGTTTTGGTTTTTTTGATTCGTTCATCACGCATGGCAGATTCCATGTCAGAAATGGCGAGAATCGAGCCGTAACCTGTCTCTACGCCTTTCGTGATCTCAATCATCGGGCGCAGTGACTTGTTATTGATGCCTGTTAAATATCCTGCTTCCCCTTCCATTCCTTTCTCCATCATCGCGTTGCACGGACATACGGTTGAACAATGGCCGCACGACACACATGATGACTCGTTAATCGGCACGTCATGATCCCAAATGACGCGCGGGCGTTCCCGCTCCCAGTCAATCGTCAGTGTTTCTGTCACCTGTACGTCTTGGCATGCTTCGACACAGCGGCCGCACAAAATACATTGATCAGGATCATAGCGGTAAAACGGATGGGATTCATCCTTATGATAAGGCTTTTGATCAAACGGGATGCTTTGGTGATTGATTTTCATTTCCTTCACCGTATTATGTATTTCGCATCCTCCATTGTTGTAATCGCAAACTGTACAGTAAAGCTCATGATTATATAAGATTTTATCCATTCCGATGACCTGTGCCTTTTTCACATCAGACGAAAGCGTATCAATGACATCGCCATCCTTTATTTCAGCAGAGCATGATCTCTTCAGCTCACCATTGATGCTGACGATACACGTATCACATGTTTCAATCGGCCCAAGGCTCGGATGATAGCATACTTGCGGCACTTCGATTGAACTGTTATTCAACAACTGCAGCACCGTCTGGTCTCCGGCTGTCTCCATTTCAACGCCGTTTATGGTAACTTTTTTTGTGTCCGCCATCTCCATTCCCCTTTCTTGCGTTTATATACCGAATTACCCATTTCAGTTCCCTTACATGTGCTGATTAAAACATACAGAGCGCATAGGAATGTTTTAATGCACGAACACCGGGAAACGACATGATAGACAAAAAGGGAGGGATAACCATGAAGAAAACCATTTCCGCATTAACAGCGGCGGCAGCACTGTCAGGCACTGTTTTTGGCTTTGGGACGGCAATTCCGGCGAAAGCTGCCGCTCAGGCAAATCCGCCTGCTGAAGAAACAACCTCATCATCCGCTGAGCTTGTAAAAAGTCTTTATAACACCGCTTTTACAGGTGAAATGCCGCAGCAGGTACAAGGTCTTACGATAAACAAAAGCACAAAAGGGGATGTCCATGCCAAGATGGGAGAACCGGAAAGACCAGCTGGAGGAGGAAACAATATGTTTGATTTATACAGCTGGAATATGGGAAATCCCGGCTACGGCTTTTCCTATAACAAAGACATGACCATTTCAGAAATCCGTTACTTTGGAACAGGAGTAGAACGCCGTCTGAATCTTGGAGGGGTTACACCGGATGTACTGAGCGATCAAATTGGCCCCGCCGATCGAATTTTAACTGTCCCATTCTCGGATGAAATCGACTATATCTATGATACTGGCCGCTATGAGCTTCATTTCGTCATTGGCGAAGATCAGACAGCCAACCATGTCAATCTAAGAGCAAGATAAAGTACCTGCGGCTGTTCAGCCGCTTTTTTTATGGACAAAGTGAGGATGGATTCCTTACAATACATGGGAGGAAAAATGCGAGAAGAGGTATCAATCATTAATGAGAAGGAACCGGTTCATATATGCGGCCTTTGCAATACTCATCATTGGGTTGGGACTGGGGTCAAGAGCGTTCTCCAGTTTTCTTCCGGCTATCGCCAATGCCTATCTCGGAGATGCGCTGTGGGCCGTAATGATTTTTACGGGCTGCGGCTTTCTGTTTCAGACGATGAAAACCATCACGACAGGCATTATCAGCCTTTCATTTTGCGTTCTCATTGAATGCAGCCAGCTGTACCATGCTGAGTGGATCGACCGGATCAGGGACACTTCGCTCGGCGGCCTCGTGCTGGGATACGGATTTTTATGGAGCGATATCATAGCTTATACGATGGGAATTGTCACCTGCACACTCATAGAGCTGATCCATCAAAACATCAAAAAGCGCCGCTGACGTGACGCTTTTTCTTATGTCGAGAACAGTCCGCACTGAGACAGAATCGTCTCTGTATCCAAGAGCGTGGCCTCCTTTATATCGACCCGGTGTTTATTCATAAAAGACTGAACAGCGTGATATCCAACCGCATATCCGGCAAAAGCAGATAGTCCGGCCGGCTCAAAGCCTTGCGCTTTTGCTATTTGATCTCCAAACATGTAACGGCTCACCTCCGAAAAGCCTTTTACATCAATCACCTCTTTTATAACTTCAATGGAATATTGCAAATCGTCCCGATCAAAGCGAGTAACCCAACGGCCTAATTGTTCTTCGCCAAAGAACTCCCGCGCAAATGACTCAGCCAGCCCTTCAATGACAAGATAATCCCCGACTGACACAGACCCCCGGTGAAAATCAAAATACGAAAACCGCAGATTATGGTGAAATTCATGGGCAATAATCGATGAAACCCTCAGAAGGTTATAGCTGTTCGGATACATCCAAACGTGAATAAAACCTGGAATTCCCCCAAACCCGCAATACCCTTTTTGCAGCTTCAGCTTGTTTGGATCAGCAATGTAAAGCCCGAACCTCATTTCTTCCGCATTTACTCGCAGCTTTTCACGCTCGGCAAAATGTATACACTGCTGCAGCGCAGAGGCAGCAGTCTCGGCAATATGCAATTGCTGCAGTTTTCTCAATGCTTTCTGTCCGGTTTCAGCATCACACACATCCAAATAACCAAGCATCTTTACCGCCATCATCACATCATATCCATTCGGTGTCTTCGCTTTTAGCGGAACCTGTATGGCGCGCCACATTTTTTCAAACGGTCCCATCATCGTATACCGAAACTCGTCCTCTCTTTCGTGTTCTTCCATCGAAAACAGCTTTTCATATTGCTGAAAGGTCTGTTCTATTACGATATTCATCCTAATCCCTCCTTACGAAAAAGATACAGTATGCCGCAGCGTAAGGGTCAACAGAAAAAATTAAGCCTTTCTGCCCTATAAAACCAAAGCGGGCCGCCGATAGGAAAGGCATAGGAGGTGTAGCAATGGATATTCCTGCATTATCAGTTGCCATGCATCAAGCAAATCTGGACCAAAATGTTAATATTGCTTTAACGAAAAAGATGCTGGACACTGCCCAGCAAAATGCGGATCAAACCCTTAAACTGATTCAGCATCCGACGCTTGGACAAACCATTGACTTAAAAGCTTAGAACTTCACGCTAAAGGCGGCCAAGAACACCATCTCCCGGCCGCCTTTGTTTTTCAAAAAAAAGCATGCATGTTTTTCTCTTTCCTCCGTATGATTTATTGTTTGTCATTTTAAGGAGGTCAGGAAAAATGAAAAGAATGGTAAAAAAGGTGTCTTTGGCGTTGTTTGCATTCGTATTTATTTTTGCCGTTAAGGGAGCACCCGCTCATGCGGAAACGCATGCCTACGATGGAAAAAGCCCTTATTACAATGATTGTGCGTCCAGTGCCACCACAAAAAAATCTTCTAACTTAGTGAACGCAAACAATCAAGTCATCGGAGTCGTCGAGCTCAAGTTCAGCAGTACATGCAAAACGGCATGGGCAAAAATCACGATGAACAACACCTTGACAACAGGCTATGAAGCAAATGCGGAAATAACCCGGAACACAGACAAAAAGAGATATAACTGTGACTCTGCAGGCGGCAATGGCAAAGCAGTGGCAGGCCAAAAATCTTGTTATACGCCTATGGTCTATGACTTAGACCCGAGAACCTCCTACGCTTTCGGTAAATATTCAGGCCCCAACCTGAATGTATGGGCAACCACAGGCTCTTATTAAAAAGAAAAAGGCTGTCCAACGGGCATTTCCCGCGACAGCCTTTCCACATTTATTTAGCTTCCCTTTGTTTTTTTACCTCTTCAAGCTGAGTGACCGTCACCAATTGATAGCCTTGATCTGTCAGTTTTTTAATAATTTCATCGGCCGCATCAGCAGAAGTGCCGTAAATATCGTGTACTAAAATCGTCTTACCGTCAGCCGCGTGGCTCATGACTCGGTTGACAATTGTGTTTTTATTTCGGTCTTTCCAATCTTCCGGATCAATGTCCCATAACGCGACATCCATTTTCAGCTTGCTACGCAGTTCATCATTAATTCCCCCATATGGAGGCCGCACAAGCGCCGGACGATACCCGCTTATCTTTTCAATTATGTCCTGCGTGTCATTGATCTGCTTTAATGCCTCTTTCACTGAAAGCCTTGTGAGAAGCGGATGGCTCCATGAGTGGTTCCCCACTTCATTCCCTTCTTTCAGCATTCTTTTTAACGTTTCCGGATAATATTGAACCCTGCTGCCCAGCACAAAAAACGTTGCATGCCCCTCATATTTCTTCAAGGAGTCCAGTATCTGATTTGTTGTCGCAGGATTCGGGCCGTCGTCGAAAGTAAGCGCAATGACTTTTTTATTCGGATCAATTGTTTCTTCTTTGGGTAATGAAATGACTTCGTGCTTCGGTTTTTGTTCTTTGATTTTATTTTTGTTTTTCGATTTATCAATATATTGTTCTTTCAATATATCTTTTAAAAGATGTTTCTTAATCGCAATCGACTGCTCTCCCAGATAGCCCGCAGCGACTTGATATGTATCAAAATAAAACTCGATATAATCTTCCTTGACGGCAAAACGGCTGAAATTGTCTTTTGCTGGTGCAGTTCCCTCTTTTAACAGTTCGTCGTCCGCTGCAATGTCCTTATTCTTTTTAAGCTCATGATAAGCGATCAGCGAAAGCTTTTGTAAATAATCCGATTCCTTTTTAAAAATATCATCAATAGAAAGAAAGGTTTCCTTACTAAAATCAAAGTTAAATGTTCTTTTCACGGTTTGTCCATGAGCGCCGCCTATGTATTTATATTCAGTAAAGACCACTGCCGCTGTCTGCTTGGCGTAATGAACGATTTCGTAATCGATGTTGAGTTCATTGCGCTTTTTTGTATGCTCCTGATCAGCATCTCTCGTTTCCTTTTGAAATTGCTGAACCTCTTTCTCTGCGAAACGCTTTAATGCCGCATCCATTTTTTTATTTTTAAAAACAGGGTAGTTGACCGCGTAATTAAATGTTTTCCCGTCATTCACAAGCGTAGCGATCTCTACATCTCCATACTGAGAATCGGTTTTCACTTGATTCATGACCGTTTCTTTTTTTGATGTATTATGGCAAAAGCCTATGACCCCTGCCACACAAACGACTGCTAGTAATAATTGAAACCATTTGATTCTTTTCCCCAACAAAACAAATTCCTTCTTTCGTAATCACTTCGATTTATATTCCATCAATAGATTCAGATAATGTTCTTTAGGCTTTTTCGTCCCAATAAGAAATGTTTTTGTAACATTAAAGTAACATTTATTTCACATTTGTAATATTAGGAGATTTAGAAGTTCTTGTCAATCCCTTTCTAAGGATTTACTCATTAAAAAAAAACAATCTGGTCAATGGACATACACCCATTTGTCATATCAGGAATAAGGTAAACAGAATAAAAAATGCTAGGGAGGTAACCCTCTTGGAATTTCCTGTGAATTACGACCAGTATGACCAAGTTTCCCCTTTTGATGAAAGACAGCCCTATTACTACCCGCGTCCGCGCCCTAGACCGCCCTTTTATCCGCCTTATTATTACCCAAGACCGTTTTATCCGTTTTATCCACGTCCGCCTTACTACTACCCGCGCCCTCCTTACTACCCTTGGTACGGATACGGCGGCGGATACGGCGGCGGATATGGAGGATACAACAGATAGCAGGCGTTATGTACCGAAAATGGGGGCAGTCCAGCTCCCCTTTTTTTGTATAAATATTGACAATATCATGACAAATACAGGAAATAATTGTGATCTGGCTGGCCTCTTGGTACGATAACAAAAGCATGCAGTTTAGGGGAGGCGTCTATTTTTGGAGAATTCAAGAGTTTCTGCTCCGATTTCTGAAACAACATACATAAAAGCCTCGAACCGCGTATCTATTTACGATTTTATAAAGCTTGCAAAACCCGGCATTATCATATCAAACTCAATAGCAGCCTTCGGCGGATTTTGGATCGCATTTGTGAGCTCAGAAAAACCATTAACGGGACTCGCTTTTTTCATGACAATGGTGATGGCAATGCTTGGGACCGCGTTTGTCATGGCTTCCGGCACTGTCTACAACAACTATTTTGATCGGCATATGGACGCAAAAATGGAGCGCACCCGCAGCAGGGCCTCAGTTACAGGAAAAATGCCGCCGGCTTTAATCTTAACGTATGGCTCTGTTTTAGGAATAGCAGGTCTTGCCATGCTGTATTCCCTCAATCCTTTACCTGCAATTCTCGGACTGGCCGCCTTTATTTTTTATGCCATCTTCTATACAGTATGGGTGAAACGGGCCTCGGTATGGAGCACATTTGTCGGAAGCTTTCCGGGAGCTGCTCCGCCGCTAATGGGTTATTGTGCCATCACAGGAGAAATCAGTGTAACCGCTGTCATGTTATATGCCATTATGTTTCTGTGGCAGCCCCCGCATTTTTGGGCCATTGGGATAAGACGCAAAGAGGAATATCGAGCGGCTGGTGTCCCGCTCTTGCCTGTTGTAAAAGGAAACCATGTAACGAAAGTAAAAATGATTCAATATATTGTAGTCCTGGTGCCGGTTACGCTATTATTTCCTTTTTCTCTCGGCACCGGCCATATAAGCCCATTTTATTTTTTAACTGCCTTGGTTCTCGGAGGTATATGGATCAAAAAAGGCGTCCATGGATTCAAAGCAGACGATGACGTAAAGTGGGCAAAGGATATGTTTGTCTACTCGCTCATTTATTTTTGCTTGCTGTTTTTTGTCATGACGATCGATTCCTTAGTAATGTTTTTAATCAGATGATGTTGCAAAAAGAGCCACACATTAATGTGACTCTTTTTTGTTTGGAAAAACAGTATCTAATAGAAATGTCATGATGAAAAACACAGCCGTGCAAATCAAAAATCGTACGATTTCCGTCAAAATCCAGCTATGGGCAATACTCATATCATCGGTTTCCTGAAGAGCTGCACATATTGAAAAAATAATAAGTATGTATTTTAGAGATTCTTTTTTCATGGACACCATCACTTTCTGGATATGATCACCAATATCCAAAATAACACATAGCTGAGAGCCACAAAAGACGAAAGAGTAAAAAAGCACCACCCAGGCTGAACCAAAATTCCAATGAAATACATAATGTCTATCTATTCTAAGATATGAAACTAAACCAGACTAAGGTCTTTTCCACTATCAGTCCCAATCCGGAAATAAAGAAAAAATTGTCGAACTGCCTACATTATGGTAATATATGATTTGCTTTTCTCATGTTCATTGATTTGGAGGCATACGATGAAAGGGATTGTTTTAGTTGTTCAGCTTGGATTTTCATTTATGGCTTTTCTGTTTTTAGCCGCTGTCAATTGGTATCAGGGAAGCGAGCTTGTTTCAGATCAATTCGATTGGAATTACACAGCCAAAATTTCAAAGTTGCTTAACGGCATTGACACCATCACCAGCCCCACACAAATTTCACAGCTGGACTTTTTCATATACTCTGCGAAACACTATCCAGTCATGAGTATGCTGATGATCTGTTCGTTTTTATATGTGTTATTATCACTTGTTTTGCTAATCCGCGATTGCCACACGGCTCGGTAAAAAATATGTCATTTCACATGCCCCATTGAAACTTCATAAAAGGAGCACCGTTATGATCCTCTCCCCCTTTTTTCTAAATCGCCAGTTCATCTAGATGATAGGACAAGGCGTACCTCGCTCTCGTCCTTGATTCCGACCATTGGCTTTTTTTGAAAATCAGCATCACACGATTAGTGCTGGTCAATTAGAACTGCGTGAATATGATCAGAACTCGAATGTTCTTGAGCCGTTAGTTATTTTCGGTATGTTCATCTTTTGTTTTCCCATCTTTCGGAAACTTTTCTCTCGCTCTTTCGTATAACCTTAGAGGAGGTATCACATGATGAAAGAGTATGAATTCGTTAGAGTCGAACTTAGTACCATGAGAAGAAGACCCAAAGAAGACTACCAACAAATCATCCGTGATTATGCTCAAAGAGGATGGAAGTTTATTCAGATTTTCGCCCCTAGTATAGACGGGTATGGAGCAGCTGCTTATTTTGAAATGATATTTGAAAGAGATGTCGAGGATGCTTAGTCTTTATGGCTAAGTATTCTTACATACATTGATAAAGACAAATTCAAAAAAGCTTACAATTAGTAAGCTTTTTACATTTTTCAGGTCCCGTGCTACCTTACATTTCAAACTTTTTGAAGCCAGTAAACAAGAGGATTCCCCATCATTACCAAGGAAATACTCTTGTTTATTTCAAAAGTGCTTCAAACTTCGCTATCGTTTTCGCCCGATAACGTCCATGCATCAGTTGCATGCTTAATCATTTACTTTCCCCGTATATACATAGATCACCTGTCTTAGAAATTCAGCTAATCCCTCACCATGTTGATCGTAATATCGTTTAAAGCGCTCATCTGATACATACATCTCCCCTAGACCTGCATGCGCTTCTTTGCTATAGTCGCTCCAATGATAAAGAAGCCATTTTTTGTGCAATTCCGCCGCTTTCAATGCATCTTCACTTTTTGGATTTCCTTCTTCAAATGCTTTTTTAAGTTTTTCAAACATTTCTTTTTCTGTAGCGGTCAGCTCTTCATATTGCTCCTTTGTCATATTCAACACTTTTTGATTAGCTTCTTCCACCACTTCTTCGCCGTACTTTTGACGTATTTCCGCTCCGTATTTCCTTTCGTTTTCTTCCACAAGCTCTTTTTTAAATCCGGTAAATTTCTCTTCATCTCTCATCTTTTCATTTCTCTCCTCTGCATGAATTGTTTTCTCTACATTTTCGATAAGGCTATCAATCCGGGCTCTTTCTTCTAAAAGCTCTGCATGATGATCCTTTAATGCTTTCTGACGATTAAAAGATGGGGAAAAGATTAATTTTTTTATCTCCTCTAATTGGAAGCCTAACTCTCGATAAAATAAAATGTGCTGTAATTGGTTGACTTCTTTTTCCCCATAAATTCGGTATCCAGATGAATTAATCCGTGCTGGCTGTAGAAGGTTAATCTCATCATAATACCTAAGCGTTCTTGTGCTGACTCCCGCTAATTTGGCTAACTTCTGAACGGTATATTCCATTTCTTCTCCCTCCTTATACAGTAACCGTACACTTTAACGTAACGTGAATGTCAAAGCTTTTTTTTAAAAAAAGATCTCCTTGAATGTTTCAAGGAGATGATGTATCTACAACTTGTCATATACCGAATTATTTGGTGTCTTTATTAAGAAGTTCTTTTAAAAGTTGATTGAACTAATCCTGTTGTTTTATATTTTTGCGGCCATTTCGATTAATTGCTGCTAGTTCGCAAACAATTCCAGCCGAAATAAAAAACAATAAACCTTCAAACATATAGCATCCTCCAACGTTTTAAGAAATAGTCAACTGTGTTTGTTCATTTTCTAAAGACTGCTTATCATTTTTATCTTCCCTACGCTGAAAAATGTTATTTAGAATAAGTGCTGTCATGACAAGCAGTGTTCCTGCTACATCAAAAATGGTGATTTTAGATCCTTGTATCATCATGATCAACAATGTAGTAATGGGAACAAAGTTAATAAATAAAATCCCGTTAATGGGTGATAAAATTTTAACACCATAGTTCCAGCTAAGGAGAGCTACGATACCTGGTAAAGTAATCATAAAGAATAAGTCATACTTAATTTCAGCAATCACATTTATACTAGGTATAGACACGTATCCTTGAGCGGTGAGCGCAGCTGTTAGAATACCCGTTATAGCTGTACCAATTAAACATGTCAATGTTGAATAGCGCAGTGTAGACCATTCTTGAAACATCTGTCCTCCCATTGTATAAATCACCCATCCCACAACACCCATTAAAATAAAGCTTAGCGGAAACAGATTATCTCTCAATGTATAAAAGAAACTCATATCACCTTTGGTAATAACAAATGCGGCACCAAAAAAAGCAATCATAATAGATAGAATCTTATATTTTTTCGGCTTCACATGTTTATACCCCCAAAGGATAAAAATAGAAATGATTGGCATCAGTGCCTCTGCAATTGACGCAGTCATGATTCCAGACTTCCCCATCAATCTTTGGCCCCAAAAAATAAAAACATTGTATACAGTAAACGCCATCACACCAAAAAAAATGAGCAATTTTGCTTTACCCTCTAAACGAAATGATTTTTTCCCCTCCCTCACCCATAATAAAATCACTAAGATAACTGCTGCCACACCGTATCGAATAGATGAAAAATAAAATGGATCAACAAATGCTAATGCGTGATCTGCAACTGGAAACATTGCGCCCCACGACATACTTGCTACTAAACATGTGAGGACACCAATGAATAATTGGCCGTTTTTCATTGTCATTCCCCTCCTTTTCTTGTATTGACAATGAGAATTATAAAAAGAGGAATGACATCATGTAAAATGAATAAAAATGATGAAAACCATCATTTATAATGATATTTTAAATGAAGGAGGGATACCAAATGGAGCTGCGAGACTTACAAATTTTCCAAAGCGTTGCCCATCACAAAAGTATTACCAGCGCTGCAAAGGAATTAACCTATGTACAATCCAATGTAACAGCACGTATTAAGCAATTAGAAAACGAACTCAAAACACCTCTTTTCAATCGGCATAAAAAAGGGGTAACATTAAATCCCGAGGGCCGAAAAATGCTTGAATACGTGAACAAAATCTTGATAGATGTTGAGGAGCTAAAACAAGTCTTTCTTGATAGTGATATACCGTCGGGAATATTAAAAATCGGGACAGTGGAAACAGTGAGGATACTGCCGACCATCTTAGCCTCCTATTATAAAAAGTATCCTAACGTTGATTTATCATTGCAGGCTGGCTTAACAGAGGAACTGATTGAGAAGGTAACTAACCACGAATTAGACGGGGCTTTTATATCAGGGCCAATTAAGCACTCCATTCTCGAACAATATGATGTCAATACTGAAAAACTTACTCTAGTAACAGCAAATAAAACGTTTCAAATAGAGGATTTTATAACGACGCCGATCCTTGTGTCTAATCAAGGATGCGGATATCGTTCCAGGCTAGAACATTGGCTCAAAGATGAAGGTTTACTTCCAAAAAGAATTTTGGAATTTAACATTCTAGAGACCATTTTAAACAGTGTTGCACTTGGTCTTGGAATCACAGTCGTACCCGAATCTGCCATTACACATCTTTCAGCCGCAGGTAAGGTTTATTGTCACCCGCTGCCTGAGAAGTATAGCATGATCTCAACCATCTTTATTCGTCACAAAGACGCTTACATGACACATTCGATGCGCAGCCTGCTGAAGACGATTAGTGAGCATCAAAAGATGAGTATGTCTTAAGGACATCTGCGACTGCTTTGTTCTCACCGCCTAACTGATGCATATTCCTGTGAACGGTAAATAATCAAGAGCAAGCACCAACTCTGCTCCCCCTTTACTTCGTGTCATTCGTTTTTTCTATTTAGTATTTAGATGCAGACGGTTTTTTCTTACCATTTTGAATACTGATTTCTTTATCGTGTCTGTACCTAGTTAATGAATTTTTCTGGTGTGGCACATATGACGGATACGTTTAAAGAGAGAGAAAATTATGTTATGAAGTACCAATTCATTCTCGGGATAGATTAACGTAAAAAAAGGATTCACAAGTATGGATATCAAGCAGAAGAGAGGCTAAAGAGATGGTTCTCCTTGAAACGAGTCGGTTACTATTAAAAACGGTTGATGTTAACCTGCTAGACGCTGCATCTACACGGGATCATCAGGCTATTATAGACCTGGGTTATAAAACAAATGGGGAATGGCCAAACTCCGATTTTTTTGAAGCAATTCCTTATTTCCGCGAGATTTTAATGAAAAACAAAGGAACAAAAGGATTTGATTCTTGGATCATTTTAAAGAAGGATGATTATGAAATTGTTGGAGGAATTGGATTTTTAGGTGACCCTGATACGGATGGCATGGTTGAATTCGGTTTTGCAACAAATAAAAGTCACCGCCATAAAGGTTATTGTTTTGAGGCTGCTCAAAAGTTAATAAACTGGGCATTAAGCCAACAGAATGTTAACTGTATTACGGCAAGATGTGAGCATGGTAATATTGGTTCACAACATATTTTGAAGAATTTAGGGTTTAAACTGGACCGTGAAGAAAAAGACTTTATCCATTGGAGATACGCTAAAGTGTAAAAACATATACTTACTTATTAGAAAGCAGGCTATATGCCTGCTTTTTTAAGCTATTTTCCTCTATGCTTTTTTTTAGCTTTTTGCTTTCTGAGGAGATACTTTTGTTCTTTTATTTTTTCTCTCTGTTCTTTGGTTATTTGTTTTTTCTTTTGCTTGTTCGCTTCAAACTCTTGTTTCATGGCTTCCTGTGCCTTTAAGGATGCTCCGGCACGTTTTAATTCCTTCGATACCTGACGTTGCAATCTTTTCGGACTTATCTTTTTCTGATCTTGGGCTTTTACGCGAACTCCTTTCTGGTCAGACTGAGACATAGTCTTTAAGAGCTGTCTATTAACAAAATCGAATACTTCAGAATCCTTCGGCTCATTGCCAAACAAATGCCGAGAGGCCTTTAGTTTTCCGTTTTTCACAACCTCGATAACGCCTACCCAAAACTGACCATCGTAGTAAATCGTTAATTTCATAACGATTCCCCCCTCTTTTAAATGATGAAAGAATGACGGACATCCCGAGGAGGGGAAGGTGACTGACATGTAAAATGCATCCGGACTACCAACCGAATCGTGTTTTTTCATTCTTCTGCATAAATTTTATCAATTTTTCCATTTAGAGAAAAGAGATTGAGAGCATGAACCTTTTTCTCTATTCAAAATTAAGAAATCCAAAGAAGCCTAAAAAAGATTAAATATAAGTGCTTATTATAGCCCCTCTTGTAATGAGAAGGGTTCTCTTCTTTCAAAAGATTATCAGACTTCGGTTTCTTTTCGTTTCGCAAATGCCGGCAGCTGTCAGGCCCGTTCACATAAACCGTGAATGCCATTATTTTCACACCTCTTTTGAAAAAGGCCTCAGAAGTAGCCGGCGATCAGATAAAAATAAAAACGGAACTAACTCAAGTTCATTCGAGTCAGCTCCGCTTGATGATTAGTCCAAGTTTTGGTCGATGGTTCCCTCAAAATAGTCATCACTGACTTGTTCATGCGTTTCTGCCAAACCCCGTTCCAATTGCGTGCTTCCTTTGTAATCTGACGGTTCAAAATATCTTCCTGCCACATTCATATTTTCGTTTACATCTTCTTTGTTATTGGTTTGTTCGTTCTTGTCTAATGTCTCCGACTTAGGATTGCCATGTAGGGTTTGATTAAAATCAAAGTCCTTGTCGATTTCAGAAAATCTTTTATAATCATCAGGTCTGTCTGCTCCATTTTTTTGAGTCACATCATCCACTCCCATTCCTTATCAATCAATACGACAGGCCAAAAACAATTGGCTAGTTCTTGATATTAGGCTAAAACTTATTTGGTCCTCTTTGAACCTGTGCCATGTTTTTTAGGGTCATCCACTTTAAATGCTGTTTCAGTCTCATGATCATTTCTTATTTGTTCAATACTTGAATTTTGAATCCCTTTTTTCGTCATCATTTCACCTCTTTTCTAAAAACATTGGAATATCAGCTCCACCCTTATTCTGTCTTTTGAGCAGGCATTCATTCATACCTTTTGACCAATAACAAAAAATCCCCTTTAACTTAAGAGGAACCTTCATCATAAGAACTCGTTCTGTATCTGCCAAAGTATAATTTAACTTTCAGTCAATACAATAAGTTCAAAGATGATGTTATTCATTTTAATATGAGAGAAACTGTTCCATTTACTGTAGAGAAACACTCTTTATTAGGGGATCAGCCAAGGCGTGTGTATTCGCAAAGGGTGCAGCCGGTTTCTTTACATCCGCTGCTTATTGGCTAACGAAAATCACCTTATTCTGTTGAATCGATATTAATCGGTCCGTTTAGATTGTAGTTGTTCGACTTGGCAATAGAGCGAAGCACGTCCAAACGGGCAACCGATTCACTCCACTCCTCAGGGTGTCCGGATCTGTTGGGTTCATCTTTGATGAACTTGCTCTCTAGCTTTGAGGTTTTAGATTAGGTTTCCTTATGAGATTTTCAGGCTAAAAAAAACACCCCAATTGTTAAACTCATTGTCTAACAATTGGGGTGCAATTTACGATTCATTTATAACAGCCTTAGGATTTTCTCCATATTGATTAACTTTTGTTTCACTATCTTGGCAGTTAAAGACAAGCATGATAATAGGACCGACTACCGGAATAAAGCCTATACATATCCACCAGCCACTTTTGCCGATATCATGCAATCTGCGGATGCTCAGAGCAAGCGACGGAAGAAAAACAGCTAACTGATAAAGAAAAATAAGAATATATGCCAGTAATCCCCCGCCATATCCAATTACGTATCCTACTTGAGAACTGGCATATCCTTCTGCAGCCAATGGGCCTGATGTAAATAATCCAACTAGTATTAATGATAATAGTAATAAAATAACACAAATGATGCCATTAAAAAGATGAAACATCCAGTATTCCTTTCGCCGAGCTCTGCCTTCAAAATTGACATAGTTCTTTAAGCCATTCCAATACCACTTCATATCATTTACTCCGTTACCAATACTATAGTTTACTGCAAAACATATCCATTATATCATAAAAACAATGAAAAATAGGAGGTCTATAAAACTAGTCAATGGCAAAAAGATCTCATTATCAAAGAACTTGCTATACAGAAAATGGAGGCAGGCGTAAAACAGAAATAGACAAGTTCATGATCCTCACTCCTTTAGTTCCATTCTTAGTCAACGTAAAACAAAACAGGAATTAACGAAATATGCCAACATACACTTTGTATGAATGTAAACGAAGGAGTGGTTACTTTGTATCATTACTATTATGTTCCTGCGTTAATTCCTCACTTACCACCTGCTCATGACATGCAAAGAAATCAAGACTTTTCAGAAAGACAGCGAAGAAGAGAAATCACATTGAATGTAGATGGCTTTATACCGCCATCTTCCACCGAGGATCTTGGAGACGGCTTTTATTCTTACGCATGGACTAACCAACAGGTCATAGATCCTGGTGAATACCTTGTTTGTTATCTTGAAGGAAGAGAGATAAAGGTCATTAATGGCGGGTTTACTCCACGTGATTATGCTCCATTGTATGCAATAGGCAGCTATCCAAGGAGAAGAAACCAGTGGGTGATTACGATTCATAATCCTCTTCAAACCCAAAGAGCCATATCACTTTATCTCATTGCGAAAAGATAAAACAAAACATTGCACACATTAAGCATCCAGATGATATTGAAATCGGGATGCTCATTTCTTTTTCTGTTTTTACATGTACCAACACGTTGATGTTTGATTTTGTAAAGTTGCATCATTCTTGAGCTGTTTGCCTATCCTTATTTTTTTCTTGAATTGTACGTTCCAGTGCTCACTGTATTTTGAGTACCAGCATAATCAGAGCATGAGCAATGTTTTTTGTCCTTCTATTCCTCCCAGTATTGAACGTATATCTTACTTTTTTGATTTCATTTCCCTCCCATCCTCTGTACAATTCGCTATACAAGCAGACAAAACAAAAAACGGCGGGAACGCCTTTTAATAGAGGATGATATATTAGTGGCAGGAAAGGAGTTTAGGCATAAAACGCTAATTTTTATCAGGAGAACAAATATTATATTGGAGTGTTTACAATGATTAAATTTTTTGAGTATAACTGGCAGGTAAGAGATGAATGGTTTGAATTGTGCAATCACTTAACTACTGAGGAATTATTAATAAACCGCATTGGAGGAGTTGAAAGCATTTTATATACCCTCTTTCATATCATTGACGTGGAATATAGTTGGATTCGTGCCATTCAAGGCAAGAAAGACATTGCAGTGAATTTTAGTGATTACAATACCATTCAAAAACTTAAATCCCTCTCAGTTACTCTGCGCACTGAAATTAAGGAGTTTGTTTACACAGACTTAGACAATTTAGAAGATGAACTTGTTTCAATTCCATGGATGAAAGAAATGTTCAAAAGGAGCGAGATATTACATCATATAATTGCTCACGAAATTCATCACATTGGACAACTATCTGTTTGGGCAAGAGAATTAAACTTAAAGCCAGTATCTGCTAACTTTATTGGGAGAGGGATATAATTTAAAGATATGTGTGGGAACTGAGATTTAAATGGTGGACATAATGAGATGCCTTCAAACAATTGAAACACTGCATCGTTATCAAATGAACTTTTTCGTGCCACAGGACTCAAAAAGGTAAGGATATGATCATGAAAGTCTTTGAAGCTAAAACATTGCTATCTGAAGCTGAGAGCTGCTCAAGAGAATTCAAGAGAAGAAGAAGCCAGATGGTCAATCTCATGAAGCCTTCAATGCCGGAGCAGATTTAAATGACAGTGAGTTTTCCGGCAAAGGTGCCAATAACATCAAACCATTTTATAAAGATTATGTGAGTGTTCTTTAGAGGACGCCAGCTTATCTGTGCATACATCGAAGAACCCTCTTTAGAACACAAGCTGCTTACGCTTACACAGAATCAAAATCCATTATGTCTGAACAGAAGAAAGCCATGAAAGATATCTTAAGTGCTATAAACGATATCCTTCCGCTTGACCTATTAAGCAGCTGGAAAAGCAATCCCCCTGACTACTCTCTCTGGATTAGGAGCTTTTTGTAAATTGAACGGATCTGGTTCAATACTAAAGCATGTTCTGATTTCTAAAAATCCGTTCATTTGTCCTCCCTCTTCTCACTTTCAACATCTCTTAAGTAAGCCCCAGCGTGAATGAAATGATTCCCCAATCAAAGTAGGGTTCGCTCTCATGCCTGGGCTAATCGTTTTGGATATATATCCCAAAGCCGCATCCTATTAGTTGAAACAGTAGTATCCTGAGAATAAAAATCAACAGTGGTTAAGGAAAGCTTACTACTATACAAGCCCTAACGCAAAGTGAGCTAACATTAAAAAGAGGTACGGTCTAAAAGATGTTCGTCTTCATAACTTTCGTCTAATTACTGTGATCGAATTTTTTCACCTAACTTATTTTAAACAGCCCTATTAATAAATGATCAGTGAATTTGACCATACCATATAATATAAACTTCATATATTAATTTTGATCAAAACAATAGGAGGGTTTACATTGGGTTATTATAAAAAATATAAAGAAGAGTATTACACTTGGAAAAAAACTTATTACAAGAAGTATTACGACCACGATAAAAAGCATTATGATTGCGACAAGAAGCATTATGACTGGGATAAGAAGCATTATGATTGCGACAAAAAGCATTATGATTTTGATCATGACAAGAAGTATTATGATGATGATCACGATTATCATTACGATAAAAAGTATTATGATGACGATGATCATTATTATGATTTTGTCGAATCGTATAAAAAACATCACTAAATCTCTTAACACCTATAAAAGTTTTATATAATTAATACGCTTTATGGCAAGTGATGTAAAAATAGAAAAGCTCCCTATTCTGTGGGAGCTTTTCTTAGAAAATTGATAAGCTATGATTCCGACTGGGCTCGAACCAGCGACCTCTACCCTGTCAAGGACGAGACACGTATTCTGACTAATCTTTAACAATCTAAAAAATCGCCTAAACCCTTGTCACATAAGGGGTCATCGGATTTAGTTTCCCGATTGATATTTGTTGTTACTAAGTAGTTTTTAAAGTTTTTGTGACTCCGATGTGACACCATCGACGACCAGCTGCACAAGTCCTCAATTTGACCATTAGTTCTAAGGGTGTAAACATTACTTACTCCCTTAGCGTCTATCTGCAATATATAGAGTGCCTAACAATCGTTTAGTTAAGGGTGTATACTCCTGTTGCAAACCAATTCAAAAAAAGGATAGACAATTGTCCATCCCTCAAAGCTGATATCCTATGCACATGCAGCAACCATTGCTAAATCACAAACAACTCCACAAGTTACACCAGCTGGAGCATTAATCAAACCAATAACCCCACAATAGTTGATACAAGCCAATAAACCTAGCGCTCCACAGGCAAAGTTCTTTCCCCAAACACTAAAACCATTTGTGTAAAAGTCACCCTCCTGAAGACCATCTAAATTTTTTCCATAAATTTTAAAAGAGTTATCGTTATCTTGGATCAATACATCAAGTTCATCAGAATCGCCGCTAAAATCTTTAGGCATTCCTAATAAGCTAAAATTAAAAAACTCTTTAGTCTCTTTGCTATAACCCAAAGTATAAATTATGGAGTCGCCTTCTTCATTTTTATAAGCCCCATAAACAAATTCTAAATCAGATTTTGTACCTTCTTTGTCAATTTGAGCACCTTTGAATAAAAGACTCTTATCCTTTAAATCTACTTTTTTGTATCCAGCATTTTTGTATTCTCCAATGTACTTTTTAAACGTTTCTTTCTTATCTAGAGCTATTTGCTCTACATTTTTTACCTCTTGCTCACTCAGTACTTCAGTTTCGACATTGTAAACATCTTTAATTTCCTCGATGATTTGTTCTCTGTCTCTCTCTTTCGAACAAGTTGTACATTCTGTTTTGGCATTACTTCCATTTCCAATCGCTAAAGCATTTATTGGCATGATAGATACTATAGCAATTAAAAACATCAGCACAAACCTTTTCATACGCTTTCCTTCCTTTCAATTAATATATTTAAAATACGCAAAACCGTATTTTAATCCTTACTATCATCTATCCAAACATCTCCAATCTTTGAATAGAAGTATTTTAAAGTAAAACCTAAAGCAATTCCAAAGATCACAAATCCAATTGAGAAAATAAGAAATTCAACGGTAAATACAGGCTTGCCTTTTAAATAACCTACTAACAGTTGTCCAAGAACAAACACCACTGACATTCCTGTCGTAATTAGAGGTAAAATTCTAACCCATGTTGTAAAATTCTTTTTCATTTGTTCGATAGTTAATTTTTTTTTTGCCATTTTCATCACCTCTTTAATTAGGTTAACACAAACTATTTTTCCAAAAAAATGAATATTAAGGATCAATTTCTATACAACTTCGTTACTTATTTTCTATTTTAAGATTGAGACATTCTACATATTAATAGGTCTTACTTCTGCGCCACTCTCACAATTGGTAATAGCTTAAGTAATGTCTTATCTTTAAGTACTGTTTGACAGGTTTATAGTAGTATGTTACCTTGCCAGGTTCACCATGAACCTCACAAATTTCTTTGTTATTTGTCTTGACTTTTCTTTTGATTTTTTGCTTGATTGCTTGAGACTGTGGACAACGGATGGACAAGTTGTCTGCCTGAATTTGCTTGTAAAAAACAAACTCAGGCAGGCGACTGAAACTTGATTGTATATCCACTTGTGGTATCCGTGTGTTCACCCTATTTGCCGTTGGATATTCCCCAAACAAGCCTACTGTGTCAAGTGTCCCTAACAGGTTCAACCAACCCAAAATTGGGTTCGTATACTTGTGGCTTGTCCTGTATCGTCAGAAACGATACACCCATCCTTCGTCGCACTTAATGGCAGCTTTCGCCTTTCAGATGCATATGTAAACAGTGAACACAGAAGGCATCCTATCCTCATTTATTGCGGCAGCTGAGTCACTCCCCTGTCAAGTTTTGCGTGTGTTAGCGCATTCCACGGCAGTCTGATCCTTAAAAAAGACATCACTAAAGACAACACCTTAATTCAGGAGTATAAGACTGACTATATTTGATTGTAAGGGGCTTGCTATACGCTAAACCCCTTGAATATTCTGTTATGTTTAAATACAATGGGAAGGTATCAACCCTTTTACTGATTAGGAGAGTGTGCCAGCACTCCCTAATCACCCAAACCATGCTACAAACTGGATACATACAGCCGGTACAGCTACTAACAATACTCCAAAAGCCACTTTGCAGAACCAATCGTTATGTACCTCAGTTTTATTCATCTAGAGCCTGATTAAGGCTCTTTTTTCTTGGAGAAATTTAAACGTAGATTTTAAATTGAAGAATAATGATACTCAAGAGTATTAAGAATTGACGATAATCATCAGTCGATTTGAAGATAAGAGGTGACTTAAGATGTCTAATGAAAAAGAGTCCTTTGAAAGGTATGAAGAATTAAAAAAAGAAAACAATTAAGGTTATTAATAAGAAGAATTATTCAATAAGGTATGTAGAACAAACTGGTGCCAATGAAGATTTAGATCAGTTTTACAAACAATTTGCACAGCTGCTTTTTGAAAAATATCTTGAAGATAAGAATAAAAAAGGAAATTAAAGAAAATAGATGATATATAAGAACCCCCTCACAAAAAAGTGAAGGGGTTCTTATATATCATCTAGTAAATTATTCTAAAAATTCAAAGACATTCTACTTATTGTATTGTATAATTAGTCTGTAACAGAAAAAATAGAAAGGAGAATATCATGAATAAGATGAATAATTATCAAGCTATTCATCTAATGCTTACTTTCGGTATGTTTACCGTTAGTCTTATTGCATTAGTTGTTTCCTTAATTATCCTTGGTATTAAGGGATAGACCTATCCACTGCAAAGGATAAGTCTAATTAATAGTACACAATATTTTCATGGCCCGGTGGCACCCGGGTCTTTTTCTTTTTGCAACGCCCACTTTACATGTTGTAAAGGTGCACTGTTGCAATGTATATTTATTATATCATAAATATATCATAAATATATCATTTTTTGATTTTTTAATTTTCGTCAAAAAACATATTTCTTTTAAAAAAAGGCAAGGAATGTGCTAAATTCTAACTTGCAATGCTATTGCTTAATCGTCCCAGTCTTCATCATCGATCCAGTCGTCTTTCGCTTCTTCAAGCTCTTCTATTAAAAACTCTAGGAATGTGCTACCAACTTGTTTACCATATCCCTCTTGGTTATCCCAAAGGATGACAGGACATTCTCCTTCTTTCATCTTGTTAGTATCAAGACAATAAGAAAATTCATCAACATATTCGATCACTACAAGACCATCCGAAAGGTTATAATATTTTTTATATTCATTGGTCTGTTCGACAACTTCAGCACCTTGAGAGTCATATCCGAGTATCATAGTTCCGTATGCTCCTCCTGAACCATACTCAGTTAAAAACCATTTATAGCTATCTGGAAGGATTACATTGAGATCCTCTTCTATTTCTCTAATCTGAACTTCAGTGACTCCCCCCGTTAGAATTGAATTTTCTTTATTATCATCAAAAAAAGTTTTCACTTTTGAATAATCCATTAAACTTCACCTCTTATTCTTGGTTCTCAAATTGCTGAGCTCTCCATCTCCAATACCTTCTTCTGAAACTTTTATATTGTTTATCAAGTACTGGATCATTTCTAAAACTCTGTCCATTCTCTTTTAATCCATGCAAAACATCACTGTATTTATTGTGCCAGCTTTCAGGTATCTCGAGCATGTTTCCAGGTTCTTCTTGAATCAAATGATGCAAATTAATTTGGGTTCCATCTTTTGCAAACGGAGCATTACCATTCTTCATCAGTTGAAGATTCGTAAGGCCTTTACGATTTTTTTGATTAAGATCAATATCTTTCATTGTATATACTCTACGACTTACATCTCTAGGTTGTCCTTTAACTTTGACCTTGCCACCTATTTCGTATGCTTCATATTTTTCTTTATTTAACCAAGGGACATTTACTTTCTTCCCTGTAAATGGCTTTCTTGTTTCATCTAATTTTTTAGCAAGATGAAGCAGCCTGTCTTTAGCGCTCATATCATTGATGACATTATAAGGCATGCCACCTGCTACAACTACATCTTCACGCATGACAAACGGTTTAATTGCTGTTAGTGGATCAGGAGTTTCATCCAGTTTTTTAGACACTTTTTTGACTGCAGCTTTTCCGGCTGTTTTCACTCCTATTTTAGCAACTGAACCAGCACCTTTTAAGCCAAAGATGTTTACTGCTGCATATGTAAACCAATGAGCCTTTGATTCTGTGTCACCGTTCTTTACGTCTCTTACATAGGAGGTTGTAATTGCATCTTTAATTGAATTAAATGTGGAATCATAGGGATAAACTGCACTTGCAGAATTAATAAGCATGTCGACAGGATGATTGTGTGCCATATAGTCTAATGTTTCAGCTGTCATATCATAAAGAGCTGTAACTGTACCTTTGGCTCCAGCCATTAGCTCACGAGTGTTTTCAATCTGTGTGAAATATCTTTGTTGATCTGCTGTAAGATTTTCATAACCAATGGTTTTGGCCATTGAATAGAATTCGTCAGCATCTGCATAATCGTAATTCTTCAGTCTTTCCTTCAGCTTCTCGATTTCCCGTTCTTTTTCTTCCTTCTTCTTAATCGTCAAATAAGCTTCAGTACGTTTTTCAATATCGCCTTTTTTCTTATGTATGTCGCTTTCTCTATACGCTTTGGCATTGTAGTGAATCGGTGTAGCATTTTTTCCTTTCCCTGTTGATTCCTGCAGCTTTTTAAAATCTTGCTGAATGAATTGTTCGTTTGGTTCTGTTAGTGCATATTCAGTTGTTAAATCATCATCGACTTCCCCAACTTTATCAATTGTTTTTTCACGTTTCTTATCTGCACTGGCAAGTTCATCTTTAAAGTTTTCTGTTGAAAACAAGTCAAGTGGTAGGATATCGTCAATATCGTTCAGAATGTCCTTCATTGCTTTCTTCTGTTCGGACATAATAGCCTTTGATTTTTTATATGCATTTGCAAGTTCATGCTCTAAAAAAGACTCCTCGACGTATGCATCTGATAAGCTAGCTTCCTCTACAACTCCAGAGATACTTGTAAGGAAAGCAATTTTCATATCGATAAGATCAATCCATTGATCTGTAACGCCCACATGATCATGATAAAACGCTTTGATATTGTTAGCACCCTTACCTGAAAACTCGCTGTCATCCAGGCCAGCTACGTCTTTAAACGCTTTTCGTAGCTTCACCATTTGCGACCTTAGTTCCTTATACTCTTTGGCTCTTTTATCTGCTTCAGAGAGTAATCAATCAGCCTCAAATACCTTCATATCATTCTCCTTTTTTCTGACACTCAATACTCAAAATTTTACCATAGTTTAGGAGAAACAATAAAAAAACTGCACAAAAAAACTAAAGATTTTCAGATAAATGCCCACTAATCTTCATTTTTTCATATTAGACATGTCACTTCATTTCAAGAGAAAAGTATTGAATCATTTAAAGGATTTTAGTTGTAAAATAACGTTAATTTTTTTAAAATAACTATGCGCAAGCAAAAAAGGTACAAAGATACGTGAAGGAGTACAGGTTCTAATGAAGAGAGTTCTTTTGGCTTCACAATGTGGATTTTCGTTTATGCTATTAATTTTTTTTATTGCAGTAAACTGGTATCAAGGTAGTGAGCTGATAACAGACAAATTTGAATGGAATTATACTGCGAAGTTTACGAAACTTTTTAACAGTATTGATTCTGTAACGAGCTCAAAACAAATTTCTCAATTGGACTTTTTTATCTACTCAGCTAAACACTATCCTATTTACTCTGCTTTAATGATTTTATCCCTAGTTTATATGATTATATCAGTTATACTTCTGGTAAAATCCATCAAAAAGGGTTGAAAGAAATAAACTTTTGTCCTATAATTCTCCATGTAACAATTTGCTAGTGGAGGTAGGACAGTGAAGAAAGTTTCATTTATTATTGCATTTATAGGGGTTTTGTTAGTCTCATCTTTATACACACCTCAAGTTAATGCACAAGAAAAAGGTAGTATTTCTCAAAACACAAATCAAGTTGAATACTATGATGCAAATGGTAAGCTTATAGGTACTGAGAACTATAGTGATGGAAATGTCACGACTCAATCAACTCAGTTTTCAGTAATGGCTGTTAAAGCATCTAGAATTTCATCTTATGATTTTGGGCCATCAACATTTTCCAATTTCGTTTGGGTTAAAGGCGGCAAAGCTTTTAAAAACCCAGGTGCAATGAGTGTGGAATTAGCTAATAGAGCGAAGAAATTTGAAGTTTGGATGTATAGTTCTAATAAGAAGAGTTACATAGGTAAAGGCGTAGTTAAAAACGCATCAGGGTGGGTTCCTTTTGATTGGAGACCATTACGCAAGAAAGGTAGTTCCTATACTTTTAAATTAGTTAATGGTTCTTCAGGTAAAATTAAAGTTATTGGTGGTACGTTAGAATATAACGTAAATTAATAATCAAATATTTTATAAAGAATGGTAGGCACTGTGCTTGCTATTCTTTTTTTATTGTAAAACGGAAATTTTATTTTAAGAAATAAAGAGTGGAGACAATCAGTTTATTACATTAACTCTCTTTACATGGCTACCAAAGAGTTATTCCTCATGGGTCCAAAAAATAAAGCTGTATATAATTACAAAAAAGGACAGGGAAATTTAACCTAGAAAGAGAATAAAGTGTATGAGGGTAAAATAAACATTCATTTATGAACTTCTTCAAGATAATCAAAAGGAAACCATTGAGCAATGTTGGAGTTACATTCATTTCCTTCAAGAAAAGAATGACTTAGACAGTGTTCTTGATCTTTCCTTGATTATCTCTCAGTACTGCGAGGAGAAAGAATGTTATAAGGATGCTCTTGAATTTCTAAGCGAGCTATTTAGCCGAAAAGAAAATGAGGCAGTTGGAGGGAATAGGATGAAAAGATTAATACTTCGTGTGTCTGTTACAGCTATTATCTTAAGTGGGTTAGCTGCTGGTGCTAGTTTGTTTACTCATTCAGACATTCAATTTAGTGAAAAACCAGTCGAAACTGATATTCAAATCGCAGAAAGACCTGTTGGAACTTAATAAAAAGTGAGGGGCATAAGATGACAAAAGGCGTTAATATAACCTTGTGGAGCATCCTAGCCGTATTTATCGTGTTAGCAATAATAGGAGTTGTAGCTTATTATCAGACCCCATCAGCGTAAAAAAGCAGATCTCTAAAGAACAGCCCTATAATGGGCTTTTTTGTATTAGATAAGAACTTAGGCTATTAAGTGCGAGGTGAAAAAGATGAGCAAAGAAAAAAATACAAAAGAACTTGATGAGGAACTAAAAAGAGCTCTTAAAATGTTTGATGATGTATTAGAGATTATGAAAAGTATGAAGGCGAACCTAATATTAAACCTGGTGTAACTTGTCCTTCATGTCAAAAAAAATCAACAAATTATGTCTGTAATTGGAATGGGAATAAGCATGTACACTTTATTTGCGAGTGTGGCTATCGAGTACATCAATAAGAAAACTCTAAACCAAAAATGGCTCTATCCCATTAGGATAGAGCTTCATGCTTTTCTTTTCTCCCTATTTTTTTTCGTAATTTGTTGAATCTTTTCTAATATTGGTATAGCTTTTTCTTTTTTGTCCGCATTTAACAAACTCACTTGGTAAATAATATTATCCATCATTATTATCATTTTTAAAGAAATATGTTCGTGATTATAACTTATAGGCCTTGCCCCTCCATGAAGTATAGCATGCCTACTTACATTAGAAACTTCCTCTTGCCCATGCTCAAAATGTTCCAATAAAAAGTTGAAATAATAATCACAAATCAATTTTTCAAATCGAAGAAGTTCTGCAAGTTCTTCTGCCTTAGATTTATCCGTTTTATTACTGATACTTTCATTATCAAAAAGCAAACTAATTAAGCGTTTAAAAAGATATCCTGGAACCTCTCCCTTAACGTCAAAACCATCAATAATAATACCCTCCATTTGCGAAAGAAGTGATGGTACGGCAACAGAATACATGCCTAAATTATGAGCTTTAAGCGCTTGTCCTAATAAAGGCAATCTATCTTTTAGAAAACTATAACTTTCCCATTCCTTCATTAAGTGATCAATTCTTTCAGGTGAGTAAAACTCCTTCATTAAATCATCTATGATCTTTTTGAGATGATTTACTCCCTCTTCAATACATACCTTGCCTATTTTTCTTATTAATCTGATATCCATATTGTCAGAAGGGGGATACCCCAAAAAAAGTATTACTTCCTTAAACCGTTTAAAATCTTCCTCTGATTTTTCTGCTTCCTCTATAATTCTCTTAAATGACTGTTTTATTTTCTCTTTCTCCTCATTAAGGCTTATGCCCAATTTTAAAGTCGGCATAATAGATGATGAGTTTAAAATAGTATTTATAGATGTTGATGATTCATATTTCTTTTCCTGCAAATTCCTACGATTCAATTAAATTTCTCCTCTCAAGATGACTTTACAATTCATTCCACCAACCAACGATATTCTCTTTTTTCAACTCTTTTTCTATATTTTTAATCTCCTGGTTAATCTTTTGACAATCAGTAATTGTAGACACATATTCATTAATAGCGTTATCTAAATTCTCAGTTTCCACTGAAGTATACAAAGCATTATAAGCATATTTTATTTTTTTATTCTTATCATATACCCACATTCCTGAGGTTGAAGATTCAGATGTTACCCGAATCAATTGATACTCAGATAAGATTTCACCTAGTTTACCTAGAACATACTTAAACTGATTGTTGATTTTTTCTGGAAGTTGGTAGTCATTATATGTTTTATCATCTTGATTATGTTCCCACCAAATTGAATCATCACTTAAATATTCATCTACAATTGCAACAGCATTATTTTGAAGTTTATTGACTTTAATTTTTAATTCTTTAGCTTTTTCTTCGCCTAAACCTAGGATTTTATTAGGATCTTCATTCAATATTTGTAATATCTTGTTTTCATACCAAGTTTTCGTATACAGCCCTAGTTCTTTCGTTAAAGCAATCCGTTTTTCAGAAAGTGATTTAAACATTCTTTCTTTTTTTGATTTAAACAAAATTAGCATTTCCTGTGTGCTCATATTAAATCCCCCTAACAATTATTATATTTACCATTATCGGGTATTATCAGACAAAAATAAACAAAAAAAGACGTACTTCCCACTCAATATACGAATGAGAAATACGCCTCTGTTATACCATGTTAAAAATTCAGCCCTTTATTTTTCAGACCATTTGTGATCTGTTTATACACTAAGTTTGCTGTCTCTTTTGCATTGTTGGCTTCAGTGATTGTAAATTGGAGTTTTACATCATTATTAACCGTTGAGTTTTCAGTGTTATTGTTCACTATGGAATTTGGTACATTTGTTTTTACATTTGCATTTAGGTTTGGCAATCCAAGTTTCCCAGCTGCAAACGATACAGAACTTAGAATATCTTTGTACTTGCTTAGGTCGGGTTTAACTTGCTTTTCAGCTTCTAAATCACTATTAGATAGCTTACGTACTTCTTTTACAGCTTGAAGCATGTTCTCAGTATCTGTCTTATTTAAGATCAATTCTTTGTCATGCAGGAATGCGAGCTTGCCAGCACCTAAGCCTGTTCCTGTGTATCCACCTGTATCAAATGACGATACTTTTTTACCGGTTGTGTTCCCCTTAACTACTGTGGAGAGGGCATTTGAAGCCTCTTTTAGCTTATCAATAAGGTTGTTTGAAATACTCTTACCGATAGACTCCATATTGCTGTTAATAAACTTTGAAAACTCGTTCAATTGCTTGGTGATATCAGTTATCTTTCCATTCATGAGTTTGTCTTCAATCTTCTTAAATGCTCTTTCGTCTTTCGTTAAATTGTCGTACTTATCATTTATGGCAACTGATCTTTTTCAAGCCGATCTTGTAGAGCTTCTTTCCGTTTTGTGTTACTGCGGTCTATATGTACTCATACAAAGCTACCTGTTGTTCTTGAAGTTGTTTCTCTACCTTTTATTTTGAGCTTTCTCTCCATTTAAATCATCCATAAACAGCTTTTTGATCTAAGTAATGAGTGAAATCTTAGTTTCTAAACCTGCATTTCAACTTCTAGGAGAAATTTTTTCATACATATATAGAAACTCCAGAATCAGCAATGGACGAATACTTAGAGGTGATCTCAAGAGAAGATCAAAAAACTGATATAGCGAAAGAATTTATTAACAGCAATTATTAGTTGTAGAATTTAAACTCGATGAAGTTGTTTGCAGGGCAGACATTCTTAGTTTACGGAGTACTCCAATATTATAATTCGTCCAAATTATTCAAAAAATAAAAATGAATATTAATACTTTATAATCAATGAACCTAAAGAAACAGAGAGTTGATTTTGAATTTTCTTCAAATCAACTTAAAAAAACAGTTTCGTCCCCTAGCCAATGAAAGATAACAAAATCACTAAATAAGAAAAGTAAAAAACCCTTGCTACGCAAGGGTTTAAGCTATGATTCCGACTGGGCTCGAACCAGCGACCTCTACCCTGTCAAGGTAGCGCTCTCCCAGCTGAGCTACGGAATCATGATATGTATGTGTTGCTGGGTATGTTGTTGTCTTTCTGACAAGTTCTATTATATTACCTTCCCTTCTATTCGTCAACTGCTTTTTCAGAAAAACTTTTTTTTCCGGACTTGCTGTTCTTTCCTCAGGCCTTTATAATATGTCTTAATTTTCTAATAATTGAGGTGATGAGTTTTGCATTCTTTGATTTCTTCTGATGATGTTTGGGTGCTGTGGGGGTTTATTGCGGTGTGGGCAGCGGTGAGCATCGGGCTGGAGCAGCGCTTTAAGTGGGCGTCCGCTGTGTCTGGCGCTATTATCGCGCTTTTAGGTGCTATGGTGTTTACAAATATCGGAGTGCTTCCTGTTGAATCGCCTGTATATGATACTGTGTGGTCTTATGTGGTGCCGCTTGCGATTCCTTTGTTGTTGTTTCAGATCAATGTGCGGCAGATATTTAAGGAAAGCAGGCGTTTGCTTTTTATTTTTCTTATAAGTTCCTTAGGGACAGTGTTTGGCAGCATCGCCGCTTTTTTTCTATTAAAACAGCATATTCCCTATCTAGACAAGATCGGCGGAATGATCAGTGCCTCTTATATCGGCGGAGGGATTAATTTTGCGGCGATGGCTGCAAAATTTGAGACACCGGGCGAATATGTGTCGGCGACGGTTGTGGCAGATAACTTTATGATGGCGCTGTTGTTTTTTATTTTAATCAGCATTCCCGTACTCAAATGGTTTCGCCGGCATTATACGATGCCGTTTGAAGATAAGGCAAAAGCAGAAGGAAACAGTGATAACAGCGCGGAAAGCTATTGGAAGCGGAGGGACATTTCATTAAAGGATATTGCCTTTAATACCGGAGCTGCTTTTGCCCTTGTTGCGGTAAGTGTTAAGATTTCCGGCTATTTTAAAATTACGTTTTCCCATCCTCTTTTGACCGGGACGCTTGGCGATCAGTACCTTGTGTTGACGTCTCTATCTGTTCTCATCATCTTTCTGTTCCCTCGTTTTTTTGAAGGGCTCAATGGATCCCAGGAACTTGGCACCTACTTGATTTATTTGTTTTTTGTGGTAATTGGCATTCCTGCAGATCTCCGATTAATCATCACAAATGCGCCTCTTATTCTCTTATTTGTCTTTATCATTGCCATCAGCAATTTAGCGGTTTCCTTAGCTGTCGGTAAATTGTTCCGCGTGCGCCTTGAGGAAATTCTGCTTGCCGTAAACGCCACAGTCGGCGGCCCCACGACAGCTGCTGCGATGGCGATTGCCAAAGGGTGGCGGGAGCTTGTTGCGCCAATTATGCTGGTCGGCACACTCGGCTACTTGATTGGCAATTATGTTGGCACCTTTCTGGGAAATTGGTTTTCTTCCTTTTTATAAAAAGGATTTTCACACTTTCCTTAGAATATTATGTAAAAGAAATTGCTGACGAGAGAACGGAGAGATTACTGTATGTTAAAAGGACATACTATTTATATAAGACCTTTAGAAACAGAAGATGCTGAACAGAATCTTCGGCTGCAAAGCGAAAACCGGGAGTTTTTTGAACAGTTCTCCATGATTCGCGCAGACGATTACTATACGATTGTAGGGCAGAGAAAAAGGATCGAACAATATCAGCAAAGGCAGGAGAATGACCAAGAGTATCACTTCGGCATCTTCACAAATAAAGACCATACATTAATCGGGACGGTTTCGCTCTTTCAAATCATCCGCGGGGCGCTGCAATGCGCGTTTATTGGATACTTTTTAGATAAAGACCATAACGGAAAGGGCCTGATGACTGAGGCGGTCAGACTGATTGTTGATTATGCGTTTCACGATTTGAAACTGCATCGTATTGAAGCCGGTGTCATGCCTCGCAATCTGGGGTCCATGCGCGTATTAGAAAAAGCGGGATTTCATAAAGAGGGCATTGCCCGAAAAAACGTGAGAATCAACGGAAAATGGGAGGATCATCAAGTACTGGCGATTCTCAATCCTGATGATGAAAAATAAAAAGAAGCCGGGCTATCGCCGGCTTCTTTTTTAACGGACCGCCACTGGCGCGATTTCTTTCAGCGCTTGTTCAAAATCGCGCTCTAAATCATCTGCATGTTCAACTCCCACACTGAGACGGAGCAAGCCGTCAGTAATACCTCGTTTTTCGCGTTCTTCCTTAGGCATTGCCGCATGAGACATCGTTGCCGGATAGGACAAAATCGATTCCACGGCGCCAAGGCTCACAGCAAAGACCGGCAGCGACACGTTCTCTACTAATTTCTGAACAGCTTCCTTGCTTTCTAGCTCAAAGGAAAGCACAGCACCCGCTCCCGACGACTGGCCTTTATGAGTTTCAGCGCCCGGATGATCAGACAGCCCCGGGTAATACACGCGTTTCACCGCCGGATGCTTCTGGAAAAATTCCGCAAGCCGATGCGCTGTTTGGCTCGCTTTTTCTAAACGGACCTGTAATGTTTTTAAGCCGCGCAGCACGAGCCAGCAATCTTGCACACCAAGGACGGCGCCGAACGAGTTTTGCAGCTTATACAGCTGCTTCCCAAGCTCTTCATCCTTGACAGCAGCGAGGCCTGACAGCACATCGCTGTGTCCGCTCAGGAATTTTGTTGCACTGTGAAGCACAATATCCACGCCGAGATCAAGCGGACGCTGCAGTGCCGGTGTCATGAATGTATTATCCAGAAAGGTCAGACAGCCGTTTTCTTTTGCAAGCTGGACAACCGCTTTAATATCAGTAATCCCAAGTGTCGGATTTGACGGTGTCTCCATGTAAATGACCTTTGTGTTTGGCTGGATACTCCGCGCCACTTCGTTGATATCTGTCATATCAACAAACGTGTGCTCAATGCCAAAACGGGTCAAAACCTCTGTCACCATGCGGAAGGTTCCGCCGTATACATCTTCTGTCACAAGAACGTGATCGCCCTGTGAGAGAAGTAAAAATGCTGTTGAGATCGCAGCCATGCCTGAACTGAAAGCAAATCCTCTCGTTCCGCCTTCCAGTGCGGCAATTGTTTCTTCGAGCGCTGTTCTTGTCGGCGTGCCTGAGCGGCTGTAATCATATGCGCCAAACGCTTCAAATGAAGATTGGTGGAAGGTCGAGGCGTGCTGGATCGGTACACTGACCGCCCCGGTTGCGCCGTCTGTTTTAAATGGATTGTGCACGAGCTGGGTTTCCAGCGTCCAATTATGATTACTCATATGAAACAGCTCCCTCTTTGACCTGACATAACGCCTGTTTTAGGTCCTCTTTTAAATCTTCCGCATGCTCAATTCCGACCGAGAAGCGCAGCAAACGGTTGCAGACGCCGTTTGCGATGCGGATCTCTTCAGGAATATCCATGTGTGTCTGTGTGGCAGGATATGTAATAAAGCTCTCCACCCCGCCGAGGCTTTCCGCAAAGCAAATCGTTTTCAGCGCTTTTAAAAATGGATTCACCCATTCTTCTTTTTGCAGACGGAAGGACAGCATGCCTCCTTTTCCCGGGTAAAGCACATCCTTGATTTCTTCTTGCTTCTCTAAAAAGGCCGCAAGCTCCTGAGCGTTCGTCTGATGCTGGCGCATTCTGAGACTGAGTGTCTTCATTCCTCTCATCAGAAGCCATGAATCGAACGGAGGCAGGACGGCGCCGATGGCGTTTTGATGCTGAAACATTTCTTCTCCAAGCTGTTCATCCTTGACAACAACAAGACCCGCGAGCAAATCGTTATGGCCGCCTAAATATTTGGTTGCGCTGTGAATGACAATGTCGGCTCCAAGCTCAAGCGGACGCTGCAAAACCGGTGTATAAAATGTGTTGTCAACAATCACCAGAAGGCCGTGCTCTTTTGAAATCCGGGCGATCTTTTCAATGTCTGCCTCCTGCATCAGCGGATTTGTCGGTGTTTCCACAAACACCGCTTTTGTATTTGGTGTAATCTTGGAGCGTAAACAGTCCTCATCGCTGAAATCATCATAATAAAAGGTCAAGCCGTATTTTTTCCATTCATTTTCAAACAGACGGTACGTGCCCCCATACAAATCCGATGAAACGATCAGTTCATCCCCGCTTTTAAACAGCGCCATAATCGTTTGAATTGCTGCCATTCCCGAACTGAAGGCAAGCCCTCTCGCTCCATTTTCTAAACTGGCAATCGCGTCCTCAACAAGCTGGCGTGTCGGGTTTTTTGTCCGAACATAATCAAATCCGGTTGATTCACCGATCCCTCTGTGGCGGTATGCTGTTGATAAATAAATAGGGGGACTCACTGTTCCTGTTACTTCATCGCTTCGGTTTCCGATTTGGGCTAATTTCGTTTCAACGTGCTGTGACATATAGCTGACACCTTCCCTTTTCATAATAAAAACCCCTTCTTCATAAGAAGAAGGGGTTTAACGCTTCTTCTTATCTTCCAAGCATAAAAAACGCTTGCTGGATTTAGCACCTTGGCGCTTTGCGTATGCAAAGCATGCCGGTTGCTGAGGTTTCTAAGGGCCAGTCCCTCCACCTCTCACGATAAGAAATATCGGTTTCAATTTTCTGATTGTTTTATATTAGCGCAATTTGCAGTTTATTTCAATACTTTTTTCTTCGAGTTCCGAACGGTTTAAAGAGAGAAATTTCTAATAATTCATGGTACAATAATTTCAAACGCAAGAAAGTCTAGTGATGTCCTGGAGGAATGTATTATGGCACCGAAAAACGGCACAGTTCAAGAAAAGAAGCTCTTTTCAAAAGAGCTTAACGAGGAAATGACAGTACTCGTTTATCTGCCGTCAAACTACTCCCCTCTTTATAAATATCATCTTATTATCGCGCAGGACGGCCACGATTATTTCAGGCTGGGGAGAATCGGCAGACAAGTGGAGGAATTGCTGTCTAAAAGAGAAATAGACCGAAGCATTATTATCGGTGTTCCTTACAAGGATGTAAAAGAACGCAGAAAAACCTATCATCCAGAAGGTTCTAAGTTTTCGGCATATAAACGATTTATTGCCCACGAGCTAGTTCCTTTTGCAGATCATGAATTTCCGACGTATCAAGTCGGCTACGGGCGGACACTGATCGGTGATTCTCTCGGAGCGACCGTTTCTCTTATGACAGCGCTTGATTATCCAAATATGTTTGGGAACATCATCATGCAGTCTCCCTATGTTGATCAACATGTATTAGATGCCGTGAGACAGTCAGACGACATCAAACACCTCTCTCTTTACCACCAAATCGGAACAAAAGAAACAGACGTCCATACGACAGACGGCAATATTTTGGACTTCACACAACCAAATCAGGAGCTGAAAATGCTCTTGGAGGAGAAGCTTTCCGATTATTATTATGAGCCATTTGATGGAGACCACAAGTGGACATACTGGCAGCCGCTCATTACGCCGGCTCTGAAAAAAATGCTCTAACATACTTTATTTTCAGGAGGGACATACTATGAAATACGGTATCGTTTTATTTCCATCAAAAAAACTGCAAGATCTCGCGAACTCTTACAGAAAGCGCTATGATCCGAGCTATTCCCTGATCCCGCCTCATTTGACGCTGAGATCTTCATTTGAATTTACAGAAGAGGAAGCCGGTGAATTGGTATCACAATTGAGAGAAATCGCTAAAGAATCTCATCCGATTGTTCTCAAAATGACCAAATACAGTTCTTTTGCGCCTGTCAATAATGTCATTTACATTAAAGCAGAGCCGACAGAAGAATTAAAAACACTGAATGAAAAACTTTACACCGGTGTATTAGCCGGTAATCAGGAATACAATTTTGTTCCTCATGTGACGGTCGGCCAAAACCTTTCCGACGATGAGCATTCTGATGTATTAGGGCAGTTAAAAATGCAGGAAGTATCTCATGAAGAAATCGTTGACCGTTTTCATCTGCTGTATCAATTGGAAAACGGTTCATGGACGGTGTATGAAACGTTCCTGTTAGGCGGAGGAGAATAAACGATTTGGAAGCAGTTATCGCAAAAAATGAAGAACAATTGAAAGATGCATTTTATGTAAGAAAAGAAGTCTTTGTCAAAGAACAAAACGTACCAGCTGAAGAAGAAATTGATGAGCTTGAAAACGAAGCAGAGCATATCGTGGTGTATGACGGAAATCAGCCGGTCGGCGCCGGAAGATGGCGGCTAAAGAACGGATACGGCAAATTAGAACGAATTTGTGTCTTAAAAAGCCACCGCTCAGCCGGTGTCGGCGGCATCATTATGAAAGCGCTGGAAAAAGCGGCAGCAGACGGCGGCGCTTCCGGTTTTATGTTAAATGCGCAAACACAAGCAGTGCCATTTTACATAAAACATGGCTATCGGCTACTGTCTGAAGAGGAATTTCTCGATGCCGGCATACCCCATTTGCAAATGATTAAGGATTAAACACCATCCGGGTCTTCTGAGATCCGGATTTTTTCGCATATAAAAAACCGCTCTCTCATGTGAACGGTTTTTTATACATATCGATTAATAGATGTGCCTATCCCTTTTTCTCGCAATCTTTTATAAAGAGAGCGCTTACGTTTTGCCTCGTTTACTTTTCTTTCAGCGGCTGTCTGAATCTCCTGCTGTTTTTCAAGTTCCTTGTACATCCGCTGAAACGGGACGTATCTGATCTTCTCTGTTCCGGCATAATCCTGTTTATGGCCTATTGTGCGATTTGCATATTGAGCGTATTGCTGGTTCTGAATTTGACCTGCATATATCATACGATCCCCACCCTTCTGCTGTTCTTTTCCCTTAAACTTACTTTTTGAAACACGTTTCTTTTGATATGATAGTCTTTGTCTGTATTGAACACCTTTTTTTGATTGGGAGGACCCCTTTTTGAAATGCGCCCGACTGAATGATCGAACCATACATTTACATACATATTCGAGAGAACATTATCAATTCCTCTATGAAGAAGGAATAAAAGAGAATTTATTTTGTTCTCATTGCGGAGAGCCTGTTTTGTTAAGGCTCAACATCGCTGAACCGCCTGCATTTATTCACCGGCAGCCTGGTGATTTCCCGGCGTGTGAGGAAGCCTGCGAACCGAAACCGGCGAAAGAAGAGAGAAAAGAAGACTTTCAGGAATCCGGCGTCTTTCGTTTGCCTAAAGGAAAAGCGATATCAGCTGATCCGGTACCCGGTGTCACGGATTGGCAGACTCCAAGACATATTAAACCTGGTACACCTTTTATAAAAAGATCGGAAACACCTGATACGAGCCTTTTTCCGACTGTCGGCTTAAACACAGATCAGCTGAAAGCTGTCACGGAAACGGAAGGCCCATTATTGGTGCTTGCCGGTGCAGGAAGCGGAAAAACACGTGTGCTGACCGCGCGCGCTGCCCACATGATCGAACACCTAGACGTACCGCCGGAACATATGCTGCTTGTCACCTTTACAACAAAGGCCGTCGCGGAAATGAAAGATCGCATGGCGAAGCAGTATGGATTACAGCCGTCAAAAGTCAGAAGACTTGTCACCGGAACCTTCCACAGCTTGTTTTATAAAATCCTGTATCATTATGATTCTGCCAAGTGGAATGGCGAGCATTTGTTGAAAATGGAATGGCAAAAGGAACAATATATTAAAAAAGCACTCTATGAAGAAGGCGTAGATGAGAAAGAGTTCCCCGTCGATCAGGCCTTGCAGCAAATCGGTTTTTGGAAAAACTCTTATTTGCCGAATGAACGTATTCCTTTAAAGGATGACTGGGAAAAACAAGTCTACCGCCTGTACGAATATTATGAGCGCCAGAAAAAAGAACAACGCCAATTTGATTTTGATGATATGGCGTCTGCCTGCTATGAACTGTTCATAGAGCGGCCTGATCTTCTGGAGCAATATCAATCTAGGTTTACGTATATTTTAATTGATGAATTTCAGGACATTAATCCGGTCCAATATAAAATCATGCAAATGCTGGCGAGTCCCGAACAAAACCTATGCTGTGTTGGGGACGACGATCAGTCGATCTATGCGTTTCGCGGCAGCAGCCCTTCTTTTATTCTGGAGTTTCAAAAGGATTATCCTGGTGCCAAAACAATCTACTTAACAGCGAACTACCGTTCAACACATCCGATCGTTTCCAGTGCTGATATTGTTGTGAAAAAGAACAAAAACAGGTATGCCAAGATGCTGGAAGCAGCTCGCGACGACACTCAGGTTCCTGTGCTGTTTTATCCTTATGACGAAGAAGAAGAAGCGACAATGGTGGTTTCCGATATGAAAGAAAAAATTCAAAACGGCGCAAAACCTGAAGACTTTGCGGTTCTCTACCGGACAAACAGCGCCGGCCGCGCCATTTATGAAAGGCTTCATCAATCATCAATTCCGTATACCGCTGATCGCGGCGTCCAGTCCTTTTACAGCAGAAGAATCGTCCGCCAGATACTCGCATACTTGTACGCGAGTCAAAACGAGGATGATACTGAAGCGATTAAACACTTGCTGCCTGCCTTATTTCTAAAGCAGTCTGCTTTAAACACGCTGAAGGCGCTCTCGATTACCGAGGACTGCTCCATGATTAAGGCGCTGGCCAAACTGCCGGATCTGAAGCCGTTCCAGTTGGATAAAATCAAAAAAATCGTACCCTTTTTCGCAAGCATCCGCACCATGAAGCCGGTGGAAGCCATTACCTTTGCTGAAGGAAAAATGGGCTTCTCCGAATACTTAAAAAAACGGGGCAACGAAGGAAATAAGCTTGAAAAAGGCTCTGATGACTTGCGTGACGTCAAGGTAGTCGCAAAAAAATTCAAAACCATCCCTGACTTTCTCGCCCATGTGGATCACATGCGGGCTGCTGAGAAAAACAAAACAGATGAAAACGGTGTACAGCTGATGACCATTCACCGATCAAAGGGCCTTGAATTTAAAACCGTCTATGTATTAGGCACGGTAGACGGCTCCATCCCGCATGATTTCTCATTAGAAACAGCGAGAAAGGGAGACGAAGCTCCGCTTGAGGAAGAAAGACGTCTTCTGTATGTTGCAATGACACGGGCCAAACAGCATTTATATTTGTCTTGTCCCGCAAACAGGCGCGGCAAAACAGCCCACCGATCAAGGTTTTTGTATCCTCTTTTGCAGCAAACGAGACAGCTCTTGCCCAAATAAACAGCCCGGCAGCCATACTGCCGGGTTTTTCACTGTAAAAAAGGCCCGTTGCCCAGGCCATCCGCTTATTTATTATCCAACATTTTAGAAATTGTTCCAAAATCAAGCTTTTCTTTTCCGCTTGTAATAGACTGGACAATCTTATCTTCCATTTCTTTCGGCACGCGTCTGTTTGCCAGCTGCGCCACGCGCTTAATGACGCTGCGGACGGTGTTTTCATCTTTAAAATTGGCGTTTTGAAGTGAGCCTGCAAGATTCATGACATCCTGCATGTTTACGCCTGTTTTCTTTTCAATGTTCTTAAAAAATTGATTATCCATAATACGCCTCCTTTTGGCGGAGTAATACAGTATTGTATGAACGCTTTACGCATAATGTGATGATTTGCAAGCAAAAATAAGTTACTGATTTAAATAGCAGCAAAGGATACATAAAGGAGGAAGAAGCACGGAAATCATCCGTACTTCCTCCTTCATTCATTTCTTATTAGTTAAAAAAAGATGCACCTACGATGATGAGAAGAATGAACAGTACGACCACAAGAACGAATGTTGAACCGTAACCGCCTGAATATCCTCCAGCATAACCGCCGCCGTAGCAGCCGCCTCCGTAACCAAATCCCATAACTAAGCACCTCCTTTACTCTCTATACACTATGCGAGACATCATGATTGGCTTGGATATCCGCATAGGGCGCTTGCGGATTTATCTTGGATCATGCTGAGCCTGCCGTTTTCTCAGTAAGACTTCCGTCTTTTCAGCCAATTCTTCAATTTCTTGTTCAAACGACAGGCCGGCTTCGTCAAATAAAGCCAACTCCTTTTCAATATGTTTGATCATCTTGTCATGCTTGTTTTGCTTTTGATCGTGCGGTTCATACCTGCCCTCTATGAATTTTTCAAACTCATTCATGAGATCCCCCCTCTCATGACATATGCTGAGCGAATCAGCATTGTTAAAAAAAAACAAAAAACCGGACATCTCCGGTCTCTTGTCAGGGTCAGGCTATTGAGGTTTTTTCTTTTTACTGCCGCACCCGCAGCCTTTCTTTTTGATCTTTTTTGTTTGATACGATGAATCTGTATATGGAGTTTTTTGGGAAGGTTTGTTAATTTGATTCACTTTGATCCCTTCCTTTCCTTATGTCATATATGCTACTTTATGCGGATACTGACGGAAAGTTGCTGGTGGGAATGCCTCATTCCTGCAGCCATTTTGATACAAGGGTTTCAATCATACCGGCCAGCCCGGCGATCGCCAGCAGCAAAACCAGCCACTGGGCCGCCTCTGGAATGAATGCCTGGCACAAAATCAAAAAGCCGGCGCACCACACGCCTGTGCACCAATAGCAGCTCAGCAATTCACCGATAAACGCCCTCACACCTGTTCCCTTTATGACAATATACGTTTCAATGTTCCCGTCCGCATCCTTTTCCTCCTTCTCTTCATGAAAAAGGCTGCGAAGCGGCGCCATAATCGTATCAAACACGAAAAGACGCGCGAGCCGGAAGACCGCAAGCGAAAGAAGGAAAAGAGACAGCCAATTGATAACCACTTGTTCACTCCTTTCATCATCCCCTTCACATATATGCAGAAACCCTAGCTTTCATGAATTTGTATCTTGTCCTGTTGAAAATTGGTTGTTTTTCTTATTCCGCTCTGCACTTGTTCTGCATTATATACAGTATGGATAAGAAAGGAGTGAAGGTTATGTCATTTGAAGAAAAAGTTGAATCCCTGCATCCTGAAATATTTGAGCAATTATCAAGCGAATTCGAACAGCAGATCGAAGTCATTGATTGCGAAAATATCACAATAGATACGTCACATATAACATCTGCCCTTTCTATACAAGCCTTGGTTACAACAATGATTATCCTGGCAACACAGCTCGTCATCGCCGACGAGGACTTAGCTGACGCAGTAGCAAGCGAAATTCTTATTCTTGACAGCTCCCAAATCAAAAAAAGAACCATCATTAAAATTATCAACAGCCGAAATATCAAAATCACTTTATCTGCCGACGAAATAATAACCTTTGTACAAATTTTGCTTCAGGTGCTTAACAGCATTCTCAATGAACTTGACGTCCTTTAACCCTTTCTTTTCACAAACTTAAAAGTCGAGGTGAAAACAAATGTCAGATAACGATAAAATTAAAGAAGAGCTTGCAAAGCTTCCGGAAGTTGATCCGATGACGAAAATGCTGGTCCACAATATCTTTCTGAAACACGGCGTGACCAAAGACAAAATGAAAAAAGTATCAGATGAAGAAAAAGAAATGCTCTTGAATCTGGTCAAAGACTTGCAGGCTAAATCAGAAGCGTTAATTGAAAACCAAAAGAAGAAAAAAGAAGAAGGAACGGCGCAAGAGCAAAAGAACGAAAAACCGTTAAGCCGCAGAGAACAATTAATTGAGCAACTCAGACAAAGACGGAAAAACAATAACAATTCAAACCAATCATAAAAAATAGGGTCTTTCATCAGGATATATGCCTCAGTCAAAGTAAGAGGCTCGCTCATCTAATAACAGTAAAAGAAAAGGAGGAATAGATATGGAAAGCAGACCATATTCTTGGGTTGCACTTGATCCTGACTGTGACCATCCGTTAGACGAAAAAGATAAAAAAGAAGAAAGAAAATGCAATTGCGATATTTGCTGTAATGGCAATGGGGTTTTTGGCAACGACAATGCCTTCATCGACCAAGATCTAGCTCAGGCAAATCTCAACAAACAAGTCTCCGATGAGACGATTATTATTAGAGATTCTTGTGACATTAACGTTACATCTACAGACGTTCAAGCCGTAACATCAGTTGTAACAGCGCTTAATGCCGCTGTAGTTACAGCTACACTCACATCCATTGCAGACGGAGTAATCGCCGAATTAGTCGCACAAGATTTATTGCAGCTGACAGCTAACAAGCAAGTTAACCGCCAAAAACTTCTCATCGAATGCTCCCGCGGCGTAAACGTCTCAACAGTAGATGCCGATATCGCAACACTTATCTCTACAGCAACAAACACTCTCGTAGCCATCCTAGTTATCACTCTCGTCCTCTAGGACCTAAAAGCAGAGCTAAAAACGCTCTGCTTTTTCTTATTTTCCCGCATATGATGAATATATAGACGTTCACCCACACCAAGTGAGGCACGAGTACATATGTTGTTAAGGACTAAAGTCAAATACCCTATAAAGAAGGAGCTGAAATCAATGAGCTGCGGAAAAACCCATGGCCGACATGAGAACTGTGTATGTGATGCAGTGGAAAAGATTTTAGCAGAGCAGGAGGCAGTTGAAGAACAGTGTCCGACTGGCTGCTATACAAACCTTTTAAACCCTACGATTGCTGGAAAAGACACAATTCCGTTTCTCGTTTTTGATAAAAAAGGCGGGTTGTTCTCCACATTCGGAAACGTGGGGGGATTTGTGGATGATATGCAATGCTTTGAATCCATTTTCTTCCGCGTCGAGAAATTATGCGATTGCTGCGCTACACTGTCTATTTTACGCCCGGTCGATGTTAAAGGCGAAACCTTAAGTGTTTGCCATCCTTGCGACCCGGATTTCTTCGGGCTTGAAAAAACAGATTTCTGCATAGAAGTGGATCTCGGATGCTTCTGTGCGATTCAATGCCTGTCACCAGAGTTAGTTGACAGAACATCCCCTAACAGAGATAAAAAGCATCATCACAATGGATAAACACTTGTAAAGAGGAATCCCCTTCCAAACTCTATTACAGGTGCAAATCATTCAGCTGCTTCGAAAGTGAGGCAGCTGACTCTCCATCATTTCGCCAGTCTCAAAATTACAAGGCAGGAGGGATAATATGAGCCAGAAAACATCAAGCTGCGTGCGTGAAGCAGTAGAACATATTGAAGATCTGCAAAACGCGGTTGAAGAGGATTGCCCGACCGGCTGCCACTCCAAGCTTTTGTCAGTAAACCATTCATTAGGCGATACAGTGCCTTTTGCAATATTTACATCAAAATCAAAGCCTTTGGTCGCCTTCGGTAATGTCGGCGAGCTGGATAACGGACCTTGCTTTAATACAGTATTTTTCAGAGTGGAAAAAGTTCATGGCAGCTGCGCAACGCTATCCTTATTAATCGCTTTTGACGAACACAAACACATTTTGGACTTCACCGATAAAGACACGGTTTGTGAAGTGTTCCGACTTGAAAAAACGAACTACTGCATTGAAGTGGATTTAGACTGCTTCTGCGCGATCAATTGCTTAAATCCTCGTTTAATCAATCGCACACATCATCATTCATGATAGAACGGAAAAGCTTGCAAGATTTGCAGGCTTTTCTCTATGTAAAAAAGCTGCCGGAACGATCTGCCGGGCAGCTTTTTGCTTTCATTAAAAACCTAACGGGTGCAGAGATGTTATCTCATCGATCGCCAGCTCAGTCGGAGCACCATTTCCGGTCGTCCGAAGCAGGACGGAATCATTTCTTCTTCCGACAATCACGCCTCTGTACGTTTTTCCATTGGCTTCAATCAGACAAAGCGCTCTCGGCATGTTATGCGGCAGTTTTGTTAAAAAGTCGATTTTTTCATGGATGGACATCTTGCTCATCGGTTTTTTCACTTTTCTGGCCGGCGGTGCCTTTTCTTCAGCTTTAGCTGTATTATGCACGGCCTCCGGTTCCTTTTCAGGCTTACGGGCTTCAGGTGCAGGCTCTTTCTTTTTTTCTGCTTCCTGAAGTTGCTGTTTGGCGGTGTCTTCAATTGCCTGCGGCTCTTCTAACGGTACCTGCTGCTTTTTCTGGTTCTCCGGCTCTCTTACCTCTTGTTTTTGCTGACGCACTGGTTCCTCTGCCTGTTTTTTCTCTGTTTGCTGAGCACCTTTTGCCTGAATGTCTTCCCGCTGTTTTTCCTCTGTTTCCACAGCATCTTTTACCTGAATGTCTTGCCGCTCTTTTTCATGGTTAACCGGCTGTTCCTCTGCTTTTGGCGGAGCCGGTTTAGCCTTTCTTTTAATGACGATCTCCTGCATGGACGAGCGTGTTTCCACATAGTCCGGCTGAACAATATACATGAGCGGTTTTTTATCCGCGTTTCTTTTCTTATTAGACATCTTCATCCCTCCGATTCTGTCATATTCTATCTATATGACAGAATGCTGAAAATCAGAAGAAATAAAAAAGCAATCCCTGTTTGGGACTGCTTGAAGGTGAAACTGCTTAGCGGGCAGTGATATGGAAACCTGAATCAACATGAAGATTTTCACCTGTAATGCCTCGGGACATATCGCTAAATAAAAATGCAGCTGTATCTCCCACCTCTTCAGGTGTAGTCGTGCGGCGAAGCGGCGCACGCTCTTCGATGTCTTTTAAGATTGAGTTGAAGTCACTGATGCCTTTAGCAGATAATGTTCTGATCGGACCAGCAGAAATGCTGTTAACGCGGATATTTTCTTTTCCTAAGTCAGCAGCTAAGTACTTCACACTTGCGTCAAGAGAAGCTTTCGCTACACCCATCACATTGTAGTTCGGCATAACGAGCTCTCCGCCAAGGTAAGTCAGCGTTACGATGCTTCCGCCTTCAGTCATCATCGGACGCGCCGCTTTTGTGACAGCGGTCAGTGAGTATGAGCTGATGTTGTGAGCTAGAAGGAAGCCCTCACGATTTGTGTTTAAATATTCGCCGACAAGCTCTTCTTTGTTGGCAAACGCGATACAATGTGCGATACCATGGATCACACCGACCTGCTCCTTAATGCTTGCAAAACAAGTTTCGATTTCCGTGTCATTTGTTACGTCGCAAGGAAGGATAATGGAATCGTTTCGCTCTAAAGTTCCAGCGAGTTCATGAACAGATTTCTCCAGGCGTTCACCTGCATATGTGAAAATCAATCGTGCGCCCGCTTCATGTAAAGAGCGCGCAATTCCCCAAGCGATACTGCGTTTGTTGGCTACTCCCATAACAACAATGTTGCGGCCTTCAAGTGAAAAATTCATATGTATAAAGCCTCCTATATTTGTTAAAGACATAGTATTAGTACCTGATCTTAATACCTATCATATCATAACCTTGTCCAGATGAAAAGCGCATACCAAAGTCAAACATGAAAGAGACCACCATAAGCAGGTGGTCTCATCGGTTTATTTTTATACTGTTTCGTTTAAAAGCGAAATGATTTGTCGGTCCGTGGCCCGATCCAATGCCTAGCGTATTTTCTACGGCTTCGCGGACAAAGTTGGCAGCAACCTCGAATGCCTGATGGATGCTGTCTCCTTTAGCGGTTTGGGCTGTTAAAGCCGCAGCAAAGGTGCAACCAGTGCCATGCGTATGCTTCGTATCGATATAAGGATGGCTGATTTGCATAAACATGTTTCCATCAAAAAGAAGGTCAGTAATATGATTGTCCTCAGGCTGGTGCCCGCCTTTGATAATCACATGCTGCGCACCCATCTTCACCAGCTGTTCCGCAGCTTTCTTCCGGTCATCAAGCGAACGAATCTCCATACCCGTCAGCGCTTCTGCTTCCGGCACATTCGGCGTGATCGCATAGCTTCGTGGGATCAGCAGCTCCTTCAGCGTAGCGATTGATTCATCGCGCAGCAAGGACGCCCCGCCCTTCGCGATCATAACCGGATCAACGATCACCCGGCTTAATTCGTATTGATCAATTTTCCTTGCCACTTCTTCAATCATTTCTGCATTCCAAAGCATTCCTGTTTTTACGGCGTCCGGTCTTAAATCCTCCGCCACAGCATCAATTTGCTCTCTCAGTGCCTCTGCAGTCAGCGGATACACGCCGTGGACGCCAAGTGTATTCTGTGCAGTTACCGCCGTGATGGCAGACATTCCGAATACACCAAGCTCCTGAAAGGTTTTAATATCTGCCTGTATCCCCGCGCCGCCGCCTGAGTCAGAGCCGGCGATCGTCAAGGCTTTATATATACTCATTAAACTACACTCCTTTTATTACCCGATCCATTTATGATAGATGGATTTTGCCCTGGCAATATCATTTGTTCCATGGATCAATGCTCTGCCATCCCGAAACAGCACCATTTTCATGTCATCCGAGCGGCAGGATATTAAATACGGATTCGCTGCTACTTCCAGCCCCGCCTGCCTCAGCTGCCCCGCCATCACGTCAAGATCTGCTTCTTTTGTGAAAGAGGATCTGATTTGCACCGTGTTTCTGCCGCACAATACTGCTGCTTTCGTTTGGTTTTCGTATGATAAAAACGGAAAATCCTTTGTGCCGCAGCTTGGACACGAGTCATCTTTCAGTCCCGCTGCTCTTACTTCTGACCGCTCATGTTTCCACAGGTCAAAGGAGCGCAGTACGGGCTCGCATTCCTCTCCCGTCAGCAGTTTCAGAGCGTCTGTCACCTGAAGGACAGCAACCTGCAGAACAGCCGGGCTGATAATGCCGGCTGTGTCGCATGTCGCACCGCCAATCGGAAGGGTATCGAGTAAACAATGAAGGCAAGGGGTTACCCCCGGCAATACAGTAAACGTAAGGCCGTAGCTACCCACACAAGCGCCGTAAAGAAACGGAATGCCTTCTTTCACTGCAGCATCGTTAACAATAAGCCGGGTTTCAAAATTATCGGCGGCATCTACAATGATTGATGCGCCGCGAATCAGCTCAGATACGTTTTCTGCTGTGACATCCATGACAAGTCCTGTCACATCCACATCACTGTTAATGGAACGAAGACGCCGCTCAGCAGCCGCTGCTTTCGGCATTTCCTTTCTGACATCATTTTCTGTGTAAAGCTGCTGGCGCTGCAGATTGCTCCATTCGACGTAATCTCTATCGGCGATTTTCACCGATCCGACTCCCGCTCTTACCAGCATCTCTGCGCTGGCCGTTCCCAGTGCGCCGGCGCCGATGATCACAACGCTCGCCTCTCTCAGTTTCTTCTGGCCTTCGGGGCCGATTGGAGCAAACAGCTCCTGTCTGGAGTACCTGTCCGTCATACAGGAAGACCTTCTCCCGGACTGCTTGCCGTTCCATATGACTTGACTGGAATGCGGCCTGCTTCATAAGATAGACGCCCTGCTTCTACTGCGAGCTTCATGGCGCGCGCCATTTTCACCGGATCGTTCGCACCTGATACGGCCGTATTCAGCAGTACGCCGTCCGCTCCAAGCTCCATTGCATATGCCGCATCTTTTGGCGATCCGATTCCGGCATCCACGATGACCGGCACTTTGGCCTGTTCAATGATAAATGACAGATTCAGAGGATTTAAAATCCCCTGTCCCGATCCAATCGGAGAAGCCCCCGGCATAATGGCATGAACACCAAGCTCTTCAAGCTTTCTCGCCAGCACCACATCATCCGAGGTGTACGGCAGCACAATAAATCCCTCTTCCAGAAGCTGTTCAGACGCTTTTAACGTTTCCACAGGATCGGGCAGCAAGGAACGGCTGCACCCGATGACTTCGACTTTAATCATGTCACAAAGCCCGGATGCTTTCGCGAGCCGTGCAATTCGAACTGCTTCTTCCGCCGTACTGGCGCCAGCTGTATTTGGCAGAAGCGTATATTTGGATAAATCAAGCTGCTCCAGAAAATTAGGCTGAGACGCTTCAAAAATATTCATTCTCCGCACAGCAAATGTTAAAATATCAGACTCTGAAACAGCCACCGCTTCCTTTTGAATGTCAAACGATGGATATTTTCCCGTGCCCAACAGCAGCCTTGATTGAAATTCTTTCCCGCCAATTGTTAACATTCTCAACCGCCTCCTACAAAATGGACAATTTCGATGACATCACGATCACACAGCTCTACCTCGTGATATTGTTCTTTGCCTATAATTTCTTTATTTCTTTCAACGACAACGATTTTATGTTCAAGCTGATAAGACGCAAGCAGATCCTGAATCGTACCTGTGTCTCTATCCCACTCAACTTGTTTACCGTTCAGCTGAAGCATCATATCTGAACCGCCTCCTTGCGATCAATTCGAAAGGCGTGCAGCCAGTCTGCCTTGACCTCTTTATTCATAATGAGATCACCAATTAAAGCACCCGTTGCAGGAGCAAGCAGAATCCCGTTTCTGAAATGGCCCGCCGCAAATAAAATGCGGCTGTCCTGAGGGTGCTTGCCGATGTATGGCTTTCCGTCCTTTGTCCCCGGACGCAGTCCCGCCCAAAAACGATCAACCTTCATATTCTGAATCGCCGGCAGCATCGTTTTCGCTTTTTCCATAACCGACTGAAGTCCGCCAAGATCCGGCTTCTCGCTCCAGTCACCAGGCTTCATCGTCGCGCCGACAACCAGTCTGCCGCTTTTTCTCGGTACGATATAGCAATGATCATGATAAAGTGTTTTTGTCAGCGGAATGTCATCATTCCAAACAGACAAGCACTCTCCTTTTACAGGAAAAAATGACTGATTCAGCCCGAGCTGCTTAAAAAACATCCCGCTCCAGACCCCGCTGGCAACCACGACATAATCCGCATGCATGTCACCGGACGCTGTTTTGACCAAAATGGATTCACCGCCACGTGTCACATCGAGAACAGGAGTATACTCAAAAATATCCGCACCAAGCGCTTTAGCCGATTTAGCGTATGCCTTGCATACAAAATAAGGCTCAACATGAACATCATCCTGAATAAAGCTCGCCCCGTAAATCTCCCTGGCCGTATACGGCTCTTTTTCCAGCACTTCTTCTTTTGTATGCCAGCTGACAGAATCCAAATCGTCCATCCGTCTGAGGCGTGACACGTCTTCTTCCGAGAATGCAAGCTTAAACATACCGCCATCATGCCTTCTGATATCAATGCCGGATAATGCAAATAGCTCCTCTCCAAGACCTCGGTACATACGCTGACTGTGCATGGCGAAATCAAAAAACGCATCCCGTTCCTCGCACTCGGCATGGGCGCCAAGCATCCCTGCTGCGGCGCTTGTTGTTCTGCAGCCTATTGTTCCGCTTTCAATCAATGCGGTGTTTTTCTTTTCTTTTGCCAACTGATAAGCGATCGCGGAACCAATAATTCCGCCTCCAATGACAACTGCATCATAATGCCTTTTCATACTGAATCTCCTTTAGCTTGCGGGAATATCTTCTGGCTGCTTCCAAAGGATCATCGGAAGAAAAAATTCCGGACATGACAGCAATACCGTCTGAACCTGCTTGTTTTATTTCTCTTAATCTGGCAGGTGTCATCCCTCCAATTGAAATAACCGGAATCGAGATCCTCTGTTTGATTTCTGAAAGCAAAGACACACCTCTGCCCTCAAGGCCTTGTTTGCAATTCGTTTCAAACACATGACCGAACAAAACATAATCAGCGTCTTCCTTTTCTGCCTGAAGCGCTTCCTCCAGTGAATGCACTGATCGCCCAATGTGCAGGTGAGGAAATCTCGCTCTTACTTGTTTCGGCGAAAAGCTGCAGCTCGGCAGCTGCACACGATGAATATTTGAAAAAAGTGCAATATCAACCCGGCCATTCATCACCAGCTTTTGCTTATCAACACCGCCTTCAGAAATAAGCTCCAGCAGTTTCAAAATGTCAGCCGCCGATTTAGACCGTTCACGAATATGGATGAAATCAACCTCATCCTGAATGGCTATAATGGATCTCACTAGATCTTCAACCGGCTTGCGGTCATCAGTTATGGCGTGCAGCTCCAAGTCCTTCCACCTCTTTTACGCCGCTGTCTGACCAGCCTTCTTTTCGATAAGCCATTCCCCAGAACTGATATTCATAATAGCTGGAAATAACAAAATTCTCTTTCATCTTGGCACGCACTTCCTCGGTGCTGTTTTCCGCCAGCTCATCCAAACGGTTAATTTGTTCTTCCACCTGCTGTCTGAACCAGTCACCGCCGTAGGTACCAATCCACTTCTGATAGATCGGATGCCCCGGATCACATGTCAGCAATTTCTCACCAACCTCATAATAAAGCCAATAGCACGGGAGAAGAGCTGCCAAGATTTCTGCAAAATTCCCGCTCAAGACCGAACGGTACATATGAGATGTATAAGAGTAAGCGGTAGGAGATGGCTTAAATGCCTTCTGTTCTTCCTCACTAATTTCCAAAAGCTCTGCAAACTCGCGATGAAGCGCCATTTCCGCCTCATATGTACCTTGGGCGTGGCTCGCCATCCGTCCTGTTGTATAAAGGTCCTTCGCATAAGCGGCGCCGAACGATTGCACCTTCGCAAAATGCGTTAAATAATAAGAATCCTGAAGCACGTAGTATTTAAAACGGTCAATCGGAAGAGTTCCGTCACCTATTCCCGTAACGAACGGATGGACAAAACTCCCCTCCCACCATTCTGCGGCTGCACTGCGGCATTCTTCTGAAAACTTCACACGTCATTCCCCCTGTCTGATAATAAAAAAAACCACTTTCCCGCAAGGAAAAGTGGTTTGGAATTGGCATAGTTATATAACACAAATACCGCTCCACTTCCCTACGCAGGTCTGAACCTGTTCAAGTTATGAGGGTCTAAAAGTCACACTTTTATCTCAGCCCTTATAAAGGACACCCCTAGTGGTTTTACGAAAATATATTGAATTGTTCTGCACCTCTATATTAACACGAATCCTTATTTGGTCAAGATTTTATCCTTCCAATGTTTTCTTAAGATCCGTTACATACCCGCGTGATCCAGTGACAATCAAGCGGTCTCCGATTTTCAGCCTTGTATCGCCGTGAGGAACGATGCTGTCCACACCTCTGAAAATCCTGACAAAAATCACATCGCCTGTGAAAGGGAATTCACGGAGAATTACGCCGTCGTATTTGCTGTTTTCCATATTAATTTGATACAGCGAGGACTCTTGGTTCGTGAGCAGTTTCATGACGCCAGGTGCTTCTATCAGCGCGCGAAGCAGTGTTTTGGTCGACAGCAAGATGGAAAAGATGCCGATGCCCTGCTCCTTCAATTTCGCTTCGTTCTTCGGTGATCCGGTGCTGGCGATAACTCTTTCTGTTCCCTTTTCTTTGGCGTATAATGCGATGTCCGTATTCATGTCTTCATCCCCTGTCGCCACTACAAGGATATCTGTATCAAATATACCGAGTGATTCAAGGGTTTGATGCTCATAATCAGGAAGCGTTTCGACGGAAAATACTGAGTCTGACAGCTTTTCCTCAGCGTTTTCTTGATAAACGTGCACGACACGCACTTCATACTCACTCTCAGGCAATTCAAGTGTAACAGGCAGTGTCATTTGATTAGCTCCGATAAATGTGATCTTCTTTTTCTCCTCCGGCTGCTCCTGTTTTTTGTACAGCTTTTTAAATCCGACCGGCGTAAAAATGCTTGCAATAACCGCCACCAGCGTAAGCGCTCCTGACATATTCGCACTGATGACATGAAGCTGCTGGCCGATTGTCGCAGCGGCAATCACAAGAGAAAGCGTTGATGTCAGCAGGAAACCAGACGCCAATATTGTGCGGTTATCATACCATTTCTTCAAGTACAGGATAGGAAGAATCTTGCTTACTAACAGTGCCATAAGCAGCAGCGGAATCATCACTAAAATTTTCGGGTCCTGAAAAAGTGTCCAAATATCCAATTTTACGCCGACCATCACAAAGAAAATCGGTATTAAGAACCCGTAGCCGAAGGAATCGAGCTGCTGAACCAATTCCTTGTTCGGCGAGAGCAGGGAAACAAGCACGCCCGCTAAGAAAGCGCCGAGTATATTTTCTGCCCCCAGTGATTCAGACAGAGCCACCAGTACGATAATTAAGGTGAAAATAGCACGGGTGCCGATCTGTATTGTCCCTTTAGACATGGACTGAACAAAAGAACGGTGTTTAAAGATCCGACCAAAGAAGTAGAGCACTACTCCCGCTGCAAACAAGATCATTAAGAGCCACATGTTTCCGCTGTCCTCTCCGTACAAAGAAGAAAATACAGCAAGAAGAATCATAGTGACCAAGTCAGCAATTACAGCAACAAGCAGGATGATCTGCCCGATGTTTGAATTCATGAGCCGTTCTTCCTTTAAGGTTGGAACGACAACACCTAACGAAATCGTAGAAATAATAAGCGTCATTAAGAAAGCATTTTGAATAAATCCGGCCACGACGAACCCATAAGACAGCAGCAATGATAAAATAAAAATACCAATAAAAATAATGGATGCTGTAGCAAATGTATTGGGTGCTTCCTTGCCGTTTTGCAGAAACTGCTTTTTCTTTCCCTTCTCAAAGGATGAAAAATCAATTTCAAGACCGCTTAAAAACATTAAAAAGATAAATCCGAGCATAGAGAGCGTCTGAAGCCAAGTATCACCCTCCACAACTAAATTAAGACCGCTTTTTCCTATAATCAATCCCATAATAATTTCAGCAACAACAACAGGGATGCTGAGTTTAAACCGATGCAAAAGGATGGGAGTCAAAAATGCAACGATAAGTACGACAACTAATGATGCGACAGATGTATGCGCCATAATCTGAACCTCCTTTTAAAAAAACATAACGCGATTTTAACAAGGGTGATGATGAAAAATAAAGTAATAAGGTCTCATTTTTTTTTAGAAAATGATTCTTCTATAATTTGCACATAAAAGCCGGTGATGACTCACAGCAATTTGCTTCATAATAAATAAAATCATGAGTAAGGAGGATGCCGCATGGCCTACTACGATATCATCAGCGATATTCATGGCTGCTACAATGAAATGACAGCCCTAATAGAAAAACTTGGATACACAATAAAAAATGGATTGCCTGTACATGATGAAAGCAGGGTGCTTGTTTTTGCCGGGGATTTGACAGACCGAGGCCCTAAATCAATTGAAGTCATCCGCTTTGTAGCCGGAGCTTATGAACAAGGAGCAGTGCGCTATGTCCCGGGAAATCATTGCAACAAGCTGTACCGCTACTTAAAAGGAAATCCAGTTAAAGTGATGCACGGTCTTGAAACAACTGCAGCAGAGCTTAAAGCACTTTCTGAAGAAGAAAGAAGAAAAGTCAGCGAACAATTTATGAAGCTTTATGAAACTGCGCCGCTTTACGACATCTTACATAATGGAGAATTGGTTGTCGCCCATGCTGGCATAAAGGCTGACGATATCGGCAAAAACACGAGGAGAGTAAAGGACTTTGTGCTTTACGGCGATGTGACAGGTGAAACGTATGCGGACGGCAGACCCGTCAGGCGGGATTGGGCCGCTGCTTATAACGGGACAGCCTGGGTTGTATACGGACACACACCTGTTAAAGAGCCCCGCATAAAAAATCGCACCATTAACATTGATACAGGCTGTGTGTTTGGAAATGAACTGACGGCCTTCCGTTTTCCCGAACTGGAGACCGTCTCCGTTCCAAGCTCTATGCCTTATGACGAAACTAGATTTCGCCCCATATAAAAAAGGAGAGAATCGTTTTAATGATTCTCTCCTTTACATAATTCCTAACATATCGTGCGGCAGAGCCGCATGAAACGTCATTTTTTCCTGCGTCAGCGGGTGGATAAACGACAGCTGCTCACTGTGCAGCGCCTGCCTGTCAATCTTCTGTCTCGTTCCGCCGTACAACGTATCGCCGCACAGCGGGTGGCCGAGATAGCTCATATGGACGCGAATTTGATGGGTACGCCCTGTCTTAAGCTGCAATGCCACCGTGGTTAAATCATCCGTAAGATGGGTGACACGAAAGTGAGTAACAGCCTTCTGACCGCCCGGTGTCACTATCCGTTCAATGATACTGTCAGGATGTCTGCCAATCGGGGCGTCTACCTTTCCCTCTGTCTCTGTCATACGTCCATGCACAATGGCAACATATCTGCGTTTCACAAGGCCGTTTTTTTGCGCCGACGATAAAATGGAGTGGGCAAAGCGGTGCTTGGCAACAAGCATGACACCTGACGTATCCCGGTCTAGCCGGGTGACAAGATGAACCGTGGCCCGCACTCCGTTTTTTTGGTAGTGATGGATGATGCCATTCGCGATGCTTCCCGCCGGGTGCTCTCGCGACGGAATAGATGACACATACGGCTGTTTGTTTATCACAAGCACGTGTTCATCCTCATACATAATATCGAGCGGAACAGGCTCGGCCAAAAGCGTCTCGCTCACCTGTTCCTCAGGAAACTTTACAATAAGAAAGTCTCCTTCTTTCAATACGTATTTAACAGTCACATGTTCACCGTTAATGAGAAGATCTCCTCCGCCAAATTTGATGTCGGTCAGTAGACGCTTCGAAATTCCCAGATCGACCGTATATTCCTTTAAGGTCATTCCGTCTTCAGCGGTAGTGATCTTCTTTTCAATCATAAATTGCTTCACGATACGTCCTCTTTCTACTCACCTTTTCCGATAAATGAATCCTGGACTCTTTTCCAAAACGGAAACGGACGGAATCTTGCAAATCTTACATTTTCGGATGCCACCTGACAGCGGATGGACTTTACATCCTTATGAAGCAGGGTTAAATGGTCAATTGTCACTTGAAAGTCAACTTCGTTTCTCGGTTTAATCATGCAATCATGATGGGAAGGGAGAAGGAGCGGTGATCCGACCGTCCGGAATACGCGGTTATTGATAGATGCCATTTCCGCCAGCTGAATCGCTCTGATGGATGGGTGGATAATTGCTCCGCCCAGCGCTTTATTGTAGGCTGTGCTCCCGGAAGGCGTAGACAGGCAAAGGCCGTCGCCTCGGAACGTTTCAAAAAGCTGCCCTTTGATTTCCACATCCGCCACAAGGCTTCCTTCTATACTTTTAATCGTACATTCATTTAGCGCCAAATATCTTTCTTCCCGCTCATTTTCATGATAGGTTACTATTACTTCAAGGAGCGGATATTCCACAGTGTGATAAGGTGTTTTCGCAATTGCGAGCACGAGTTTTTCAATTTCATGAGGAACCCAGTCCGCATAAAACCCCAGATGACCCGTGTGAACGCCGACAAAAGCTGTTTTATCTAATCTGTCGCTGTATCTGTGAAAAGCGTATAAAAGCGTCCCGTCGCCCCCCACTGAAATGACGATTTCCGGTTCATTTTCATCCAGTTCCATGTCAAAATCCAATAAATACGCCTGTATTTTGCTTTTCAGCGTATCAGAAACATGATCTCCTTTTGACGATACGGCAAATTTCATGCTTTTTCTTCCCCTTTACCTATTGATGCTCGCTTCCTTTTTTCTTTCTAGAAAAGGCAGCTTGAGCTTCCTGTATTTCACCCTTGATCTCCGACATCTCTTCATCAAGCCGTGAAGCTGCTTCAGAAGCGCGCTGAAGCCTCAGTTTTACTTTTTCAGGAATGTTTCCGCTGTATTTATAATTTAATGAATGCTCAATGGTCGCCCAAAAATTCATCGCCAGCGTACGGATCTGTATTTCAACAAGAACATGTTTCTCTCCGGATATCGTCTGCAAAGGATACATCACGACAAGATGATATGACCGATACCCGCTCTCTTTATGTTCTGCAATATAATCTCTCTGATCCACAACGGTGAAATCTTTTCGGGCAAACAGCATTTCCTTTACAAATTGGATGTCATCGACAAATTGGCACATGATCCTAAGGCCTGCGATATCCTGCATGGTTTCAATTTCATGTAATGGTATGCTTTTCCGTCTGGCTTTTTCGAGTATACTCGCCACAGGCTTGACGCGTCCTGTCACAAACTCAATCGGTGAATGGTCATCCTCATATTCATAAAGCGTGCGGATCCCCTTGAGCTTCACTTTTAATTCTTCAACAGCCTGGCGGTACGGCACTAAAAAACGCTCCCATTGCTTGTCATCCATCATACATCCCCCAATTCAGCACCAGTTTCTATAGAAATACGCGTTTCACTGTTTCTTCCATTTCTTCTCCGTAGTTCGCATTATCTTTAATATTTTCTAAAAGATACTCCAGCTCCTCATGCAGGCCTGACAGCTCAATGCTTTCATTCCCTGCCTCTAAAACGATCGGTTTTCTTTGATCATGAGCCTGCTTCAGTTCAGGCCATATATGTTCCTTTATCATGACATATTCAAAAGAATCAGCTAATTCAAGTATGTATACAAAAGCAATGTTGTCAGAATCAACTAGCATTTGACCTGACGGCTTGCGTTCTGCTTCGTTTCCTTCTGTCTCACAGGTAAGGCGAAGCTCATCATCCGATAGTGTTGCATTTAAAATTTCGATTCTGTTTTGCATAATGCTCTCCTTTATAAACAAAGTACAGATTCATTTTATCATATCAAGCTTGATATTGATAAACCTAACATCTAAAGAGATAATAGTAAAAATGAGATTTACAGAGCTGAAAGGAAGACCATCAATGAGCCAAGAAATTGAAATTGAATTTAAAAATCTGCTTACAAAACAGGAATTTGAAAACATAGCTGCGGCACTGCAATTGGCAGAAAAAGAATTTACAAATCAAGAGAATCACTATTTTGATACAAACAGCTTCGCATTGAAACAGAAACAGGCGGCGCTTCGAATCCGCAAGAAAAATGACGAATATGTGCTGACATTAAAAGAACCGGCTGAAGTTGGACTTCTGGAAACCCACCAGAAGCTTTCCGGCGTCTCCGACTTTACACGTTTCACGATTCCGAAAGGCCCTGTCAAGGACCAGCTGAAGAAGCTTCACATCGATACAGACGCCATTCATTATTTTGGATCTTTAGCAACAAATCGCGCAGAAAAAGAAACAGAAAAAGGTTTAATAGTTTTAGATCACAGCCGATATTTAAATAAAGAGGATTATGAAATCGAATTTGAGGCGGCTGACTGGAATGAAGGCAAATTGGCCTTTGAAAAGCTTCTTCAGCAATTCAGTATTCCTCTGCGAGAAACCAAAAATAAAATTCAGCGTTTTTATGAAGAAAAACGAAAGTCTATATAAGGTGGAATGACATAGTGAACGTAACGAATTGGGCGGCTCTCCTTCAGCTTCAGGCATTACAGTCTATATCAAATGCAAGCAGCACGGGCAGTCAGAGCGCTGAGAGCCCGCTGTCAAACTTCAGCTCCCTGCTCAGCCAATATACAAATGGACTGTCACAGCAAACACCTGTGTCAACAGCATCTTCAAGCCCCCTCAGCCAGCTGAACAGCGCTTACGGGACATCGCCGTCACTGCTTTCAGCTTACGGGCTTAACTCCTATTCAAACGACAATGTCGGCCATTTTACAAAAGCGAGTGAAAGCACTGAAACAGCTGCTGTTGATGCCTCCTCAAACAAACAAGAGGATAAAAACATCAGCTCGGGTGACTTCTCAATCGACAGCGCTATAAAAAAAGCCTCTGACAAATACGGAGTCGATGAAAAACTAATTCGCGCTGTCATCAAACAGGAATCCGGCTTTAATGCAAAAGCCGTCAGCGGTGCAGGCGCAATGGGTTTAATGCAGCTGATGCCGTCAACAGCAACCTCACTTGGCGTTTCCAATCCGCTTAATCCGCAGCAAAATGTTGAGGGTGGAACGAAATATTTAAAACAAATGCTGGATAAATACGATGGCAATGTATCCATGGCGTTAGCAGCTTATAACGCCGGCCCGGGAAACGTTGATCGATACGGAGGCATTCCGCCTTTCAGAGAAACTCAAAACTATGTAAAAAAAATAACAGCAACCTATTACGCGTAACCGGAGCGGCACTTGCCCTCCGGTTTTTTTGCGGAGTGAAATCTTATACATTCATGATTTGTATGTGATATGATATGAAATACAAACCCGGCGCTCAGCCGAACCCTGTCTTCAAGCGCATAAAAAGCGCTTAAAAGGCAGTTTGTTTGTAGAAATGATGCCTTGTTGCTAAAATAATTCATAGATGAATTGAAATAAATACAGAAAATAACTTTTTGCAATAGGAATTATGATTCCTATTAGCCATATTTAAAGGAGTAGTCAACATGGGACAATCGTTTAACGCACCTTATGAAGCGATTGGAGAAGAACTTCTATCGCAACTTGTTGATACTTTTTATGAGCGTGTCGCGTCTCATCCTTTGCTTAAGCCCATATTTCCGAGCGATTTAACAGAAACGGCCAGAAAACAGAAGCAATTTTTGACACAGTATTTAGGCGGGCCTCCCCTTTATACCGAGGAACACGGCCATCCCATGCTCAGGGCAAGGCATCTCCCCTTTCCGATTACAAACGAGAGGGCCGATGCGTGGCTCAGCTGTATGAAAGACGCAATGGACCATGTAGGACTTGAGGGCGACATTCGTGAGTTTTTGTTTGGCCGGCTGGAGTTGACAGCAAGGCATATGGTGAATCAAACAGAAGCGGAGGATCGATCATATTGACAAACTATCAGCATGAGCAATACTTCGCCCATTGCCACGGCCATCCAAAAAAACCGCTGGAAATCTACATGTTTGTTGACCCTTTATGTCCCGAATGCTGGTCCTTAGAGCCTGTCATAAAAAAAATGAAAATCAGATACGGACGTTTTTTTACCTTACGCATCATAGCTTCCGCAAGCCTTACAGCGTTAAATAAGAAACGTAAAAAGCATCTTCTGGCAGAAGCCTGGGAAAAGATTGCAAGCCGCTCCGGTATGCCTTGTGACGGCAGTGTATGGTTTGAGCAAGATCAGCCGCTCTCTTCTCCATATATGGCTGCTCTCGCATTTAAGGCAGCAGAACTTCAAGGAAGAAGAGCCGGTATGGAATTTCTTCGGAATATGCAGGAGAGTCTGTTCGTTTCGAAGAAGAACATTACGGATGAAAACGTGCTTTTGGAAATAGCGTCAAAAACAAGCCTGGATCTAGAGGAATTTCAAAAAGACCTCCATTCCCAAAGCGCGGTCAAGGCGCTTCAATGCGACATGAAAATTGCAGCTGAGATGGATGTTACAGCCACTCCGACGCTGACGTTCTTTAATACGCAGCATGACGACGAAGGACTTAAAGTCCCCGGCAGCTATTCATACCATGTGTATGAAGAAATCTTATTCGAGATGCTTGGCGACGAGCCGAAGCCCTCGGAAACACCGCCTCTGGAATGTTTTATTGAATATTTCCGTTTCGTTGCCTCTAAGGAAATCGCTCTTGTATATGATTTAAGTCTTGAAGAGGTAGAAAAGGAAATGAAAAAATTGGCGTTTGCTAAAAAAGTTGCCAAAGTAGAGGCCAAGCACGGAATGTTTTGGCAATCCCTCACCAGCAGTTCTGATGAATACCAATCATGTGAAAAATAGCCTTAGGCATATATGCTTGAGGCTATTTTCTCGCACAAAAATCAAACATACGTTCTGTTCGAAGCACTAAAGAAACCGCGCCGGGATAAGCGCGGTTTCATATGTCTTAACGACAACAAAGGGGATGGGAGAAATTTTTCACGGTCAAACAAAGGGGTAATGTTTGTTTGTGATCAATTTCACATCCTTATCATATCAAAAGTTGTCGACTGTTGACAACCATTAAGTTTAATGTTCATATTTTTGTCACAAAACATAACTGACAGGTTTCATTCATATGCTTGTAAGGAACAAGGACGAGGAGGATCGCCATGCTATTTAATGTGATCTCAATTGTATGCATTGTTGTTTTTTTCTGTTTAAATTTATTAGCTATGATGCATATGCTGCCTCTTTACATTACGTCCCCTCTGCTGTTTCTGTCTATTCTGCTTACCTTGTACCGTCTGAATCATCGGAAAACCTTTAAAGGATTTTAAAAAGCCTGTGCATCATTTATGCACAGGCCATTTTTTATTAAGACTGCTTTACTTTCAGCAGCAGTTCTTCCATCTCATCAAGCTTTTCCTCAAACATTTTGCACGCAGCTTCAATCGGTTCTGGTGACGTCATATCAACGCCAGCTTTTTTCAGGATGTCGATCGGATATTGTGAGCTGCCCGCTTTCAGGAAGTCAATATAACGGTCAACCGCAGGCTTGCCTTCCTTCAAAATTTGGCTGCTTAACGCCTGTGCAGCACTGTACCCTGTCGCATACTGATACACATAGTAGTTGTAATAGAAATGCGGAATCCGTGACCATTCGAGTCCGATTTCTTTATCAATCACCATGTCGTTTCCGAAATACTTTTTATTCAGATCATAGTATACATTGGTCAGAAGCTCAGGTGTCAGCGGCTCCCCTTCTTGCGCTTTTATATGGATAAGATGTTCAAATTCTGCAAACATCGTTTGTCTGAAGACGGTTCCTCTAAAGCCCTCAAGCATGTGGTTGAGAATATATAAACGCTGTTTTTCATCCTCTAAATTGTTCAGCAAATATTCACCAAGCAGTGCTTCGTTTGTCGTAGAAGCAACTTCTGCGACAAAGATGCTGTAATTGCCGTAAGGATATGGCTGGTGTTTTCTCGTATAGTAGCTGTGAACAGAGTGGCCGAACTCATGCACTAGCGTAAAGAGATTATTGACGTTATCATGCCAGTTCATTAAAATATACGGATTTGTGCCGTATGTTCCTGAAGAATAAGCGCCGTTGCGTTTCCCTTTATTCTCATAAACATCAACCCAGCGGTTTTCAAGCCCCTCTTTTAAGATAGAGCGATATTCCTCTCCTAAAGGTGCAAGCCCCTTCAGCATATAATCCTTAGCTTGCTCGTACGTAACCTTCATCCCCGCATCCTTCACAAGCGGTGTATACAGATCGTAGATATGCACTTCATCCAGCTCAAGCACTTTCTTTCTCAGTGCAATATAGCGGTGCAGTAGCGGAAGATGCTTGTTAATCGTTTTGACGAGATTGTCGTATACCTCTTCAGGAATACTGTTGTTAGAAAGCGCAGCTTCACGTGCTGACTTGTATTTTTTCATTCTTGCGTAGAAGTTGTCTTTTTTCACAGTCCCGCTCAAGGTAGTCGCCATTGTATTTTTATATTGTCCGTATGTTTTATATACAGCGTCAAACGCATTTTTGCGGACTTCACGGTTTTCACTTTCTAAGAAATTAATAAAATTGCCGTGAGTGATCTGTTTTTCATTTCCCTCTTCGTCTTTAATAGATGGAAATGTTATATCGGCATTATTTAACACGCTGAACGTATTTGACGACGATGACAGCACCTCAGAAGCTTCAGCCAGCAGCGCTTCTTCCTTCTCGCTCAGCACGTGCGGCCGTTCCTTTGTGATTTCTTCAATCGCATGTGAGTAAAGCTTCAGCTCTTCTTTTTCAAGAATAAACTGCTGCAGTTTGTCTTCTTCTATGGATAAAATTTCCGGAACAAGATAAGCTGTTGCGCTTGCGGCCTGTGTATACAGATTTCCAGCCTTATCATTAAGTCCCTGATAAAAGGAGTTCCCTGTATCTTGGTCTGAGCGCATATGCGCGTATGTGTAAAGTTTGCCCAAACGCTCCATCACCTTATCCTGGTAAGTAAGGGCTTCGTATAAATGATCGGCTGAATCAGCTAGCTTGCCTTTATACTTAGATAAATTAGGTATTAATTCTTTAACAGCTTGAAATTCTTTATTCCAGGCCTCATCACTAGGAAAAATATCCTCAAGTCTCCATGTGTCCTCTACCTTTACCTCACTTCGGTCAGGCAGTTGATTTGCTTTTTTTTCCTCAGCCATGGTGATCCCCCTCGTTTTCTTTAATTCAAGCCAATTGAAAAAACGGTTGTTTCTCAATAAACTTGTGTTGTGAATATCTTCCGGTTTTTCACTGCCATTTGTCAAATCATATGCAGTTATGAAGAGAACGAATGCCAAAAAAGCAGTAAAAACACGAAAAACCTTTCCTTTTGTGCTTCTCACAACCAGCCCACCACCTTTATCTTAGGGTGAGCCAAATCAGGAAAACTCATTCGATAAAACAGCTTCTGTCTTTTTCAATGAGATCCTGTAATGATTGGCTGCGCTTTGCGGGCTGATTCAGCACATATACTTCTTTCTGAGTCTCTCTTAAAAATCCCTTCTTGCACAAAAATTCAATGTACTGTTTGACCGCCTCAATGAAATCCAGTTCCCTGTATACGCCTCTTAGCAGAATGTTCTTTTTATGAATGTGTAGTTTGCAGTGCTGCAAAATGGCTGAAAAGCGAATGGGTGCATGTTTATATCCAAGATCCGTAATAAATAAATAAAGATAACCCTGCCATACAAAAACGGGACTCTTGAAAACGGCTCCTTTCTGTACAGGAACAAACACCTCTGTCGGAAGAAAAGAGAGAGGCGTTTGCCGTTTTTCATAAAACAGAAGCCTAAGCCGATTTATATCTTTAGAGAGAAACCGATGAGTTTTGCGGCGAAAACGGAGAATGGCTCCTGTCCAATCTGTGTGCTTAAACGATGAATCCGATTCAGTGAAAAATAGATCTTCTGCCGCTGCCTGACGGACTGGAATCGTTTGGACGGAGCAGTAAAAATGGGTTGTGTAAAACGGGATCATGTGGCTGAGCCTCAGGAAAGAATGTGTTTTGGGGCAGTAACATAACAGATCGCTGTTCTGACTGGTATTGATAAACTGCCAATGGAAAGCGGACAGCTGGTAAAAGGATGAAGATGTCCGTTTTAAGCGGCTGCCCCCAAGAATCCATCGCGGTATCATTCCTGCTTGTTTGAAACCGGCTGTTCTTTTTTGAAAGACATCAGGAGGGAGAGTCGCGCATTGGTATTCAACAGCAAGCGTATTCCCCTTAACTTTCGCCAAGATGTCGGGCCTTTGCTGAATCTCTTTCACATACGGCTCTAAGAGCGGTGAAGCCTTTTGCGTTTTCAGCCATACATATAGCTGCCGTTTTCCTTCTAAGTGATAGGCGCTCTCAGGTTCTATGTCTATCGTGCAGGACTTGTTCTGTTTATGGGCAAAATGCGGCGCTTTCTGAGACCCTAGCTTCACATCGAGCTCCTCTGCACACACCGGGCAAAAAAATCTGGTCTGCTTTAATTTTTCTCTGCTCTGCCTGCCTATGAGGTGAAAAACTTGACCGCCTTCTGTCACAGCACTAAACAATTGTCATCTCTCCTTTCCAGATTCATCACTCTTTCTGGAAATGACCGATGAACTCCTGTTTGCTGATGTTTTGCCTATATGTATGTTTTTGATTTTCCAGCTTCAATATTTTGTTTTGAAATAGAAAAAAACCGATTTCCGGCAAGAAATCGGTCTGCTATGATGCAAAGTGTTTTTTTATCGTTTCAAGAGCGTGCTCTGACACAACCAGCTTGCCGTATTCTTCAAGTCGGTGTATGCTGATTGAGGATTCAGACGCATACTCCAACAGGATGCTTAGCTGATTTTCAACCTCTTCATCAGTCAAATTGTAAAAATCCACATATAAATAATATCGGTTCTCAAACGAATATAAAGTCGTTTTACTTCCGTTAACGTTTAATTTAGATAGAGAAATTACATCTTCGAAGTCATCAAACCGCAAGACAAATTGTAGCTTTTGCTCCTTCTCTTCCTGATTGACTTCTTGCTCTTCTTTTTGGAAATCATCCAGCAAGGCGTCAAGATCCTCAGATGCTGGTTCTTGCTTTTTATCCTCAGGAATCGGCAGTTCGAGCTTTTGTCCGTCTTTGGAAAGCTGGGCTTTGGTGACGATAATTTCTAATCCTTTGTCCATTGCCTGAACTTGAATCCAAAGAGGACCTTCAACAGCGAATTCCTCTTCCTCATGAACTTCATCCATAACTTCCCAGAACAGTTCTTCACTGCGCTCACGGTTATACCAAATTTCTTCTCTGTCAAAACCGCGATCTTCAATATCTCCATAAGACATATAAAATTTTACTGTATGCTCGTTAATTCTTTCAATTTCCATTTGCCAACCTTCCCTTCTATATAAGATGTTGAAGGGACATCTAAGCTCCCGATTAATAGTACTTTACTACACTTTACCCATTCCGTCCACATCTTAACCTTGAACCAAGGCAAGTGTGAATTCCTTTGTATTTCTATTTTATGATAAATCAGACACAAAAGAAATAAAAATGCATCTTCGCCCAAAAAATGGCTTGTCTTCCGGCACCGCTATCATAAATTGGGTCCCGCTTCATATATTAGTGGTACAAGCGATGGAACGAAAGCGAGGTGCCGATGCATGGAGCATGACTATCTGATTTCACTGCTGCTTATCGTCGGAATTGATCTGATTCTCGGCGGCGATAATGCAGTCGTGATCGCCATGGCCAGCCGAAATTTACCGGACAAGCAAAGACAGCAAGCCATTATTCTCGGAACATTTATCGCCGTTGCGATGAGAATCGGATTAACAAGTGCAGCGGTTTATCTTTTGAATATTCCTTTCCTGCAATGTACTGGAGGAATATTCCTTCTATATTTGGGATACCAGCTATTAATTGAAAAGAAAGACGCCCAGCACGTCAAAAGCAGCACCTCTCTGTGGAAAGCCATACGAACGATTGTACTCGCAGACCTGTTTATGTCACTGGACAATGTTATTGCTGTCGCAGGAGCGTCGCACGGTGAGCTTTCTCTCGTTATGATAGGTCTGTGTGTATCGGTGCCGGTTATAATTTGGGGCAGCAAACTCATCCACATCGCGCTTGAGAAAATACCATTATTGATTTATGCGGGAAGCGGATTATTGGCTTATACAGGCGGAGAAATGATTGTCCGGGATCAAAAGCTGTCTTTTTTTATGGCTCAGCACGGCACGGTTGAAGCGCTTCTCCCCATTTTAACTGTCGTCTTTGTGATTCTTGCCAGCATTTATTATCAGCAGGTTGAAAAATAAAAGAAGGCTGATGTCTCAGCCTTCTTTTTAACGTGCGATCTATTAGTTTGCCAAACGCTGTGCTTCTCTTAATTGGAAAGAGCGGACTTTTCTTGGCAAGAAACGTCTGATTTCGTCTTCGTTGTATCCGACCTGCAAACGTTTTTCATCGATGATGATCGGACGGCGAAGCAAGCCTGGGTGCTCGTTGATCAAGAGGTACAAGTCTTGGAGCGGCATTGATTCAACGTTCACATTCAATTTTTGGAATACTTTTGAACGGGTTGAGATAATCTCATCTGTTCCGTCCTCAGTCATTCTTAAGATTTGTTTTATTTCATCAATTGATAAAGGTTCAGAGAAAATGTTTCTTTCTACGTACGGAATCTCATGCTCCTCGAGCCACGCTCTCGCCTTTCTGCATGAAGTACAGCTTGGTGATGTGTATAATGTAACCATTCATCTTCACTCCTCTAATTAGTAGGATGAACATCTATTTTATTCTTAAATTGAAATTACTCTAAAAAAGGAATCTTTATAGGTATTATACTATAAAAAAGTAAGTGTGAACAGTGTCCTAAGAAAAAAATGTGTCAATCCAGCAAATTTTATTTTATTCATGTGTTTGCATTCTCAATTAGCTTAACTCATCGAAAATATTTTTTTGCTTTTCTTCATCAATGAGTGTCAGGACTTCATCCGTTTTTTCGTATGATTCCCCGTACCATTTCTCATCTTTATAAGTATGAATGTTTTCATATGTCTGTTTCATGGCTTCAAGAATCTCTTCTTCTGATTCTGTTTTCGGTGACCAGTACAGAATCTCCATCTTATTGACTTCATTCGTAGCCAATGACCGGCGCCGGTACCCAATTGACTGAGCATGCTTAAAATGCTCTCTTTGATAGAATCTCAGGCGTTTTTCTGTATCAGCATCATCTTCATCCACAGGCTCCACCTCAAGCAATATCGGCTTATTTTTCTTTTTCAGCTTGGCAATCAGTTTGCCGCCAAGCCCTTGCCCTCTTGCATCTTTTGACACATACAGATAATCAACGAAGATAAAAGATTCAAATTCCGCAAACATTAAAATATGATGCTTGCCTTCATCTTTATGATAAATATCGCTTCTCTCTTTCAAAAGAGCTTCCATATGCGCTTTTGATTTCAATTCTTCAATTGGAAAGTACTCGCTAAGCTTTTCGTACCAGTTCATTGATTTGCTCCTTATGAGTTCGTTGTCTTCATACTTTTAGATATACCCCATTTCTTCCTGTTTAAACAGCCTTACATCTATAAAGACGTACGAACTTTCCGCATGGTTTCATTTTTTTCAGCAAGTAAGGCAATTCGTCGTTCCACCGGAGATGTTTGATCATGCTCAATTCGCGTGTCTCTCCCGTTTATAATGGCTCAGGCCGGGCTGCGCCAACGCAATCAAAAAAGTCATGCCATATAATACAGCCGCCGAAATAAAAGCTGTTTTTGCACCGGCAGCATCAGTCAGCAGCCCCATGATGGAATAGGTAACACCAGACCAAGGAGTCAACAGCGCGTTTTTGGCAGCCATCATCCCGATGCGCTTATGTGCCGGAATGACCTCCTGCAATACGGTTTCCTGACAAATATCTCTAACTTGATAAAAAGGCCCCATCGCCGCGCAAGCCAGGGCGCATAAAAACGGCAAGGGAGAAACCGCAAAGAGGAATGTCAGCACTGCCATCACAAGTGAGCTGAATATAATCGCGTACCCCATGTTTTGCTCAAAAAATGCAGAAAAATGGATGGCGATGACACTGCCGATCATAGCACCAATAAAATAAGAAGCGTTAAAGATTCCCCACCACACTTCTGTTTCATGCAGAACCGCCACTGTAAAAGCCAAAAGAATAGCGGATGACCAAACTGAGCCGGCAAGAGCTTCTATCATGTCCATTGCAGTGATGTCTCTTACAATCGGGGTTGTCATCAATTCCTTCCATACACTTCTTGCAGATGCTGTTTCAGCTGTTCTTTTCGTTCTTGCATCGTTCACATGAAGCAGGCTGATGACAGCTCCGGAAAAGACAAACAGGCAAATGGCACTGCCGACAACAAACTCAAAAGGTGCAGCAAATGTCAGAAGACCTCCAAGTCCCCAGCCAGCTGTTAAAAACAATTGATTAGCGAGTGAAATCACACCGTTTGCTTTCACGTAATGCTTTTTTGAAACAATAACAGGCAGCAGCGCAAACCTTGCCGGCTGAAAAAAGGCGCCAGAAAATGAAAAACAAAAAACAAACAGCAGCGTCATGATATAGAAGGCAATTCCATCTTGGCTGACACTGTATGCGATTAGCAATGCAAAGACCGCTCTCAGCAGACTTGCACCGGCAAGCACCTTTTTAAAACCAAGCTTATGGAGTACACCCGGAATGCAAAAGCTTGCCGCAACACTTGCAAACGACATGAAGGATAAAACAAGACCCGAAAAAAAGACAGAGTCGGTCATTTGATAGACCCTTACCATTAAAACGATTGTCACCAGGACTCCAGCTAAAGATTGCAGAGATTGCGACAGAAGCAGTGCAAAGACATTTTTCTGACGAAGAAATTGAATAGTGTCCGCCTCCGTTTTTCCTCTAATTGTAAAAGATATGACTCTTACTTTCTATCATCCTATATAAAAAATCCTTCAAAACATTTTGTTTTGAAGGATTTTCAACTTATGAATAGGCTTTAAATTCTTCTTCCGTGCACATCACAAAATGACCTGGTTTTACTTCACGGAATTCCATCTTTTCTCCATCCTTTAACCGATGCACGGATACATCGTATTTCTGGCGGACACGATTTCTCTCATAATCCGGATCAGGAAGCGGAATGGCAGAAAGTAATGATTTTGTATACGGGTGTAGCGGGTTTTCGTAAAGTTCATCTGCCGGTGCAAGTTCAACCAGCTTACCGAAATACATCACTCCGATACGGTCGCTGATGTATTTGACCATCGATAAATCGTGGGCAATAAACAGGTATGTGAGCCCTTTTTCTTTTTGCAGTTCTTTCATTAAATTCACGACCTGCGCTTGAATGGATACATCCAAAGCGGAAATTGGCTCGTCTGCGATAATGAATTCCGGATCTACAGCAAGAGCTCTGGCAATCCCGATTCTTTGACGCTGACCGCCGGAAAATTCATGCGGATAACGGTTGGCATGCTCCTTGTTTAAACCGACTGTTTGCAGGAGCTCATGAACCCGCTGCATACGCTCTTTCTTCGTTTTCGTCAGCTTATGAATGTCGAGACCTTCTGCAATAATATCTGCGACTGTCATTCTCGGATTCAGCGATGCATATGGGTCCTGGAAAATCATTTGCATTTTGCGGTTGAATTCGAGCAGCTTTTTGCGGGATTTTTTACCGTGAACATTTTCACCGTTAAACAGCACCTCGCCATCTGTTGCTTCGTATAGCCGAATGATACTTCGACCTGTTGTCGATTTACCGCAGCCAGATTCACCAACCAGACCTAATGTTTCGCCTCTATAGATATCAAACGACAGGTCATCTACGGCTTTAACCGTTCCTCTCGGCGTAACAAAGTGCTGCTTTAAATGTTTGATTTCTAATAGTTTCTCAGTCAATTTATTCACCCTCTCTCACTAAGACAGGTTTTTGATACGTATTCGCCAGCGTCCGCATTTTCGCTTTTACCGCTTCAGGCGGCTCTACCTTTGGCGCATCAGGATGAAGCAGCCACGATTTCACATAATGAGTATCGGAAACCTTAAACATTGGCGGCTCCTGTTCAAAATCAATTTTCATCGCATATGGACTCCGGAGCGCAAAGGCATCTCCTTTTGGAGGATTTGTCAAATCAGGCGGTGTGCCAGGGATTGCTGTCAGCTGTTCGTCTCCTGAGCTTTCAAGTGTCGGCATGGACGCCAGCAGCCCCCAAGTATACGGATGTCTCGGATCGTAGAAAATTTCGTCTACCGTTCCGGTTTCTACAATCTGTCCCGCATACATCACGGCAACTCTGTCGGCTACGTTAGCAACAACACCGAGATCGTGAGTGATAAAGATGATGGACGTGTCAATTTTCTTTTGCAATTCTTTCATCAATTCAAGAATCTGCGCTTGGATGGTCACGTCAAGAGCAGTTGTCGGCTCATCGGCAATTAACAGTTTCGGATTCGCCGCAAGTGCCATCGCAATGACGACACGCTGTCTCATCCCGCCTGAAAACTCGTGCGGAAATTGGTTGACCCGTTTTTCCGGCATTGGGATACCTACTAAATCCAGTAGCTCAACAGCACGCTTTTTCGCAGCTTCCTTTGAAATGTTTTCGTGTTTAAAAAGCACTTCTGTAATTTGCTTGCCGACTTTCATTGTCGGATTTAAAGAGGTCATCGGATCTTGGAATATCATTCCGATCTCTTTCCCCCGTACATTTTGCATCTCTTTTTCGGAAAGAGGCACTAAATCCTTGCCGTCAAATAGAATCTCACCGCGTTTAAAATAACCCGGGGGCATTGGAATCAGCTTCATGATTGCTTGAGATGTCACACTTTTTCCAGAGCCTGACTCCCCGACGATTGCCAATGTTTCGCCTTTATCCAGATGAAAATTCACTCCGCGGATCGCCTGTACCTCTCCGCCGTATGTTTTAAATGAAATCGCTAAATCTTTTACTTCTAATAGGCGTGTCACCCGTATCACTCCCTTATTTACGTAACTTAGGATCCAATGCGTCTCTTAATCCGTCGCCGACAACGTTAAAACCAAACATGGTAATGCAGATAAAACCGGCAGGGAAAAACAAACGCCACGGATAATAGGTCAATGCAGGCAATCCGTCAGAAGCCATTGTTCCCCAGCTTGCGAGAGGAGCCGGAACACCGAGTCCTAAATAGCTTAAAAAGGCTTCTGTAAAAATCGCGGTTGGAACAGTTAGTGTCATCGTGACTAAAATAGAGCCCATTGCGTTCGGCACGATATGTTTAAACAGCAGACGGGATGTTTTCGCCCCGAGTGTCTGCGACGCAAGCACGTATTCCTGATTCTTCAGCTGCAGCACTTGTCCGCGGACGATTCTGGCCATGTTAATCCAGCCCGTAATCGTCATGGCAATAATAATCGTTAACAGCCCTTTCGGAAGAACGACCATCAGCAGGATAACCATTAATAATGAAGGAACAGCCCAAAGGATATCTGCGATACGCATCATAATCTCATCTGTTCTGCCTCCGCGGAATCCTGAGATACTGCCCCAAATCACGCCAATCAGCAAGTCAAGAACAGCGGCTGCGACACCGATAAAGATTGAAATTCGGGCACCTACCCATGTACGGACGAAAATGTCCCTTCCAAGATCATCAGTCCCAAACCAGTGATCTTTCGAAGGCGGCTTATCCGCATTTAAGAGATTGGTAGTCGAATAATCATATTTTGAGAATATAGGCGCAAAAATCGCCATTAGAATAATGAGAATAATAATAACAAGCCCGACCATCGCAAGCTTATTGCTGCGGAAACGTAGCATCGCATCTTTCCAGAGGGAAAGGCTCTTTTTACTTATTTTCTCAGCATCGCCGGCATTCGCTGCGGCTGGTTCAAACATGTTTTTTGGAATGTTCTGCATGGCCTAGGCTCCTTTCTTTGCTTTGGAAAGCTTGATTCTTGGATCAATAATGCCGTATAACACGTCTACGATTAATACACATAAAAGCAGGATGACACTGAAGAACACCGTTACACCCATAATGACTGTATAATCACGGTTTGTAATACTGTTAACAAAGTGTGCACCAAGCCCCGGGATACCAAAAATGGTTTCAATGATAAAGCTTCCGGTTAAAACTTGAGCGGCCATCGGGCCCATATATGTAACGACAGGCAACAGCGCGTTTCGGATGGCATGTCGCACTGTAACTGCAGGACGTGACAGTCCTTTTGCTTTCGCTGTGCGAATATAATCACTGTTTAACACTTCGATCATGCTTGAACGGGAAAGTCTGGCAATAAACGCCATCGGCATGGAAGCAAGAGCGATGGAAGGCAGAAAGGTGTATGCCCAGGACTCCCACCCCGCGACCGGAAACAGCCCAAGCTTCATGGAGAACACATATTGCAGCACAGCCGCCATGATAAAGCTCGGAACTGAAATACCAAAGATCGTTAAAATCGCGACGGTATAATCCTGCCACTTATTATGGTAAAGGGCTGCAATGACCCCAAACAATACACCAAACGCTAAAGCGAGGAGAATAGCTTCTGCTCCAAGAGTGAATGAAACGGGGAAACCTGAACTGATCAGGTCATTGACACTCTGACCTTTATATTTAAATGACGGTCCGAAATCCCACATTGCAACTGATTTCAAATAACTTACATATTGTACAAACAGCGGCTTGTCCAAGCCATAATGCGCATTTAAGTTTGCTTCAATTTCAGGCGGAAGCTTTTTCTCACCTGAAAATGGCCCGCCCGGTGCTGCTTGCATTAAGAAGAATGTCACGGTTACAATCACAAATAATGTGATGATCATATAGACTAAACGTCTTCCGATATATTTTAGCAAGGGGGAACACCTCCATGGTTTTTACTTTTTTTATATTCCATCAGTAAGAAAGAAAGGTATATGGGGCTTTTTTCCCCATATACCTTGAGGTCTTTTATTTTCAGATAAAGCCTTATTTAAAATATGCGTTTCTGAAATAAACCTCACCAGTACCTGGCATGATAACACCTTTTAGGTTTTCATCCTGTACCCATGTATCAGTGTAGAAATAGATTGGGGCAACCGGCATTTCATCAATGAAAATATTCTCTGCTTTTTTCAGCAGCTCTGCACGTTTTGTTTTGTCTGTTTCAGTTTGTGACTGGTTCAGAAGCTTTTTGAATTCTGGATTTTCCCAGCCGGTATCGTTATTTCCTCCGTCTTTGTCACGGAACAACTCAAGGAAGTTAATCGGATCGTTGAAGTCGCCAAGCCAGCCCATACGGCCGACTTGATAATCTTGGCTGTGAAGCTTATCGATATAGACATTCCATTCTGAGTTATCAAGCTCAATATTAACGCCTAAATTTTTCTTCCACATTTCTTGCACTGCTTGAGCGATTTTTGCATGTGCATCATCCGTGTTATAAGATAATTTGATTTTCGGCAGGTCAGATGCCTTGCTTAAGCCCATTTCCTTCAGGCCTTTTTCAAGGTATTCTTTTGCCGTTTTGACATCGTTGTCTTTGAAGTAGCCTTCTTTGTTATCTTCAAATCCTTTCATTGTCGGCGGAACCGCGGCCATAGCCGGGATTTGCTCACCTTGTGTAACGTTTTTAACAATCGATTGGCGGTCAATTGCATATGTTAAAGCTTTACGGATATTTATGTTGTCTAACGGCTTCGCTTCAGTGTTAAATTTGTACCAATACACACCTGCAATCGGCTCAACATGTAAAGAACCGTCTTTTTTCAAGCTAGGCAGAGATTCAGTCGGAAGCTGTCCGAGCGGCATACCGGCCCAATCAAGTTCACCAGCTTGGAATTTTTTCAGTTCCGTATTGTTGTTGTTGATCATAACCATATTGATTTTCTTCAGTTTGACTTTGTCTTTATCCCAGTATTGATCATTCTTTTCAAGATCGATAGATCCGCTGTGTTTCCATGCCGTCATTTTGAATGGTCCGTTTGATACATAATCATCTCCGGCATCTGTGTTCCACTTTTTATTTTTCTCTGCAATTTTTTTGTTAATCGGCATATAAGTATAAAATGCTGTTAATTCAGTGAAGTATGGAGTCGGGTTGTTTAGTTCAACCTTTAATGTCTTATCGTTTTCAGCTTTCACTGCCACATCATCAAGGCTGCCTTTACCGGTATTTGCCGCCTCAGCACCTTTTATGTAGTAGAGCTGGTAAGCGTATTGTGATTCGTTATTAGGATCAAGCGCCCATTTCCATGCATATTCAAAATCTTGCGCTGTGACAGGGTCGCCATTTGACCACTTCGCACCATCACGAATCGTAAACGTATAGGTTTTTCCATCTTTGCTTGTTTCAATTTTAGATGCAGCGCCTTCTTCAGGCTCACCATCTGCATTAATACGTGTCAATCCTTCAAAAGTCTGACGGATAACACCGCCTGATACCGAGTCATTTGCCAATCCCGGATGTAAGGAGAACGGCTCAGTTTTAATATTAATGTTAAGAGTTGTCTTCCCTTTGCTGTCTTTTTTCCCATCACCGTTTGAACCGCTGCCGCCAAAGCCGCATGCGCTCAGTACGAGAGTGAAAATGAGCATTAACGTGACAATCGACCAACGTTTTTTCATATCCACAAACCCCCTAATAATCATTTTTCAGCTCCTTACGGCTAAATCCTCAGAAATATCAGACAAATGAACCTGAATTTGCATAACTTTTATTCTGTTCCGTCTTTTCTGATTATTTTTGTAAAAAAGCTGTAACAATAGAGTGAACAAGTTCATTATAATGAAACAAATTCTTTATTGCAATATTATTTTATCAATTTAAAATTTTTAAACTTCGTTAGTTTTTCTGCCAATAACGCGATATCCTTCTACCGTTTAAAGCATAAATTGATTAAAAACTATTGTAGGAGTTTCCAATCCATATTGCTTTATACATATAATATCTAGCTGTTTAACCGCTGAGAGCAGTTATCATTTGGGCGATTTACGGCTGTTTTTTTATTTATATCATTACAATTTTCATGCAAAAAGAATGTTTTTTCAGGATGACAATTGGTTATAATTGATTTATAATGAAGCAATCAAAAGAAAAGCTTGCTATGAAAAAGAGTAGTACACATTTCACCCGTTTGAAGAGAGTCTGCGGTGCTGGGAGCAGATAACGGGCAATGTGGAATGGACTTTGGAGCAGCTGACCGAACCAAAAAGTAGGCTCAGCCGGAGAAGTCTCCGTTACAAACGCCAGAGTGATTCCATTTTAATGGAATAATCAGGGTGGTACCACGGTTCATTCGTCCCTTTTTTACAGGGGAAGAATGAGCCTTTTTTATTATGTTTTAAGAAATGAGGTTGATTTTCCAATGAAACAGACGATTTTTTCAGGCATCCAGCCGAGCGGTTCCGTTACACTCGGCAACTACATCGGTGCAATGAAGCAGTTTGTCGAACTCCAACATGATTATAACAGCTATTTTTGCATCGTAGACCAGCATGCGATCACAGTTCCTCAGGATCGGCTTCAGCTGAGAAAAAATATCCGCAGTTTGGCGGCGCTTTATCTAGCTGTCGGTCTCGACCCTGAAAAGGCAACGCTGTTTATTCAATCAGAGGTTCCCGCACATGCACAGGCCGGTTGGATGATGCAGTGCGTCGCTTATATCGGCGAGCTTGAGCGAATGACTCAATTTAAGGACAAATCAAATGGAAAAGAAGCAGTTGTCTCGGGCCTGTTAACGTACCCGCCGCTGATGGCTGCAGATATTCTGCTGTACGGAACAGATCTTGTGCCTGTCGGCGAGGATCAAAAGCAGCATCTTGAGCTGACACGAAACCTTGCAGAGCGATTTAACAAAAAATATAACGACATCTTTACGATTCCGGAAGTAAAGATTCCAAAAGTAGGCGCTCGGATCATGTCTCTGACGGACCCGCTGAAGAAAATGAGTAAATCTGATCCGAACCAGAAATCTTTTATTACGTTGCTGGATGAACCAAAGCTGCTTGAAAAGAAAATCAAAAGCGCTGTGACTGATTCTGAAGGTATTGTAAAATTTGATAAAGAAAACAAACCTGGCGTATCCAATCTTCTTACGATCTATTCAATTCTCGGCAATACGACGATTGAAGAACTTGAAGCGAAATACGAAGGAAAAGGCTATGGCGAGTTCAAAGGTGATTTGGCAGAAGTGGTAGTCGGTGCATTGAAGCCAATTCAAGATCGTTATCATGAACTGATTGAATCCGAAGAATTAGACCGGATTCTTGATGAAGGCGCTGAGCGGGCGAACCGGACAGCAAACAAAATGCTCAAAAAAATGGAAAACGCCATGGGTCTTGGCCGAAAAAGACGCTAATCAAAAAACCGCTCTTGCGATTTGCAAAGAGCGGCTTTTTTTAGTTTACCTTTGATTCATTTTCCATTTCCCAGAGCTTCTCGAAAAAAGGCTGTCCTTTGATCAGGTTTTCGCAAAAAGCCAAATGCTTGTCCGACCAGCCTTCAATCGTTTCGTTATACAGCATGTCCCAAATCTCTTCAAAGCTCATCCGTTTGATTTGTTCATACATATGCGGGTTCCACTCTGTGTACCAGTAGCCGATTTCCGCACGGTTTTTCAGCCCTTTTAATTGATCCAGCGCCATAAACATAAGCTGCTTAATTTGCCGCTCTTTTCTCGTTAATCCTCTGACGTGCTCTGGTGCCAATGATAAGATATGATATTCTTTTGAGGACTCCAGCTTCTTCGGCTCAAATTCATACGTTTCCGGCTCTACATCTTTCACCATTTCATACACGAGCTGCTCCTGCCGCGGGATAAGGCGGCTTTTTCTGACAGGGATCGTGTAGCCGATTGTATCAACAGCCAAAATGCCGATTCCGTCTGTCACAACAAAACAATACTCCAGCTTTGTGCGTTCATGATTTTTGCGAATGTACGATTTTTGATGAACCTCTTCAAGCAAATCTTTCGGAAGCTCTGACAAATCATTTTCTATGTAATGAAACAGTACTGACGGCACCCTTAAGAGAGGCACCTGATCCAAAAGCTCAACCGTATCTTCCTTGCGCCATTCATGAAAGTGGCATACATTGTAGCCATTTTCTTCCCCTTCAAACCAATTGACCCACACATCATGAAGAAATAACATCTCTAACCCCTCACTTTATAAAAACTGTTGTCCACAGTATAGGCAAGGTGCAGAGAAATTATTCCAATCATTCTTATAAATCCGCTTCAGCTGCTGAACGCACCGGTTTGCTAGTAGGTTGTTTTGCTCTTTTATCAATTGATAATAATGCTTTGTATCCTCTCATTTTTATCGTCAGTATCGATACCAACACCAGCAGACCGCCTGAGAGAGCCGTTATCAAAACAACACCAAAATACTTTGATAAAAGACCTGCTATAAGAACCCCTGCTATAAGTCCAAAATTTGAAGACATCTGTAATATAGACATTGCACGGCCTCTATATTCAGCTGATGATAACCCAAGAAACAAACTGCTTATTGGCACGTTGAGAAAAGCATTCATCAACCCAATGCCAAACACCCACAAATAAACAGGTATTAAACCACCCCGTTGCTCTAATTGTTCCAACGGGACCACCGCAAGCATCCACAAACCCATTACAACCGTCGTTGCTAAAAGTAAATGCCCAGGCTTTATATATCGCAAAAGAATTGGCCCCATCATCGCGCCTAAAACAGCACCAATACCAGCAGATGCCTCTATCATGCCAAAGTGAAACCCTGGCACTCTAAAGATATGTAGTAACAATGAATTTGAAGTTGTATTAAAAATGCCTGCTGCAAACATCACTTGCGCCAACAACAGGATTAAAAAGGCAAGCGGCGCAGTTTTTATCACTATCTGAATTCCATCTTTAATAGACATAAGCCAATTTACACCTTTAGAGTTAGTTCCTTCTGATTCACCCGATTTTTTTATAATAAAAGCAGTCAATGCGATGAAAAAAGCTGAAATGAAATAAGTAGCGGCGTCAATTAAAAGAAGAGATGAAGGTGATAAAAAAACTAATAAAAGCCCTGCGATACCGGGGCCTGCAATCTGCATAATTGAATATATGCTTTGTGACACAGCCATAGCTTCAGAAATATGTTTTTCACCAACCACAATTGGGACATAAGATGAACGCGCTGGATAAAATAGCGCTGATCCTACGCCTGATAAAAATACTAATATGATTAGTAAAAAAGGATAATGTGCTGAAAACACCATTAGAATTAAAATAAAACAGCGATACAAATCAGCGCAGATCATAACCGTGTGTTTTCTAAAGCGGTCTGCAATTGATCCCCCAATTAAACCGAATAAGATCATAGGAGTGTATTGACAAAAAAGAACTAATCCAATTAATAAAGGATCTTTAGAAGCCGTACCCACTAAATATAAAATAACAACAGTTGTTAATCCATCTCCAAAACGAGAAACAAGCTGAGCCAGACAAAAAGTGAGAAATGAAGGTTTTTTAAGAAGTGAGAGCATCTTTTTTGACCCTACCTTATTATTTTAATAAGAAATCTAACTGCAAAGAGAAAAGTGCGTGCTACTAAATAACACGCACTTCCTGTTTGATGATTTTTAGTCTTCAATGATAATTTTGATTCCTCTCTTCATTTAGTTCACCCCCTTTCAAGTTATTCTTTAGAACAGACAACTAGAATACTAGGAGAATTAATCGTATAATTGCTTGCTTTAAAATCACCATAAACATGCTCAATTCTAAATCCTGTTTGTTCTAATACTTTCTTGATTTCTGTAACGCTATATAATCTCATTGTAACTACATGATGACTTGTTGCATGATTTATGATCCTTGTTTGATTTATTTTTAATGTTCCACTAATTAAATCAAGCGCTCTCCGTTCTAATGCGTAACCAGTTTCATCATTTCCAAACCAAATACGAGGATTAAAATTTTTAATTAAATACTCTCTATTGGCGAGATGCAACAATAGCTTTCCACCAATCTTTAAGCATGAATTCATCGTTTCTAGCATTTTTATGTTTTCTTCATCACTCATATAAACAATAGACGTTTCCATATTAAGGACAACATCATATTTTTGTTTCGGGACAAAGTATCTACCATCTGCTAAAAAAGTAGAAACTTGACCATTTGACTTATTATTTATATGTTGCAGGAAAGTATGATTAATATCCAGGCCGTGAATGTCATAATCATCTTCCCACAGTTTTAGTAAATGTCTCCCATGTCCGCAACAAAAATCCATAATTTTAGGATTTTCAAAATTACTCAATATATTATTTTTAATAAAATTTATTTCATTATCAAGGTCTGTATCAAGTAATTGCGAGTATACTTCTTGATAAGTAGAGTTGAAAAAATCAGTACCTTCATCTGATATAGGTTTCTCTATGGCTCGAATCACTTAATTACACCTCCAATTTTTTTATATAAATGTATTATATTTACTTATATTATATTATCAACCACAGTGAGTTTCAATTACTTTTTTGAATTTTTCTGAATATTTAATATAAGATTCTCTAAATTGATATAATGTTAAGCCTTTTAGGAGGCTATTTATTTAATATTTTTAGGATCCAGAGCATCCCGCAAGCCATCTCCGACAAAGTTAAAGCACAGCACGGTAATTAAAATAAATAGCCCGGGAAATAATGGGTACCACCATGCTTGAATCATCACTGTGAAATTTTGTGCGTCTTGAAGCATATTTCCCCAGCTTGCGATTGGCGGCTGAATCCCGAAGCCTAAGTAGCTCAGCGCGGACTCAGCGAGAATGACTGAGCCTACCTTTAATGTTGCTGACACAATAATCGGTCCTAACGCATTGGGGAGAATATGTGAAAAGATAATTTTGTGCGTCTTCGTTCCGATTGTTTTAGCAGCCAGAACGTATTCCCTTGAACGAAGCGATAGAAACTCTCCTCTTACCAATCGTGCCGTTGTTGTCCAGCCGGTGAGACAGAAAATTAAAATTAGTTTGTCCACGCCAGGCTTGAAAATGGTAACCAGCGTGATCAGCAAGAAAATATCCGGAATAGATAATACAATGTCGACTAAACGCATAATGACAGCGTCGACAATTCCTCTGAAATAACCTGCTAACGCACCTAATACAGTTCCGATTAAAATAGAACCGACTACAGAAGCAAAACCGACCAATAAAGAGACGCGCGCTCCATACAAAATCCGGCTGAAAATATCGCGGCCGAATTTATCCGTTCCCATCAAATGTTCAAGGCCCGGCGCTTTATACTTATCAAGCAGGCTTTGCTGCTCTTGGGGATAAGGTGCAATCAAAGGAGCGAAAACAGCCGACATAACAATGATAAACAGAATGACGGCACCTAGAATGGCCAGCTTGTTTTTCGAGAATTTCTCCCAGAAGATCTTGGACATCGTCTCTGGTTTTTTCGAAATGTTTTCTTTCAGTCTAATCTCCGGCGAGGGAGTGGTTTGCAGCTCTGACATCTCAGTTTCCCTCCTCTTAATATTCGATCCGCGGATCAACAATCGCGTAAAGGATGTCGGCAATGAGGTTTCCGATCACGACAAGCACTGCCGAAATCACGGTCATTGCCATAATAACCGGATAATCACGCTGGAATGCCGAATCGACAAACAGTTTTCCCAGCCCCGGCCAAGTGAAAATCTGCTCTACAACAACCGCTCCGCCGATAAATGAGGGAATCATTAAACCGAAGATCGTAATAACAGGCAATAGCGCATTCCGCAAGCCATGCTTAAATAGCACGCGATTTTCTTTAAAGCCTTTTGATCTGGCTGTTCGGATATAGTCTTGATTTAACACATCAAGCATGTTTGACCTTGTATATCTCGTTAAGCCAGCCATATCTGCCGTAGCTAACACAAATGCAGGTAATAACAAATGATGAATCCGGTCTAATAAGCTAAAATCTGTGTTAAGAGTAGCGACTCCCCCAGTTGGGAACCAGCCGAGGTTCACAGCAAACACCATAATTAAAATCAGACCGAACCAAAAGTTCGGAATGGCTAAACCGATAAATGAAGTAAATGTAATGCCATAATCCAGTTTTGAATAAGGTTTTTTTGCAGAAATCACACCAAATGGGATTGAAATGATCAGCGCCAAAATCGTCGACACCAGCATAAGGAGGAGTGTGTTAGGCAGCCTTGCTATAATCAGCTCTGAAACAGGCGTTCCTTTTCTGATAATGGACGTTCCGAAATCCCCTTGAACCATATTGCCGAGCCATTTTAAATATTGAACGTATTCCGGGTCATTCAGGCCGTATTTTTCAATAAACTGCGCTCTGTCTGCCTGGCTGATGGTAGGGTCCATCATAAGCGTCATCGGGTCTCCGGGAGCCGCTTTCATAATGACAAAAGACAAAATTGTAATTCCTAATAAGATAGGAATCGAAGCTAATGTTCTTCGAATGATATATGTAACCATATTCTTGTCCCCTTTGTGGTTCTTTTTCAATATAGAAGGGGAAGGAAATTCGCTCCCTCCCCTTCAAGGGAAAATTATTGGGCAAGCCACCATTTTTCAATCTGATATAGTTCACGTTTCGGATGATACACATAACCCTCTAAGTTAGCTGGCATCGCCATATGGTTGTTCGGATAATAAAGGAAGGTGTACGGCTGATCTTCAGCAAGCTTTTGGTAAATCTTCTCATAGGCTTTAGAGTATTCCTCACGGTCACTGATCGATTTTGCAGCTTTCAGAAGCTTATCGACCTCTGGATTTTTATACCACATGTTATTTAAGCCTTTTTCAGACTGGCTTGAATGGAAAATATCGTAATGATCCGGGAATGTGGACAGGCTCCAGCCTAATACCATTGCGTCATAGTCCCAATTAGGGGCGCTGGTTTGCTCAACAAGCGCACTCCATTCCACGATTTGCGGCGTTACTTTAATACCGACTTTCTTCAGCTGCTCTTGAACAACAACTGCAATATCTTCACGCACCTTATTTCCTTGGTTCGTTTTCAGGGTGAACTCGAATTTTTTGCCGTCTTTATCTAAGATGCCGTCACCGTCAGTATCTTCCCAGCCGGCTTCTTTCAGCATCTTCTTCGCTTTCTTCACATTGTATTTAAATTTAGGAACTTCTACGCCTTTCGGATAGTTCCAAGAAGCCGGACTTTCCGGGATATAAGCGACCTCTCCGTCGCCATCCAATACAGTTTCAACCATCGTTTCACGGTCTAACGCTGTGGTAAGCGCCTGGCGCACTTTTTTGTCTTTAAAGAGCTCGTTTTTCTCATTCCAGCCGATATATGAGTAGCTCAGCGCCAAGTCTGTTACAACCTTGACATTATTAAACGATTCAGCTGTCTTATAATCAGTTGACGGAACGTTAAAGAAATCAATATCCCCCGCTTGAAGCTGCGCAACCGCAGCATTGGCATCAGGAATGATTTTATACGTGACACTGTCTAAATACGGACGCCCGTCATAGTAATCATCATTGGCAACGAGCTTCACGTATTGTCCATCTTTCCATTCTTTAAATTTGAAAGGTCCTGAGCCGATCGGATTTTTTCTGTTAAATTCATTATCTTCAAGCTGCGCAACAGGTACGTCTTTTAAAATATGCTCCGGAAGAATGCCGTAGCTGTCCAACGTATTGTTATAGAAGTTAGGGTCTTTGTATTTCAGGGTAAATAAAACCTCGTAATCTCCCTTTTTCTCCACTGATTTCAGCATCTCAAAGTTAGAGCCACGCTCACCTTTGTAATCCTTGTTCAGCGGGATGTTAAACGTAAATACTACATCGTCGGCAGTAAGTTCTTCTCCGTCATGGAACTTCACGCCTTTTTTGATTTTCACATCATATTTCAGTCCGCCATCCAGCTCTTTGACACTCTCAGCCAATGACATTTTGACATTTAATTTTTCATCTGTTTTTGTTAAAAAGCTATAAATCATTTGTTCGATATCCGTACTCGATTCATCAGTTGAATATAATGAGTTGAAAAGTGTCGGAGCACCGATTGAACCCACAACCAAATCCCCGCCTTGCTGCGGTTTTCCGTTTGATTTTTTCTCACTGCTGCTGCTCGATTTTGATCCCGAGCAGGCCGATAAAAAGATGGTCATCACCATCAATACACTTAGCATCATCAGTGCGGTTTTACGTCTTTTCATTCAATATTCCCCCTCTTGAAATGGTCGTTCTTCTTAGCTGCTGTTTATGTAGTATGCATACCCCCTCTCAAAGCTGTGCGGGCGACAGTTAGCTATAAAGGTGACAAGCCACAAAATGGCTGGGAGCAGCTTCTTTGAATTCTGGTATTTGTTCCTTGCATATTGGTTTTGCAACGGGACATCTCGTATGGAAAACACAGCCTTTTGGCGGATTGGCCGGGCTGGGCAGTTCTCCTTTCAGGACGATGCGTTCGCGTTTGACAGATCCTTTTTTTCTTGTAACCGGGACAGATGATAAAAGGGCTTGGGTGTATGGGTGGAGCGGATTGTCATATAACTCGTGCTTATCGGTCAGTTCCATCATTTTGCCAAGGTACATTACCCCGACTCTGTCGCTGATATGGCGGACGACACTTAAATCGTGAGAGATAAATAGATACGTCAGATTAAATTCTTCCTGCAATTCTTCCATTAAGTTGATGACCTGGGCCTGAATCGATACATCAAGTGCAGAAACCGGTTCGTCTGCAATGATAAGCTCCGGATTCAGCGTGAGGGCTCTCGCAATGCCGATCCGCTGACGCTGTCCGCCGGAAAATTCATGAGGATAGCGGGAGGCAAACGACGGATGAAGACCTACTCTCGCAAGCAGCTCTTCGACTTTCTCATTTCGTTCTCGCATCGTGTACATATGGTGCGTGTTAAAAGGCTCCTTAATAATAGAACGCAGCGTTTTTCTTGGATTCAGCGAAGCGAATGGGTCTTGAAAGACCATCTGGATATTTTTGCGGACGTTTTTTCGTAAATTCTCCTCTGACAGATTGGAAATATCCTGCCCCTTAAAGAAAATTTGGCCTTCAGTCGGTTTGTACAGCCTGATCATCGTCCGGCCGGCAGTCGATTTTCCGCAGCCCGATTCTCCAACGATTCCGAGTGTTTCTCCTTTTTTTAAGGAAAACGAAACACCGTCCACCGCTTTTACATCACCAACTTTTCTTTGAAAAAAGCCTGAGCGGATCGGGAAATATTTTTTCACGTCCCGAAGTTCTAAAATTGTTTCTTGATTAGCTGCTGTCATGATTGTTCGGCACCTTCTTCCTCATATAAAAAGCATCTCACTGACCTTCCGCTTTTGTGTGTCAAAAGTGAAGGCTGATGGGTCCAGCATTTATCCATGGCTTTTGGGCACCTTGGAGCAAAACGGCACCCCGGCGGCAAATTATCTGGAGTCGGCACGCTGCCTTTAATCGCATTTAATTTATCAATCTCTCCATCTATGACGGGAATCGACATAAGCAGTCCTTCTGTATAAGGATGAAGGGGCTCTAAAAATAACTCATCGACTGAGGCATTTTCTACGACTTGTCCGCAGTACATGACAATCACTCTGTCGGCTGCTTCCGATACGACACCTAAGTCATGTGTAATCAGCAAAATTGACGTATCAAACTTCTGGCAGAGATCCTTCATTAGCTCCAGCACTTGGGCTTGTATCGTCACGTCTAACGCCGTTGTCGGTTCATCGGCAATCAGCAGTTTTGGATTACAGCTGAGCGCGATGGCGATCATTACCCTCTGTCTCATGCCGCCAGATAGACGGTGCGGATATTCCTTCATAATTTGCTCCGCTCTTGAGAACCCAACCATCTTCAAGAGTTCGACGGCTCTTTGATACGCTTCTTTTTTCTTCATGTTTTTATGGTAAATCAGCACTTCGGTAATTTGTTCTCCGATCGTTAACACCGGATTAAGGGAGGTCATTGGTTCTTGAAAGATCATGGATACTTCGTTTCCGCGGATTTTGCAATAGTCATTTTCAGTGAATGAGGTGAGGTCCTTGTCTTCGAGTTTAATCGTACCGTCCATGATTTTCCCGCCTGAGCTCTGGACAAGACCCATAATAGACAATGAAGTAATACTTTTGCCGGAGCCGGATTCGCCTACAAGCGCGACGGTTTCGCCTTTTTTGATGTAGAAATCGACTCCGTCCACCGCAGGGATCGGCTCCTTTTTTCTAAAAAAATAAGTCTTTAAATTATTCACTTCTAAAAGTGTGCTCATGCTAGCTCCCCTTTCCCCCTCTTGTCGCCAAACGTTTTCAAGAGAAAGCAATCCATTTATTCAGAAATAATAAATAATATTGAATTATCGAAAAATTTTATAGTTGTATATTATTACAATCATTTTGCAAAATCAAGAATTTTTTAGGATAAATGTAATATTATTAACGAAATTCCATTATTTTATTCTATTAAAGCGTTGCTTTCAAAAAGGCTTCAGGAGAGATGGAAAGCCCGTCTGCTGTATTGGCTTTGTTCTCTGTTAAATATTTTTTTACAATATTGAATCCGACTGCGTATCCAAGCATTTTCGGCTGGTATCCTTTGCCGTATAAAAGCTGATCGAACAATCGATGTTCCCGTTTGATGTTCAGATGGGGCGCAATCTTTTTTTTGTAAAAAACCTCAAGCTGCAGAGGGGTATACCAGTTGGTCCAGTCAGCCGTTTGACTCTGGCCTAACCTCTCATAAACAGCATATTCTGCCAGCCCCTCCATGATGATTGTATCAAGTAATGTGACGTCTTTTTCCTCTTTTGTCATATGATCTAACCGGCAAACATGATGATATTCATGTGTCATAAGGGCTGAAACCGAGGATAATTCGATATCTGACGAGAGAAAGAGAAACATTTTATCTGGAAAGGCGAGCCCTGATTTTGATCCGAATTCTAAACGGATTCTTCTGTTTCTTTCATCAACCGGCAGTGCTACGATTGGCACGTCAGGTCCTTGCCACTTCTTTTTGAGATACTGCTCCTCTTTTTGTATATGCTGGAAAAGTCCTTTTTCTTTCAGAATGGAAGACGTGCTTATACTCTCTTCTATGTTTTTAAACATTCCGTGATGCTGCAAATGTCTCAAGATGCCTTTCCAGTCAACTTTCTCCGTTCCTGAAAAGTACGGGACAATGTATTGCGCCAGATCATCTATTGAAGCGGCTTTTTCAAACCATTTGTATGTTTGTTCCACGCTCATGCTATCGCCTCCTCTTTTTTATCCTATGCGCACGAAAAAAACCGGCTACCCTTTTAGGGCAGCCGGTTTGGCGTCATGATTACTGATATTTTTTGAAGATTAGCGTTGCATTATGTCCGCCGAATCCCAGTGAGTTGCTGAGAACATAGCTGAGATCCTGTCTGCGTGCTTCACCAGGCACATAATCTAAATCGCATTCTTCGTCAGGCGTTTCAATATTGATTGTTGGCGGGATCATGCCTTCTTTAATGGCAAGGATAGAGAAAATGGCTTCAATACCGCCCGCCGCGCCTAGAAGGTGGCCAGTCATAGATTTTGTAGAGCTTACCGCAAGTTTGTAGGCATGCTCGCCAAAAACAGTCTTAATCGCCATTGTTTCGTATTTGTCATTGTAATACGTGCTTGTGCCGTGTGCATTGATATAGTCAATCTCTTCAGGCGCAATGCCCGCATCTTTAATGGCTTCTTGCATCGCTCTCGCTCCGCCTTCCCCGTCTTGGGCAGGCGCTGTGATATGATAAGCGTCTCCCGTCGAGCCGTAACCGACGATTTCTCCGTAAATTTTAGCGCCGCGTGCAAGTGCGTGCTCAAGTTCCTCAAGAACGATAATTCCCGCACCTTCACCCATGACGAATCCATCACGGTTTTTATCAAACGGACGGCTTGCTGTTTTCGGATCCGGATTTGTAGAAAGCGCTTTGTTGGCACTGAAGCCAGCGAATGACATTCTAGTCAGCGGCGCTTCTGTTCCGCCTGTGATCATAGCGTCTGCATCGCCGCGCTGAATGACTTTAAACGCGTCACCGATAGAGTTTGTCCCTGTTGCACATGCAGTTACCGTACAAGAGTTAACTCCCTTTGCTCCTAAAGCAATAGAAATTTGGCCTGTCGCCATATCAGGAATCATCATCGGCACAAAAAATGGGCTTACCCGTCTTGGGCCTTTTGTTAAGAAGATTTCAAATTGAGACTCAAGCGTTTCAAGTCCTCCGATTCCGGAACCAACCCAAACACCGACTCTCGGCGCGATTTCATCAGTAATTTTAAGACCTGCGTCTTCAACTGCCATTTTCGCAGCGACAACCGCATATTGAGTGAAACGGTCCATTTTTCTTGCTTCTTTTTTGTCCATGTAATCTTCAACATTAAAGTCTTTTAATTCAGCGGCTACTTTAGCCGGATATTCTTCAGCATCAACACGAGTGATCGGACCAATTCCGGACACACCGTTGATTGCGTTATTCCAACTTGTATCAACATCGTTGCCAAGCGGAGACAATGCTCCGAGTCCTGTAACAACTACTCTTTTTTTACTCATCTTGTGTGCACCTCACCTTTTTTTATCGGCCCCAGCGGATTGCAATGGCGCCCCAAGTTAATCCTCCGCCGAATCCTACCATGACGATCACATCGCCATCTTTGATTTTACCGGCTTCCAATTCTTCTACGAGAGAAATAGGAATGGATGCGGCAGAAGTGTTTCCATATTTATGAACAGTTTTAGACATCTTTTCGACAGGAAGCTCTAAACGCTCACGTGCAGCTTCCATGATGCGGATGTTCGCCTGATGCGGAATCAAAAAGTCGACGTCCTCTTTTGAGAGCCCTGCTTTTTCAATGACGTTTACGCATGATTCACCCATTTGGCGGACCGCAAATTTGAAAACTTCACGTCCATTCATGATTGTATGTCCTTTTTCATTCAGATACAAGTGCTGACCGCCTGTGCCGTCTGCTCCTAGTTCAAATGAAAGAATTCCTCTGTCATCTCTGACTGGCCCGACTACCGCAGCGCCCGCTCCGTCACCAAACAGAACGGCTGTGTTGCGGTCTTCCCAGTCTGTAATGCTTGAGAGCTTTTCTACACCGACAACAAGGACATGCTTATAGGTTCCAGATTCAATAAATTGTTTACCGGTTACAACCCCGTACATAAAGCCTGCACAAGCCGCGCTGATATCCATGGCACATGCTTTCTTTGCGCCGAGCTGCTCTTGAATCATACAAGAAACTGTAGGAAATGACTGATCAGGTGTGACAGTCGCAACGAGAATCATATCGAGATCCTCAGCGGACACTTCAGCTTGTTCCAGCGCTTTTTTCGCTGCTGCAACAGCCATATGTGATGAATATACGTCATCTGCGGCAATTCTTCTTTCTTCTATTCCTGTTCTTGTACGAATCCACTCGTCAGAAGTTTCAACCATTTTTTCTAAATCATGATTTGTTAAAACCTTCTCAGGGATATAACGTCCAACTCCAAGTATTCCAGCTTTCATAAGGGAAGACTCCTTTATATAGTTAATTTAAGATCAATCAGGTTATGATCAATTATTAGTATCAGGTACTAATTCTATCCTATTTTTTTTCACATGGCAATATATTCGTCTAAACTATCAGTTCAACTTACTCATAGAGTATGGTATATGGAAAAGGAGGCGTATGCAGGTGGATGTGTTTTCCAAAATGATGTTCGGCGATAACGCCAAACAAAAAACAGAAAAAGAAGAAGTGCAGGAGGAGGAGGTTTCCCCGACAAACGAAGAAGAGACGATTGATTACATGTATATCATGAACCAAATCGGTTCGATTATGAACTCTCTCGATCAAATCAAGCCCGCTCTGAAGGAGCTCGCACCTATGGTATCCGCTATTAAAAAGAAAATCATGTGAAAAGCCACTTTCGAGAAAGTGGCTTCTTCTTATTCGGTTTCAGATTTCGCGTCGGATTTACCCAGCTCGTAGGCTTCCGCCATTACCGTTGTAAATAAATTCATAAACGGCTGAATGGCCTCCATCGACAGCTCTATTCCCGATTTTTCTAGCTGCTCTTTCGCCTCAGGCAGATATTTCATTGCAATTTGCAAAAACTCCAGTGATTTTTCGTGCTGCATGTGACGTCACTCCATTACTCGTTTTTTGGCAGTTCGCCAGTTTTGTTATACGTTTTGACCAGTTTGGCGATTTTTTTCTGAAAGGCTTTGTCCACAAGCGGACTGAAGGTTCCCATTTCGACAACTCGGCTTTTCAGATCGTAATAGTGATCGCCGCCTTTTAAAGTGCCTTTGTCGAATTGTTCAGCTACAATTTCATAGGCCTTGTCCACATTTTGCACCGTGCTGGTTAACACGGTGTTCTCGCCAAGATCGGATTGATCTGTGACATAGCCGATCGCATATAGGCCGTCTTTTTTGATTTGCTGAATGACAGGAACATTATACCCATCTCCGGCAGGATACACAACATCCGCGCCTTCGTTCTTCATTTTTTGATAAAGGTTAACCGCAGTCGAATCATCATCCCAGTGATCCGTATATTTTGTATTCACTTCTATATTAGGATTTTCATACTTAGCCCCTTTTATAAAGCCGTCAACTTCTGGCTGCCATGTAAAAGAAGCGATAACTCCGACCTGATTGGTTTTTGACATATGGGCAGCGGTCATTCCCCCGAAAAAGCCGATTGCTTCCCCGCTGAGATGGACGCTTGTGACATTATCCGCTTTTGCTTTTGCATTTGAAATCACAAACTGCATATCCGGATAGTCTTCACTGACCAAGTTAAATACTTCTTCAAACTCACTTCCATGGCCAAAGAGGAGATTGACGCCGCGCTTATGAAAATCTTCAATCGCATTTATAATATCTTCATCTGTTTTTACGCCTTCTTTATAGTAGACGTCCACATTGTATTTAGACTGTATATTCAGTAATCCTTTATACCCTTTTGTGCCCCATACGAGGTCATTAATCGTATCAGGAAAGAGCATGCCGACCTTCTCAATTTTTCCTTTAAACGGAGTTTGTCCACATCCGCTTAATAAAAGGAGGACAGAAAAGATCATGACAAGCCTTGTGATCAAGTCATGTTCAACTCCTTTTGACAAGCTATAACATGTATTAAAATGATATGTTTATTGTATCTAGAAAACTCGAAACATGGAAGGTTTTTCTTAATATTTGTCGAAAATTGATGGAAATTGTCTTTTCCACTCGAGAATTTTTGTTTTCGCTTCATCTCTGGAGGTTTTCTTAGTGATTTGCAAATCAAAAATGGTTCTTTTGCCGGGATCACGGCCGGGTTCTAGCAGGAATCTCAACAGCTCGTCAGCTACATCTTCTGTATAAAAGCCCTCTTCCTCCTGTTCTTCTTTCCACGGCCCATACATTTTCGGAAGAATCACCGCATTTTCTGAACCTGTCTTTTCACATTTCTCCCACTCTTTTCGGTCTTGTTCATATACCAAAACATAAGCTGATTTATATTGATCCAAAGGCAAAAAGCCGCCGCCATATTGGATACAAATTGTATCATATAATTGATCCTCAATGTGCTCAAGCTTCCGAAAGTGCTCATTTCTCCCAAGCCACATAAGTCTTTCCTCTAAGTACATTTGTCTGCTTTCATCATCTGTTTCAGCCAAAACGACATCGACGTATATGCCCTCATCCATCATTCGCTCACATAAAGAAAGGCCGAAAAATTCATCCGCCCCTACAATCAGCGTTGATTTCATTTCATCTGCCGCCCTTCCGGTTTTTCATTTTATCCAAAGCAAAACAGCCTCCGCAAAAGAGAAGGCTATTGTTATTGTATTCTTTATAGCTCTTTTTCATGACTGTGAAAGAATTTGCAGATTGATGCATAGATCCTGCTTGGGTGCTCAAATAAATGAAACGTTATGTCAACCGGACAGCCTTGTTTTCGCTGCTGCATTTCCTTAAATACCTCCGCATGCAGGCTGTACGGATACGGAGATCCGGTCATCCTCTGCCATATATGAACCGGTACGCTGCTCGGATAGGTTTCGATTGTTTTATAACGAAGTGAAGCCGCTTCTTTTTCGGGGATTTCGTAGCTTTCCGATACTTCTTTCAAAAATTGCTTATAGAAAAATTTATTTTCTTTTTCTGATTCATAATGTGCCTGAAGATCGAGACAAGGATTCAACATCGCGGCTGATCGGATATGATCCGGGGAAAAACGAAGCAGTTCATCGGCCACGAGAGCGCCCATTCCTTCTGCTAATATATGAATCTTCGGATTGAGTATTTCCTGCTTCAACACGAAATGTATCAGCTGCTTGGCATAGGTGACCGCTTTTTCCGCGCCCCAGTGCCTTCCGAACAGATTGCTGTTAAAAATGGTATAGCCTTCGTCCCTCAGCATATTTAAAAGCTGATTTCTGCCGTAATGCTGAAGCCAAAAGCTCGAATCATTACCGACAAAGTGGGTTCTGTCTCCGAGGACAAAGATACCAAAGCCGTTCGGACGATAGGGCAGATGAATCACGTTATGCTCCGTTCCCAATTGAAAATACCTTTCCGTTATTCCCATCGCTTGCCCGCCTCCTTTCACACTTCATCTCACGCTATCTTATGTAAAAAGAAAAGAAACGAATAAGGTAAAGTCCTAGCCTTTCTATGTTTTGGCTATTATACCAATTGACGATATTTATTTTTTATATTTTACCATTAAAAATGTGACGAATCAGACTCTTTTGTCACCTCACATTCTTCTAAAATTAGATTCCCCCTTGGCTTTATGTATGGTATGATAACTTCTAGAATAGAATGAGAAGGACGAGGTGGAAACGTGCGATTTATTATTGCTTTTATTTGGACGTTCCTTTTATCGCATATGGCATGCTATTTGATTGCCAGCATGAACAGTGTAGCGTATAACTTCACAACATCATCCGTAATTGCTGTCGTTTTATATGTGCTGATCATGGCGCTAGCAGCAATCATGCCTATGAACAACAATGCCAGCCAGCATTAATAAGCCAAAAACCCAAAACATGTATTGTTTTGGGTTTTTTCGTGATCACGGTTTTCTTTTATACGTCCACAGGCGGTTGTGATTAGATGTTTCAGGAAACATCTCTCCTGCTGACAGATGGACCTTTTGCGGGTTTTTGACCATACTCCCCGTCTCACCGATTTCTACGTAAACGCCGTTGTTGGGCGCTTTCTGCCCGGGCCGGAATTGATGCTGCTGTCCCACTGTTTTTCCTCCTTTTCCTTTTTCGTGTAGTATGCGCCTAAGCGGGTGTGAATATGTTTCCATAAAAAAACTGCTGAGAGCCGGCTCAGCAGTTTTTTCGGTTATTCTACGTTGTATAGGATCGCCTTTAACAGCGCTTTTTGCACATGGAGGCGGTTTTCGGCCTGCTGGAATACAGCGGAATTCGGACCGTCAATAATCTCCGCCGTCACTTCTTCTTCACGGTGTGCAGGAAGACAGTGCAAAAATGTATAGTCAGGTTTAGCATGGCTGACAAGCGATGCATTCACCTGGTAAGGCGAAAAGACTGCGAGACGCTCTTGCTCTTCCGCTTCCTGTCCCATGCTAGTGAATACATCTGAATAAATGACGTCCGCATTTTTTACGGCTTCAATCGGATCAGCTGTAAGTGTAATGGAAGCACCTGATTGAAGGGCCGCTGCCTTGGCTGCTTCCACCGCTTCGTCTAACACTTCGTATCCCTCAGGTGAAGCAATCGAAATATCACAGCCCATTTTTGCGCAGCCGATCATCAGGGAGTGCGCCACATTATTTCCGTCACCGATATATGCGACTTTCACACCTTTGAGATCGCCTTTGATTTCCTTGATCGTCAATAGATCCGCAAGCGCCTGGCAAGGATGATATTTATCGGTAAGCCCGTTGATAACTGGAATATCAGCGTGTTCAGCAAGCTCCTCCACCTTTTCATGCTCGAAGGTGCGGATCATGATTGCATCTACATAGCCCGAGAGCACTTTTGCCGTATCAGCCACCGTTTCACCGCGGCCCAGCTGCAGATCTTTCTGGCTTAAAAAGAGGGCATTTCCGCCAAGCTGGGCCATCCCGGCTTCAAATGAAACACGAGTCCGCGTGGATGATTTTTCAAAAATCATCGCAAGGGTTTTGCCTTGAAAAATAGACTGAATTTTGTTTTGTTTCAGTTCACTGGCTTCAGCAAGCAACGCGCTGATATCCTGTTCACTGAGATCTTTTAGCGTTAATAGGTCTTTTCCGAATAGACTGGTTTGCGTTTCTCCCATATTCACTGTGTGCATGATGCCACTTCCTTTTTATAAAGATCTCTGAGGGAAACAGGGTGCGGACTGCCTGATCCGCTTTGCAAAAACGCACGTACGGTTTCCTCTTCAGTAAAGACGGTAATGCCGTGTGTCATGGCTTCCAGACGCTCTTTGCGTGCTTCTTCAGAGCCGTTTAAATTGATATGAAGAGCTTTTTCATCCTGTTCCATCCATGAGGCGAATGTACCTTCATGAACCGTAAAACCGGCGTTTTCCGCTAATGTCTTCAAATCTTCGGGTCCGTTTTGCAAATAAATGCTTCCTTTTTGATTCCAAACACGCGTGTAGATTTTTTTCAAGGCGCTGTCGGCGTCGTATGCAACACACATGCCTTCTCCCGTCGATTTCATTTCCGGTCCAAGCTTCACATCTACATCTTGAATCGCATGTGTTGAAAAGACCGGGAACTTTACAGCAACACCGTGGTGATTTTGAACTGCCGGGTTTACATCTTTTAGAGATGCCCCCGCCAGAAGCCTTGTGGCGAGCGGAATCATCGGAACGCCCATGACTTTGCTGACAACCGGAACTGTACGGCTCGCTCTCGGATTCACTTCAAGGACGAGAATGTTTTCGTTATCGATCACAAATTGGATGTTCATTATGCCTTTAAACGAAAGCTTTCGGGCAATTTTTTGTGCAGCATCTTTCATTCCTTGCTGCAATTTGTTTGTGACGGAAGGCCCCGGGAGAACGGCAAAGCTGTCCCCTGAGTGGACGCCCGCCCGCTCAATATGTTCGGTATATGTCGGGATAAAGACTTCTTCACCGTCGGAAATCAAATCAATTTCGACTTCTTTTCCTGACACGTACTGATCAATTAAAATGGGGTACGGCATGCTGTCTTCTCCGTCCAGCAGCTGAGATAGCGCAGCTTCCGAGTCAACGATAATCATACCCATCCCGCCAATGACATAAGAAGGACGGATTAATACCGGATAGCCGATGCCGTTAGCTTTCTCTGCAGCCTCTTCTTTTGTATAGGCAATTTCTCCTTTAGCATGCTGCAATCCGAGTTCATCAAGAAGCTGATAAAATTGATCGCGATCCTCTAACACGTCAAGCGTTTCAAACGATGTGCCGAGAAGCGTGATTCCGGCTTTTTCGAGCGCTTCAGCAGCATTGATCGCGGTTTGGCCGCCGAACTGCACGATCGCAAAGTCAATGCTTTCCTGCTCCGCCACGTTTAATATGTGCTCCGTTGTCAGCGGTTCAAAATACAGGCGATCCGCAATTTCATAATCTGTGCTCACGGTTTCCGGGTTGTTGTTAATCATAATGGTTTCGAACCCAAGCTTTTGCAGTGTTAACACCCCATGAACAGCACTGTAATCGAATTCAACGCCCTGGCCGATGCGGATCGGTCCTGAGCCGATAATCAGCGCGCGTTTTTTCTCTTTGCGGCTGATGTCTCCATCGGTTTCTCCGAAATAAGTGGAGTAAAAATAATTGGTTTTCGCATCAAACTCAGCTGCGCAAGTATCAACAATTTTGAAGGAAGGCGTAATCCCCTTTTCTTTGCGAAGAGCGCGTACCTCTTCCTCAGTCTTGCCGATAAGCGAGGCAATCGTTGCATCTGAAAACCCTTTTTCCTTTGCCTTTTTTAATAAATCAAAAGAGAGGTCGCTCCCCGCTTCCATGATCTGATTTTCCAGCTTGATGATATTGTTAAAGGTATGAAGGAAAAACGGGTCGATTTTTGTTTTTGCATGGATTTCTTCTATCGATATACTTCGGCTTAACAGCTCCATCACAACGAAAAATCTTCGATCGTCAGGTGTGATTGCCAGCTCCCAGAGCGCTTCAATTGATAAGCCGCCGAGCTCGGGCAGATGCGTGCCGACGGTTTTCAGCTCAAGGGAGGCTGCCGCCTTTTGGATAGCCGCTTCTATATTACGTTCAATCGCCATCACTTCTCCGGTGGCTTTCATTTTCGTGCCGAGCTTGCGGTCCGCGTTTTTGAATTTATCAAACGGCCAGCGCGGAAACTTGACGATGACATAGTCCAATGCCGGTTCAAAGCTCGCATAAGTGGAGCCTGTAAGCGGGTTTTTTAATTCGTCAAGCGTGTATCCAACCGCCAATTTCGCAGCCATTTTCGCAATGGGATAACCTGTTGCTTTTGACGCGAGAGCAGATGAACGGCTCACACGCGGATTCACTTCTATGACGTAGTATTGCTTGCTGAACGGATCAAGCGCAAACTGAATGTTGCAGCCGCCTACGACATCAAGTGCCGAAATGATCGTCAGACTTGCCGTCCGGAGCATTTGATAGTCTTCATCAGTTAAGGTTTGTGAAGGCGCCACTACGATCGAATCGCCTGTATGCACACCGACAGGATCGATGTTTTCCATATTACAGACGGTAATGCATGTGTTGTTGCTGTCACGCATCACTTCATATTCAATTTCTTTAAAGCCGGCAATGCTCTTTTCTACCAGACATTGATTGATCGGGCTAGCCAAAAGGGCTTGCTTGATCATGGCGGTAAATGCTTCTTTCGTAGGCGCGATGCCCCCGCCTTTTCCGCCTAACGTGTAAGCAGGGCGGATAATGACCGGAAAGCCGATCGATTCCGCAAAGCGAATGGCGTCGGTTTCGTTATCGACAATTTCGCTCTCTGGAACTGGCTGATTCAGCTCGTTCATTAAAGAACGAAATTTCTCCCGATCCTCTCCTTTTTGGATTGTATCCACGGATGTACCTAGAAGTTTGACGCCGTGCGCCTTTAGGATACCCGCCTCTTCAAGTTCAACCGCTAGATTCAGTGCAGTCTGACCGCCTAAATTGGCCAAAAGTCCGTCGGGCTTTTCTTTCTTAATAATGTCTGTTAAGCTTTCCGCCGTCAGCGGTTCAAAATAAATGTCATCCGCGAAAGCTTCATCGGTCATAATTGTGGCCGGGTTGTTGTTGACGAGAATAACCCGATAGCCTTCTTCCTTGAGCGCGATGCACCCTTGAGTGCCTGAATAATCAAATTCTGCCGCCTGGCCGATGATAATCGGGCCTGAGCCGATTACTAATATGCTTGAAATACTGGTGTCTTTAGGCATGGGCGATTTCTCTCCTTGCTGGTATCACATTCTTTAAATAATCATCAAAAATCCATTCGCTTTCCGCCGGTCCGGGATGGGCTTCCGGATGGAATTGCACACTCATGACTGGCAGCTTTTTATGGGAAAGCCCTTCAACTGACGTGTCATTGACATGGTGGAATCTGATCGTCAGCTCTTCTTGGTTGATGGATTTTTCATCAACCACATAGCTGTGATTTTGGCTGGTCATGAAAACCCGCTTCGTTTCACGGTCGATGACCGGATGGTTTGCGCCTCTGTGTCCGAACGGCAGCTTAAACGTATTTCCGCCAAAAGCGAGCGCAATCAGCTGATGGCCGAGACATATGCCGAGCGTCGGAAAACGGCTGACGATGTTTTTGATTTGTTCCATATACGGTGTAATGGCTTTCGGATCTCCAGGTCCGTTGGATAACACGACACCGTCCGGCTTTATGCCGTAAACAGTTTCCATTTGCTGATACGGTATAACGGTGACCTTGCAGCCTCGTTTCACGAGTGATGATGCAATTGATTTTTTATAGCCAAAGTCAATGAGAGCGATATGTTTATTTCCTTCGCCCATTGTGCTGATGTCCTGTGCTGCCGCCTGTTCTGCGACGTTCTCAGGCTGCAGAGCAATTTCAGCCGCTTCTTTAGAGGCAGTGACAGACGCCCCCATCGTTCCGTTCGCACGGATTTTTTTGACGACAGCCCTCGTATCGACATGGGATAAAAGCGGGATGTTCCATTTTTTCAGATATTCCTTAAGGCTGTATACCGCTTCATGATGAGAAAAATGATCGCATGCCTCGTAGACAACAGCGGCTTTCACTTGCGGTTTCTTGCTTTCAAAATCCTTTTCATTAATGCCATAGTTGCCAATTAGCGGGTAGGTAAATACGATAATCTGTCCCTTATATGATGGATCTGTCAGCACTTCCTGGTAGCCTGTCATTCCTGTAAAAAAAACAGCTTCTCCCGTGCAGTTTTCATGACCGTCCAGTTCGCCGCTGAACGCTGTTCCATCTTCTAACACTAAATAACCTTCCATCTAACAGCCCACCTCTTGATGAATAATTAATTATAAAAATGAATTTTTATACTTCCATACCGAAAAAAAATTACTGGTTTACAGCGGAATGATGAGTGATTGCCTGTTTCAGCTTGCTGACAGCTTCTGCTATTTCATCCTTTGTCACGGTGAGCGGCGGCAGCAGCCGAATGACGTTCGGGCCGGCCGGCAATACAAGTAAGCCTAATGTCTGCAATTCAGTAATGATGTCTGCAACCGGGCCATCACACTCAATTCCAAGCATTAATCCTTTCCCGCGTATTTGTTTGACAAACGGGCTCTTTAGCTCAGCCTCAAGCTGTTCTTTTAAACATGTTCCTTTGTCAGCAGCCTCTTGCAAAAAGTCAGGCTGGAATACAACCTGCAATGTTGCATTGACGGCGGCCATCGCCAGCATATTCCCTCCGAAAGTCGTTCCGTGAGACCCAGGAGTAAACGCTGCTCCCAGCTCTTTCTTTCCGATTACCGCACCGACTGGAAAGCCGTTCCCCAATCCTTTTGCAGCCGTGATGATATCAGGTGAGAGGCCGAAGTGTTCGTATGCGAAGCTCTTTCCCGTCCGTCCAATGCCGGTCTGAATTTCATCTACGATCAGAAGCGCCTGCTTTTCCTTGCAAAACGACTGTACGGCTGTTAAAAATGCAGCACTGGCCGGATTGACTCCGCCTTCTCCCTGTACGGTCTCAAGCATGACCGCGGCTATGTCGTCTTCCCCCCCAAGAGCGTCAAAAGCGGCAGGATCATTGTACGGGAGGTAGTGAAAGCCTTCCAGCATCGGGCCGAAGCCTGTTTTGATTTTATCCTGTCCGGTAGCTGCCATCCCTGCATAGGTGCGGCCGTGGAATGATTGGAGAAACGTGATGATTTTCGTTTTTGCAGTTGCCTTTCGTGCCAGCTTAATCGCGCCTTCATTCGCTTCCGCTCCGCTGTTGCAGAAAAAAACGAGATCACCGGCACTGTTTGCCGCTAACTGCTGTGCTGCTTGCTCTTGAAGACTGTTTTCAAACAGATTGGATACGTGCCATACGCTGTCGAGCTGTTTTTTAACCGCTTCTGTGACCGCTTCATGGCAGTGGCCTAGGTTGGAAACCGCAATGCCTTGAATGAAATCGAGGTATGTTTTGCCGTTTTGATCCTCAACGCAAGTTCCCTTCGCTTTCTTTATCTCGATGTTCCACCGACCGTAGGTTTGAAACAAGCTGCTCATGAAACAGCCTCCTTTGCTTTGACGATTTTTGTTCCTTCAAATGTTTGATTTGAGAAAAACGATCCTTTTCCGTTTACGATCATCACTTCTGAAACCTGATCCGATAAAGCTGACAATGCTGAATTGACCTTCGGTATCATCCCGCCTGTGATCACTTCCTGTTTGATGAGAGTCTGAATTTCCTCAGGGGTCAGGATGTCGAGACGCTGTTTTTCCTTCATGATTCCCTCTACGTCTGTGACGAACATCAGCTTATCGGCTTTCAGCGCCCCGGCGACTGCCGAAGCCGCAAGATCAGCATTGACATTCAGTGTTTTGTAGTCGCTCGTCAAGGACAGGGGCGCGATAACCGGAATAATGCCTTCATCCATCAGCGCATTTACCATAGAGGCATTAACCTTTTTAATTTCTCCGACTTCGCCGTATGTGTCCGGATCGAGATAGTCTGCCTCGAGAAGGCCTCCATCCTTGCCGGACACTCCCGCAGCCAGCAGCCCGTGTTTGGCAAGCTCGGCAACGAAAAATTTATTGACTGAGCCGGACAGGACCATTTCAGCCACTTCCAATACCGGTTTGGTTGTTTTCCGCTGTCCGCCTGAGAACTCTGTTTTGATGTTTAACCGTTTCAGCATATGTGTAATTTCCGGTCCCCCGCCGTGCACGATTGCCAATTTCCATCCTGATTCCATCAATTCTTTCAGGTTTTGAAAAAATTCTTCCGACAGCTCACGGATGACACTTCCCCCGCATTTAAAAACGATTGTTTTCTTCATTGTGCTCCCCTTTATTACGTGCGATAGCTCGCATTAATTTTGATATAATCATAGGTCAGATCACAGCCCCATGCTCTTCCGTTCCCGTCCCCTTCATGCATCTTGATGACAATGGCAATCTCATCTCCTTCGAGGTATTCTTTCGCGAGAGATTCAGAGAATGGCTGAGGTTCGTTGTTTTTAAACAGGCATTGGCCCCCGAGATAAACCTCTACTTCTTCAGCCTTCACCTGGGCCGCGCTGTGCCCGATAGCCCCGATAATGCGCCCCCAGTTTGCGTCTGTTCCATACACAGCTGTTTTTACGAGGTTCGAACCGACAATTTTCTTGGCAATTACGTTTGCATCAAGATTATTTTTTGCCCCTTTTACTTGGGCTTCGATTAGTTTTGTCGCGCCTTCTCCGTCTCTTGCAATCTCCTTAGCCAAATCCTCGCAAGTCATAAGAAGCGCTTTTTTAAAGAGCGGCCAGTCTTTGTGATCTTCCGTAAGGCACTCATTTTCGGCGCAGCCATTTGCCATGATTAATACCATGTCATTGGTGGAGGTTTCTCCGTCAACTGTAATTTGATTAAAAGAGACGTCCGTGATGTCGCAAAGCACTTTTTGCAGCGCTTTTTCTTCGATTGCCGCGTCTGTTGTCACAAACCCCAGCATGGTGGCCATGTTTGGGTGAATCATTCCGGAGCCTTTAGCCGCTCCGCCGATGGTGACTTTTTGACCGCCGATAGTCAGTTCATAGCACGTTTGCTTGATGACGGTATCTGTGGTTAAAATCGCTTCCTCGAAATCTCCCGATCCCGCAGGTGTTTGTTTCAGGAGCTCGATGCCCGCCTGAATTTTTTCCATGTCTAAATGTTCGCCAATGACGCCCGTTGATGAAACAGCGACAAACTCCGGCTCAATACCCAGCTGTAAAGCGAGGCTCTCCCGCATTTTGTATGCGTCCTCTAAGCCTTGTTCCCCTGTACAAGCATTGGCAATAGCGCTGTTGACAATGACTGCTTTCAGAGCTGATCCATGCTTTAAGCTGTCCTGTGTGACTTTAATCGGAGCCGCCTGAAAGTGGCTTTGCGTATAAACTGCCGCGCTCACTGCCGGTGTCTCGCTGATGATGACGCCAAGGTCTTTTTTCGAGTAGCGCAGTCCGCAATGCACACCCTTTGCCTGAAATCCTTTCGGCGAGGATATATCACCTTTTACTTTCACTATTTGATCTTCACTCAACTGAATCATGGTTCGATTCTCTCCTGTTCTATGGATAAATTGGTGTCATGGTCAGACCTGTCTCTTCGTTCCAGCCATTCATGATATTGAAATTTTGTACTGCCTGCCCGGCGGCACCCTTCATCAGATTATCAATCACAGATACGATCGTGACCCTGTTTGTTCTTTCGTCGAGGGTAACGGATACATCGCAGAAATTGCTGCCGAACACTTCCTTCGTTTGCGGATAATGCCCCATAGGCCTCACTCTCACAAAATATGAATCTTGGTAAAATTCCGAATATAAATCGTGCAGATCTTCTGCAGATAGATCAGATGTTAATTGCGTATACATCGTCGCCATGATTCCCCTTGTCATTGGAACCAAGTGAGCAGAGAATGTAATAGCCTTCAACTCTGGCTGCCATTCTTTTAACATCTGTTCAATCTCGGGGGTGTGCTGATGTTCATTTACTTTATAAATTTTAAAATTGTCGTTAAGCTCAGAAAAATGAGTTCCCATGGACGCTTTCCTTCCCGCACCGGAAACACCTGTTTTCGCATCAACAATAACGAACGATTCATCAAGCAGCTTTTTTTGTGCCAAAGGCGCGAGGCCAAGCAGTACAGCCGTCGGGAAGCAACCTGGATTGGCGATGAGCTTCGCCTGCTGTATGCTTTTTTGATTCAGCTCTGAAAGGCCGTAAACCGCCTCTTGAATTGTTTCTTTTGGTGCCGCTGTCCGTTTATACCACTTTTCATATACAGCAGGCTCTTGTATCCTCAAATCACCTGACAGGTCAATAACCGGAATTCCCGCCTCTGCAAGCTGCGGAGTCAGTTCACTTGATACTCCCGGGGGCGCAGCAAGAAACATGACATCGATTTCCTGTTTGATTGTATTCATATCAATAGGCTTCAGCTTCTGCTCAGCCAAGCCGGTTAGATGAGGGTAAACATTACTATAGACCTTTCCTTCTCCGCTGGATGAATAAAGTATACATTCTTCTGCATGAGGATGATGTGTAAGAATCCTGACAAGTTCGGCGCCCCCATAACCCGTAGCACCTACAATTCCTATTTTCAAAACGAATTCACCTTCTTGGTCTTTGTGAAATTATTTAACATTATAACATGAATAAAAATTAATTCAATCGTATATTTAATATTTTTATTCATTTATAAATTTTCTGTTCAACAAAAAAATCCACTCTTAAAAAGCAAACAGAAACCACTTCAAATTGTTGATCCAGCGCCTTTTGCAGCTGCATAAAAAAACAGGCTGACCGTGTCAGCCTGTTTTCATCATCATCAATCCGCTTAGAAAATATAGAATAGAGCTTGTATAAAAAATCATTTGCACCGTAAAAAAGTCGGCGAGAAAACCGCCGAGCATAATAGCAGCCGCTGAAAAAACAGCGGTCCAAAAATGATAATGCCCAATCTTTTTTCCGCGTTCCCCAGTGTCTGTAAAGTCGGCGATTAATACTTTTTCTCCATGTTTTTGCATCGCCCCAAAGAGACCTAACAGCACTTGCACGATGTACACTTGAAGAACGCTGTTAACATGCGGGACATACAAAAGCAGAAACGCCATGCCCCATGAGTTCGCAAGCAGATAATAGCGGCTGTCGATCCTTTCAGACAGCCGGCCGAGGAGCGGGTAAATGAGCGCTCCGCTCAGTCCGAATAATCCATAGGAAAACCCGAACTGCGTGTAGCTTGAGCCGATATTTTTCACAAACAGAATATAAAACGGAAAAATCAAACTGCTTGCGAAAAACACGCTGCTTTGTGAAAGTGTCAACCATTTTAATTTGTTTTTCCCCATTATTTATACCTCTGATAAAAGTAATTCATAAACCGCTCATCCGGATCGTACGTGCGTTTTTTCTGAAAAAACGCTTCGGTTTTCGGGTACGCCTGTCTCATTTGCGCTTTTGTCTGATATGTCATATACGGCAGATAATAGCTTCCTCCCTGTTTGAGCGCAACGTCTGTCATGCGCCTGATAATCCGAGCAGTGTCAGCCTGGTCTTCTTTTAAAAAGCCCTCGTTGATTAAGAGCACGAGCGAAAACATATCTTCCTTCGCATAAGACAGGTCAGCCTTTTCGTTTTTTTGCACATATCGGATCGTGATATTAAGCAGATTCAGGTCTTCATGTGACAGCGTTTGTCTCAGGTCATCAATATAGGAAGCGTACTCCTTTACCGGCACAAAGTATTCCTGCAGCACGTCTGTATTTTCATTGTTTTCGTATTCGAGAAATTTTGATTCTGACCGCATGACGTTATTGCGTGAGACCTTTGTTCCATTTTGGCTTAGAAAATAGGATTGCTGGGTGTTCCAGAGCCAGTTTCTGCCCCACTCGTACCGTCTTGACAGGCCGAGCGCGAATTTCGTCACTTGTGTATGCTCGTCTTCTTTGAGATCGCTGTAAGATGTCAGCTGATTCTGCTCCTCTGCTAATGCGTAATTTGTGACATACATGTCTTTCAGAAATCCTTTTTCTGCTGTTGAGATGCGCGCCAGATGCATGCGGACACCGGGATTGCCTTTGACATGCTTTGCAAAATAGTCGGTGTATGTACTGTAGTTCATTTTTTCTGTTTGCATGACGTACAGCTCGTCATCCGTTAATTCAAGCTCAACATCAAGAATCACGCCAAAAAGACCGTACCCGCCGATGACTGCTGAAAACAAGTCATCTTTTGGAGTGACGGTGACAAATGAGCCGTCGGCTTTTAATAGACGGAATGATTTGACTGTATCAATCAGCGATCCGTAGCGGATATCACGCCCGTGGGCATTGGCGCTGAGAGATCCTCCGGATTGTAAAAATATTTTGTGACTGCATAACTTTTACCGCAAGCCCGTATGGATTCACGTATTTCTGTATGTCATTCCACGTCGCCCCGCTTTGGATCCTGATGGTTTTTTTCTCTTTATCGAAAGCGAGGATTTTGTTGTAGCCTGTCATGTCGAGAACGATGCCGTCTTCGTAATATGTATGGCCGCCCATTGAATGCTGGGTTCCGGCAATTGAGATTTTTATGTTTTTTCGATTGGCCTCTTTGACTGTGTCAATGAGGTTATTGTCTTCCTGCCCTTTCACTGTCTGCTTAATTTTCACCGGCATCAAACGGCTGACATCCGTCATCTCGCTGGAGTCGTTTTTTTGCTCCGAGAAAACAGAGTACACAAACAGGGCAGCATACGCACCAGTGCACAGCGCGAATGCAAGCAATTTCTTTTTCATGGCGCTCTCCCTGTTTTTTATGGCCATTATACCATGTTTGCGTCCTCTTTTTTCCAGATTAACGTCTTGCCCGTTTTTCAGCGCGGCGGTCAGCCACGATAAAACAAGCGTGAATGGCGCCCGGCAGCCAAAAGATACATGTCAAAATGAGATTGAGCAGTGCCTGAAACGGCTTCCCCGTAAACAAAACAGCAAGCGGCGGGCATAGAACGGCAAGCAGGTACATCATTTCGCTTCACTCCTTTCAGTTTTAAAAAGGACAGCCTCACAGTAAGGCTGTCCTCTTTTGTTTTATTGTATGCCAAGCGCGATTTTTGCATATCTTGACATTTTGTCACGAGTCCAAGGCGGGTTCCACACGATGTGAACTTCCGTCTCTTTCACTTCTGGAAGGTCCGCTAACGCTTTTTTCACTTCATCCACGATAACCGGCGCTAAAGGGCAGCCCATTGATGTCAGTGTCATCGTAACGTGCGTTAAGCCGTCTTCATCCATATCAACATCGTATACTAACCCGAGGTTCACGATATCAACGCCAAGCTCAGGATCGACAACCTGTTCCAGGGCGCCCATAATGTTTTCTTTTAATGCTTCTTCCACGTTCCCTCACTCCTTTTTTTATACAGTATAACGTAAATCCGGACAGTGTTAATACCTTTGTGCTTTATAAATGCGTTTCAAACCATTCAACGGTTTTTAACACAGCCGCCCGCGGCACTTTATGATCCGCTCGTTCATCCGCAATAAACTGGAGACGTTCCGGCTGCTCGCGATAATGAGATTTAATCGTGTCATAAAATTTCCGGGTCGGCGTGTAAGGCACGACTTGATCTTTAACACCATGCCAAAATAAAAGCGGACGCTGCTGCAGTTTCTCCGGCTGGCGGCTGAGATCCCGCATTTTAAGGCGCTCCATGAGCTCCAGCACCCTTTCCTCCGGCACATCGATATCAATGCCCTGAGATTTGATGTGGTCGATCTGCTGCTGGAACAGTTCAACATAATTCGGGCTTCCCATCAGACTGACGCCGGCTTTTACCCAATCATAAACCGTTAAGGCGCCAAGCGTTGTAATGCCGCCCATAGATGTACCCGCAAGCCCAATACGGCCGCCGTCTATCAGGCCTTCTTTCTCAAAATGATTCTTAAGTACATCAAGCTCTTCAATCTCGTTTAGCACGATGTCCCAAAAATAGCCGGCCAGCTTCTCAACAGCTATATGCTCTCCGCGTTCGCCATGGTGCAGCGCCTCCGGTAAAACAGCTCTGAAACCTTTTTCTGCAAGAAGATAAGCAAAATGAAGGTTGTGTTCCTTGGCGCTTGCAAAGCCATGTATAAAGAAAACAAGAGGAACGGCACGGTGCCTGTTCTCTTCTTTTACAATATGTAAAAACGGAATGCCGGAAACGGTTTGATTTTCAATTTGAATCACAATGTCCCCTCCTTAGGATAACCATAATCATAAGTGTAACATGTAGACAATAAAGATGGTAAAAAGCTACACTGTCATTAAGGCAGCTTACGCAAAATCTAAGGTTAAAGGAGCTTTTCATGGAGACAAAACCCTATGTAATCGCATTAGATTTAGATGGAACATTATTAAAGGACGATAAAACGATATCAGAAAACACCCTTCAAACGATACAACGCCTAAAAAAGGACGGACATTACGTCTGCATCTCCACCGGCCGGCCGTACCGTTCAAGTTCCATGTACTATGAGCAGATGAAGCTGACAACGCCAATTGTCAATTTTAACGGAGCCTTTGTCCATCATCCGCAGGACGACAGCTGGGGACGGTATCATACCTCGCTGCCGCTTGATGTTGTCAAACAATTAGTGGATATCAGCGAGAGCTATAACGTACATAATGTGCTTGCCGAAGTCATTGATGACGTGTACTTTCATTACCATGACGAGCACTTGATTGATGCCTTTAACATGAATACAACAAATGTGACGGTTGGAGACTTGCGGGAAAATCTCGGTGAAGATGTTACATCCGTACTCATTCACGCAAAAGAAGAAGATGTACCGGCCATACGCTCCTATTTATCGGATGTGCACGCCGAGGTGATCGATCATAGAAGATGGGCTGCGCCGTGGCATGTCATAGAAATTATTAAAAGCGGCATGAATAAAGCGGTCGGCCTGCAAAAAATCAGTGATTATTACGGTGTGCCGAGGGAGCGGATCATCGCTTTCGGAGATGAGGATAACGATTTGGAGATGCTTGAATTCGCAGGCTGCGGCGTTGCGATGGGAAATGGAATTGATGAGGTCAAGCAGATTGCCAACCGGACAACGGCTACAAATGAAGAGGACGGCGTGGCAAGATTTTTACAAGAATATTTCTTACTTTAAAGACCGCCCATTTTAATTTTTCCCACTCATAAACGTTACTTCGCCCCACCATACTATTGAAGACGACTCATCTCGTCAAAGTATGGAAGGGGGCATTCTCACAATGGGTAAACGAAGCAAATCCAGAAGGTTTATTCACCAGGGTAAAGACTCCATCGGGCAACACGCCGCAAGATTTCCATATCGGTCTACATTAGAAGAAGCTCACCAGCATGCCGCGGCACGAGACTCGGCTGAAAGGCAGTATGAATATTAAATGAGAAACGAACTGTTTCAGCAGGCGAAATCATTTGTTCAACAGGCTGTCATGGTGACAAACGGCTTTGAGGAAGGCGATCAGGAGCAAGCGATTCTGAGGGCCAAAAATGCTGTGTCTTCTGCGTATGCCAATTCGACAGATGCGGAACGTCAACAGCTTCATCAATTTCAAGATCAACTGGATAAATTGCAATAAAAAAAGGCTATGGCGAATCGCCATAGCCTCTTATTTGACTTCAAATTGCTGAACAGCCTGAACCTGCTTGAGATTTTCCGCTTTGCCCTTAAATGTTACCTTCACCTCGTAAGTTCCCGGCTCAGGGACTTCCTTCCACTCATCAGTGAAATCATAGGTTTCTCCCGGTTCAAGCGTCAGGTTTTGAAAAGCCTGTGTAAACATTTTGTCTTTTGAATAACGGTATCTTTCTTTGTGATCTGAATCGTACACGACAAGTTCAAATTTTTGTCCCGTGCTGAATTGAAACTCCACACTGCGTTCGCTTTGGTTCTTCAGTGACATGTTAAACTTAATTTGTTCAGGCTCCTGAATTGCGTCAACAGATAAAACAACCTCTTGATTCTCCATTCCGCCTGATACCTCCTTTTCGGGTTCTGTCCGCTCATGTTTCCCGCAGCCCATTAAAAGCACCACAGGCAAGAGCATCACAAGCAGCCGTTTCACGACTTCCACCTGCTTTCGTCAGTCTTTTCTAAAGAAACCAAAAATCCCGGTCGTTTGGACAATGTTTGTAAATGCTTTCGGGTCCACTTCTTTTACGATTTTTTCTAAATCGTACAATTCATACCTCGTGATGACGATAATCATCATTTCTTTGGGCTCATTTGTAAAAGCGCCTTTGGCTGGGACAGTCGTTATGCCCCGCACCATTTTTCCATAAATGGCTTCTTTAATTTCGTCCGCTTTTTTCGTCACAATCATCGCTGTCAGTTTCATATGGCGGGTATGAATCGCGTCGATCACCCTCGTTGTCACATACAAAGTAACAAGGGTATATAAAGCTTTCTCCCAACCTTGCAATAATCCTGCCGTCAGAATGATAATCCCGTTCAGAATAAAGAAATACGTGCCGACGGGTTTATCCTTCCACTTGGCCAGTACCATAGCAACGATATCAAGACCGCCTGTCGAAGCGCCGTACTTTAATGTTAAACCGATGCCGACCGCGGAAATTACGCCGCCGAATACCGCGTTCAGCAGGATGTCATGAGACAGTCTCATTTCCGGCAGGATTCCCATAAACAACGTGGTCAGTGCGACACTCAAAATGCTGTACACCGTAAACGATCTTCCGACCTTCAGCCACCCTAAAATACCGACCGGAATATTTAAGAGGAACAAGAGCGTTCCCGTCGATATGTAGAAGGGGGCATATTGGTCAACGACGCTTGATAAAAGCTGGGCGACACCTGTAAATCCGCTGGCATATACATCTGCTGGAATCAGAAATAAGTTCAGCCCGGCCGCATTGAGTAAAGCCCCGATGATGACGATGAGTAATTTTTTTGTTTGATCTAGTACCATGGCATGTTCCTCCGCTCATTCTTCTTTATTATGTTTTCCCTTAAAACAAATATTTGAACACGATTTTGAGTAATTAATATGATATAGTTGGCTTAAATCACATGATAACGAGCGATAAACGGAAAGAAGGGAAGCAAAATGACAGTTCACCTCATTGCTGACAGCGCGGCTGATCTGCCTCGTTCTTATTTTGAGGAAAACGGCCTTGGCTTTATCCCGCTTAGAGTTTCTCTCGGCGACAAAGAATATGAAGATGCAGTCACGATCCATGCGGAACAAATATTTGAAGCGATGCAAAATGGGGAAGCGCCCAAGACGTCCCAAGCCTCACCGCAAACCATTAAAAATGTATTTTTGCAATATGCCGAAACAGGAGAGCCCGCTCTTTACATTGCTTTTTCCTCAGGGCTCTCCGGCACCTATCAGACAGCCGTCATGATCGCCAATGAAGTGAAGGAAGAATTCCCCGATTTTGATTTGCGGGTGATTGATTCCAAATGCGCTTCATTAGGCTACGGTCTGGCCGTCCGGCATGCACGCGAACTCTGTATCAACGGAAATACAATACAAGAAATCGAAACGTCTGTAAAGAACTTTTGCGCACAGCTTGAGCACATTTTTACAGTCGATGATTTAACGTACCTCGCCCGGGGCGGCCGAATTTCAAAAACGTCCGCTTTTGTCGGCGGTCTGCTCAATATTAAACCACTGCTTCATATGGAGGACGGCAAGCTTGTGCCTCTTGAAAAAATCCGCGGACAGAAAAAGCTGTTCAAACGGATTATCGAATTAATGAAAGAGCGAGGAGACAATTGGAGCGATCAAACCGTAGGAATCAGCTATGCCGCTAACGAAGGAACAGCCAATGAAATGAAACAATTGATCGAAGACGCCTTCAAGCCGAAAGATATCATCATGCACTCCATCGGCTCTGCTGTCGGATCCCATTCCGGACCCGGCACACTGGCGATATTTTTTCTGGGAAGATCATAAAAAAACAGCCAGGCTGAAAAGCCCTGGCTGTTTTTTCATTTTTATTGGATTCCGACTGCGTCATAAACCTTTTCGACAGAAGCTGATTGCTTCGAGCCTTCACCGTATAAATCCTTGGCAGCTTCGATTGCCGCTTGCTTCATCATGCTGAAGTCTGAAGAAGGCGTGACGTAATATGTCAAAGCCCGATAATAAATTTGCTCACAAGCTTCACGCCCGATCCCCTCTACCCGAACATCATGGTGCACGCCGCCTTCCGCGAGAAGATATGCCGCTTTATTGTGGATCGACGAATTGATATGCACCCCGCCGTAATCCTCTGTGCCTGTATAACGGTTTGAATAATGATCCGGATTCCCCTGCTTGGAAGGGTCCGCTAACGAACGTAAAGCATCCCCGCGTACATCCGGCGTATATACATCCTCGCCGATTTCCCAATCATCCCGGTCTATCATCGCCGCCATAATATCAGAAATAGATTCGTTTAACGCGCCAGGTTCTCCCTGATATAAAAGGCCGGCAGAATACTGGGTGACCGCGTGTGTCATTTCATGCGCCACAATGTCGAGCGATCCGGAAAGCGGCTTAAACTTTGCGCCGTCACCATCCCCGTACACCATCTGCACACCGTTCCACGCCGCATTGTTCCACTGTTTTCCCACATGTACGGTAGACGTAATTCTTGCTCCGTTTTGATCGAAGGAATGGCGGCCAAACGTGCGGCTATAATAGTCGTAAACCGTTTGCGCGTTTGCATGGGCATCTACAGCCGCCGGGTCTTTAAATACGGACGTGCCGCTGACCACTTCTTTGCCTGTATACCCGATCAATTGAGACAAAAGGGTAAATAAGGTTTCGTTCAAGTTCTTTGCGTCAAAAGTATTTATCCCTTTTCCCCTTGTTTCATCAGCCAAATAATAACGCCCATTCTGTTCAGTTACTTCAAAGCTTTTTTCTTCGCCTGATACGCCAATTCCTGTACCTGCTGCTTCATGAATGGCATTGAAAGAATCAATGACCTTTCCGCTTTTGGCATGAATGAAATAATGCCAATATCCAGGCTCAGGTTCAGACGTCGAAAGTCTCACAAGGTAGGCAAGATCATATGCGCCTTCGTGCGGATAAATAAATAATTCGGCTTGCGGTTCCCCGTCAACATACTCGATTTTTCCAATCGATGCCTCAAGCGCACGGCGCGCTGTATGTATGGCTTTTTTCTTGGATACAGACGGTGTGACAGCTATGTCATTTAGTTGCGGGTGCACCTTCCCGAAGAAACTTTTCACTTGTTTGTTTTCCTTCATCGCGACCGCCTGTCCAAAGCCGTAAACAGGAATTCCTTTATACACTTCCTCTAATTTAAAAAACGTTTGTTTTGTCTTTGGATCCTTTATGGATTTCGAAATGCGAAAATGGCTGTTGGCATTTCCTTTTAGCTTAAAATGCGTTTGTTGCTTGTCCAGATATGAAAATAGCGCTTCTTTCTGCGTTAGGTTTTGAGCTGGCTGCCATGATGGCTGTGATTTTTCGATGATGTATGAAGGGGTTTGATACGTATGGTCGTATTTGATGCTTTGATCTGCTGAGGCATTTGATGCAAAAACACATTGAGCCGCCGTGCATAAGCCGGCCATGAACAGAGATGTCTTGAACAGTGTAGGCAAAACACCACATCCTTCCTGAGTTGGAACTTATTTTTCGTTCATCCTAACAAAAAAACCGAAACTTGTATGTGGTGCTTCGTTCCTATTTTCAGGAAAAAGAAAGAAGGACAGAGATTCGCTCCGTCCTTCAGCTCCTATTCTACCAGTTTTTTATTTACATAAATAATAACCCCTGCACCATATGCCAAAATAAGCGGCGGAATCAGCTGCTCCTGGCCTTGAAATGAGATAAAGCTGTTCAGCAGAATGAACAAACCGGAATTCAAGAAAAAATAGCCTGCTATTCTGGCCAGCCGATCCTTATCCCGGATACGTGCCTCATTAAACCCCGCCAGCATCCACGTCTGTTTTTTGATCCCGACCAAATAAGCTACCACAAAGAATAAAAGCGAAATGCCAATTAATAGATAATTGATGCTGATTTCCATATTACAGCCTCCTACAACATTACTTGACGTTTAAAAAAAGAAAATAAGCGGCACAGCTAACCACAATCAGCAGAAGGACGACGAATGCATTGATGAGCGGCTGCACAAGAAGCAGAACAGCCAAAAACAGCAGATACGCCGCACCAACCCTGGAAATCGTGACAATCTCATGTTGAGAGCGCATTTTGTTTTTTCTTACACCCGCAAACATCATTACCTTCTTCCGTTTCCACACATAGCCTGCGAGCACCGCCAAATAAAGAGCCAATGGCACATATCTGTATGAGGGCGGCAGCAGCGGCAGGAGTATGATTACAGCAATAAGAAAGACTGAAAGTCCGCTTTTCCCTAACACAGAACCCCTCCGTTTCTGTTCCTCCCCTTCACCCATCATCGCTTCGGCAAGCTCTTTCGGATGAGAAAACTCAGTTTCGACAGCTTCCCGCAGATCCTCTACACTATGGCCGGCATTCATTCTGTCTTGTACAAAAGCGGTTAAATGGCCCTTCAATTCGGCTATCGTGTTTTCTCTCTCTACTTCAGGCATATTCGTCAGCTCAGCGTTTAGTTCCTCCGTATAGCTGTCAATGATGTGCTGTGCATTCATAGCAAATCCCCCGATAAGGACAATAAAGCTTGATGGGTTTCTAGGTATTTCTCCAGCCGTTCTTTTAACATCTCTTCTCCTTTTTGCGTTATTTTGTAGTACTTCCTTTTCGGGCCGTCCAAAGAATCTTGCCAAAAAAAATCGACCCAGTCCTTCTCCGTCATCCGTTTTAAAATCGGATATATCGCACCCTCCGAAATAGCCAGTGCCGGAGTTGTTTTTAAGGACGATGTCAATTCATAACCATACATCGGCTTTGAGCGCAGCAGGGATAAAATGGCCAGCTCGAAAATTCCTTTGCGAAATTGAACAATCCAGCGGTCGTTAATTTGATTCGTTTTCATGGTTTAAATATATCGAAAAAACCACTATATATCAATGACATATAGCAGTGAAAAATGTCCTGTTTTTTCTTTTAACAAAAATGGAATTTCTCCTACTTTATAACCTTTTTATTACAAAAATGTTTTTATATGATGAAAAGTAAGAAAAGTGAATTTCGTTAGTTTAAAAAGGAGCAGTCGAATGCAGAAATCGATATCATTTTTTATCATTTTTTCGGTCCTCTGGGGGTCTTTATTTCTGTTTTCAATCATTGGCAGCTTAGGGACAACCCCGATTCCGCTGACGAAGGACTCCAAATTTCTCATGTCCAGCGTCATTCCTCAGGGCTGGGGCTTTTTCAGCAAAAACCCCCGTGATACCGCCATCGGCTTATATGAGGATGGAAATGCCAGCGCCAAGGTCAGATGGCCCAATATGAGGGCTGATAACCTATTCGGCCTGTATCGTTATGGGCGATCACAGGGTGTAGAAATGGGCGTTATCTACAGCCAAGTCGGCAAGGAACAGTGGACAGAATGTAAAGAAACGGACCTGAGTGCCTGCAAAAGCAAAGCCAAAACCGTTCAACTGCAAACACCGGCACCCCGCCCGCTGCTTTGCGGCAGCTATTATTTAACGAAAGAGGATATCGTTCCGTGGAGTTATTCTAAATACACCGCTTCGTCTTATCAGATAAAAAGCATAGTCAAGGTTGTGATCTCATGCTCGAAAACATAAAACAGACCATCACCGGATGGGACGAGAGAAACCCGTGGACAAATGTATACGGACTCGCGCGAAGCATCATTGCTTTATCCAGCCTGCTGACGCTGCTCGTCAATCATCCGAGCCTCATTATGAAGCCCGCCAGCGGAATCAGCAGTTATCCTGCTTGTAAAATGAACCTCAGTCTCTTTTGCCTCGGCGAAAATAACTATATGATGTTAAATCTGGTCAGGTGGATCTGCATTGCCATTCTGGTGCTTGTTGTGATCGGGTGGCGCCCCAGAATCACCGGGATTCTTCATTGGTATGTCAGTTACAGCCTCCAGTCGTCGTTAATTGTCATCGACGGAGGCGAGCAGGCAGCCGCGGTTATGACATTTTTGCTCATTCCTATCACGCTGACCGATCCGAGAAAATGGCATTGGAGCGGAAGGCCTGATGATGCAGAGGGCCAAAGAACAATTGGAAAAATCACAGCATTTATTTCTTATTTTGTCATCAGGCTCCAAGTGGCAGTGCTTTATTTTCACTCTACTGTCGCTAAGCTGTCTCAGCAGGAATGGGTGGATGGTACAGCCGTCTATTATTTCGCCCAGGAAAAAACCATCGGCTTCAACGGCTTTTTTCAAGCATTAACGAAGCCGTTTGTGACTAGTCCGTTTGTGGTGATTCCGACATGGGGGACGCTTCTCGTCCAGATTGTCATCTTTGCGGCACTGTTCGCGCCGAAGAAGCATTGGAGATTGATTTTAATCATCGCTGTTTTTATGCATGAGATATTCGCGGTTATGCTGGGTTTAATCAGCTTTTCAGTCATCATGGCCGGCATTTTGATATTGTATCTCACTCCAATTGATTCCACGTTTCAATTTACATATATTCGCAGACTGAAGTGGAATAAAAAAGAAAAGAAGGGAGAGGTTTCAGTTTGAAGAAGGCGTTTCTCGTATTTTTGTCGGTTGTATTGGTGACGACAGTGTTTATGGTGAAGCAGCAGGAAAGTGTAGCACAGGCAAAGCAGCTTCAGTATTCGGGTGAAGAGATTTTTAAAGGGTTTGTGTTCGCTCAGGGTGAAGTGGGCAAACAGCTTCCAGAGGTATTTAATAAAGCCATGTCTGACAAACTCAACACAAAACAGGCAAAGGCTTTTGCCAATCAGGTTGTTGCTGATATTAAAAAAGAGGATGCTGACTTTTTTGACAATCTGAAGAAAGCTGTTTACAGCAAAGATGCAATGAAGGTGGATGAACTGCTGAAAAAAGCGGGTCAAATCGTTGAAGAAAAAGTAGAAGCTGCAAAAGAAATTGCCGCTTCCAAGGATGATACGTCCAGAGTTCAAGCTGAACTCGTCAACACGGTCGAAACCGCTAACTATTTCTATTATGTTTCTTATGTTGCAGCAGCCGGTGCGCTGATTCTTGTCATTCTTGCCATTGATATTACTCCGATCGCAATTTCAGACAATGTGGATCGCGAAATGGCAATCAGAACGCTGGTTGATGAATTAAATTAGAAATAAAAAACGGCTCGCTCCGCAGTTCTGCTGCAGGCGAGCCATTTTCATGCGCTATTTTTTCTCGTATGTCCAGCCGTCTTCCTGATACACTTTCCCGTTTTTCATTAAGTGGCCGAGCGCCCGTTTAAAGGCGGCCTTGCTCATGTTAAAACGTTCTTTGATATCATCAGGCTGGCTTTTGTCGCTGTACGGCATGGCGCCATTTCTCGTTCTTATATACGTAAGAATATACTCGGCATCAACAGACAGCGCATCCTGCTTTCTCGGAAGTAGCGACATATTCACTGAGCCGTCTTCCTTCACTTGAATCACTCGTCCTGTCACTCTTGAGCCGAGTCTTGGCTCTTCTTTTCTTTCTGATGAATGAATAAAACCGCGGATTCCGTCATCCGTAATGATGAACGATCCTGAAGCGATCAGCCTGTACACCGTTCCGGTCAGCTCTTTATTCATCAGGTCGTCTGAAGCGTCCGTAAACAGCTCGCTGATGATATCCTCCGGTGCGGGTTTGGCAAACATGCGCCCACGATTCGTCACCTTCAGCATACAGTAGAGCTTATCCCCTTTTTGCGGCCAAACATCTTCATACGGCGGCAGATGCTCTGTTGCGACAAGCGCGTCTTTCGAGAGGCCGACATCGACGAATACGCCCATATCCTCTACCGTGTCCACTACCTCTACCCAACCGTATTCATCCGCGCTGATGACAGGGATTTTCATCGTTGCTGCGAGCCGTTCCTGCTGGTCAACGTATATAAAGACCTCTACCTCATCTCTGTCTTCTATATCCTCTGTCACTTCACTGTTATGTAAGAGAATCGTATCTTCTCCATCGGTTAAAAAGTAACCGAAGTCAGTTTCGTGATCTATACTCAAGGTTAACTGCTGCCCTGGTCTCATGCTATCGTCCTTCCTCTTCCCGCTGATTTCACTGCGGATCTTGTTAACATTTTTTCCAATCATCACAAATTGATTCTTTGTTCTGTTGGAAGTTTCTCTTTATTCTACTATAATCAACACATAAGTTAAATGTTATGGAGGTTTTCATATGGCAAAAGAAAGTTCTTTTGATATTGTATCCAAGGTGGAACTCCCTGAGGTACAAAACGCAATTCAAATCGCACTGAAGGAAATCAGCACACGCTATGACTTTAAAGGGAGCAAAAGCGACATTTCATTAGATAAAGAAGAGCTTGTTCTTGTTTCCGATGACGAATTTAAATTAAGCCAGCTCAAGGATGTGCTTGTCAGCAAATTGATTAAGCGCAACGTGCCGACAAAAAATATTGATTACGCCAAAATTGAGAATGCGTCCGGCGGCACCGTGCGCCAGCGCGCAAAGCTCGTTCAAGGGATTGACAAAGACAACGCAAAAAAAATCAATACGATCATCAAAAACTCCGGACTGAAAGTGAAATCTCAGGTACAGGATGATCAAGTGCGTGTCACCGGAAAAAACAAGGATGATCTTCAGCAGGTTATCGCAGCAGTTCGAGGTGCTGATCTGCCAATTGACGTTCAATTTATAAATTTCAGATAAATTTTTTGATTCCTATTGATTATTGTCTTTATTTTCGGTAAATTTGGAGAAAGGGAAAATGCCAGGCATCTTTGGCAGCTCCTGAACATTAAAATTTCATATCCGTTCTTATCAAGAGAAGCAGAGGGACTGGCCCGACGAAGCTTCAGCAACCGGTGTAATGGCGCTTTTGCCATAACCAAGGTGCTAAATCCAGCAAGCTCGAACAGCTTGGAAGATAAGAAGAGACAATATCACTGACAAAGTCTTCTTCTTAAGAGGACTTTTTTTATTTCTCTTTTTTCCTTGCTGAATGTGAATAAAGGAGGCAGACAATGGGACTTTTAGAAGATGTAAAGAAACAGGTGTTAATCGGTGACGGCGCAATGGGCACGCTGCTTTACTCCTACGGAATAGATAGATGCTTTGAGGAGCTTAATATTTCTAAACCCGAGGAAATTCAGCGTATACATAAAGCTTATGTCGAGGCGGGAGCAAACATCATTCAAACCAACACGTACGGAGCGAATTATATCAAATTATCAAGACACGGCCTTGAAGATGACATCAAAAAAATGAATCAGGAAGCAGTAAAAATCGCGCGGGCTTCCGCCGGCGATGCGTATGTGCTCGGGACAATGGGAGGCATCCGCACGTTTAACAAAAACGCATACAGCCTTGACGAAATCAAACGAAGCTTTCGCGAACAGCTGTATTTACTGCTGCATGAAGAGCCGGACGGGCTGCTGTTAGAAACGTATTATGATTTGGAAGAAGCCCGTGAAGTGCTGAAAATCGCCCGGAAAGAAACCGATCTTCCGATTATGCTAAATGTATCCATGCATGAGCAGGGTGTGCTTCAGGACGGAACGCCGCTTTCTGATGCGTTGCGCTCGATTGCGGATCTCGGTGCAGATATCGTCGGCATTAACTGCCGGCTCGGCCCTTACCACATGATTGAAGCGCTCAGTGAAGTGCCGATTTTTGATGACGTGTTTTTATCTGTCTACCCGAACAGCAGCCTCCCCTCTCTCGAAGAAGGGCGGCTCGTATATGAAACTGACGATACGTATTTTCAAAACAGCGCAGCTGAGTTCCGCAAGCAAGGCGCGCGGATTATCGGTGGCTGTTGCGGCACAACGCCAAACCACATCCGGGCCATGGCAGAGGCTGTGGGCGGGCTCGCTCCCATTACCGAAAAGCATGTAAAGGTTCGGGCAAAGGAATTGGTGACTGTCCAGCAAGAACGGACAGAGCCGGGATTAAATGAAATCGCTGCGGAAAAGCGCTCCATTATTGTTGAGCTGGACCCGCCGAAGAAATTGAGCTTTGACAAATTTCTGTCCGCCGCTGCTGAATTAAAAGAAGCGGGAATCGACGCCCTGACGCTCGCCGATAACTCACTGGCAACCCCGCGGATCAGCAATGTTGCCTGCGGGGCCCTTGTTAAGCAGCAGCTCGATATGCGGTCTCTTGTCCATCTTACATGCCGGGACCGAAACATTATCGGCCTCCAGTCACATCTCATGGGACTCGACACATTAGGGCTGCATGATGTGCTGGCGATTACCGGCGATCCTTCTAAAATCGGTGATTTCCCGGGTGCAACGTCTGTCTATGACTTAACGTCCTTTGATTTAATCAGGCTGATTAAACAGTTCAATGAAGGGCTGTCTCTGTCCGGAAAACCGCTCGGAAAGAAAACCAATTTCTCAGTGGCAGCTGCTTTTAACCCAAACGTCCGCCATCTCGATAAAGCCGTAAAACGGCTGGAGAAAAAAATTGACTGCGGCGCTGATTATTTTATCTCACAGCCCGTCTATTCGGAGCAGCAGCTTGTCGATATTCATAATGAAACCAAGCATTTGAAGACTCCGATTTATATCGGCGTTATGCCGCTGACAAGCAGCCGGAACGCTGAGTTTATCCATAATGAAATTCCCGGCATCAAACTGTCCGATTCCATTCGCGAAAAAATGGCGCGTGCAGGCGAAGATAAAGAGAGACAAAAGGCGGAAGGCCTTGCGATTGCACGCTCCCTGCTGGATACTGCCTGCGAGCTGTTTAACGGCATCTATTTAATAACGCCTTTTCTCAGATCCGACTTAACTTCGGAACTTACTTCTTACATTAAGCAAAAAGATGAACAGCGTCAGAATATTTATTTGCATTAACAACCCTTTCTAAGACTGCCCAAACCAATTGGACAGTCTTTTTCAAACCCGATTCGTGTTACGATATAGAAAATAAATCACTTAAGAGGAGGAACATCATGCTTGAAGTGAAAACCATTCCCGCAAAGGATACTTATGAAATTCGGAACCGCATTTTGCGTCCCCATCAATCAATTGAACAATGCAAATATGATCAGGATCATGCTGAAGGCTCCTTCCATCTCGGCGCTTTTTTTGAAGAAACGCTGATCAGCATCGCTTCCTTTTCTCCCGAGAATCAGCCGCTATTGACCGATTCACCCGCATATCGGCTTAGAGGCATGGCAACGCTCGAAGAATACCGTGATCAAAAAGCCGGAAGCACACTGATCAAATACGCGGAGCAGAAGCTGGCCGATATGGGCGTGCAGGCGGTCTGGTGCAACGCAAGATACCATGTGAAAGGCTATTACGAAAAGCTTGGCTGGAAAGAACTTGGTGAGCCGTTTGAGATTTCCGGCATTGGCACCCATATTGTGATGTATAAAAAACCAGAAACAAGCAGGTGATGACATGCATTCAGCGTTTGAGCTGATTCAGCTTACAGAAAAACATGTGCCCGGTCTATTGCGTCTCTCCCGGCAAGTCGCGTGGCCGGATTACGGCGAGCGAGAGCTGCTGTTGCTCTTAAAACACGGACGATTATTCGGGTATCAAAACAGCCTAGGAGACATCATCTCCTGCATCGGTTTGTTTTCGTATGGCCGACTTGCTTCTATCGGACTTGTTATCGTCGACAGCGAGTACAAACGGCGGGGCCTGGGGCGGCGGATGGTGAACGCGTGCATCAGTCAAGTCGATGAAAACACCGCCATCATGCTTTGCGCCACGAAGGAGGGTTTGTCGCTTTATGAAAAATCCGATTTTCAAACAGCAGGTTCAATCCGCAAATATAGCTGTCAAAGCTTCAATCCGATTACAAAGCAGCACGACATTGAACTGACATCTTTTACAGAAAAGGATTTTCCGGAATTAACAGCGGCTGATCAAGCCGCCTTTGGCGGAGACAGAGCAGCACTCCTGCATCAATTGATCTCTCAATCAGCGGAATGTATAATTGCGAGAAATATGGAAGGCGAATTCATTGGCTATGGTTTATCTGTACAAACACCGGTCAATCTGAAATTAGGCCCGATTATCGCTCCGTCACCGGGTCTCGCTGCCGGATTGATCAACAGGCTGGCCGCCGGAAAACAAGGACCGATGCGAATCGACGTGCCTGGTGACGCCGCATCGTTGCATGACAGCCTGGAAGCAATGGGATTTCACTTAGACGATGAACCCCCGCTTATGATGTACCAAAAAAAGACACTGCCTGTACGAAACGGACAATTATTCGCTGTTATCTCACAAGCGCTCGGTTAACCCTTTTTTACCCGAACAGGAAGATTCTGTTCGGTTTTTTTAATGCCTTCAGGGACACTCTAAGCAGAAGAAAAGGAGTGTGCTTTGAGATGGAAACATCAAAACAAAATAACGGAATGACGATTGTAGCAATCAGTTCAATCCCTTTAATATTAACCCTTGGAAACTCTATGCTTATTCCTATATTGCCAAAAATGAAATCTGAACTTCATTTATCCCAATTTCAAGTCAGTCTCGTGATCACGGTGTTTTCCCTGATTGCGGCGTTTGCGATTCCGATTGTCGGCTATCTCGCAGACCGGTTTTCACGAAAAATCATCATTATTCCCTGCTTATTTTTGTATGGAGCAGGCGGATTGCTGGCCGGATTTGCGGCAGGTTTTTTTGACAATGCTTATCCGTGGGTCATGGCTGGCCGGGCTCTTCAGGGTATCGGAGCAGCCGGAACGGGACCGATTGCGATGGCGCTGTCAGCGGACCTATTTAAAGGCGCGCAGGAAAGCAGAGTGCTCGGCCTTGTTGAAGCGTCAAACGGGATGGGGAAAGTTCTATCGCCGATTATTGGCTCACTTATCGCCCTGATCGTTTGGTATGGCGCATTTTTTGCCTTTCCTGTGTTTTGTATCATTTCAATCGTGCTGACTTGGATTTTTATTAAAGAAAAGAAAAAAGAAGAAGAACCGCCTCCTATCGGAAAATATGCAAAAGGGCTGTTAAGTGTATTTAAGCATGAAGGCAGATGGCTGTTTACCGCTTATTTAGCCGGGGCTACCTGTTTGTTTACCTTATTCGGCATTTTGTTTTACTTATCAGACGTACTGGAAAAAACATACGATACAGACGGCGTCAAAAAAGGACTGATTTTAGCGATTCCGCTTTTGGTCATGTGTGTGACATCTTATACGACGGGCAGCAAAATCGGACAAAAGCAATCGTTAATGAAAAAGCTGATCGTCATCGGTTTAGCGTTTATGACTGTGTCTTACGCGGCACTGTCATTTATTGAAAATCTCGTCCTGTTTATCAGCGTTCTCGTGCTGAGCAGTATCGGTTCAGGCCTTGTCCTTCCTTGTATTAACAGCTTTATCACAGGCGCTGTCGGCAAAGAAAGACGGGGTTTTGTGACATCGCTGTACGGATCAGTGCGTTTTCTCGGGGTGGCGATCGGCCCTCCTATTTTCGGGCGCTTGATGCAGTGGTCAAGACCAGGCATGTTTTTAAGCATTGCGGGCCTAACGCTGGTTGTCGGCATTCTTGTGCTGACGCTGATTCATGTCAAACAAAATAAAGAAGATACGAATGAAAAAGAAGAGACTAAAATGAATAGCAATCGGCTGCAGCCGGTTGAGGAAAGGTAGCATCCGGTTTGAAAATCGAACGGATTGAGACCTTCCCGCTTCTTCACCGATTAGAGAAGCCTTACGGAGATGCAAACGGATTTAAACAATATCGGACATGCTATCTGATCAGAATTATCACAGAAAGCGGCATTGACGGCTGGGGAGAGTGCGTGGATTGGCTCCCGGCCCTGCATGTCGGTTTTACAAAACGAATCATTCCCTATCTCTTGGGTAAACAGGCAGGCAGCCGCCTGCCTTTAGTGCGCACGATTAAAAAATGGCATCAGCGGGCGGCATCGGCTGTGAGTATGGCATTGACGGAGATTGCTGCGAAAGCGGCAGGTTGTTCCGTATGCGACATGTGGGGCGGACGGTACAGAGAAGAACTCCCTGTATATGCCTCTTTCCAATCATATTCAGACCATCCTCAGTGGATCAGCAGCTCGCTTACGAATGTTGAAGCGCAATTGAAAAAGGGCTTCAATCAAATCAAAATCAAAATCGGCGGGACAACCTTTGAGGAAGATGTGCGGCATATCACTGCCCTGCAAAACACGGCCGGCAGCTCAGTTTCCATTATTTTGGACGCAAACCAAAGCTATGATACAGCCGCAGCTTTCAAATGGGAGCGCCATTTTTCGAAATGGGATAATATCAGCTGGCTGGAAGAACCTCTGCCTTTTGACCAGCCGCAGGATTACACGTTGCTGCGGAGCCGTTTATCCGTCCCTGTCGCCGGCGGAGAAAATATGAAAGGCGCGGCGCAATTTGCGCCTCTCCTCTCACAGGGCTGCTTGGATATTATTCAGCCTGACGTCATGCATGTCAATGGAATCGATGAGTTTCGCGACTGCCTCCAGCTCGCGCGTTATTTCGGTGTGAGAGCGTCTGCTCATGCCTATGACGGCGCTCTTTCCCGGCTTTATGCTTTATTTGCTCAGGCCTGCCTGCCTCCGTGGTCAAAAATGGAAAACGACCAAATTGAACCGATTGAGTGGGATGTAATGGAGAATCCTTTTACAGAACTGATCAGCCTTCAGCCTTCAAAAGGAATCGTGCACATCCCGAAAGGAACAGGGATCGGCAGAGAAATCAATATGGAGATCATCAATCGGTATATGTGGGATGGTTCAGCGTTTTAAGCTGTCCCATCCCTTTATTTATAGACATAAATCATGGACAGCCTCATAAAATGGTAACAGCGGACAAGTCTTTTCATAAAGGAGCAAATGACTTAATGGCTGAACTGCTGATGAAAGCAAAACTCACGTTTATGATTGTCACAGGCGGTGTATTACAGGGACTCGGCATGTCCTTATTTTTATTTCCGCATGATATTCCGACAGGCGGGGCGGCAGGTATTGCGGTCTTATTGCACCATTTGTTTCACATTCCCCACGGCTTCTCGGTATGGGCTGTGAATGTGTCAATGCTTTTTACTGCTTTAAAATGGCTGGAGATGAGAACATTCACAGGCACTCTCGCCTCGATTACCGTCACCTCTGTTTCGGTATTGATTTTTGATGTCATTTTTCCGGACATTACATCAAACCTGTGGCTTGATTTGGCAAGCGGCGCCGTTTTATTAGGACTCGGCATCGGACTTTTATACAAATATAAAATTTCTAACGGAGGATTTGGAGCTCTTGCTCTCATGATCTCAATTTACCGGGGCGGAAACCCGGGAACCATCTTGCTCATTATGAATTGCATCATTTTTATGATTACCGCATCAATTATTGCCTGGGGCATTGTGATTCAAGCTCTGATTTGCCAAGTGATCTCAACAAGAGTCATCGACTTCATCTATAACATCCGCCTGACCTCTCTTCCCATACTTACGCCTATGTACCGTCATAAAAAGTAATAGGCAAGAGGCTCTCCCGATACAGAGAGCCCCGCAGCTTCTGTTTTACAAATAAAAAGTATCGGATCTTAACCCCAAGCGCAAAGTCTCCAGAGCAATTGCATCGTGAAATGAGATATTCGCCAGATTGACATTCGGCCCGATCCTTTGAATAAACCCTTGCTGGAGCGTTTTGTTCGGTGCTTCAAATATCATTCGGCTGATATCAATGTCTGACGAAATGATATCATCAACGATTTGAAACCGGACATCTCCGCTGCTGGAACAGATACCCCCTGTTCCGCTTTCCCTTGCTTCCGTAATCACCTTCTCTGCGCCTGCCTCCATATCTTCGAGAATATACTCAAGCCATTCCTCAGAGCACTGGCAGCTTGACACTTCTTCATCCTTGCTGCCCACCTCGCTGAGCACAAGAAATTCATCAGAAAAATCAGCAATGTAAACCGCTTTTTCTTTATTCGTCATCGGGAGAGTGCCGTTTGAGATCTCAATGTATTCGCACCCGAAGTAGGTACAGTACCGATGAAATTCATTGACTTTATTCTGGCTTACATATTTCTCAAACAGCGTGCCGCCGAAGAAAAACTTCACGTCATGCTCTTTCAGGGAGCTGATTTTTTCTTCAAGGTCTTTTGTAAGTAATGAAGTGCCCCAGCCGAATTTCACAAAATCAATATAGTCGGATGCCGCGCCTATCACATCTTTGAAAAACTGCAAGGGGTAGCCGTTGTCGATTAAAATGGTCTGTCCGTTTTCTCTCGGTTTACTTGTTCTCATCGGCAATTCTAGTGAAAAATCATTCATATCATAACCCTCTCTATCGTTGGAACTTCTCTTTCTTGTTTTACTTTCATCACGAAATCGCCCGTTATTTCTTTTGTACAGTACGCAATGTCTTCCGGATCAAATAACGGCTGGCTGCTGTCAAAAAACTTCTCCGCAACGGATGAGTTTTTGATTCTTTCAATCACTTCGGCCGCCGCACCATGCGTCCCTTCTATGATGCTTTTGATATATTCCGCACACGCCATATCATCATCACCTGATGGATGGGAAGCCACAATGTTCAGCACACAATCTTTTGCAGCGAGCTTTTTCACATATTCCGCTGTTGTTCTGGCATTAGAAAATCCGGTCACAAAAAGATGCTTGGCCTTAAGCGCTCCTAACGCTGCTGTGACGCCGTTTGTCGTTTTCTGGATCAGCCGCTTATCCACCATATCCTGCTCAGCCATACGCTTTGGGGAATTATCCAAATCAAACCCCTTGATTCCGACCCCCTTTTCCTCTCCTGTTAATACATAATCCGGATAGGATTCTTTCAGCTTGAAGGCTTCCTCAGTTGCCCGGACCAAGAGAATTTCTTTCGCCCCGCCGATAAAAGCAAAATGGGCCACGGTAAAGGCTCGAATGACGTCAATAACGATATTAATATCTGCCGGGGCAAGTGAATGATGATGCCCCTGATAAATGGTAATCGGCATAATACCTCTCCTTGGGCATAAAACCATTTTGCTAAAAAGCATATTCAGCTGGTCTCTTATTGGTTCCGCCGCGCCTTCGTCTGCTCATTTTAGGCGGCTACCGCACGAACCTTTATCTCAAAAGTGAATAGTCTGCCTATAACTCGATCAATAGATAAAAAACAGACAGATGCAAAACGGGGGGAAAATATTGAACGAACACATCACGTTTGACACATGGAACGAAACGCTGTCAAAAGAGATAACGGACCAATTGATCGATGAGCTCGATGTATTGAAATGGGCTTACAGGACATACGGGGATAAGATCGTGTATGCATGCAGCTTTGGCGCTGAAGGGATGGTGCTTCTCGACTTAATTTCGAAGATCAACAAACATGCGCACATCATCTTTTTAGATACAGGGCTCCATTTTCAGGAAACATATGAGCTGATCGAAGCCGTCAAACAAAAATACCCGGCATTTACGATCCAGCTGCTTGAACCTGAACTGAACTTAAAGGAACAAGCAGAGCAGTACGGCGATGAATTATGGAAACACAACCCTAATCGGTGCTGCCAATTACGGAAAATCGCACCTCTGCAAAAACATTTATCAGGCATGACAGCTTGGATTTCAGGTCTGCGCCGGGAACAGTCGCCGACGAGAAAGCATATTCAATTCATCAATCAGGATCAGAAATTTAAGCTTATTAAAATCTGTCCGCTCATTTACTGGACATGGGATGATGTTTGGACGTACATCCGGCTCCACAATTTGCCTTACAACAAACTGCACGATCAAAATTATCCGAGCATAGGCTGTGAAATGTGCACATTGCCTTCTTCAAACCCAAATGATGAGAGAGCGGGTAGATGGGCCGGACGTGAGAAAACTGAATGCGGTCTGCACCAGGAATGAAAGAACGCTTGTCCTGAGAATGGAAGCGTCAGCAGATTTTATTCTTTTTCTTGAATGGAGTCTGTAGTGTTACGATTTCACATTTTCAATTGAAGAAGAAGCCCGTCCAGACTGTTAAAAACAATGTAAATCGCAAAGATGGAGGTTAGGCACGTGAATGCAATCGAGCCCCATGGAGGGGTGTTAATCAACCGCTTCAATCCCGCATGCACTTTTGATGGCTGCACTTGCGAAGCTGAGCTTGATCAGTTGGCACTGAGCGACCTCGAGCTTATCGGGATTGGCGGCTACAGCCCGTTAACAGGTTTTTTGGGAGAAAAAGATTATCATTCCGTTGTGAAAGAGATGAGGCTGGCGAACGGTTTGCCGTGGAGCCTGCCTATTACGCTGCCTGTCAGCGAAGAAACAGCAAAACAGCTGTCTGTCGGAAATCACGTGAAGCTTGTGAAACACGGCGTGACGTACGGCATGATGACAGTGACCGATATCTATCAGCCAGATAAAACACAGGAGGCGCTGTCTGTTTATAAAACAAACGATCCCGCTCACCCCGGAGTGAAAAAGTTGCTGGAGCGGCCGGACTTTTATATTGGAGGGCCTATCCTTGTCAGCCGCTTTCCCGACAAGTCCTTCGAACAGTTTTATGCAGCGCCGGCGGAAACGAGAACGGCCTTTGAAAAGCTCGGCTGGAAAACGATTGTCGGCTTTCAGACCCGAAATCCCGTTCACAGAGCCCATGAATATATTCAAAAGACAGCGTTGGAAACCGTCGACGGTCTGCTGCTTCATCCGCTAGTAGGAGAAACGAAATCAGATGATATTCCGAGTGATATCAGAATGGAAAGCTATCAAGTTTTGCTTGACCAGTATTATCCAAAGGATCGGGTGATGTTATCGGTGTTCCCTGCCGCCATGCGGTATGCCGGACCGCGTGAAGCGATTTTCCATGCGCTCGTCCGCAAAAATTACGGCTGCACCCATTTTATCGTCGGCCGCGATCATGCAGGCGTCGGCAGCTATTACGGAACGTACGACGCACAGACCATTTTCGGATCGTTCACCGAGGAAGAGTTGGGTATCAAGCCGTTGTTTTTTGAGCATAGCTTTTACTGCCGGAAATGCGGAAATATGGGCACCTCCAAAACGTGTCCGCACAGCGTGAGAGATCACATCCATTTATCAGGCACTAAAGTGAGGGAGCTTCTCCGCCAAGGCAAAAAACCGCCGAAGGAATTCAGCCGGCCTGAGGTCGCAAACGTACTGATAAAAGGGCTCCATCAGCAGCCTGTTGCCATTCAGAGAAACAGCGAGGGATCAGAATGACACACAATCCGAATATCGTTTGGCATCCCGCGGCGATCCGAAAATCTGACAGACAAAGTTTAAACGGACATAAAAGCTGCGCCCTTTGGTTTACCGGTCTGTCCGGCTCAGGAAAATCAGTCCTCGCCAATGCAGTAGATGAAAAGCTCTATCGCATGGGAATTCGGAGTTATGTGCTAGACGGCGATAATATCCGCCACGGATTGAATCAAGATCTCGGCTTTCGGACTGAGGACAGAATAGAAAACATCCGCCGGATTGGGGAAGTCGCGAAGCTGTTTGTCGATAGCGGCCAGATGATCTTAACAGCTTTTATTTCTCCGTTCAGAGAGGATCGGGATATGGTCAGAGCGCTGTTTCCCGACGGAGAATTCCTGGAAATTTATGTGAAGTGCCCGCTCCAGATTTGTGAACAGCGGGATCCGAAAGGTCTTTATAAAAAAGCGCGCAACGGAGACATTAAACATTTCACGGGGATTGATTCTCCATATGAAGCACCTCTTTCTCCCGATTTGATCATTGAATCTGACCAAACGTCCATTACGGACGGAGCTGATTTGATCATCAAAGAATTGCAGCGCAAAGCCATTATTTAAAAAACCCGACATTGATCGGGTTTTTTTATTTAGCAAACTGCGCAATCAGGCTGTTGACTTTTTCTTTTTCCTCATAAAAGAGCCCGTGTCCATTGTTCTCAAACGGAACCAATTCCGACTGCTTTATGCCGCGTTTTAATTCTCTAGCAAAATCAAACGGAGCGATTTTGTCCTTTCTGCCATGCAGGATGAGTGTCGGCACCTTGATGTCTGCCAGGTCCTTTCTGAGATCCTCGTCTCTTAACGCAATGCCTGAGTGAATCGTTCCGTAAGAGGAAGCATCCAGCAAAAGGTTCTGAAACCAATGCTGGAACTCCGGAGAGACTTGTTTCTCGAAAAACTGTCTTCCCAGGTCAGCAAGCGTCTTCGGCCGATCGCTTTTGAATTGTTCAATCATGTCATCAATGTCCTGTTTCCTCATGCCGTACGGATAGCCCGGGCGCTTTGTAAATGCAGGCGCGGCCGCTGACAATAAAACCAGCTTATCGATATCGGCGCTCTCATGCCTTGCCATGTAGCGGATCGCAATTGCGCCGCCCATCGAAAAACCGGCAAGAACCGCGTTCTCAAGCTGCAGCGTATAAATGACGGCCTTCACGTCATCAGCCATCGTATTATAATCGTAGCCTTCCCACGGGCGGTCGGAATCCCCGTAGCCCCGAAAATCGATACCAATAAAACGGAAACCTCTTTTCGGCAGCTCATTCATTTGATATTCAAACATCTTATGATTCAGCGGCCAGCCATGCAAAAAAATAATCGGCCTTCCCTGCCCGATATCCTCCACAAACAGTGTCACATGCTCCTCGGTTTTTACGTAATGCCCCACTCCACATTCCTCCTGTTCCCTTTTCCTTCCGGTCTTGTAAACGCCTTGACGTCCTGGAAGCTTTGCATTTATGCTTACAAAACAAGCGGGCTTGCAGCACCCAGAAAAGGCCCTTCACGTTTTACTATATGTATCAATTCGCGTAAACGATCTATGAAATTGATCCTGATAGCTTTAGGTCATTCAGGAATGTAAAGGATGTCAGATGATGAATAAAACTGCGATTCAAAAACCGTACGTACCAGAAAACCTGCAAGTTGCCGATTTTCATGAAGCGGCTGCAACAGATGATGTAATCAGCATGCATTTATTTGAAGATTGTTCAATTTCCGGTGAAGACATAGACAGGCTTTGTATTGAAAAAACCGTCTTTCGGAATGTCATGTTTATCGATGTTTCCTTTCGTTTTATTGAGCTGACAGATGTAATTTTCGAAAAATGTGATGTATCGAACGCTGATTTCAGCGGGGCTGTTCTTCACAGAACTTTATTTAAGCAATCGAAGATGGTCGGGATGAACCTGGCGGACTCAACGCTGCGGAATGTGTCGTTCGAGGAATGTCATGGACAATTCAGTTCATTTTATTATTCGAACATGAAACACGTTCTGTTTCATCATTGTATCCTACTTCAAAGTGAATGCAGCAGCATGGCGATCCAGCAGACACACTTTGATGCATGCGAACTGGAGGGCGCCAACTTTACCGGTACGTCACTTCAAAACGTGGACATCAGCACCTGCAGGTTTGAACAGATCCATGTCTCACTAGACAAATTAAAAGGCTGCAAAATTGCACCGGAGCACGCAATGGCCTTTGCGAGAGCGCTCGGGGCTGTCATCGTCTAGCTTAAGCCTGTGTCATCAGGCGGCGGGCTGTCTCTGCAGCCGCCTTAATGCCGGTTTCAGATCCTGAAGAGAAGCATAGGAATACGACAGCCGGATGCTGCGCCGGTCTTCGCCGTCATAAATGGAACCGGGGTTCACCAGCACATGCTGTTTCAATAATTCAAGAAACAGCTGCCTAACAGGCAGTTGTTTCTTGAATGTGACCCATATATAAAAGCCGCCGGCTGGAATGCACCACTCGGCAATATCCCCTGCATACTGCTGAAGAAACTGAAGTGCCGCGTCTCTCCTTTTCTTCAGTTCCACTCTTACCCAAGCGAGGTGTTCATCATAATAACCTTGTGACAGCCATTGCGCCGCTGCCCATTGAGAGAGGCCGCTTGATCCGTAATCCGTCTGCATTTTAATGTCAGCCAGCCGTTCAATAACTGGTTCCGGGCCGACCAGCCAGCCGATTCGAAGACCGGGGCTTACTGTTTTCGAAAACGTGCCGAGATACAGGACATTGCCTTCCGATCCATCGACTTTAACGGCAGCGGCGGCTGTTCTTCCAGCCACAAATCACCGTACGCATTATCCTCAATGACCGGCAGCTGCTCTTTTTTTAACAGATTGACAATCTCTTCCCTTCTCCTCTCTGACATGATGATGCCAGTCGGATTATGAAACGACGGGATCGTGTAAAGCAGCTGGCCCCCGTATTGCTTCCGATAAGCTGAAATCAGTCCCGGCTGCATTCCTTCTTCATCCATAGGCACGACGCGAAGCCGCATCCCCACTGATTGAAACACATGCAAAGAGTGAAGATAGGATGGTTTTTCTGTCAAAATGACTGAGTCCCGCTTTAAAAGCCCAATCGAAATGAGCTGGAGCGCCTGCAGTGCGCCGGATACAATTAAAATGGCGGAAGGTGACACATTGATATGCTTTGTTTTTAAATGCTCAGCCACCGCCTCCCGCAGGTTTATATTTCCTTTCGGCTGTTCGTATCCTAAAGAAAGGGCAGGCTGATTGATTTGCTGAAACATCCTGCGCATCGTTTCAGCCGGCAGCAACTCTGGTGAAAGCTCCCCCGTCCCCAGCCGAATGATATCCGCTCGCGCCTCGTTTTTATTAATATCCTGAATAATAGAAGAATTGGGATGATGAATCCCTGAGCGGACATAGGTGCTCCAATCAAGCGGCGGAGCTGACGCAAGCACGCTCCATGTGCTGTTTACTACCTTCGTGCCGCCGCCTCTTCTCCCCTCTAACAGACCTTGAGACGCGAGTTCATCAATCGCCGCTGTCACTGTGCTCCGGTTAACCTGAAACAGATCCGCCAGCGTTCTTTGCGACGGAATTTTCGTCCCTACAGCCCACTCGCCATGGAGAATTTTTTCTTTTATATATTGCTCGATTTGCCGATGAAGCGGAATGTCCGATTCACGGCTCGGCTGCCAATGTGACAACGTTACGCTCCCTTTTTTTCATCATTATACATTTGGCTGGTTTCAAAACCAACCAAATGGCCGGAGACATGTAGAATCTCCTCTATTATCATGAGAGAAACAGATGTGAAGGGAGTTTTTTCAGCATGAATGCAATGATTCACGGAATCGTGCTGGCCTTCGGCTTAATTTTGCCGCTGGGGGCGCAGAATGTGTTTATCTTTCAGCAGGGAGCGTGGCAAAGGCATATTTGGCGGGCACTCCCCGCCATCATTAGCGCTTCTGTCTGCGATACTCTGCTAATTGTTTTAGCTGTTGCAGGCGTATCTGTCATTGTGCAGCAGCTGCCTATGTTTGAAACCGTCATGATGACCGGCGGATTTTTGTTTCTTCTCTATATGGGCTGGGTGACTTGGAACAGCCGTCCGAAAGCAAACCAAAATGAGAAACATACGTTCACAGCTAAAAAACAAGCTGCGTTTGCGGCCGCCGTTTCTCTTTTAAACCCACACGCTATTCTGGACACGATCGGCATCATCGGCACGAGCTCGCTCCAATATTCAGGGCTTGAGAAATGGCTCTTTATGACCGTCTGCATCGCTGTGTCTTGGATTTGGTTTATCAGTCTTGCGATAGCGGGCCGGCTGTTTCAGACAATGGATACAAGCGGCAGGCTTATGCTAATCGTAAACAAATGTTCTGCGGTGGTAATGTGGGCTGCCGCCGTCTATTTCTTGTTCTCGATCTTTCGTTAACTGAAGGAAAACACAGCCTAAACATCGAATTCTATTTAGAAAAGGGGGCGATGTTTGTGACTGATGCAAGACAGTTTTATGACTACCATTGCTGGGCGAACAAGCGAGTATTGAACCATATCGAAAACCTGCCGGAGGAAACGGCTTATCAAGAAGTAAAGAGCGTATTCCCTTCTGTCAGCGACGTGCTGCTTCATATGTGCAGGGCTGACTACATATGGCTGAAAACTCTTTCAGGAGCAACCTACAAAGAGGTGATAGACAGTGTCGGCAAATTCGAGGCAGCACATCGTAATATGGTAGCGATTAAAGAGCATGTAGCTGATCTGCAGGCACAGTATCATGATTTCTTCAGCCGCCAGACGGACTTTGAACAGCAAGTCTCATTTCAGCATCCGACACATGGAACACTAGAGACAACTTATGCAGACGTCATCCTCCATGTCGTCAACCATGGCACGTATCACAGAGGGAACGTGACCGCAATGCTGAGGCAGCTTGGCCATACAGGTGTACCAACCGATTATGTCTATTATCTATATGAAAAGACAGAAAGCAAGGGCTAAATTGTCCTTGCTTTTTTGATAGGAATTTGCAGGAATACGGAAGCTATAGGTATCATGATAAGGTTGACAAACTAGTGTAAGCACTCTTCTCATCCAACTGTACAGGCCTGCCGCTTCGATACGAATGGGTTGCGGCGATGCCGACTTCTAAATTGATCGTTGCATCGATATCCGTCACAATCGGCGTTTTTCCATTCAGGACGCACTCGGCAAAATGCTGAAGCTCCAAGCAGTAGGCTTCATGAAAACGAGTGTGAAAGTCTGGGATAATCTCATAGCTGCTCCCTTTAGCGGTCAGGATGGTCACATGTTGATTTCTCAATGTCCCTATGAAAATACTGCCTTCTGTCCCGATAATTTCTGCACGGATGTCATGTCCGTATGGAGAAGTTCTGCTTGCCTCGACGTCCCCAGCTGCGCCGGAATCAAATTCTAAATACGTCAGCGCCTGATCAACATCGCCGTATTGTTCCATAAACGGGTTGTTTAAAATCCGGCCGTGTCCGGAAACAGAAGTAATCTCCGCTCCGAGCAAATAACGGGCAATATCGTAGTCATGGATGGAACAGTCGATAAAGATCCCTCCGCTATGTTTGATAAACTCAGCGGGAGGCGCTCCCTGGTCGCGTGTAAAGCCTTTATAATAAATGGGTTTGCCGATCTCACCTGCATCTATCCGCCGTTTCGCATCCGCATATGCAGGATCAAAACGCCTCATAAAACCGACCTGGCAGATAATACCTGTTTCTTTTATTTTTTCAGAAACCGCCTTTGATTCCGCAAGGCTTAATGTCAGCGGTTTTTCAACGAAAATCTGCTTGCCGTTTTCCGCCGCTTTGATGATCATTTCCCCATGTGTGCTTGTTGGCGTTACGATGACCACTGCATCAATCTCGGGATCTGCTAAAATCTCATGCGGATCCTCCGACCATTTTTCAAGCCCGAATTCTTTAGCGACCTGCTCGGCTTTCCCTTTCATCGGATCACCGACACTGACAAGCTCAGCTCCCGGAACACTGGTCATAAGGTTTCTTGCATGATAGTGTCCCAGTCTCCCTAACCCTAATACCGCGCATCTTACTCGATTCCCCATGTCCTCATCTCCTCATACTCCTTTTTTACCGCCTGATGAAAGCGCTTCATCAAAATGTTTTAAAAAAATAGCGGTTTACCCACTATTTGGCTGATATTTATTGAGCAAGCGCTTTCTCAAAAGGTGATTTCATTTTACAATGTCTTTTCTTTCCAAGCAATATCTTTTTCACCTTCGCTGTCAAAAAGAAAAGAACCCGCTGTTTTATCGGATTCTTTTCTTTAACGGTGATGTAGAATGCCTGATCACTAGCTCAGGTGATAACACTATTTTTTGTTTTGTCTTTCGTTTTCCTTCGATTTCTTCGGTCAGCAGTTCAATGACGCGCTGCCCCATTTCTTTAATCGGCTGGGCTATTGTAGTCAGGGGCGGATCGACCATTTCAGCGAGTATGGTGTTATCAAAACCAATGATGGACAGGTCATCCGGGACTTTCATGCCTCTTATTCTCGCCGCCTGAATGGCGGCACAGGCCAATACATCGTTAAAAGCGAAAATAGCCGTAGGCGTATCCCTGTCCAGCAATCTTCCAGCCTCTTCTTTTCCGCTTTCCAAAGAGAAGCGTGTCGGAATGATCAGCGACTCATCGATCGGCACATTCGCTTCCTCCATCGCCTGCCGGAATCCTTTGATTCTGTCTTTTTCACCTGTCGTTGACCCATCACCCACAATGCAGGCGATCTTTGTGTGGCCCAGTGATAGAAGATGCTTGGCAGCCTCATACCCGCCAAGAACATCATCCATCACGACGATATCCATCGGAAGAAGAGGCTTATCCTGAGAAATCATGGCGAGCGGGATATGTTCGTTAATGATTTCCTCTAAAGCGGCCATGCTGTCATGATTCTCAATTCCTGTCGCAAAAATGATGCCGTCTACGTTTTTTTGCTTTAGGACAGAAAAATATTTCGTTTCTTTTTTCGGATCATAATCGGTACTGCAAATGATTATCTGAAAACCAAGCTCATCCGCTCTTTCCTCTATGCTTTTCGCGAGCTCGCCGTAAAACGGATTTGAAATATCAGGCGTCACAAGGCCGATAATATTGGTTCGCTTTCCCGTTAAAGCAGCGGCGTGGACATTGGGCGTGTACTCCATTTCCTTCATCACATTCATGACCCTTTGCCTTGTTTTGTCACTGATACGGCCCGTATGGTTAATGACGCGCGATACGGTCGTGATCGAGACACCCGCCTTTCTCGCCACATCGTAAATTGTCGTTTTCATCTTCATCCCCTCGTCTGCTTATTGAACTTTCCGGCTGACAATTTTCCGGTATTCAATTGGTGAAATGCCTTCAATTTGCTTAAAGAGCTTTGAAAAGTATGTCGGGTCCTCCATTCCAATCGTTTCCGCGATGACGCCCATTTTATCATTTGTCGAGGATAAAAGGCGCTTGGCTTCGGTCATTCTCACCCGATTTGTGTATTGGCCCGGCGTAACACCAAGCACTTGCTGCATGCAGCGGGTCACATAATCCTGATTATAGTGCAGGGCGAGCGACAGATCTTTAATTGTCGTTTTCTCCTTATAATGCTCCTGTAAGTATCGGGCCGCCTCCCATGCCACCCGCTCTTTTGCAGATGGAATTTGGAACGCCTCTTTTTGCAGGTGCAGCATCAATTCTTCAAACAAAATTTGTTTTCTGAGCGGCAAATCGGAGTTTTCTGCAGAATAATCAATAAGTCTTTCAAATTGCTGTGCCATAAATTGCGGGCGCTGCACCTTGCCTTTTCTCGGCAATGCAAGTCCGTAGCGGGCCGGTTCCTCGAAGCTCCCCTTTTCCTGCTGAAGCTCTGCCCAATTGCTGCCCCCTTTTGCGGTAAATTCGTATCTATGTTCATCAAAGTGAAGCCAATAATAGGAGGTCGCTTCATCACTGCCCTTTGTCCCATAGTGTTCAAGACCGGGAGAAAGCAAGATATATTCGCCCCCTTCAACGGAGAACGATTTTTCATTTTCAGTGATATATAACGTTCCCTGCTTGACGTATATCAGATCAAATACAGAGAAAACACGTTTGACATGAGTTTCTCCTTTTTTAAAAACACCTTCTCCGGCTGCAATAAATACCGGAAAAGGCGGGACTGTAAACAGGATGCGAGGCAATTTGATCATCCTCCTTTTTAAGTCGGATTTTTGCAAGAAGTATCGTTTCTCTCCCTTTTTATTATAAGGAAATGGAGGTACACTTTAAAACGTTGATTTTATTTACGAAAGGGGTTAGACACTATGAAACAAGCTGTCTTCAAATCAACTGCTTTGAAAAAACCCGCTGACAAATCGTTCTCATTATTTTCGCTTACTTGGCCGATCTTTATCGAGGTCTCATTATATATGTTTATGGGTAATGCTGATACACTGATGCTCAGCCAATACTCAGATAACAGTGTGGCGGCAGTCGGCGTCAGCAACCAGATTTTGAATTTAATTATCGTGATGTTCAGCTTTATCGCAACAGGTACAACTGTTGTCATCTCACAATTTTTAGGATCCCGGCAAAAGAAAGCGGCAATGGAAGTCGCTTATGTGTCAATCGGAGCCAACTTCTTCATCAGCCTTGCCATCAGCGTTCTCATCTTTTTTGCGGCAGTTCCTCTGCTTCAAATGATGGGGTTATCAAATGAGCTGATGCCTGACGCTAAAGTCTTTTTACAAGTTGTCGGAGGTCTGTCCTTTATTCAGGCTTTAATCATGACATTCAGCGCGATCTTAAAAAGCTACGGCCACACAAAGGATACAATGTTTGTCACAATCGGCATGAACATTTTAAACATTGCCGGAAACTTTGTTGTCATTTTCGGTCTGTTCGGCTTCCCTGTTCTCGGCGTTGCCGGTGTTGCCATGTCTACATCTATCGCACGTGTCATCGGATTAATCGCGATGATTGTCATTGTAAACAAACGCATTCAGCTGAAGATGTCGTTGAGAAAGGTATTTCATATGCATAAAGACCATTTGCGCAAGCTGCTGAAAATCGGCATTCCTTCAGCAGGCGAACAGCTTTCTTATAACCTTTCGCAAATGATTGTCACTTATTTTATTGCCATCATGGGTGCGCAGGCTTTAACAACCAAAGTGTATACGCAAAATATTACGATGTTTATTCTGCTCTTCGGGACTGCGATCAGCCAAGGCACACAAATTTTAATCGGCCGCTATATCGGCGGCAAACAGTTTGACGCCGCATATGAGCGCTGCATGAAAAGCTTGTATTGGGCGATCGGAATCGCTGCGGCCACATCTGTTCTGATGACAATCTTTTCAAAAGACCTTATCGGCATCTTTACGCAAAGCCCTGATATTATTGCCACTGCAAGCCTTTTGATTGCGATGACCATCATCCTTGAACCGGGCCGCTCGTTTAATGTGATTATCATTAACTCCCTGCGCGCCGCGGGGGATGCGAAATTCCCAGTCTACATGGCCATGATTTCCATGTGGGGCATCGGCCTTCCTCTTGCTTATCTATTCGGCATTCATCTCGGCTTCGGGCTTGCCGGTGTATGGATTTCTTTTATCGCGGATGAATGGGTCCGGGGAATCCTCATGTACAGAAGATGGCGCTCACGGATCTGGATTCAAAAAGGGATGGCGTAACACCCGGGCAGAACAAGCCGGGTGTTTTTTTTACAGTTTGGACAGAATCAGTTTTACTTCGCTGTCTGTTAAGGCGTGCTTTTGTTCAAAAACGTTGTACTGCTCCGCTCGGACTTTTTCCAGAATGGCTCGGTACAGCTGTGCTGCAGCTTTTACCGCTTTTTGAGAATACTGAGGGAAAAGCGACAGGGCATCCAGGCACTCTTCAAGGTAAGCCTCCGCTTCAAAAGCGATGTACTCCCACGTCATCGTGAACGCTTTATTGACGGTGCCTTTTTGAAGATCGGCCTCTGTATAGCCGAATTGCTGCATCACCTCGCGGGGAATGCAGTTTTTTTGGTGCTGATCTGTGCCGAGATTGTTTAAAATTTGAATCAGCTGTATGGCCAAGCCGAGAGAGACGGCTGCTTGTTTGAGCTGATCTTGATTTCGGCGCGTCAGCATCGGCAGCAGCATTAATCCCGCGTTTCCGCCCGTCTGATATGCACCCATGAGCAGTTCATCAAGGGTTTCATGCGTCTTCGGTTCTTCTTTCTTTGCGGCAAGGAATTCCCGAAAAGGCTCGCTGTCTAATCTAAATGTTTGATACGCATGATCAAACGCCTTCCACAAATCGTGTTTCCCGTTACTTGTTCTTTGAAAAACATGTTCAGCCTCAGCTTCGAATACAGGTAACGCCTCCTCGTCCGCACTGGCTGTCGTATGACAAAACGCCAACACTGCCCAAACAGCTTGTCTTTGCTTCAGCGGGAGAAATGAGAATGCTTTAAAACACGCTGGCGCGTATTCACTGACAATCTGTCCGCATTGCTGATAAGCTTCTTTTATCTCTTTCATTCCTATTCACTCCTATGTATTCACTTCTTCAAGTCTATTATGTTTTTTCGCAAATGTATATGAAGAAAAGGCCGATTCCTTTTTGCAGAATCGGCCTCTCTTTTAAGCTTCTTCAATATCAATTCGATACGCCTCAAACCATGTATGAATTTGGGCAAGATGGGCGATCAGCTGCGGTCCTTTCATCAGCTGTCCGTACCATGGGACCTGAAAGGAGGAGCCTTCCGTCTCTAAAAGCTGATCCAATTGTTTTCTGTCCAGCAGGGTATGGAGCACGGAGTCCTTTTGGCTCCTGATCGCTTTCAGCCACTCGCTGACTCCTTTTGTATATTCAGGATGGTGGGTTTTCGGATACGGGCTTTTTTTACGATATAAGATGTCATCAGGCAAAATGCCTTCAAGTGCTTTTCGCAGGATACCTTTTTCCCGGTTGTCATGCATTTTCATTTCCCATGGGATATTCCAGACGTATTCAACGAGCCGATGATCAGCAAACGGCACCCGCACCTCAAGGCTCGCTCCCATGCTCATGCGATCCTTACGATCCAAAAGATTGGTCATAAACCATAGCATATTCAAATAGAACAGCTGCCTTCTCGCTTTATCCTCACCTGTTTCACCGTCTAATAACGGTGTTTCGGCCAAGGTTTCTTCGTATTTTGCATATACGTATTCTTTCAAATTCAATTTTTTCTGCCACGAATCGGAGAGGAGCTTCATCCGCTCTTCTGTCGATCTCATCCACGGAAAACCGGACTCAACGTCTGCTGTATGGAACCAGGGATAACCGCCGAAAATCTCATCCGCGCATTCTCCTGACAGGCTGACGACAAAGTCCTTTTTGATTTCACGGCAAAACCACAAGAGAGACGAGTCGACATCAGCCATTCCCGGCAGGTCTTTGACCAGAACGGCTTCCTCCAAATGATCGACGAGATCTTTTTGGCTGATGACACATTTATGGTGCGTCGTGCCGAAGGCCTCTGTCATTTTTTCAATCCACGGCCCGTCGTCATTCGGCTGAAAGGCGCTCGCCTGAAAAAATTTATCGTTTTCTTCGTAATCAATCGAATAAGTATGAAGCGGGGCTTTTCCTTCCTTTTCAAAATGACCTGCGGCAATGGCGGTAATGGCACTCGAATCAAGTCCGCCGGATAGGAACGTACAAACCGGAACATCCGACACAAGCTGCCGCGTCACCGCATCCTGAAACAATGATCTCACATTGGCCACACTGTCTTCAAAGCTGTCCGTATGTTTCTCGCTTTTGACATTCCAATAACGCCATATGTTCAGACCGTCTTTAGAAAACGTCAGCGCGTGGGCCGGCCGGACTTCTTTTATGCCTTTAAACACGCCTGTACCCGGAGTTCTGGACGGTCCAAGCCCGAAAATTTCCGAGAGACCCGTTCTGTCCACCCGCGCTTTCACCTCGGGGTGTGCGAGGATGGCTTTGAGTTCCGATCCGAAGAGAAAAGAAGAGCCTTGCTCCGTATAAAAAAACGGCTTCACGCCAAGACGGTCCCTCGCCGCAAACAGCAAATCACGCTTTTCATCCCACACGGCGAAGGCGAAAATGCCGTTCAAGCGATCTACACAATCCTCCTGCCATTCAATGTAGCTGTGCAGCAATACCTCGGTATCAGACGTCCGCTCGAACTGATGACCCCGCGCCCGCAGCTCTTTGCGCAGATCTTCCGTGTTATACAGCTCACCATTGTAAATAATTGTGTACGTATCCCCTTTATAGGTGCATGCCATCGGCTGGCGTCCGCCTTCAATATCGACAACCGCAAGCCTTTTATGTCCGAATAAAACATGGTGCTCTCCCCAAACGTTAGAATCATCAGGCCCCCGTTTGGAAAGAGTGTCTGTCATTCTGTTCATCGTTTGTTTTTCTTGGACGAGCTGCTTTTTAAAGTCGACCCAACCCGTAATTCCACACATGTGATATCAGCTCCAATCCCGTTTCTATCGGTATCAAATTCGTTTCTTTCAGCACCTTAGTAAGTTTATGCATCTATAGACAGATAGTTGATTTGTCCACAAAAGAGTTGTATGGGACAGGCTTGTATTGGAAAGAAAAGAGAGGAACGAAGAAAAAAGGAGAGCACTTCATTTATGAAACGAAAACAATTTCTATATAAAGATGAACAGAAATGGGAATACGGCACCATTCTGATCGAAGACGGCATATGCTTAATTGAAAACCAGGAAGGTGATGTGCTGCTGGCGGAAAGTCTTCAAAACAGACCGATCTGGATTCAGCGTGAAGGGAAGTGGGAGCTGGCCGGCTTCCAGAACAAATTGGTTCTGACATGCTGCGGAGAGGATATCTCCCTTTCCGGCGGAGAATGCATACGCTATGAAAAATCGGTCAAACGTCCGCTCATGGCGCTTCTGGATTCGCTGGATGATGAGACCTTTCTCGCTTTTTTGCAGCATTTGCACAGCTTTGGTTTATCGATATTCGATTGCGTGTTTTCTTATAATAAAGATGTCTTTTTAGATATCTCAGAGGAGCAGGGTGTTTCCTTTTATCACTTCTCAAACGACACGGCCCAATGCGCGCTGCAGCACCATTACAGCAAAGGAGCGGCTGGCGACCGGTTCGAATGGACGGCTTCCGATGGAAAGCGCTCCATTATGTATTCAGCGGTTCAGCGGGGACGCAAATAAAAAAGCGGTGCTTCGGCACCGCTTTTTCTTTATTTTTCCACAACAACCTTTACAGCCTTGCTTTCTTTTTTATCCGTATCAGCTGCCGTGACGTACAGCACCGTCCCGGCTTTTTGTTTTTTGATTTTTACCGTAAAGGCCCCTTTGGCGTCAGCTTTACCAGAAGCGATCACTTTTTTCGATTTGTCTTTCACTTTGATCACTGCTTTGCTGTTCGCCGTGCCTTTTACTGCTGTGTCTTTCGTTTTGACAGCCTTTACTTTCGGTGTGCCGGATGGTTTTCCTTTCACGACAACCACTTGTAAGGATGTTTTTGCATCGCCTTTAGAGGCTTTCACATGCAGGACTTTATCTTGTTTCTGAGTCGGGATGCTGACTTTGAATGCACCGTCTTTTCCCGCTTTGGCACTGCCGAGTTTTTTCTTGCCGCTCATCACCTCGATCAGCGTGCCTTCCTTCGCTTTTCCTCTGACGGCTGTTTGCGTGCTTTCCAGCTTATTGACCTTCACCTGTAAATCAACAGCACTGACAGCCTGCATCACATTCAGCCGGCCGTATCCGGAATGCCAGTCAACGCCTGGGATGCGGGGAATTTCAATTGGATCGCCATTATCGTCATACATTTCCTCTTCTCCGCCGTCGGCGCTTTCAAAGGAAATATCATCCGCTGTCTTTTTCAGAATATCCTCCACTTCTGTTCTTTTAAGCTTCGGATTTTGTGCAAACAGCAGTCCTGCCGCAGCCGCCGCATAAGGTGTCGCCATGGACGTTCCGCTCATGTACGTCACATTTCCGTTCGGCACCAAGCTCGGGATATCAGAACCCGGCGCACTGATGTCGAGACCTTTCCCGTAGTTAGAGAAGTCTGCTGTCATATCCATACGGTTCGTCGCTCCGACCGACATGACATATTTAGAGGAAGCTGGATAAGATAAGGAATTGGCTCCGTCGTTTCCGCTGGCTGCCGCAATCAGGACGTTTTTGTCAGCCGCGTATTTCAAAGCAAATTCAAGCACGCGACTGTAGCCTCCGCCTAAGCTTAAGTTAATGACCTTTGCTCCTTTGTCAGCTGCGTATTTGATGCCGAGGGCAATTTGTTCAGTATCTCCGGAGCCTGTGGAATCAAGCACTTTTACCGGGATAATTTTCGCTTTGGCATTTAATCCAGTCATAGAATAGCCATTATCGCTTTGGGCGGCAATAATGCCTGCGACGTGTGTCCCATGCCCCTGATCATCCATTGCATTGTTATTCCGTCCGACAAAATTATGCCCGAGATCGGTTCTTACTTTCCCTTTTAAATCAGCAAGCGTACTGTCTACACCTGTGTCCACAACCGCAATCAATGTATCATTCAGTTTGCGCTTAGACAGCAATGTGCTGGCAGGCTCGTATTTGACATCCGCATTTTTGATGCCGCCGTTTTCACCGTTGTTTCTAAGCGGCCACTGATAGGAGTACTGAACATCGTTAGACAGGCTTTTGTATTCCTGCACAGGTTCCGCAAACTCTACGTTAGACATCTTGGATAATGTCGCGGCAGCGCTTTTCACGCGTTTTGCGCTTGCCGTGTATGTCCCGCTTTGCTTTTGATCCTTCGGTAGTTCAAAAGAGTACAGGTTGTCAAACAGTTTCTTTGCCTTTTTCACATTAGAAATGTCTTTTTTCGATTGCGCGCTGGCAGTAAAGCCCTTCATTTCGTTATGTACGGATGAGAGGCTTTTATTATTCTTCACCTTGAAAATGACCTTTGTTGTCTGAACTTCGCTTTTTGCCGCAATCTTGTTTTCTGTTAAAATTGCTCCTGCTGTTTTGCCTTGCAGCTGCTTGATATTTAATCGTTCCGCCTGTTTCTTCATCTCCTCTTTAAGGAAAGACGGGACTGATTGTAAAGCTGTATCGTAAAGCCGATTGATCGCTTTTTGATCCTTTTCAGTCATCTTATATGAAGAAGAAGCTCCGTTTTCTGACACATCCTCAAACAGTGGCTTTAATGTGACAAGGTCCTGATAGATTTCATTTCTTGCTGTTTTATTGAGTGCTAGCTTTGCCACGATAAACGGCGCCGCTTTGTAGTAAAGGCTTGTCAGTTCTTTGCCTTCTGCTGTTTGGCTCAGCTGCTCATCACGAATCGTTCTCAGCTTGTCCAGGATGCTTTTTCCCGATTTTTTCTGATCGACACTCATTTCCACCGGGCAGGCTTCTTCCTCTTCCAGATCTGACGGCTGCTTTTTGGTGCCTGTATATCCAATCGTATATTTGGCTTCCTCAGCTGCTTCGGCCGTTCCGCCGTCCTCTGGTTCTTCTTCTCCGAGGTATTCAACTTTTACATAGTAAGGACCGCTCCACGCGTATGGAAAAACAATTTCACTTTTTCCATCCTCTGCTGTGTAGGAACGGTACATGTCAAACGTCTCATCCTTAAGCGCTTTTTCCTTGCTTGGGTAGACAGATACATTCAGAACAGCATCACTCTTAACAGTCAATGCCATATGAGAGTCTTTCTGAATATCTGCCTTTCCCGGATTCACTTGATACCATTTCGCCTGTTCCGGTTCCTTCATGGTTCCTGTTTGTTCCTTGCCTTTTTCCAGCACACCGGCTACATCAATGGTTCCGGCAGCTGCTGCTTTGGTGCCTGGAGAAAAAAGGCTGAAGATCAGTGCGAAAATTAGCACTGTCGCCAAAAAAGAGCTGAATTTTCTTCGTTTCATGTTATCCCTCCTGTAAAATAATGAATCTTTTTGAAATGTATCATAATTTCATAGGCCGAGATACCGCTTACAGGGAATTTTAAGGTTATTTTAAATGATTTGGAATATCAGGGGGGAACCATACAAAAAAACCCGACTCTCTTAGAACCGGGTTCAAGCTTTTTCTATTAAAATAATCGGAATCCAATCGGCAGATGAAGACCGAGCAGCACTGTCAGCACAAGGACAATGATAAAGCCGATCCATAGGCCTCCAGTTGATTTTTCTTTTTTCTTGCGGATGAGGAGCATTTCCATCAGGCCGATGGTGATAATGCCAAGAATCATTTTCCCGGCGTATTCTCCATTCCAGTTGGCGAAACGGACAAACAGCTCAGCTCCTGTCAAAATAATAAGGATATAGAATAGCCGCAGAATCATATGAGTGATTTTTGCGCCCTTCGCACTTCCTGACGAATAGAGCGAGTAGCTGACGAAAAGCAGAATCAGCGCCACCACCCATGTCGTAATATGTAGATGTGTCATACAGGTTCCCCCTATCAGATAAATTACCCCACTTATAGTACCATGAACTTGTCCTTTGCCACAAAGATGATCCACAGAAAAAGCGGGCGGTTCCTGTGCCGCCCCCCTTATGATTAGCCGATTTGATTTGACAGCGTTCCGATGGGTTCAATCGTGATGTCGATTTGATCGCCTCGCCGCAGAAATTTCGGCGGTGTAAAGCCTTTACCTACACCGGACGGCGTGCCGGTCGCAATGATGTCTCCCGCTTCAAGCGTCATCCCCATTGAAAGGGTTTCGATTAATTCCGCGACAGAGAAAATCATATCGCTTGCCGAGCCGGATTGGCGCAGCTCGCCGTTGACCCTCGTTTCAACCTTAAGGCGCTCCGGATCGGGAATTAACGATTTATGTACAAGCACAGGTCCCATCGGACATGTCGTATCCAAACTTTTTCCGATAAAAAACTGTTTATGTCTTTTTTGCAGATCCCGCGCCGTGATGTCATTCACAATCGTATATCCGAAAATATGGTCATATGCGTCTTCTTTTGATATGCGGGTGCCGCTTTTTCCGATGACGACAGCAAGCTCTCCTTCATAATCAAGCTGAGAGGTGACCTCTTCATGGCTGTTCACCGTATCACCATGACCTGTGATTGTTACAGGCGATTTGGTAAATACCATCGGATGCTCCGGAATGTCAGCCTCACTGCCCATTTCAATTGCGTGATCTCTATAGTTTTTGCCGATACACATGATATTTTTTGACGGCTTAGGAATAGGCGCATGGAGCTTCACGTCAGATAATGAGTAAATAAATGATCCAAGCTCATCATTCGGTTTCTTTGCCCACTCTGCCAGCTGCCTTGCATGCGCAACAAATTTATCCCCTTCTGCGATACATTCAATCAGCGATCCCGGAATCGTCTCAAGTTCAAACAGTTTTTTTTCAGCCCTTTGCAAATCCATAATTTTATCATCTTCAATGATCAGGCCGACAAACATTCGGTTGTAAAGTTCCCCTGTCGCAAATTTCATGTTATTCCTCCATCATCTTTTAAATCAGAGTTCTACTTCAGTTATTCTCTGTCGAATGCTGAAATTCCTTTTTATCAAATGCGTGTTTTCATTCCCGTTTCGGGACTGGCTCGCTGTACATATCATACAAATGGCGTCTGAAGAGGAGGAAAGAATATGGAAAGCATACATTTATTTTTTCGTCGGCAGCAGCTTAACAGAACGGGGACTGCCAAGGGACTGATGTTGACAGACAGAACCGTTTCTCCCATTCTTCTCACACAGCGTGACACCCTGCAAAAGGCGTCCTATGAAATAAACTGTGAACAGTCTCCGCTCAGCGAAAAAAAGTTTTTTCTGAATGCAGAACAAGATGATCCTTCACTGATGCGGCGCAGGCTTGCTTATTGTTTTTTTCATCAACTTGGCGTCGCTTCCCATGATGCTTCCTACATCTTCCTGATCATCAATGGTCAAAGAGAAGGCATTTATTTAAAAATTGATGCGCTCGATATGAATCGCCGGCATCCGAAAGGAGCCATTTATGAAGTGAAGGATACCGATCCAAGGGTTCCGCTGTCTGTTTTCAAACACGAAGCTTCCATTGAAAACAAACAACGGACCGCATACTTACGTGAATTTCTCACGCTGATCTGCACAGCGGAGGATGAAGAATTTGCCGAACGAATTAAAATGTATCTTGATGTAAAGCTGTTTTTTCTGTGGCTGATCGGCAGCGTCTGCACCCGCCAAGCCTTTTATTACGGCTTTTGTTTGAACGAGTCCGGCCGCTTTCACATAGCTCCCATGGAAACAAAAACGCTTGCCGCATACGGATTTACTGAAGAGGACCCTCTATTGACAAACGGCCGTACACTTGCGTCAAGACTTCTCTCCATTCCAGCTTTCCGGGCACAATATCACACACTCATGAAAAATGTGCTGAGCCGGGAATTTACGATCGACCGTCTGTCTCCGTTTATCAGAGACTGGCTTTTTGACATTTGTCAAAGAGCAGGCGATGATCCTCACATAAAAAAAAGCCCCTTACAGTTAGAAAAGGAACAAGCAAATATCCTGCACGAAATCGAAGAGCGGCAGGACTTTTTACAAATACATCTGGCAAGACTATAGTCCTTTCTCAACCATAGCAAGTCAAAAAGACCGCAGCAAAAATTGTCGCTTTTTTAGTCAAATTGACGAAAGGCAACCTTTTCAGCCAAAATAGGTTATACTATCTATATCCTGTATGCACCACAATAAAATCTAGAATTGGAGATTGTTTCATGAACAGAAAAATTGAAGAACTGAGAGTTATGCTAATTAAAACAGCACAAAAATACGGTATGAATTCAAAAGAAACGATTCAATGCAGCCAAGAGCTCGACAGTCTGCTCAATATTCGAATTAAAGAAGAAATCACCTCTTGGGGGCAAAACGCCCGTGTGTGATCATATGATATGTATCCAAAGGCTTCCCGCATCACCCGCCGCATATTGCTGAGCAACATCCTGAGACACGCCTCTGGGCGAGAATTTGCCGCCTGAAAACAGAACTTGAACAATTCAGCAGATCCTTTCTGGATCAGCATGAAACATCACGGCAGATAATACTCCAGCAACACGAATTACTCCGAAAGACATTTCCTGTACCTCTATTGCCCATACACCAACGCAAAACAGTATACAATCACGCAGGCGGACAGCGGCACCATTGCCGCATTTCCGCTTGGCCTTATACAATAATCAGCTTCTGAAATGTTTAAGCCTTCACCCGAAAAAAACAAACAGATTTTTTATAATCTCTCCGACATGTCCCCATTTAATTTTCTCTCACACAAATGTGCGTATGTCATAAGCTATCGTGAATAGCCCAGCAGAAATAAATCTTGTCCTTATTTCACCTGCCTTTTTTCAATTTAACAACAAAGGATGTGCTCGTATGCCGGCAATTGTCGGAGCGTTTAAAATTAATGCGGTCGGTACGAGCGGAGTCGTTCACATCGGAGACTGCATTACCATTTCTCCTCAAGCTGAGGTCAGAACGTTTGCCGGGGCAGGCAGCTTTAATACCGGTGACGGCCTTAAGGTGATGAATTATAAAAACGCAACGAATGTGTACGACAATGATGTGGTTGATCAGCCGATCGCAGGCAATGCGTAAAGGAGTGATGCTTCATGAATTTTTATATCAATCAAACCATTCAAATTAACTATCTCCGGCTGGAATCCATCAGCAACTCCTCCATTCTGCAAATCGGAAGCGCCGGATCTATTAAATCGCTTTCTAACCTGTACAATACAGGCAGCTATGTAGAAGCGGCTCCCGAGGTTTCCGCTCAGGGGCAGCCAGTCGAATTACAGGAGCCCGATACAGGTTCATTGGTTCCGCTCCAGCCTCCTGGCCGTTAATCATATGAAAGAGGTGAAAGACATGTATGATCAATCTGTTTCCTCTTACTTGCAAAACTTGAATTCCTTCGTTCAGCAGCAGGCGCTGCATATTCAGCAGCTCGAACGGCAGCTGAAAGAGATGCAAACTGAAATGAATACCATGAAACAGCGGCCGGCCACAACTATTGAGCGTGTGGAATATAAATTTGATCAGCTGAAAATCGAACGTCTCGATGGCACGCTGAATATCGGTTTAAATCCGACAGACCCGAACAGCGTTCAAAACTTTGAAGTGAGCCAGACCACACCTGAAATCGGAATGATGCAGCAGGAAGAGAGCGCCCAGCTCATGCAGCAAATCCGGCAGAACGTCGACATGTACTTAACCGAGGAAATCCCTTCTGTTTTGGAGCAGCTAGAAAACCAATATGACAGCAGGCTTGACGATACAAATCGGCATCATGTCATTGAGGACATCAGAAAACAAATAGACAGCCGAATTCACTATTATATGTCTCATATTAAAAAAGAAGAAAACATACCGCCCAAACAATATGCGGAACATATTGCTGAGCATGTAAAGCGTGATGTGATCCGTGCTGTGGAACATTTTCTCGAACATATCCCCTCCGAGATGAAAGGAGATGAGCAAGCATGATCTTTACCGTCGTCAACCGCAGCCTCGAAGTCGGAGATATCCGAATGAATGGTGTATCCAGTTCCTCTGTTTTCCACATTGGAGACGCAGAATCCATCTATTTATCTTCCATTTTCGATACGCCGCCTGAATCTCTTATTATCGGTCCATTTGCTCCGCTGCCGTCGAATCATGCTTAAGCGTCTATCCCACATCAGACAGATTAAATTTAACTCTCTCGGTATCGCAAGCGTATTTCAAGCAGGCGATACAAACGAAATCGATATGAAAATAAAAGTGCTCGCTGTTCAGCGCTCGCTTTCAACGTTTTATGAAAATGAAGGCTCATTTAATAGAAAGGATTATCCCATTTTTGAGCAGCACGCTGTGAAGCTTCTTCCGGAAACGGGCGTGCAAACCGCTTTTTGCCATGAGGTGCCTGTCATTCATGTCCGCAACATCAAAATTCAAGGGGTCTCATCCTCTTCCGTTTTTCATGCAGGCTCAGCTTCGGTCGTACGCGGTGACGCGCGGATTAAACATATCCGGCAGATTATTCCTCCAAACTCACAATCGTCCGGCACGGGCATATAATAAACAGAGACTTCTATAAAGGGTGTCGTGTATGCCAGCAATTGTCGGGCCTATAGCTATCAATTCCATATCGGGCGGAGTCGTAAACTTTGGTGATTCCTTTTACCTTTCTCCGAAAAGCTCTTCAAAATCTGCGCTCGGTTCGGGAGCAGGAAACACGGGAGATTTCCTTCTATTAAACAACGCAGTCAACGCGACAAATTATATAGACCCCGATGTCAGCGATCAGGATATGGTTGGAAACGGATAAAAAGCAGCCGCTCTGCAAAGAGAGGGCTGCTTTTTATTTTTTCTTTTTCCGTTCATTGGACTTCTTTGTTTTAATCAGCTTTTCAGGCGGCTGTTTTCTGATCCATTTGACAAACCGGGCAAGCTTCGGATCACTTCTGAGCTCTTCAATTCCGGACAGTCGAACTGCCAGTTCCTGATTTGTATACAAGGCATGGATCTGTTTATGGCAAGGGATGCAAAGCACCGCAGTCGGCAGGAACGTACCGCCTTCTTCCTTCGGTGTGAGATGGTGCTCTGTCAGCTGGACATCGCTCCGGCCGCATAGCTCACATATCCCGACAGTCTGTTTTGCCACATCCGCGTCCCCCTTACATCATCTCGAGTGTTACCCTTGTGCCGCGTCCGCTAGGTTCCGCCGGATGTACGATCAGCTTTTTCGGAAGCCGTGCCCGCAGTTCCTGCACATGGCTGATCACGCCGACAGACAGATTGTCTGACTGCAGTTTTTCCAAGGCAGTGACAACCGTATCTAGCAGATCTTGGTCAAGCGTTCCAAACCCTTCATCCAAGAAAAAGAACTGCAGCGGGTATTCACCGCGAAGCTGGATCTGCGCAGAAAGTGCGAGAGCAAGAGAAAGCGAGGTAAGGAAGGTCTCCCCTCCCGACAAGCTTGATACCGGGCGCTTGACGCCTCCATTGGCATCATCCCGCATCACAAATCCGCCTTCTGAATCCACTTCAATAGCGTAACGCTGTCTTGTCAGCACGCCGAGACGTGCTGACGCATCCCTTGCAACACTTTCAAGCTGTTCCTCAGCTAAAAATTCGACGAACGTGTTGCCTTTAAACACTGCTTGAAGCTTGTCCAGCCTGTCGATATGGGTCTGCCATTTCTTCAGCTCAGCCTCAATTTCATTGAAACGTTTGTGTTGGTCGCGGATCACAGCCAGTGCTTTAGCCGCTGCCCCTTTTTCTTCCAAAGCACTCCCGAATGCCTCCTCGGCTTTTTTTAATGACGTGACGGTTTCGTTCCATTCACTCTCGGATAAGGATCTGCCTGCAAGCTTATCAGACACACGTTTTAAGTTTGCGGCATTTTGCTTACATTTATCCAAAAACTGGTCAATACTGCCTTTGATCTTTTCAAGCTCATCAGCTGGGATGAGGCTGTGTTCTACCTCGTCAGCCCGGACAAAGCGGGTGCTTTTCGCATGTTCAAGCCAATCCGCTTCCGCTTTTTTCAACCTATCTTCCGCTTCCTTAAGTGTATGCTCGCTTGCTGAAGCGCGGCTTTTTGCCTGATTGAGCATCATTTGGGCGCTTTGCAGCTCTTCATATAGAGATTGCTCTTTTTCTTTTAAACACTTCAGGTCCTGCTGAACTGAGCGGAGCTTCGCTTGGATAGAATCCTCTTTTACATAGTCCCCGAGTTCCTTCTTATAATCTGCTATGGCGCTCTTCGCCTGTTCTGCGGCATAGTGAAGTTCCAGCTTTTCCCTTTCAAGCTGATGGCTCGATTCCCGCAGTTGTTCCTTCTGTGACTCATGCTCAGAAAGAAAAGCGATGCTTCGTTCAATTCGTTTCTCGCATTCTTCCGCGGCCCGGTCCTTTTCTTCAATGTCTTGCTGCCATTTTTCCGCTTCATCCAGAGATTGGCCTTCAAATGATTCATGAAACATCTTCTGCTGGCTGTCCATCGAGGACTGAAGCTCTGCTATTATGCTGCCAATACGGTCAGCCTCTCTTTTTTCATAACTCATTCTTTCGTTTAGCTGCTCGGCTTTTTTTAATGATTCCTGATATGTGCCGATCATTTGGGTCATTCTTGTTTTGACTGACAGGATGTCCTGTTTGATTTGCTTCCATTCTATTTTTGCGGCATGAAATGCTTCCTGCACCGGCTGATTCTCGTAGGAAGCAGCTGCCTCAAGGGTCGGCGCTTGAATCGATTTCAAAAACGGACACTGCTCGAGAAAGCGGGCGGACTGCTCTTCAAGTGTGATTTTGGCAGAAAGAATCTCCTGACTGAGCGCCGCCGCTGCTGACAGCAAATCTTCTGTCTGTTTGATTTCTGCTTCAACATTGTGATCCGGCTCATATGTCCCATGTGCTGAGGCAGACGGATCATGATCAGTTGAACCGCAAACCGGGCAAGGTTTTCCGGCCATCAGTTTTTCCGATAACTCCTTGGTAAGTGCCGCCATTCTTGCTTTCTCACGCTGAGTGTGAAGTGTGTGTTGTCTCTGTTTTGCTTGATCAGCAGTTCGCGTGAGTGATCGTTCCGTCTCACAGACCATATGATACACGGCTTGAACAGCCTCATATGCCTGTATGATTTTACTTTCTTCCGCTTCAGCCTTTTGTACGAGTGTGTTCTTTTCCTCGTTCATTTTCTGTAATACAAGGTTCAATGCATCAATGCGTTTTTTCTCTTTTGCTAGCTGCTCCTCAGTCTGTCTGATCCGCAAAGCCATTTCAGCGGCCTGCTTGCATCTTTTCCGCTCATCAGTGGTTACCTGCAAGGTTTTGAGCTGCTGCTTTAATTCAGCCTGTCTGTTTTGCCCCCTTGTAAGACGGTCTGTTACGGTTTCTAATTCCCTCATGACAGATTGAAGATTTTCGGCCTTCTGCTGAAGTTCAGCCTGTTTGCGCTCTGCCTCCTGCTGGGCCTCTCTCCATTTGATTTCGATCTCCTGCAAGCGGAAGAGCTGTTCCTGCTCAGCTAAACGCTCTGGCTCTTTCTCGCTTTTATGCCGGCGCCACGCTTCATATTCTTCATTCTTTTGCTGAAAGAAAGCGGTGCGTTCTGTTAACTCCTTTTGGGCAAGCACTTCTTCCCTCGCAGCCTTCTCCTCATGCTGTACCGCTTCCAAGTACCGGTCCGCATACGGCTTTAGAGCGGCTGCTGTTTCCGCTTCCGCCAAGCGTTTTTGCATGCTGTCGACATGCGGCTTTTCCTCTTCAAGCCGCTTTTTCTCTGCTTCATAAACGTTTTTTTCCTTTTGGTCATTCCAAATCTCTCGATGCTCAGCAAACCGGTCTTTTACTAGATCACGATTCTTCCGCGCTGATTCCAGTTTGGCTTCCGCTTGTTCAAGCGCTTGTTCAGCTTGTTCAACCGCTTCTGAACTCGCCTCGCCGAGACCCGATTGCTCTGCAAGCATTTCGTTCTTTTTCGCATTGGCTTCCTGCGCCTGCCGTCTCAGCTTTTTCACAAGGCGGTCTCCATACTGCTCCAAATTGAATAAACGCTGAAGCATATGCCTGCGTTCCGCCCCTTTTAAAGACAGAAATTCAGCAAACTTCCCTTGCGGCAGCACAACCGCTCTTGTAAAGTCATCGATGGTCAGCCCTAAGAGCTCCTCGACTCTTTTGTTCACTTCATTGGCCTTATCAGCAAGCACGGTTTGTTCATCCTTGATCTCAATAAAACGGCAAAGCGCTGTTTTCACCTTCATTTCATCCGTTCTCTTAAACACACGCTCGACTTTGTAAGAGGTTTGATGATTCGTCTGAAGCGCAAAGGTAAAGGAAACAGTCAGCGAATCTTCCGCATGGTTTAAGATCCCGTGCGTATTGTTCGCCGCCCGCTCTACCTTTCCATATAAAGCAAGGGTCATGGCGTCAAGGATCGAGGATTTACCGCTTCCTGTCGGCCCGAAAATACCGAAGACACCTGCACCGGAAAGGCTGTCAAAATCTATCGTCTGCTCCTCCCTAAAGCTGTGGAGCCCTTTTATCGTTAAGGCGATCGGCTTCATCTTGCTTCCTCCTCATCTTCTGCGCCTGATGCAAGCTCTAAAAACAGCTTTACCATTTCAGCATCCGGCACTGCGCCGCCTGTCTGTTTTTCATAAAATTTCTTAAAACGGTCTTCGATGGACACATGCTTAACCTCGATCCGTTCGCGCTCAATGTTTTGTTCTTCAAAGACCGGCCTGATATGGACGAAACCCGGATGTGCTTTTCTGAGCCTGTGAATGTCTTCAAGTGACAGCTGGTCCGTTACACAGATTTCAAGATCAATCCAGGCATTCTGATCTTTGCCTTCATCGAGCCAGCTGTATACCTCGCTTAGTCCATTTTCCGCTTTCCATTTTACAAGAGACTTGCCGCTTGATAATAAAACCTCATGCCAAGAGGCTTCTTCGCCCGGCTTTGCGTCTACAATGGTCACCGATTTGGCGTAGCCTGCCTCAGAAAAGCTATAGGCCAGCGGAGATCCAGAATACCGCGCGAGCGTCCTCGCCCGTTTGATTGTTTGCGGGCGATGCAAATGGCCGAGCGCCACGTAAGCGGCCTCCTCCGGCAGGCTTTCAGCGGCCACCGTATAAGCGCCGCCGACTTCAATCGGCCGCTCCGAGTCCGTTTGGTTGCCGCCCGCAACATAAATATGGCTGGCGGCAATCTTTACGGCGTCTTTTCGGAAGCGGCTTGTGATCTGCTCAAATGCCTGCCTGATTTTCACGTCATAGTGATCACGGAGAAGTTTCTCCTCAAATGTATCGGAAAGAACTTCGTTTAACCTTGCCTCAGACGGGTATGCCAGCGCTCCGACAGCCAAAAGCTCCCCTGCTGAGGGCACTTCTATATGAAGCGGTTCAGTTGTCGGATAGCCGATTAAATAAATGCCATTCTCATGTGTCAGCGGTGAAGCAGCGGACAATCTGTCAGGATTATCATGGTTTCCGGCAATGACAACGATCGGGCGCTTTCCTCTGTCACTGAGAGCGGACAGGCTTTCATAAAATAACTGCTCGGCTAAAGCCGGCGGGTTCACGGTATCAAACGCGTCCCCCGCCATCACAATGGCGTCGATCTGCTCTTCCTTTACGATTGTATTCAGTTCATCCAATACATCCGCCTGTTCACTCAGCCTGCTTCTTCCTTCAAGGGTTTTTCCAAGATGCCAGTCAGCCGTATGTAAAATCCGCAAATGTGTTCACCTCTCTTTTGTATAGAAAACGAGATCCGCTCCGTCTGAATTCCCGGAGCCTATGGATCTCGTTATAAAGTCAGAATGTGCCCTCCGTCAAAGAAATAAAGCGCACACCCTTTTACCTTCGTTTGAGCAATTTGTTCAACGGCCCTTGTGTACAGCTGAATTTGCGTTTCATATCTCTTTTTCAGGATCGGGGCTGCTCCTTCAAAGCCGTGCTGGAATTTCCCCTCAATCCGGTCTGTTTTATAGTCCAGCAAATATAAGCCGTCCTCTGTTTCGTAGAGACAATCAATGATCCCCTGCACCAATAGCGGCTCATCCGCCTCTTTCGCATCAGGATAAATCTCTTTTGCCGGAAGCGCCAAACTGAATGGAACTTCACGGTCCTTCCATTTAGCGCCGATCAGTTTTTCGCCAATTTCCGTATGGAAAAATTGAACGATTTCCTCAATATCGATAGCGGATTGCTGTTCTTCGGTGAGCAGCTCTTTTTCATAAAGATGCTGCACTGTCCGCTCCGCTTCTTCTGTCGTCGGCACATGTGTCAGCGAAATATGCTGCATGACCGTATGCATAGCTGTTCCTTTCTCTGCTGCTGTCAGGCCTTTTTTCATCATGAAAGCCGGGCGTCTGTACAGAATGCTTCCATCAGCCGGTGTAACGGGTGCCCGTCCGCTGTATTCGTCCTCGTACTCTCTTCTTCTCTTAATCTCAGACACAGACTGCTTCGTACGAATTTGTGTCACCTCGTGATGCGAATACTTCCAGGCCAGCCGCTCGCGAGCTTTTTCCTCATATGCAAACGGGCCGGGAACCGGTTCCCCGCGGCGGATTGCTTCAAGACGTTCGCTTTTTTCTTCCAATCTCTCTTCCAGCTCATCATCAAGCAGATCATATGAATGGATCATTTGAATAGCAAAGCGGGCCGGATGGCCTGATATATCAGAAACCGCTGCCGCACCGCCCTCAGCCAAAGACTCCAAGTCTCTGTGTCTGACAAGAGCAGGTCCGATGAAATCCAAATACGTTTTCGCCTGATAGCGGTCAAATTCCGGCAGAAGCCAGTCAGCTTGGGATGCGGATGCCTGCCATTTTGCCAGCTGTTTCTGATGATCCTTGCATGAGCCTACAAGAAACAGCTTCTCCTTTGCCCGCGTTAAAGCAACATAGAGCACACGCAATTCCTCAGACAGCAGCTCCCTGCGCATTTTTTTCTTCATCGCGATGAGCGGAAGCGTCGGATAGCTGATGCGCCATTCAGGATGGATAAATTTCGTGCCAAACCCAAGCTCCTTGTCCAGCAGATAGGATTTGTTGAGATCCATCATGTTGAAATTCCGGCCAAGTCCCGCTGTGAAGACGACTGGAAATTCGAGCCCTTTGCTGCTGTGAATGGTCATTAAGCGGACAACATCCTCCTGTTCGCTTAACGCTCTCGCCGTTCCCAGGTCATCGCCGCGTTCCTGCATGCGTTCGATAAACCTCAAGAAGCGAAACAGGCCGCGAAATGCCGTCGATTCATATTGGCGTGCCCGGTCATAGAGGACGCGCAAGTTAGCCTGCCTCTGTTTTCCGCCCGGCATTCCGCCAACATAATCCATATACTTTGTGTCGCGGTACACTTCCCAGATCAGCTCGGACACCGAATGGTTTTTCGAAAATGCGCGCCATTTTTGCAAATGTCCGTAAAACGTTTGCAGCTTTTGATAAAGCTCATCGTTTCGGTCGCCGGCTGCCAGATAGTCTTTCATTGCTTCATAGTACGGCGCTTTTTTGTTTTCAAGCCGGATCAAAGACAGTTCGTTCTCGTCAGCACCGACAATCGGTGAACGCAGAACGGAAGCAAGCGGAATATCCTGATACGGGTTATCAATCACCTTCAGGACAGAAAGCACCACAGATACTTCCACCGCATCAAAGTAGCCTGATGTTAAATTGGCGTAAACCGGTATGCCCTGAGCTCTCAGCTCTTCCATGATTTGCGGCGCCCACGGCATGGATCGCAGTAAAATCACAATATCGCGGTATTGAATATTGCGGTGTGTCTTCGTTTTCCCGTCATATACCTTAAATGGCGATGAGATCAGCTTGCGTATTTCCTTGGCAATCGCTTTTGCCTCGAACTGTACCGTTTCCAGCTCTTCCGCTTCCTCTCCTGCGTCCGTCTCCTCGGACTTGTCAATCAGCAGCAATTCTGTTTCCGTTTCATTGTTTTCCGGATACGCCGCGCCGAGTTTCAGTTCAGCCTGTGCATCATAATCGACCTCGCCGATTTTGCCGCCCATCAGCTGTTTGAACAAAAAGTTTGTGCTGTCTAAAATATCAGCCCTGCTTCGAAAGTTTTTGTTCAAGTCGATTTTCCGGCCCGTACCTTCTCCGCTCTCTGTAAACCGTTTGTACTTGGACAGAAAAAGGAGCGGCTCCGCAAGCCTGAATCGATAAATCGACTGCTTGACATCTCCTACCATAAACAGGTTTCCTTTCTCTTCCGGCCCGCTTGTGACGAGCTGAAGAATGGATTCCTGCACCAGGTTGGTATCCTGATATTCATCGACGAGCACCTCATGAAACTGCTCCTGATAAAATCTTGCCGCCTCACTTGGTTCACGTTCACCCTTTTCGTTCACAGCCGTCAAGATGGACAGGCAATAATGCTCCAAATCAGAAAAATCAATGAGCGATTTCTCCTGTTTTGCGGTTTCAAACCGTTTCCCGTAGCTGATGACAAGCTGTACGAGTGTTTCAATGACAGGCCTCATGTCAGCCAAACTTTTCAAATGCTGCTCGGGGCTTCTGGTGAAGTAATCGGTTTTGAGTTTTTCAAGGAGTTTTTTGGCGCCATTTCTCAAGTCTGTCGCTTCATCAAGCAAGACGGGGTCAAACTCGTCCCCTTTCACCGCTTTTGCACGCTTAAAGGAGACAGCGGGCACGCGCTTATAAAGTTCATTGAAGTCATTCTGATGCTGAATCAGGTCATTTATCTGCGCGAGATCATCGAGAAAATTTTCAGCGCGCGGCGCAGGTCCGCCCGGCGCTTTTGTCAGCTCAAGAGCACGCTGAAGCTTTTCCTTTGCTCCGTCCAGCACCATCGCAATATCTTCTTTGACATATGGATAAAACGGCAGTTCCTCGATCGCGCTCTTTTCTGTTACATCATACAAATGAACAAAGCTTTTCAGCCATGTTTCCGGATCCGGGTGGGAACGAGAATACTCATACACCTGTTTCACGAGATATTGCAGATCTAAGTCATGCCGGTCAGTTGTGTATCGGTCGACAAGCTCAAAAAACGCCTTATCGCCCTTTGCATATTCATCCTCGAACAGCTCATCAAGCACCTCGTCCCCGAGAAGTTCGCCTTCTGTCTGATCAGCAATCCGAAAGCCCGGATCAAGATCAATCAGATAGTAATATTTTTTCAGCACCTGCAGGCAAAACGAATGAAGCGTTGAAATGCTGGCCCGGTTTAATAGAGACAGCTGGCGTCGGATATGCAGCGAACCTGGGCGTTTTACCAGCTCTTTTTCCAGTGCATCCGCAATCCGGTGTTTCATCTCTGCAGCTGAGGCGTTTGTAAAGGTGACAACAAGAAGACGGTCTACATCGATCGGATGTTCTTCCGCCGTGATTTTTCGGATCATTCTTTCCACAAGAACAGCGGTTTTACCGGATCCTGCCGCCGCTGCCACAAGGATATCCTGGCCGGTTGAGACGATGGCATTCCACTGGTCATCTGTCCATGTACTGTCTGCCGGTTTAGGAATGTTCATTGCCATCAGCCTCCTTCTTTATCCAATCAAGTACCGTCTTGTCCTTTTCGGCCTTTAACTGACGATACTCGTTTTCTTCTAATGATTCATCAAATTGGCATACTGATTTAAACGCACAGTATGTGCAAGGTGTCTTGTTCTTCATTTTATACGGCTCAATGGATACGCGCCCGTCAGTGATTTGCTCGCCTGCTTCTTGAAAGGTGCGGCGCACATGCTTCGTCAACAGCTCAAATTCTTTTTCACCGACTGCTGCTGAATCCGATCTGAGAGAGCCGTCTTTCTTCAAGCCCGCATTGATGATATTTGATCTTCCTTCTGAAAGGGTTGTATCCATGAGGCGAATCGCCTCCTGATCACCGAGGAGGAGGCCCTTCATCTTAAATTTCTTAAAAATTTCCTGTTCAATCTCATCAAGTCCAAGCGGAAGATTCGATTGTATCATCGGGTCATGAATATGGAAGTACAGAACCCCGGCCGGCGTGGCTTTCATTCCTAGCCAGTCTAACGAATGTGTAATCGATAAATCCAGATACGTCAGCATTTGCAGCGCAAGTCCGTAATACACTTCCGCCAAGTCAAGGCCTTTATCACTGGATTTATAATCGACAATCCGGAGGAGCAGGCCTTTAGAGCTTTCCGCTTTATCCACGCGGTCAATCCGCCCGACGAGCTCCATCGTACAGCCGTTTTTCAGCTTAAAGGTAAGCGGCGGGAGCGGGCCCTTTCCGCCAAAGCCCAACTCAAGCCCGATCGGCACGAATCCGCTCGCTTTCGCATGCTCGCTTAAAATGCCGGACACGCGTGTCACAATTTTTTGCAGTTTTTCCTTCACGTAATAATGCCGGTTTGAACTGAGCAGAATTTCTTTTTGCAGCTTCGGTGCCAGCCGCTCGACCGCGTCATACGAAAACAGCTCGCACTGCTCCTTCGTTAGGTCGCGCCAATCTATTTTTTGCTCGCGCAGCCGGTCTGAAATCAGTTTTAAACTCGAATGAAAGAGCTGCCCGATATCCGGTGCTTCAAGCTTGAAAAATTGACGTTCCTTTAGATGCAGCCCGTGGGACGCAAAATGGGAGAACGGACAAGCGTTAAAGGTTTCCATCCTCGACACGCTCCCTTGAATACGTTCACCATAGAGCTGTCTCGATACAGAACGTTCAAGCTGCTTGACTTCATTGCGGAAAAACAGGCTTGAGAAAAGCTTTTTCGACTCCAGCCTGTCAGGTTCATTCATCAGCTCATTGTACGCGCTCCACCAGACGTCGCTGATCTCATATTCCCTCGTCCATAATCTGAGCTGGCTAGCGGTGTATGATTGCGCCACGCTTTTATTGACAAGATACATAAGCTGTTCCTCATCGCTGACCTGCTCCGGTTCATTTGTCAATAGACGCTCGCGATGCTGCGGAAACAGTTCTTCCAGCCGCTTGATGACAATCGACGGCAAAAGCGTTTTTCCTTCCGCATCAGCAATCGGATACGTCACATAAAGGCGGTCAGATGGGCTAGAAAGCGCCATATAGATCAGGAAATGCTCATCAAGCAGACGCTCCCGCCCGCCGGAAGAAAGCTCAATACCTATCGTCTTCAGCCACTCACGATCATCATCCGACAGCACGCCATTTTCATCAGGGCGAGCCGGCAGGACGCCGTCGTTTGCCCCAACCACAAAGGTACATGAGGTACCATATATTCTGGATAAATCCATATTGCCGACAAACACCTGATCAAGCGCCGGAGGAATGAGAGAGAATGTCAGCGACTCTGCACCGGTTTCCATCATCTGCTGAAACAAATCAAGAGAAATTTCATCTTCGCCCATCATTTCCACAAACTCCTCAAGCAGCTGAATGACAGCGTCCCATGCCTGCTGATGCTGCTGTGCTTCAATGATTCTGCCGTCTTCCTCAGCCCGCTGTCTTTCCTGATCCAGCTTCAGCGGCACATCCGTCTCTTCTAAATAACGGTAAAGCGCCTCCGCCTTCTCTTGAACCGTTTTTGCTTTTTTCATTCGTTTCTGCAGCTGGAACAGCTGCGGAACAATCCAATCGCGCGTGTCATTCAGCATGTTTTCCATTTCAATTTCTTGATCGGTCTGCACAAATTCATCATCTAGCGACACAAAACGTCTGTAATGGAAACGGTCGCCCTTTGTCCAGCGATCGCCTTTGATGCCGTAAGCGATACAGTAATTCTCCAGCTGATCAACCTGCTCTCTTACCTTGGCCTTCGGCTGGTTAAGCGGGAATAACAGTTCGGTTTTCACGCAGCGGAACACCGCTTCATAACGCCAATTTCCCTTTAATACGTCAAGGCTTGACCGGATAAACTCCACTAACGGGTGGTTCAGCATAGACGTTTTCCCGTCAATAAAATAAGGAATCTCGTAATCTGCGAATACTTCCTTGACCATATCCTTGTAGTCTTCCGGCAGACGCGCTAAAATCGCCACATCCTTGTAACGGTAGCCCTTCTCTCTGACAAGACTATGGATTTCCCGGGCAATACCTTCCAGTTCTGCCCGTCTGTTTGCGGCCTGCATCACGGTAAAAGCCTCTTGTTTCTCAGCAAACGGAATAACCGGACGCGCTTCATACTGTGCTTCCAAATGGGCTAATTCCGGTGCGCGCTTGTGCCGCTTTGATTCATCAAGCTCTTTATAGGTGATGTCCAGATTCAGTTCCTTCGCCGTCTGGTGCAGGCGATAATACGTTTTTCCCGTCATTCTGAACAGATCAAGTTCCTGCGGCTCCCTTTCATGTGACGGCTTGTCCGCTGTGAGTGAAAACGTGATATGCTCTGCCTGAAGCATAAGCTGCTCTAACACCCTGAATTCCTGCGGTGTAAACTGATAAAATCCGTCTACATAGACATGTGCCCCTTTCAAATCTTCCGCCTGCGGGATATGCTCTGCCAATAGTGTCAAATAATCCTCAGAATGAAGATACTGACCTTCAAGACTTTTTTCCATCTGCTGGTACAGGATCGATAAATCATGAAGCTTTTCAGATAAAACACGTTCCCCTCGATACTCGGAAGCTGTTCCGCTATCCGCCATCCGGCGAATATCTTCCGGTTCCAGACAGTATCTCTTAAACTCAGTCAGCATCCGTTCTACCTGTGCGGTAAAACCGCTTTTGTCACTTGCTTTTTGATAGACTTTAAACTCCTGTTTGTGCTCTTGAATGAGCTTCCGCAGGAGCATCTGTACGCCCGTGCTCGTAAGAAACGGCCTGCTCATTCCTCCCGTATGCTGGAGGACGCGCCAGGCCAGTCGTGAAAAGCTGAAAACTTGAGCACGAATCATGCCGCCCGTATCAGGCGTTTTAGCAAGCTCGTATTCCATTAAAAACGTCATTTGATCCGGGACTAGAAAAATGATCGGTTTCCCGAATGGAGCCCGGCGCAGTTCATCTTGAATGCTGTCGATGATCAGCTTCGTTTTTCCACTCCCGGACCTGCCTACTAAAAACTCTGCTCCCAAATTAGAAGACCCCTCTCTTTTTATCTGTTTATATTTTATCGAACATTGACGAAAATGACCAATCTGATCTATTGGTAAAAACGGCCTTTTCACTTATAAAAAGCTGATTTTCTCCGAACATGTGTCCTGGCCTCACATATACTTTTACAGAAGCCCAATTCCTTAAGAATGAAGTTGAACTCCTAGTATTACAATCCAGCGCAATCTCGGGAAGACCCTGTTTTGAATCAAAATTTCCAGAAGGCCATCAACGGAGAATTCAGCGCGGTTCATTGCTACCGCAGGCTTGCTGAACTTTCCCACCCTGCTTAGGACATAAAACAAATTAAAGAAATCAGGCGCGTTGAGATCCGACATCTACGTAATATACGGAGCCATTACGCAAACATATCATGCCAAAACAAGGAGAGGAATGCCCGGACACTCTCACAAGAGGACTTGATGCCGCTTTTAAAGATGAACCGGAAACCGTTGACTATTCCTTACGCACAGCTGAGGAATGTCAAGGCAAAGGGTATCTTTACGCGCGCCTCACGAGATGAACAAAATCACGATGTTTGGTTTCTATACTATCTGATGAAACGTTAGATTTACCCAATTAGGGTATAAATACATAACCCTTCCCCGAAAACACACTCCACTGTTTTTCTTACCATCAGCCGGGAAACATAAAATCATACACGAACATATGAGGAGGAATCAAGCATGCAGCAAACCATTGAAGCTTGTATCACATGTATGGAAGCTTGCAACCATTGTTTCACAAAATGTTTGGCAGAAAGTGCACACCACGATCTGAGCGGCTGCATCCGGCTTGACAGGGAATGTGCGGATATTTGCGCGCTGGCAGTGAAAGCCATGCAAACGGACAGCCCCTTTATGAAAGAAATTTGCGCACTTTGCGCCGATATTTGTGAAGCCTGCGGCACTGAATGCGAAAAGCATGATCATGATCATTGCCAAGCGTGTGCGAAGTCTTGCTTTGCCTGCGCTGAGCTCTGCCGCAACATGGCTGCGTAACAGAAGCATGGGAGGGGTCCAATGAGATCCCTCTTCACTCCTTTGACAGCCATACAGAGTAAAAATCAATCCACCCCTCTTCATCCAGCATGAGACCCTCAACAGCCTCACTCGATGCTACCTCAAGCACATTTTGATACAGCGGTATCGCGCTGAAACTCCCTATAAGCTGACGGTCAATTTGTTTTACTATATTCATTCTGGAAGACCGGTCGGGTATTGAGAAAAACCGTTCTATCATTTCTGAAAATGTCTGTTTCTGTTCATCTGAAAGATGCTGATGCAAAAAGCTGTTCTCCGAAAGCAGCAAATGTAAAAAACCAAACTCACTTTCTTCATAAAACGTTGCGCTGTCATGAATGATGTCAGCCATTTGTACGATCTCCGGGCGGCGCAAATCGGCGGCAGTACAAAATTCCAGGTCAAGCCTAATGCCGTTCCGTTCACAAACCTCTTGAATCCATGCTGCGTCCTCGCGATGATCCGTTTCAGAAAAAGTGAATAGTGACAACGTCTCTCCCGCATATCCGCTTTTTTTCATTAATGCCGCAGGTGAATCATCTCCCCAATCAAAAGGCGCCCGGTGGAAAAAAGATGATACAGGAATGCTTCTGTGTCCTCCCGCCTCACGAACGAGCTGTTCAGATGAAATCAGCAGCCGAAGGGCTTTTCTCAAGCTTGGATGCTGAAGCGGCCCTTTCTTTCTGAGGTTTAGTGACAAATATTGAACATGCCGTTCTTCAAAAACAGTTTGCCGCTCAGGAGGGTTCTGTTTTTCTCGAAGGGTAAAACCGTACATATCATCTGCTTGCTCAGAAAACACAAACTCAATACGATCTAAGAAGGCCCGGCCCTTAAAGTAACGCTCGTTGGCTTGAAGAATGAGCATGTGTTCGTCATGCTGAACAAGGCAAAAAGGTCCCGTCCCATTCACATCGCCGTTCATTTCAGCCGGCAGGATAGACAGCCGTTCATCACAAAGAATATATGGCAAAAGCTCATTCGGCTGATCGAGTTCAATGTCCACACAAAAAGGCCCTTTCTCTGAAATCCGTTCAACACCTTTCAGCAGCCATTTATATGGATTTTCATCCTGATCCATAAAACGCTGAAACGTAAATACAACATCCCTTGACGTCAATGGCTTACCATTATGAAAAGAAACGCCTTTCCGAAGAAAAAATCTCCACCGTTTTTTCCCCGCTTTATTCCATCCGTGGATTAAATGCGGCTGCGGCTCTCTCTTTTCCCGATCAAATCGGAGCAGTGTATCATAAATCTGCTTGACAAAATGGCCCTCTGACCGCAGAAAAATCCTGCACGGATCAAAACTGCTTACCGCTGCTGGGGCTATAAACAAGCGCAGCACATCCTGTTCACCATCCTGTCCGGTTTCTGTTACAAAACCGAACACCTCAGAAAACCACATGTCATACACATTTTGAATTCCAGGAAACACCGGCTGATAATATTCAAGCAGTTCTTTTGCTTTTTTAAGCTTTCCGGCTGTTGTATATTCCTTGGCAGTTTGAAGCAGCAAATCTTCCGGCTGACGGAGAAAAGCGATTTTTGATTTATGGCCGCGCCCCGATCCGCTCTCGCGAATGATCCATTTTTTGCTCTCCATCTTATGTAAAATCAGCTTCGCATTTCTCTCTGTACAATATAAACAAGCCGCAATCTCACTAAGCGGCATTTCCTTCATCTGTCCCGGTTCGCCGCTCTCAGCTTTTGCGAGCGCCACATAATGGTCAATCAGCTTCAATCCATGCACCTCCTGACAAAAAAGGGGAATTTTTTTCACTAATTTTCTTCTCTTTTTGGCCCGCCGCCCCTTTTATACACTACTACTATATCAAACATCGAAAGGCGGAAATCACATGTTTCTCCTCTTCCAATCAATGAAATCCCGCTACACAGCACCCGTTTGGCTCCGGTTTTTCGGCGAAATGCTGACAAGCCTGACAGGTGCCATGATGGGGCCGTTTATGGTGCTGTATCTGCATGAGCAATTAAACGGAAGCGTGATGCTTCCCATGCTTATCATCAGTCTTCAGCCCTTCGCTGATATTTGCCTGACACTCATAGCGGGGCGTGTGACAGATCAGCTCGGACGGCGAACAGCGATCCTTACTGCCCTGCTTCTGCAAACAGCGGCAATGGCGGGTTTTGTGTTTGCTCATGATGCATATTTTTTCGCTTTCCTTTATATCCTCAACGGCATCGGCAGATCCCTGTACATTCCTGCATCACGCGCACAGATCGCCGAAAGCACGCCGGAAAGCAGACGTTCGGAAGTTTTTGCCGTCATCAATGCCATCTACTCAGCAGGATTGACGGCAGGTCCGCTGCTTGGGTTGCTGCTGTACGCTCATAATCCCGTTTGGATATTTGCATTAGATGCCGTGGCGCTGTTCATTTATTTTCTTATCGCCGCCTTTAAATTACCAGAAACAAAGCCGCTAAAAGCAGATCATCCCGCAGCATTATCCGTGCGTTTCACAAGATATCGGCCTGTTATGATCCTTTTGCTGCTTTCTCTCCCAATCAGCATGTTATACGCGCAAACAGAAACGACATACAGGCTGTTCAGCAAAAGTGTGTTTCCTGATTACCTGTCCATGCTGGCAATCTATTCAGCGGCAAAAGCGTTATTAAGCTTTGTTCTTCAAGTTCCTCTAGTAAAATGGACAGAAAAGTTTTCGATGAAAACGATTCTTCTCATCACCTATATCAGCTACTCACTTGCGGCCGCCGGCTTTGCAGTCTCAACATCTTTGACGCTGCTTATGCTGACTGCTGCCGTGATGACGGTTGGAGAAAGCATCGGACTCACTCATATCCACACCTTTATTTCCCGGCTGGCGCCGCCGCATATGCTCGGCCGTTTCTATGCGATATACGGCTTGCATTGGGATATTTCAAGGTCAATCGGACCGCTGGCCGGCGGACTGATCCTGACTTCGTTTGGCGGAGAAATCATGTTCTACAGTCTTTCCGCTTGTCTTCTCGCCGCCGGTTTCTTGCAGTCTCATATCATGGAGAGGATTGAATATAAGGTCATAAGAAAAGTGAATGGCTGACAGAAAAAAATTCATAATTTCATTATCAACAAAAATATACTATAGTAATGATACATTCACTACATGAACAATTGGAGCTGTAAGTTAATAGGAAGAAGGGTTTTATATTGAAGAAAGACAAAAATCTCCTCACAGATGTATGGTTTATCGCAATCAGTGCAGCCGGGGGGTTTATTCTTTCGTTAACCGGAATATCGATCGGATGGATGATCGGAACGCTGATTGTCGCCTGCTGTCTCGCTATGCTACGGCCGGCTTGGCTGATGATGGCGCCAGATCAAAAAGGAATTAACCGCCGGTGGCTCGCTCTCGGGCAGATGATCCTCGGCATTGAATTGGGCCAAAAGCTGAACCTATCCGTTCTGTCTGTCCTCAAAGATCATTGGTTTTCGGTCGGCATCATGCTGATTTTATCGATACTCCTTGCCATGCTGTCAGGCTATGTGCTTTGGCGTTTCAGCAAAACGGATATGATGACCAGCTTTGTCGGCACGGCTCCCGGCGGACTGTCCGCCATGCCGAGTATTGCCCAGGAGGTCGGTGCCAATACCGCTATTGTGAGTCTCGTTCAAATGATGCGGGTGCTGCTCGTGGTCCTGTCTATTCCGTTTTTGGTTATCCTGATTTACGCTAAACAAGATGGTCCCGCAAATGCAACAACCCAAACGGTATCCGCTGCCACGACAGAAATCGGGCTCGCTCCCATACTGTGGACCGGCGTTCTCATTTTCGTTGCCTGGGGAGCTTGCAAAGCGGCAAAATATTTAAAATTTCCCGCTCCGTGGCTGCTCGGCAGTATGCTCGGTGTAGCGGCCGTGCACATAGGCGGCGCTTCAATAACAGGCCATGACATGCTTGCATGGTGGCCGTCACAGGCAAACCATCTTTCGCAGATATTTCTAGGGGCTACAATCGGTTCTAAGATGTACAAAAGCATGTTTGCCGGCGTTACACGTATCATGATCGTCGGTTTCATTTCATCAGTCGGCTTAATTGCCGCTATGCTTTTAAGCGCGGTGATTGTTTCCAAACTGACAGGAATTTCGCTGATCACCTCTGTTTTGGCATTTGCACCCGGCGGCATCGCGGAAATGGCGACGACGTCTGTTACATTGCATGCCGATTCCACCTTTGTCGTTGCGGTTCAGGTCATACGCGTCATCCTTGTCATTGCCCTCTTGCCGCCGTTTTATCGTCTGCTTCACCATCTTCATGGTGAAAAAAAAGGCAAAGAGAGTTCGATAAGCGGCAGCAATGCCTAGTTAAAAAGGAAGAATTAGGCATAAAAAGGGGGGAGTCACTCTATTCTGCAGAGTATGGAGAACTTCAAAATGGGGCAGGAAAGTGAAATTTCCTGATAGAAAAAGAGGTTATATATGAATAACCTCTTTTTTCTATACAAAGTTATAAAATGATAAGGAAGTGAAAATCTATAGTTAAGTTGATTCTCTTATAATAAGTTTTGTTGGCAGTTTAATAATTCTTCTGTTTAAAGAAGTGTTACCCGAAATATATTCTATCATTTTCAACACAGCCTGTTGACCTAATTCTATTATGGGAATATCAATTGTTGTGATGGTCGGAGTCACTACTTGGCAAATCGATTGGTTGTCAAAACCAATTACAGCTAAGTCTTCAGGAACGTTAAAGCCATTTTTTATCGCCTGTTTAATAATCCCTGCGGCGACTTGATCATTTCCTGTAAATATTGCTGAGGGTCTGTCCTTTAGATCCTTTATCTTATGAAAAACACGAAAGCCATCCTCGATATTAAACAATTCACCGAATATCCATTCGTTTCTATGATGTAAGTTGTAATCTCGTAAAGCTTTCAAGTAACCCTCTTTCCTCTGACATTGAGCTTCGCTGTATGGAGTATCAAAACAAAATCCAATTTTTTCATGTCCTCTTTCAATTAAATGGACTACCCCCATGTATGTCGCTTCAAATTCATCATACCCAATGATCGTGATGTCCGCTGAGTGATGATATTCATTACATAATAAGATAGGACCATACTTTAAGAAAGGAGATATCTTATCCCATTCATTTTCTAGAGTTCCAAGAATAATACCATCCACTTCTTTGTGTTTCAATAACTCTAATAGTTCCAGCTCTGTCTGTTTGTCATAAAAGGTTTGAAATACAATGACCTTGTAATTCTTAAACAGTGCTTCATGAGAAACCCCTTTTATTAATCGAGCAAAAAATGGATGGTCGATACTCGGAACCGATAAAGCGATCGTTTGTGTCTTATTTCTCCTAAAATTACGAGCCAAATAATTGGGAGTGTAGTCAAGATCGTTAATAGCCTCTAAGATCATATCTCTTTTTTCTTTTGATACATAAGGATGATTATTCAATACTCTTGATACTGTGGTTTTAGACACATTGCACAATTTTGCTATTTCATCAATTGTAGGCATATTTTCCCTTCCTCAAAAAAGTTATTGACATGTTATCGGTTTCAGAAATTAGGATAAATTTGTATCAAATTTTCCAGATTATAAAAATCATTGGAGGTACTGTTCATGCAAAAACAGGTTAGAGTTTCAGGTAAAAGTAAAGAAAACATGTTACTGCTAAAACACTTAAAAGGTGACGTACAAGGAAAAGAACTTGTTATTGAAGACAGTATTGTAAACGAGCGATTGAGACAAGTATTAAAAGAAAATACAGATATTGAAAATGACCTTTTCAACTACCAAAAAAATCGCGAAATCAATAAAGTCCCTTTTATGCCTGTAGACAGATTAATAACCAATGATGAAGTGGATGATATCTTAAATACATTATCTAAAGTTTTGCCAACTGGAAAATTTACGAGTGGTTCCTATTTAGAGCAATTCGAGAAAGTTTTATCTACATATTTACATAAAAGGTATGTAATTGCAACTAGCAGTGGAACGGATGCTATTATGATAGGATTATTGGCTTTAGGGTTAAACCGAGGGGACGAAGTGATCATGCCAGCTAATAGCTTTTCAGCTACTGAAAATGCTGTGTTAGCCTTGGGAGGCGTTCCTATCTATGTAGATAGTAACCCACAAACATTCTGCATCGATCCTAACAAAATTGAGGAAGCAATAACCCCTTCTACAAAGTTTATTCTACCTGTGCATTTGTACGGAAAACATTCAGAAATGAAGCATATCCGTCAAATAGCAAATCGTTATCAATTGAAAGTAATTGAGGATGCTTGCCAAGGAATTGGACTGACAGACTTAGGAAAGTATGCAGACATCACTACATTAAGTTTTAATCCATATAAGAATTTTGGTGTATGCGGTAAGGCTGGCGCAATAGCAACTGATAATGAAGAACTCGCTAAAACATGCATTCAATTTAGTTATCATGGTTTTGAAGTAAATGTAAAAAATAAGAAAGTCATCAATTTTGGATTAAATTCAAAAATGGACAATTTACAGGCAGCAATTGGTTTAGAGAGAATGAAGTATCTTTCATTAAACAATTTCAAAAGACTGTTTTTGGCGGATAGATACATTACTCAATTAGCAGAATTACAGAATAAAGGCCTTATTGAATTACCTGAATTAAGTGAAGATCATGTGTGGCATCTGTTTCCTATTAAGGTAAGAACAGAAGATAGGACAGATATCATGACTAAATTAAATGAAGAGTTTGGTGTTCAAACAGATGTATATTATCCAATCCTGTCTCATATGCAAAAAACTCCTTTAGTACAGGACAAGTATACAAAACTCCAATTGGTTCATACGGAAAAGGCTCATAGTCAGGTACTGCATTTGCCATTATATCCGTCATTTACTTTAGAAGAACAAGACAGAGTAATGGAGGGACTGTTTCATGTTATTAAGCAAGAAGTCAGTGTATAAAACGTTATCCAAGGTCGAACATCCTAAGTATATTGTTTTTTGTGATTTTGATGAAACGTATTTTCCACACACAATCGATGAACAAAAACAACAAGACATATATGAACTCGAAGACTATCTAGAACAAAAAAGTAAAGCTGGGGAACTACTAATCGGATGGGTTACTGGGAGTAGTATAGAATCTATTCTCGATAAAATGGGACGAGGAAAATTTAGATATTTCCCGCATTTTATAGCTAGTGATCTTGGAACTGAAATTACGTACTTTTCAGAGCATAACTTCGGACAGCAAGATAATGAGTGGAACAGTCGTATAAATGAAGAGTTTAGTAAAGAAAAGATTGAGCTACTTGTAAAACAGTTACATGAAAATCATAACATTCTTTTGAATCCTCAAACTCAATTAGGAACGTCACGGTATAAGCATAATTTCTATTATCAGGAACAAGATGAAATAAACGACAAGAAAAACCTATTAGCAATTGAAAAAATCTGCCAGGAATACGGAGTTTCAGTAAATATAAATCGGTGTAATCCCTTAGCAGGTGATCCAGAAGACAGCTATGATGTCGATTTTATACCCATGGGAACAGGAAAGAATGAAATTGTAAAGTTTATGTTAGAGAAATATAACCTAAATACTGAAAAAGCTATCGCATTTGGAGATAGTGGAAATGATGTTCGTATGTTACAGGCAGTAGGAAATGGATATCTACTAAAAAATGCAACACAAGAAGCAAAAAACCTGCACCAATTGATAACTGATAGTGAGTACTCAAAAGGAATTACTCATACCTTAAAAAAATTAATTGGATAATGAGGAGGAAATAGATATGAAGAAGATTGGAATCATAGGTGCAGGTGGTATTGCAAGAGCGCATGCAACTGCTTTATCTACAATAAAAAACGCAGAGTTAGTAGGGGTGTATGACATAAATCAACAAAATGCGGAAAGCTTTGTGAAAACTTTCGGTGGCAAGACATATGAAAATGCAGATGAACTCATAGATGTCTCAGAAGGTTTAATTGTAGCATCACCAAACTTTTGCCATAAAGAACATGCTTTGCAAGCATTAGCAAAACATAAGCATGTATTGTGCGAAAAGCCTATGGCTATTTCTCTTGAGGAAGCAAGCATAATGAAAGATACTGCTCAAAGGTTAGGCGTAAGAGCTAGTATGGGATTTAATTATAGATATTTGTCTTACGTAAATATCTTAAAAAGCTTAATTATCAATAATGAACTAGGTAACATACTGTCCATAAAAGTACACTTCAAGAAAAATAGTGCCCTTAGACGCAAGAAATTCACTTGGAGAGATGACGCTAATAGTAAGAAGACAAGTGGATCATTGGGAGATCTGGGTATTCACCTTATCGACATGGTATGGTATTTGTTTGAGAGTGATTTCATCACAGAATCAGTAATGGCAAAGATGAACACAAATGTAAAAACAAAAGAGGATAAACAGGTACTTGTAGATGACTATGCAGAAATTTATGGACAACTGAAGAACAAGGTATTTGTAAATATCATCACATCAAAATGTTCTGTACCTGAAGACTGTGGTTTTAGCATTGAGGTAGTTGGACACAAAAAAGAGTTTAAATACCACACTGGTAACCCTTACGTTTACAAGCTCATAGATGGCTTGAACGTGGTAGACTGCCCAGTACCGCAAAGTCTATTAAACGATCCGCCAAACGAATTTTATGGTTGGGCTGATTCTTTTAGAAGCGAGTTGATCAACTGGATTGCTTCAACTCAGAAAGATTGGGTTGAGATTCCTTCCTTTAACGATGGTTTTAGATCACAGGAAGTATTAGAAATGTTCTTTGAGAAAGATAGCAACTCTCAAAAAATGTCTGTTTTAGCAGTCAACTAGTATTTCGAAGAGATAAGTTACTGAAAAAGCAGGAATGTATGTTCCTGCTTTTTCATATAGGGGTGTAATGAATGGTAAGAGGGACATATTTATTTGGATATGCTTTCTTTTTCACAGTAGGTATTATCCATATATCAACAGGGAGTTTGACGCCATTTCTACTAGAGTCTTTTAACAAGACAACAGATGATATTTCGGTCATCATTTTCTTTCAGTTTAGCGGATTCCTAAGCGGAGTATTAATCGCACCGTTAATGATTAAGAAATACAGTCACTTTAGGACACTTACTTTAGCTTTGACAATAATGCTTGTAGCGTTAAGTATCTTTTTTCTCACTAAGGATTGGTATTATATTGTTGTAATGGCTTTTCTCTTAGGATATGGAGCAGGTACATTAGAAACGACAGTTGGTTCATTTGTTATTGCTAATTTCGAAAGTAATGCAGAAAAAATGAGTAAGCTGGAAGTCCTCTTTGGATTAGGCGCTTTATCTTTCCCATTATTCATTAATTCCTTCATCGATATCAATAACTGGTATTTACCGTATTACTGCATATTGACCTTTTTGTTCGTCCTATTAGCAGGGTGGCTCATTTTCTTATCCAAGAACCGAAAGTACGCCAAGAATGCTAACCAAGTGGCCTTGCCAGATGTAGGAGCGTTTCAATACTTTATAGGAGATAGAAAGAAATCAAAGCAATTAGGCTTTTTTGTATTTTTTGCTTTCCTATATGCCGGGATTGAAACAAATTTCGCCAACTTTTTACCTTCCATCATGATAAACCAAGACAATGAACAAATTAGTCTTATCAGTGTCTCCTTTTTCTGGGTAGGAATCATTATAGGAAGAATACTGATTGGTTTAGTAAGCAGAAGGCTCGATTTTTCTAAGTACCTCCTATTCAGTTGTAGTTGTTTAATTGTTTTGTTGATTGCCTTCCCTTATATAAGTCACCCCATACTTCAATTGGGTGGTACATTTTTGATTGGTCTAAGTATAGCGGGCATATTTCCCATTGCTTTAACACTAGCATCAATCATTATTCAGAAGTACGTGGACGAAGTTACAAGTTTATTTATCGCTTCGGCCAGTTTCGGAGGAGCAATCATCTCTTTCTTAATTGGATGGAGTTTAAATCAAGACACAATCTTATTAACCATGGGAATATTTACAACGATGGCGGTCATTCTAGTAGGTATTTCTGTAAAGATTAGGCGAACTAAAACAGATAACCCTATTTCACTTGAGAGCAAAGCTTCAAAGACACAGTAAAAAACGTGTAAATTAAATCATATCGTAAGGAAGAAGAGGACTTAATGTCCTCTTTTTTATCAGGAGAAAACAGTGTTTTAGCAAGGGAGATAGAAGTGTTTATGTTTCTGTACCTGTCCGAGATACGTTCAGGTCACGCAGCAAAGGTATTTACAGAATTGATTTATGATCCATCCATAAATCAAGGTACTAGCCTGTTGCTCCCCATCAAAAATAATTCTAAAATTCCTCGAAATATTCTGAAGAATCAACAAAAGAAATTTTGAGATGAACCGAGATGCATGTAAACTAAAGGAGAAATCATAAAATTAATAGGGGCGTTATAATGAAAAAGATTTTTAAAGGGAGTTTGCTGCGCGACAACCCCGAGAAAGCAATGCACTTATATTATGGAATATGTTTAGGAATCTGGCTGATTTATAATTTGGTGACATCCAGCTCCCCTGGACTGCCGCTTATCATTTTAGCCGGAGGAAATCTGATTTACCTTACAATCTTGAAAAAGAAAGAAGAAACGTGAAAAACACGCACCTCAGTGCGTGTTTTTTATTTAAAAACGTTGTGAAGCCCCTCTTCCATTTCTTCTGAGGACGGATACCATTTTGTCACCAAATCCCGCAACAGCCTTTCCGCAAAGAGAATCTCTTCCTCTGTATAACGGTCAAAAAAGGAAAGAAAACGCTGCTCAACCTTTTGATGATAGTATTGATGCAAGCTGTGCAGCTTCTTCCCTGCCGGCGTCAAACGGAAGTAGACCTCCTTCTTATTATCGCTGAGCTGTGTTCTGTGAAAAAAGCCGGCGCCAAGCAATTTTGTGCTGATGCGTGACACCGTCGCTTTCGTCGTATTCATTTTGGCGGCAATCGAAGTGACATTGATCGGCTCACCCTCCCCCACACAGGAAAGAACATGAATTTCTGTCATCGTCAATTGAGACTTTTGCCCGTGCTCCTGATCCAGCTTCTTCATTTCATCAGCCAAAAAGGCTTTTATGAGCCCCTCCCATTTCTCCTGCTGATGAATGAGTTCCGTATATAATTCAAAAAGTGATCGCTTAGTATGTTCTGTATCCATACGGCTCTTCCATCCTTTATTAATCAATTGTTTCTTATATCATAACGTTTTGTTACAGATGAAACAATCGATTTGTGTTACACACGGCTGGCAATCGGGAGCCAGCGTCTGATACCTGATTGAATCACTTCTGCCGCATCTGGGCCGGCGGCATCGACTGCCCAAGCGGCATGACCATCAGGCCGAACCAATACAGTATGCACGTCTCTCCACTCTTCACGCGGCTCTGCAAGAGAAGCACACACTGTGTGTAAGCCTTTAAATGGGATATGGTCATTATCAGCTCCTTGTTTCAGTGACAGCAAAACGTATGCCCCGTTATGCAGGCATTTATAGAGGCGTTCCATACTGCCATCAGGAAGCCGCAGTGCCACATCCGGAAGTCTTTTGCCGTTCAACCGATGCGGCGGCATGTTTTGGTCAGCTTCATACCCGACATCGATTGCAGAAATTTGGTCCGCTACAAAGCGATTCACATCGGGAAAAGCAAGCATATCGGACACCATGCTTCGCAAATGGAGACCGGCCTTCGTGAAATCCATCAGCCGCGTCTGCGCCTCTGTGTTCCGAAGAAGATCTTCCGCCACCGGATGCCGCTCTGCGTGATAGCTGTCCAAAAGCCATGAAGGTGCAGAGCCGCCGACAGCCGCCGCAAGCTTCCATCCAAGGTTCATGGCATCCTGGAGACCGACATTCAGCCCTTGGCCGCCAGCAGGAAAATGAATATGTGCTGCATCGCCCGCAAGAAAGAGTCTGCCGCTCCGATACTGCTTCGCTTGACGGGAGGCATTCCCGAATCGGGACATCCACGTAGGCTCGCTTAAGCCAAAATCAGTTCCGCACATCCGGATGAGATCTGTTTTCAGCTCCTCTTCTGTGACAGGAGCATCTTTCGGCGTCTGCGTGCGGTAAGGGCTGATCAACACAACGCGGTATCGGTCAGGAGAAAGCGGAACAATCATGACTCCCCCCTCTTTCGTACAAAGCGACAACACTCCTGATGGCGGCGGAGAAAGCAGCTTCACATCACCAAGAGCTGCGGTGACGGTGCTGTCTGTTCCAGGAAACGCAATTCCCGCCTGTTTCCGAACAACGCTCCCTGCTCCGTCAGCGCCAACGGCAAACAGGCTGCTCAACGTCCGCACACTGCCTTCCCGATCCTTGAAAATGGTTTGCACTCCCTCTTCGTTTTGCGTTACCGTTAGCACCTCTGCCCCTCGTACCACCTCTGCCCCCAGGCTTCGCGCACGTTCCTCAAGCAGCTGTTCAGTCTCGGTCTGAGGAAGCAATAGCGTATAAGGACAGCTCGTATCTAGACTGGAAAAATCAAGACGGGTATCGAGCATTGAAAAATGTCCGGAAGATATCTTTTTCCCACGAGACGCAAAACGCTCAAGCACCCCTCTCATTTCAAAAAGCTCAAGCGTGCGGGGGTGCAGCGTCAACGCCTTCGAATACGGCATTGGCTGTTCAAGCCGCTCAAGCACGCATGTTTTTACCCCTGCCAATGCCAGCTCAGAAGCCAGCATCAATCCAACCGGTCCGCCTCCGATAATGACTGTTTCGTAATTCATCACGAGCTCCACTCCTTTTGTTTCACTTACAACTTAATAAAAACCCTGATAAACAGTGATGAGAATGAACATATTTTTTACTTTTGTTACACACGTAACAAAAATGATTATATCGGCTGACAAATGATCTTGCAACACATTTTTCCAATCAGCACAAAAAAGACGCCTTTCAAATGGCGCCTTTTTCTCAGTTTACAGCTTCCTAATCCGAAATGACTCCGACAATGTCTTTTTCCCTGATCGGACCGAAATGCCGGCTGTCAAAGCTATATATACGATTATCTCCGATTACAAAATATTGCCCCTTCGATAACGTCTTTTTCCCTGTCGTCTCTTTCAGAGAAAAATCTCCCGTTACATGGCTTCCGGCAGATACAGATTTCAATGGTTTCAAAAATGGTTCAGCCACCTGTTTTCCGTTCACATACAGCTGATCGTCCTTATATTTGATCGATTCACCGGGCAGCCCAATGACTCGCTTTATCAGCACTTTTTGATCAGGGCCTTTAAACAAAACAATATCAAAACGATGGATGGTTTTGAATCGATGTGAAAATTTATTGACCAACAGTTCGTTCCCTTCCTGAAAAGTTGGGTTCATGCTTATGCCTTCTACTTTGTAATCAATAAAGACGGCATTTTTGACTTGAATGGCGAGAACGACGGAAACAACACCGGCAAGAAACCAAAACCGTTTTTTCATGTTACTGTCTCCCTCCATCATGCTCACGCTGGCTGGCTCTCACATGCAGATGCCGTTCCACCCTTTTGCCGACATACCATAAGACAGCAATCACCACTACGGCAATAACAGTGCGAATCGGCTGCGTGATCAGCGCGTGAAGATCATATCCGATGAAGCTGATCATAAAAATCATGACGAGCTTTCCCGAGGCTGCCGCCAAAACAAACGGCCGCGTCCCGATCCTTGACAAACCGGCGACAACATTCACCGCGGCAGACGGTGTAAATGGAAAACAAAGCAGAAGAAACATCGGGCCAAAACCGTGTCTTTCCACCCATAACATAAGCTTTCTGACAGACGGATGCCTGCGGATGAATCCAAGAGCTCTTCTTTGTCCATAATGACGGACAATGAAAAACACGAGAATGGACCCCGCTGTTGATCCGGCCCATGACAGGATGAAGCCTTCCCACAATCCAAACGAATTGGTATTTGCCACCACAAAAACGATAAGCGGCAAAAACGGGAGAAATGCTTCAACTAAAGGCAGCAGCACAGCAATAAGCGGACCGAAAGCCCTATAGCTTTGAAATAATTCAGTTAAACGATCCTCTGTCAAATAGGATAAAAATTGCTCCAACGTTTATACTCCTCACCGGGTTTGTCTATCCTTATTCTACACATTCTCGGCGAAAAACTAAAAAGTTTTGGTGATTTTTTCTGTCTTGAAATATTTCACCAGCCGATATAGAATACATTAAGAACAAACGTTCCCTTAAGAAAGAAGGAGTTACCATGCCTCATTTGCAGCCAGAAGGATACGAATTGATAGAGCGGGCTCTTTTTTTGCCTATGGTCATTACCATTTTAAACCGTGATCTCAACGGAATTGAGAAAAGCACATTAAAATTAAAACACCCTTATATACAACTTATCAACGAATCATTAAAAATAGCACAAAAGGATCTGATTGAGGTCAGAAAAGAGCTGAGGAAAAGAAAAATTGCCATCCACGAGGCTGAGCGTGATGAAGCCTTTACACTTTATTTATTTGTCATTGATGGCTACGAAGAAAAACACCGCTATTTTAACCCGCGAATCCGGGAGCAAGTAAGCAGTTTGTTAACATTCTATTTATTTGCGCCGGACGCGCCATGAGTCTTTCGAATCATTCTGATCTCTCCTCCTTGCGCCCGTCCACTCTCCGGGCGCCTCACCAATAAATTTCTGACAATTCACACTATACAAACAAAATAAATTTATTTATAATTCGTACCACAGCCTTTTACTCCCCAAAAAGTGACATGTGCCGCCAAATTAATGACATGATTTGCAGCCTGCACATGACACGCACCGCCCAACTTTTAATCAAAGGAGGACTCTATGAAACTGATTCACATTCTTGCTGCTCTGCCCTTCATCGGACTTTTGCTTGGCATCCCTTTTGCAAACAAAGTGACACCCTATCTGTTTGGCATGCCATTCATTCTCGCGTATGTTGTCATATGGGCTTTGCTGACCTCTGTCCTGATGGCGATCGTGTATGTCCTGGACAAAGAAAATAAAAGGGAGGAAGCAGAATGAACGCAGCTCTCATCATCATTTTCGGCGTCTTGCTATTCAGCATGTTTCTCGGCGTACGCGCCCAAAAAGGGAAAGACATGGATCTTGAGCAGTGGACGGTCGGAGGCCGCGGCTTCGGAACCTTGTTCGTGTTCTTATTGATGGCAGGCGAAATTTATACCACATTTACGTTTCTCGGCGGAAGCGGCTGGGCCTACGGGAAAGGCGGACCGGCCTTTTACATCATCGCCTACGGCTGTCTGGCTTACATCCTTTCTTATTGGCTCCTGCCTGCGATATGGTCGTATGCGAAACAGCATAAGCTGATGTCGCAGTCCGATTTTTTCATCAAAAAGTACAACAGCCCGCTGCTTGGCGTGCTCGTCTCACTGGTCGGCATCGCCGCTCTTATTCCTTATCTTGTGCTGCAACTGAAAGGGCTTGGATTAATTGTATCGGAAACTTCTTACGGAAAAATTTCTCCCACTGCTGCCATTTGGATCGGCGTCATTTCAATCACAGTTTACGTTATGGTATCCGGCATCCACGGGTCCGCCTGGATATCCGTTGTCAAAGACATCATGATATTGGCTGTCGTTTTATTCTTAGGCGTATATTTGCCAATTCATTACTACGGCGGATTTCAAGACATGTTTCAGCAGATTGAAAACGCAAATCCCGGTTTTATTACATTGCCCGAAACAGGGCAAAGTGCTGCATGGTTCAGTTCAACCGTGCTGCTGACGGCGCTGGGCTTTTACATGTGGCCCCATACGTTTTCCGCTTCCTATTCAGCAGAAAACCCAAAAGTCTTTCGAAAAAACGCCATTATTATGCCCTTATATCAGCTGGTCCTTCTATTCGTCCTTTTTGTCGGCTTTGCGGCTATCCTGCAAGTTCCCGGTCTGAAAGGCGCAGACGCGGATTTATCACTTTTGAGACTGTCTCTTCAAACCTTTGATCCTTGGTTTGTCGGAATCATCGGAGCAGCTGGACTGCTGACGGCGCTTGTGCCGGGGTCTATGATTTTAATGTCGGCCTCCACTTTGTTTGCCAAAAATGTTTATCAAGTGTTTGCTCCCCGCACGACGGAACAGCAAGTGTCATTATTGGCTAAATGTTTAGTGCCTGTGATTGCGCTGATTGCTGTGTACTTTACATTCAAAGGCGGGAACACAATCGTTACGCTTCTCCTGATGGGCTACAGCCTCGTCACACAGCTATTTCCGGCCCTGCTGTTCAGCCTGTTCAAGCATCATATCGTGACCAAACAAGGAGCATTTGCCGGCATTATAACCGGAGTCGGAGCCGTTTCTTATATTACGGTTACGGAAACAACAATCGGCACGTTATTTCCGGCGCTGCCACAAGTGGCGAAAGACTTAAACGTCGGCATTGTCGCTTTGCTGCTGAATGTTACGGTCATGATGGCGGTCAGTCTCATGACAAGAAAAACAAAAAACGCTGCTGCTGATCAAGCCGCTTAAACAAGAAAAAGCAATCTGGACAACAGATTGCTTTTTTCTTTAGCGTTCGCAGGCGATAAAATCTTTATCACGGTCGCTCTTTTTATTGGCGTCATAAAGCGCCTTAGATACGTAAGGCTTGTACTTCGTTTTTCCGCCTTTATTTTTCACTTTGGACGTACGGGCTACCCCGCCTTTGTACACTTTGTTTAATTCCTTGCAGTTCTTATACGTCTTGACCTTCGTTTTGGCTTCCGCCACATGGTCAGCTCCGTATGAAAAACCGAAAACGAGACCGAGTGACAGCAAAAGCGCCGCGGCTTTTTTCATGACAATATACTCCCCCATACCCAATATTTAGTTGTTTTATAGCAATTTTATCTTAATTCAATTCATCCTATTTTACAAGATAAATATGGAAGGAGCGGCAGTTTTTTTGCTTTCTTTGTCTTGCAGAGATGCAAACTGCCAAAACATGTTTTCCTCACTTTGCTCAAGGGTACACATACGAATGTACACCACACACAAAAAGGAGCGTTGATGATGTCTGATACAAAACGAAACAATCCTTTAACAGCATTTTTTCATGATGAATTTCCTGAACAATACCAAGAACCGCCCGGCTTGCAGCAAAAAATGAAGCCGGTGCCGGACTGCGGAGAAAAAAGCTATAAAGGAGCTGGCAAACTAAATGGCCGAAAAGCTCTTGTCACCGGCGGTGATTCCGGTATTGGCCGCGCTGCCGCCATCGCTTATGCCCGGGAAGGCGCCGATGTGGCAATCAACTATTTGCCCGCGGAACAGCCTGATGCAGAAGAAGTAAAAGAACTGATTGAAGCAGAAGGACGCAAGGCAGTCCTGATTCCAGGTGATCTGAGTGACGAATCGTTTTGTCAGGATTTAGTCAAACAAGCGCATAACGAACTCGGCGGGCTGGATGTGTTAGCGCTCGTTGCCGGTAAACAGCAAGCAGTGCAAAACATTGAAGACCTTCCTACCGAACAAATCTATAAAACGTTTGAAGTGAACGTCTTCTCCCTATATTGGGTGGTTAAAGCGGCGCTTCCGTATTTGCCGGAGGGCGCGTCTATTATTACCACAACTTCAGTGGAAGGCTACAATCCAAGTCCGATGCTGTTAGATTATGCGGCGACGAAAAACGCCATTATCGGCTTTACCGTTGCGCTCGGAAAACAGCTTGCGCCCAAAGGCATCAGAGTGAACTCTGTTGCGCCAGGACCAATCTGGACTCCGCTGCAAATTTCCGGCGGACAGCCGACTGAAAACATTCCGAAATTCGGCAAAGGAACACCGCCGTCACCATTAAACCGCGCCGGCCAGCCGGTGGAGCTGGCAGATGTTTATGTATTCTTAGCTTCAGAGAATTCAAGCTATGTAACATCTCAAATATATGGCATCACCGGCGGAATTCCGACGGCCTGATCGTTTAGAAGGAGCTCTCCTTATTTTACTGGAGTGCTCCTTTTTAATATCGATATCCAGACTCTACAATTTGAGGTTACATATTAATCACGTTTATAAATTTGTAAATTTTGTTAACTTCTTGCTGACAAAAAGGATTTTCCAATTAATTGAAGAAATTTAACTATGTATTAAAAAAAGGAGGAATAACAATGAATAAAAAAATCCTTTCAGGAGCATTAGCTGTCGGACTACTAGTGACAGGAGGCACAAATGTTTTTGCAGCTGAAAACCACACACCAGCACAAAAAGCATCCACAATTAAACCAATGAGTGCTGCTTATACAACCGTAACGGCTAGCAACAATCAGGTTACCTTATCAATCAATGGGCTATCAAACCCGTTCACATCCAAATACTATAATATGGTAGCTTGGACAACTGATGGCGGCCAACCTGACAGCACGAAAAGCAATATCTTAGCAACTAAAAGAGCCGGAGATACAACGTCTATCACTTTATCCCTTGATGAAGTAAAAAGAAAATTGGGGACAGGAACAAGAATTTACGGATGGGCGCAAGCAGCAAATGGAACTTGGTACACTTGCGGAAGTGACTCAATTTCCCTTTAACAATTTAATAAAGAGCTCAATACATTAAAATGTATTGAGCTCTATAATTTCACCAACACTTTTTTATTTCTGGAATGCCTTAGCTTTATTTCCCTAAAAAATTTCATGCTGAAGCATTCTCAAATCCACTTTTCTCCTTCTAATACCGCTCCCCAAGCTCACGCAAAATAAAATCATAAATCATCTTTGTCCGCTCTTCCTTCGGATACAGCATAAATTCCTGCCGTTTCGGGACACGGTGTTCGATTCTATCCTGAAATTTGGTTCTGAGCCAGGCTGTCCGGTATACCTGATTCTCGAACGAATTGCATGAGACCGGGAGCTCCAACGTTTTTCCGTTTGAAAACGTCACTTCCGTATCGTCGAATTCAGTCGGTTTGAATTCTTTTACATGCACATGGGAAATCCAGCCGCATTGGGGTCTAGTCGAAGAAAGTGTAGGGAATAAAAAGATTTGGTTCGAAGGGTCCACCATGATTGGCGGTTTGTGAGAAATTTTTGTCACTTCATAAGTTCCCGCTTTTCTTCCCGCGTAGCTTGATCCGAAAAATCGGCAGCTTCGGTCGACAATTTGCAGCGGCTTCATGCTGACGTAAAACATACAGTCTTTTTCAATGATTTTTGAACAGATTTTGCCGTCGATTTCTTCTGGCAGCACGGCAATTGTTGCGCTGTTTACTTCATACGATTCTAATGGTGCGTCAGTTTTCTGACTCATGTTATGGCCTCCATCCTTTTTCTGCAAATTTTATACTAATAATCTATCATCTGTGTTTATAAAACGACAGGATTTTTTAACAAATGAACTAAAATCATCTTTTTTTTATATTTTTTAGTTCTATTTTACTAGTAATAAACCGATTTTACTTTACTATATGATCTCATAACACAGCACTTCGCAGGATATGTCGATAGATTGCCAAGTATTAGTTGTCTAAAAATTATAAAAATTTATTGATTTTTTCGACCGTTATCCATATACTATAAAAAAGGCATTGGGGGGATTCTTTATGAAAGAGAAAAAGTCGTACACTGAGCTCATGAAGTCCCGCAACACGCAAAAAACAAAAGAATTTGATGTAACAATGATGGATATTTACATTCAAATGGTGCTCGATGAATCCTTGTTTAAGCGTCGGTTGACCATGCTGACTGACCAAATCAACAAAGCCTTGGACGAAAAAGATAAAGATGCGTTTCTTACGCTCTCTAAAGAATATGCAGCGCTCAAACAGAGCGAATAAGCCAATCCTTAAGGATTGGCTTTTTTAATTACCCATTTACAATCGTTCCCCCGTTGACATGAATTGTCTGCCCGGTGACGTAAGTAGAATCATCGCTGGCAAGATATAAATAGCTCGGCGCCACTTCCACCGGCTGGCCCGGCCGTTCCATCGGCACATCCGAACCAAACACTTCCACATCTTTTGCGGCAAAGCTGGCCGGAATGAGCGGTGTCCAGATTGGACCCGGCGCAACCGCATTGACTCGAATGCCCTGCTGGACAAGCGATTGGGAAAGGGATCTTGTAAAAGTAACAATGGCTCCTTTTGTCGCTGAGTAATCGATCAGTGTTTTATTGCCTTTATACGCGGTGATTGATGCTGTATTGATAATACTGCTTCCTTTTTTCAAATGAGGCAAAACAGCCTTCGTTAAATAAAACATAGAGAAAATGTTTGTCTGGAAGGTTCTGATCAGCTGGTGGCTAGTGATTTTTTCAATGCTCGGCTGCACATGCTGTTCAGCGGCATTATTGACCAAAATATCAATGGATGAAAAAGCCTGGCTGGCCTGTCTTACCACCTCGTTACAAAAGGCTTCATCTCCGACATCTCCTGCAATCAGCAGGCACTTCACCCCTTCTTTCTCTACATACTCCTTTGTTTCTTCGGCGTCCTGATGTTCATTAAAATACACAATGACCACATTCGCCCCTTCTTTTGCGAATAACACCGATACAGCGCGTCCGATCCCGCTGTCTCCCCCTGTAATAATGGCCGTTTTGCCCGCTAGTTTTTTTGCCCTCTTCGGCTTATCAAATACCGGACGGGGATCCATCAGATATTCGAATCCCGGCTGCTGGTCCTGATGCTGCGGCGGCAATGTTTTCTTTTTCTCATTCGCCAATGCACTCACTCCTTTTCAACCCTATTATGTTATGAATAAAGCCTGCTTCCTATGTATGAAAAGATAGAAAGTGGAAAAATTAAGAATAAATGATATTGGAGGTACAATGGCTTGGCTAATCAACATTTTTCAAAAGAAGCTCCTGAAACATATTGGAGAACATCGGCGGACTTGCCTTCTTTTCCGGCGCTGCAAGAGGATACGGAATGTGATGTCACCATTATTGGAGGAGGCATTACAGGAATCACGACGGCCTATGAGCTGTCCAAAAGAGGCTTCCGAGTCGTTCTGATTGAAGCGAATCAGGTTCTCAATGGCACAACGGCCCACACAACGGCAAAAGTGACAGCGCAGCACGATATGATCTATGATGAATTTATCCGCAACTTCGGGTTGAACCACGCAAGGCTTTATTATGAAGCGAACCAAAATGCAATTGATTACATAAAAGGGATTGTTGATGGACATCAGATCGATTGCGAATGGACCAAACAAGATGCTTACCTTTACACAACAAGTGAAGATGCTGTACAAAAAATCCGCACTGAGCATGAGGCATATACAAAACTAGGGATTGAGAGAGACCTCGTAAAAGATCTTCCCCTTCCCGTCGGCTCTAAGCTGGCGCTTGTAATGAAGAATCAAGCCCAATTTCACCCGCTTCACTTTTTAACCGCGCTCCTTGATCAGATCGTGCAAAAGGGCGGACGGATTTTTGAAGAGACTGTTGCGCTTGATATTAAAAAAGGAGAAATGCCTGAAGTTGTTACAAAAAGCCGGCACGCCATTAAAAGCCGATTTATCGTATGCTGCTCCCATTTCCCTTTTTATGACGGGGGCGGATTATATGCAACCAGAATGTATTCTGACAGATCCTATGTCCTCGCCGTCAAGCCGAAGATCGACTATCCTGAGGGCATGTATGTAAGTATAGATCAGCCGTCAGTTGCGCTTCGCTACACCATTGCTAACGGAGAAAAGCTGATTCTATTCAGCGGAGTAAGCCATAAAACAGGCCAAGGAAAAGATATGTCGACACATTACGAAACGCTGAGACAATTGGCAGAAAGCACAATTGGAATCGAAAGCATTCCCTATTACTGGTCCACACAGGATCTCGTAACTATCGACAAAATCCCTTTCATCGGGCCTATGTCTGAAAACGAAGACAATATTCTCGTTGCGACCGGCTTCAAAAAATGGGGTATGACATCATCAGCTGTCGCAGCTCAGCTTTTGTCAGACCTTGTGGAGAAAAAAGACAATCCATATGAGAGCATTTTTACACCGTCGCGTTTTCATCTGAATCCCGGCTTGCAAAAGGTGATTTCTTACAATGCAGATGTGGCCAAGCATTTCATTAAAGGAAAGCTTGAAAAGCCCGACGTCGAGTTTGAAGAGATCGCGCCAGGTGAAGGAAAAGCCGTCACCATTAACGGCAGACGCGCGGGGGCATTCAGAGATGAAACGGGATGCCTGCATCTTGTTGATACAACCTGCACCCATTTAGGCTGTGAAGTGGAATGGAACGATGGAGAGCACACATGGGATTGTCCGTGCCACGGATCACGCTTTAAACCAAACGGTGAGGTAGTCGAAGGGCCGGCCATCAAACCATTAAAACAAATTGACCTTGATTAAACCGTTCAGTGAACTGAACGGTTTTTTTTATAAATAATTTCTATCTGGCGTCTTCATTCGTGCTCCTCTTGACCGATAAAAAAGAAAAAGGCTTAAAAAACCAAAAGTAAAATTATATTTTTCCCAAGGGGGATCACTGTATTGTTATTTAAAAAAGATAGAAAAAAAGAAACAGCTTATTTTTCAGATTCAAACGCCCAGCAAAAAAATCGCATTCAGCTCACAAACAAGTTCTCAGATGTGAAAAAACAGCTCAAAATGGTCAGACTGGGAGACCTAGAGCTGCACGTGCTGCAGGAGCTTCAGCCCTTAATCCAAGAAAACATTGTTTACATCGTTGACGCTTTCTATAAAAACCTCGACCATGAAAGCTCATTAATGGATATCATTAACGACCACAGCTCAGTTGACCGCTTAAAACAAACGTTAAAACGGCATATTCAGGAAATGTTTGCCGGTGTCATTGATGATGAATTCATTGAAAAACGAAATAAAATTGCTTCTATCCATTTACGAATCGGCCTTCTGCCAAAATGGTACATGGGGGCGTTTCAGGAATTGCTTCTATCAATGATTGATATTTATGAAAAATCAATTACAGATCACCATGAACTGCTGAAAGCAATCAAAGCGACAACCAAAATCTTAAACTTAGAACAGCAGCTTGTTCTTGAAGCGTTTCAAGCTGAGTACAACCAAACTCGCGATGAGCAAGAGGAAAAGAAAAATCTTCTGCATCAGAAAATCCAAGAAACCTCCGGGTCGATCGCAAATCTGTTTTCAGAAACGAGCAGATCCGTTCAAGAGCTTGTTGACAAATCTGAAGGCATTTCCGAAGCATCCAAAGCCGGCACAGTCACATCCAGCACCGTTGAAGAAAAGTCGATCGGCGGGAAAAAAGAGCTTGAAATCCAGCAAAAACAGATGAATCGAATTGATACGAGCCTCGTCCAAATCGAAAAAGAAATGGTCAAGCTGGATGAAATCGCACAGCAAATTGAAAAAATCTTCGGCATCGTCACAGGCATTGCCGAACAAACGAATCTTCTGTCACTAAACGCATCTATTGAATCAGCCCGTGCAGGCGAACACGGCAAAGGCTTTGCCGTTGTGGCCAATGAAGTGCGGAAGCTGTCTGAAGATACGAAAAAAACCGTTTCTACAGTGTCCGAGCTTGTGAACAACACCAATACACAAATCAACATCGTGTCGAAGCATATTAAAGACGTGAACGGGCTTGTCAGCGAAAGCAAAGAAAAAATGACACAAATTAACCGTTTATTCGATGAAATCGTTCACAGCATGAAAGTCAGCAAAGAACAATCCGGAAAAATTGACGTCGATCTGCAAGCCTTTCTCGGAGGGCTCCAGGAAGTCAGCCGCGCTGTTTCTCATGTGGCTGCCTCTGTTGATTCGCTTGTCATACTTACAGAAGAATAATCATCAAAAACCGGCCGAACGCAGGGCCGGTTTTTTACGCTCCTTTTGTAAACCTCTATTAATATTAAGTTGACATAAAAGCTGTCTGCATTTATTGTAGAACCATATTTTATTCGTTAGCTGGAGGGTTTCATATGAAATTAATAGACATGATGCACATTGCAATCTTTACTGCACTGATGGCAGTGCTTGGTTTTATCCCCCCTCTTTTCTTATCCTTTACACCCGTTCCCATAACGCTACAGACGCTCGGTGTCATGCTGGCCGGCAGCATCCTCAGACCCAAAGCCGCTTTTTTAAGCCAGCTTGTCTTTTTGCTGCTAGTCGCCTTTGGAGCACCGTTATTGCCCGGCGGCCGTGGCGGGTTTGGCGTTTTTTTCGGACCGAGCGCGGGTTTTCTGATGGCTTATCCGTTCGCCTCATGGCTGATCAGCCTAACCGTTCACAGACTGCGTAAGGTAACGGTGTTCCGTCTCTTTTTCATTCATATTGTATTCGGCATCACCTTTATTTACCTGCTTGGGATTCCTGTACAGGCTTTTATCATGCATATGGATCTGTTACAGGCGGGTTTTATAAGTCTTTCATTTGTTCCCGGCGATTTATTAAAAGCGGCAGCATCTGCGCTGCTTGCCATTAAAATCACCCAAGCCTTGTCTCTTTCTGATACGATGTATACAAAAGGAGGCTGACATTCTGTGACGATTACACATACATATAGATCCTTTGCCGATAAAAATCCAAGTCGAATCGCGATCCAAACTGAATCTGAACATATTACATATCGGGAGTGGAATCGGCTCGTCACCCAAACTGCCAATTGGCTGCGGACACAGCCAAACGTTCCAAAACGTGTAGCCATCCTGCTCCCAAACAGCCTTGCATTTTTACAGCTGTTTGCCGGAGCTGCCGCGGCCGGGTGTACGGCCGTTCCCATTGATACACGCTGGAGTGCGGCTGAATGCGGTGAGCGGCTGGCTTTAAGCGGTGCTGATTTTGTTGTGGCTTCATCTCTTTTTAAAAACAAACTGACAGATTGTCTGACACCCGTTGTTTGGCTGGAAGACTGTATGGCGCATATCACTGAGGCATCCGCTGACCCGGCACCCGCCGTTGATCCGGAGCTTCCCTTTTATATGGGCTTTACGTCAGGCTCAACAGGCAAGCCGAAAGCATTTACGCGCTCTCATCGCTCTTGGGTTGAAAGCTTTCAGTGTACAAAAAAAGATTTTTTGGTCTCCTCAAATGACAAAGTTCTGATTCCGGGAACGCTAATGTCTTCTCACTTTTTATACGGTGCTGTCAGCACTCTGTATCTCGGGGGAACCGTTTGTTTGCTTAAAAAATTCATCCCCGCTCAAACGAAGGAGTGGTTCACACAGAAATCCATCAGCGTACTTTATACCGTACCGACAATGACAGATGCCCTCGCCAACATTCACGCTTTTCCTGACAGCTCCGTTACAATCATTTCATCGGGAGCGGACTGGCCGGCAGCATCCAAGGAGAATCTCGCAGCCAAATGGCCTCATTTGAAGCTGTACGATTTTTACGGCACATCTGAGCTTAGCTTTGTTGCGTATCTCTCACCGGAAGACAGCAAACGAAAACCTCATTCAGCGGGCCGCCCTTTTCATAATGTCCGCATAGAGATTCGCAGCACCGCCGGGGACCTCTGTCAGCCGGGGGAAATCGGGAAAATATTCGTCAAAAGCCCGATGAAGTTCTCAGGCTATGTAAACAGCCGCATACCAGATCAATCGGAATGGATGACAGTAGATGACATGGGATATGTTGATGAAGAGGGATTTCTGTACATTGCAGGACGGGAAAACGGAATGATTGTATATGGCGGATTAAATATATTCCCTGAAGAAGTTGAGCGTGTGCTTCTCTCCTGCCCAGAGGTTGAAAAAGCAGCTGTGTCGGGCATTCCGGACGAGTATTGGGGAGAAATTGCCGTGGCCGTCATTTGCGGGAATACAGATGCCAAAAAACTGAAAGCCTGGTGCAGGCACAAACTGGCATCCTACAAAATCCCGAAAAAATGGGTATTTACAGACAATATTCCAGAAACCAACAGCGGCAAAATTGCCCGTTCAAGTGTAAAAGAATGGCTGCGGAGTGTGGTGGATTGAACGCGGTGATTGCAGACGCAAAACGAACGATTTTCGGAAAAGAAAACGGTCTGCTGAAGCAGTTTCTGCCGGAGGACTTGGCCGCTCCTCTCATCAGCTGTCTCGGCCGAAAGTTAGAGGATCAAATTGACGAGGTAATGTTGGGAAACGCCACTGGCAGAGGCGGCAACCTCGCCCGGCTGTCAGCACTTCAAGCCGGACTTCCTTTATCTGTTCCCGGCATGACAATTGACAGACAATGCGGCTCAGGGCTTGAAGCAGTGCGTTCCGCATGCAATCTTATCAAAGCGGGTGCCGGAAGCATTTATATCGCAGGCGGCTCAGAAAGCAGCAGCCGATCGCCTTTTTCAGAGAGAGCCCGCTTTTCACCGGACACTGTTGGTGATCCCGATATGGGCATGGCGGCCGAATATACAGCAGCACGCTATGCCATCCCAAGAAGCATACAGGACGAATACGCGCTTCTCAGCTATCACCGCAGCTGGAGTGCTCATACCGAAGGATTGTACCGTGAAGAGATTGTTCCTCTCGGGGAGTTGGAAACAGACGAAGCTTTCTTGAAAAGACGGCCGATGGAAGCAATCATTTCTCGTGCAAAGCCGGTGTTTGACACCAGCTCCGGAACGGTTACAGCCGCCAACAGCAGCGGCATATCAGATGGGGCGGCTGCACTCCTTGTCATGGAAGAGAAAAAAGCTGCATCCCTCGGCTATAAACCTGTGCTGCGCTATATCGGAAGCGCCGTTAGCGGCATTCATCCCAACTATCCGTCCGCCGCTCCGGTTGAAGCGATCAGAAAGCTATTAGCTGCAAACGAGCTGACGACTGACGATATCGGTTTATACGAAATCAACGAAGCCTTTGCCGTTAAAATATGCGTCTGCTCACAAGAACTTGGTATTCCCTATTCGAAAATCAATGTGCGGGGCGGCGCATTAGCTCTCGGCCATCCTTACGGCACTTCCGGGGCTGCACTGGTCACCAGATTGTTTTATGAGGCGCAAAGACGGACAGGCTGTCAATATGCTGTCGCTGCCATCGGAAGCGGCGGCGGAATCGGTTTGGCTTTATTATTTGAGGTGTTGGCATAGGCTTTTTCATAGGATGCATGCCTCTAATTTAGTATAATAACGATAAGATCAAAGTCAGGAAGGGGATTTTATGACAGCCGTTTGCTTAGTAAGACACGGAGAAACCGATTGGAACCTGCAGCAAAAATGCCAAGGGAAAACAGATATCCCGCTGAACGCGACAGGCGAACGCCAGGCAAAGGAAACCGGAGAATACTTAAAAGATTTCTCTTGGGATATCATTGTCACCAGCCCGCTGAAAAGAGCCAGAAGAACCGCGGACATTATTAATGAATTCCTCAATCTTCCTATCGTCGAGATGGATGACTTTAAGGAGCGTGATTACGGGGACGCGGAGGGTATGCCGCTTGAAGAACGGACAAAGCGCTATCCGGACAAGAACTATCCAAACATGGAAACGCTGGAAGAGCTCACGGACAGGCTGATGGGCGGATTGGTAAAAGTAAATCACGCATATCCAAATCAAAAGGTACTGATTGTCGCGCACGGTGCAGCGATTCACGCACTGCTGACAGAGATTTCCGGCGGTGATCCTGAGCTTCAAAATACGCGCCTTGTCAATGCCTGCCTCAGCAACATTGAATTTGCAGAAGAAAAATGGAAAATTAAAAATTATAACATCAATAGCCACTTATCCGGTTTTATTCAATAAGAAAAGACAGGCGTTTGCCTGTCTTTTCTTATGTATTTTCCGCTGCCATATCATTTTGAAGTTCATCTAAAATGGCATTCGCTCCATCCACACTGCGGCGCAGAGACCATACCTGACGGTCAACATGGTACACATGTCCGTTTTTCACTGCCTTCAGCTTCTTCCACAGAACATTTTTTTCGATCGGGCGTTTGCCGTCCGCGTCAATATCGTCTGTTTTTCCTGTCATCAGGATGATTACATCCGGGTCTGTTTTCAGCAGCTGCTCAAGTGTCATTTTCATGTTCACAGAGTCGCCGCCATTACCGGTTTTTTTGTTATCGGACGTGCTGATCGCATATTGATAGCCGACTTGTGTTAAAAGTCTCGATGTGAAGAAATTTTCATCTCTGGCCATAATCGTGTCATTTGTATTTCCAATCAAAAGCACAGATTGGCTATTCGCACTGATCTTTCTCTTTGTTTCATTCACTTTTTCTTCATGCGCTGTCAGCTTTTTCTCCATATCCTTCTCTTTGCCGACTGCTTTTGCAATGGTAAGCGAAGCGTCAATTGTATCCTGATAATCAGCATTTAAATTATTAAGCGCAATCGTCGGGGCGATGTTTTTCAGCTGATCATATATCTTCTTATGACGGGTCGTGTCTGCAATAATCAAATCCGGTTTTAGCGAAGCGATTTTTTCCATGCTTGGCTGTGACCGTGTGCCGACAGAGGTGTAGCCGTCAATTTTTTTCAGTACATCCTTGTTGATCAGCTGCTTTGCTTTATTGTCATCCGCCACTCCAACAGGCGTAATGCCGAGATCAAGCAAAGTGTCGATAAAGCCAAGCTCAAGCACAACGACCCGCTTCGGATGCTCAGGCACGTTCGTTTTCCCTAAATCATGTGTTACCGCTGCTTTATTTTCTTCACTGTTTTGATGGCCGGCTGAAGAAGAACAAGCCGCAGTCAAAACAGAAAGAAGTAAAACTGTAAGAATAATCAGTGTTTTTTTCATAATATTCCAGTCTCTCCTGTATCTCAATTGAGGTGTCCAAAAAATAGTATAACACGGAATGATAATCATTATCACTATTATTATTGAAAATCAGATTAGAAAGTTTCATTTGGAATGGGGTGATGATTGGGAGGAATGTTTGAAAACGGGTATGCTTTCATGTGATACAGAAGCATTGAATGAACTTGCATATTCTAGACAAAGAAAGCTTGCAGAAAAAGCATCGTTTTTTCTGCAAGCCGAAACTTCTCATTTTACAGTTTTACAAGGACTCTTCCTTGAATGTGATTTTGCAAAATATCGTTTAACGCATCAGGTGCTTCTGTTAAAGAGACTTCCTTGTCTACGATAGTCAGCAGCTGATCAGGCTTGAGATCAGAAGACATGCGCTCCCAAACAGCGGCTCTGACATCCATCGGACAGTACACTGAATCAATTCCCAGCAGACTGACTCCGCGAAGAATAAACGGATACACCGTTGCAGGAACCTCTCCCCCGCCCGTTAAACCGCTCACTGCGACAGATCCGCCATATTGGATTTTGCTTAAAAGGGAGGCAAGCTGCTTCCCGCCGACAGGATCAACGGCTCCTTGCCATTGCTGCTTGGACAGCGCCTTACGTTTTCCATCATAGACATCTTCCCTGCTGATCACTTCATCAGCACCGAGCTGCTTCAAATAGTCAGCCGCCTCCCGGTTTCCTGTGCTTGCGACCACATTGTAGCCGCGTCTGCTGAGCATCGATATTGCAATTCCCCCGACACCTCCGGTTGCTCCGGTGACAAGCACGCTCCCTTTTTCAGGAGAGAGTCCGTTCTGTTCAAGACGATGGACAGATAACGCCGCTGTAAACCCCGCCGTTCCGTACGCCATCGCTTCCTGCAGCGAAAGGTTCTTTGGCAAAGGCACCAGCCAGTCGCCAGGCACTGAAACATATTCGCTTAATCCGCCATGGCGTGAGACACCAAGCTCATAGCTTGTCGCAATGACTTCATCTCCTTCGGCAAAACGCGGATCATTTGAAGAGACAACCGTACCTGCGGCATCAATGCCTAAAATAAGCGGATATTCTCTAACAATATTGCCGCCTGCTTTTCCGGCCAAGCCGTCTTTGTAGTTGATGCCAGAATATGCTGTTTTAATCAGCACGCCGTCTTTCGGCAAATCCTCTGTTGATATGGTTTTGACATTGACTGAAACATCATCTGCATTTTTTTCTGCCAGCAATGCTTGAAATAACGTTGACATTCGGCACACTCCTTTTCATCTTTATCGTAACCGAACATCAGCCAAAAAAACAAATCATGAGGCATCTATTTTCACTTCTCCGGCACATTAAGGCTGTAATGCACAAATGCCGTTTCCTCTTCATAGCCGTTTTGCTCATATAAACTTCTTGCCGTCCGGTTGTGATGTTCCGTCTGCAGCTTTACACATTTCGCTCCGTTTTCCGAGGCGTAATCCTTTGCAGCGGAAAGCAGCCGCCGGCCAACTCCCTTTTTTCGTACAGAAGGAGCGACAAATAAATCATTTAATATGTAGATTCTTTTCATAGCCACGGAGGAAAAGGCTGGGTAAAGCTGTGTAAAACCTATGAATTCCCCATTTTCTTCCGCGATAAAAATAACAGACTCTTCATTGTCCAGGCGTGCTTTCAAAAAAGCCTCTGCTCCTTCCAGATCAGACGCCTGCTTATAAAATTCCCGATACTGATTAAACAGCGGCGCAACGGCTGCGGCATCTGCTGTTTCAGCTTGTCGAATGTTCATCCCTTTTCCTTCTCTCTATATGTTGTTAAGAATTTCATTTTATATTTAATAGAATTTTCTGTAAACCATATTGATCAGAATACTTTTTTCAGCATGCATGGAAAAAATATCACGATAATATCCATTGATCTCAAAGAAAAACATGCAGGTCATTGGAACTGATTTATTCGACAGGTTTTTTTCTGGTCGCGGGAGGATTTAACCTGAAAAAACATGAAATTTCAACATAATGATTATTTACTCATGTCTATTTTCATTCTTTACTGAATGAATACAGTTATTTCGAGTCTCTATAGAAATAGCGAGAGATGATATACCTAAATAGAAATAAAACAATCTCAAAAAAATGGGTCTACTAAAATATTATCCAATCTATTACAATAAATTCACAGAATAGTCTATCAATAGGCTGCTCTGAAATTGTAAAAGGAGAGGGTAAAGAGTGAGAAGCAAAAAATTGTGGATCAGCTTATTGTTTGCGTTCACGCTAATCTTCACGATGGCATTCAGCAACATGTCTGCACAGGCTGCCGGAAAAAACAGTGAAGAAAAGAAGTACATTGTCGGATTTAAACAGACAATGGGAGCTATGAGCACCGCCAAGAAAAAAGATGTTATTTCTGAAAAAGGCGGGAAAGTTCAAAAGCAATTTAAGTATGTAAATGCAGCCGCGGCGACATTGGATGAAAAAGCTGTAAAAGAACTGAAAAAAGATCCGAGTGTTGCTTATGTGGAAGAAGATCATGTTGCACATGAATATGCGCAATCTGTTCCTTACGGCATTTCTCAAATTAAAGCGCCGGCTCTTCACTCTCAAGGCTACACAGGCTCTAATGTAAAAGTAGCTGTCATCGACAGCGGAATTGACTCTTCTCATCCTGACTTAAACGTTCGAGGCGGAGCAAGCTTCGTACCTTCTGAAACAAACCCATACCAAGACGGCAGTTCTCACGGCACGCATGTAGCCGGTACTGTTGCCGCTCTTAATAACACAATTGGTGTTCTGGGCGTAGCGCCTAGCGCATCGTTATATGCAGTAAAAGTGCTTGATTCTACAGGAAGCGGCCAATACAGCTGGATTATTAACGGCATTGAATGGGCGATTTCTAACAACATGGATGTCATCAACATGAGCCTTGGCGGACCTACTGGGTCTACAGCGTTGAAAACAGTAGTCGATAAAGCGGTTGCACGCGGTATCGTCGTTGTTGCCGCAGCCGGAAACGAAGGAAGTTCAGGCAGCACAAGCACAGTCGGCTACCCTGCAAAATATCCTTCTACTATTGCGGTAGGCGCAGTAAACAGCAGCAACCAAAGAGCTTCATTCTCAAGCGCAGGTTCTGAGCTTGATGTGATGGCTCCTGGCGTATCCATCCAAAGCACACTGCCTGGAGGCACTTACGGCGCTTACAACGGAACGTCAATGGCGACTCCTCACGTTGCCGGAGCAGCAGCGTTAATTCTTTCTAAGCACCCGACTTGGACAAACGCGCAAGTCCGTGATCGTTTAGAAAGCACTGCAACATACCTTGGAAGCTCTTTCTACTATGGAAAAGGCTTAATCAATGTACAAGCAGCTGCACAATAAGATAAAAGAGAAGCAGGCCACTCCATACCTGCTTCTTTTTTATTAATCGGCCCCCTGTTCTGTGGCCGGGTGTTCTGACGTATTTTCATCGGTTTCCGCATGTTGAATCCGCTCCATGATCGAAGGATGGCTCCCTCTGAAAAGTTTCACGAGAAAAGGCGGATCAACCTGGCTCAGCCCCGTAACAGCCAAATCCTGAAACGTTCTGACTGCGGCTTCGCTGTCCCCTGTCAGCTCAATCCCATATTGGTCTGCCTTATTCTCCTGATAACGGGAAACGGCATTAGAAAAAGGTGTAACGGCAAAACTCAAAACAGACACGATAAGCAATAACAGCGGCAATGCCGCAAGATCATGCCGGCCCTCTACATGAAACAGATTGCGTGCAAAGCGTACCCCCCGCTTGTAAAGCTTATCAACCATATAAAATCCCGCTAGCGACACGATTAAATAGCCGGCCAATCCGATATACACGTGTTTCATCACATAATGGCCCATTTCGTGCCCCATAATAAAGAGAATTTCCGAATCGTCGAGTTTATTCAGCGTTGTATCCCACAGAACAATCCGCTTATTGGCCCCAATTCCTGTCACATAGGCATTAAGCGCGTTTGTTTTCTCTGACATATTCACTTCATACACATGATCAGCCGGGATATCGGCTTCTTCTGCCAGTGCTAAGATTTTGCTTTCCAGCTCTTTGTTTTTCAATGGGTAAAAATCGTTGTATAAAGGATCAATAATCACCGGCTGAATAAAAAACAGAAACAGCGAAAACGGCACTGTTAACAGCCAGGCGTAAAACCACCATTTTTTTTCATGCTTTTTGATCAGCCAATAAAACACGAGAACGCAGAGCGTAAAGATCGGAAAACTGATCCAAAAGTCTATGACCTGGTCCTTAGCCCAGCTGGAGGCTGTCTGCGTCGAAATATTGTAATCAAGCGATACCTGATAGCCTATCCAATCTAAAGGCAGCGTCACTAACGTTGTGATCAGCGAAAGCACAAACACAAAACCAATTATCTGCAAAAAACGAAAGGGCACGGCCGCTTCCATCCATTTCTTAATTTTTTTTGAAACGCCGCTGACCAGCAATACAAAAAACAGAAACCAATCAAGAGGAATACTGATAAAAAATAAAAAGTTCTTCATGTCAGAGTACTGTTCGGCGACAGCTAATTGGGACGGCTTCATGAAAGAAGCCGGGTCAGCCTGTGTTCCTTTCACGGCCTCCGGCACAGCAGAATCGCCGGACATAAAAAAATACCAATAGAAAAAAATCCCATACAGCACATATGCAAGCCCTGCACCCGCAATCCACTTGCGCATAACGCCTCACTCCTCACATCTAGACCCATTACTTCTATTGTAATCATAAATTCAATTTCTTAGAACCAAGCTGTGAGTTTGGACTTTTCCGCATGGAATCACCCACTGCTGGAGAAACTAGCAAATGTTTGGAGTGATGCAGATGAAAAAATTAGTAGCAGCCATCGTGGTTATCGGTCTTGTGTTTATTGCATTTTTCTACCTTTACAGCCGGTCAGGCGATGTGTATCAATCGGTTGATGCGGAATTGATCACCCTGTCTTCAGACGGGCGGGAAAAGATTGAAATCGAAAAAAGACAGCACGTCAAAGATATGCTGGACATTATGAATCAGGGAAAACAGCTGAAAACTGAGAAAACATCAGCTCCTGATTATGAAGGCACGGTAAAATTTCATAAAGACAGATTTGACTCATTCAGATTATGGATTGACGACAGCCAGCAGGCCGTTTTTTTGAAAGACGGCACGTATTACAAATTAACGCGAAACGATACCAAAGCGCTGCAAAACATCATTAAAAAAGAAGCAAAGGATTAAAAATGAAAAAGCGAAGCCCGCTGCTTCGCTTTTCTCACATTAATGAGGCAACATATCTTTCAGCGCCCGTCTGAGCATTTTGCCTGTCGCATTTTTCGGAATGTCATCAAGAAAGATGATCGCGGCAGGCCGTTTGTATTTTGCCAGATGCTTTTCGCAATGCGCCATCATTTCTGCTTCTGTGACACCAGACCGTTTCGGTACGACATACCCCTTTACCGCTTCGCCGCTTTCAGCATCAGGCACGCCGATGACAACAGCCTCCTTTACGTCCGGGTGGCTGTACAGCACCTCTTCCACTTCACGCGGATACACATTGTACCCGCCTACAATAATCATGTCTTTTTTCCGGTCAACAATGTAAAAATAACCATCCTCATCCCGCCTTGCCAGGTCTCCCGTATAGAGCCACCCGTCCTTTAAGGCATGCTTCGTTTCCATCGGCATATTATAATAGCCCTTCATCACATTGGGCCCTCTTACGATTAATTCGCCCACCTGGTGATCAGGGACTTCCCGTCCGAGCGGATCGACGACCTTGTTTTCGACGTGCAAAATACTTGTCCCGATGGAGCCTGGTTTTCTCCCTCTGTCAAACGGGTTAAAGCATGTGACCGGCGATGCTTCTGAAAGCCCGTAGCCCTCCAAAATGGTTACGCCGAATTTCTCTTCAAATGCTGTAAGCAGCGCGACCGGCATAGCCGCACCACCCGAGATGCACAGCCGAATAGAAGAAAAATCATCTGCCTTGCCTTCTTCATACTGGAATAAATAATTATACATCGTAGGCACGCCGGCAAAAATGGTTGCCTGCTGCTGCTTTACAAGCTTAAAGACAGATGCAGGGCTGAACTGCGGTTCAATCAGCACGCATGCGCCGCTCATCAGCGGAGCATTCATGCAGACAGTTAAGCAAAAAACATGAAACATCGGAAGAGCGCAGACTACATTGTCTCTCTCATCCATTCCCAAATACCCGGCGACATCGTTTGCATTGCTGAACAAATTCTGGTGGGTCAGCATCGCGCCTTTCGGTTTTCCCGTTGTTCCTGATGTATATAAAATAACCGCTGTATCATCAGGTACAAGCTCTGGATGGCGTGCAGCATCGGGTGCCGGACGCAACAATTTTGTAAACGTTGTCATTTTCATTCTGACCTCGGGGTCTGAAGCTTCCGGCTCATTTTCTCCCGTCCGGCATAAAATGACGAGTTCGACCTTTGGCAAAGATTCATGCATGCTTTCATAAATCGGCAAAAGCTGATCTACTCCTACGATTGCTTTGACATCACCGTTTGTCAGCATATAGCCGATTTCTGTCGGCGTGTACGTCGGATTGATCGGCACCACCACAATACCGGCCTTTAATGCGCCGAAAAATGCGATGACAAAATCAGGCGAATTGCCAAGCAGCAAAGCAAGATGGTCCCCTTTTTCCATACCCGCTTCCTGAAGGCCATCCGCAAAACGCTGAATATTGTCATTCAGTTCCTTGTAAGTAATCACTTGATCCCTAAACCTGCATGCGATGCTGTCCGGCTTCTCAGATGCTGTCTCTTCTAATTTCGAAACCAGATTCATTCTCCCACCCCTTAAAGTGAATGAGTAGTCATTCATTATTGAAGATAAACTTTCCTCTTCATTATAGAGAAACACAAAAAAACACTCAAGAGCAAAAAGCCCCGAGTGTCAGTACTGTTATAGATTCTTCAAAGCTTCGGCAATCGGTGTATCTCCTTCAGTCAGATCAAAAGCCCGATTTTCCGTGTTGGTCTCATCTAAAGAGGCAATAACTGCTACCGCAACGTCTTCACGTGATATAGATCCCCGCTCTAGATCTGGAGCTGCGGAAACCGTTCCTGTTCCCGGTTCATTGCGAAGGCCTCCCGGACGAATAATCGTATAGGCTAAGCCGCTGGATTCCAGAATTTTATCAGCATAATGTTTAGCCACGTAATAAGGTTTAAGTGCCTCATTCCAATTTTCACGGCGGTGGGCCTGCAGGGCGCTGACCATAATAAAACGTTTGATTCCCGCGATTTCCGCAGCCTCTATTGCTTTTGCCGCTCCGTCAAGATCCACCAGCAGCGTTTTATCATAGCCTGTGCTGCCCCCGGAACCCGCCGTAAAAATAATCGCATCACAGCCTTTTGCCGCGGCTGCGATTTCTTCCGGGCTTCCTTCTAGATTTGCTAGCACAGCTTCCGCTCCGGCCGCTTCCAAAGATGCTTTTTGTTCTTCTTTTCTGACCATCGCTCTGACGGAATGATCAGCATTCTCTTTGAATAAAGAAACAAGTCTTTGTCCGATTTGTCCGTTCGCTCCGATTAAAAACACTTTCATGTGAATCCCTCCTGCCTCCATTATTTCAAAACACAAATTTCCTTTCAAACAATGTGTTTCACATTAATAAATCAGATCAAGAAAATCTTCTTTCGTAATGTTCCCAAAATAATGCTTCAGATTCACATCAGCCAGGGCATCAGCAATCACACTGCGCTCATATTGCTTTCCAATCAGCAGGTTTTCAATTTCCGACACATCGCCCACACCGAAGAAATCACCGAAAATTTTGCAGTCTTCAATTTTCCCTTTTTTTACTTCCAAACGCAAATCTATGGACCCGATCGGATAACGCTTCGAATGGTTCAGGTTAAATTTGGGTGAGCGGCCGTAGTTCCAGTCCCAATTTTGATAGCGTTCTTCCGAGATTTTGCGAATGACTTCCCAATCTTTTTCAGTCAGCTTATACTCCGGCACATCTTGAATGTGATTTGTATTGAAAATATGTTTGAGCAAATGACTGCGGAATTCGTCGGTCGTCATTTTATCATCAAGAAACTCACTGATGTTTGCCACACGGCTTCTAATTGATTTGATGCCCTTTGATTCAATTTTATCCTTTTTGACTTTTAAAGCCGACACAACATGATCAATGGCTGAATCAAACATGAGGGTGCCGTGGCTGAAGATGCGGCCTCTTGTGGCAAATTGGGCGTTCCCTGATATTTTGCGTCCATTTACCACAATATCATTCCGGCCGCTTAATTCCGCTTCCACTCCAAGCTGATGTAACGCCTGAATCACCGGCTCAGTGAATTTTTTGAAGTTATGAAAGCTGTCACCGTCATCCTTCGTGATAAAGCTGAAATTCAAATTCCCTAAATCATGATACACAGCCCCGCCGCCTGATAAACGGCGAACGACGATAATTCCGTTTTCCTCTACATACTTTGTATTGATTTCTTCTATTGTATTTTGGTTTTTTCCGATGATGATAGACGGCTGATTCACGTAAAAAAGCAAATACGGCTGTTCAGGGTCTAAATATTTCAGGCAATACTCCTCGATGGCCAGATTGATCCGCGGATCATTGATATGTTGATTGTCAATAAATAACATGGTGTTCCTCCTTTATCTTTCCCACACAAAACCAGATTTCGCAATGTTCACTTCCCCGTTAAAAACGGTCTTGGCTTCTTTGCGGAGATTGTCATGCACGCCGAAATGAGGCAAATGAGTCAGCAGCAGCTCGCCAGCTCCCGCTTCTTCTGCAATTCGCCCTGCTTCCAAGCTGTTCATATGGCCTGCGCTTGTCCCATCTTGATCAGCATAAAAATTGCATTCTGAGATCAATAAATCAGCGTTTTCCGCAAACGGAATAAATGAATCCTGATAGCTCGAATCAGCAGTATACACAACAGTATGGCTGCCGTCAGTAATCCTCATCGCATAACAAGTCACCGGGTGAACCGTTTTTAAAAAGGTAATCGTAAACGGACCGACAGTCAGCGGCTGATCAGGCTGATAGGCAAACCCTTGCGTATGCGTTTTATATGTAAGCTTTTGAAACTGTTCTATATCAGCATCATGTCCGTAAATCGGAAGCGTGTGCTCTCCTTTGCCGAGGAACGATCCGACTTGCTTGGCAAATTGCAGCGGCCCGATGTCGGCAATATGGTCATGGTGATAATGAGACAGAACCACAGCATTCAGCTTTTCCGCCGGGACATATCCAAACAGCTTAGATAACACGGCACTTCCGCAATCCACAAGCAATGAATAATCCCCCGATTGAAACAAGTAGCCCGACGTCGCTTCATTTGCGGCCGGAAAACCGCCGTAGCATCCGATAACTGTAACTTTCATAATGTCCTCCTTCTTTGTATAGAAAATTGATCCTCCTTCAATATACCCATTTTTCTAAAAAAAAGCATGTTTTAAACATTGTATCAAAACAGATATTGAATTTTACTTTCTGTTATATTACAATGAAGACATTACAAAGGGGAAAGAGGGATTGGTTATGCTAGGGAAAATTACTGAATTTTTTAGAAACCTGCCTTCGAAAAAGTGCACGGAATGCGGAAAAAAGATAGATGAGCAGCATGAGTGCTATGGAAATATTTGCAACGACTGTATAAAAGTAAGCGATATGTAAAGAGGCGAAAATCTCACGCATACAGTGTGAGATTTTCTTCATTCTTCTAACTTCTCTTTATATTGAAATAATAGTTAGGGTTGGGTCAAAGCTCACCCGTTTTTAGATAATTCTGGTGATTCACTTTCTGTTTTTGAATATTCTATATTTTCGAAATATAATTTACTATAGACGAACCTATTTCTTATCTATTATAATTTGATCTAATAGTGAGATTAAATATATGTCTATTCATGATATATGTTGATACTTTGTTTTTTGGGAGGTAATCTATGAAAAGAATTAGGTTTGGATTAGCCACGCAAATATTCGTTGGACTTATTCTAGGTGTTATTGTTGGCGTTATTTGGTACGGCAACCCAGCACTGCCTACTTATCTGCAGCCAATCGGGGATCTCTTTTTACGCTTAATCAAAATGATAGTGATTCCTATAGTTGTCTCCAGTTTAATCATCGGTGTAGCCGGAGCCGGAAATGGAAAGCAAGTTGGTAAATTAGGCTTCAGAACAATTCTGTACTTTGAGATTATTACGACCTTTGCCATCATTCTCGGACTAGCCCTTGCAAACATCTTCCACCCGGGTACAGGAGTTAATATACACGAAGCTCAAAAAACAGACATCAGTCAATATGTTGAAACAGAAAAAGAACAAAGCAATAAATCAGTGGCAGAAACATTCCTGCACATTGTGCCGACAAACTTCTTCCAATCCTTGGTCGAAGGGGATCTTCTTGCCATCATCTTCTTTACCGTACTATTTGCGTTGGGAATTTCCGCGATCGGTGAAAGAGGCAAGCCAGTATTAGCCTTTTTTGAAGGCGTTTCCCATTCGATGTTCCATGTGGTAAACCTTGTGATGAAAGTAGCGCCGTTCGGGGTTTTCGCTCTAATCGGAGTTACTGTCTCTAAATTCGGACTCGGTTCTCTTCTATCTCTCGGAAAGCTTGTTGGATTGGTATATGTCGCGCTTGCTTTCTTCTTAATCGTCGTTTTTGGGATTGTCGGAAAACTTGCCGGCATCAGCATCTTCAAATTCCTAGCTTATATGAAGGACGAAATTTTATTGGCGTTCAGTACGTCCAGCTCTGAAACCGTTCTTCCGCGCATCATGGAAAAAATGGAGAAAATCGGCTGTCCGAAAGGTATTGTATCTTTCGTTATACCGATTGGATATACGTTTAACTTAGACGGCTCCGTTCTCTATCAGTCTATTGCCGCGCTGTTTTTGGCACAGGTATATGGCATTGATTTAACGATTTGGCACCAAATTACGCTTGTATTAGTTTTGATGGTGACATCTAAAGGAATGGCTGCCGTTCCAGGAACTTCATTTGTCGTCTTGCTTGCAACACTGGGCACGATCGGTGTTCCGGCAGAAGGACTTGCCTTTATTGCCGGTGTAGACCGTATTATGGACATGGCACGTACAGTTGTAAACCTGACTGGTAACGCACTTGCTGCCGTTGTCATGTCTAAATGGGAAGGCATGTTTAATCCTGCAAAAGCAGAAGCTGTCATGACCCAATCTAAAGCAGACCAAAACGCAACCATTTCCGGTTAATCAAAAAGCCTGCGGGGTTCTTATCGCCCCGCAGGCTTTTTTTAATCTTGAACTAGCTCAAACAGCTCTGTAATCAAAACAGTCTCCTCATTCAGCTGCATTTCGCCGTTTTTGATCAGCTCCGCCCATGCTCTCCGATGATCCTCCTGAAATTCATCAATTCGCTCTCCGTTGCCCTCGCCTTTGACTAACCTCATATCAGGCGCTCCAAAGGTCGTTTCAAACACATCTGTCACTTTTATATTGCATCTCGGGTTATCATGTTTATCATAAACGGTTACAAGCTGTCCCGCTGTCTGATATACATCACTCAGTTCATCATTTGTATATAACGACTTTGGCGCGCAGGTGGCCGTTTTTTCTCCAGCAAGGATTTGCTGGATCAGCTGTTCTCCAAGACCTTCATCGCCTTCCCAGCCGAAAGTGCTTTTCAGCTCATGGATTTTCATTCGTTTCCTCCCTCTTTCTTATACCATCGGTGATTGCACATAATAATACAGAAGCTTCGCTGTATGGCGGAGGGAAGACTTATGCGTGCGCTCAAAAGCGTGCGAAGCGTCAATTCCCGGCCCGATCAGGCCGTGCACGATATCGTGACCTGATTTGATCGCTGCTGAGGCGTCCGACCCGTAATACGGATAAATATCAAGCTTATAGTCAATATGATGCTTTTCAGCTAAATCGACCAAATGCTTTCTCAGCTGATAATGATACGGACCGCTCGAATCCTTCACACAAATCGAAACCGAATATTCGTCTGTCGCCTGCCCGTCACCGATAGCGCCCATATCCACCGCCAAGTATTCAACAGTTTCAGCAGGAATATTGGAGTTTCCGCCGTATCCGATTTCTTCATTATTAGAAATCAGAAAATGAGTCGTATACGGCAGTTCAATGTCTTCTGTTTTAATTTGATGAATTAAGCGAAGCAACAAGGCTACGCTTGCTTTGTCATCTAAATGGCGTGATTTAATGAATCCGCTTGATGTGATCTCGACACGGGGATCAAATGAAACAAAATCCCCAACGCCAATGCCAAGCTCTTCCGTATCCTTACGGCAGTGTACAGGCTCATCCAGGCGAATTTCCATATTCTCTTGATTGCGCTCCGCTTTTCCCGCGTCTTTGTACACGTGAACAGACGTTTGGTGCATTAAAATGGTCCCCGTATACGTTTTACCCGAGGCCGTTTCAATTTGGCAATACTCCCCTTCAATCGAGTTATAGCGGAAACCGCCGATCAGATCAATTTTCAGCCGGCCGTCTGCCTTAATTTCTTTCACCATTGCGCCCAAGGTGTCAACGTGCGCCGTCAGCATTCTGTGACGGGATGTATCGCGGCCCGGAAGTGTGGCAATCAAACCACCCTTATGGTTTAGAACCGTTTCGACCTTCCATTCTTTTAAAAGGTGTTCAACGTATTTGATCACCTCATATGTATTCCCTGTCGGACTTGGGATAGAAACAAGTTCTTTAATCAGCTCCATCGTTTTCCGAACGGACGTCATCGGACATTCCTCCTTTTATTTTCTATTTAAAATATACTCTTTTCCTGATAGACCCGTCCAATCTTTTCCTATCAATCTTTCATATGCTGTAGTAAGCATGGGAAGAGGAGGGATATCTATGTGCTGTCGTCATTCACATGAACAGAAATGTCATTGTCACCATTGGTTCGATGATTTTTGGTTCTTTGACGAGTGGTTCGATAAAGATTTCCACGACCATTGCAAGAAAAAGAAAGAATGCCATGACCCTTGCAAGAAAGAGAAAGAATGCCATGACCCTTGCGAGAAAAAGAAGAAAAAGAAAAGAACTTGCTCTTGCAAAAAACGCTGCCACTCTTGCTGTCATTGCTAAGGACTGAATTAGAAATATTCTGATACCCCATGCCTAAACGAATATTTCATTCATATTTTTCCAAGCAGGCTGTTACTGCTGCTTGGATTTTTTATTGAAACAGCCTTTTTGACTTTACAATCCAAACCACTGATGCCGCGGCTATCACAGCAACGATGAGTTCAACAGCCGCCGCATGTTCTATCACTCCTTTTTGGTATAAAACCGCCGGTACATTAAACAGCCCGTGTAAGAGTATCGAATACAGCAAAAACAGCGGCCGGCAGCTTTTAACCGCATATAGCACAAGCAGTGACAGACCAATTTGGACAGAGATGGCGCTGATTCTTTCAATTCCGCCGAGCAGCCATTCATACGAAGGTGTATTCAGCAGCTGCGCCTGAATCGGCATAAGCGCCTTCTTCACATCATGATGAATCAAAAGCTGTTCAAAAGTGCCGCTATTAATCGCAAAAGCGTACACGATAAGCGTAATGCTGGACAAGCCGGTTATTAGGATCGCCTCCAGACCGCCGTGGCCCGCTCCGAAGGCCAGACCGTCCGCCCAGGAAAGTCGGCGCTTCATAAAGAAACGCATCATGATATACCTTCCGCATTCCTCAAAAATTCCGGCCATCAAGCATCCGTAAATGGCATACCACACTGGATGCTTCATCACTTCTTTTGTCGTTTCATTCATTTGCAGTACATAAACATGAACGCCGCCCTCCAACAGCTGAGCAAAGACAAAAAACGTGAGAGCGCCAATAAAAAACACCTTAAGCGAAGCATGATACTTTCGCCTAAACCATATCATCAGTCCGATCGGCAACAAAAACGCAATAGTGCCTGAAATAATCATAGAGGCTATCGCTCCTTGACTGACCATTTTCCCCCTCCTTTTCTGGTTTTCTATTGACAGTTTCTCTTTTTTTATCAAAAACCCTCTTTTTTAGTACCAGATACTAATATCTAGCGTTATAATCTGATAATAAAAGGAGTTGTTATGATGTCAAAAGCAAACATTACAGCAATCGGCACCTATGCGCCTAGCCGGCGTTTAACCAATGCGGATCTGGAAAAAATCGTAGATACGTCTGATGAATGGATTGTTCAGCGCACAGGAATGAGAGAACGGCGGATTGCCGATGAGCAGCAGTTCACTTCAGACCTCTGCATTGAAGCAGTCAAAGATCTCGAGAGCCGTTACGAAGGAACACTTGAAGATGTGGATATGATTCTCGTCGCCACAACAACAGCAGATTATGCCTTTCCGAGTACGGCATGCCGAGTGCAGGAATATTTCGGCTGGGAGAACACAGGCGCGTTAGATATCAACGCGACATGCGCAGGACTGACATACGGTCTCCATGTGGCAAATGGATTGATCACATCCGGTCTTCATCAAAAAATTCTCGTCATCGCCGGAGAAACATTGTCAAAAGTGACTGATTATACAGATCGAACGACATGCGTTCTGTTCGGCGATGCTGCGGGCGCGCTATTGGTTGAACGAAATGAAGAGGCATCGGGATTCCTCGCCTCCGTCCAAGGAACATATGGAAAAGGCGCAGATATTTTGTACAGGGCAGGACTGCGGAGCGAACTCAACGGCATGCCGCTTGCGGATTCCGGGAAAATGGTCCAAAACGGACGCGAAGTGTACAAGTGGGCCGCAAGAACCATTCCCCGTGAATTTGAACATCTTTTACACAAAGCAGGGCTCAGCCGTGATGATCTTGATTGGTTTGTTCCTCACAGCGCCAACTTGCGCATGATCGAATCAATTTGTGAAAAAACACCGTTTCCGATTGAACAAACACTCACCAGTGTTGAATACTATGGAAATACATCCTCAGTCTCTATTGTTTTGGCCCTTGATCTGGCAGTGAAAGCCGGAAAGCTGAAAAAAGACCAAACCCTGATGCTTTTCGGCTTCGGCGGAGGGTTAACGTATACGGGACTTCTGGTCAAATGGGATGTTAAATAAAAAAAGACCTTGTTTCCTGAGAAACAAGGTCTTTTTCATTAGGAAGCCGGCTGTTCTTCTGAAGTGTCTTCCTTCCGGCTTAAGATCGTAAAGTAGGTAATGCTCAGTGCGATCATGACAAGAGCAATGCCGATTAAGACACCGGCCATCTGCCACATGTAGCCGAAATCTCCGTTTGAAATCACTGCTCTGAACCCGTTTATGCTGTAGGTCATTGGCAGCGCGCCATGGATCACCTGATAGAAATGTGGAAGCAATTCTAACGGGAAGGTTCCTCCGCTGGCCCCGAGCTGCAGCACTAAAATAATGACTGCAATAAACCGCCCCGGATTGCCCATCGTCGTGGCCAAAAATTGAATCATTGCAAGGAAAGCGAGACTCGTAATGATCGTAAACACGTAAAATCTCCATGTGCTCTCCACCTCGAGACCGATTCCGAGAAGAAGAACTGTCGCCACAATAAGTGATTGAATGATTCCTACCAGCATCATGACATTAAATTTACTGAAGAACCACTCAAATCCGTTTCTCGGACGGCCCGATGCTTCTTTCAGCGGGAATACGACCGTCAGCATAATGCCGCCGACATACAAGCCCATTGATAGGATATAAGGCGTCAGCCCTGTTCCGTAGTTAGGGACCGAATGAATCGCGTCGTCATTGGTTTTGACCGGATCCGCAAACATACCGTATGTTTCATCATCAGCGCTGATATCCCCTGTTTGATCAGCCGCATCCTTCAGCTTACTAGACAGCTCTCCTGTGCCGTCCAATAGCTTGCCTAAACCTGTATCAAGTGAAGCAGATCCGTCTGCAAGTTTTGAAGATCCACTTTGGACCTGTTTAGAACCATCTAGCAGCTTAAACAATCCGCCGGATACTTGGCTGCTTCCTGTTACCAATTGCTCTGAGCCCGCTTTTGCTTTTGCGAACTGCTTATTATATTCACCGATACCGGCTGTTAATTTATTTTGGCCATCTGTCACCTGCTGTGACGCATTGTATATTTTCTCAGATCCAGAAGTTAATTTGTCAATCGCGTCTTGAGTGGCTTTTGCGCCGTTATAAAGCTTAGAGGTAGCTTCCGGCAATGCCTTCACCTGGGCAACCTCCGCTTTCACATCTTCCAATGAGCTTTTTATCGTTGCGATGTCAGGCAGCTGGTCAGCTGCAGGAAGCCCACTTAAAATTTCTTCAAAATCAGGCGCATCAACTTGCGCAAGCTGCTTTTCAACAGAATTGATCAGCTGGCTCTTTTGCTCCGCTGTTAAGAAATCACTGGAGTTGATGAGATTTTTAAATGCCTGATCACGGTTTTTTAAGCTGTTTTCGAAGTCAGACAGCTGTTTTTTAAATTCCTTCATCGCAGTTTCTGACTTTTCCAGGTTATTCACAGCTGTTTCAAGCTGTGTTAAATCGAGCGCATTTATGAGTTTTTCCGCTTTTGCTGCTTTTTCCGACTCTTCTTGCGCTTTACTGTTGAGCTGATCCAGCCCGTTTGTCAGATTAGGCAAGCCCTGCTGCACCTTTTGAAGGCCGGCATTCAGTTCATTTAGCTTGCCCGTTATCTTGCCTGATCCTGCCGCAAGCTGACCAGATTTATCATAAATCTGGTTGCTGCTGTCCTGGAATTTACCGAGCGAGCTGTCAAGCGATTGGATGCCGCTCGTCACCTGAGCCGCTCCATCTGCAAGCTGCGCTGTTTTGTCACTGATGGTAGCGGTGCTTTCCTTCAGCTTCGCCAGATTTTCTTTCAGCTGGGCGCTTCCGTTTTTCGCATCCTTTGTGCCGTCATCAATTTTTTTCGCGCCGCTGCTCGCGTCGCTCAAACCTTTTGCGATATCTTTAAAGTTATCAAAAATCACTTTCGTATATTGCTCGGTCACTTCTTTTGAAACAGAGGCTTTCAGTTTATCAATCGCTTTTTCGCCGATCGTTGCCCCTACATAGTTTGAACCGGCATTCGTATGATATTTCAGATCCAGCTTTTTCGGATTTTTGTCCAATACAGTGCTGGCATTCTTAGAAAAATCCTCAGGAATCTCGACTACTAAATAGTATTTTTGATTTAATAAGTCCTTTAACGATTGGTCGAGATCAGTTGAAAAATGCCAATCAAAGTTGTCATTATCCTTTAATTCTTTGACCAGATCATCGCCGATTTGAAGTTTTTCCCCTTCATACATTGCTCCTTTGTCTTGGTTGACAACAACGACAGGCAGCTGGTCAACTGTGCCGTATGGGTCCCAATAAGCCTTTAAGAAAACACCGCTGTAAATAAGCGGGACAAACAAAATGGCGATGATGGGAATCAATAATTTTTTACTCGTTACGATGTCTTTCCATTGACTTCGTATTGTGTTCATCCTGATGCCTCCATTCTAAAACTGACTCATCATAAAAAATGGTCATTTTCTTGTAAAGAGAAAGGATTATCTAGTTGGCTGACAATCCTTTGACAACATACAATTCAAGCAGTTCCGCAATCGTTTCTTTATCAAGCGGTGGATGCTGTTTTTCCCAATCAAAAATGAGCGCGATATAAAGCTTCAACATGACAAAAGCTGTCAGCTCAGGATCACATGGCTTGATATCTCCGTTTTCGACACCCTCTTCTATCTTATTTTTAATATAAGAAAGAATGGAACGCTCCATTTTCTGAATCACGTCCTGAACTGCCATTGTACCAATCTCAGCATTTTCTTGAAAAATTTTAATCGTCAGCTGATGTGTTTTCCTGAATTCCAGAATGGCAAACAGCGCCCTGTGGACATTTTCATGGAACGGGAGATCAGGCTCCATCGCTTCGTCTGCTTTTTGCTTCATTTCTCTCAATAACGTAGAGAAAATATCGTCAAACAGCTCTTCTTTATTTTTGAAAAACGTATAGATGGTTCCTTTTCCCACGTTTGCAAGCTTCGCCACCAAATCCATTGTCGTCGCTTTATAGCCAAACTGTGTGAAAGACTTTGTGGCAGCCTCCAAAATGAGCTTTTTTCGATCTATTGACATTTATATCACCTCAAAACTGACCATTTGAACATTTTAGTCAATAAGTACATATGCAAATGTATCATACCATGCTGAACAATTCAAACATTTTTTACACAATATTGCCATCATCTAGACACAAAAAAAACCTCCGTACCCGGTACGGAGGTTTTTAGTCGAATAAATATTTCAGCGCGTCTGACACAGCTGCTTTACCTTGATCGATACAGTCCGGAATTCCAACACCCTCGAAGGATGCACCAGTCATGTACACACCAGGATAGGAGGAAGCCAGCGCTTCTCGGAGCTCATTGATACGCCGTTTATGGCCGACATGGTATTGAGGCATGCTTTCATGCCAGCGTGTGACACATGTCATTTCCGGCTCGCCGTTGATTTTCATTACTTTCTTTAAGTCTTCCAGTACAATGTTGATAATGTCGTTATCTGAGAGGTCGACGATGGATTCGTCTCCTGCCTTTCCAACATATGCCCGAAGCAGTGTTTTGCCTTTCGGCGCTGCGTGCGGCCATTTTTTGTTCGTCCACGTACAAGCTGTGATTGCGAAATCACTGTTTCTTGAAATGACAAAGCCCGTGCCCTCATGCTCCATCTGGACGGTACCTTCCGGAAAGCCTAAGGCAACATTCGCCACAGATGTGGAATGCATGTTTTTCAGATTTGCAACAGCCGGCAAATCGGAAAGCATTCCCGCGGCAGCTTTATGCGGTGCTGTTACAATCACTGATTCGGCATCAAGGGATCCGCCGTTATCAAGATCAAGCGAGTAGCCCGTGCCCTCTCGGCTAATGTTGGTAACCTTTGTACCTTTGTATACCTTTGTCAGCTTTAGTTGATTTTCAATCTCTTCGACAAGCGTCTGCAGGCCTGTTGTCAGCGTCTGAAACTGCCCTTGTTTTTTGGCTGTCAGCTGCTGGCCGGAGCCTTGAGGTCTTGTTTTTTTCATCCCCAGGATCAGGCTTCTGTGCTTTTGTTCCGTCTGATAGAATTGCGGGAATGTTGACATCAGGCTGAGTTTGTCGATATCACCTGCATAGATGCCTGATAAAAGCGGCTCGATTAAATTCTCGACAACTTCATCCCCGACACGTCTGCGGAAAAATTCACCCAGTGACTGATCCTCTTTTGATTTACTTGCGGGCAGGATGAAATCCATTGCAGCTCTCGCCTTCCCTGACAGAGAAAACAGCCCCGTTGACACGAACGGCGCGATTTTGGTTGGTATTCCCATTACAGCTCCCTTCGGCATCGGATGCAAAGTGCGGTTGACAAGCACGTAGGATTGTCCAGTCGCATTGTTCACAAGCAGATGGTCAAGACCTAAGTCTTTGACAAGCTGCGGAGCGCTTTTTTTTCGTTCCAGGAATGAATCAGGCCCTCTTTCGATGATATAGCCTTCCTTCTTGACTGTCTGGATTTTTCCGCCTACTCTCGGACTTGCCTCAATAAGCGTCAGCTCAAGCGGCAAATTTTTGTCTCTGATTTCTTTTTCCATGTAGAAAGCGGCGGCTAAACCGGTAATGCCGCCGCCGATGATGACTACATGCTTTTTGCCGTCACTCATGTTCATCGCCTTCTTTAACGTCCTAATTTTTTCATAACGACTGTTGCTAAAGCATCAATAAATGCCGGTTTAGCGTTCGGCATTTCCGGCCGGTAATAGCTGGCGCCGATATCGTCAGTCACCACTTTGCACTCATAATCGTTGTCATAAAGCACTTCTAAATGGTCCGCGACAAATCCGACTGGCACATATACAAATGCTTGATAGCCTTTTTGTTCAAATAAATCACGTGTCAGATCTTGCACGTCAGGTCCAAGCCACGGATCAGGCGTGTTGCCTTCACTTTGCCAGCCGACAGCGTATTCAGATACGCCTGCTCCTTCAGCGATCAACTTCGCGGATTCATGAAGCTGATCCGGGTACGGGTCTCCGTACTCTTTAATTTTTTCCGGGAGGCTGTGCGCGGAAACAATGAGCATCGCGTTTTCTCTTTCTTCCTTCGGCATTGACGCATACGTGTCCTTCACTTGGTCAACCCAATATTTCACAAACTTCGGCTCATCGTACCAGCTTTCAACAGACGTAATAGTTAACCCGCCGAGTTTTTCAGCCTCTTCTTTCGCACGTTTGTTGTAGGACTGCACGCTGAATGTGGAGAAGTGCGGTGCCAACACAAGGCTGACCGCCCCTGTAATGCCGTCCTTATGCATCTCTGCCACAGCGTCTTCAATAAACGGCTCGATATGCTTCAGCCCGATATACGCTTTAAACGTAATCTCATCCTGAATCTCGTTTAAGTGCTGTTCAAGTTTATAAGCCTGTTCCTCTGTGATTTTGGCAAGCGGCGAAATGCCCCCGATTGCTTCATATCTGTCTTTCAGATCCTGAAGCATTTCAGGCTCAGGCTTTCTGCCTCTTCTGATATGTGTATAATAACGCTCTATATCTTCTTCTTTGTAAGGCGTGCCGTACGCCATAATGAGAAGCCCCATTTTCTTTTTACCCACTGTTTACACCCTCTTTAGATGATCTATCACAAAACAATTTTGACAGGCTTTTATCCTGATACCAAAAAATATGCTCAGGAGTATAGGCCTATTTTCTTTGATTGAGAATATTCATGTACAAATGCAGTCAGCTTTTTCAGCACTTCCGGACTGACATCAGGAAATACGCCGTGTCCGAGGTTAAAAATGAAGCTATCCGATTGTAAGCCTTGATCAAGAATTTCTTTTGTTCTCTTCTCGATCACTTCCCACGGAGCAAGCAAAATGGACGGGTCCAGGTTGCCTTGCACTGTTTTGGTGATACCTTTTGATCTGGCTTCATCAATGCTAAGTCTCCAATCGAGCCCGACGACATCGAGAGGCAGGTCATGCCAATCCGTTGCTAAATGGCTGGCACCTACACCAAACATGATAAGCGGCACATTTTCGGACGCCAGCTCAGAAAAAATCCGGTTCATCACCGGTTTGATGTACGTTCTGTAATCCGCTTGATTCAGCGCGCCAACCCATGAATCAAAGATTTGAATGGCTTTTGCGCCCGCCTTAATTTGCGCTTTCGCATACACGATAATCATGTCGGCAAGCTTTGTCATCAGCAGGTTCCAGGCATCCGGCATGCTGTACATAAAGGCTTTTGTTTTATTGTAGTTTTTCGAAGGCCCGCCTTCGATCATATAGCTGGCAAGCGTAAAAGGCGCACCAGAGAAACCGATGAGCGGGACGTCAAGCTGTTCATTGACAAGCAGTTTGATCGTTTCGAGCACGTACGGCACGTCCTCTTCCGGCTCAAGCTTTCCGAGCTTTTCAATGTCCTGCAGAGAACGAATCGGCTGATCAATCACCGGCCCGATTCCATTTTTAATTTCAACATCCACACCGATCGACGGAAGCGGCGTCATAATATCTTTATAAAGGATTGCAGCATCGACTCCGTATTGCTCGACCGGCAGCCTTGTGACGTACGCACACAATTCGGGCTGATGTGTAATTTCGAACAATCCGTATTTTTCCTTCAGCTTACGGTACTCCGGCTGTGAGCGCCCGGCTTGTCTCATGTACCAAACAGGCGTGTGATCCGCTTTTTCTCCCCGCGCAGCTTTTAAAAACGTCTCGTTAAACGTTTCTCGTTTCCTCATTTGATTTCCACCTTTCATACTGCAACCATACGTTCGTGTTCCTTGACCATTACACTATACCTCGTTTTGGGCAAATGGTATAGAAATCCGGCCCAAAGTTCAAAAAATCGCCGAATTCCATTAAGAGGAAAACAACTTCGGCTGAACGTAATCGGTTCCTTCTCCTTCTTTTTTTGTCTGTGTATTATAAGGCACCACTTTATAGGAAGCACCCGAAAACAAATTGGCATATGGGATCTCATAGCTTCCCTTTCCTTCAACAGAATCAAGAAGCGTATCCTTGCCGTCCTTATTTACATAAATTCTGTATACTGCCCGATCATCCTCTTGCGCATCCCATTTTAATTCAATCGTAAACAGCCCCGCTGCCCTAAATGTATAGTCAGCCGTTAGCGTTTTGACAGGTTCAAGCTCAATAGGGCTTTCAAGTTCTTTTACTTTTTTAGGCTTCGTAAACGCAGAACCCGTTTCGCCAGCCTGTGTCAAAATATCCTTAAACATTCTGGTTGGATATGCGCTTCCGCCTTTTAAGTAATGGTTGTGATCTGTTTTGTCATAGCCCATCCAGACAGCACCCGTTATGTTCGGCGTATAGCCTGCAAACCAGGCATCCTTTGTGGCGCCGGAAACGCCAGTATATGAGGTAGAACCGGTTTTCCCGGCAAGTTCGCCGTGATAGGTGCCGGACGTTGCCGTTCCCTTCTTAACCACCTGCTGAAGCATTCTTGTCATGTTCCAAGACGTCTGTTTGCTGAATACTCGTTTTCCTTCTTCTTTATGATCGGCTATTGTTTCCCCGTCCTCATCTGTTATGTTTGAAATAAAGTACGGCTCGGTGTATGTTCCATTTGCGGCAAACGTATGAAAAGCGCCGGCAAGCTGGAGGGGCGACACGCCTTTTTCTAAACCGCCGAGAGCTAGAGCAAGCCCCTCATCCGGTATATCAATACCGTTTGACTTTAAATAAGATTTTCCCGTTTCCACACCGATCTCATTCAGCGTCCACACTGCAGGCGCGTTTTTGCTGTAAGTGATGGCATCCGACATCGTGACTTCCCCTTCATAACGCCCGTCATAGTTTTTGGGTGTATAGTCTCCGTAGGATTGTAATTCATCCTTTAACAGAGAGTACGGCTTAAATTTCTTTTCCTGCATCGCCGGTCCGTATACAGCCAGCGGCTTAAACGTTGACCCCGGCTGGCGCACAGCTGTCACACGATTATATCCTTTAGCCGTGTAATCTCTTCCGCCGATCGCTGCTTCCACACCGCCCGTTTTATTGTTGATAAAAACTGCGCTTCCTTCTGCATCTTGATCTGTTCCGGGATAATAGCTGCCTTCCTTCATGACTTGATAAGCCGTTTTTTGCAGTTTTGAATCAAGCGGCACCTTAATCGTGTACCCGCCTTGAAGCAGCTGCTCTCCGGAAATGGAATACTTATCCTCCGCTTCTTCGATCACGAGGTCAATATAGCTGTCAAACCAAGGTGTTTTTGACTGTTTCTTCACGTTCAGCCCGAGCGTCCTCCCCTGCGCACTGACAGCCTCTTTCGCACTGATATAGCCCTGGTCATTCATCATGCCGAGAATCGTATCCCGCCGCTCCTTACTTTTATCAGGATGCAAAACAGGAGAATACGTAGAAGGCGCCTTCGGAATAGCAGCCAAGACCGCGCCTTCGGATACGGTTAAATCTTTAACTTCCTTATTAAAATAATAGTGGGACGCAGCTTGAATGCCATAAACCCCGTGTCCGAAGTATAGCTGGTTCAGATACATTTCCAGCAGCTTGTCCTTGCTGTAGTCCCGTTCAAGGTTGATCGCTATGATCACTTCTTTCGTTTTTCTTAAAAACGTTTTGTCATGTGTCAGAAAAATATTTTTGGCAAGCTGCTGGGTGATCGTGCTCCCGCCTTCTACTTTTCCTCCTGCTAATATATCGCGGTACACCGCTCTTCCAACAGATTTCACATCGATACCGTGGTGTTCGTAAAACCTCTTATCTTCCACTGCGATAAACGCTTCTCTAACCTCTTTCGGAATTTCATTAATGGAGACCGGTTCACGATTTTCTGTATACAGACTTGCGACCTCATCCCCGTTTTGGTCAACAATTTTTGAAGATGCGTGAAGGACCAGCTTCTTTTCATCTATGACATAATGACCGAGAAAAATGATTGAAATATATCCTATTAATGCGAGAAAAGCAGTTAACACTAAAATAATGATGGGAATGAAAAGTTTCTTTTTCTTTATCTTAAACATGAACTCACCTCGCCTTTCTAAAGGTAGTATGGGAAAAATTGTTTTGATTTATGTTTGAAGCAGTCGCCAATAGAAACTTATACCATTGTTTTGATATACTAGCAAGCAGGAGGTGGCTGATATGAAGGTATATATTACATATGGGACAGCCGATTTTTTAAAAACCATCGTGCAAAAACATTCCTCGGAAAGTATGCTTTTGATGCAGGGACAGGAAAATGCGATTTTAATTCACGAAACAAACGGAGAAACGGTTTTTCAGTCCCCCCATTCTTATGAAGTCATTGACCAAGTCGGAGACATGAAGCATCCCGGTTTCGCAGTATTGAACAATATAGCCGTCACACAGGAAGGGCGGCCGCTGTTTGAAAACAGATTTAAAAACAGAGCGGGAAAAGTCGAAAACGAGCCCGGTTTTGAAGCCATCCGTGTCCTGCGTCCCCTTGACAGCGATACGTACGTCATTCTCACCTTGTGGGAAACAGAAAGAGCCTTCCAAGACTGGCAGCAGTCAGGCTCATACAAAGAAGCCCACAAAAAACGCGGCACGTCTGCCGGAGTTGACACAACGTCCATCTTCTCCCGGCCTTCGTATGTCACCACATATGTTGCTGTCGAATAGCTGCCGGAATGTCCGGCAGTTTTTTTTATGGCGAAAGGGAGGGAAGTGAGATGAAATATATTTGCCCAGTCTGCGGGTTTAAAGGGCTGACAGAACCGGCATATGATGACCGAGGGAATCACTCCTATGAAATCTGCTCGTGCTGCGGCTTCCAATTCGAATTCGACGATTTTGAAATGACGAGTGAGGACGGCTCTTATTTAGAACCTTCGGAAAGCATAATCGCCTACCGAAAAAACTGGCTTGCTGCCGGTGCCGTTATTTTTTCACCCGAATGCTACCCACAGCATCAGCAGCAGGCTAAAAAGGGATTGAAGCATGAGTTGGTCGAGCAGCTAAAACATATCAATGTTGATCTGAAGTAATATCTGCTATCGGATACCTTCTGTCCCAGCACCTTCCGCCCGCCTATGAATAATCTGTAGGAAGCGGAAGGAGTGATCAATGATGGAAATCGGGATTATGTCTGTTCATGTTCTTTATGTGTTTTTTATTGGAGCAATCATTCTTTTTATGCTGCTGCGAAAAGATACAACCTTTATATCGTTGTTTGGGATTTTCATCATTTCGTTATGGGCCAGCCATTCGCTTTCAGCTTCGGTCAGCAGTTTATTCCACAGCTTCATCTACGCGGCATCTGAGCTGCTGCCTACGATTTTCATTATCTGTTTTATCGTATCTATGAGTGATGTGTTAACGAAAACAGGGATAAATGAAGCGATGATTTCTCCCTTTGTCCGACTAGTTAAAGGACCTGTGATGGCATACTGGCTGATAGGCGGACTGATGTTTGCCATCTCTCTTTTCTTCTGGCCTTCGCCGGGTGTCGCTTTAATCGGCGCCGTTCTGCTTCCGGCAGCCGCCCGTGCCGGCCTGCCGCCTATCGCTGCCGCCATGGCAATGAATTTATTCGGGCACGGCTTTGCCCTTTCTGGAGACTTTGTCATTCAAGCAGCGCCAAAACTGACAGCTGATGCAGCAGGCATCCCTGTCGGTGATGTCGTCTCAGCAAGCATTCCGCTCGTTCTGATTATGGGCGTGACTACAACAACTGCCGCTTTCTTTTTGATTCAGCGTGAACGCAAAAAACAAATGCGGCCCGCTTCTTTTTCCCCGATGATGTCAGCTGAACATGACACTTCAATGTATTTGCCGAAACGTCTTCGGTCTTTGCTGGCTCTTTTGATTCCTCTTGTATTTGCAGCTGATATCGCCTGTATGGTCATATTCAACCTTCAAGGAAATGATGCAACCGCGTTAATTGGCGGATCATCCATTTGCATCCTGCTGATCGTCCATTTCCTTGTGTATAAACAGAAAGGGCTTGAAAAAATTACTGGATATTTTATCGAGGGGTTTCAATTCGGCTTTAAGGTTTTCGGCCCCGTTATCCCGATTGCCGCTTTCTTTTATCTTGGTGATTCCGGCTATGAGAGCATATTGGGTACTGAACTTCCTAAACATTCACACGGCATTGTCAATGATCTCGGCATCGCCCTATCCCACGCGATGCCTATGTCCAAAGAGCTTGCGGCCGCAGCTTTGACTGCCGCTGGAGCCGTAACCGGGCTCGACGGTTCAGGATTTTCAGGCATTTCCCTCGCCGGCTCCATCGCCAAGCTTTTTTCATCTGCTCTTCATGCTGATCCAGCCGTCCTGACTGCACTCGGGCAAATATCAGCCATCTGGGTGGGCGGCGGTACGCTTATTCCATGGGCGCTCATTCCCGCTGCAGCCATTTGCAAGGTCGATCCATTCGAGCTTGCCAGAAAGAACTTCCTCCCCGTAGTCATCGGGCTTTCGGTGACAACCACTGCAGCGATGATCATGCTTTGAAACACAACCAGTTGAAATATTCAGACTTTTTCTATACAATCATGGAAAAGCTTAGAAAAGGGGGAAGCGGCTTTGTCCATCAACACGCTGCAAAAAGAGATAAACAAACAGCTCGACAGCTGTTTCAATGAAATGGTGGAAATCAGGCGCCATTTCCATATGTACCCTGAACTTTCCAATCAGGAAGAAAAAACGGCCGCTTTTATTGCTTCCTATTACGAATCGTTAGGAGTCCCGATCCGCACCAAAGTCGGCGGCAATGGGGTTCTGGCTTATATTGAAGGCAGCGAACCTGGTCCTGCTGTCGCATTGCGGGCCGATTTTGACGCCCTTCCCATCCAGGATGAAAAAGATGTTCCTTACGCTTCCAAAGTGCCCGGTGTCATGCACGCATGCGGCCACGACGGCCATACAGCGGCTCTGCTTGCCGTCGGAAAGGTGCTTTATCAGAACAGGCATGATCTCAAAGGAACGTTTATTATGATCCACCAGCACGCTGAAGAGTACGCGCCAGGAGGTGCAAAACCGATGATTGAGGACGGCTGTCTTGAAAACGCAGACGTCATATTCGGTACCCATCTTTGGGCGACTGAGCCGATTGGAACCATTCTCTGCCGCTCCGGCGCCGTAATGGCCGCAGCTGACAGATTTACAATCAGCATTCACGGAAAGGGCGGCCATGGCGCTCACCCCCATGATACAAAAGACGCCGTCCTGATCGGCTCGCAAATCGTTTCCTCGCTGCAGCATATTGTCAGCCGCAAAGTCAATCCGATTCACTCCGCCGTCATATCGACAGGCTCTTTTATGGCTGATAATCCCTTTAATGTGATTGCAGACCATGCAACACTCATTGGCACAGCCCGTTCGTTTGATGACAATGTCCGCGACATTCTGGAAAAAGAAATCGAAGCCGTTGTAAAAGGAGTGTGCAGCATGCACGGCGCTTCCTATGACTACAACTACGAACGCGGATACCCAGCGGTAGTCAATCACCCCGCGGAGACCGACCATCTGGTAAACGTTGCAAAAAACACAGACGGCGTTCATCAGGTTCTTCAAGGTGAACCGCAAATGGGCGGCGAAGATTTTTCTTATTACTTACAGCATGTCAAAGGAACCTTTTTCTTTACCGGAGCCGCTCCTGAACAGCCTGAGCGTATCTATTCCCACCACCATCCGAAATTTGATATCAATGAAAAAGCAATGCTGACTGCTGCCAAAGTGCTTGCAGGGGCTGCAATCACTTATCATTTATCATAAAAAAACAGCCGGAGTTTTACTCTCCGGCTGTTTCCTTTAATATTCTCAGATGAAAAACGTGTCTTGCTGTATCTCCAAGCTGAGCAAGCAGGTTATAATTGGCAATTCCGCCGACTGCGGCCCCTACCCCTGGTAAAAGCTGAAAAAGCTTGACGACATCTATATAATCGCGATACTCCTGCTGAAACACCCTCCAGTCAATATCCTTTTTCTCCGTCTCCCAGTTTTCTATGACAGAAAAAAGTGATTTGCGGCAGTCATCACTTGAAAAAGCAAGCTGAAATACAAGCAGCAAAAACATCCTTTCTTCTGCATTCTTCACATCAAAGCCGTATATCGAGGACAAAGTGAATAAACATTTCATCTTAATGGAAAGCAGCAGCGGGAAATCGGCAATACCTAAAAAGATGCCGCCCGCCCCGGTGCCGACTCCTTCAGCAGCCGCCACTTTCTGATAAGAAGCGATCGTTTTTTTGGCAAGCTCGTTTTTTTCACTGAGTGATAGTGTGCTTGTATCCTTCTTATAGGTAATGATATTAGATCCCGCCATCGTGGCTTCCACCATTTTTTTCACGCTTTCAGTTACTGCTGCATGAATTTTTTCAGGTATCCGTTCATTCACCTTTGTTTGCACACGCTTTGAGAAGCGTTCAAACATGGAATCCTTTCGCAAAAAATGCATTTTCCATTGAAGAGCTTCCTGCATCAGCAGATTCTCGCTCATTTGACCTACCCCTTTTTTCAGCTCACAGCTTTCCGTGTTTTTTTAATCTGGCGGTCATGTAGGACGGCAGAACAACAAAGATCAAGACGGCAGAGCCGATCAACGCGTACAGAAAACCTGCAGCGCCCGCAGCATAGGCAGAGGCCGCTGCCATGAGCAGAGCCTGCACGCTAAGCGCAGCTTTTAATAGGGAGAAATAGCTTTTCAGCTTCGCTTCCTTTTTGACAGGATATAGCTCTTGAAGCGCCAGATGGTCAAAGTGGCCAAATAGCGGCAGAAACTGAATACCTGTGATAAAGATGGTAAACACAGTCAAAATCCCTGCGATCATCGGGCTTGCAGAGGCATACATAATGATCAGAGCAAAAATAACGGTTAATCTGACTTGAATGCCTAAGTAATCACTTGAACGCAAAAACGCGCGGGCAAACATGTAAGCAAACGTTTTACGCTGTTCAAACGGCACAAACCGCAGCAAAAAGTCGAGATACGCTCTCCGTTTCGCTTGTTTCTTTAAATGCGGCACATCCGTAAACAGGTTGGCAATCCGGTAAAAACGCTGCTTGCGTCTCAACTCGTATTCAATATGGCTCTCCCATTTGAATGTTTTTCCTTTTGCAGCGGAAGACACATAAAGATAAAGAGCCGCCATAATGATATAGATCACAAGCGCATACACATAAACCGATTGAAAAACAAAATACAGGACGACTGTATTAGCGGCAAAACGAATGACAAGATTCATCTGTTTCATGCTTCGGTCATTTTGAAACGTCATACGCCATTCTATGGCCTGATTCCACGCTTTCAGCAGCAGAAGCTGTACAAATACCGCCGCATACGACACGAGCGAGGCCCCCGGCGTGACAGCGAAATAAAGCGGCATTGCTACGAGGCTCAGTGCAATCAGCGGAAACAGCTGGGACACATAGCTGTAAACAAACGCCTGTCTCAAATACGGCTCCATCTTAGCCTCAAGCGGCAATAAGAAGACAAGGTCAGCCTCCTTTAAAAGCGTCCGCACATAAGACCCTGTCAGAACGAGTGAAAACAGCACGGCCATCACCCAAAAGGACGGAAAGTGGGCGGGAATGTCCCGTACCCATTTGCTGTACCAGCTCGCCGCACCTGCGATAAAAAAGATCAAAACGATAACGAGGTGATCGTTGAGCATATATTTCATGTACCTTCTTGTTTCTTTGATATGCTCCTGCAGCCGTGACTGCCAAATATCCAGCATGTTATTCATGGCCAGCGTCTTCCTTTGTGAGCTCTAGATACAAATCATCCAGCGCCGCGTCCTTCATTCCAAACTGCTCTCTGAGCTCTGACAGCGTGCCGCGCGCCCGCACTTCGCCGTTATGTAAGATGATAAACGAATCACAGTAGCGCTCCGCCGTTGCTAGGATGTGTGTTGACATCAGCACGCTCGCTCCGCTTTTCTTGGCTTCATTCATCCGCTCAAGCAGCGCATTGATGGCCAGTGGATCAAGTCCCAGAAACGGCTCATCAATGATGTAGAGCGCAGGCTCTGCCAAAAACGCACACATGATCATGACCTTCTGCTTCATCCCTTTAGAAAAATGCGCCGGGAACCACTTCAGCCTCTTTTCCATTCGGAATTCCTTTAACAGCGGAGGCAATCTTTTTTCCATCGTTTCTTTTGAAAGGCCGTATGCCATCGCCGTCAATTCAAGGTGCTCCATCAGCGTCAGCTCTTCATATAAAACGGGAGTCTCAGGAATATAAGTGAATTGGGACCGATAGCCTTCCCGATCCTCGGCAAAGGTTTTTCCATTTAACGCAATAGATCCTTTGTGCGGGTCCATCAGCCCGATGATATGTCTGATTGTTGTACTTTTACCTGCACCATTTAAACCGATTAAACCGACAATTTGGTTCGGCTCAAGGCTGAATGACACGTTTTTCAAAACCGGATTTCTTGTATAACCGCCGGTTAAGTCTTTTACCGATAGCAGAGACATAGTTTCTCCCCTTATATTGTTTTTCTTCATAGTACCAAAAACAAAGGCTGATTTGAAACAATTCCCTTTTAACAAATGAAGAATTTGCTGTCATAAAGAGTCAGGTTCCTGGACATTATAATGGTTGTAGAGGAAAAAGCATATCAACTGAAAAATGAGGTGTTTGTCAAAGACGTCTTAGGCACAGTTGGATAGAAAATAAACATGTCCTATGCTCAAACCTTTTCTCATTCACTGAATTGATAAATCTTCAATTTTGAAGCTGACTGTCAAATGAGGTGTTTATCGCAGGAATCGTTAGGCATTAAACAAGTCTTCATTTTATTGACAAATGAGGTGCTTACCAAAGGCATATCACATTTTCTTCATAAAGCTGATTCCTCTGCATTCAGGATGAACGCTCCGCCGTTCATCCTGTTTTCTATTTTCTGCATTTCTGTGGTACGATGAGTTTATACATAAAAACACAAATTCATAAGGAGGAACCCTCATGCATCGTGCAGAGAATTGTATCTTTTGTAAAATTATCGCCGGCGAAATTCCGTCAGCAAAGGTTTATGAAGATGAACATGTGCTGGCATTTCTCGATATCAGCCAAGTGACGAAAGGCCACACCCTCGTTATCCCGAAAACACATATTGAAAATGTTTACGAATTCACAGACGAATTAGCGAAACAGTATTTTCACGCCGTTCCGAAAATTGCCCGCGCCATCAGGGATGAATTTGAACCGATCGGCTTAAATACGTTAAACAACAACGGCGAAAAAGCAGGACAATCTGTTTTCCATTACCACATGCATATTATCCCGCGCTACGGAAAAGGAGACGGATTCGGAGCAGTGTGGAAAACACATGCAGATGATTACAAACCGGAAGATCTGCAAGACATTTCTTCATCCATTGCGAAACGCTTAGCCTCATCATAAAGATGAGGTTTTTTTATTGTGAACAATTCGCAATTTCTTTTGATAATTCTAATTTTTTATCAAAAAAACTGAATTTTTGTGATAGGATAATTGTATTATTTGTTACATTAACGTGGAAAACAGGGAGAGATCATGATGGAACGTACAACGAATTTTAACGCAGGGCCTGCAGCGCTGCCATTAGAAGTTCTGCAAACAGCACAGAAAGAGTTTATTGATTTTAATGAATCCGGCATGTCCGTTATGGAGCTTTCCCACCGCAGCAAAGAATATGAAGCGGTGCATCAAAAAGCGAAAAGCTTGCTGATTGAACTGATGGGCATCCCGGATGACTATGACATTCTGTTTCTTCAAGGCGGGGCGAGCCTTCAATTCTCAATGCTTCCGATGAACTTTTTAACACCTGAAAAAACCGCTCATTTTGTGATGACAGGCGCTTGGTCTGAAAAAGCGCTCGCTGAAGCGAAACTGTTCGGAAACACATCTGTGACGGCGACAAGCGAATCAGACAATTACAGCTACATTCCCGAGGTTGACCTGACAGAGGTAAAAGACGGCGCCTATTTACATATTACATCTAACAATACGATTTTTGGCACACAGTGGCAGGAATTCCCGAGTTCTCCAATTCCGCTCGTCGCTGACATGTCCAGTGATATTTTAAGCAGAAAAATCGATGTACCCAAATTTGACGTCATTTACGGCGGTGCCCAAAAAAACCTTGGTCCTTCAGGTGTTACCGTTGTCGTAATGAAGAAATCATGGCTGCAAAATGAAAATGCCAACGTTCCGAAAATCCTTAAATATTCAACACATGTCAAAGCGGATTCTCTTTACAACACTCCGCCCACATTTGCCATTTATATGCTGAGCCTCGTCCTTGAGTGGCTGAAGAAAAACGGCGGAGTTGAGGCTGCTGAACAGCGCAACGAACAAAAAGCACAGCTTCTTTACAGCTGCATTGACGAGAGCAATGGCTTCTATAAAGGCCATGCCAGAAAAGACAGCCGTTCACGCATGAACGTTACCTTTACGCTCCGTGATGACAGTTTAACGAAAAAGTTCGTCCAGGAGGCGAAAGAAGCAAAAATGGTAGGCCTTGGCGGACACCGTTCAGTAGGAGGCTGCCGTGCTTCCATTTATAATGCGGTGTCACTGGAAGACTGTGAAACATTAGCTGCTTTCATGAAGAAATTCCAGCAGGAAAATGAGTAAAAAGTCTGGCTGTGCAAACCGTTCGTTTGGTATACTGTTTGCATAACAAATTCTTTAAGCCTTCGCAATAAATGATGAGCATATTATTGGAGGGCAGAAAGCTTAGCAGAGGAGAGCATAGATATGAAAACAAAAGAGTTAGTCGTTATGGCTCTGTTTGCCGCAATCGGCGCAGCGCTCCATTCCATTATTCCGCCCTTTTTAGGCGGGATGAAACCTGATATGATGCTGATCATGATGTTTATGGGCATTCTACTGTTCCCTCGGGTGCAAAACGTTCTCGTTATCGGGATTGTGACCGGAATCATTTCAGCTCTTACAACCGCGTTTCCTGCCGGACAGATTCCAAATATCATTGACAAACCTGTATCAGCGTTTCTGTTTTTCTTCCTGTTCCTTCTGGTGAGAAAGAGCCAGAAAACAGCTGTAGTCGCAGTTCTGACAGTCATTGGCACCATCTTATCAGGAACTGTATTTTTAACGTCAGCTTTATGTATCGTCGGTTTGCCTGGCGGTTTCGCCGCATTATTCGCCGCAGTCGTTCTGCCGGCAGCTGTATTGAATACAATTGCCATGATCATGATGTATCCGATCGTGCAAACCATTTTAAGACGCTCAAGTTTTATGGAAGCTGCAAAATAAATGTGACACAAAACCTCTTCCGCTTCCGGGAGAGGTTTTTTCTTAAAAAGAGCCCGCAGCATGTCAGCATGTTTTAAGCGATGAGTTTTGTGATAAAGATAAGACATAGTGTAAAGGCGGTTCCGGTTGAACAAACAAGCGCTTTCTGCTGAATGACTCTCTTCGGCGGATAAGAAGCAGCCTGGCTGAGAAGTCTGATATAGTAAATGGCGCCTGTTGCAAAGGCAAGGGTGATACAGGATAACACAATCATAAAGACAGACAACCTTCTCCCTCCTTTTCACTTAAAAAATATGCTAAAATAAAGCAAGCTATGTATAGAAGTTCATTCTTCGAACAAAATGGAAAAATCTGAATGTATCATATTTCAAGAAAAAAACGGGGTGATTTTAATGGCGGACGGACGTTCTCTATTAACAGGACTATTTGTGGGCGGCATCATCGGAGGTGCTGCAGTTCTTCTATCAGCACCTTCTTCAGGTAAACAGCTGCGTGAAAAAATAAAAACCAATTGCGATTCTTTTGAAGAAACGATCAAGCGCTTAAAATCAGATGGTGTAACCTTAAAGGACCAGCTAGTAAAAGCGGCAAAAGAAAGTGCAGATGTCATTAAAGACGTAAGCGGTGAACTGCAAACCTCAATTAAAAAATGGCAGGAAGAGATCAAACCTCATCAGCAGGATCTTCAAAAAGAAATCGCCGATATTGAAGAAAAAATCAAACAGCTGGAGAAAACCTTACAAAACTAATATCCTATTCAAAGGAAAAAAGTGCGGGTCAAAACATGACCTGCACTTTTTTTAGTCGCAAAAGCCTTTCCTAGCAACGGCTCAAGAATTTATTAAAAAATTCTTACATTTTCACCTTTATTAATCTTTATTTTATTGGCATAATAGAGAAAAAGATAAAGAGAAGCAGGTGACGTAATGAATCAAGTGGAACCGCCTTATGATGTGAAAGAGGCTCTGGTCTTCACCCAGAAAATGGCTCAGCTTAGCAAGGCTCTTTGGAAATCGATTGAGAAGGATTGGCAGCAATGGCTCAAACCGTATGACCTGAATATTAATGAGCACCATATTTTATGGATTGCTTATCAGCTGAATGGAGCTTCCATTTCTGAAATAGCAAAGTTCGGGGTCATGCACGTATCAACGGCATTTAACTTTTCAAAAAAGCTCGAAGAACGCGGGTATTTAAGGTTTTCAAAACGGCTGAACGATAAACGAAACACATATGTTCAGCTGACTGAGGAAGGAACTGAGGTATTCTGGAGCTTGCTTGAAGAATTTGATCCGACGCGCAACGCGGTTTTTAAAGGGTCACAGCCTCTGTATCATTTATTCGGAAAGTTCCCTGAAGTGGCAGAAATGATGTGTATGATCCGACATATATACGGCGATGATTTTATGGAAATCTTTGAAACATCACTCACAAATATCGACAACGACTTTGAAAGCGTAAACGGAAAACTGAAGAAAAAAGCAACGGACACTGCTGCGGATGAATCAGCCGAAGAACTTGAACCTGTAAACAGTTAATCAAAGTGTCTGATAATGTCTATAAAAACCTCCATCAGTTCTTTATAAAGCCCCTGCTCATACAGGGCAAAAATCGTTTCATGAACATCTAGTTTTTCATTCAGCTGTCCGGCAAAAAGCGCAAGGAGCTTATCAAAGGTTACAAATCCTTGCGCTTTTTGTGCTGCCAGCTCCTCTGACAACTCACCGCATATGCGCACAACCTCTTCCCCTTCTTCTCTGCTCAGCCCTTTATCAATCAGCAGCGCATAGAAAGGGTACCTGTCCATATCCACTGTTTTCACTAATAATTGTATGTAATATTCCAATCGCTCAATGCGATGATCCATCGAATCCATCCACACCACTTCTTTCTATCTTTAATCTTATTTTAGCTGATAATTCACTGAGAAGAAAGTTCTAACCCCATATTTCATAGATTGTTTGCCCCTTTCAAAAAAATACCTGCTGAAAGATATTTTTTCTTAAAAAAGCATTGATTTTTTTTCTTGAGAGGAGTAAATTATTTTGAGATTCTACTCAAGATGTACGGAAGGATGACTTTGATGAATTGCTGGAAAACCATAAATCTGATGAAAGATTATGGTGCCGTTCGCATAATATTGATTGCTGTGTGTTTCATGATTATGGTTTTTATATCTAACTTCTTAGCATTTGAGCTTTTGCGGCCTAAAACAAGCTTGAGCGATGAATATGTACCGCTGTTCGGCGTTTTGCTCGTCGTTATTTTATTTGTACATAAAGTCATCCATGTCCTGCCGATCATCTGCAAAAAAAGAAAAATAGAAAAAAAGATTTACGTATGGCGTATGCGAACGTGGAAACGGATACCGAAAACGACGATGCTGATTTCACTGTTAAGCCCTTTTATGCTGATAACACCTGTATTATTTTACGCCGCGCTGGCGTTTCCGAATCACGCCCATTACTTCTGCATGATTTCAGGCATTCATGCAGGCTACTGTCTGCCGGACTTTTTGCTGGCTCTGAAGCTGATGCAAGCACCGAAAGCATGCTTTATCGATCAGGAGGCAGACGGCTTTGATATTTTGGTCGAAAAGTAGCTGACGCTTGACGCTGTGCCGATTTTTCAGTTTGCATTCTATCTTTTTTGATCAATATTTGGTAATGTAATATGGGAGCAGTTCAGAGAGAGGGGGAATCTCCCATCATATTATTCTATTTTATCGTGGCTGCCTTGTTTATTGTTTACTTTATAAACAGGCTCACCAATACATTATGCCTTGTCAGAGAGATTCCTGAAGAGCGCCAGGATAAGGTATTTCGATTTATCAATGTATGTATATTAATTTTACTGATCTCTTCATTTGTGGAGATATCCTTTACTGTTTAAATATGAGGAAAGTAAAGAAAGCATAGCTGCCGGCCTCGTTAGAACCGGCAGCTATGCTTTTTTACATTGATTAGTAAAGCCAAGAAGCGCCGATGATAATCAACAAGATAAATAAGACGACCAATAAAGCGAAACCGCCTGCAAATACTTCACCCATCTTAAAAAGCACCTCCTGTAAAAAGCTTTATTTTCCAATTACATCTTATGCAGTTAATTGATAAAACGATTAGGCGCTTGTGAAAGCAAAGGATCGCTTTTTCAACAAGCGATCCCTTTTGCTGCTTAGTAGATGTAAGCTGCACCTACAATGATAAGCAAAATGAACAGTACAACAAGCAAAGCGAAACCGTTTGAATATCCTCCGCTCATGTTACATACCTCCTTTTCTTGATCAATATATTTGTATGTCATCAGGAAAAGTTTGACTAGACGAATGCCCTTTATTTAAAATCTTTTTACAGAAAGCCACAATATGTTATGATACGCATAGGCAATTCAATTTGGAATGATTAGGAGTGTTTGAAAACAATGAAGAAAATCGCAATAGCAGCTATCACTGCTACAAGCATCCTCACTCTCAGTGCTTGCAGCAGCGGCGACAAAGAAGTCATCGCAAAAACAGACGCAGGCGATGTAACAAAAGGCGAACTTTACACAAACATGAAAAAGCAAGCTGGAGCGAGCGTCCTGACTCAGCTGGTGCAAGAAAAAGTTTTGGACAAGAAATACAAAGTATCAGATAAAGAAATTGACAACAAAATGAAAGAATACAAAACACAGCTCGGTGATCAATATACTGCGTTAGAAGATCAATATGGAAAAGATTACCTCAAAGAACAAGTTAAATATGAATTGCTTACACAAAAAGCAGCTAAAGATAACATCAAAGTTACAGATGACGAAATTAAAGAATACTGGGAAAACTTAAAAGGCCAAATTCGCGCTAGCCACATCCTTGTCGCTGACAAAAAGACAGCTGAGGAAGTAGAGAAAAAACTGAAAAAAGGCGAGAAATTTGATGCCCTTGCGAAGGAATACTCTACAGACACAGGCTCAGCTACAAACGGTGGCGAACTTGGCTGGATTTCAAAAGATAACGAACAACTGGATTCTACATTCAGAAAAGCTGCATTCAAACTGAAAACAAACGAAGTCAGCGAACCTGTGAAAACACAATTCGGCTACCATATCATCAAAAAGACTGAAGAACGCGGAAAATATGAAGATATGAAAAAAGAGCTGAAATCTGATGTTCTCGACCAAAAACTTAATGACAACACAGCTGTGCAGGCAGCCGTTCAAAAAGTAATGAAAAAAGCTGACATTGATGTGAAGGATAAAGATTTGAAGGATACATTTAACACTTCTTCAAATAGCAGCTCTTCAAGCAGTTCTAAATAAAAAAAAGCTGTGCAGGCTCACTGAGCTGCGCAGCTTTTTTTATGCGATGGAATGATTTTGGTTTTCTTCCTCACGCTGCTGGGACGTGCGGCGTTCTTTTTCTTTTTCCATCCTTTCAATATAGATCTGACCTTCTTTTTCAATAAAAGACTGGTCTAACTTATCTTCCTCTTTGGCTGCTGATACCAGCTTATATGCACTGAAAATGATGCCCACAATACAAAGATATACCCACCATGGAAAAAACAACACGGGCTTCTCCCCCTTTTGCATAGATTCTTTATTTTTAACCTTATGCAGGAATGAGACAGGTTATGAGCGGGAAAAGCATGTAAAAAAGGACTGAGCTGAACATGTCAGCATCAGTCCTTTTTCATTATTGATTATTTATGAAACGTCGGTTTATAAAAGGAACGGTTTTCAAGTGCAAATACACGTTCAGTGTACTCGCCCGGCTTCACGCGTTCCAGCGCTCTGTCCATCATATTCATTTTCGCATCCAGATTATCAATATAGTGCAAAATTTCCGCTTCTTTTACCATCGGCGGTTTTGGGCTGCCCCACTCTGCTTTGCCGTGATGGCTCAGGATTAAGTGCTGGAGGATCAAAACCTCTTCAGAATCGATTTGAAGCTCCTCAGCCGCTTTTGACAGCTCTGTGACCATAATCGAAATGTGGCCTAGCAGATTGCCTTCTACTGTATAGGAAGTGGCAACTGGCCCCGACAGCTCTTTTACTTTTCCGAGATCGTGAAGGATAACTCCTGCGTACAGAAGATCACGATCAAGAGACGGATATAAATCAGCAATTGCTTTTGCCAGATTCAGCATAGAGACGACGTGATACGCTAAACCTGAGACAAACTCGTGATGATTTTTCGTAGCCGCCGGGTAATCCATGAATTCTGCTTCGTGCTTTTTGACCAAATATCTTGTCATCCGCTGGATATTTGGATTTTTCATTTCAAATATATATTGAGTGATGGTATCCAGCATTTCATTTTTCGGAATCGGCGCAGTTTCCAAAAAATCATCAATATTGACATTTTCATGCTCACTCACCGGTCTGATATTTCTCAGCTTTAGCTGGGTGCGGCCGCGGTAATGGTGGACATCTCCCACCACCTTAACGATCGTCTGCGGCGCATAGGTTACTTCATCACTTTGCTTGGCATCCCACAGCTTGGCTTCAATATCACCTGACTGGTCTTGAAGCATCAGTGTTAAAAACGGTTTTCCATTGCTTGCAATCCCTTTTGTTAAGGATTTAATCAATAGATATTGGTCAACCTGTTCGCCAACCTCATGTAGCATAATCCCTTTAGCCATACTATTAAAGCTCCCTCCGTATCTTACATAATATCAGTATATCACATACCGATTATCAGCTATATAACCTCATTTATGACACTAAATGGGTGATTTGATCACTTTGAAACGCGGTTTTTACATGTTCATGGCATGTAAAATAGAAAATCTGCCGTTCCCCTCCTGATAAAACAGAAAGCATCTCCAGCACGCGGTTCAGTCGTTTCTGATCGAAATGGACAAAGCTATCGTCGAGCTGGAAGGGCAGCATAGCCCCATCCTGACGAGTAACGGCCAGAGCGAAACGAATTGCTGTATACAGCTGTTCACACGTGCCCTGAGACAGCTCTTCCGCCTGAAACACCGTTCCAGCACTGTTCATGACCAGGATGGAATCATCTGTTTCGGAGAAATAAATTGATTGATAGCTGCCGTCAGTCAGCGGGCGGAAGAATTTCTCGGCTGTCTCCAAAAGACGCGGCAGACCGACTTTTTTATGCCGCTCCATTTTGTTTTTGATCACATGTCTGACCATTTGAATCGAAGCCCATTTTTTTGCAGATTCTTTCACACGCTCTTTTTGCATTTCAGTTTGCAATTTGAGGTCAGAGACCAATCCCGAAGCCTCTAACTGTTCCTGTTTGACCAAAAGCAATGCGATTTGAGCGCGCAGCTGTTTCAGCTCCTCATCGAGCCGTTCTTTTTTTTCATGTTCCTGCTGTCGTTTTTGCTCCAATTCAGAAAGAGTGCCGGAGTCTGCCAGATTAAGTTCTGCTGAGCTGACACCTTGAAGCTGTGCATTTACGTTATACAGCTTTGTGTCAATATCCTTCCATTTCTTGCTGATGTCGGCTATGGCGAAAAACTCATTTCTGTCTTTTGCTCCCGCTTCAGTGAATAATTGTTCGATCTGTGCGTGGAAATAACGTATTTCTTGCTCCAGCTCCAGCACCTGCTCTTCGTGAAATTGGATATCTTTATTCATTTCATTTTTTTGCTTCTCAATCTCTTTTTCGCGTTCCGCGTTTTTCCGCAGTTCGTGAAGGACATCAGCAACGGGGGTTTGAGAATCGATTTTGTCAGAATGCAGCATTCTGACGCGTTCCTCAAATGTCCGCCGAAGCTTTTGTAGTCTCCCGGCTTCGATCGTCAGCTCATGTTTTTTCTTCACTTCTTTTTGTACGTCCTTCATTACATTGTAAGCATCCAGTAAGAAGGAAGGGTCTTCCTTAAATCCGAGTTCATTCATGAATTGCTCAGCTTGGCTGAAGGAAGGAGCCATATCGGCCTCCCACTGTTCAAATTGCTCAATGATCCTTTCGTAAGCTGCCTCTTTTTGCTGAAGCTCTGCCCGCAACGATATAAGGTGCTGTTTATTGCGGTCATCCTCCCATAATGCTTCTCTAATCGCTTCGGCTTCTCGCGGAGAAATATCCGTCTCTGGCTCTTTCGTCTCCCTTACTTCTTCAGAAGACAGCGGCTTTCTGCCAGTTGTAAAGGCATACAGCACGAGTGCGGCGCCGATGCATATAGCTGGAATCCATTGCTTCAGCAGCAGAAAGAGAACCATGAAGAGAATGCCTGCTGCCATCACGGTCTTCTTTTGTTTCGCCTGCTGCCTTTCGAAGAACTTCAGCTGTTCCCTCAGTTTCATCTGCTCTTGATGCTGTCCCTGTGCTTCATCATATGCTTTAAGAACGGCTTCTTTTTCTTTTCTTTGGCTGTTTTCAAGGATGACGGAAGATATGTCACGAACTGCCCTTTCAGCATCTTCCAGCTCGCGCCTCGCCACTTCAAACACTTCATCAAGCTGTCTTTTTTTGTCTCTCGCCTGCACGTAATGCCGCACCGTCTGCTGGAGCTGCCATTCATAGTCATAGGACGTGTTCATATTCAGCAGTTCATTTTCATCTGTTTTATTTAGCTGCTCCAGCCCGGCCGCTGCCTGTGAAGAGGACTGGCGCAGCTGAGCCTGGATGGCGGCAAGCTGCTCCCCGTAGGATTGGTACATATGATACGCTGATGATAGCTCTGAGATAAGTGCTTCATTCGCCAATATGGCCTCATTTGGGTTAAGCTTTTGCAGCTGTTTGTCCAATTCTGCAAGCTTTACCCGAAGCGCCTCCAGCTGTGCGGATTTCGGATGAAGATGGGATTCATACTTTTCTAAACGATGTAATCCGTCAGCAGGGAATTGACCCGCGTGCTCCGGATATTGTTCAATCGCCTGTTCCAGCGCAGTTTTTTCGGTTAGCACCGGTTTCAGTTCAATGGCTCTTTCGATGTTTCGAATATGTTCCGCAGTCTCTTTCAGCTCTGTTTCAGCGGCTGCAAGACGGGATTCGAGCGTTCTTTTCTCCTCAAGAAGCTGATGATAGCCCGCCTCCTCTGTCTCAGCCTGTTTCAGCTTTGCTGCCAGCTGCTTCAGCGTTTCCAATTCCTGATTCAAATGAGGATTTCGGCCGTTTGGTTTAAAGAGCCTTTCGCTTTCCTTCGTCAGCCTTGAATCAAGCTTTGATACAGCCTCAGCGCCAAACAGGCTGGAAAACAGCAGGAATTCCCCGATCTTGTCCCGATTAAAGGCGTGTATTTCCTGCAATCCGAATACATCAAACGAGTAAATGGCTTTGTACAGCGCCCTGTCCGTGCCCTGGAACAGCTGCTTTAGAAAATCTTCCTGCTTTACTTCGCCGGATTCTGTGTACACCCTTACCTTCTCAGCGGCTCCTTTTGTCCGTTCAATCTTCATCACGCCGTATTCAGGGTGCTCAGCCTCAAGAACACCGCCATACACGCCGCCTGATTTCGGTTCATATTTTTTCGATTTCGGAAATCCAAACAGCATGCTTTCTATAAATGACATCATCGTCGTTTTTCCTGCCTCATTTAATCCATAGATTAATTGGACAGGCGAGGCGGAAAAGTGAAAGGTCCGGTTTGAAAATTTTCCGTATTGGTAGATATGTAATGATATGATTCGCATAGCTTTCACCGCCTCATGTCTCTAGCACCTTAAGCTGTCTTTTCAATAGAACCTGTGCCTGCTCTTTTATTTCCTTTGTCTCCTCTTGACTAAACCGGTCTGCGTGTCTCCTATATACCGGGTGCCGTTCAAGCCCTTCCAGCACGCCTGCCAGATCAGTCTGTTCAATGTCTTCCAACAGACCGCCAAAAAAAGGATCAAGGCTGTTAAGCTCTGCTTCATTTTCCATCTCATCTTCCAATGAAAGCGGCCATATAAAATTCTCCTCGTCCGCCTCTTGCTCCTGAAAGGCTTCAAGCAGCTCGTCCAGTGAACCTCTCGGCGCATCCAATAACCATTCTGGCGCGGTACCCTGTAATACGAGCTTCACACATGCAGGAGTCCCCTTTTTCCGCAGTTTTGAAAACGTGTCCTCGACAATTTGAAAGAGCGCGGTCATATTCTCTGCCGCTGACACATCAATTTCTGCTTTCTCCCATAGGACGTCATGCGCTTTCTTAAATTCATAGGACATATCTCCGCGCTCCACACGGACAAGATAAAAGCCTTTATCTCCTGTCTCCTTCATATGGCGCGCCTGAGGATTTCCCGGATATATCGCGGCTGGGTGCCCGGCAACAAGAACCTGGCGTTTGTGAATATGGCCAAGCGCCCAATAATCCATTCCGCTTTTCACAAGATCGTCCTGAGTAAACGGGCAATATGGATCGTGCCCTTCAGAGCCTGATAACGTGCCGTGGAGCATCCCGATATGAAAGGGCGCATCAGTTGATTTCCGGTAGCGGGCGGCTTGATTTTCCGTCACAGCTCTGGTCTGATAGCTGAAACCGTAAATGCTTGCTGCGCGCCTGCCATCCTTATAAAACGATTTTTCTTCAGGGACTTGGGATGTAAACATGTGAACATTCTCCGGCCATTCAATCGGTGCCCATTCTCCGCCGAGATGATCATGGTTCCCAAAAATCACATAGACTGAAATCCCGTACTCTCTAAGTCTATCGAACTGTTTTTTCAAAAAGAGCTGCGCCTTTAAACTTCGATTGGCCTCATCAAACAAATCCCCCGCCAGCAAAACGAAATCAACGTTCTCTGTGATTGCAGCGTCTATGATATGTCTCACGCTTGAAAACGTGCTTTCTTTGATCCGGTCAAAAATGGGTTGCGGCAGATGCGATATCCCGTAAAACGGGCTGTCGAGATGAAGATCTGCCGCATGAATAAAGGTTAGATCAGTCAACATTCTGCTCCTTTCCAGGATGGAGTACCCTTATTTTAGCACCGATTTCTTACGAATGCACGTTCTGTCAGAACGAATACAATCAAAAAACAGCCTGAGCATTCTCAGGCTGTTTTTTGATCAGTTTTTTGCCAAACGCAGCGCTTGTTTGATTGCTTTAAACGCGCTTGAGTTGCCGTAAATCAAGACGCCGCCTTTATAAATTCTGGCGCCAATGACGGCAAGTATGATAATGGTAAGCAGAGTTATCCCGATTCCGACAGCCGCCTGCCAAAACGGAATATCAAGCATGCCGACGCGCAAGAACATAATCATCGGCGTAAAGAACGGGATAAACGATGTGACCGTAATAAATCCTGCTTCAGGAGCGTTTAGTCCGAACATGGCAATCATAAAACCGGCAACCACCAAAAGCGTCATCGGTGTAATCGTTTGCTGCACGTCCTCTATTCTGCTGACGACGCTACCAAGAAACGCGGCCAGTGTCGCATATAAAAAGTAACCGAGCAAAAAGAAAATAACCGCATATATCACGGTGGAAACGGGAACGTCGGTCAGATTAAGAAAACCGCCGACAGATGAAGCCGTTTCGCTCGTTTTGTTCAGTTTCAGCGACAGATATCCTGCAGAAATAATGACAGCAAGCTGTGTTATTCCGACGAGCCCGATGCCTAACAGCTTTGCAAACATTTGCTGGATCGGCGGCATGCTTGAGATGAGGATTTCCATGACACGCGAAGATTTTTCGGTCGCAACCTCCATCGCAATCATGCTGGCATACATAATAACTGAGAAATAGATGACAAACAGCATAATGTAAACAAGCCCCATGGCCTGCCCCAGCTCTTCCTCAGACTTTGCACCCTCTTTCAGCGCCTCCTGCCCGACAGTGACAGGCGCATAGAGGCTGCTGATGGTTTCCTGCGAAACGCCGAGCTCCTCAGTTCCAACAGCAGTTTTTGTTTGCGTTAACGCCTGCTGCAGTGTTTGAACCGTGCTTTCATCCGAAATCGTTAACGCTTTGTACGTCCCTGAGACCGTCCCTTTTTCATCTCTTTTGATAATGAGCATGCCGTCAAGCGTTTCATCTTTGACCTGCTTTGTAACTTTTTCCTCTGATTGCTTAGACTGCTTCACATCAAGATCGCTGTCTGTATCGACTGCTTTCAGCTGCTTTGAGAAAATCGGATATAATTCGTTTGTTTCATCAATAACAGCAATTTTCTCTTTTGTATCTTCTCCTTGAAACATAGAAATGATCGATTCTAAATTAGTGACAGCCAAAACAAGCAAAACCGTGACGACAGTAGAAATAATAAAAGATTTTGCCATAATCTTATTTTTATATGTATGAGAAAGCATGATCAAAAATTTATTCATAGACGGCCCCCACCTTTTCTATAAAAATGTCATGGAGTGACGGCTCTTCAAGCTCAAACTTTCGAATAAATCCTTTTCCTTGGAGCATGGCGAAGATCTCTTGAGAGATGTCTTCATTGGCAATTTGGAGCTTTACGCCGCCGGCCGTTTCTTTCCATTGCGTAATGCCTTCGTGCCCCTGTAAAAAATGCAGATCGTCATCGGAATGTATGGTCACATTCTTTTTGCCGAATGAACGTTTAATTTCCTTCAGACTGCCTTGCACAACAGGCTTTCCTTTTTGCAAAATACAAAGGTGTTCACACAGCTCCTCGACATGCTCCATCCGATGGCTGGAAAATAAAATCGAGACACCGCTGTTTTTCAAAGAGATAACAGCCTCCTTCAACAGCTCGACATTGACAGGGTCCAGCCCGCTGAATGGTTCATCGAGAATCAGCAGCTCAGGCTTATGCAAAACCGACGAAATAAACTGGATTTTCTGCTGGTTTCCTTTTGAAAGCTCATCTACTTTTTTATTCTCGTATTCTGTTATATTGAAGCGTTCAAGCCATGTTCCGAGCTCTTTTACAGCCTCACCTTTCTCCATACCTTTTAATCTTGCCAGATAGACAAGCTGGTCCTTTACCTTCATTTTTGGATAAAGCCCGCGCTCTTCCGGCAAATACCCGATTTTGTTGCTCATACTGTAGTTGACGGGGCGTCCTTTCCAGCTGATCGTACCCTTCGTGATGCTTAATAAGCCGAGAATCATGCGAAAGGTCGTCGTTTTTCCCGCTCCGTTTGCGCCTAAGAGGCCAAACATTTGCTGTTCCGGGATTTCTAAATTCAATCCGTCAACCGCTTTATAATCTCCAAATGTCTTCGTTACGTGATCAATCGTCAGCACCGAATCTCCTCCTTCCTCGACCCATTATATACTATATCTGGTTAAAACATAATAAAGGATTTTGGTTTGCTTTTTTAGAATATAAATGGAGAAGGTACGATAAATGATAGAGTTGGAGGCGAAATATGATGGCGGAGTATTTTCTTACGGCTTTTGATCCTTCGGGAGAAACACTGATAAACGAGCGATTTGAGGCGGAAAACGAAGATGCGGCAAAAAAGCAGGGTGAAGCCCTGTTAAAGGAAAAAGAGCTTCATCATCATACCCATCGTTTAGTGAATGCAGCCGGAAAGCTGATTTTGTTTCAGAGATGATCAGCTTCCCGGCTGATCTGTTACGCTTGAAACTTTGGCTCCCGTTTCTCTAAAAACGCACGGATTCCTTCCTGGTGATCTTTTGTCCTCCTCATTCTCTCCTGGGCACTTCGTTCAAGAGCCAGCACCTTCTTCAATTCATCAATATGGAGGCTTTGAAAAATGGCTTTCGTCTCAATCATTGCCAGTAGAGGCGAGGCTAAAAGTGTTTCAACATAAGGTCTTGCCCCTTCCGCAGGCTCTCCGTTAAATGTACCATCCAAGAGACCCATGCCAGCTGCTTCTTCAGCGGATAGCTTTTTCCCGCTCCAAATCAGCTTTTTCGCTTTCGCTTCCCCAATCCTTTTTTTCAGCAAATAATGGCCCCCGCCATCAGGAACAAGTCCGATGCCGATAAAGTTCATTGCAAGTACGGCATTTTTCTCTGCAAGCACAATGTCAGCACAAAGTGCCAAACTCAGACCCAGTCCCGCGGCAGCGCCATGGACAGCGGCAATCGTCACTTTTTTCATTTCGTATAACGTTAAAGTGATAGCTTCGATCGTATCCATCAGCTGTCTAAATTGATCAGGATCATGATCAGAAGTCATCATCCGTATATCACCGCCTGCCGAAAAACCTTTTCCGGTACCTCTCAGGAGGACGATGAGCGCCTCGCTTTCAGAAACCTTTTCACACGCCTCCTTCAGCTCAAACAGCATTTGCTCATTCAAGGCGTGATGAGCATCAGGGCGATTCAGCACAATTTCTGCCACAGGCCCCTTCAGTTCATATTGAATATAATCCATATGAAACACCTCCATGTATACGCTTTCTTTTTTTCTTTCTCATATACATTCCCCGCCGTCCTTAAAGAAACCTTTTTTATTTTTCAAGGTCAATAGATACTGAAAAATGCATATCATTTGAATGGGAACATAAAGTTTTATATAGTGAAATGGAAGGGATATAGAATGAGAAAGGGGGAAGGTAACATGGATAAATTGCTGATCAGCTTTCTATTAAGCTTATTTATGGTGTACTTTCCCCCTTCTGACGTGGTCCTGCCCTCCCAGTTTGATGCAAGCACTGACAGCTATGTGCCAATGTCCTCATATCCAAAAGAATCACAATCAGCCAAAACGCCGTCACCGGGCAGTCTGCATCTGGCGGAGTTTATGAAAGAGTACAATCCATTGGCGCAGTCTATCAGAACGTTATCTGCCAAACCGCTTGATGATCCTCACATCAACAGGCTGGAAAGGGTTTGTGCCATCCCGATCAAATACCAGTCTAATTACCTCCGAATATGAATGGATACCGTTTTGTTTGTACCCTGTCATTATGCCAATACTACATTCGGAGGGATTCTCATTGAATATAAAAGAAAACGACCTGCCGGGAATCGGCAAAAAATTTGAAATTGAAACAAGAAACCGCGAAAAAATGACGATTATTATTCATGATGACGGAAGAAGAGAAATCTATCGGTTTGATGACCGAGATCCGGATGAGCTTCTTTCCAATATTTCATTGGATGATTCCGAAGCAAGGCAAATTGCCGCGATTTTAGGCGGCATGGTCTATAAGCCGCAGGCGCTGGAGTCCATTGAGATGGCGTTTAGCGACCTCATTATTGAGTGGTTTAAGGTGGAAAAAGGCGCGAAGTCAATCGGGCGCACCCTTGGCGAACTTGATGTCCGTCAAAACTATGATGTCACTGTCATCGCCATCATTAAACACAACCAGCAAAAGTTTTTAAATCCGGGTGCTGACTCGGTGATTGAAGAAGATGATACCCTTGTCCTCTCAGGTGAAAGACAGCATCTGAAAAAACTGACTCATGATTTTCTTTCTAGAGAGGGCGTGTGATCAGCGGATGGATCATCTTGTGTTTGAAGTCGGAACCGCGCTTGTGCTTGTCGCGATTGCCAGTGTCATCGCAAATAAAATTAAGTTTTCAATTATCCCGTTTCTCATTATTTTAGGGATGCTGCTAGGCCCTCATGCCCCTAAAGTCGGGATTATTGACCTCACGTTTATAGAGAGCAGTGAAATCATTGAGTTTTTCGGGCGGATGGGCGTGCTTTTCCTCCTTTTCTATCTCGGACTTGAATTCTCTGTCGGAAAGCTGATCAAGTCTGGAAAATCCATCGCAATTGGCGGATCAATTTATATCTTGATTAACTTCAGCCTTGGACTGCTTTATGGCTTTATCACCGGGTTTTCTTTCCTGGAAGTCCTCGTGCTGGCAGGCGTCATCACCATTTCTTCAAGCGCGATCGTCGCAAAAGTGCTGGTCGATTTAAAAAGAACGGCCAACCCGGAAACCGAACTGATTCTCGGCATTATTATGTTTGAGGATATTTTCCTTGCCGTGTATTTGTCTGTTGTTTCCGGCCTTGTGCTTGGAGACGCGACATCAGTCGGGAGTGCGCTTTTGTCCATTCTGATCGCATTTGGCTATATGCTGCTGTTTTTTATCGCAGCCAGAAAGCTCCCGCCGCTTTTGAATAAGCTGTTGGACATTCGCTCAAATGAAGTGTTTATTATCGTCATTTTTGCAGCGCTCTTTTTCATCGCCGGGTTTTCAGAGACAATTCATGTGGCAGAAGCCATCGGCGCGCTGCTGCTCGGTTTGGTCTTTTCAGAAACAGAGCATTCCGATCGGATTGAGCACCTTGTCGTTCCGTTTCGCGACTTTTTCGGCTCGATGTTCTTTTTCAGCTTCGGCCTCAGCATAGACCCTTTTTCACTTGGTGAAGCGGTTTGGCTGGCATTGGGTGCTGTGATCCTGACCATATTCGGAAACTTTATCGCCGGAATGGTGGCGGGACGCCGCGCAGGGCTTTCTCATAAAGCCTCATCAAATATCGGTCTTACGATCGTATCACGGGGAGAGTTTTCGATTATCGTCGCCAATCTCGGCATAGCCGGCGGCCTGTCAGCCACATTAAAGCCATTCGCCGCACTATATGTCCTTATTCTGGCGATTTTGGGGCCGTTATTAACAAAAGAATCAAAATGGATTTACCGCCAGCTGAACAAGGTGTTTAAATGGAAGCCGGACGTTCAGCCTGTGAAAAAACAGCGGGGATAAAAAAAAGCAGCACTGTGATCAGTGCTGCTTTGTCGTTCTCTCAAAAATCTGCTCTAAATATTTGATTTTTTCGTCCGTGTAATGCTCAAATCGGTCATTGTATGATTTCGGGTCTTTCGGATTGGCAAAGTGCGTGATTTTCCCTGTATCCGGATCAATAAATTTACTTGCCGCACCGCAGCCGATGCCGATAATCGTCTGGACTTCTTCCATAATCATAATGTTGTAGATGCTTTCCTGGCCCGGAATCGAATACCCGACGTTTTCCAGATTTCCAAGAATATTTTTCTGGCGATACAAATAATAAGGCACGTATCCATGCTCTTTCGTCCAAGCTACCGCATCATCCATCATTTGAGAAACCTCTTCTCTCCCGGCAACTTTGTATTTATGTTTATTTCTTGTCATTTCTGACGCCCGCTTAAAGGAAAGGGTGTGAACAGTCAGCGATTCCGGCATCAGTTTCCCGGTTTCTGAAAGGCTGTGTCTGAACTCCTTCACGCCTTCTCCAGGCAATCCGATAATTAAATCCATATTGATATTATTCATGCCATGCCGGCGTGACAGATGATATTTTTCAATGGTCTCTTCCACCGTATGATGACGGCCGATCGCCTTGAGCGTTTCGTTTTCATAGGATTGCGGGTTAATGCTGATCCGGTCAATATCATATTTGTTCAACACGGCAAGTTTTTCTTCAGTAATCGTGTCGGGGCGGCCGGCTTCCACAGTAATTTCACGTATGTTCTTCACATCCGGGAAGGAGCGGACCATTTCTTCATACAGAAGATCCATCTCTTCCGCTGTAATGCTGGTAGGCGTCCCGCCGCCGAAATAAATGGTTGTGACCTTGACGTCATGCTCCTTCAGCCATTCGCCGATTTTCTGCATTTCGTAATGCAGCCCCCACAAAAAAGAGCCGACTCTGCCTGCTTGTCCTTGGATGGCGTACGCAGGGAAGGTGCAATACGCACATTTGGTCGGGCAGAAAGGAATACCGATATAAATACTGACTTCTTCCTTTACTTGATACAAATCAGGCACCGCCGCCAGCTGCCGGTCGACAATTTGCTGCATCAATTCGATTTTCTCATCATGAATTAAATAGTCTTTTTTCAATTCTGCATGCGCCTGTTCCTTCGGCATCCCGCTTTGCAGCTTTTTATGAAGCAGCTTCGTCGGGCGGATTCCCGTGAGGATTCCCCACTTTTGCGTGATGCCCGTATGCGCTTGAAGAAGATTTAAGTAAACATAAGAAATTGTGTTTTTTACTTGTTTGAAAGCTTCTTTTTCATTCATATCAGGAGAAAAAGATTTCGTATGGTGTTCCTTAATTCCGGTTCCTTTCACTTCTCCTGAAACCGTCACATGCTCATCCGTTTGCGTGCACGCTAAAGAGATGACAAGATCCACCGGCTCCTCTCCGCCGTAGACAAGATCGCATTCCTCATAAAACAAATTTGCGATATTCTGCAGTGGCCGATGAAGGCGGTCATCGTGTATGCCTTCTATTTTCATTTGCAACTTCATCACCTAATTTATCAGATTCAAAACTTTCTTAAGTGTACAGAAATAAATAGCTAAAATCAATCCGGCAAAAAAGCCGCCGCACCTGTCTGGGCGCGAGCGGCTTTTTTATACGCGTTTCATGTGGAACTTATCGAGGAACCCTTTTCGCTGCTGCATACGGAAATATTCTTTCATCATATATGCGACGCCTTGCTCGTCATTTGACCTCGTGACCCAATCGGCCTTTCTCTTAATTTCCGGTGCAGCGTTCCCCATTGCTACCCCAAGGCCGGCAAGCTCAATCATCGGAAGATCGTCTTGCTGATGGCCGATAGCGACTACATCCTCCATCGCCAGTCCCAGTTCCGAAGCGACAAGTGCAAGACCCGCTTCCTTCGAAACTCCCTTTGGAACAATGTTCATTTTCTCATCGTTTACGCGAATCACGTCAACCGCCGGGAAGGCTTTTGTGATCGTTTCTGTAATGTCTTGCTGAATATCGTGTTCTGTATACACTTCGATGACGGGCGCACTAACCGGTTCATCCAACAGAAGATCGCTTAACGATTCAACAAACTGAACCGGGTAAAAGATGGGATCTGACGGGTGGATCAGCGCTTTCCCAAGCAAATTTGAATTGACCTTTTTCTTGTTTCCAATCGAATATTTCTCGTGGAGAAGCCTAATGTTGCATTGATAGCTCTCAAGCACTTGAACGATATTAAAAGTATGGTCGTCAGAAATTCTTTTTTCAAAAAAGGGCGCGTCTATTTTCTCAGCGATATAGGCGCCACTGTGGGTGATCAGCTTTGCATCAAGCTTCAGCGATTTTGCTATTTTCTGAGCTGAGCGAAAATGGCGGTTGGTGACAAGTGTGACGTAAATCCCTTTTTTCTTAACATATTCAATCGCATCTTTCGTCGCCTGATGAATTTTCCCGTTCGACCGAAGCAGCGCTCCATCTATGTTTAAGGCAAGCAATTGTTTTGACACAGAGATGTCCCCCTCCTTGATGACTGTACTTGTGTATAGGATATGACCCTGTCTCTGTGTTTAGAACAACCTTTTCTGCACAGCAAAAAAAGCCTGACTCAGCAGGCTTTATTTATGCAAACATGATAGGATACGATCGAAGCAGCCATTCTCCCTAATATCGTTATTTCGATTTACGAAAAATCATGTATTAGGAACCCCTTATTTGACCAATGATGCGCTCCGAACACTTACTCTCTGTTGCTTATCCCCTCTATATAACGGCATGATATGCGACCGTATCCATTTGAAATAGGTAAGTGTAGGCGCTTTCAATGTTATTATCGCAGTTTTCTCTGCAGAAGACAAGGGTTTTTTTAACTAAAAAAAGTAACCAATATCTGTGTAACTAAGGTAGCGCAGAATGTTAATTATTGGATATCGACACTTGAACAGGAACATATATTCGCATATAATAGAAACAATCAACTGAAAAGTGGTGGTCTGATGACTGTATTAAAAGAAATTTATAATCAAGACCTGATCTCTCAATTAATAGATACTGTAAAAGAAACCTATCCAGCGTTCAACAAAGACAGATTTGAGGAACTCTTAATGCAGGAAGAATGGCCTGCGCTCGCTTTAAAAGAACGCATGCGCCGCATTACCGTTTCTTTATACGAAACACTGCCGAAACATTACGGTGAAGCGCTTGCAGTATTATGGGATGCAGCTCCTCATTTTAAGGGACTCAGCGGAATCATTTTTCCTGATTATGTGGAACAGTATGGATTAGAGCATTGGGATGATTCAATGAAGGCGTTAGAATACTTTACACATTATTCTACTTCAGAATTTGCTGTGAGGCCTTTTTTGCTTTTAGATCAGGAAAAAATGATTGCGCAATTGCTGATATGGTCTAAGCATGAAAATGAGCACGTGAGAAGACTTGCGAGTGAAGGAAGCAGGCCCCGCCTTCCATGGGGAAAATCGATACCCGCTTTAAAATCGGACCCCTCCCCCGTGCTGCCGATCCTTGAGCAGCTGATGCAGGACGAGTCTTTGTATGTGAGAAAAAGTGTGGCCAACAACCTGAATGATATATCAAAAACACATCCTCACTTGCTGAAAAAAGTCGCTGAACAATGGTATGGAACACATCCTCATACAGACTGGATCATCAAACACGCTTACCGGACCTTGTTAAAAAAGGGCGATAAACAGGCTTTATCACTTTTTGGCTATCATGATGCTGATTCGATTCAACTGCAGGATTTAACGTGCGAGTCCAGCCGTATTTCTATTGGTGAAACCCTCAAGTTTACTTTTCACATTCATTCAGACAGGGATCAGAAAGTAAGAATTGAATACGCCATTGATTACGTAAAAGCCAGAGGCCAGCGTCATCGAAAGGTATTTAAAATAACAGAAACGAATATAGGAAAAAACGAAACAAAATCATATACCAAAACACAATCTTTTAAGGATTTATCTATAAGAAAACATTACAAAGGAATTCACACATTATCAGTGATTATTAATGGAGAGGTCAAAAAGTCGCTGGATTTTCAAATTTGCTGAACGAATAAAAAAAATCCCTTCTTATCCAGAAGGGATTTTGATTGATTAGCCTTCGACACTGCCGTAAAGCTCTTCTAAAGGCTTCATGATGATTTTGTTTAATTCGCCGATCAGCATACTCATACGCTGCTCCGCTTCCATCAGCTGAGAGATTTTTTCGTGCTGCTGCACAAGCGCAACAGTTTTTTGAGCCTGCTGCACTTCGTCTTCTGTAATTTCTTCTCCAGCCATTTGTTTTTGCTGAAGTCTCAGCTGCACATCACGGAAGTTTTCGAACATCCGTTTCGCAGACTCGTCTGCGTTGACTTCATCGTACAGGTTTTTTAAACGGGTAAACTCTTCGCTCCCGCGCAATGCATTTTCCAGATCATACGCTACATCATAAAAATTAACAGCCATTGTACATAGCTCCTTTCATCATTGCCAATTGACATACCCCTCCACTATAACAGACTATGGAGCTCCTTTCATTAATCGAAACCCGTTTCTTCTTAAAAAAGGATGACAAACAAAGCTTGAATCGCACCTATGATTCCGCCGAGAAGGCCGCCCAAATAGGTTATCATTTTAAATTCTTTTTTCGAAATCGACAGCACCATTTCTTCAAGACGCTGTACCGGGAACTGATCCACCTGCTCCTTTACAATTTCCTCGAGGCGCATTCGTTTTAATACACGTTCAAGATTGGTTGAAATCCCCTCAAGCAATTTGTCTAAAAGCGCTGGCAGGACACGATGGTTCAGATCATCTTTATAGCGGGCAGTAAGCGAGCCAATCGTATTTTCAAAAAACGGAGCAGTTGAAAATGCTTGAAGCACTCTTCGTTTCAAGCTAAAGATTAATACTTTTGCATTCCATTTTTCGTCCGCTTCATTAAATGTATACTCCTTCAGCTTGCCCCATTCGTTTTTCAGAAGATCAGAAAGCAGCTTATTCGTTTCCTCATTCCGCAAAAACTTCAGAAGCTCCGGCAGCACGCGATCAGCAAGGCTTGAATTGCCGAGAAACATTTGCACCATACTTCCAAGCATTCCGCGTTCTTTTAAGAAGTCATCAATCATATTGCCGAGACGGATTTTTCCTTCTTCACTTTCAAAATAATGAATGCTTCGCGATAAAATATAGCCTGAAATCATCGGTATCTTCTCTTCAAGCTTTTCCTGCACTTCCAATGGCAGTGCTTCTTTTAACGTTTGATGCTCATATCGGCGGAATAGTTCATTCAATTTATCATCCGTCCAGCGGCTGATCCAGGCATCTGCCGCTTCACCCGGATGCTTTACTCCAATTTTTTCAAGCGCTGCTTTTACTGTCATTTCAGATAATGACAGGTTCTGAATCAGCTGTTCTCCGACTTGCAGCGCCTGCTTTTTGGCTGAATCTGAGACAAGCCGCTTTTTAATACCCTCAGGCGTTAATAAGTGGTTTACCACCATCAGCCCCATTTGTTTCGCAAGCTCATCACGTCTTCTTGGAATCAATCCCGGAGTAAAAGGGACTCGTTTTCCAAACAAATAATATGCCTTATACGGCCTAAATAGCATTTGAATTGCTAAATGATTGGTCACCGCGCCGATAACTGCGCCGATCACGATCATAAATATAAAGGTTCCTGCAATACCCATTCCTGCTCATCTGCCTCCATCTGTGCTTTTACTTTTTCATAAATAGAATGACCTATTTGTATTATAGAGGTTGGTGTGATCACTTAGCAAACAAGGAGGCAAAACACAGTGCCATAAAATCAGCTTGTTTAACAGGAATAGGGCAAGATACTGAATCGTAATCTGTAAAGTAGAATACCGACAGCTGTGTTCCTGATGTTTTTTGAAGCGTTAAGCTGCTGACACCCGCCGGCAGCTTTTTAATAAAAGGGGGAGTCTCACCATGATAACACTCGGTTTTATGTCCTTAACCCGCCAGCATGAGCAGGATTTTTCCGCAGAATTGGCCGTAAGAGCGCCCGAATTCGGCATACGTTTGATCCGCTTTACACCGTTTGACATTTTGCCCGACACCCTGCGTGTCAAAGCGCTGGTTTATCACCCAGCGAGCAGCAATTGGAACGAAACAGAACTCGCGATTCCCGATTATATTTATGACCGCTGTTTTTATGGGAAGGATTCACAATCCCAAAAAGCAAAGCCGATCGTTGAATGGCTCAAAAAATATCCGAAAACCGAATTTATCGGGCGGGGTCTTCCTGATAAATGGACTGTGCTTCAAGATTTGCAGGAGCATTCTGTGATCAATCCTTACATTCCAGAAACCATGAAGGTGAGCCGATTTGAACAAATTCATTCGTATTTATTGAAAGAAAAAGCCTGTATTTTAAAGCCGGCGTTCGGTGCTGGCGGCAGAGGCGTGATACTTCTGGAGCTCGGCAAAAAAAACATAACCGCCACTTACCATATCGGAAAGGATAAACAGACAAAATCCTTTTCTAACCAAGCTTCTTTTAAAACCTGGTGCAAAAAAGTGCTTCAGCACCAATATTTGATACAGCCTTATTTAAATATCCAAGATAAGGAGCAATACCCTTGTGATATCCGGCTGTTTATGCAAAAAAATGAGGACGGTGAATGGCATACTGTTGGAAAGGCAGTGAGACGCGGATACAAAAATGGGCTGCTGGCCAATTTATCAGGCGGATCGGATACGCTTACATTTGATACATGGTTTGAAAATATTCCGAAAAAACAGCAGGTAGTTCTACTGGATGACGTATTCTCGATTACCCAATCGGTTCCTTATTATCTGGATGAGCGATACGGGCCGTTATTTGAACTTGGTCTGGATATATGCCTTGCGAAGGACGGGAGAATCTGGATCCTGGATATCAATTCTAAACCAGGCAGAAAATCAATACTTCATGTTTCCCCTGAGAAAAAAGAACATCTATTTACTTGTCCTCTTAAGCGGTGCAAGTATCTATTTTCGCTGCAAAACCAGAAAGGAGTCCTTCCGCGTGAATCATAAACGGTTTTTGATCGGCATAGACAAAAACAGTGAAAATACTCTGTTTCTGCCCTCCGCAATGAAGCAAGATGGCCTTTTGTCTGCCTCATTTGGAACGAAGGTTGTCAGATGCCATGTTACTTTCAGACGAAATCTCGAACAGACAGTGCTCCTCTCTGAAAATCTGTTTCACGAACTGTTGATACCGCACCGCAGCCGGGCTGATATTCTCATTCATGATCATTCGGTGCACATTGGTCCGTTAATCGGCATCTTCACCGCGGGGTTTACCGCCTCACTTGAGCGCCCTTTTAAGGATCGATCTCTCTTTTTTTCTAAACTGCTCACTTTGCATGAACAAACAGGAAGCTATTGCTTCGTGTTCGGCGCGCACCAAATCAATTGGCAGGAAGGAACGATTGAAGCGCTTCTATACAGGGAAAACGGCTGGGAGAAACACATTGTCCCGCTGCCGAACGTCGTGTATGACCGTTTGCCAAACAGAAAAATCGAGAATTCAATTGTCTTGCAGAATACAAAAAACCGGCTGATCAATGAATATCAAATTCCATGGTTCAACAAAACATTTTTTAACAAATGGGATGTTCATCAATTGCTGGAAAAAGACCCAAGAACGGCTCCTTTTTTACCAAAATCAATCCTTCATCCTACTGTTGAGCAGATTGAAGAGCTGAGTGATTCATTCGGCAAGGTTTATATAAAACCGGCGGACGGAGCACTCGGCACCGGGATTTATCAGCTCGCCAAAACGGAATCCGGTTTGACTGTGAAACATACGAATGATGCCAAATCTTTTTCTTCAATCGACTATCCCGATGCTTCCGCATTTTTGGATGAATTTCAAAAACAGCATGATCCCGCTGTCTTTCTCGTTCAGCAAGGGGTACATTTAATTGAATTTCAAGGAAAACCAGCCGATTTCCGTGTTCATACAAATAAAAACGGAAAAGGAAAATGGACTGTGACTGCCATCGCAGTAAAAATTTCAGGAGAAAACAGCATTACAACACACCTATCCAATGGCGGGGTAGTAAAAACACTGGCCGAAGTATACGATGATCCGACGGAACGAATACATGTCATTAAAAAGCTTTCTGCGGCGGCGCTGACCGCCAGCCAAGTGCTTCATGACCATATCGATGGGTTCGTTGGCGAGATCGGTTTTGATTTTGGCATTGATCAAAACGGTAAGATATGGATGTTTGAAGCGAATTCACGTCCGGGCCGCAGTATTTTTTCTCATCCGAATCTGCAATCTGTCGATTCTTTGACAAAACGAAGAAGCTTTGAATATGCGTCATATCTTTCGAAGATGGCGATTACCTCCCATGAATCGCTGTGGCCATCCTAATTTGCCCGCTTTATGTAAAAGCGGGCTTGAAGTTTATTCATCGCTGGGACAAGTCACATCATAAAGTCCCTTCAATGATGTTTTGCAACAATGATACAATGAATATAATTCGTCCGTATCCATGTCAATTGATATCAACTTCAAGGAGCGTGGCCCCTGATGATTTCTCATTTCAGCTGGAAACCTTTGTTTCAAAAAGAAAAACTGCCCGGATGGACCATTTCGTTTTACTATAAAGGCACGCATTATGAAGGCGTCTATCATAAAAACGGCGAGATTGAATGGGGAGGCTTGTTTCCCGCCCGTGCTGATGAGCCTGCACTCAAAAACGAGGTACATGAATTGATGCTTTTTCATATTTACGATTAGCTTAGCCTGAACGGCTAAGCTTTTTTTATGCTTCTCAAGATTTACCACTAAAATGCCCGCATGAGTTTCAGTCAAATCTAACATAATACGTAGTAACAAGCCGGCAAAGCATTGGGTTACGCCGAGACGGCAGTGACACCCGAAGCGGGTCCACAGACTGGTGCAACTCCAGTTAACCCAACCATATCAAATAATAAAGGAGATTTTACACATGGCTAACCAAAACTCTTCAAATCAATTGCTAGTACCTGGCGCAGCTCAGGCTATCGACCAAATGAAACTTGAGATCGCTTCTGAATTCGGCGTTAACCTTGGAGCGGATACGACTTCCCGCGCTAACGGTTCTGTCGGAGGAGAAATCACAAAACGTTTAGTATCTTTCGCTCAGCAGAACATGGGCGGCCGCGTACAATAACAATTCAATAAATGGCTGACAGAAGGCGCGGTTTCCGCGCCTTCTTTATATTTGTCACCCTTTTTTCCTGCTCCACATATCCTAGAAAAAAAGGGAGGGAATGAGGGTGCCATTCATCGCGATTGTGAATTGGGAGCTGGTGCAGTTCGTAAGTATATCCATGATTAACGAATATGTTTCCCATCGTTCTGCATTCTTGTACAGGTATTCTTTCCCACGCTGTTCAAACTGAGTACATCCTTTTATAATGGGGGCGAGGAGGTTTTTTCATGAAAATTGCTTTATTTGGGGCAAGCGGCCGGGTCGGACAAGCCTTTTTAAAATTGGCAGGCACCGATGAACAACTTGATATTTACGCCTTGATCAGGTCACCAAATGATAAACTTGATCTGCCGAAAGAACGGATCGTTATCGGGAATGCTCGCTGCCGGGAAAATGTGAAAGAAGTCATGAAAGATGCTCAGATCGTCATCAGCTGTCTCGGAACAGATGGCGATGATACGCTGTCAGCTGCCATGACACATATTCTTGCCATTATGCAGGAACAGCATATCCAACGGGTCATAACGATCGGCACCGCGGGCATTCTTAATTCACGGATTGAACCAGGAAAATACCGATTTGAAACAAACGAAACAAAACGAAAACTGACCCGCGCTGCCAAGGAGCATGCAAAGGTATATGAAATGCTCAGAGCTTCGTCCTTAGACTGGACCATTATCTGCCCCACATATCTTCCCGACGGAGAAGCAGCGGGTGAATACCGTGCAGAACGCAACGTCTTGCCGGTAGAAGGCAAAATGATCACTGTCGGCGACACAGCGGCTTTTCTGTATCACGAGCTTCTTACAGGAGACTATATCGGCTGCCGGGTAGGACTGGCTTATTAATGCGTACAAAAACCCAAAACATTGGATGTCTTGGGTTTTTGAAAGCTATGCAATGGAATGCTTCTGCCCTTTTTGCAGCTTATACATTTGATAATATTGCCCTTTTAATGCCATTAGTTCCTCATGATTCCCTTTCTCCACAATTTCTCCTTTTACAAGCACTAAAATTTGATCCGCGTTTCTGATGGTTGAAAGCCGATGGGCAATGACAAATGTCGTGCGCCCTTGTTTCACTACATCCAGCGCCTTCTGGATCAAAGCCTCTGTCTCCGTATCAATATGCGCTGTTGCTTCATCCAAAATCAAAATAGCGGGATCGTACGCCAGAGCTCTTGCAAAGGAAATAAGCTGCCGCTCTCCCGAGGATAGCGTGCTGCCTTTTTCAATGACAGGTTCGCTAATGCCTTTCGGAAGCTTTTCAAGAAGCGACTCAGCCCCGACTTGCCGCAGTGCTTCTATGATGTCTTCTTTCGAAATTCTTTCATCCTCCAGACTGACGTTAGAACCGATTGTTCCTGAAAATAAATAAGGGTCCTGAAGCACAATTCCCATATGGGATCTAAGTTCCTGCCTTGACATGCTGTAAATGCTTCTCCCATCGATGAGCACATCCCCTTTTTGCGCATCATAAAAGCGGAAAAGGATATTTAAAATCGAGCTCTTACCTGAACCGGTATGGCCGACAAGCGCTACAGTTTCGCCTTGTTGTGCTGTAAAGGAGATGTGTTTCAAAACAGTTTCTCCTTCTCGGTAAGCAAATGATACGTCTCGAAATTCAACCCGCCCCAGCGCGCGCTCCTTCGCCGGTTCACCCGCTTCTTCCGTTTCCTTTTCTTCAAGCAGTTCAAAAACACGCCCGGCGGACACCCGCGCCAGTTCCAGTTTAGAAAACTGATTGACAATACCTGTAATCGGCTGGAATAAGCGGTTTAAGTAATCCACAAACGCGTACAGCACACCGATGGAAACAATTCCTGCCGCGTTTAGGCTTGCGCCGCCAAAATGCCAGATCAGACAAACAAACGCAAGGTTGCGGATCACATTCACAAGGTTGTGTGACATTAAGGAGTTTAAATTCAGCATCCTGTTCTGATAGTAATAATGAGATTCATTTAATTCCTCAAACTCTCTCATTGTTTCTTTTTGATGGCGAAAAGCTTGGATGATCGGCATGCCTTGAATGGACTCATTCATTTTTGCATTAATGTCACTATTGATCGAACGGATTTGATGATTATAATAGGAAGCGTATTTCCGGTAGATAATCGACCACAGCCAGATGATCGGCACAATCGCCAAGCATAAAAACGCGAGCTTTACATCCAGCAGGAACAACGCCGTAAATATCCCGATCATATATATGCCGCTTGTCACAAACGTCGATAGCACTGTCACATATAAATCTCTGATTGCCTCGGTATCATTTGTAATTCTTGCGACTACTTTGCCCGCCGGAAGATTATCAAAATAACGGATCGGCAGTTTCTGAATGCGGGAAAACACATCCTGTCTCATCTTTTGAATAATGCGGTTGGCACTCATCTGCAATAAATAATGCTGACCATATTGGAAAAATACCGAGAAGACAAGCAAACCGGCATACAGAAAAATGAGAAACGTCATCCCCTTCATTTCCGGCTTATAGAACTGAAAAATCTCCTGCTTTGTCAGCTGTTCAGCAGGATACGTCCGGCTTTCGTTTCCGTTAGTGATCGTCAGCTTTCCGTCAGAAACCGTTCTGTTCCCGTCAAAGCTGACAGCCTGATCAACAAAGTAAAACGCCATTCCCACTTGATAAATATGCACTTCTTTCTCTTTAGCAGCCGATCCCTGCATCCGGTCCTCCCTGACGTAGGATGTGCCGTTAAATTTAACTGCATTTTTATCTTTTTCTGAGACCTCATACCATGTTTTTTCAATGCCGAGAATGTGGTCGTCAATCATTTTTTTGCCGATAAACGGTCCGGTCAGCTCTGCCCCGACTGCAATCGCAAGCAACAGGACGGCAGTGATGAGCAATTTTTTATATAGGAGTGCGTATCTCCATAAGGTTTTTCCTGTCTTCATGCCCCTGCTCCCCCTTCTTCCGCAGTGAACAGCTGCTGCCTTTCGTATTGTTCCCGATACCATCCGTTATTGGCCATCAGCTCTTGATGTGTGCCTCTCTCAGAAATCACGCCGCCGTCCATCACAAGGATGAGATCGGCATGCTCCACAGCGGATAAACGGTGCGTCAGAATAAATGTCGTTTTCTCTTGGCGGTTTTTCCTGATGTTGCTGATAATGGCCGCCTCTGTTTTCGCATCTACAGCGGAAAGAGAATCATCCAGGATTAAAATCTCCGGATTCGCCATCAGCGCCCTCGCGATTGAAATTCTTTGTTTTTGCCCTCCAGAGAGTGCGACGCCTTTTTCCCCCACCATTGTCTCCAGACCGTCCGGAAGCATTTGCAAGTCTTTTTCAAAATGAGCTTCTGAAACAGCCTTCTTTACCTCAGCATCACTTGCGTCAAGCTTTCCGTACAAGATGTTTTCTTTTACAGACCGGGAAAACAGTAAATGATCCTGTGGCACATATCCAATCCACCCGCGGAGCCGATCAAGAGGAATCTGCTCAATCGGCACACCTGAACATGTGATGCTCCCTTCACCGGCTGGATACTGGCGCAAAAGCTGCTTAATGATCGTCGTTTTCCCGCTCCCAGTTTTACCGGCAATCCCGACGGTCTGCCCTTTTCGCACGGTAAAAGAAACATCCTGAATATTTACATTTGTTGAGCTTGGATATGTAAAGCTGACATGGCTGAAAACGATGTCTCCAGGCTCTTCTAGATCAGACGGCCGCTTCGGATCTGTCACGTCCGGTTCATAAGAAAGGGTTTCATTTACCCGATCTAAGGACGCGTTGCCGCGCTGCATCACATTAATTAATTCACCGATCGCAAACATCGGCCAAATCATCATGCCCAAATAGACATTAAAGGAAACAAGCTCGCCGAGCGTCAGCTCATTGCGGAAAACAAGAAACGCTCCATACCCCAGTCCAATCAGATAGCTGGCGCCGACAAGCAGCTTAACAGTCGGCTCAAACAGAGAATCGATAAAGGCTACCTTCATATTCTTCCGGTACACATCGGCCGTCATTTCATTAAAACGGCGTTCATCATTTGTTTCCTGCACATAAGCGCGAATCACTCTCACACCCGAGACTGATTCGAGCACCCTATCATTCAACGCTCCGAATGAATGTTGTGCCTCTGTAAACCTCTCATGAATTTTACTTCCGTATATGCTGATGGCAACAGCCATAATGGGAAGCGGTATAATCGCTGCAAGCGTCAGCTTCCAGCTAATCAAAAATCCCATCGTCAAAAAGATCGTCATCATAAACATCGTCGAGTCGACTAACGTCAAAATGCCAAACCCCGTCGTTAAACTAACAGCCTGGAGATCATTTGTCCCCCGCGCCATTAAATCTCCTGTTCTGTATTTCTCATAAAACGGCGGTGCCATTTTCAGCAAATGACCCATCAGCTTAGAGCGGAGAATTTTTTCCATCACATTCGCTCCGCCGAACAGCTGGTGCATCCAAAAATAAGACATGATATACACCACCGCCGTCAAACCTAAAAATACGCTGACATAAAACAGCAGCCCGCCTGAGGTAAACTCCCCCGATTTCATATCGTCGATGGCGTTCCCCAACAGTTTAGGCGGAAACATCTCAAGTACATTTACACATAATAAAAGCACAATCGCAATCGTATAGCGCAGCCAGTAGGCTTTAAAAAACCAGCCCAGCTTTTTCAATACTGAAAACATCCATCCCCATCTCCTTTATCTCGTCAGCCGCCTTCTATTTTTTCCTTGCAGCTCTTTTCGTTCAGGTTGTCATAACCAATCCTTGCCTCTGTATTTGTCTTCACATCCGATACACCTGTCTTTCTTAAGATTTTGTATATAAAAAAGGCATGAAGCGTCAGCTCCATGCCTTTTGTTATTGATTATGATGTACAGAGCGCTTTTCGGCGCGCGGATTAACCCAAATCAAAATAACAGAATAAGGGTTTGCCGCGCCAATATGAAACTGTTCTGTAAGACATATCATTCCTTGGCATAGCAAACCCTCCATTCATTCTGATTTTTCACTCTTTTTTCATAATATAAACAAAACCTTTTTTTGTCAATCATTACTGCCGAGAAAAAGATTAAATAGATTTTATTTCGGGTATTGTATTGTACGACGTTTTTGAAAGGGTGAGAATGATGTTTCATGCTGACCGTATTATTGTTGCGTTTGACGGAAGTGAAAACAGTAAGAAAGCGCTTCAGACAGCCATTGATCTTGCGAAAACGGTAAATGCAGCCATAACAGTCGCCCATTCACATGATATGAAAGACAACCAGACCATCATCGACCCGCCGAGGCCCGCAGCAGGGGCAAGCTATATTGGCGGAGGCATGACAAGTGTTCCTGATCCGCTGATATCAGATGTTGCACCAACGGAGCCAATGATTTATCAAGACCGTACGGAAGAAGTCATCGCCGAAGCCAGAATGATGCTGAATGATCAACTGACAGAGGGAGATATCGATATATTAGAAGGTGACCCGGCTGAATCAATTATCGAGCATGCCAACCGGGTTTCAGCCGATCTGATTGTAACCGGAAGCAGAGACCAAAACAGACTGAAGAAACTTTTGTTTGGAAGTGTAAGTGAAAAGCTTTCGGCGAAATCAGACATACCGGTTCTGATCGTAAAGTGAGCACGCCATGTGCTCGCTTTTTTAAATTCATAATTGTGAAAAAATATGGATTTTCGTTTTTTTCTGATATAATGCTTTCGTGCCCAAAAGCACAAAAGCATTAAAGAAAATGATGGGGTGTTGTTTTGGATTCTCAAAAAAAGCTGACGTTTCCGTTAGCCGTCGGTTTATTTATATTAATGTTAGGAGTCATTATCTCCTGCTTATTTTTTCTTCATACAGAACCGCATATCCCGCTGTTCCTATGCGTTGTCCTGCTCTCAGCAGCCGGTTTATGGTACGGTTTTTCCTGGAATAGCCTTGAAAAAGGAATTGTTAGCGGGATTAAAAACGGTGTACAGCCGATTATCGTTCTGGCGCTGATCGGTATCTTAATCGGCGCTTGGATGTACAGCGGCGCCATACCGTCCGTTACTGTTTATGCATTGTCCTTTATTGAACCGAGCCACCTTCTTTTGACTGCTTTGTTTTCCTGCATGATCATCAGCACACTTGTCGGCTCAAGCCTGACAACAGTAAGTACAATTGGCGTGGCACTGATTGGCGTGGCAAGCGCGGCAGGCGTTCCGCTCGAATGGACGGCAGGGGCAGTCATTTGCGGAGCTTGCTTTGGTGATAAAATGTCACCGATGTCGGATACAACAAATTTTGCTGCGGGTATAGGCGAAATATCAATCTTTGAACACATTCGCAACATGATGGGCACAACCATTCCCGCCTTGCTGATCACTGTTGTCCTTTTTTACTTCCTTGGTTTTTCAGTCTCAGCGGACGCTGCTTCAACAGGTGATATTGCACACGTTATTGCCGGAATAAAAAATGCAGCAAATGTCACACCGTGGGCGCTTCTTTCTCCGCTCTTAGTTGTTTTGCTGGCGATTAAGCGCGTGTCCGTTATTCCCGTTCTGACTGCCGGTATTATTTCCTCGGGAATTTTGACAGCCATTTTCGTTCCCGACAGCAGCATTCAGGCTTTTATGTCAGCCCTGCAAAATGGCACCATGTTCGAAACTGACAATGAGGCAGCCGCCAAAATCATCAACAGAGGCGGACTGCAATCCATGATGGGCTCAGTTTCTCTTATTATGATCGCTTTTGCACTCGGCGGTTTAATGGAGGAAATCGGCCTGATCTCCGCACTATTGGAGGGTGTAATGAAAGGAATCCGTTCAAAGGGCAGTCTCATTGCAGCAACTGTCTGCTCAAGTATCGGTGTTAATCTTGCAACAGGCGAACAGTACTTATCTATATTAATACCAGGACAATCTTTTAAGTCTTTATATGACAAACAAAACATTCAGCGGAAGTTTCTATCAAGATCATTAGAGGACGGTGGAACATTGATTAATCCATTGATCCCTTGGGGCGTCAGCGGGGCTTTTATGGCAACCGCGCTTGGTGTTCCCGTCATTGACTATATCCCATTTGCATTCTTCCTCTATATATCCCCGATGATCTCGATTTTAGTTGGATTTGTAAAAAAATAAAAAGAGCGCCGCTTGCAAAGCGGGCTCTTTTTTATCATTAAAATGATACGCGGGCTGCCTGCTGAATACATTCTTGAAAAGCAGCCTGCAGCTGTTTTGTCACCGGTCCGGGCACTCCGCTTCCGACTGATTTCCCATCAAGCGTCACAACCGGAATAATTTCTGCCGTCGTTGAAGAAATAAAGATTTCGTCCGCCTGTCTCAGCTCTTCCTCAGTAACTGGCTTTTCATCAAGCTCTATGCCGTTCTTTACGATGAGATCCAAAATATTCTTTCGTGTAATCCCATTGAGAATCATTCGGTTAGCCGGATGCGTCCGCACCGTACCGTTTAAAACGGCATAAACATTAGAAGATGTACCTTCTGTAACAATTCCGTCTCTTATTAAAATGCCTTCAAATGCTCCCGCTTCATAAGCTTTCTGTTTTGCCATCACATTATACAGTAAATTCAGACTTTTAATATCGCATCTCAGCCAGCGAAGATCTTCATCCGTGATGGCAGAAACGCCGTATGCCTGCTCCTGTTCCGGCTTTTTAACAGAAAATGTATAGGCAGTCGTCTGCGGCTCAAGTCCCGCTTCATATTGGTGTTTTCGCGGAGCAACCCCTCTGGTTGTTTGAATGTAAACCGCTCCGTCGCTGACCGCATTTTCCTGCACAAGCTTTTGCAGGTCCCACTCTAAATCTTCTAAACTGAACGGCAGTGAAATTCCGATCTCAGCCGCGCTTCTGAATAAACGCTCCGCATGCTCGCGTAAGCCGAATAGTACTCCTTTATACACCCTGATAACCTCATAGATTCCGTCTCCAAACTGATAGCCGCGATCTTCCACATCAATGGATGCCTCGTTCCGCTCCACCAGCTGGCCATTAACCAAAATCTTCATATAAACCCTCCCTTTTTCGTATTAATCATGATGTCTAATCAAGCTGTCATTGTCACTCATTCTACCATATTAAACCAGCTGAAAAACAGAAAGATCAAGAGCTCGATAGCTGGGAAGGAGATTATTTTTTCCTTAAAATCCGACATTTCGACATTTTTTCTATGTTCTTTCCAGTTTTATTCCTGTATACTTGACTCGTAATACATAGGTTGTAAACAATGGCACCTTCAGGGCTGCCAATACAGCGGTATGTAGAGATTTTATGCCACTGGAGAGATTGATATGCGACAAACGAGAGGAGATGCTTCTCCTTCTGCAGTTTCGCTTGCTTTTAAATTTGCAAGTTTAGCAGTTTTATGTGTGCTGCTTTTGCTTATGGTGATTTTAGGTTATTCCAACAGCTCCTCGAAAGCAAAAGAAATCACTGTCACAACAAACAGCCAGCTTCGTGATGAGAAGGAAAGCCTGAAGCTGAAAGACGACTCCCCAGGCCTGCTGATAAAACATTTGCAGACCGAACAAAATATGGGAGACAAAACGGTTTACTTAACATTCGATGATGGCCCATCAGCCTATACAAACCGCTTGCTGGACGTATTGAAAAGCGCCGATGTAAAGGCGACATTTTTTATGCTGTCACCGCGAATGAACGAATTCAAACACGCGGTTAAAAGGGCCGAAAATGAAGGGCATGCACTCGGTTTACACGGGGTCACGCATAATAACAAATTGTTTTATCAAACGCCGACATCACCGCTAAAAGAAATGCAGCAGGCGCGTGACACGCTGGAAAGCATTACAGGCTATCGCACCGATCTCGTTAGAACGCCCTATGGGAGCAAGCCGTCTCTTACAGATTCACAAATTCGCAATCTAGAAAAAGACGGTTTTGTATACTGGGATTGGACGATTGACAGCATGGACTGGAAATACCGCAACTCAAAATACGTAGCAGAAGTACTGCAGCAGCTTGACAATATGGAACACAGCCATTCAAATCGGCCGTATGTGATTCTCATGCACGATCTTCCTGCTACAGTAAACGCACTGCCGGTGCTCATCCATAAACTGAAAGAAAAGGGCTATTCCTTCGGTGTGTTAAAAGACACAATGGTTCCTGTTCACGAATAAAAAAGTGAGGCGCTTATCTGCGGCCTCACTTTTTTATGCCCAAGCTCCGGGCAAACTCTCCGATTTTTTGATGGATGACGAAATCAAACAAACTGTCGCAGTACGTCGGCTCCAGGTTAATAATAGCTTTATTAATGCCTGGAATCCGGCTTGCATCCTCAGGCACAAATCTGGCGGGAGCAACTTCAAGAGACGTGCCGATTACCAATAATAGGTCGGCTTTATCCAGCTTCTCATAAAGCGTGTCAAAATGCAAAACGGCATCGCCAAACAGAACGACATCGGTTTTTAATACCGTTCCGCACACCTCACCGTCATGTCCGACCGCAGTACACTCCGGCACATCATGCTTCAGCAAATGAGGGAGATCATATCGGGCGCCGCATGAGAGACAGCTCGCTGTTTGGATAGAGCCATGCAATTCGTATACATGTCTGCTTCCGGCTTTCCTATGAAGGCCGTCAATGTTTTGTGTGAATATATCCACCTGCTTCCCTTGTTTCTCCAGTTCAGCCAAAAGCAAATGCCCTTCATTCGGTTCATAACTCCCGCTCATTTTCATTTGAAACAATTCTTTGAACTTAGGCCAAAACAGACGCGGTTGGCTTAAAAAATAATCGAGGCTCATCGCCTCCATCCTTGAGGCATCCTCAGTCCAGATGCCGCCGGCTGAGCGAAAATCGGGTATGCCTGATTCTGTGCTCATTCCCGCTCCGGTCAGCACGACAATTCGCTGTGCTTCATTCAGCATGTTTCTGAATGCTTCCAATTCAACACCGCCTTACAGTCATTTTTTCTCTTATTTTACCATGAAAAAGACTTCGCCTCTTTGCAGACGAAGTCTTTCTTTTTTATGCCCGTTCCTTTTCCTCTTTATTTAGATTCACTTGGAACGGATCGCTTTGGTGCTTTTGCTTTACAACAACCATTTGGCCGGGATATGCAAACTCGACACCCTCTGCGCCAAGGATTTCAATGATTTTATAGTTGATGTCCTCTCTAATATCGAGGTTTTCAGCCCAAACCGTTGTTTTTGTATAGAAGTTGAAAAATAAATTGTAATAGCTGTCGGCAAACGTATCAAAATTGACCATGATCGTTTCATTATGAACGCCCTCATGCTCCATGAGCATTGTTCTAAGAGAACGAATAGAGCGTTCAAGGTTCTCAATCGGCGTAGCGTAGGATACATGAATGGAAAACGTAATCTGGCGCTTGGTCATTCTCGTCCAGTTCGTGATGGCTTCCATCGACAGCGTGGAATTTGGCACCGTTACTAGTGCACCCTGCGCTGTTCTGAATCTTGTGCTTCTGAAGGTAATATCCTCCACAGATCCGGTCACTGTCGCCGTTTCCACCCAATCACCGATCGTAAACGGTTTTTCAGTGATAATGATGATCCCGCCAAAGAAGTTGCTGATCGTGTCTTTCGCAGCTAGCGCAAAAGCCAATCCGCCAAGCCCAAGACCAGCCACAAACCCATTGACGTCATAATTAAATTCCTGGGCGATCACGCTCACACTGAGCGCTATAATGACAAAACGGAGCAGTTTAGATAAGAACGGCGCCAGAATGTCATCCATATCCAGTTCGAAGCGCTGATTCACTTTATGAAAAATAAAAGATGATGTAGCAGTCAAATTACAAAGCCCCCAGCACAACAGCGCCACAATCAGCGAGCGATATATTTTGCTGATCAGCGGCATCTGCTCATCTAAAAACGGTGAATAACGAATCGCCAAAAACAGCCCTAAGGCAACAAAAAACCATCTGGCTGGCTTATCGAATGCCACAACCACCTGTTTAAAAATTTCAGTTTTCGGTTTGTTTGTCATATTAAAAAGCAAATTAAAGAGATATCTTGTAAACAGTTTTCTTAGTATAAGAAACAACAGCAAAATTGCCAAACTGATGCCGGTTTGAATGATTTTATCAAGCGTGAAATATTGCTGCAGATAATCTAGCATGGCAGTCTCCCCTCTATTCCAATCGAATGTTTATTATACTAAAACATTCGGCAAAATGCTCCTCTAAATGTCTTCTTCATAACATACAAAACCCCGGCGGAGCGCCGGGGCAACTTCTCATATTAACCATTCAGCCAGATTCAATAGGGACAGTCACTTACTTTTTTTCGTTTGTGTCTGATCAAGGAGAGTTGCTTTTTGCATTTCAGCATCTGTTTCGGCTTTAATACTTTCCTCCACTCTGATTCTCCCTTTTCCCATGATCTCGCCTCCTTTTTTGCTATTATAAAGTAACAGAATATTTTGTGAACATGTCGAAAGCACTATTTTTCTGTAGAAGTATGCTTGGATACGATGGGTGTTTCTGTTTCAGTTATACGTTGCGGTCAGCCTGGACTATTCAACTATGCCAGAAAAAAATTCACAAGTTGGTATCGCGGTGCATATATGGATTTGATACAATAACAGAAATGCCCATATGAGGAGCTGACAAGCTTGTACACCATTGCCCACCGCGGAGCATCCGGCTACGCTCCCGAAAATACAATTGCTGCATTTGATCTCGCGGCAGAAATGAATGCAGATATGATTGAGCTGGATGTCCAGCTTACAAAAGACAGGCAGATTGTCGTTATACACGATGACAGAGTGGACCGGACAACAAACGGCTCAGGCTTTGTTAAGGATTTTACACTGAAGGAGCTGCAGGCACTTGATGCAGGAAGCTGGTACGGCCCCGCTTTTCAAGGAGAAAAAATCCCAACTCTGGAGGCGGTGCTCAAGCGCTACCACAAAAAAATCGGCCTTTTAATTGAACTAAAGGGCCACCCTTCGCAAATCGGGATTGAAGAAGAAGTGGGACAGCTGTTAGGACAATTTTCTTTTTCTATTAACAATATTGTTCAATCCTTTGGTTTCCGTTCCATCCAAAGGTTCCGCGCGCTTTATCCATCGATTCCGACAGCTGTTATTACAAGACCGAATTTTGGCATGCTGTCCAGAAATCAGCTGAAAGCCTGCAAAGCTTTCGCAAATTATGTCAATATCAAATACACACGTCTCAATCGTCTCATGATCGCTTCCGCCCATAAAAATGGATTAAAAGTGTTTGCATGGACAGTAAAGCATCAGAAAACAGCAGCCAAACTGCAGGCCATGGGCGTCGACGGAATTGTCACAGACTACCCGGACTACGTATTAAAGGATGGAAAACATGAATAGATATAGTGCGGTTTTTATTGGAGGCGCCCTTGGCGCTTGTCTCCGATACGGATGTACCATCGGCATAAACAATAATATATTTCCGGCTGCAACTTGGCTGGAGAACGCGGCAGGCAGCCTTCTTTTAGGCATTCTGACCGGTTTTTTTATGATTAGGGCGAAACGGCCTTTGCTATCGGCTTTTTTAGGCACCGGTTTTTGCGGAGGTTTTACAACCATGTCAACGTTTTCTAAAGAAACGGTCATGCTGTTGCAATCGCATTCGTCATTAGCTGTTTTGTATATGGCGCTCTCATTCATATCCGGAATCGGGCTTGCGCTCTTTGGCGTTTTGGCAGGACGGCGAATAGCCCAATTTCGAATAGGAAAGGGGCGGAAGCAATGATGACACTGGCTGGTATTTTCGCAGCGGGAGGACTCGGTGCTGTGCTGCGTTTTTGGCTTGGCAATATCATAACATCTAAAACGCAAAGCCTTCGTTTTCCAGTCGGCATTTTGATCGTTAATATACTGGGTGCCCTCGGCCTTGGGCTTTTTACAGGGCTTCATGTGACAAATTCATCTGCAGCACTCATCATCGGCACCGGCTTTTTTGGCGCCTTTACCACGTTTTCCACTTTCAGCGTTGAAAGTGTTCAGCTCTTGCTGGCCAAGCGTGTAAAGGAAAGCATCCTATACATCGGTTTAACGCTTTGCGGGTCCCTTCTGGCGTTTTGGTGCGGCTGGACGCTGCTGACATAAAAAAACCTTGAGCTTATTTCTCGCTCAAGGTTGCACTGTTCAGCATGACCGGATCGGGCATCGGCAGCTTATGGTGGGCCGTAATCCCGGTTGTCTGGCTGAGTTCTTCTTTTATATCTATTTGCTTAATCAAACGGCCATCCATCTTCAGCACCTTTATCGTATATGATCCGATGCGAATGGATTCGCCAGCCTCAATATCAATGTTTTCTTTCAATATCAGCCCGCCGATAGTGTCCACGTCTTCTTGAATCGACGCGCCGAGAAGGCTGTTCACCTGATCCATGCGAACCTTTCCATCCATAACATAATGGCGGTCGCCAAGCTTTTGAATCAACGGCTGTTCGTCTTCATCAAATTCATCTCTGATCTCGCCGACAATTTCTTCAAGAATATCCTCTGTCGTGACAAGTCCCGAGGTTCCTCCATATTCATCCGACAAAATCGCCATATGAATGCGTTCATGCTGCATTTTAATCAGCAGATCATGAACCGGAATTGTTTCAATGACTTCGATCACTGGCCGCACATACGGATGGATCGTCATTTTCATTCTTTCCTCTTCTGTCATAAACAGCAAGTCAGAAAACAAATGCTTCGTATTGACCAAGCCGATGACACTGTCTTTGTCCCCATCTGTGACAGGCCAGCGGGTGTATTTTTCTTTCAGCATAACCTCCAGCATCTCAGCCATTGTCATATCCGTTGATACAGCGGCCATTTCCTTCCGCGGTATCATAATTTCTTTGGCAATGCGGTTATCAAATTCAAAAATCTTATTCACATATTTATATTCAGACGGATTAATCTCTCCGTTTTTTAAACTCTCAGACAACAGCATTCTGAGTTCTTCTTCAGAATGAGAACCCTCATGTTCTGACGCCGGCTTCAAACCAAACATGCCGCATAAAAGCCGCGCCGATCCATTCAGGATCCAAATAAACGGAAACAGAAGCAAATAGAATAGTCGCAACGGACCCGCTATCAGCAAGGTTAGCTGTTCAGCCTTTTGAATCGCGACCGTTTTCGGAGCCAGTTCACCTACAACAACATGCAGAAATGTAATCAAGCCGTACGCGACCGCAAAAGAGACTGCATGAGAAACCGATTCCGGCAGGCCGAGCGGTTCAAACAATGGATGCAGCAACCGTTCAAATGCCGGCTCCCCCAGCACACCGAGTCCAATTGATGTCACTGTAATGCCCAGCTGGGATGCAGATAAATATTCATCCAAATCTGTAATGACACGCTTTGCGAGTATCGCCCGTTTGTTTCCTTCTGTTATAAGCTGATCAATTTTGGATCTCCTTACTCTAACAATCGCAAACTCACTTGCGACGAAAAATGCAGTTAAAGCAATGAGCACACCAATTAAAATCAGACTGTCAATATCGTCCATTTAACCTTATCCCCTCATTAAAGGATAAGGAGTCACCTCCTGATATAATCATTTTTCCTTAACATTGAGGTACGCGGTGTATTGTTGCCTAAGCAGAGGGCCCCATCATACCACCTCCAAGTCAAAGTTTGATTATAAATTGTATATTTTATTGTAACACAACTCATTCCAAAAATGATTTTTAATTTTTAGACTTCTATCATAGGACAGCCTATTGATTCATCCGGCCAGCAGGTTCTTGCTATTCATGCATAGCCTTTCAAGACTCTGCACCTGTAGAGATGCAAAGATTATTGGCAAGGTGCTGTTCACTGAAATATCGTAAATATATCTGTTTTTCAAGCTGAAGCTCGTACGGCTCATTCGCTCGTATCTGCTTCGGCGGCGTGCATAGGATAAAGTTCGTTTGAGACCAGTTTGACTGTTAGATCATGACGTGTGCTTTTAAATGTGTTAATAGATGTGTCTGGTCACACAGCACAGGCAAGGGCCAGGAATTGGCTCGACCAGTTTGCGTTATAAACGGTTTCTACCTTCAGGCCGGCTCTGCTGTTATGGTTGAACTTGGCGGTTTATTCGGGGGAGGGATAAAATCAGGTAATTAAAAAACGGGCTAAAGCCTGGGGCATACGGCAAATAAAAAAAGATAACAGCCTCGGGATCGCTGTTATCTTTTTGTGCGAGATGGCTTATAAAAAATCTTTATATAAGGCGATAAAGATGTCGCGTGATTGTTTGATTTGCTCCAGCGGCACACTGAAGGATAAACGGAAGTGCCCTTTCATCCCAAAACCGCTGCTCGGCACAATTAACAATTTATACTTTTGCGCTGCATGCACACAAAATGCAACTTCATCTTCAATTGGCGACTTCGGAAAAACGAAGAAACCGCCTTTTGGCATTTCAAATTCAAAACCGGCTTCCTTTAAAATGTCAACCATGACATCTCTGCGTTCTTTATAAGCGCTTGCGTCTATTCTTAAATCATCCATTCTCGCCACAGCCCGCTGCATCATGACAGGTGCATTTACAAACCCAAGCGTTCGATTGCAGTACACAAAAGCATTTATCAAAAGGTCGGCATCCGGCATGCTGCTGTCTAAGCCGATATAACCGAGCCGCTCCCCTGCTATGCCGAGGTCCTTACTGAATGAGCTCGCCAAAATGACACGATGATACGATTGAAACGGATTTGCCAGCTCTTCATCATAAATCAGCTGACTGTACGGTTCATCAAACAGTACATAGATGGTTTGGCCGTTTGTCTCTTCAATCTCTTTTAACAGAGCGCCCAGATCATCTATATTTTTCTGGCTGAGTACGGTTCCCGTCGGGTTATGAGGTGTATTCAGGATGAGTCCTTTCGTCTGCGGGGTAATCGCCTGCCTTACCGCTTCAATGTCAATCTCGAACCGGGCTGTCAGCGGACAGCTGACAGCCTTCCCACCATAGTTCTCAATATACAATTTATATTCTGCAAAATAAGGAGCAAGAATGATGACCTCTTCTCCCGGATTTAATATACTTTTTAGCGCCACATTCAATGCGCCGCCCGCACCTACTGTCATGACAACACGCTCAGCTGAAAACTCGGCAGCAAAGCGGCCGGCCAGAAATTGCGCGACTTTTTCTCTAGCTTCAGGAAGGCCCTGATTTTGTATGTATCCGTGATTTCCTTTTTCAGCTTCTTCTATTAATGCTCTCGTAAAGGCTTCAGGCGGTTCAACCACCGGGTTGCCGATTGAAAAATCAAACACCTGGTCATTTCCGAACTCTTTCTTCAGTCTCGCTCCTTCATCGAACAGCTTTCGAATCCACGATCCTTTATTTAGGTTCTCTTCAATTTCCCGCGATAAACCAGCCAATCTCATCTGTCCCTTCTGCACATATAAATTGAACATTCTATCTATCTATGTTACTCCAACCAGAATTCGGATGCCACTTTTTCCATATCCGGCTTCCCGAAAAAAACAATAAACTTGTGTAAGGCACCCTTCATATATTAAACTATTCTCATAACTATAACGTGATGGTTGGGAGGGATTTAGATGGGGCTGAGACTTATCGTATCAGTGAACTAGCGGCACTTGCCGGAGTAACGAAACGAACAGTTGATTATTATACGAATCTTGGTCTGCTGACGCCGGCCAGATCCTGTTCAAATTATCGTTACTACGATGAAAACGCACTTAAACGACTCATATTTATTGTAGATTGCAAGCAGCAGCGATTGGCCCTGTCCGATATTAAAGATCGACTGGAGAACCAGTTTCCCTCTTCAGCCATAGATCATGATGAAATTGGAAATCTGGCATCTGAAATTGATTATATGAATCAAAACATCTCCGGAATCTTGCATCGGTTTGAACGGCTGAAGCCTGAGGATCGTGACGAGCTGAAAAGCAAACTTACGCCCGAAAAGCTCGCCGTGTTCCAATCATTTATGCTGCTGTTAAGTTAAAACCATTTTACTAACAGGAGGTGTTACCTTCATTCTCATTGTAGAGTGAAGGTTCTAATTGGATATTGTTAATTTGATTTTAGTCGCCGTTTTAATCGCGCTGACGGCATTTTTCGTAGCATCTGAGTTTGCCATTATCAGGATCAGAGGCTCACGGATTGATCAGTTGATCGCGGAAGGAAATAAATCAGCCATTGCCGCAAAAAAAGTGACCACGCACCTTGATGAATATTTATCAGCGTGCCAGCTGGGAATTACATTGACCTCGATTGGATTAGGGGTTTTAGGCGAGTCGACAATTGAAAGGCTTCTTCACCCGCTTTTCGTACAGATGAACATGCCAGGTTCACTGTCTCACGTCATCTCATTCATCCTTGCCTACGCCATCATTACTTTCCTGCACGTCGTTGTGGGAGAATTGGCGCCTAAGACGGTCGCAATTCAGAAAGCTGAAGCAGTGTCCATGCTGTTTGCCAAACCGCTGATTTGGTTCTACCGCATTATGTTCCCATTTATTTGGGTGCTGAACAACTCAGCACGATTATTAACGAAAGCTTTCGGCTTGGAGACCGTTTCTGAAAATGAACTGGCTCACTCCGAAGAAGAATTGCGGATTATCTTATCCGAAAGCTATAAAAGCGGAGAAATCAACCAATCAGAATTTAAATACGTGAATAAGATATTTGAATTTGATGACAGGCTTGCGAAAGAAATTATGATTCCAAGAACCGAAATTGTCAGCCTGCCGCACGATATTACGATCGCTGACATGATGGAAATCATTCAAATTGAAAAATATACCCGCTACCCAGTAGAAGAGGGCGATAAAGATAATATTATCGGGGTTATTAATATTAAAGAAGTGCTGACCGCATGCATCAGCGGCGAGGTTTCTGTTGATTCCACCATCTCTCAATTTGTGAATCCGATCATTCATGTGATTGAATCTGCGCCAATCCATGATTTGCTTGTCAAAATGCAAAAAGAAAGAGTCCACATGGCAATCCTGTCAGATGAATACGGCGGAACTGCCGGACTGGTGACCGTTGAGGACATTATTGAAGAGATCGTTGGCGAAATCCGCGATGAGTTTGATATTGATGAGATCAGCGAAATCCGCAAGATTGGCGAAGGCCATTACATGCTGGACGGTAAAGTCTTGATCGACCAAGTGAATGAGCTGCTCGGCATTCATTTAGAGAATGAGGAAGTCGATACGATCGGCGGCTGGTTCCTTACTCAGAAATACGATGTTGAAAAGAACGATTCTATTATCGAAGAAGGCTGTGAATTTATTATTAATGAAATTGACGGCCACCACGTCGCTTATATTGAAGTGAAAAAGCTCGCAGCAGAAGAGCTGATAGAAGTTGGAGAGTCGCAAGAAGCATAATTTTGAAAAAGACACCTTTTATTGAGGTGTCTTTTTTATTCTGGTTCGTTTTTGACATTGTCATACCTTTCTTCTGAAAACTGCTGCTAATAAATCGGTCATCCGTGGGAACTCTAAAAAGGTGCAACTGCGAGAAAAACGAATATTTCCGCATCATTATAGAAAGGAGCGAAAACATGAAAGTTGTCGTAACTGGAGCAGCAGGTAAAATCGGACGCTGGGCTGTAAGAACGTTATTAGAGGCTGGCCATGATGTGACAGCATCAGACAGAGTATTAAAAGAAGAGTCCGCATCGAAAACATTTATTCAAGCAGATTTACGGGATTACGGCCAGGTATGTCAGCTAATCATGGGCTGCGACGCTGTGGTTCATCTTGGCAATATTCCTACAGATGTCAGGAATACCTCCCAGGCGATATTTGAAAATAATATGCTTGTTAATTTTAATATCCTGGAAGCCTGTAAAGACTTTAAAATCCGTAAGCTTGTGTGGGCTTCAAGTGAAACGGTGCTGGGATATCCATTTGTGCCGGACGAGCTCAGTTACCTTCCCGTAGACGAGGAGCATCCAACGATCGTAAAGTCATCTTATGCGATGGCAAAACGGCTGACCGAAATCCTCTCAGATATGTATTCAAAGCTGATCAATACACAAATTGTCACTCTCCGCTTTGCGAATATATATGAGCCTGATGAGTACGAAAAAATCCCAGGCATGCACTGGAACGAGCAGCAAAAGGATATTCAAAAGAAAAATGCATGGGCGTATTGTGATGTCAGGGATGCTGCACATGCTTGCCTTCTAGCACTCGAAAAAAACAATCTCGGAAATGACGTCTTCCATATTACTGCACCCGATACCATCATGAAAGAGCCTAGTGAAGACTTAGTAAAACGATTTTTCCCCGATGTATCTTTAAAGAGAGATATAAAAGGATATGAAACGCTGATGGCAATCGATAAAGCCAAAAAGGTCCTTGGCTATGAACCGCGTTATACATGGCGCTCTGTATTAAATAATGACGGCTCTCTTAAAGCACTGCCAGAGGATCAGCTCTCACTATCAAAAATATAAACACCACAAAAAAAGCAGCAGGTGATCACCGAACTCCTGCTGCTTTTTTTATATCATAATCATTTAAATTGATATCCAAATCCATTTTGAGGGCCAGCTTCGCCAACTGCTCCCCCATATAGGGGCCCATTGTTAAACCAGACGATCCAAGACCGTTTGCCACTATCACCCCATCCCAGCCGGGAAGAGATCCGATCACCGGCACATCACCTGGTGTAAAGGGGCGTAAACCGACTCTTGCCTCTTGAAAGGTGCTGTTTGCTAAGCCGGGAGCCATTTCTAATCCCTTGTTTAGCAGTTCCTGCAGCCCGCCAGCCGTTATCCTTACATCACGTCCGCCTATCTCATCTTCACGTGTCGCGCCGATAGCTATTCTATTGTCATGATAAGCTAAAAGATATTCTTTGGAAGGCGGCATCACTGCAGGCCAGCTGTCAATATGATTTACATTCGGCACCTGCACATACACAATTTGCGCTTTCTGCGCACTTACTTTGAAGTGAATGCCTAAAGGCGCTAACAATTGGTCTGCCCAAACACCGGCACAAACAATAACCTCATCAGAAGAATAGATTTCATTACCGACAGTGACGCCTGTGACACGATTCGAATGATGTCGGAGCGCAGCATCACCTTTTAAAATGACTGCACCGTTTCTTTGAGCAGATCTCAATAATGTATCTCGCAGCACTTCTCCATCCACGCGGGCAGCTCCGCTTATATGAACAGAATGGTACCGTTCAGCAAGCAGAGGAAACAAATCTGCGGTTTGGTTTTCATGAAGAAAGGATATCTCACCGATTTCCAAGGCAGCTTGTTTACGCTCCCGCACACGTTTTTCGATCGTTTCGATCTTTTCTTTATCGCGATGAATACTAAGAGCACCGACTTGAGCATAACCAATGTCCGTCTCGCCTTCTTTTCTAAGTTCTTCTATGAACCGAGGATAAAAGCGCGCTCCGTCCTTTGCCAGCCGGTACCAAGCCTGATCACGACGAGGAGACAGCCATGGACAGATAATGCCTTTCGCTGCATGGGTGGCCTGGCCCTTATCTTTCCGATCTATAACCAGAACCTCTGCACCCATTTTGGCTAGCTGATATGCTGTTGATGCTCCCAAAATTCCAGCCCCGACTATTATCATTTTTTTCATGAACCATAACCTTTCCCAATGATCAATTCCTCACTTAGTATAGCTAATGGCCCAGGAAATTATAAACAATCGGGAAATTGGCGAGTGCAATGACTGATGAATTACAGTTGTTCGAGCTTCTTTTCAAGCTCTTTAATGCTGTGATTCAAAGCCTCTGTCATAGCCGCCAGCCTTTCCTTAGACGGAAGGTGGGCAAAATCAGCCTGCTGCAAAGGTTTACCGATAATCAGCTTCATTTTTCCTTTTTTGAACAACGCCTTTCCGCTTGAAGGTCCTTTATAAGCAGCCGGAACAAGGGGCGCTTTCCCCATTTGCGCAATTGTCACTGCGCCTCTCTTCAAAGGCACATCCTCAGAGGTTCTTGTTCCGCTTGGGAAGATTCCGACAATCTCTCCTTCTTTCAGCAGCTTAATCGGCGTTTTAATGCTGCTTGGGCCAGGATTTTCCCGGTCTACCGGAAAGGCATGAATTTTCTTCAAAAACGAACCGATCCATTTATTTTGAAAAAGCTCTTTTTTCGCCATGTAGTGTATTTGATAAGGAAGAATCCCGACTCCGAGTGTGATCACATCAACCCAGCCAGAGTGTGTACACGCGATGACAAAACCTGAATCGGCCGGAAGGTTTTCTTTGTTATACACCTTCACTCCTCCGCGAAGAGAAAGAATAACTTTTAAAGCATTTGCACAAAACTTATACATATCGCACTTCCTTTGTCGTAATCAATGATTCTTTCTGTTACTTATTATAACAACATTTTTTATTACCTGGTACTAATTTTTGAGATTTCTCTTTTCTTAACGTCAAAAAGCTGAGGAATCATCCTCAGCTTTTTGTTATATACCCCTCTCTTGTCGGAGGCGCCATAAATTCCGGTCCAACCGGGTTTGATATCGTATTTTTCAAAATGGTATTGATGTCTTTTTTATCTTCGCTGCTCAGCGTCCAGCCGATAATTTCTGATACCGCCTCTATTTGTTGAGGTTGTCTTGCCCCCCAAAGGGCGATTCCCGCTCCCGGCTGGTCTAAAATCCATCTCACAGCCAGATGAATCACAGATTTTCCATAGCGTGTCTTCGCCAAGTCTTCTAATTGACTGACTGCAGAAAGATATTCTTTAAATCTCGGCTTCTGGAATTTCGGATCGTGATTTCGGAGATCGTCTCCCTCAAACGAATGATCTTCTGTCATTTTTCCCGTTAACAGCCCTCTACATAAACTGCCGTACAATAGTGTTGTTATCTGTTTGTCTTTCGCATACGGGAGCACATTCTCTTCAATGTCTCTTTCAAACAGATTGTAAGGAGGCTGGATTGTATGAAGCGGAGCAACAGCCCGAAACGTATCCATTTGTTCAACCGAGAAATTACTGACGCCAATCGCGCGGATTTTCCCGGCATCATATAATTCCTTCATCACTTCTGCCGTTTCCTCTATCGGCACAAGCGGATCAGGCCAATGCACCTGATATAGATCGATATAATCTGTCTGCAGCCGTTGCAGGGAATCCTCGACTTCCTGTATAATTCTCGCTCTGTTAGCATGGCGGAACAGCTGATTGTTTTTCCAATCCAACGCCGTTTTAGTTGCAAGAACAACCTGATCTCTTGCCCCATGCTGCTTGATCGCCTTCCCGACAATTTCTTCGGACTGCCCGAAGCCATATGCCGGCGCGGTGTCAATCAGTGTGATCCCCTTATCAAGAGCGGCGCGGATGGTTTCGATCGATGTTTTTTCATCAGTGCCTCCCCACATGGTTCCGCCGATCGCCCATGTGCCGAGGCCAATTCGGGAGGCTTTTATTCCTGTGTCTGAGATACTGGTATATTCCATTGTGCCACTCCTTCACTTTTTCACTATGTTTTCCCTGATGGAAAAAATGTTAAACATTTCTCACCACTATCTTTCAGGGCAAATTTTTTGTACTATAGAGTAATGGTGTTTGATTACGTATTAAAAAGCCGTTTGCATGTAATGTGCAACTTTAAACCTTTCTTATGCGTGTATAACATAGAGGGGAGAAAAGGCAGTGACGATCGATGAAATTTACCAAATGTACATGAATGATGTTTATAGGTTCCTGCTCTCTATGACAAAAGACAAGCATCTTGCCGAAGACTTGCTGCAGGAAACCTTTATGCGGGCATACATACACATTCACTCCTATGATCACAGCAAAGTAAAGCCCTGGCTTTTTCAAGTGGCGCGGAACGCCTTCATTGATTACGTCAGAAAGCATAAGAAAGAAGTTACCATTTCTGATGATTTGATTGGAAGTCTCTTTCAAACTGCTGTTCAGAGCCCTGCCCACCAGGTAGAGATAAAGGAAGTGCTGACTGGTTATATGTCCGAGCTCCCCGATAACTATCGGGAGGCGTTAACACTATATTATTTAAAAGAATTAAATTACAAAGAAGCATCCCATATTATGAATATTTCAGAGGCGAATTTTAAAAGTGTTTTGTTTCGTGCCAGACAGCGGCTGAAAGCACTTTATAATAGAGGTGTTAATGATGAATGAAGAATTTAAAAAGCGTTTTGATCAATATAAAAACGGTGAAATGAGCGATCAGGAAATGACCGCGTTTGAAGAGGAACTTGAGAAACTCGAAGTGTATCAGGAACTGATTGATAGTGAGCTGCCAGACGATCATGATTGGGATGTCGACATCAGTCCTGAAAAACAAAAAGCCATTCTGGCCTACGGCAAACGGAAGTCTTATTTGCGTATTTCCGCTCTTGCCGTCATATCGACATTAATGATTTTGCCGCTATGTACGCTGGGAAGCTACCTCTATTACGGAATGGGAGGAAAACACAGCACCGGCAATGAATTTATGGAAACTGCCGCAGTCACTGTAGCCCTGACTATGCCTAATGTTCTTGTTGATACTTCTGGACTGAAGAGTCAGGTGAAGCTGTTTGGCATGAATACAGAATTCCCGCTGCAAAAACAGATTGGCACGAAAACAGCTGCCGTGGGGAATGAACGGGTGGAAATGTTTTATGACCGAGTGAAAGCGCCGGTCGTCAACTACTATGACTTAGAAATCCATAAAGCCGGCCATTACTTTACACACCCATCAAGCGGATCTGAACAAACAACCGCAAAAGCGGAAAAAACATTAAAAACTTTGCCTGAAGGGACTGTTTCCGAGGTCTACCTTTCTTATGACCGGGCATACCCGACAAAAGAAGTGTATAAAAAATTCAGAGGTTATGATGTAAGCTTTTTGTGGAACGCGATTGAAACAGAGAACAATACAAAGAATACCGCTTACGCAGAGCCGCTTGGCTACCCAGGGAAAGACTCAAAGTTCCTGGCTGCGCTTAATACAAAAGGGAAGTCCAACGGCGACCAATTTATCGATGCTTTAACTTACATATCGAAGCACGAAAAATGGGCGCAGGTCATTTCAAAACGAAAAGACTTAAAAGTAGATTCCCGCTTGGATTATGTAGAGAAAAATGGTGTTAATGTATACGGCTCTGTCGTTACAGGACCGACCAAGGAAATCCAGCGCATGCTGAAAAACAAATCAGTAAAATCAGCAAATGTCGGCGAGGTGGAATTATGGAATTGGTAAGAATTTTTAAAGAACATAATGTATTTGGCTGGATATCTGTCGGGACAGCGATTCTGTCTTTGCTCTTGCTTAATTTGGCGATTATCAGCAATGTGACCTCTTATTCTTATCAAATGCTGCCGTTTGCCATGGCCGCCGTTCCGTTTGGCATTATTGAGCTATTCATTAAAAGAGGACGCACGGGTCCCGGCCTGCTCGGCGTTGTCCTTAATCTCTTTGTGATTATCTGTGTGTATACTATTGTGTCTGTGGATACCAACTTACAGTTTGGCTTTTAGAAAAAAGACGCCTGAAACGGCGTCTTTTTTTATGACAGCTGTTTTCTGAATAAATAGCTTTCAATCGTAAATCCCATTTTATCCGTATAAAATCTGTGGGCGTCTTTGCGCTGAAGACCAGATGAAAGACTGACAAGAGGATAGCCCGCATCTTTCGCCCAGTTTGCCGCATAATCCAAAAGAAGTTTGCCGTACCCTTTAGATCTGTAAGACCCGCTTGTGACAAGATCCGCTATCCACACGTACTCTCCTTGATGAAGCGAAACCCTTGGCAGCGCGCCGCACAGTGCCCTGATCGCTTTATCCTCATATAAAGCAAACAGCATATACGACTCTTTTTGGACACAGCGCTCCAGCCTATGTAAATACGTCTCTTCATCCAGCTCTGTTCTTAATTCGTGCATCACCGGATATGCTTCCATCCACTCTTCTCTAGTCGTTAATTGTTTGATATGAAGCATCTTATCAATCCCCTCTCCATTCGTTACAATGATGATATCCGATTTATGGCATTCGCCAAATAGCCAAAACCAGAAAATATGACCACGCCAGATGGAAAGGAGAGATAAAATGGATATCACGCCGTTTCTGGACAAAACAAGCAAAACACCGCTGTATGAACAGCTTTACACCTATTTCAAACAAGAAATGTCACATGCCAGAATCACCAAGGGAATGAGGCTTCCGTCAAAACGCAGGCTCTCCGGCTTGCTCGGTGTCAGCACAGCAACGGTAGAACGCGCCTACGAGCAATTAACCGCTGAAGGATATGTCAAAAGCAAGCCTAAAATCGGCTGGTTTGCAGCAGACATTGAACCTGAGTTTCCGGATGCTCCAATACCATATCAACCGCCTCCGCAGCCGGTCACTCATAAAGAAGTAGAATCTGTTATTAACTTTCATCAAGGAAATGTCGATCCGGTCCACTTTCCCTTTAACGCGTGGCGAAAAAGCATGGTGAAAAGTCTGGATCGGTATTCTGAACAATTTCAAACCTCAGGCGATCCTCAAGGAGAACCTGCACTCAGAGAAATGATAGCCCGATTTGTCCGACTGTCACGCGGTGTCAATTGTGACCCCAGCCAAATTATCATCGGAGCAGGCACTACCGTCCTTCTGCAAATTCTTTGCCTTACGCTTCAGCCGGGAACAAAAATCGGTTTTGAAGAACCGGGATTTCACCGTTCAAGACGAATGTTTGAGGCCAATCACATGAATGTGATTCCCATTTGCACAGATGAAGAAGGAGTCCTGCCGGCTAGCCTTAAACACGAGAGCCCGCATCTCGTCTATACGACTCCCTCGCATCAATTCCCGCTCGGGACGATAATGACGATCGCCCGAAGACAGGAGCTGCTGTCTTGGGCAAAAGAGGCAAACTCATTTATTATTGAGGATGATTATGATGGAGAATTTCGCTACAGCGGACAGCCCATTCCATCGCTGCAAGGCCTTGACCCGAATGGCAGGGTCATTTATCTCGGCACTTTTTCAAAATCATTGCTCCCTTCCTTGCGGATCAGCTATATGATTCTTCCTGCTCCACTTATTGAACCCGTAAGAAAAAATGCGCTTTTGATGAAACAGACGGTCTCTTCCCATAATCAATTGGCACTGGCAGATTTCATTGAAAACGGCGAATGGCAAAAGCATTTGAACAGGATGAGATCCTTATATCGAAAAAAACACGCTGTTCTGCTCGAAGCGATACGAACTGAGCTGGGAGACAGCGTGGAGGTTCTCGGAAAAAACTCGGGGCTCCATATCCTTCTTCGGCTTATGTTTTCAGCCAGTGAGGATGAAGCGATAAAAGCCGCTGCCAAAAACAGAGTGAATGTCTATCCGGTATCTCCATCTTACAAGAGCCGGCCGCCGTTTGTTTATGTCTTAATGGGTTATGGAGGGCTTTGTGAAGAGGACATCCGGCTCGGTATCAAAAAGCTGAAAACCGCTTGGGAGCCGCTGATGAAATCATAATAAACAAAAAAACAGGCCCCCAGCGGAGCCTGTTTTTCTAAAAGGATATAATTCCGATTAAATTTAAGAACACGATAATAATAGCCAGCGGGACAACGAAACGGAGCAAATAAAACCATATATAAAAGAATGCTTTGCCGGGATGTGATCCTTTTCTCATTTCTGCCCATAGCTCCTGTTTCGATATTTTCAGCGGAATGAAAATAGAAATTAACAGGGCGCCTAACGGCAGCAAAACATTGCTGACGGTAAAATCGACAACGTCAAAAAACGTCTTATCAAATATGCTTACATCGCTCAGCACGCCATAGGATAAGCAAGATGGGATACCGACTAAGAAGATCAAAAACCCGCTTGTCCATGACAGCTTTTTCCTCTTCGATTCGTCCCCTTTGCCGATAATGGCTACAATCATTTCCACCATTGAAAAGGCAGAGGTCAGTGCGGCAAATAAAAATGCGACAAGAAAGCCGATGAAAAACAGGATACCGAACGGCAGCTGTTCAAAAACGGCCGGAAGCACTGTAAACAGCAAAGTCGGACCTTCATTCGGCTCCAATCCGAAGGAGAAAACAGCAGGAAAAATAGCCAAACCTGCCAAAAGTGTCACAATGATATTCATGACGACAATGGAGGCTGCAGAACGCGGGATATTTTGCGTTTTCGGCAGATAGGAGCTGTAGGTCACCATGACCGAAACCCCCAGTGTTAACGTAAAGAAAGCCTGTCCCAGCGCAAACAAAACAGACTCCGGGGTCAAATCGCCGAAATGGGGCACAAGCAAAAATTTCACGCCTTCCATCGCATGATCCAGCGTGAGCGACCGAAGAACAAGCAGGACAAACAATATAAACAAAATCGGCATCATCACCGCGCTTACCCGTTCAATCCCTTTTTGAACCCCTCTGGCGACAACCAGCACAGTCAGTACCATAAAGATAAGCTGAGCCGCGAGCGTCTGCACAGGGTTTTGAATAACAGAGCCAAAAAGTGCACCGTACTGCTCCTGGGTGAGACCGGACAGTGAACCCGATGCTGTTTTTACTATATATAGTAAAATCCATCCTCCGATAACACTGTAAAACGATAAAACTAAGAAACAAGCCGCTACACCGACCCATCCTGTGAGAAACCAAGCTGTTCGCGGCGCTTCTTTTTTATATGCATCAATGGCATTCGTTTGGTTCCGTCTTCCAAAGATAAATTCTCCTACTAAAAGCGGATAGCCCAAGAGAATGGTAAATAGCACAAAAATAAGGAAAAAGGCGCCTCCTCCATTCGTCCCCGCTACATAAGGGAACTTCCAAATCGCGCCTAAGCCGATGGCTGATCCAGCGGCAGCCATGACGAAACCGATTTTTGAAGCCCATTGGACTGGTTTTTGCTCAGACAATGATGTCACTTCCTTTCCAGCCTATATTATCTCTTATTTTCATGCTGATTTCTATATATTCATTTGATGAGAATAGAAAAGAGAGCAGCCAGTGTAAGCCGCTCTCTTCTTTGAGAGTTATTGATTTAATTTTGAATGCTTTCTTGAATATAAGAAATAGATCGCCATGCCAATTAACAGCCATACAAGGAAGCGGACAATCGTCACCCAGCCGAGATTTAAAATTAAGAACAGGCAGAATAGAATTGCTAAGCCCGGGATAACCGGAACCCCCGGACATTTAAAGGCTCTCGGAAGATCAGGCTGTTTCTTTCTCAACACAATAACCGCGGCAGAAATCAGCACAAACGCTGAAAGCGTTCCGATGTTTACCAGCTTGGCGAGCTCATCAAGCGGAACAAGTGAACCGAGGAGCGCCGACATAATGCCGAAAAACCAAGTCGCAACATAAGGAGTTTTATGCTTCGGATGAACCTTAGAAAGCGATCCTGGAACCAGGCCGTCACGAGACATAGCAAACATGACACGTGTCTGTCCATAAAGCATCACAAGCATAACCGTTGTCATTCCCAAAACCGCACCGATATCGATAATGCCTGCCACCCAGTTTTGCCCCGCGCTTTGAAGAACGAGAGAAACCGGATGATCGATGCCTTCAAACTGGGCAAAAGGAACAACCCCTGTCATGATGGCTGATACAGTAACATATAAAATGGTACAAACCAATAATGAGAAAATAATTCCTTTCGGCAGATCCTTCCCAGGGTTTTTCGTCTCTTCCGCGGCAGAGGATACAGCGTCAAATCCGATAAAAGCAAAGAAAACGAGCGCCGCTGCGCTGAATACGCCGCCAAAGCCCATTGGCATAAACGGCTGCCAGTTATCCGGCTTCACGTAGACAGCTGCCACCGCAATAAATAAGAGAACGACCAGCACTTTTAAAATCACCATAATGTTGTTGACTCTTTTAGATTCTCTGATGCCTAAATAAAGCAAATACGTAATGGCCAGAACAATGACAAACGCAGGCAGATTAAAAATGGTAAATGTTCCTTTTATAGCCCCCGGAGCAGCCGTTAAGGCCACCGGAAGATGAATGCCAAGCCCGGACAAAAATGATTGAAAATAGCCGGACCACCCGACTGAAACGGCACTTACCGCCAGCATATACTCTAAAATTAAATCCCACCCGATAATGAAGGCCAAAAGTTCTCCCATTGTAGCATAAGTAAATGTATACACCGAACCTGAGACAGGCACACTTGAAGCAAATTCAGCGTAAGACAATGCAGCGAATAAACAAGCCAGCGCTGCGACAACAAATGAAACGGTCAGTCCGGGTCCGGCAGTAACCGCCCCTGTCCCCGTCAGTACAAAAATCCCAGTACCTATAATGGCCCCAATCCCAAGCAGTGTTAAGTCAAATGCCCCTAATTCTCTTTTTAAAGATTTTTCACCTTTCGTTGCAGCGATTAAATCCTGAATACTTTTCTTCCTAAATACGCTTCCTTTCATTCCCCTTCAACTCCTAGCTGATGATCTCTTTATATTTTATTTGAATTTTCTGAATTCATGAGCAACAATGACCGTTTTTCTTTTTTTCTACTATATTTGTACTGGTGATGAATCATTCCTTTCTCCTACTCAATATTATATATAAAAATCTAAAAATGAAAACTAAATTTTTAAAAAATTCGACAAATTTCTGCACTGGCCTATTTTCATGCACAAAAAAACCAGCAATTCTGCTGGTTTTTTGTACATTATGTTGAAATAAAACGGCCGCCATTCACGTGAATCGTCTGTCCCGTCATATAGGAAGATTCATCAGATGCGAGCAAAACGTATACACCTGCATGCTCAACCGGCTGTCCCGGTCTGCCCATCGGTGTATCAAGTCCATGCTGTTTCACTTTTTCTTCCGGGAATGTCGCCGGGATCAGCGGTGTCCAAATCGGGCCGGGCGCCACCGCATTCACTCTGATGCCTTTATCCGCAAGAGATTTGCTCATTGATCGTGTAAAGGAGACAATTGCACCCTTTGTACTGGAATAATCAATTAATGCGGTATCTCCTTCATAAGCGGTAATCGATGTCGTATTAATGATTGCGCTCCCTTCTTTCAAGTGAGGCAACGCTTTCTTTGTCATATGAAACATAGCAAAAATGTTCGTGCGGAAGGTTTTTTCAAGCTGTTCTGTTGAAATATCAAGAATACTGTCCTGCGGGTGCTGTTCAGCAGCGTTGTTAACCAAAATATCCAGCTTCCCAAAATGGTCTACGGTTTGCTGTACAGCCTGTTCACAATGCTTCTCATCTCCGATATCCCCAGGAATCAACAGGCAGCGGACGTTTTCCTGTTCAACTTGTTTTCGCGTTTCCTCCGCGTCAGAATGTTCGTCCAGATAAAGAATGGAGACGTCTGCCCCTTCTTTTGCATACGCAATTGCTGCCGCTCTCCCGATTCCGCTGTCGCCTCCTGTAATGATCGCGACTTTTCCTTTCAGTTTTCCGCTTCCTTTGTAATCACGGTCTTCTGTTAAAGGAAAAGGATTCATTTCAGACTCAATCCCCGGCTGACGGTCCTGCCCCTGCGGTTTTTGTCCTTCTGTTTGTCTGTCCATTGGGTTCATATTGATCACTCCTAGACATGATGATATTGAATGTTTACCACATCACAGAAGCGAATAAACTGCAAAATATGTTATGAAAGTACTTCTTCAGGAATAGCCCCTGTATATTTAGCTGACGGACGGAAAATCACGTTGTTTTCTGCTTGCTCCAGCACATGTGCGCACCAGCCTACCATTCGGCTTGCTGAAAACGTCGGTGTAAACAAGTCATCATCAAAATCAATCGCCTTCATGACAGCAGCTGCATAGAATTCAACGTTTGTGTACAGCTTACGGCCCGGTTTGTAGATGTCCAGCAAACGAATCGCTTCTGCCTCTACATGCAGCGCCAGATCCAAATCACGGTCATCGCCTGCAACCTCTTCAGCTTTCTGTCTCAAAGCTTCTGCACGCGGATCTTTCGTCTTATACACGCGGTGCCCAAATCCCATCAGGCGTTCTCCTTTTTCAAGCTTTGCTGTCAAATACGCTGCAGCATTCGCTTTTTCTCCAATGTCTTCAAGCATTTTTGTTACAGCAGAAGGAGCCCCTCCATGAAGCGGGCCTTTCATCGTGCCAAGCGCCGCGGTAATGGCCGATACCAAATCACTCTCTGTAGACAAAGTAACCCGTGCCGAAAAAGTTGATGCGTTCATGCCATGCTCCATGGCCAGAATCATATATGTTTCAAGCGCTTTCTTTTTTGCTTCTGAAGGCTGTTCACCTGTGAGCATATAATAATAGTTTTCAACATGTCCGTACTGGGAAGATGGCTCAATGGCTTGCTCGCCGCGCACCCAGCGTTTTCTGTAAGCGATAATAGACGGCGTGATGGCAATCAGCCGAATCGCTTCTTCTATTTTTGGATAAAACGTGTACGTATTTTCCCCTAATGCTGAAACAACCGTTCTCAGCACCGACATGTCGTCCATGTTATTTGGCAGCGACTGAATCAAACTTTCGATGCGGTCAGGCAGGTTTCGCTCCGCGATCAGCTTTTCTTCAAATGTCCGTAATTCATCTGATGCTGGCAGTTTTCCAAATAAAATCAAGTAAGCGGCTTCTTCAAAGCTGTGTTGCAGCGCGATGTCTTTTGCATGATGCCCTCTGTAGATAAGGCGCCCTTTTTCGCCGTCAATATGGCTGATTGATGTGTCCACACATGTAATTCCCTTTAATCCGTAATGTACCATTTGTATTCCCCCTATCCTTTTCTGTTATTATAGTAAATATAATATTTAAAAAATATTGAATATTTTAAAGGGAATTAATTAAAAATATTAATCAGAGGGAGAATGGAAATGGATTTCAAATGGCTTCACACCTTTGTGACCGCTGCGAAATATGAAAACTTCAGAAAAACAGCGGAAACGCTTTTTTTATCTCAGCCCACTGTAACCGTACATATCAAGCAATTAGAAAAAGAAATCAGCTGCAAGCTATTCGAGCGAAAAGGCAGACAGATTCAGTTAACCGATGAAGGCAGGGCTTATTTGCCGTTTGCACTGAGGCTGCTTGATGACTATGAAAACAGCATGGCAGAGCTCCACAGAGTAAGACAAGGCTACTCTCAAACCTTACAGCTCGCGGTTTCGCCGCTTATTGCCGATACTGTGCTTCCATCTGTTATGAAACGATACACATCAATAAATACTGAAACAGAAATTGCAGTGAAGATTTTTGAATCGGCAGAAATCTCGTCCCTGATTAAATCCGGCGAGGCGGATATCGGACTGAGCTGTTTAAAAGTCCAGTCTTCTTCTTTAACATGCCACTGTTTATATAAGGACCCTGTCGTCCTCGTTGCGCCTCCTGATCGGCGCTTCACAGCAGACGAAGAAATTGATGCCAAAGAGGTGCTTGAGCAGTACCTGCTTTTGACCCACAATCATCCTGACTACTGGGACGACTTACTCCGTCAAGTCAGAGTGACCCTTCCATTTGTGAGAACAATGAAGGTCACACAAACCCATATAACGAAACGGTTTATAAAAGAAGGACTTGGCGTTTCATTCCTCCCATTATCTACAGTAAAGCGCGAATTAGAGGAGAAACAGATGATCAGAATCCCTTACCATTCTGTGCAGCTGCCCTATGCCGGTGCTTATGCGATCGCCCTTTATGAAAATAAGAAGGAAAAAAAGTTTTTGGACTTTTTATCACATTTTCATTTTTAGATGTAACCAAAACAAAGATGCTCCGTCTAATGAAAAAAACCCGTTCTATGAACGGGTTACTTTGTAAAATTAGAATCTTTTCGCACCAAGGTAGCGAGGCTTCCAGTAGCTGTTGTTCAGGCTGCTGATTTGTACGCCGTCAGATCCTGCATGAACGAAACTGTTGTTTCCAACGTAAATCCCCATGTGAGAAGGGCCGGATTTATATGTTGTAAAGAATACGAAATCACCGACAGACGGGCTGGCAATGCTCTTCATGGAGCTCCAATATCCCGCAGTGCTCGTTCTTGCCACACTTGTTTGTTTGTTTAATACGTACCAAATGAATCCGCTGCAGTCAAAACCGGAAGTTGTTGTTCCGCCCCATTTGTACGGCGTTCCAGTTAGCGCTTTTGCATCAGAGACCAGTTTGCTTACGTTAAGTGATGTAGATGATACTTTGCTGCTTGAGCTAGATGAAGGCTTAGAGGAAGTTACAGTATTTGAACCTGTTCCTTTCACCTTCAATACTTGTCCGACATAGATTAAATCTGATTTTAAGCCATTGAGACTCTTTAATTTGCTAACCGTTGTACCGTATTTTTTCGCGATTTTAGATAGACTGTCGCCGCTCACTACTTTGTATGTAGAAGTTGCAGACGTCGACACGTTTGATGAGCTTGAACTGCTTGAACTGCTTGAGCCCTTCACTTTCAGAACTTGTCCGATACGGAGAAGATCTGATTTTAAGCCGTTCAGTTTTTTCAGTTCATTGATCGTCATGCCGTATTTTTTGGAAATTTTCCAAAGGCTGTCGCCGCTCACTACTTTGTATGTAGAAGAAGATGAACTGCTGCTTTTTGAACTTGATGCTGTCGATTTACCGTTAATGGATAAAGTCTGTCCTGCGTAAATGATATCGGAATGAAGCTTGTTTTCTGATTTAATTTTACTTATTGTCGTGCCGTATTTTCTTGAAAGATCCCATAACGTGTCACCTTTTTTTACCTTGACGCTTTGTGCAGATGCCGCTCCTGCAAATAAAGTCGATCCTAAAACAACTGCTGTTGTAGCTGTAATGATTTGCTTTTTCATGTTTTCCTCCCTAAATATGTATATCTATCATTATCTCTTTTTTTTAATTAATCATCTTGTTTTCTATTATAAGGTTGTATTCCCAATAGAAATAGTCTTGACTTCACGTGACAAATTTCTTAATTATTCGTTTTCAAAAAAAGTTTTTAAGGGTATTAAATATTTCATTTTCGTTTCAAAGGTGACAAAAAACGAGTGCTTTTGTCATGTTATTTGGACGCTTTATCAACATTTAGGAAATAATTGAAGGGGATTTTAGGTATTTAGAACATAGCCGAAAATTGGAGACTGATAGCATTCGATAAAAACTGCGAATAATCGCAGTTTTTTTATTTAAACAACCATATCACGCATAAAACATGTGGTAAAGATTTTTCTGGAAAAATGAATGCTTTGATAAAAGAAAGGCAAGATAACGGAACAGCCATTTTATATTCATCACAATCCTTTACTGAATATTTACAGGATCAACAGCCGCACTTTACAAACATTCCCTATCGTAATAAGCAGAACAAATTAAAGGAGGCCTGCAAAAATGAGTCTGTTTCAAAAAATGAAATCAAAATTGCTGCCAGTCGCAGCTGTTTCCGTGCTTACAGCCGGTATATTCGCCGGTGCAGAGCTGCAGCAGACCGAAAAAGCAAGCGCAAAAAAACAAAACAAAGATGAGATCAGAAATGTCATTGTGATGATTGGTGACGGCATGGGAGCATCATACATAAACGCTTACCGTTCCATGAAAAATAACGGTGAAACACCGAACAACCCGACGTTAACTGAATTTGACCGGAACCTGACAGGCATGATGATGACGCATCCGGATGACCCTGACTATACTATTACAGATTCAGCTGCAGCCGGAACAGCATTAGCGACAGGCGTTAAGACATATAACAATGCAATTGGTGTCGATAAAAACGGAAAAAAAGTAAAATCAATACTTGAAGAAGCCAAACAGCAAGGCAAGTCAACAGGGCTTGTCGCAACTTCTGAAATTAACCACGCCACACCCGCAGCATACGGCGCCCACAATGAATCCCGGAAAAACATGAACCAAATCGCCAACAGCTATATGGATGATAAAATAAAAGGCAAACAAAAAATTGACGTTTTGCTTGGCGGCGGAAAATCCTACTTTACCCGCAAGGACAGAAATTTAACGAAAGAATTTAAGCAAGCTGGCTACAGCTATGTGACAACAAAACAAGCGCTGAAGAAAAATAAAGATCAGCAGGTGCTCGGGCTTTTTGCAGACGGAGGGCTTGATAAGTCGCTCGACCGCGACAGCAAAACCCCATCCCTGAAAGATATGACTGTTTCAGCAATTGACCGGCTGAATCATAATAAAAAAGGATTTTTCTTGATGGTCGAAGGCAGCCAAATTGACTGGGCCGCTCATGACAATGATACTGTCGGAGCGATGAGCGAGGTTAGAGATTTTGAACAGGCGTATAAAGCTGCCATTGAATTCGCGAAAAAAGATAAACATACGCTGGTGATAGCAGCTGCTGATCATACGACAGGCGGATTCACCATTGGGGCAAACGGTGAAAAAAATTGGCATGCGGAGCCGATTTTGGCTGCGAAAAGAACACCTGAATTTATGGCCAAAAAAATCAGCGAAGGCAAACCTGTCAAAGATGTGCTGGCCCGCTATACAGATCTGGATTTTACACGTGAAGAAATCAAAAGCGTTGAAGCCGCTTCACAAGCTGACAAAAGCAAAGGCGCATACAAAGCCATCATCAAGATTTTCAACACCCGCTCTAACAGCGGCTGGACCAGTACCGATCATACCGGTGAAGAAGTGCCGGTTTACGCGTACGGCCCCGGAAAAGAGAAATTCAGCGGCCTGATCAACAATACCGACCAGGCAAAAATCATATTTAGGATTTTGAAAACAGGAAAATAAAAAGGATGCAGATCGCTGCATCCTTTTTTCTTATAAATACCTGCGGTGAACCCCTTTTCCGTCATACGAAAACATCACTTGCTTATCCTCCAGCACGGATTCGATATGCACGCTTCTTCCCCACAGCTGGTATAAATAAGGAAGCACTTTCTCCAAGTATTTCAAATCCAGTTCTATGCCCTCATACCAATGCTTAATTAAGAGCTCGTTATTTTTCAAATAATCGCCGTCGTCTACAGTCAAATACGGAAACCCACCGTTTACCCGCATGCTCACAAGCTGGTCGCGCACAGCCTCCCACTCTTTATCGACGATTTTGTAGTCTCTGCCCTGCTTTTGGAACAAGTAAAGGTCCTCGCGCATCACTAAATCTTTTGTTAAATAATTGCGGATGAATGAGATATCTGATTCAATCTCTCTAACTTCAAACATTTTTTCCCGGCCCGCGTTCGGCTTGACGCCCATTTTCTTCATTTCCTCAGTCGGATTGTTGTACCGTTCCTCAATATCTTCAAAAATCTTCAGTCCCAAATAATAAGGGTTGATTCCCGTTTTTGACGGCTGGACAACCCCGGCATTCAGCTTGGCGAACTCTATCGCTTCATCAGAGGTTAAATCAAGCTCCCGGATAATTCTTTGATGCCAGTATGAAGCCCATCCTTCATTCATTATCTTCGTTTCCAGCTGAGGCCAAAAATAAAGCATTTCTTCTCTCATCATCGTCAAAATATCACGCTGCCACGGCTCAAGTTCCCTTGAATGCTCCTCAATAAAAAGGAGAATATCTTTTTCGGGCCGAGGCGGGAAAGGTTTTTTTGATTTTTTCAATTGTTTTCTCGGTTTCTTCTCATCTAAATTCCATAGATCATCGTACGGCGTAGCCATTTCCTCACACTCTTCTTCCTCATCATCCACACTCCACTGGAGCTTCGGACGCACCAAAGACGGATCGATATGCTCCTGGATTGAAAGAATCGCGTCTAAAAAGGCCTCTACTTCCTGTATTCCATGAATGCGTTCATAATGCTTAATCCGCTCCGCCGTGGCTGCCATGCTTTCCACCATGTCACGCTTCGTGTTTTGGAAGCGGCAGTTGTTTTTGAAAAAGTCACAGTGGGCGAGAACGTGGGCGACAATCAATTTATTTTGAATCAGTGAATTGCTGTCCAGCAAAAAGGCGTAGCATGGGTCTGAGTTAATGACAAGCTCATAAATTTTGCTTAATCCAAGGTCATAATGCAGTTTCATTTTGTGAAACTGTTTCCCGAAGCTCCAGTGGCTGAATCTTGTCGGCATCCCGTACGCGCCGAATGTATAAATAATTTCAGCCGGGCAGATTTCATACCTCATCGGATAGAAATCAAGGCCGAATCCTTTTGCTACTTCGGTAATTTCCTCAATCGCCCGCTGTAATCCCTTTTTCTCCTCCGCGTTCAACCGAATCCCCCCTACTTGGACTTATCTATAATGTATGAGCCCGCCTGACAAAAGATGATAAGTCACATTTCTGCCTGACAAAAACTTGCCCGGCACACTAACCTGTTTGCCGAATGTGTCATTCGAACGCAACATTCAAAACAATGAAGTTGATAACGAAAAACCGTTCAAAACAAAATCCCCAGAATGACATGCACTAAGAAAAGCGTATGCTCAGCTTCTATTAAAAGGAAAATTCCTTTTTTTTCATTTTATAATAGATTATGATAAGATATAGAAAATGTCTTATTCCGAGGTCTTAATATGAAGTTAACAAATTATACAGATTATTCATTACGAGTTTTGATTTTTCTGGCTGCAGAACGTCCCGGAGAACTTTCAAATATAAAACAGATCGCCGAAACGTATTCTATTTCAAAAAATCATCTCATGAAAGTCATATATAGGCTCGGTCAGCTCGGATACGTGGAAACGATACGCGGACGGGGCGGCGGCATACGTTTAGGCATGGATCCTGAAGACATTAATATCGGGGAGGTCGTCAGAAAAACAGAAGACGATTTTAATATTGTTGAATGTTTTGATGCGAATAGAAATCTCTGTATTATTTCTCCGGTGTGCGGCTTAAAACACGTGCTTAATGAAGCGCTTATGGCCTATCTTGCCGTTTTAAACAAATACACGCTGCGAGACCTTGTCAAAAACAAAGAGGAGATTATGCAGCTTTTGAAAATGAAGGAATAATTGATGATTCCTTCTTTTTTTATGCCTTTTTTCATGCGTTCTGTTAAGAAAATGTGACTGATTTTTTAAAAAAGCAAAACGATGAGATGAATCTGCCGATATAAAAAAGAAACAGCATATTCAAAATCATTGGGGGAAAAAGGAGAGCTCAGATGAAAAAAAAATTAGCAGCAGGGCTGACAGCAACCGCGATTGTCAGCTCAACATTAGCGATGACACCCGCTGAAGCAGCAACGATTAAAGTCAAAAGCGGAGATTCCTTATGGAAGCTGGCGCAAACCTACAACACAAGTGTAGCAGCCATTTCATCCGCCAACCATCTTTCGACGACCGTCCTGTCAATTGGCCAGACGCTTACCATTCCAGGCAGCAACTCCGACACTTCATCATCTTCTTCAGGGTCAAAAAAGAAGAGCGGAAATGCTGTTTATACAGTGAAAAGCGGCGATTCACTATGGCTGATTGCCAATGAGTATAAGATGTCGGTACAAGAACTGAAAAAGTTAAACGGATTGAGCAGCGACATGATTCGTGCAGGGCAGAAATTAAAAGTATCCGGAAAAGTTTCTTCACATTCAAGTTCCGGCACTTCAAACAGTCCCAAATCGAGCTCAAGCTCTTCAGCAAAGACTGGCACTTACAAAGTGCAGCTTGGTGATTCGCTTTGGAAAATCGCAAACAAAGTCAATATGTCCATCGCTGAATTGAAGGTATTGAACAATTTAAAATCAGATACCATTTATGTGAATCAAGTGTTAAAAACAAAATCAGCGGGTTCTAATTCGTCATCCAAAGACAATTCATCCAAATCGAATCAATCAGCGTCAGCAACAACGAAGTACACCGTAAAAAGCGGAGACTCACTTTGGAAAATCGCAAACAAATATAACCTGACTGTACAGCAAATCCGAAACAGCAACAATCTGAAATCAGACGTTCTGTACGTTGGACAAGTGCTAAAGCTGACCGGCAAATCATCTTCCGGCACATCAACATCACCGTCTTCGTCAAATTCCAGCTCCGGCACCACGACGACTACATATACGGTGAAGAGCGGTGATTCCTTATGGGTAATCGCTCAAAAGTTCAATGTGACAGCCCAGCAGATTCGGGAGAAAAACAACTTGAAAACCGATGTTTTACAAATCGGCCAGAAGCTCACGATTACAGGCAAAGCTTCATCCCCTTCTTCAAGTTCCGGATCTTCAGGCAGCACCATCTCAACCAGCGCGAAGATTAACAAAATGATCGCGGCCGCTAAGGAGCAGCTTGGCGTTCCATATCGCTGGGGAGGAACGACACCGGCCGGATTTGACTGCAGCGGATTCATTTACTATGCGCTAAACAAAGTCACATCTGTGTCCAGATTAACGGCGGCCGGCTACTGGAACACCATGAAATCTGTCAGCCAGCCTGCAGTCGGAGACTTTGTCTTCTTTTCGACATACAAAGCCGGTCCTTCTCACGTCGGGATTTACCTTGGAAACGGGGAATTCATTAATGCCAACGACTCCGGGGTCGTCATTTCAAATATGAACAACTCATACTGGAAACAGCGCTACCTCGGTGCAAAGCGTTATTTCTAAAAATGAAACTGTATAGCCTTTGTCGGCTGTACAGTTTTTTTATTAAAGACGAAACACATTGATGCTGATCATATGTTTTGTCACAGGGTGAAAATATACTTCAGCTCGCACGGAAAATGTTTCGTCATTCTGGCTGACAGTCACCCGAAAAACATCCTTTGTCTGCTGGTCATTCACCTCGGTCCGCCCCATATAGGCGTAATCGGAAAAAGAAGCCCCTTTATATTCATCTTGAATTTTACTCCAAGCGAGCTGTTCCCACTTTTGAACAGACTCGTTCATGTTTTCTGAATGCCCTTTTGCAGCCATTGATACGAGGATTAGTCCGCAAAAAAGAAGCGCAATGGTATACGGCAGAGATTTCATGTGTTCAGTCTCCTGTACCCAGATTATTTTCCTCTTAGGTTTTCCAAAACCGCTTTCTTCATTCAGACATTTTCATTTTATGTCTCCCTCATATTGCTATCCCAGTTCTGACGCAGACGCCAAGTTTTGCCCCGTCAATAACTTCTGATACGGCATAAACTAATCCTGAACTTCTCACACAGGAAAGGAGAAGCGGTTGACATGGATTATGCTGATTATGACAAAGCACTGTATTACACCCATCGTTCCCAATGGGATAACTTATTAATTTTAATGGTGCGGACAGAGGATGATTTGTTATCAAAACGAATTGAGCACTTTTTGCATGCATACCATTTTGAACAGGATTATGCTGTATTAGAAAAGGTGCTGTATTCTCTTCTCCGCTATATTGACCATGCCACTGAGCTGACATATGAGGATCAATTAACGCTTCTCACATAAAACAAACCCCGGGGTTAGACGCCGGGGTTTCCTGTATTTGCGAACATGTGCAATTCTTCCATCAGCTCTTTTATGCTGACCGCCATGTGTTCTGTTACTGTTGCATTTTCCACATCAATTGTTACCGGATCAAGCACAAGCTGCCTCGGAATGACATTGGCATATAAGCCCCGCATCACGGTTCTCATATTGTTCAGCGCATTGATTCCGCCTTTTCCGCCGCCTGCTGCTGCCAAAAGTGCTACTGGCTTATATTTGAATTGTTCGTTGCTTAAAAAATCCAGTGCATTTTTTAAGGTGCCGCTCATGCCGCTGTGATATTCAGGAGATAGTAATACAATCGCATCGGCTTCGCTGACACGCTGCTTTAGCTCCTGTACCCGCATAAGTTCAGCCTGGTCGGCTTCACCGTTAAATAACGGCAATAGAAATTCGCTTAAATCAATCAAATCCGTGTGATACAGAGATGATATAAAGGCTGCCGCAACTCTTGTCCTGCCATGTTTTCTCGGCGAGCCGCTCATGACTAATATATTCATTTGGTGATCTCTCCATTCAGGTTGTATTTCACTGCAAATAGCGCTGCTTGTGTGCGGTCCGCCAGCTCAAGCTTTGCTAAAAGATTAGACACATGAGTTTTTACTGTTTTTTCTGAAATAAACAAAGACGCCGCGATTTCTTTATTGCTTTTTCCGCAAGCAATTTGATTTAGCACATCTCTTTCCCGGCGGGTTAATTGATAATATTTTTCTTTTTCCGGTTCATTCTGTTTTTTCATATGTGTCAGCACATGGGGCATAATAGCTGAAGACAGCATGTATTCACCTGAATAGACCTGTCTCAATGTTTTCACCAATTCCTCCGGCTCTGTATCCTTCAACTGATACGCCTTCGCTCCTGCCTGAAGCGCAGGGATGACATGCTCCTGATCGGAGTAACTCGTCAGTACGATGATATGCACGCCGGGAAATTGCTGTACTGCTTTTTTTGTTGCCACTATTCCATCCATTTCCGGCATCGACAGATCCATCAGCACGAGATCCGGCTTTGTTTCTTCAATGACACGGAGGGCCTCAATTCCGGTTGCCGCTTCTCCGACAACTTCAATGTCATCCTTGGTGGCAAAGAAAAAACGAAGCCCCTTCCGGACAACATGGTGATCATCCGCAATGACAATTCTCATCTCACTGTCCTTCCTTTCTGATTGGTAAGCGGAAGCCTGACGGACAGCTTCGTGCCCGCTCCAAGCTCTGATGCAATGGAAAATTCCGCGCCGGCTTTTTCTGCCCGCTCTTTCATACCTTTGATGCCAAGTGAAGGCAGTCCGGCGTGCGCTTCATAACAAAACCCTGTCCCATGATCGATAATATCCAGTTCTGCATAGGAAGAAGAAGAAGCCATTCTGACATATGCCGTATCAGTCCCGGCATGCTTTTTGCAATTATTGAGGGCTTCCTGCGCGACGCGCCACAGCATATGCTCCTCTTCATCACGAAGGACCGGACATCCTTTTTGTGTAAAGACGACATTCAATCCGATCAGTGTGCCGTAGCTTTTAATGGCTTCAGCCAGCCCTTTTTCTAATCCTCCGGGGCGAAGCTGCCAGATTAAGGACTTCATTTCAGCCAGAGCGTCCTGCGATAACGTTTGAATAAAATCAATCATTTGCTGCAGGGTCTCGTCCTGTGTTAATGTCTTTGCCGCTTTGGCAGTTAAACTGACGGAAAACAGCATCTGGTTGACTGAATCATGCAGCTCCTGAGCGAGACGGTTCCGCTCCATTAAAAGAGCGTTTTTTTGTTTGTATTCAGCAAGCCTCATCCGCTGTATTGCCGTTCCGATCTGAAACGCAACGGCCTCCAGCAAATGAAGCTCCTCCTCATCAAAAAGTGTTTTTCCGGCCGCCGCCACATTTAATAAACCAAACCGTCTGTCTCCACCTTCTAAGGGAACGGTCGCATGATGGGTAATCCCTTCTGTGTCAAAACAATGCAGCTCTACAGCTGATTCTATGCGTTTACAGTTCATAATATTGGCTGCTTTTCTAAGTCCGCCGTTATTGAATTTCGTCAGGCAATAGCACTCCCCTTCACACATCAGCACTTTTTCCCTGCGGCTTAAAGCAGGCGGCAGGTATGCGTCTGCGGCTAACGTATAGGAACCGTCCTCTTCAATGAGAAAGATCCATCCAGACTGCAGATTCGTTAAGCTCAGCAATTCTTTTAAAACTTCATTCAGCGTTGCTTTGACATCGTGTCCTTGATTTAAAGTCTCCGCAATGGTTTTCAGCGTTCTTAATTTTTCCATCCTCGGTTTGGTCAAGTCTCTCACTCCGGCTATGGTTATTATCTAAGATTATACCAGTTTTTTGAATATTGTTACTTCGCATGAAGGATGATTTTCTTTCAGACTTTTGGATGAGAATAGAAAAAAGCTGGATCACTGCATGATCCAGCTTTTTTGAATTATTTTGCTGTTGCTTCGACAATTTCGTCAACTGTCTTCATGACATCGTCAGAAAGAGCGGCAAGGCGCTGTTCACTGTCTTGTAGAGATGTTCCTTTTACAGCGAAATAAAATTTGACCTTCGGCTCAGTACCAGAAGGACGGAGACAGAACCAAGATCCGTCTTCCAAGAAGTATTTCAGCACATTTGATTTTGGCAGGTCGATGGCTTCTTCTTTATTTTCCGTCAGAACCATCCGTTTGCTTACAGCGTAATCCTCAGCTGTTACAACCTGTTTACCGGCCATTGTTTTCGGCGGATTTTGTCTGAAGGAAGCAAGAATCGCTTCAATCTGCTCCGCTCCCTGTTTTCCTTTCAGTGTCAGTGATTTCAGTCCTTCACGATAAAAACCATATTCTTTGAAGATATTCATTAACGCTACATATAATGACGTTCCTTGTTTCTTATAGAACGCACAAACCTCAACTGCCAAAAGCGCGGCCTGAATGGCATCCTTGTCGCGGGCGAAATCACCGATTAAATAACCATAGCTTTCTTCATACCCGAATTGGAAGGTGTACTGGCCTGAGGCTTCGTATTCTTTAATCTTCTCACCGATAAACTTAAAGCCTGTCAGTGTATCAATCGTATCGAGTCCGAATGAAGATGCGACATCGCGTCCGATTTCACTTGTTACGATTGTTTTGAGAACGACGCCATTCTCAGGCAGGATTCCTTGTTTTTTCTTTTCAGAAAGCAAATAATAAAGCAGCAGCGCGCCGGTTTGGTTTCCTGTCAGCACTGTATATTCGCCTTCATCATTTTTTACCGCAATGCCAAGGCGGTCCGCATCTGGATCTGTTGCGATAAGAATATCTGCATTTTGTTCTTCGCCAAGCTTAATAGCATATTCAAATGCAGCATGCTCTTCCGGGTTCGGAGATGTTACAGTTGAAAAGTCCGGATCTGGCCGTTCCTGTTCCTTCACAACCGTGACATTTTGATAACCAAGAGCTTCGAGTCCGCGTCTGACCGGTTTGTTTGCGGTTCCATGCAGCGGAGTGAAAACCACTTTCACATCCACTTCTCTGGATAACTCAGGATGAACCGAGATAGACGTCAGTTTTTCAGTATAGACCTTATCAATTTCTTCACCGATGATCTTGATTAAGCCTTTTTCTTTTAGCGCTTCTTCATCGTCAACTGTAATTGTCAGCTCATTTTCGATGGCGTTTACCTGCTCAATGACGATGTCAGCTTCCCGCGGAGGAAGCTGACCGCCGTCATCACCGTACACTTTGTACCCATTGTATTCAGGCGGGTTATGGCTCGCCGTCACAACAATTCCCCCATAAGCGTTCAATTGTCTGACAGCGAATGACAACTCTGGCGTCGGGCGAAGCTCATCAAACACGTACGTTTGGATGCCTTGTGTAGCAAGCGTTTTTGCCGCTTCCATCGCAAACTCCGGTGATTTATGGCGGGAATCATACGCAATGACAACGCCCCGCTTTTTCGCTTCCTCACCCTGCTGCAAGATGTATGCCGCGAATCCCGCTGACGCCTTGCGCACCGTGTAAATATTCATCCGATTCGTGCCGGCGCCAATTTCTCCGCGCATCCCCCCAGTTCCGAATTCAAGGTTTTTATAGAAGCAGTCCTCAAGAGCCTGATCATTTCCCTCTAATTCAGTGAGGAGCTTTTTTAATTCAGGATCTAAATTTTCTGTCTGTTTCCAACGTTCATAGCTCTTTCTCCAAGTCATAATTCGTCCTCCTATGTATCAGCCATATGCCATTATTTTAATATGAAGAGAGCGCCTCTGTCACTTGATATCTTGAGATCCGACGCTTTCTGGCTCATAAAAGAAAAAACGGGCTGCAGACAGCCCGTTTTTTTATTGCTCGATCGGCACAACCGCATCGTGTAATAGCTTGTTAAGGTTTTCTGTATGTTTGTTTTGCGTCTGCTCATCCCACTGGAATCGCTCGCTCATAAAATCAATAACGGCGTCTTTATATGTTTTTACCCAATTAATATCAAAAAATAAACGTCCCGTTCTGCGGACAAAGAAGTCAGCAGGCGTTGCAGTCAATTCTTCTTCAATGCTGTATTCCGCCTCGGCCAGGATATGAACTGGGATATTTCGCTTCAGCGCCTCGTCTTTCAGCGCCTCGACTCGATTAAAGACACGCTCTACGTTGGAGCCGTATCTGATAGCCAGCTGTTTCGCATCTTTTTCTGATAAACCGGCCGCAATGCCTTCTTTCGTTTTCGCTGTCACAAAGGATGCAAGGTTTTTAGATCCTCCGACATGCCCGCCTGAAATCGGCATGTTTTTCGTTTTGCATGGGCCGAAGTCCTTTTCGCCTTCCTCTTTTAACCGATCACGTACAAGATCGACAATGTGCTCCGCCATTTTTCTGTACCCGGTCAGCTTACCGCCGGCAATAGTGATCAAGCCTGAATCTGACGTCCAAATTTCATCTTTGCGTGAAATCTCGGAAGGATCCTTTCCTTCTTCATGAATGAGCGGACGCAGGCCAGCCCAGCTTGATTCGATATCATCCGCTTTAATATTCAGTTCCGGGAACATGTAATTAATTGAATTGATGACGTAATCACGATCCTCAGTTGTCATGCGCGGATGCTCCAGCGCCTCTTTGTAAACGGTATCGGTTGTGCCGACGTATGTTTTGCCTTCACGAGGAATAGCAAACACCATGCGGCCGTCCGGTGTATCGAAATATACCGCCTGTTTTAGAGGAAAGACAGATTGGTCAAATACAAGATGAATACCTTTTGTATGCTGAAGGTGCTTTCCGTTTTTAGAATGGTCTTTTTCTCTAAGCTGGTCTACCCAAGGCCCTGTCGCATTGACGATTTTTTTCGCATATACTTTATATTCTTTTTTGGTCAAAACGTCTTCAATTAATACACCGACTGCTTTGCCTTTTTCATAAAGGAGTTCTTTCACTTTGGAATAATTCACAGGCTCTGCCCCGAATTTGACCGCTTCCTTCATGACTTCGATTGTCAGTCTCGCATCGTCAGTGCGGTATTCAACATAGTAGCCGCCGCCTTTTAAGCCGTCTTTTTTCACCAAAGGCTCTTTTTGCAGCGTTTCTTTTGCTGAAAGCATACTTCTGCGTTCTGATTTTTTTACGCCAGCTAAGAAGTCATAAACTCTTAAACCGATAGAGGTTGTGAAAGAGCCGAATGTGCCGCCTTTATGAAACGGAAGCAGCATCCATTCCGGTGTGGTGACGTGCGGGCCGTTTTCATAGACAATCGCCCGCTCTTTCCCTACCTCAGCGACCATTTTTACTTCAAATTGTTTTAAATAGCGCAAGCCGCCATGAACCAATTTTGTTGATCTGCTTGATGTTCCAGCCGCGAAATCCTGCATTTCGCTGAGTGCGACCTTCATTCCCCTTGATGCCGCGTCAAGAGCTGTACCTGCTCCTGTAATTCCTCCTCCGATAATAAATAGATCATATGTTTTTTTCGTCATGTCTGTCAGCATGCGATCCCGCTCAAGACTTGAAAATTGATTTTTCATTATTACGTTTCCTCCTTGTTGTCACGGTAAATAGAAAAAGAGACCACAACAGCCAAAGTGCATGTTCACACTTTGGTGCTGTGGTCTCTCCTCATCTCAGGACCGTTCTTATTAACTTGTCACCATTATAACATACTCTTATCTTATTTAAAAGCCATAGCTGCTTTAACGGCTTTTTGCCAGCCTGTATACAGCTCATTTCGTTTTTCTTCTTCCAATTTAGGTTCAAAACGCTTATCCAGTTTCCACTGGTTGATAATTTCAGAACGATCCTTCCAGAATCCCACAGCGATACCTGCCAAATATGCCGCGCCAAGCGCAGTTGTTTCATTGATTTTCGGTCGTTCCACAGGCACATCCAAAATATCCCCTTGAAACTGCATCAAAAAGTTATTTTTAACAACGCCGCCATCCACACGAAGCGTTTTCAATGAAATCTTAGAATCCGCTTCCATTGCATCAAGCACATCTTTCGTCTGATAAGCCAATGACTCCAGCGTGGCACGGATAAAATGCTCTTTTGTTGTGCCTCTTGTCAGGCCGAAAACAGACCCGCGCACATCGCTGTCCCAGTAAGGCGTTCCCAAGCCGACAAAGGCCGGAACGACATATACGCCGTCAGTTGAATCAACCTTTTCCGCGTATGATTCGCTAAGCGAAGAGTCTTGGAACATTCTCATTCCGTCTCTAAGCCATTGGATGGCTGAACCTGCGACAAAAATACTTCCTTCTAAAGCATATTCAACTTTACCGTCAATGCCCCAGGCGATCGTTGTCAGCAGCCCGTGTTCCGACTTAATTGCTTTTTCCCCTGTATTCATCAGCATGAAACATCCTGTGCCGTATGTGTTTTTCCCCATGCCTGCTTCAAAGCACGCCTGGCCGAACAGCGCGGACTGCTGATCGCCTGCCGCTCCCGCAATCGGAATATTTTTTCCGAAGAAGTGATAGTCAACTGTCTCCGCATACACATGAGAGGACGGTTTGACTTCAGGAAGCATTGATTTCGGCACGCCTAAAATCTCAAGCAGCTCATCGTCCCATTTCAAATCGTAAATATTAAACATCAACGTTCTTGAGGCATTGGAATAATCCGTCACGTGCGCTTTTCCGCCTGACATTTTCCAAATGAGCCATGTATCAATCGTTCCAAACAAGAGCTCGCCTTTTTCCGCTTTTTCTCTGGCGCCTTCCACATTGTCTAAAATCCATTTCACCTTCGTGCCAGAAAAATATGGATCTATCAAAAGACCTGTTTTATCTCTGAATGTATCATTATATCCTTTTTCACGAAGCTCCTCGCAGATTCCAGCCGTCTGTCGTGACTGCCAAACGATCGCATTATACACAGGCTTTCCTGTATCCTTATCCCAAACAACCGCTGTTTCCCTTTGGTTGGTAATGCCGATTCCGGCAATTTGAGAGGCGCTGATTCCCGATTCCGAAATGACTGATGCGATAACAGCAAGGACAGAGCCCCAAATTTCATTTGCATTATGCTCAACCCATCCTGGATGCGGGAAGTATTGTGTGAATTCCTTTTGAGCAGAGTGAACGATCTTGCCTTCTTTATCAAACAAAATCGCTCTTGAACTTGTTGTCCCTTGATCTAAGGATAAAATGTAAGTTTCCATAAGATGTCTCCCCTTTGCCTAAATATATTTTGAATTTGATAGTGTTTTAGCTGCATGTTTTTTCGTATAGCCATAGAGTCCTAACAATACCACAACTAATACAACGCTTACAATCCAGAAACTGCTCGTGATCTGCCCCCGAAACGCGGCGTTGTAAAATACACCGCCGAATGATCCGCCCAAAATCGGGCCGGCAACAGGAACCCATGCGTACTTCCAGTTTGATGATCCTTTCCCCGGAATCGGCAGAAGTGCGTGGGCAATCCGCGGACCTAAGTCGCGGGCGGGATTAATTGCATATCCCGTAGTTCCTCCAAGAGAAATACCAATAGCAACAATGAGAAAACCGACGATTAAAGGGTTAAGTCCCTCTGTAAACTCATTTGCCCCAATCGCCAAAATTCCAAGCACAAGGACAAATGTCCCAATAACCTCACTTAAAACGTTTGCGAACGTATGCGGAATGCTGGGTCCGGTTGAGAACACACCCAGCTTGGCAGCGGGATCATCGGTAGACTTCCAATGTGGCAGGTAATGAAGGTAAACAATCACCGCACCGATCATTGCTCCGATCATCTGCGCCGCAATGTAAACCGGAACCTCTTTCCACGGAAAATCACCAATAAAAGCAAATGCTATTGTTAACGCGGGATTGAGATGGGCGCCGCTGATGCCGCCGACCGCATAAGCGGCCATTGCCACACCCAATCCCCATCCAAATACAATAACAATCCAGCCAGATTGATATGAAAGCGATTTCTTTAAATTGACTCCTGCACAAACACCTGCGCCAAAAATAACAAGCAGCATCGTACCGATTAGTTCTCCCCAAAATGCTGTCATAGATAATTCCTCCTAAGGTTGCGATTAAGAAGTATGATAAGGAATAAAAAACCACAACAAACCGCTTTACGGGGGTGTATAACCTTTACCGTAAAGAGCTGCTGTGGTCTCCGGATTCTCCATCACATTGTATTAACCTAGTGCAATTGTATCAGTGGATGAAAGCGGTGTCAATCACTTTCTGTCAAAAAGTTTTCATATTTTTTCCATAATTTGGTGTTGGATGTTGTGACAGCAACGGCACCAGCTTTCAGGGCCTGTTCTACATCCTGTTCTGTGCGGATGAAACCTCCCGCAAAAATAGGGATACCTGTTTTCTCTTTAATTTCCTGAATAAGTGACGGCACGATGCCCGGCAGTACTTCAATGAAGTCAGGCTTATGCTTGCCGACAAACTCCATGCTTTTTTCCATTGCGCTTGTATCAAGCAGAAACAAACGCTGGATCGCATAAATTTTTTTCTGCTTCGCTTTTGCAATCACGTTTGATCTAGTTGAGATAATCCCCGCCGGCTTAATATCCTGGCAGATGAATTCCGCTCCGTATTCATCATGTTTGATCCCTTGAATTAAATCAACATGGACCATCATCTTCTTCCCGTGCTTTTGCGCCTCTCTGATCACACCCTTTAATTGTCCGAGATGAATATCAAGTATCACGCCGTATGAAAACGAACTGTTTAAAAACTCATCAAATTGCTTCATATTACGAATAGCCGGTAAAATAGGCTGGTTGTGAAAACTCATAGTGTGCTCCTTTAACAAATCACTTTTGTATCAAATCGTGAGTATGCTTTCCTTCACTGTTTTTACGATAAATGCAAGGTCCTCTTCTGTCAGACAAAATGGCGGGGCGAGCTGAATGACATTGTTGAATCCGGCGACTGTATCGCCGTTATTGCCAATGATCAGCCCTTTCTCTTTGCATGCCGCAACCACTTGGTTCACTTGGTCAGCGCCAGCCGGCTCTTTAGTCAGTTTATTTTTGACAAGTTCGATTCCGACCAGCAGCCCTTTCCCCCTTACATCCCCTACTGCAGGGTGTTCTCTCAAGGACTGAAGCTCACCTAAAAGCTCTGCTCCGAGATCTCGGGATCGCTGAATCAGCTGTTCGTCCTCCATAATTTGCAGGTTTTTCAAAGCCAATGCGCAGGCTGCCGGGCTGCCGCCGAATGTGTTGACGTGGCGGAAACGGTCATAGGGAGCTTCTCCTTGGTAGGCTTCAAAAATTTCCCGTTTAACCGCGGTCGCTGACAATGGCAGATACGCGCTTGTAATCCCTTTCGCCATTGTAACGATATCGGGCTTCACGCCGTAGTGCATAAATCCGAACGGCTCGCCAGTCCGCCCAAATCCGCAGATGACTTCGTCACAAATCAGCAGGGCGCCGTGACGGTGGCAGATTTCCTCCACTTTTTTCATATATCCGTCCGGCGGCATTAAAATGCCTCCGCCTGTAATAATGGGCTCCATAATGACACCGGCAATCGTTTCGCTTAATTCCCATGTCATGATACGGTCAATTTCATTTGCGCTCTCTAGCGTATCGGCGTCCTCAGGATTTCGGTAGACATCAGGCGGGGCGGCGTGCAGGAATCCTTGGCTTAACGGTTCATATTTATATTTCCGCTGTGCCTGACCGGTGGCAGAGAGCGCTCCCAACGTATTGCCGTGATAGGCTCTATATCTAGAGATGAATTTATAACGGCTGTGGTCGCCGTTTTCCAGATGGTACTGACGAGCGATCTTAAAAGCGGTTTCATTCGCTTCCGATCCGCTGTTGGAAAAGAAAATCACATAATCGCCGCCAAGCCACTCATTCAGCTTTTCCGCCAATTGAATCGCAGGGGCGTGACTTTGCGTTAACGGGTAATACGGCAATTCCTTTAATTGTTCATAGGCAGCCTCCGCAAGCTCTTTTCTGCCGTAACCAATATTAACGCACCATAAACCGGACATCGCATCAAGATAGCGGCGTCCGTCTATATCAGTCACCCAGGCGCCTTCCGCCTTTTGGGCAATCAGACTGTCCGCTTGATGCGCTCCCTTCATAGCATGCCACACGAATTGCTCATCCTTTTGCTTTAATCCCTGATTTTGCTGAATGTTTTCCATCCCCATCATCTCCATTTCATTAGCGTTCAATAAATTGAAACAGACCTTCTCTTATGTGATGTCTAGGTGATGTTTCCCTGACTTCAATATAAAGCCAGACGACAAAGGAGTCAATAAACCGCCGGGTAATTAAAACATCCTCTTTCATCAAGAAGAAAGAGGATGCAGCATCCAAAGCAGAACCGGCAAAGTGACTATGCTCAGCATTGTGCTGATAAAAGTGGCACTGGAAACGACCTCAGGCCTTGTATTAAACTGAACGGCCATTAAGGTCGTATTGGCAGCGGTCGGCATGGCCGCTACGAGAATCATAATTTGCTTCGTCATGTCATCCACAGGCAAAATCAATGTGAAGCCCAGCGCAATGAACGGAGATACCATCAGCTTCAGCAGCAGAGAATAAGAAATTGTTCTGTATTCAATATTCCTGAAAGATATCAGCGCAAGCTGCATGCCAAGAATAATCATGATCGTCGGTACCGTGGCATTTCCGACCAGTTCAATGCCTGTCATTAACTCTTTGGGAATTGAAATATGCATAAGCTGAAGTATTGTCCCTAAAAGTGCTCCGTACACCACAGGCATACGGATAACCCGAGTCATCACCGTTTTACATCCGCCTTCCTCCGAACCGCCCTTTGCAGCGTAATACATGCCGATGGTACTCATAATTAACTGCTGCAAGACCATTAACACAACAGCCGTATCCAGCCCCGCCGTCCCAAACACAAGCAGTACGACAGGCGTACCGTAATTGCCGTTATTCATAAAGGCTGATGAGAGAATCATGGCACAGCGATCTTGGTTCGAATACTTATGAAAAAAGGATAAAAAGGAGGCCAACAGCACTAGAACCAAGCATAGACCCAGCACAAAAATAGACAGATACACATAGTCCATCGTCAGCTCGTTTGAATAAAAGGTATCAAAAGCCAAAAAAGGAGACATTAAATATAAGGACATTTTGGACAGTGTCTGAATATCAAAACCGAGTGTTTTCTGTCCGATATAACCAATTGCGAAGATTCCGAAAACAGGAACTAAAACAAGCAGAAACTCCATAAGGCACCTTCTTTTCCGATGTACACATATTTATTTCTATTGTAGAGAAAGCGCGGCAGCGTTTCAATTCCGCTTTTTTTTAAAAAAGCCCGCCAATTCAGGCGGGCCTTCTCATTATTTCTTATAGTGTATGTGATATATATCACGGCGTCTGTCTTTGAGCTGGCGCACCGTTCCGTTTTGGCGCTGTCTTCTGAGAATTTCTAAGTCAACATCGCCAATGACGACCATTTCAATATTCGGGTTGGTTTCCCCAACGATGCCGTCTCTTGCAAATTCAAAATCAGAAGGAGCAAAGATGCCTGACTGAGCATATTGGATATCCATATTTTCCGTTTGCGGCAGGTTTCCAACCGTTCCGGAAATGACGGTATAAATTTGATTTTCGACCGCTCTTGCCTGTGAACAGTATCTGACACGCAAGTAGCCTTGACGGTCTTCCGTACAAAATGGCGTAAAAATAATTTTGGCGCCTTTATCGGCCGCAATGCGGGCAAGCTCAGGAAACTCAATGTCATAGCAAATTTGGATCGCAATTTTTCCGCAGTCCGTATCAAACACACGCACCTGGTCGCCCGCACTGATTCCCCACCATTTGCGTTCATTCGGCGTAATATGCAGTTTATATTGCTTCTCAATTGTTCCATCGCGTCTGAACAGGTAGGCGATATTATAAATTTTCCCTTCCTCTTCTACGAAATGAGATCCGCCGATGATGTTGACATTATACTTAACAGCCAAGTCTGTAAACAGACTGATGTAATCCTCAGTATACTCAGTAATTCTCTGTACCGCCAAGCTTGGTGAACGTTCCTCAAGGAAGGACATCAGCTGGGTTGTGAAAATTTCCGGAAACACTGCAAAATCGGATCTCGCGTCAGACGCAACATCGACATAGTACTCTACTTGATTTGCAAATTCCTCGAAGGAATAGATTTTTTTCATTTCGTATTGGATGACACAAATTCTTACAGGGAAGGCCGATTTATAATAACGCTTTGTCTGCTGCGGCAAATAATCGACATTATTCCATTCCATCAGCGTCGCATATTTGATTGAAGCTGTATCATCCGGGAGATAATCCGGGTTAATCCGCATCAGGGTAAAACCGTTCATCAGCTGAAAAGAAAGAACCGGATCGTAAATTTGATGGCGTGTTACCTGTTCAACATACTCTCTCGCCGTCATTTCATCAGCATATTTATGATAGTTCGGTATCCGTCCGCCTATGATGATGCTTTTCAGATTTAAGCGTCTTGCCAAATCCTTTCTTGCCTCATACAAACGATGGCCGATTTTCATCCGTCTGTAATCAGGATGCACCATGACCTCGATCCCGTACATGTTTAAGCCATCCGGATTGTGATTGGTGATGTATCCGTCATCTGTAATGTCCTGCCACGTATGGCGGTCATCATATTCATCAAAGTTAATCAGGAGGCTTGAGCACGAACCAATAATCTCACCTTCGAATTCTGCACAAAACTGCCCTTCCGGAAAATGCTCTAGATGGCTGATTAAATGCTCGCGCTTCCACGGCTCCATTCCTGGAAAGCAGTCCTTCTGAAGATCGATAATGTTGTCGATATCTTTCTTTTCGATATTACGGATGACCATTTTCTTTTCAAAACGGGTCAAATCTAATTTCTCAGACAATCTACTCGCTCCTTTCTATTTTTGTGCGTTCAGATGATCAAGCAATAGGGTGAGCTCCATCTCCGCCATTGATTCGAGCCTGTGATCATATTCTTCAAACATCAGGGTGCCTGTTACCTGATTCGGAACGATGACACACTTCATGCCCGCTCGCTTGGCAGCAATCGAACCATTGACGGAATCCTCGAATGCGAGACATTCCGACGGCGATACTCCAAGATTCTTTGCCGCTAACAAATACAGCTCGGGATTGGGCTTGACCTCTTCTACATCATCAGCTGTCTGAATCACTTCGAATTCGTCAAACAGGCCCAGTTGCTTCAAATGGCCGGATACCCATTTATAATCTGAGCTGGATGCCAGACCTACTTTTAAGCCTAAATCCTTTGCCGCATTCAGATACGCTTCAACACCTGGTCTCGCTTTTTCTGTTTCCATGCGTTTTGCAAACCGGTCTCTTCTCAGTTTTGTCAGCTCTTCATGGTTCAGCTTTTTGCCTATCTGCTCTTCTAAGTATTCAAATGGCCGAAATCCTGCCGCTGTTCCGATAACCTTTCCCCATACGGATAGTGGCAGTACTGAGCCATGTTCCTCAAAAATTTCCTGAAGGACTTCATATTCATGCGTTTCTGTATCAAGAATAAGCCCGTCAAAATCAAAAATTAACGCTTTTATCACTGCGTACAACTCCTTTGGCCCGAATTGAGACATATGTATACACTATACCCCGAAACGTCTCTGCTTTCAAAAAGTAAGGGTCTATGTGAAGAAAGAGCCTGCACACTGCAAGCTCTTTCTAATTAATGCAAGTTTTGATGAGAAATGTTTGTCAGCGCTTCTCCAGCAGACTCGTTCGACATCTGATTGACAGCCAGGTCTCCAAGCGCAACGATCCCGACTAGATTGTTTTGATCTACAATAGGAAGGCGGCGGATTTGGTGCTGGGCCATCAGCTGCGACGCGTCTTCCAGACTCATATTAGGATTTCCTGATACGAGGTCTGTTGACATCACTTCTGAAACGGGTGTCTGGCCATCTCGGCCCTGAGCTGTGGTTCTCAATGCAATGTCACGGTCAGTCAGCATTCCTTTTAAAACACCTTGCTCTACAACGGGAATCGCCCCGACGTTATGCTGTTTCATTAGAGAAGCCGCTTCCTGAATCGTTTGATTCGGAGAAACGGTTGCTACCTGCGTTGTCATTGAATGTTTAACTGAACTCATTGATCAGCACCCCTTTCAATCATTAGTATGTTCAGACACCGGATGATTAAAAAGGGAGTTGCAGGAAAGGTTTTGTGGTATGATTTCTCTGATGCAAAAAGAGCTTTTCTTGAAACGGAAAAGCTCTTGCTGCGAGATTATATCAGTCTTCTGTGACCGGATAAGGCTTTGTTTGTTTTCGTTTGAAAATCAGATAAAGCAAACGGAAAATATATTCCGCAATCATTCAGCAACTTGCTGTTTTTATTAAAAATGGCTTGATCACTCAAGTCATCGTGCGGTGAAGGCTTTGTCAGGATAATATGTATCATTTGTAGACAAGCCATAATTTGAAAAGCTTCTTTTAATGTTCCTTGGTAATATTGGTTATTTAAAGACAGAACGCCTTTCTTTTTAAAGCGCTGAATGTCCAGTTCGGAGAAATAAAGAGGAAATACATGATGGAAAAGCTCCATTGACAGTTCCTTGATAAAGCTTTCCTGTTCTTCAGTTGCTGCGTTCATAATTCTCACGTCTATCACCTTTCTTGCCATCGAATATCCAAAGTCTTTCTCAAGAATATCACAGAAAAAAACGCGAATGTTAAGGTAAGTGTTTCCTATGAAAAGCAACGGCCTTTCACGCGAAAAAGGAGCCATTTGATCATGAAAGAAAAAGGCAAAGGGCTAGAGCTGATAATCAGTGAAAAACAGGACGGACAATGGCTATTTTCCGTGCTGAAAACAGAGCTCAAAGCTTCTAAACCCGTTATCCAAGAATGGATGACTCATCACAATATAAAAATCAATCATGAGCCTGTCAAAAACAACATACTCGTTAAAAAGAGTGACCGCCTATTTATTGATCTTCAGGAAAACGAAGAATCCTCTGTCATACCTGAGTATGGAGAGCTTGATATTTTATTTGAAGACCGCCACATGTTAATCGTCAATAAACCAGCCGGTATTTCCACTCATCCCAATGAAGAAGGTCAAACCGGCACGCTCGCCAATTTGGTCGCATACCACTTTCAAGTAAATGGCGAAACAATCAAAGTGCGCCATGTCCACCGTCTTGATCAGGATACATCGGGCGCTGTCGTATTCGCCAAGCACCGTTTGGCGCATGCCATCTTAGATCAGCAGTTAGAGAAAAAGACGCTGAAGCGTACATATCTCGCAATTGTTGAAGGAAAACTGAAGCCAAAAAAAGGAAAGATTGATTCGCCAATTGGAAGAGACAGATCACACCCGACAAGACGGCGGGTTTCACCAGGCGGACAAGCCGCCGTCACCCATTACCGTACCCTTACTGTCAATGCGGGAGAAAAGCTCTCGCTTGCTGAATTAGAGCTGGAAACGGGCAGAACGCATCAAATCCGTGTGCATATGGCAAGCATCGGCCATCCGCTAACGGGCGATACGCTTTACGGAGGCGGGAGCCAATTTCTTAACAGGCAGGCGCTTCATGCCAAAAAGGTACAGGCTGTTCATCCGATTACCGGAGAACTGGTCGTTGCCGAGGCACCGCTTCCAGCTGATATTGAAAGTCTTTGCCATACTTATTTATCATAAAAAAAGCCGCAGAGATTGACCTGCGGCTTTTTTTATGAAATACGTTTTCCGTAAATAATATAACGTTTCGGGGCATTTCCGACGTATGAAAAAGGATAGCAGGTGGTCAGTATAAGCTCTTCCTTTTCGTGCTGCAGCGTAATAATGGACGTATCATCCTTGTCTACAATTTTTGTTTTTTCAATTTCATATGTGAAATTACCATATGAAAGGATGATGTTGAGCCGGTCACCTTTTTCAAGCTCTCCTGTCCGGCGAAACACAGTATCACGATGTCCTGACAGCACAATTTGTCCGTTTTCATCCGGATAATAGCTGTCCTTATAGTGCCCCACACCTTTTTCTAAGTCATCAGCATCGGTTCCTTCCACGATCGGAAGCTCCGCATTGATTTTCGGGATTTCCAGTATGCCGCTCGCTTGACCGGTTTTCGGCTTAAACGATGATTTTTTTTCGGCTTGATTAGCGTTTTTCTTCGTGCCTGCAATGGCCGGCGGCTGTTCAGCCGCCTTTTTTGCTTCTTTTAATGTTTGCTCAGTTTTCATGCTGGTATCAATCAATTTAAAGCCCCCGTAGCCTGTGATCGCAAGACCGATCACAATGATTACAAGAGGAATATATTTTTTCACGTTGTAGCGGCACTCCTTTTCCTTCTGATATATAAATACGTTCCAGACAGTGAGACCGCTGCACCGATCACAATAAAGTTGTAGTATCCTGCTGACGTATCCGGGAGCTTAGGATCAGAGCCGCTTTCCTTACCTTCTTTATGCAAAGGCAGTGTGTTTAAACGGCCGGCGGCAGTAGCAGGCTGATTGGTCTTTGTTGTAAATTCTTCAAAGGTCGAAATGACTGCAGGCGGGAGCTGATGGATCGGAGCAATGCCCGGGGTCTCTCTTAGATCAGGCTGTTCTTCCCCAGGTGTCGGATTTACCTTGACTGGATCGTCTGTTCCCGGACTGTCTGCTGGGTCTTCAGCATGACTGTCTTCAGCCAGTTTAATCCTGCCTTCTTTCGTATATGAAATCGGCTTATCAAAGCTTTTTACATATTCTACAGTCGCTTCTAAATCCTCAGGCCCTGTAACCGGATGTTTCCCGAGCAATCCGATTGGCTGGTATTTGGCTCCTGTCGCCGTCGCCATAAAATGATTAACGGTCAATGTGTATGTGGCATCCGGCTGGATTTTGGTTCCATCTGCCATCTTTATCTCAACTGCTTTGCCTGTATCTTTATCCCACGTATACGTAAACCCGCTTATGCTGTAGTCAGGGCCGAAAACCGGTGAGATTTGCGCATTGATGATCTCCCGTAAATCTTTTCCTTTAATCTCAAGCTTCGTCAACACATTTCCGAACGGCTGAATGTTATAAAGATCCCCCCATGTAATCGGGCCTTTCTTCAGTCCTTCCCGTATCCCGCCGCCATTCATTAGCGCAAAATCAGTTTTCATCGCCGCTCTCATGCCATCGGCAATCAAATTCCCAAGAGGCGTGTCGCCATCATTAGAATAACCGCCTTCCATATCAACAGCCGCTTCACCGACTACTTCGCTGATAATCGGTTCTGCAAGGGCCTGATACTTACTTAAAATAGCTGAGGCGCTGGCATCAGGTTTTTTCTTGCTTTGATCGACGTATTCGATTTCAGCCGACTTTTTGACGATGTCTCTTGTTTGTTTATTGATTTCCAGATCAACGACACCTATCGCTTTTCCGTATTCATACGCCTGAACGATCAGCTTGCCGTTCACTTCACCATTGACGACCTTATGATTATGCGCTGCAAAAATGATGTCTATCTCAGAATCAGATTTGTTTGCAAGGTCAGCGGATTCACCTGTTATTGTGCTGCCGTTTTGTTCGGCAGACATATGGGCGAGCACCGCAATTGCCCTGATACCTTTTTTCTTCAGCTTTTCGGCAGCAGCATTTACTGCTTTTACTTCATCGGTAAACTCAATATCCTTTATTCCGCCAGGCATTACCATTCCGGCCGCCGACTGTGTAACAACTCCAATAAAAGCAACGGGTATGCCCTCTACATTTATGATGTCATAAGCCGGCAAAAAGGGTTCTCCGGTAGACTTCATTTTACAATTGGCGCACACGAGGGGAAAGTTTTGCCCGTCATAGCCGCTAGTGCCTTTCGGATGATCTCCCCCTTTTAACATTCTCATGAGTTCATCCGTACCTTCATCGAACTCATGATTACCTACAGTTCCAACATCAAATCCGATATCCTCCATCAGTTCAACAGTTGGTTCGTCTTGAAGAAGGGATGATACGGGCGAACTGCCTCCGATCATATCACCGGCGTGCACAGTGAGCGTATTTTTCTTTTCTGCCTTTTTCTCTTTCAAATAAGCAGCTGCATAGTCCATGCGTCCGAATGTGCCATCTGGAGTGCCGTCTCCATCAAGATCAAGCTCGTATTGCTGATCGATTTTCCCATGCAAATCGTTCATGCTTAAAATCCTAAGCGGTATATTTTCTTGGGGAGAGGTTTGCTTTTTCTTGTAACCGGCACTCTCTGCTTCAGCTTCTGAAGCAAAGAATATCCTGTTTTCCACAGCCACCTGCTTCCAGTCTGCTGGCGCAACATAGGTCTTGTTTGATGAGTCTCCCACATACCTTGTCAGCCCTTTTCCCTGCTCTCTGGCTCTAAATTCAAACGGCATTTCCATAAGAGGATCCGCTTCATTCCAAATGCCTTTTTGCTCTTTTTTTGCATTGGCGACTGCAGCCTGAAATTCCTGATAATCCTCTTCATTTTCAACAGGCCAAATAAAATATGTTGGAGCATAGCCATTTTTCACGAGTTCTAAATTCACATTTGACCCTATTTCAGTCACAACCTGCCCAAGAAGTCTGCCATAGCTGTCCTTGGCTTCACTGCCGACTTTTACAGTAATGTGATCTCCTGGAGACAAAACAGTTTTTAAATAGTCAGATGCTTTCTTTCCAAATCTTAATTGATTTTCATCTGCTTCATTTTTTGGTGTGTGGTACGTTTCTGGCGTGTCTACATTTACAAAACGAATTTTTGTCGCACCAAGTATCGGTTTTTTAACATGAATGGTGTCACCGTCTACAACGCGATCAACCACAGTTTCATATTCGCCTTCTGAAGAAGGCGGGGCAGGCTGCTCTTGAAGCGGCTTGATGTCTGCTGATTTTCGCGGAAGAAGCTGAAGGGATTGATATCTGCTCAACACGCCTGTGATTTCATACCATTTATTCTCAGTCAGTCCATCAATGATACCTGTCTCATTCATAACACGTAATGTCATTGCGTGGTGATCGTTATCAATCATTGTTACATTGTAACCGCCGCCCGCTTGAGAATTTGGAATGGAAGAAATATAAGCTTTGACCGTCACAAGACGCCCTTCATATTGATCACCCAAGCTGCCATTGACCAGTTCATTGATCGTTGAAGGTTCAGGGACAGGGAGAGGCTGATTGGATTGGATAATACGGATGCCGGATGTATCCGGAACAATTTCAGTAAGCCCTTGGTAAGTCGTTATTTTCCCTGTTACCGTAATATCCATTCCTTCTTTTAACTCAGGGAAATTCTCTGGCGCTGCCGAATAAATGTTGATGCCGCCTGTGTCATCCTGCATAAAGGTCGACAGCTTTCCGCCTCCGATTGCGTTTTGATCGGCAGTAACAACACCTTTAATCGTGACATGCTGATTCATTCTGCCGCGCGCTTCCTTTATTGTAATAGGCTGTTCTGTCGGCGGCGATACAGCATCATCCTTTAAGACCATCGACTGAACCTTCTTAAGACCTATCGTATTAAAATAATGTTCAAGCTCTCCTTGAACAGCTATCTTTTTTCCAAGAAGCAGCGGGTTCGTTTGCAGTCCGAATTGGCTTCTGAACGCGGAGGGTATTTGCACGGGAAGAATGTGATTGGGTGATGTCTCGTTTTTGCTGTCTGCTATAGCAACGTTATAATCATTTGAAAAAGGACTCGTCAGATTGTAATGCTGAGATGAAACGGCTTGGCCGATTGTATATCCTTCGACAAGAGCTTGTCCCTCTTTTTGCTGTATCGCTTTTTCAACCGATATTGCTTCTGCCGGCTCAGCTGCCCTTACAGCTTCATAAGCAGACATGACATTCAAGAAAATGAAAAGCATGATCAAAACAACATGCAAAAAACGCCTCATCAGTTTTCCTCCCTTACATCTTGCATGATTCGTTTATTTGTTAATCACTTCGACAATCAGCATATAATTCCTGTCAATCGCTGCATAAAACTCGGCTGACAGGCACAAAATACAGCTGATCTGAAAAAAAAGGAGGAATTCGGTTTGGATCAGCAATTTCAGCAGCAATCACAGAACAAAGGGATACCAGGTAAACCGCATCAGAATCACGGCGGACATGAAATGTTTGATATGCACGAGGTGCTTTCCGGAACGCTTACTGTGCTTGATCAGTTTATGATGCTGAGACAATTCTGTAAGGATCAGGAATTATTAAACATCCTTGACCGCCAATATCAATTCATTACATCTCAATATAACTTAACAGCAGAGTGCTTCAAAACAGGAAGCGAGCCTTCACAAAAAACGGCAACTTATATGATGAAGGAAGACAACCAGACTGTTTACGGCATGCAGCCGGCACAGCCTAAGAAACCTGTTCAATCCATGAATGATATTGATGACAGCATCATCAGCCGCCAAATGCTTTGCGCTGTTAAGGCACAGGCATCTATGCTGACGATGGCTTCTCTAGAAATGACAAATCCGGCCGTCAGACGTGTACTGTCTGCGCAAATTCAGCAGTATGTCGAAATGGCTTTTGAAATTTTCCTTTACCAAAACAAACATGGTTACTACCAAGTTCCGCAGCTTGACGCGCAGGATATGGAACAACTGAGAAATTCCTTTGCCCCTGCACAAGGACAAATGCCTCCGACTCAAGCGACTCAAGGCGGTATGGGCCAGCAAGGACTTCATTAATTAAAAAAGGCATTGGATAGGTTCTATCCAATGCCGCATTTTCTTCAAACGATCTGGTGAAATCTTCTTCAAATTGATCAAGACTATCCTGTGTCGCCGCTTTAAACCCTTTTTTAAAATCCCCTTTTTTCGCTGTTTCCTTAATAATCTCCAAAATAATGTCTTTCCCGTATGTTTCCGTCAGCTCATTGACCATATAAAAACTTTGCAAATAAACATCGGTTTCATATTCCGATCGAGCTTCCTGCCAGTCCTGATCTGTCTGCAAACGGTCAAACGGCACGACAGTAAACGTGATCGGATCTATGAGCAATTCATAGTTCGCGATCCACTCGCTTAATCCTTCATGGAACCATAAAGGGAACTCATCAGGATCTGCTTCGAACTCCCGTAATTTCTGATGAAACGCATGGTGTGTGTACTCATGAATCAATAATCTCTGATACAGATAAACCGCTACCTCATCACCTTCTAAAAGCTGCTTTTTCTCTTCAGGCAATAATCCGATCAGCTGCTCCCGCTCAGAATAAAAGCCGACAACATCTATTAAACCGGAATAAGCCTCCATCTGTTTTTCAGTAGGAAAAAAAATGATATCAATAGGCTTCTGATTCGAATATTCAAGCATGACCTGATTAATACTCACCGCATATTCAAGCGTTTCTTTCGTTAATGGCAGTAAGGATTTTTCCTTAGAAGTGTAATAAACATCGGCCTGTTTAAATGACTCTTTCTTCATGTGCTTCGTCACTTGTTCTTTCGTTATCCCAGATGCCTGCCCTGGCAAAGACAGAATATACATCGTGCTTGATACGATGGCCGAGCTTATGGCCAACATCACAAGGACTCCGCACAGGAATAGAGCGGATGCCGCACGCTTTCCTATGCCACCCTGCAAACGTCTCCCTCCCTGAGCCGGTCCGTCTTGTACCTTTTTATTTTTACTCTATGCAGCCTTAGTTCACAGCGTGTCATTTCTGCAGAGAAAAAAGCCGCACAAGTTATGCGGCTTTTTATCCTTTATTCAGCTTGCGGAAATACACGTTGCACGGTTTGACTAAATTCATCAAAGAATCCTGCAATCGGATCACCATTTTGGATTCGTTTGCCATACCCCTGCATTCGATCAACAAAGTCTGGATTTGCAGAAACATACACGTTGTCCATGTTCTTATCAGTATCTTTTACTTTATCGGAAATCTTCTTTTTCAGATCTTTCCCAACTTCTTCTTTTCCATTTGTTAATACAACCGCAACATACGCTTGATTTCCGGCAACAATTACATTTGCGTGTTTCACTTCTTTCATTTTGGTAATTTTATCGGCAGCATCATCAGCAACTTCCAACTGACGGTTATCATTACCGTTATTGTTATCACCATTATTCGTCATATTATTGTCGACGTTGTCACGGTTATCATTTGCATTGTTGATATTTCTTGTACCGTTATCATTTCCCGGATTGCGGTAGTTAACATTTTCAGGCTCTGCATTATCACGTCTGCCCTCACCCTGATTGGCCATACCACAGCCAGTCATAAGCAAAGGGATCAGAAGCATGGACGCAAGGACTTGTTTTTTTCCAAGCATGTGAATTCCTCCTTTATCACTTTACTTATAGGTTTTTCTAATTGGCTCTAAATATGCATGAAAAAATATCGGAAATGCTTTCCCGGGAAATAAAACGGTTAATTTGTCTAATGAGCGGGGAAAATATCAATACACTTATAAAGGAGGGATCACGTTGTTCAAACAACGAAAAGGAATCAGTCCGACAGCCTTAGTTATCGGTTCAACTATGCTGGTTGCAGCTTTATCACCACAGATCCGGCAAAAAATCAGCGGGTTTATTACAGGCCAAATGAACAACAGGAATGGTCAAAATAAGTCGTTTGATCTTCCTAATGTTGGAGATATGATGAAACAGGCGTTTGGCGGAAATAATCAAGATCAATCTCAAAATCGTCAGCAAACTGGCCGTCAGCATGCAGGCCAGCAGCAAAGCCAGCCTCAACAGCATCAGTCTCAGTCTAAGCAAAATCGTCAAACGGACACAACAACCAGAAATAGACAGCAGCAATATGCAGAGCCAATCCATTTCGATCAAAGCGCAATGAATGTAATGGATGACAACACTGTAATGGAAATGCTGGAAGACTTAGAACCCGGCCGTTAAAAAAACGTGTAATCTCTGACGCAAATAGTTAATTTTCTTGGCTTTTAAGGTGTTTTTTGCTTTTGATTTTCTTGTATTTTATATTCTTTTCGTATCTTTAGAAGTACAATTGGTGAGCATAAAAAATCCTTCTTGCGTTCAATGATGAACGTTTGAAGGATTTTTTTTATGCTGCAACTCTATCCGAAGCGATCTTTAGCTAGAACCTAATTGTTCCGACTTCAAGCACTTATGATTTTATTTTATAGATAGAAACTATATGTTGGTCCGGTCTTACGAGTGCAAATATAAAATCTTTAGAACCCTTTCGATATTTAGAGTTTTCACTTGGAATTAGCAAATCTTTATGAACCGGGAAATCAATACCTTTAGAAATATCAGTAAACAATCTCCACTCCTCTTCAGGTTGATATTGACCAATAGAAATTAAGGTATGTTTCAGACCTAATTGTTCTATAGGATGAAAACTCTTTTCTTCATAGATATAGGGAACCCTTTTGCCTGTTACCCATTTTCCACATGTTTTTAAGAGAATGCTTCCTTGTGGTCTAACCCGATCAATTGAATAATCAACAGGCAGTATTTGACCTAGCAAGGCCTCCTTTTCCATTGCTTTCTCCCCAATGAAGGATATATTAGAAATTGTTTTTAGCAAAAGCGAACGTCCTCCAGCAAGAAGTGGATTCGTAATCGCCATATTCCGGAATATCAATGCGTTGTTTTTTTGTATCTCGTCCGCTCCCACTCTTTGTTCTTTAGAATAGTCATCCAAAAAAGCACTAAAATTTTTATGCTGTTTCATTGAAAGCGCAAGTCTCCATCCCAGACGCCAGGCACCCAGTACTCCTACCATCATCCCAGCACCAGCCGAAGGTCCCATCGTATGAGCAGCATCTCCAGCCAAAAGCCATCTCCCTTTTCTATAAGTTTGGCTTTGCCCTTGTCCTAAACGAAAAGCACTCGCCCAAAGCATCCGGCGGACTTCTGCATCCGGTAGCCGTTCTTTTAGTAACTTACTTACAAAGTCCGAACTTATAGCTTTTTCCCGACTTTCTCCTTTGTTTATACGATAAATGAAACGCCATTTCCCTGGTGCAAAATAAAAAAATCCATAAGGTCTGTAAGAATCCAGGATAATATTTGAAATATCTTTAGGAAGATTACATTCCATATCAAAATCTGCAACAGCCGAATCCATTCCATAGTCTCTCCAAGTTTTATTTATCCTCAACCTAGTCCTAGTGATACTGTTAGCTCCATCACATCCAACACCCCAAGGGGCGGACAATTCATACTGCCCATCTTTACTATGTACTATAACAATAACTTTGTCTTTTGTTTGAGTAACTTCCACTACCTTATGGCCCCTGCGGATTTCTACAATTCCTGTTTTTCTAGCAGCGTCTTCAAGTATTTCCTCCGTATCGCGCTGGGGTAATTGAAGAGAGTATCGATAGGGCGACTCTAATGTATTAAAGGACCATCTAAGAAGTTTGCCATGTTGATTTTCAAATTGATGTAAAACCCGGAGTACTCCTTTTTCGTAAAATTGGTTAAATATCCCCAGTGATTTTAGAAATTCAATTCCACGCGGCATTCAAGTAATAGCTCTTGATTCATCCTTTGACGTTGAATCTTCTCTTGCCTCAAGAATAAGCGAAGAAACTTTATACTTTGACAATACAAGAGAAAGAGCCAAGCCTACAGGTCCTCCACCTACGATAAGAACACCTTTATAAAAAGAATTCATTTGCTACTCCTTTAAATTCAACTTTATCGTATTTAATCTAGCCTTAATACTTTACCCTTTTTGATTGTTTATACGGTTACAAATTCGAGCTTTTCACATCGGCCCCAAAAACTTACTAAGCGCTTACTAAATTTATTGGTGAAAGAAAAAGTATCATTTTTTTATGATACCTTCACATAATGCTTGAATTAGAGTTTTTAAATATATCTTATGATCTTTCTCTGTACACGATTTTCCATAAGTCATAAAGTAAATAAATAATGACCCTATAAAATGCCTGGCTAACGATGTATAATCTAGACTCTTAATTTCTCCGTAGTCAGCCCTCTTTTCTAAGAAATTACCAAGGGTAGCAACTCCTTTGTCAATCAGTCCCTTCAATTTCTCCGCCATTATTTGATTTCTTTGAGACTCGCCAAAAACCATAATAATAAATGATGATTTGTTAACCATCAGTTCAAATAATCTTTCCCCCAGTCTATGGAGCGTCTCGTCGACGGGGAGCTCATCATGGAAATATAGGATACGTTGCACATCCTCCAAAAAATTATGTTTTGCCAAAATCGCATGTAATAGTTCTTCTTTAGATGAGAAGTAGTGATATATAAGCCCGTCTGTTACACCAGCTTCCTTGGCAATTTCTTTTACCGTTGTTCCATTATACCCTCTCGAAGAAAATAGCTCCAAAGCTGTATCAATTAATTTTTCCTTGCGTTGTGCTGATCTCTCGGATTGTTTCAGTTTCATCACCCATCTCTAACTTCCACCTATTTATTAAGTGCTTACTTAGTTTATTTTATTGATTGTTTGTTGTCAAGTTTACTCATTCCACCCAATACTCAATTAATTACTACAGATTCAGTTTCAACTTCATTATCCCGAATCATGTTAATAAAAAAGCATGCTCAACTAAAACAAGATTTGCACTCCATAATCCGAATACCCTTTTAATAAGGCAGCTTTCAGTCTCTATTTCAGTAACGTTTAGTAAGTGGAGTAAAAAGGAGTAAAAGCAAATCATAAAAAAAGAACCCATGAAACCCTGATATTACAAGGTTCATGGGTCTTTTATTGAAATTAATCCTCTGACGGATTACACGTTTTACTATGTCTAGGCTTCTTCCGCTTCGATCACATTTGATCGATCTTGGAATACACCAGAATCTATTTCCTTCGTGACTTTGCTGGTAATCAGGCCTGATGTCATACTTCCGCTGACATTCAGCGCAGTACGTCCCATGTCAATCAACGGTTCGATAGAAATTAATAAACCGGCGAGCGCGACAGGCATATTTAACGCTGATAAAACGAGCAGCGCTGCAAATGTAGCTCCGCCGCCAACCCCGGCGACACCAAACGAGCTGATGGCAACAACCGCGATAACTGAGATGATAAACGCCGGATCAAACGGATTTTGGCCGATTGTCGGAGCAATCATCATTGCCAGCATAGCCGGATAAATGCCGGCACAGCCATTTTGGCCGATAGATAGCCCGAACGAGCCGGCGAAGTTCGCAATTCCTTCCGGCACCCCCAAGCTCCTTTGTGTTCTAATGTTCAGCGGCAAAGCGCCTGCGCTTGATCGTGACGTAAATGCAAACACGAGTACAGGCAGCGCTTTTTTCAAATAAACAACCGGATTTAATCCGCTGATCGTCAACAGAAGCAAGTGGATGATAAACATTACAATCAACGCGGCATATGAAGCAATGACAAACATACCAAGTTTCAAAATGCTGTCAATATCACTTGTCGCAATCGTTTTTGTCATAATGGCCAGCACACCGTAAGGCGTCAGTCTCAAGATGAGAGTAACAACCCGCATGACAATGGCGTAAACAGCATCAATCAATTTTTTGAACGTTTCTGCCTGTTCAGGCTGTTTCCGTCTCACACCTAGAAATGCAATGCCTAGAAAAGCGGCAAAAATAACGACTCCAATCGTTGATGTCGGTCTAGCCCCTGTAAAATCCAAAAACGGGTTTCCAGGAAGCAGTTCAATCATTTGCTGCGGCAGTGTTTTCGCTGTCATCTCCTCTGATTTCTGTTCAAGCTCCTGTCCCCGAGAAAGCTCTGTACTTCCTTGGTCAACCTGGATCGCCTGAAGATCAAAGGAAAGGGCGGACACAATACCAACCGCCGCGGCTACAGCCGTAGTCGCAACCAAAATCCCGATAATCAAACCGCTGATTTTCCCGAGATTCTTTGTCAGCTTCATCTTTGTAAAAGCGCCTAGAATGGAAATAAAAACAAGCGGCATGACAATCATCTGAAGCAATTTGACATAACCGCCCCCGGCAATATTAAACCAGTCGGCTGTTTGAACCACAATGTTTGAAGTCGGACCGTATATCAGCTGAAGCGCAAACCCAAAAACGATTCCCAGCCCCAGCGCAGTAAACACACGTTTTGAAAAAGAAACATGTTTCTTCTGCATGGCAAAGAGCCCAATAATGAGTAAAAGTAAAATAAATACATGCAAAATGACTAGCAAAGTCTCCAATTGAGGCAAACTCTCCCTTCAAATTTTTCTTATATACTATATTACACAAATTCCGATAGTTCAAGTAAGAATTATTCCTGCATCAATATTTGGATAAAAAAAACCAATGAATACCGTTTTTGTTCTTTTCATTCCCCCCTTTCTTTAGTAACTTATAAAAGGGTGATAATATTGCTGAAAGAACTGTTCGTAAACTTGACTATTTTAATCACATTTAATTATCTGTTCACCCACCTGTTTAAAGAAAGGTTAATACATAAAAAAGACCGCCTTTCCTTTCAGCTAGTAAAAGGAGCTGCTTGCGGTCTCCTCGGGGTTATTCTTATGAATTTTGGTTTGACGTATCACCATTCAATCATAGATTTTAGAAATATCCCTATTATGATCGCCGCTCTTTATGGAGGCTGGGTGTCTACGGCGACAGCCCTGATGATAATCGCAACAGGCCGCATGCTGATCAGCTTGAATGAATCAGCGCTGTATTCCATGATTACAATTTGTATCGCTGCTGTGCTGTCACTTATTGCATCAAGGAGAGAAGAAGTTCAGCTGAAACACGTACTATTACTTTTAATCATTTCAAATGGGTTCATCTCCTTTTTCTTCTATGTATTTGTTGATATCCATTCACTTAAGCTTCACTTTTACTTTTGGCTGATTTCAATTATCGGCGGCATGCTCAGCCTATATATTATCGAGCATGAAACCAATGCACACCTTTTATTTAAACAATATAAGTTCCAGGCGCACTATGACTTTTTGACAGGTATTTATAACCGCAGAAAGTTTGAAGAAATCACACAAGACCTGTATCAACAGGCTGCACACACTCCATCTTTACAATTTTCGCTTATTTATATGGATATCGATCACTTTAAAACCATTAACGATCAATACGGCCATCATGAGGGGGATCAGGTTCTAAAAGAGCTGGGATCCCGACTAAAACAAAATATCCGCAACACTGATCCTGCCGCACGTATCGGCGGCGAGGAATTTGCCGTCCTCTTGCCAAATTGCACGCCCGAGAAAGCAGTCCAAATCGCAGAACGGATCAGGCACTCGATCAGTAATACACCGATTGTATTAACAAACGGAGAAAAGCTTGCCGTTACGGCCTCACTGGGAGTAGCCCATTACCCCCGAAACACAGATAAGCCGGAAACATTGCCTGTTCTTGCTGATCAAATGCTGTATAAAGCGAAAGAAAACGGCCGAAACAAAGTATGGTTTACCATAAAAAAAGAATGAATTCATTTTTTGAATTCATTCTTCAAATCTGAAAGACGATGTAAAGGCAAAAAAGCCGGAACAACCATCCCTTGATACTCTTGTTCAATAAATGCCGCTGTATCATCTGATTGATAGAGTTCAAGGATGGTTTGCAATGTTTCGCGATCTCTGTCCTCAGCCCTGACAACAATTACATTCATATCTTCCTTCACGGTTTGCCTGCCGCCCTTTAATGTATGCTTCTGCGGGTTCAGCCCCGCTTTTTTTGCGGCGGCTGTTTTCATCACAAACACATCAGCTCCGCTCATTACATCCTGTTGGCGTACGGTTTTCAATTTCAAGTGTTTCGGATTATCTTTTATCACATCAATTGAACCGGTTCCATTAAAACCGTTCTTCAAAGTAAGCAGTCCCGCTTCCTGCAGGAGTGTAAGGGCTCGCCCAAAATCGAGAGCTTCATCCGGGACAGCAACAACAGCACCGCGCGGTATATCTTTGATTTGCCGATATCGTTTTGAATAAATGCCCATAGGCGCTATGTATGTCGTGCCAAGCGGTGCCAGTTTATGTTTGTATTTCTTTGAGAACGACTGAAAATATGAAATGGATTGAATAGCATTGGCATCAATCTCTTTGTTTGCCAGCGCTATATCTGATTCTGCATAATCAGAGAATAGAATCAGCTGAATATCAAGCCCTTCCGCTTCAGCCTTTTTTACGATATAGTTCCATATCGCTTCATCCGACTCAGCAATTCCTATTTTTATCGTTTCATGTTCTGCTGACCGTGAGCATGCAGTAAATGAAACGAAAAGAACAAGAACAAAACTGCATACAAGCCACTTTTTCATTGTGACACCATACTCCTATCTATCTTATTAGAGCATGCAAGCAATATCAGACATAAAAATCAGACGCTCTTAGTTGATAAACGTTGTCATTTGTAACATTGGTTAACTTTACCTTACTCATATCAGATAGGGTTGTCAATTACTATTACCCCTACCTTTCCGTAAAGAGATACAAAAGAAAAAGTCCTGCAAACATATGATCACGTATCGAAAAAACAGATACATTTCGGCAAATAAATATCAAAATGAAAAATAATATGTTATTTTCCGAAAAAAGTTTCGTTTAACAGTTGTTTTTTCTCGAAATTACTGGTAGAGTAAAGGTAATTATTTTTGTTCGAACTATCTTTAAGAAGAAAGTTTTGTAAGAGTTTTCGTCTTGGAAGTTTGTTTTAGAGCAAGAATAGTGAATTTAAGCGTTATGATCGCTTTAGGAGGAAATTTCATGTTAGAAGGTAAAGTAAAATGGTTCAACTCTGAAAAAGGTTTCGGATTCATCGAAGTAGAAGGTCAAGACGATGTATTCGTTCATTTCTCTGCTATTCAAGGCGAAGGCTTCAAAACTTTAGAAGAAGGCCAATCAGTTTCTTTCGAAATCGTTGAAGGAAACCGTGGACCACAAGCTGCTAACGTTACTAAAGAAGCGTAAGCATAAATTGATAATAAGAACTGCAGGTGCAAGCCTGCAGTTCTTATTTTAAAGGAAAAGCTGTTTTGCTTATGCAAAACAGCTTTTTTTCATTAGTTCGCAATATCCCGTTTCATAAAGATTCCGAAAGCAAGCAACAGGAAGACAACAAAATAAATCACCAGCATCACAATGGAGAATGTCATTGTCATCCCTTCCACTAACGGTGTTCCCTCTACATACTGCATCAGATTAACATTCGCAAATAAAATATACTTCGCCCAGTCAAACTTCACCGCCATAAACGCAGTGGCTGTCGTGCCCGTTACCAATAAAAAGATGGAAAACCCTACAGCCAGAGAGCTGTTTCTAAATACCGCGGACAGCATAAATGCCATCGTAGCCAGCATTAAAGCCGCAACAGATTCTGAGAGATAGGTTTTGGCCAAATATCCCAACATGTTTTGCTCCAATACATGACCATCCTTATAGATTAAATGAACATTCGCGGCAGTGTCCCCGCCTGTTCCAAAAAAGACCAGTCCCAGCAAAGTTGAACCTATAAATAAAATAAACAGCAATAAGAGACCAAATAAAAGAACGGTAATATATTTAGAAAGCAGAATTTGAAAACGGCTGAGCGGCCGTATCATTAACAGCTTAACCGTACCCCAGTTAAATTCGTTTGCGACGATGCCAGCTGCAATTATAATCGTGAACAGCCCAGTAAGGATTGTAAAACCGGCAGAATCCGTTACATAAGACCAAACGGTATATCCAGTGTCACTCGGGATATTATGTTCAATTCGATAGTTATTGATTGTGATCGTTTCTTCATATTGTCCTTTGAGGGAAGGATCTTCTTTCATTGCCTTCTTCAAATCACTATTTTGTGCTTGAAGCGTCTCTTTCCACTTCGGATTTGCTTCATCTGTTGAAAAGTGGTTTGTTAAAAATGCCCACCCGATCATTGTCAAAGCAAGAATTCCGATCATCACCCATGTTCCGACACGGCTGAAAATTTTGATCCACTCATTATAAATCAAATTAAGCATGTTGAACCTCCTCTTTTGCTTCGCCTGTGATTTCTAAGAAACGGTCCTCTAAAGATTTTGTAATCACTTTGACTTCATAAATGCGGATTTGCTGCATGACCAGCAATTCAATCACTGCAGGGACGTCCTCTTTAGCCAGTTTGATTTCCAAACCGTTTGTCTTGATTACCGAATCATATTCTCTTAGAATCGCAGCAGTTTCCTTCGGCTGCTCCACTTGGAAGAAATATGTATCCTTTTCATCAGTTATTTCATCTCTTACATTCTGAATATCGATAAGCTTTCCTTTTTGGATAATCGCAATTCGGTCACACATCAGTTCCATTTCTGACAGCAGATGACTTGATACGATGACAGCCATTCCTCTTTCTCGCGTCAGCTTCTTTAAATGGTCTCTGATTTCTCTGATTCCCGCCGGATCAAGGCCGTTTGTCGGTTCATCCAAAATCAGCACTTTTGGATCGTGCAGAAGGCATTGTGCCAAGCCGAGACGCTGTCTCATTCCCAGAGAGTAGGTTTTCACTTTATCATGGATTCTATCTTTAAGGCCGACTAGTTCCACCACTTCATCAATTTTTTCCTTCGTGACACCCTTTACCATCCTTGCGTATTGCTGAAGATTTTTATATCCGCTTAAAAATTTATACAGCTCTGGATTCTCTACAATAGCCCCGATATGTTTGATTGCCTTGGCATAATCTTTCGTGATTGATTGGCCGCAAATAAGCACATCACCTTGTGACAGCTTCATTAAACCGACCATCATTCTGATTGTCGTCGTTTTCCCCGCTCCATTAGGTCCCAGAAATCCAAATACTTCGCCTTCGCGAATCGTAAAACTCAGTTGATCAATGATCGTCCGGCCTCTGATGTTTTTTGTCACATTTTTTAATTCCAATACTGTTTTCATCGAATTCCTCCTCTTTCTAGTAAACTTCCATATTCGTTTTAAACCATTGCAGCACGGACATACCTTCCTGCTCGCGAATCTCTTCCACATTACGCTGTGCCACTTTTTCTCCGTCGGCGAGTACGATGACCTCGTCAAGCAGGGTTTCAATTTCATCAATTTCGTGTGTGGCTATGACAACGATTTGCTGCTCAAAATCAATATAAGAAACGAGGCTGTTGACAATTGAATCCCTGACCATCGGATCAAGACCGGAAAAAGGCTCATCCAATAGAATGACGGAAGCTCTTCTTGATAGTGCCAGCACGATTTTAAGACGGCCTCGATTCCCCTTGGAAAGCTGTTTTATCTTTTTTTCAGGCTTCAGCTGCATTTCTTCAAGCAGCTGATTGGCTTTCTCCACTTGAAAGTCAGGGAACTGTGATGCGTAAAAATCGAGCATATCTTTCACCGTAAATCCGGGATAAAACATGTCTAGCTCTGTTAGATAAGCCGTCTGTTTAATCATGTCTCTTGTTACAGGCTGTTCACCTGCTTTCACTGAGCCTGAAGTAGGGAACATCAGTCCGGCGATTAATTTTAAGGTTGTCGATTTCCCGCTGCCATTCGAGCCCAAAAGCCCGTAAATTTTTCCCGGAGATAAAGTAAAGGATATTTTATTCACCCCCTTATGGCCGCCGTATCTCTTAGACACATTGTCAAATACAATATTCATTCCTGTCCTCCCTCCGTGTATTTTTTAATCCCTGCCAGCATTTCTTCTTTTGTTAATCCCAGCTCTGCCATTTGATGAATAAAGCTTTCAAACACTTCACGGGTAAGCCTCTCTTTCAGTTCATCCACGATTTCAGCTTTTTCAGCGATAAATGTCCCTTGCCCTCTTCTTGTCTCCACAATTCCCAGCCTTTCCATTTCACTGTAGGTTCTTTGAATCGTATTTGGATTTACTTTTGTTTGAATTGCCATTTCTCTGACAGACGGCAGCTTGTCTCCGGGCACAAGCTCCTTTCTGACCAGCCTATAAAAAATTTGATCAGCAATTTGCATATAAATCGGTTTAGAGGATTGAAAGTCTTGTTTCATTTTCTCTACACCTCAACTTTTCGCTGCAGGAGCCTGGAAGCCAGAAAAAGAAACACAGCTGCCAACACCAGCATGACAATAATGGACGGATATGGAAGATGGAAGATGTTTAATTCCACACGCCACCCTAAGGATCCCTTGTATGTAAAACCGACATCTCCATACGTTGTGAAATAATACAGTTTATCCAGCGGTGTCAGCCAAGGTATGATCAAATGGTCCTCTACATAAAACCACCCTACCCCCAGTAACATACAAATGAACCAGCGAAACCGTCTGATGAAGGAAGAACTCGATTTTAAAGAATGAAACACATTCCACAGCAGGATTACCGCACAGGAAAGATAAGCAGTAAATACCAGCCCATAAAGATTAAAGACCAGTATCGTGCCTGCGAGCGGGACTTGATCAGCAATGAGCGCTTTTGAGTCAAGGTACTGATAAAGAGAGATTCCGTAAACTGAAATCAAAAACTGAAAGATGAATTGATAGACAAGACCGGCAGTCAGCTTTGAGAGTAAAAGCGTGGCTGCGCCGTTCGGATTATATAACCATAGCTGGTTTTTCCCCTCTACACGAAGACAATTGTAGACCAGCAAAGGAGCTAAAAATACTTGAAAAATGGCAAGCATTACCCAGCATCCAAAAACAGCTAAAGGTTCTTCAGCCAATCGTTCGAATAAAAAGCTCCCGGCAGATAATAGTATGACTGCACAGAGACATGTAAAAAACCGCATTTTTGACAGTCTCAGATCCTTTTTTACTAAACCCCAAAACGGCTTCATTGTTTTTCCTCCTAAAAACACTTATAAAGTGTATGAATCAAATAGTACACTATGACTTTCGGAAATACAACATATTCCATGGATTTATTTAATAAATAACCAAGTTTTATACATTTAAACAGCATAAAAAAAGCAAACCCGCCATGAGTAAACGGATTTGCCTTTGATATTATTTCTTTTTGTTTTTCATGGAGAGCAGCGCATCTCGATAACTGCTGTCCTGCATTTTGTCACTTTTTTCAGTGACCTCTTTTTCTTTCTGATCTTCCTCAGAATGCTTAAACTTTTGAAGCGCCTGCCTGTAGAAGTCATCCCCAATTGAGTCACTTTTCTCTTTTCCAGAGTCAGTTTTTACAACTGCTGGGACATGCTCAGCAGCCCGTGCTTCAGCAGGGTATTTTGCTTCGTTTTTTTCCTCTTCTGGAGGGGCGATTTTTTCAGCTGTTTCTCGCTTCTCGAGTCCAGCAGAGGCGTTGCGGACATTATACGTGATAAGGCCCGCAATCACAATGACAGCAGCAATAATTGCTATTATAATGGCCATTTTAACCTCTCCTTACTGTCCGGCTGTTAAGTTTCCTGTGACTTGGCTGACGCGTCTTCCTAATGCGCGGCCCAGCTGAATACCTTCCTCAGACATTAACTCATCACTGTCTACTGGACAAGTGACGCCCGCTCCGTAGTAAGAACCGTACAGTGCATTTTCCGGCACATTGCCAGGCAAACCGACAACAATCATCCCTTGGTGGAACATTGGCGTGATTAAGTTGTGCATTGTCATTTCCAAACCGCCGTGTGTTGTTGCCGTTGTGCAGAATACTGCGCCGACTTTGTTAATCAGCTCGCCTTCAGCCCACAAGTAGCCGAGTCTGTCAATCCAAGTTTTCAGACCTGCACTGATTGTTCCGAAATGCCCTGGGCATCCCCAAATAATCGCGTCCATGTCCTTAAGCTTGCGGATATCCGCCTGATCTACGTGGTCGATGAATACTTCAGCCGTGTCGTTTTCCCGAGCGCCTTCAGCAATCGCTTCTGCCAATACCTTTGTATGTTCACCTTCACTGTCATACACTACATAAATTTTCATTTAGGAAACCTCCCTGTACAGTTTAAGATTCCTTCACTTCTTTTGGAGCCGGAAGCAATGAAAGCTCCTCTTTTTTCTTTTTCTCCGCACGCAATTTATCTTTTCTGACATCACGCAGGAAAAGACTGAGAATCACACCTGCCACACAGAATAATGTCGCCCACATAAAGGCGTCATTAATCCCCATGACGTTTGAATCGAGTGACGCGTGTTTGTAAATATGTGAGTAAACATACGTTTTCGCTGTCTCATAGGGTACATTCATATTCACCATTATATTCGAAACTGCATTTTGGAACGCATGGAGGAAGTTCGGGTCCGCCGTGCTTGTTTTATCTGCAATTTGTGAATAATGGAATGTCGTACGGTTTGTATAAATCGTCGTAATTAAGCTTGTTCCAATCGATCCGCTGATTTGGCGGAGCGTGTTGCTCATCGCTGTTCCGTGACTGTTCAGACGGGCAGGAAGCTGGTTCATCCCAGCCGTCATGACAGGCATCATTAAGAGCGACATACCGAATGCGCGAATTGAGTATACAAGCATAATGTGTGTATACGGTGTATCAATGGTCAATTGCGTATATTGGAATGTTGTCACCACTGTCACGACCAGTCCAATAATCGCAAGCGGTCTTGGGCCGAATTTATCAAACAAAATACCTGAGATCGGTGACATGATCAGCATCACGATCGCACCCGGAAGCAGAAGCAGACCGGATTGAAGCGCCGTAAATCCGACCAGGTTTTGCAGATAGATCGGTAACAGGAACATACCAGTGTAAAGTGCCACTGTAATAATGATATTAATAACACTTGAGAGTGAGAAAATGTCGTATTTAAACACTCTGAAATCAAGCATCGGATCATCATGACGCAATTGCTGAACAACAAAAGCAATAATTGCAATGACGCCGATTATAACTGTAGACAGTACAACCGGGTCGGTCCAGCCGTCAGAACCCGCTTCACTGACTCCATATAATAAGGATGCGAATCCGACAATCGAGAGGATCGCTCCAAGAGTGTCGAGTTTGATTTTTTGCGGCTCCACCAAATTCTTAAAGATGAAGAAAGCCACGATGATAACAATTGCGCCGACTGGCACAAGTCCGTAAAACATGATGCGCCATGTGTAATGCTCAATGATCCACCCGGAAAGAGTCGGGCCGACCGCTGGAGCAAACATCATCGCAAGTCCGAAAATCCCCATTCCTTTCCCCCTGCTTTCAGGCGGGAAGATTAACAGAATGGTTGTCATAACAAGCGGCTGCAAGATACCTCCGCCCACGGCCTGGATCAAACGGCCGATCAGCATTGTAGAGAAGTTAGGTGCGATACCGCAGACTAACGTACCGAGCGTAAAACAGAACATAGCGACGAGAAAGAGACTCCGTTGGCCAAAACGTGTAATCAGGAAGGCAGATAACGGAATTAATACGCCGTTAACAAGCATGTAACCTGTTGTGAGCCACTGAATCGTCGTTGCACTTACGCCAAATTCAGTCATTAAGTGCGGCATTGCGACGTTAAGCAATGTTTGGTTTAGTATTGCCAAAAATAAACCCGACATTAGCACAATCAGCAATGTCATAGGGCTTTTTGTATTTTTTTCTTTGCCTGTAGCCATCTAAGACAACCTCCTTTCATGGTTTGATGACTGATCTGTTTTACTCAGAGATTTTAACAGATGCATTCATACCTGGAAGCACCTTATCAGATGGGTTTTTGATTGAAATTTTAACTGGAACTTTTTGAGTTACTTTTGTGTAGTTTCCGCTTGAATTTGTAGATGGAAGCATATCAAAAGTTGAGTTAGTCGCATAGCCAATTTCTTCTACAGTACCATCAAATGTTGTATCAGGATCTCCGTCGACCACTACGTCTACACTATTTCCTACTTCAACATCTGCAATATCTGTTTCTTTAATATTTGCTGTGATATAAAGGTTGTCCATGTCAATCGTTTGCGCAATTGTTGTACCAGCTTGTACGGTTTGTCCGTTTTTCACTTCGTTTTTCACAATTGTTCCATCCATGATGGATTTTACATCGACAGTTTGTTCACCTTTGATTTTTGCAACTGTGTCGCCTTTTTTCACTGTTTTTCCTTCTTCAAGATCCCAGTCGGATACTTTACCTGCTGCCGGAGCTGAAATAGCTGCCATGTCGCCGGCTACTTTTGCTTCATCTGTTTTTACGTAGTTTGTGCTTTGATAATAGTAGTAAGCACCTCCGCCTATAATTGCAAGAACAACAATCAAACCGATAATGTTGGTCAGAATTAAACGTCCTCTGTTCATTTTGTTTTTCTCCTTTCGTTTCTTCCTCTATCATTTTGTGGAAAGCTGGTGAAAATATGTGGGATGTTTTTAATTACCGCTTTTTTCTGCACAGCCTTCAGCAAGCTTTGATAAACTTCCGGCAAGCTTACGCAAATATTGAAGCTGAGACGTGTCAAGCTTCTGATACAGGCTCGCGCCCATTTTTGCGTATTGCACAGCGGCTTCTTGTAAAAGTTCTTCCCCCTCTTCGGTTAACTGAATCATGACGATACGGCGGTCATCCGGACTGTCATACCGATTCATCAATTGCCGGTTATATAGGATATCGGTCATCCGGGTCACAGAAGCAGGCTTAAGATCAAGAGACATGGCCAGCTTGCTGAGCGGCGTGCTTCCGCTTTGATGAATTTTAAACATCAGTAAATATTGAAGGACTGTAATATCAAAAGGCTCAAGCACAATCTCCAATATCTTCTTCTGTTTTTTATAGATAGCCCGAGACGTATCGAAGAGCTGTTCAAAAGTGAGCAAAGCACGTTCTGATTCAGTCAACTCCTTTTCACCTCATTCCTCAATAATAGTTCACAAGATAAAATATTAATAAATGAAAGAAGATTTGTCAAAGGAAAAATCTCTTTTTCCCTCTCATTTTTTTCGCAATCGCTTTCTTACTTTTTTTAAATAAAAAAAAGCCCTGTAATGGGCTATTTACTAGGATAATTGATGGCTGATGCCAGCTTCTTCATTTCTAAAAAAGTTCTTCAGCGCCTGAAAAACATCTGACTTTTGTTTTAAAATATAGTATTTGAATTTCTCGTCTTTCACATTTTTATAAGCCGACATTAACGTCGAATGTCTGTTGTATTGATTGACCTCGCCATAGCAGAACAAATTCGCTTTCTTCATAATATCATTCACCAATTTCACGCAACGCGCATTATCAGATGTCAGATTGTCGCCGTCAGAGAAGTGAAAAGGGTAAATATTATAACGGGCGGGGCTGTATTTTTCATCAATCAGTTCAAGTGACTTTCGATATACGGAAGAACAGATTGTTCCGCCGCTTTCTCCTTTTGAAAAGAAATCTTCCTCAGACACAACTTTTGCTTCTGTATGATGAGCAATAAATTCAATTTCAACCGTTTCATATTTCGTCCGTAAAAAGCGGGTCATCCAGAAAAAGAAGCTTCTCGCCATATATTTTTCCCACACGCCCATACTGCCGCTCGTATCCATCATTGCTAACACGACAGCTTTTGACTCAGGCTTCGTGACATCGTTCCATGTTTTATATTTTAAGTCCTCCGGATAAATCGGATAGAAAGACGGCTTCCCTGTCATCGCGTTGCGTTTAAAAGCCGACATCATTGTTCTTTTCTTATCAATATTACCGGTTAACCCTGTTTTTCGAATATCGTTAAACTCGATATCCGTGTGAATGATATTATCTCTTTCTTTTTGCTGGAGATTCGGAAGCTCTAATTCTTTGAAGAGCGCTTCTTCTAAATCCATTAGTGAAACTTCTGCTTCATAATAGTCCTCTCCCGCCTGATCTCCGGCTCCCTGTCCTTTACCCGGCCCCTGTTTTTTGTCTGATCCGTCCCGGGCTACAACATCTCCAACCTGGCTGTCGCCGTCCCCTTGCCCTACGTGTTTATTTTTATCGTAGTTATAGCGGATTTTATACTCATCCAGTGAGCGGATAGGAATTTTCACTACATCTTTGCCGTTAGACATAATAATGCTTTCCTCAGTTACGAGATCCGGCAGATTGTTTTTGATGGCTTCCTGTACTTTTTTCTGGTGGCGCTGCTGGTCATCGAAGCCTTTGCGATGGAGGGACCAGTTTTCCTCAGAAATCAAAAAATGGCCGCTGTCATTTTGGGACATGAATTCCCCTCCTTAACCATTTGTGGTCGTGATACATACCTATTCCGGCTTGTGCCAGATTATGAAACAAGTCTTTCGTAAAGATTTATATTCATCATATGCTTATAAGTACAGTTAATTGACAAACTATTTAGAAAATGGTACAAAACAACCCGCCCTGTCCGGACGGGTCACTTGCTTATCGGTTCAGCAGGCTGCCGACGTATTTCAGCAGCTCATTGGCACTCGTTGAGTTGTAGCCGTGCTCATCAATTAAACGGGCTACGACTTCATTTACTTTCTTCAGCTGCTGCTCATCAGGGGTTTTCGTTGAGGTCGTAATTTTAACAACATCCTTCAAATCAGCAAACAATTTTTTCTGAATGGCTTCACGCAGTCTTTCATGGGAATTGTAGTCAAACCGCTTTCCTTTTCTCGCATATGCGGAAATGCGGATCAAAATTTCTTCGCGGAACGCTTTTTTAGCGTTTTCGGAAATGCCGATCTGTTCTTCGATTGATCTCATCAGCTTTTCGTCCGGATTCATTTCTTCTCCTGTCAAAGGATCACGCAGCTTATTTTTATTGCAATAAGCCTCTACGTTGTCGAGATAATTATCCATCAGCGTTTTGGCTGATTCTTCATATGAATACACAAACGCTTTTTGGACTTCCTTCTTCGCAATATCATCATATTCCTTACGGGCTGCAGAAATAAGATTCAAGTACCGTTCCCGATCCTCGTTTGAAATAGACGGATGCTGATCAAGTCCTTCTTTTAAAGAACGGAGAACATCAAGGGAATTGATCGACTCCATATTTTTTCTGATAATGGTAGAAGAAATGCGGTTAATCACGTAGCGCGGGTCAATTCCGCTCATGCCCTCATCATTATATTCTTTCTTCATGTCCTCAACGTCTACTGAATTAAAGCCTTCCACACTTTCTCCGTCATATAGTCTCATTTTCTTCACCAGATCAATATCAGACCGCTTCGGCTCTTTTAATCGCGTAAGGATTGAAAACATCGCGGCGACCTTAAGTGTGTGCGGAGCAATATGAACATCCGATACATCACTTTCTGCGATCATTTTTTCATAAATTCTTTCTTCCTCAGACACCTTTAAGTTATAAGGAACAGGCATCACAATGATTCTGGAGTGCAGGGCTTCGTTTTTCTTATTAGAAATAAATGAGCGATACTCCGTTTCATTCGTGTGAGCCACGATCAGCTCATCAGCGGAAATTAACGCAAATCGCCCGGCTTTAAAATTCCCTTCCTGTGTCAGTGAGAGCAAGTGCCAGAGAAACTTCTCATCACATTTCAGCATCTCCTGAAACTCCATCATGCCTCGGTTCGCCTTGTTCAGCTCTCCGTCAAACCGGTAGGCGCGCGGATCAGATTCAGAACCGTATTCAGCAATGGTTGAGAAATCAATACTTCCCGTCAAATCGGCAATATCCTGAGATTTCGGATCAGACGGGCTGAAGGTGCCGATTCCCGTACGCTTATCCTCAGAAAAGAAGATCCGCTCCACCCTCACATCTTCAATCCGCCCTCCGTACTCTTCCTCCAGCCTCATCACATTTAATGGTGAAAGGCTTCCTTCTATTCTAATGCCGTATTCTCTGTAAAAATCCTCCCGCAAATGATGGGGGATTAAATGAAGGGGGTCCTCGTGCATCGGGCAGCCTTTAATCGCATATACAGCACCATTATCCGTCAGCGTGTACGCTTCAAGACCTTTTTTGAGCATCGTGACCAGCGTTGATTTACCGCCGCTCACAGGGCCCATTAAAAGCAGAATCCGCTTTCTGACATCAAGCCTTTTCGCGGCCGGATGAAAATACTCCTCCACAAGGCGCTCGAGGGATTCTTCAAGCCCGAACAGCTCGCGGTCAAAAAAGCTGTACTTCTTCCGTCCGTCAATCTCCTCTATCCCGCTGTCTTTTATCATATTAAAAACACGAGAATGAGCAGATTGCGCGACCATTGGATTTTCTTTAATAATCTCCAAATAATCAGCGAATGTTCCTTCCCATTTCAGACGCTGCTCTTCCTCTCTGTACTTTTCAATTTTCTTTAATATATCCATAAGGACCTCCTCTATCATGTTTGATGCGCTGTGCAAAAAAAGGTACTTTGATACAATCTATGCCGTCAGCCCTTGATACATGCTTTGGTTTCTTAAAAATAAAGATACCCTATGCAGCGTTGACAAGGCAGACTGCATGCGTTCATAATAAAGAAAATACAGAATCATCCAGACTCGGACAGCAGGAAAAATTGAAGAGGGGGAGAGACGGTGAAAACAATCATCATGATGGGTGTCATTGTCACTTTTTTAGTATCAATTTTTACCGCAGGATACGATAGCAAGCCGGGAAAAGAATAAAAAGAAAAGGGTGCTCCCTCTTGAGAGCACCCTTTTCCTGTGTAACAGAACAATGTTTTACAACTTAATTCTTTTGTTAACTTTTGAATGCTGATCGCATTTGCATTTGTTTTCAAACTCAATTGTGCCGATTTTACAGCCTGGCCCGATAACAACTTCTTTCCCTCTGACCGCCGCCGCCTCGGTATGTTCCAAATAGATTTTATCTCCCTCAATCAGCTCCGCAGTTAGTCTCGCTTTTTTTCGCTTAAAAAAGCTTGCACGTCTTTTTACTGTAATAGACGTTCCGCCTATTTCCCGGACCTGGCTGTCATCATGACTCAATCCGATATCAATCTCGCCTGCATTCAGCAAACCTGTTACGTCCACACAGCCAGTGATATGAAATGATTCGATTTCACAATCGCCTTTAACGCTGAGCTTACCTTTTGCTTCGCACAAATCCCCTGCCATATTGCCGCCGATCTCCGTCAGACCTTTCAGCTTCAATCGGCCAACATGAAGAGCGCCTCTGATTTGCATTGTCCCGTATATGCTGATTTTGCCCGCAATCAAATCGCCTTCAAACTCGCTTTCTCCGAGTACTTTCAGCCGTTCAGTCTCCGCGTTCCCGAGAAAACGGCCTGTGCCGTATATGCGGCAGCCTGCAGCGGACAGTCCTTCTCCAATCACACCTTCACCTTTGATGCTGACATGGTGATAGGCGCCTCCCGAAGCGTGCCCGGCACCATATAATTTTAAATGTCCTAGTTTTGCTGTTTCCATATGATCCTCCTTACATTTTTGTGTATGTGCCTACCGTAGCGTTCGGATCACAAGTGTAGTCGCCGCTGTATTCCACAGTCTCAATCTGGCAGTTCGGACCGATTTTCACTGTGTTTCCCCGCACCATCTTGGCGTTCGTATGTGTCAGCTCAATTACGTCTCCCTCAATCAGTTCAGCTGTTAACACAGGCTGCGGCATCAGCTTCAGCAATGTCAGCATCCCTTTTCTGCCCGTCACTTGAAGATGGCGGCAGCCGATCTCCCGCACATAACTCTCTCCGGAAGAAAGCTTGATATTCACCTGATCAGCATTTAGGAGACCGCTGACTTTGCATTTCCCTTCAGTCTGAAATGTTTCCGTTTCGCAATCGGCTTCCATGACCGCCTTTCCGGTGATCACAATGTCATCAGCCTTGACTGCTCCGCCAAATGTTGACGATCCCGCGACCTTCAATTGTTTAGCGGCAGTCTCACCTTGAATAAAACCTGTTCCATTCATGCGGATGGATTCTGCATCAACATCCCCATGAATTTTGCCTGAGCCGCTAATGGTTACTGTTTTTGCCTTGACGCTCCCGTCCGCTTTACCGGTGCCGTTGAATGAAAAAGAGTCACACTCCACGTCTCCCGCCACAGTTCCGCTGCCATTAATCTCAACTGATTGAAATTTTCCGCCCTTTGAACTCCCCGTACCGTTTATCACCAGATTATCCATTATTTCCATTGATGGCCCTCCTGCATATATTTTGTCTTTAGTTCCTCTGAAACATTGGCTAAATCCACTCTTTCCACAATCTTAACGGACGACTCAAAAAGGATGCTGTCTGCGGCAGCCGCAATAAAACAAGTCGTTACACCCAGCTTGCGCAAAATGATCAGTTCCGTCTGTTTCTTGATCTCCGCTGTTACATGCTTCCTCAATACGTCAGCAGCCATTTTCGCTTCTTCCAGGCTTACATTTCCGGACTGTAAAAGCCCTTCAAGCACATACAGCGACAGCAGATCACGAGAAGAAAAAACCGTGTCTGGTCCGCCTTCTGAATAGACATGGAGAGCCGGCTTTGATATCAAGCCTTTCGTCAGCAATTCATCAGCCGTCATGCTCACATCCTTCATTTTCGGTGACAGCATCTCCCGCATCTCATCCAAAGACAAATTTTCTTTCATCTTTTGAATGATTGAAATGCGCTTTAAAATATCCTCTCTAGGAAAAAACGTCTCTTGTCCTGTAAATGTGGATTTACGTATAAACCACTCCTCAGGGATTAAATTTTTCCGTTTCCATCGATACAGCTGACCGTATGAGATGGATGTTTCTTCAAGCAATTCTTTTTTAGAGATTAATTGATCTTCCATAAGTCCAGCTCCTTTGATGGATACATTGTAACATAACACTGTTACGTTGTTAAGCCTAAAATAACAAAACACAGTTCTATAAAAAAACCCGCCCATACACATGAGCGGGTTTTTCACTATTTTAAATCTCGGTAATTTTGCTGACGCAGTGCCTCATACACTAGAATCGCTGCGGTATTGGACAGATTTAGCGATCTTACATGCTCTGTCATCGGAAGACGCAGGCATCGGTCCATATTATTTTGAATTAATTCCTTTGGCAAACCGCTTGTTTCTCTTCCGAACACAAAGAAATAATCCTCGTCAATATCCGTGTAGTCAAAAGATGTATGCGGCTTTTGGCCGAATTTCGTGATGAAGAAAAACTGCCCTTTCTTATATGCCTCAAATAATTCTTCTAACGAGTCATGATACACTACGTTTACAAACTCCCAATAATCAAGTCCGGCGCGCTTCAGCATTTTATCATCAGTTGAAAAGCCGAGCGGACGAATCAGGTGGAGCGTTGTATCTGTTGCTGCGCAAGTACGTGCGATGTTCCCTGTATTAGCAGGAATTTCTGGTTGATATAAAACGACATGTAATGCCACTGTGTGTTCACCTCTATTTTTCTTATCCGCTCATCATTATATCATTAATTACTCTTTTGTCGTATCATCAACGATATGAAAAAAGGCATATCGGATAGACGGTGTGTATGCTGTTGAATCTTCGTAAGACCAATACCTCATCCGGCTGTCATAGGACTGGGCGTTGACAAGCGGCATATTGCCTTTATCCTTCGCCACCACAATCGTTGTGTGATTAAACCGGCCGTCTCCTTCAAAGTCATAGCAAATCACATCACCCGGCACCAGCTCTTCCGCTGATTTTACACGCACCGCCCGAAGGCCAGCCTTCGAATTCGTCAAATACATTTTCATCGAGTGAGCCACCGTCCAGCTATAGCTCCAAGAGCTTTGTTTCATCCACCAGCCAGACCCTCTGTTCGGATGGCCTCGCATTGGTGCTCCCCCTGCATGAAGACACTGAGAAATAAAATTCGTGCAATTATCGCTGAAATTTTTATAAGCCGGATTACGCTTGTTCCAATATTTTTCGGCATATTGTACCGCTCCGAGCCTGTCATATTGAAAAGCTCGGCCAAACGCCTCCCTTTCTTCCTGGGAATAGTCAATAATGCTTTGGCCTTCACTAAATCCCGCCGGTTTTCTTTTCACTTCCTGGTCCTTAATCAGAATTTGATCATAAAGGAAAGCGACTCTTTCTTCTATATGCTCTTCCATATACAGAGTGTCATCCTGCTCCTTGTATAAATATTCGAAGTGTATGATATACCTGATGCAGGTGGTTCCGTCATCCTCAACCTGCACATTGTCAATCACAGCTTTTGCTTTCGCTTTTATCATCTCAATCTTACGTTTTTCCAGAAGCTTCTTCTTACGTTCCATGACTTCCAGGTCTCCGACTTGAGGCTCCTGTCTTAGATCATGCCCGTTGACCAGATAGCTAAGACGCTCCTCCGCTAGTTGTTCTAATATGTGCTTCAAGTTCACCCCACCCGACATACTTTTTTATAGAGAAAAAACACTTGGCTGCATCTCAAGTGTTTTTTCCTTCTGCTCTATACGTATGTCAGGACAAGACTTATTTAGTCATGCCGGCTTTTAGCAATTCAATTCCTTTTTCAATTTCCTGCTTTGCTTCTTCATCTTTTTCTTTTTCCAGTGCTTTTTCAAGCTCCTCCGCGTATGCGTTGTCTCCGATTTTCCCGATCGCCCAGGCAGCCGTTCCCCTAATTACCGGTCGCGGATCCTTATGCATAAGCTCCGTCAGTTCAGACAGTGCGGAGGTGTCTTTAAAGTGGGCAAGCGCCAGAATCGCATTCCGTTGAATCGGTTTTTTTCCGCGCCACGAGCCTGAAACATGTCCGAATTTCTCTTTAAATTCACGGTTGCTGATGGTTAAAAGCGGCTTCAATAACGGTTTTGCAATCTCAGGATCCGGTTCCATTTCAGGATGAAGATGAAAATCCTTCCCTTTATTGATTGGACATACCGTTTGGCACGTATCGCATCCATACAGGCGGTTTCCGATTTTCGTGCGGAATTCATCCGGCAAAAATCCTTTTGTCTGGGTCAGAAAAGATATACAGCGCTGAGCGTTAAGCTGCCCAGGGTTCACAAGCGCTCCCGTCGGGCAAGCATCTAAACATTTGGTGCATGATCCGCACATATCCTCAATCGGGACATCCGGTTCGAAAGGTATATTTGTAATCATTTCCGCCAAATACACATAAGACCCGTACTCCGGCGTTGTAATCATACAGTTTTTGGCGCTGAACCCAATTCCGGCCCGTTCCGCCACTGCCCGATCAGACAATTCACCCGTATCGACCATTGATTTTGTCCTGATATCCTCATGCTTGCTTCTCAGAAAATTCTCCAGAAGATCGAGCTTTTCCCGCAGGACGTCATGATAATCCTTTCCCCAGGAGGCTCTGCAAAAAATGCCTCTGCGCTCAGTTCGCGTGCTTCTTGGCGCATCCTTCATTCTCGAAGGATAAGCAAGCGCAATGGCCACGATTGATTTCGCTTTCGGCAAAAGCAGCGTTGGCGTCACTCTTTTTTCAATATCAGGCTCTTCAAAACCGGAAAGATATCCGAGTGACTCCTGAAGAATCAAACGGTCTTTTAAACTGTCAAATGTATCAGCGGTCGTAAAACCAATCTTGTCCACGCCAATGCTTTTTGCGTATTCAATTAATTCTTCTTTCAGCTGATAAACGTTCATGTTTTGCACAGCCTCCTTTCTTTGTGATAAAACAATAAGCCGTTGTATAATAGGTTGATATCCCGTAATTGGAGTGAATGCATGTGAATATCAAACTTGATCCTGTTATTACTGAACGTGCGGCAGGAATAAATGCAGCCGCTGTGATATATGAAAATATTGAAGTCGGCTCCTCTCCGCAAATGCTGAAAGGCAGACTTCGTTTATTTCAAGAGTCTCTGTTTTTTGACTATGCGGACGGCGGAATTTCCAGCCAGCCTTTTGTAAAAGAATGGAAGACAATCTTTAAGCAGCTGGACCCTTCATTCGAGGGAGAAAAAACGCCGATGGAGCAAATGCTGATCCCGATATCCAAAGAACAATTCATGGAAAGCGAGGATTCAGCCCATGATACCATACATTTTTTCGCGTTAAAATATTCTCTTCCCATTATGATCTATGATGCCGACAAGCTTCAGGAGCCAGTCCGGATTTCAATAGGAGAAAAAGATAACATACTGATTTATTCTGATGAAAACGGTGTTTTCGGCGATTTCAAAAACAACGTCAATCAAAAACCCGTCACAGCAGATACAAAAAGCATGCTGCAAATCATCTTTTTCCCGCCATCGATTGAAAAAGAAAACGCCGTTAACCTTTTAACATCATTAACGAAAATGTTTGAACAAATTCACGGCGGCGGCCATACAGTACATTGGCTTACGTAAAAGAACACGAGATTTCGTGTTCTTTTTTACATAAAAAAACGCAATACTTCGTTTATCTGAGAAACGAAACACTGCGTTAATAACGTATGTATGGAGCGGGTGATGAGAATCGAACTCACGACATCAGCTTGGAAGGCTGAGGTTTTACCACTAAACTACACCCGCATTTGTGATTGTCGGTGTCAGCACCGCTTTGACTTTTATTATGTTACACGTTTATTAAATTTTCGTCAAGGGAATATAAAAAATTTGTCGAAAAAAATTTTTCTTTTTGCAATGTTGTTAAGTTACATTTACATACTGTTAAATAAACTATACAATGGAAGAAAGTGAGAATGTGAAGGTGGCATACGTCATGATGAAAAATAAAGTGAAAGAGCTCAGAGCGCGATTCAGCTATTCTCAGGAAAAACTCGGAGAAACGGTCGGCGTCACGAGACAAACGGTAGCAGCAATTGAAAAAGGAGACTATGTTCCCTCACTGTTATTAGCATTAAAAATCTGCAAAGCCTTCTCCATGAAAATGGAGGATGTCTTTTGGCTAGAGGAGGAAGACTAATATGGGCATGAAAACAAAAGCAGCATTTCACCTCGTTTTGTTCGGCCTTGCATGCTGGACACTGATTGCATACTTTGAAGCTTCGGAAGGCATTGGAGCCTTTTTCAGCACAAGGAACGGCCAGATGATGTTTGAAATAAACATCACCCCGTTTATTCTCTTTATTGCGGCAGCTGCGGTTTATATGTATCTACAAAAGAAAAGCCGGCCTGCGTCAAAAAATCTCCTGCTGCCAGATGAATTTGAGGAACAGGATGAAAGAGAGCAGATGATGACGGCAAACGCCTGCCGTGCGTCATATATCGCCGTCTACTTTTCACTGCCTGCCGCCGCTGTCCTGCTCATTTTTTATCCCCTGTTTCAATCACACATTCCCTTTTTCCCTATTATTGTTGTGTTTATCATCATGATCATTCAGCACCTATCCTACGTCATTTCCTTCAAGAAAAATGAAAAAAACTCCGGCGCGATGTAATCGTGTCCGGAGTTTTTTCTTACCAGCTTGCTTTTTTCACACCAGGAATGTGGCCTTTATGCGCCAGCTCCCTAAAAGTAATTCTGGACATTTTAAATTTTCTCATATATCCTCTCGGGCGGCCCGTTACCATACAGCGGTTATGGAGTCTTCCAGGTGCTGAATCTCTCGGCAGCTGACTGAGGGCTTCGTAATCTCCTTTTGCCTTTAACTCCTGTCTAATAGCTGCATATTGTTCAACAAGCTTCTGGCGTTTCAATTCTTTTGCCACTTTTGATTTCTTAGCCAAGAAATAACCTCCTTTAAATCGTAATGTTTACGATTTAAAATGTATCATGTTGTATTCTAAAATGCAAGCACATCGCTCAGTAAATCAGACGGTCTAAGCCGTCCATTCTATTTATGCAATTCAACATAATAAAGCAGAACATCTTTATGTTTGATCAGTTCATTTTTGTTTTCAGAGGTTTTCATTGTACCGTTAGAATCTTTTATACTGCTGCCGATCAATACAGGTTTTCCGAAAGAAATTGGCTCCGCTGTTGATATATTCTGAGTCATTTCCTGTGTAGTGCTGACGTCACGCTGAAACGATGAAGCAGCCGTGCTGCTCCCTTGTTCATCAACAATGCCAAAGTGAATGGTGCTCATTTTTTTCTTCTCTTCCTCATTCTCAAAATAAACAAATTGTAATGTATTGGGATTTCCTTCCGTGTAATCAGCAGTTACCGGACCTATCGTTTCAACAAGCTTTCCGTTTTGGTAATGTTCAATGTACATGTCCGCCTCAGAAATGCTTTCGTTGATATTCGTCACTTCCGCAGCGAATGAATGAGGAGCCGCAATCTTCATTCTGTTTTTTTCAATATCTGAAACATCCGCCTCTTTGATTTCCATGTGCTTCGTATCTCCGCATGCAGACAGCATAACCATCAGAGAAAAGGCACTAATAAGTATTCTCATAAAAACAGCCTCCTTTTTTGATTATCATACCATGCTCGGAGGCTGTGTTTTCACTTAAACTGATGCTTGATTCTCTTTGACAAAATAAGTGTTTCCGACGGCTTCTCCTCTTTTTTTCTGAAGCTTCCTTGTCCGCTCATTTTCGAACGGCAAAAGCGGAAAGACGAGCTCTGCAAAATAGTACGCTTCTTCTAAATGAGGGTAGCCGGAAAAAATAAATGATTCAATGCCAAGGGCCTGGTACTCCGCTATACGGTCGGCAATGGTCTGCGGATCTCCGACAAGAGCCGTGCCTGCCCCTCCTCTGACCAGGCCGATACCCGCCCACAGATTCGGGCTGATTTCAAGCTTTGTCCGATCGCCTCGATGAAGCTCCGCCATCCGCCTTTGACCCGAAGAATCAGCACGGCGCAAAGCGTCCTGTGCTTTGGCAATCGTGTCATCATCCAAATGGCTGATTAAACGCTCAGCCGCTTCCCACGCCTCATGTTCTGTTTCTCGTGCGATCACATGCAGCCTGATGCCGAACCGTACTGTTCTTCCCTCTTTTTCCGCTTGCTTTTTGACTCTCTCAATCTTTTCTTTTACCTGCTCAGGAGGCTCCCCCCACGTTAAATACACATCTGTATGCTTTGCCGCGACTTCAATTCCAGCCTGTGAGGATCCGCCGAAATAGATAGGCGGGTGGGGTGCTTGCCGCGGCGGGAATAGCAGATTGCTGTTTTCCACTTTTATATGTTTTCCTTCATAGGTAACCGTTTCTCCGCGCAAAAGCCCCCGCCAAACAGTTAAAAATTCGTCCGTTGCTTCATAGCGCTCATCATGACTGATAAACAGTCCGTCCCCGGCTAGCTCGTACGGATCGCCCCCTGCGACAACATTAATCAAGAGCCGTCCATCTGAAATGTGATCTAAGGTAGAGGTCATTCTGGCTGCAAGAGAAGGCTGCATTAACCCGGGCCGTACCGCTACTAAAAACTTTAAGTCTTTTGTTTCTCCCGCTAACGCCGAGGCGGTGAGCCAAGGGTCCTCGCACGATCTTCCCGTTGGCAGTAGGACTCCTGTATACCCCAGCCTGTCAGCGGCCTGCGCCACTTGTTTAAAGTATTCATGATCCGCCGTCCGTCCATCGCTTTCCGACCCTAAATACCTTGCGTCTCCATGCGTCGGAATAAACCAAAGAATGTCCATATCACTCTCTCCTTTTCGTCTATTTTCCCTCGTAACTGTTTCTCCACTTTAATAGCTTTCGTTCTAGCAGCCTGACAAAAGAATCCGTCAGCTTTCCAACCACCGCAAAAATGATAATCCCGGCAAACACTTTATTCGTTTGTGAGAATTGTCTGGCATCCATGATCATGTAACCGACCCCAGAACTCGAACCCATCAGCTCCGCTACAACAAGCCCAAGCCATGCAATACCTAGCGATAAACGAATGCCGAGCAATATATTAGGCAGGGATGCCGGCACAATCACTTTTGTCATCTGCTGATGCCATTTAAATTCAAGCACCCGGGCAACTTCGAACAGCTTAGCGTCAACTCCGCGAATGCCGTTAAATGTATTGATATACACAGGGAAGAAAGCGCCGAGCGCAATCAGCAAAATTTTAGATATTTCATCAAAACCGAACCATAAAATAAACAGCGGCGTGACAGCCAGATGCGGAACGGTTCTGAGCATTTGCAATGATGGGTCAAGATACAATTCCGTCCGTTTAGAGAATCCGGCCAAAATACCGATCAAAAGTCCAAGCCCCGCACCAAGTACAAAACCAAGCGCTGCGCGGTATATACTGATTTGCAGATGGCCAAAGAGCTCGCCTGTCAAAATGAGTTCTTTAAACGTCAGCAAGATCGCAACAGGAGTAGGGAGCACTGTCGCCGACACGATGCCAAGACTGCCAATCACCTGCCAGATGGCTATGAGCACAGCAGGCAGCAGAAGCCCCTTTGCCCACCCGTATTTGATTCTATGGGGCTTTCTTTGTATCGCTTCAGCATTTGCTTTCGGCAGTGAACCTGCAGCCTCTGCTTTCATGATGGATCACCTCCAGAGACGTTTTCCTTTAACGCTTTTTTGATAAATGAATTATCAACAACTTCTCTCACATCAATTTTCTTATCTATCGCTTTTGTTTTAAATTGAAAATCCGCTGTCACCTGCTGCGCTTTTATAATGTCTTCACGAATAACCTCATTCAGAGGCTCCGTATTTTTCAGCACATTTTCTACGACCTTTTTATCGAGATCTTTTATTTTTGCATACAAGTCAGCCGCTTTATCCGGATGTTCCTTTTGCCATACAACCGCCTGGTTAAAAACCTTCAGAAAACGGACCACTTCGTCTGGATGTTCCTTAGAGAATGTTGTTCTCACTAATGTAAACCCTGGTGAATATAAATCGGTGCTTTCACCATTCACAAGAAGTTTTGCTCCGTGTTTGATTGTTTCTAAGGATAGGTACGGCTCCCAGATGGACCATGCGTCAACCGAACCGTTTTCAAACGCAGAGGCCGCTTCATCAGGCTGCAGGTGAATAATCGTCACGTCATCAGCTGACAAGCCTGATTGATTAAGCGCTTTATACAAAAAGTCAAAGCCGCTGCTGCCTTTTGCAACAGCAATTTTCTTTCCTTTTAAATCTTTGACCTCCTTAATCCCGCTGTCTGGATTGACAAGTATGCCGTTCGCCTTTAATCCATCCTGAGACAAGCCGATTTCTTTAAAATCAATGCCTGCCGCCTGCCCAGCGATCACTGGTGAATTGCCGACTTGAGAAAAGTCAAGTTTATCTGCTGCAAGCCCTTCAAATTGTGGCGGCCCGCTTTGAAACTCCACCCATTTCACCTTGATGCCTTCTTTTTCAAAAGCCTCTTCAAACCAGCCTTTTTCCTTGGCGATTAAAAGCGGGCTTAAGCTTTGCTGTATTCCGATCCGTATTTCTTTCAATGGTTTTTTGTCACCGCTGGCTCCATTTGCTCCGCATCCTGCCAGCAGAAAAAAAATAGACGCCAATACAACGATTCCTTTTTTCATCTCTGCTTCAGCCCCTTCTATATCCCTGATCCTTCTGCATACTCAACGTCTTCTGTTTTTTCGAATTCCGACAGCACTTTCTGTCTAATCACTTGGAAATCAGGCGTCGTCCTGTTTCGGGGATAAGCCAGATGAATTGGCATCAGCTTATGAATTTTTCCCGGTTTGGCTTTTAGGATCGCAACCTCATTCCCTAAGTAAACAGCTTCATCTATATCATGAGTGACGAGTATCATCGTTGTTTTTTTCCTCCGCCATATATCCAGCAGCACGTCTTGAAGGTGTTTTCGAGTAAACGCGTCTAACGCACCGAACGGTTCATCCAAAAGCAGCACCTCCGGCTCCCGCAGAAGAGCCCGTGCGATGGCCACTCTTTGAGACATACCACCCGACAGCTCACGCGGATATGCTTTCTCTGATCCTTTTAATCTGACAATCTCGATCAGTTCATCTACCTTTTGTTTGACTTTTGGATCTTTCAAATTCAAATCGGCGGCAATATTCTGCTCAACCGTCAGCCAAGGAAAGAGACGGTGTTCCTGAAAAATAAATCCTTGCTGAATACCGGGTGCAGTCACATGCCGTTCGTTAATTTCGATACTCCCGCTAAAATCAGAATCAAGTCCTGCAATTATCTTTAAAAGTGTGCTTTTCCCGCATCCGCTCGGTCCGATGAGCGTTAAAAACTCACCCGGTGCAATTGACAATTGAATATTCTCCAAGACCGCAGTTTTGCGGCCTTCTTGAGCAAACGCTTTTTCCTTGATACTGATGGTCACAGCCACTTTTATCCCTCTCCTTCTGCCAACCCCGCCTTCTAAAAAAACAAAAAGGCCCCCATCTCTGTTTTTTGTAGAGATGAGAGCCTTCGGCGGTCCGATCAGCTGCCCAATTGTTTTTTTGTTTGAATATCATGTTAATTCAAATTATTCCGATATGTCAACTCTTTTTTATTCACCATTTTTTGTATTACTGTTTATCACTTACTTTTCATATTCGCAAATAGGGCTTTTTTCTTTGAACCCTAGATCATCTCTATTTAGCTTTTCTGACAAAGGTTTTCTGCTTTTTTTAATAGTTTTTATCGCATTATAGAAATAATTATTTTATAATCATTATAAAATAATATTGACTTTTTACTTAGAGATGATATTATTTTCTTATAAATTCCAAGAGGTGATGACATGAGTTCCAATAAACTGACAACTAGCTGGGGCGCTCCAGTTGGAGATAATCAAAATTCAATGACTGCCGGTTCTCGCGGACCAACTTTAATCCAAGATGTACACTTACTCGAAAAATTGGCCCATTTCAACAGAGAACGTGTTCCTGAGCGTGTCGTACACGCCAAAGGTGCGGGTGCACACGGTTATTTTGAAGTGACAAACGATGTAACAAAATATACAAAAGCTGCTTTCTTATCAGAAGTCGGCAAACGCACACCTTTGTTCATCCGTTTCTCAACAGTTGCCGGTGAACTTGGCTCTGCTGACACCGTTCGCGACCCGCGCGGATTTGCCGTTAAGTTTTATACGGAAGAAGGAAACTATGACATCGTCGGTAACAATACGCCGGTATTCTTCATCCGCGATGCGATTAAGTTCCCTGATTTTATCCATACACAAAAAAGAGATCCAAAAACACACTTGAAAAACCCTACTGCTGTATGGGATTTCTGGTCACTTTCACCGGAATCTTTACACCAAGTGACGATCCTGATGTCTGACCGCGGAATTCCTGCTACACTTCGCCACATGCACGGGTTTGGAAGCCATACATTCAAATGGACAAATGCCGAAGGCGAAGGCGTATGGATCAAGTACCACTTTAAAACAGAACAAGGCGTGAAGAACCTTGATGTGAAGACAGCAGCAAAAATTGCCGGTGAAAACCCGGATTATCATACAGAAGATCTGTTCAACGCAATCGAAAACGGCGATTTCCCTGCATGGAAATTATATGTGCAAATCATGCCTTTAGAAGATGCAAATACGTATCGCTTCGATCCGTTTGATGTCACAAAAGTATGGTCTCAAAAAGACTATCCGCTCATTGAAGTCGGCCGCATGGTTCTTGACAGAAATCCGGAAAACTACTTTGCCGAAGTAGAACAAGCAACATTCTCACCTGGAACACTGGTCCCCGGTATCGATGTATCACCGGATAAAATGCTTCAAGGGCGTCTGTTTGCGTATCATGATGCGCATCGCTACCGTGTCGGAGCAAACCACCAAGCCCTGCCGATCAACCGCGCACGCAACGAAGTAAGAAACTATCAGCGTGACGGACAAATGCGCTTTGACAATAACGGCGGAGGCTCAGTCTACTACGAGCCAAACAGCTTCGGCGGACCGACTGAGTCACCTGAGGATAAACAAGCGGCTTATCCAGTACAAGGAATGGCTGACAGCGTAAGCTACGATCACAATGATCACTACACACAAGCCGGCGATCTCTACCGTTTAATGAGCGAAGAGGAACGCACCCGCCTTGTAGAAAATATCGTAAATGCGATGAAACCGGTAGAAAAAGAAGAAATCAAACTCCGCCAAATCGAGCACTTTTACAAAGCTGATCCTGAATACGGAAGACGCGTGGCAGAAGGCTTAGGTTTGCCGATTAAAAAAGAAGTTTAATAGCATAGAAAAACACCCGCTGTTTATTCAGCGGGTGTTTTACATAGATTTATGGATTGCCGTATGCTTCTCGTCAATCTTCATATAAATTTTCTCCATTAACTCCTCACTATTCATTATCTCCCGCTTGTTCTGTTCAATAAGAAGTGCCAGCGGCAGCATCTGATTGCCATATGTTTTTCGTTTTCTGAAGTGTCTTCTCCCTTTCTCTTTTTTGGTTCCCATCATTTCTCCCTCCTTTAAAAATAAAAAGGCCCTTATCTCAAAAGATAAGAGCCTTCGGTGATCCGATCAGCAAATGTTGGAAATATATATTAGCTATATTAAAACGTATTCAATTTGGCCTGTCAATCTCTTTCTATACTGTTACTTATAAAGTTTGCTGCCTTGTTTTACAAATTCCTCGGCTTTTTCTTTCATGCCCTCTTGAATGGCATCCCACTCATTGAGCTCTTTGTCTTTGGCATAATCACGGATATCCTGAGAAATTCTCATGCTGCAAAATTTCGGCCCGCACATCGAACAGAAATGAGCCGTTTTCGCCCCTTCGGCAGGCAGTGTCTCATCATGGTATTCAAGTGCTCTTTCAGGATCAAGCGACAGGTTAAATTGGTCTCGCCAGCGGAATTCAAAGCGGGCTTTTGATAAAGCGTCATCTCGTATTTGCGCTCCCGGATGCCCTTTTGCAAGGTCAGCCGCATGCGCCGCAATTTTGTATGTAATAACCCCTTCCCGCACATCTTCACGGTTTGGCAGCCCTAGATGCTCCTTCGGCGTTACATAACAAAGCATAGCCGTTCCATACCAGCCGATCATCGCCGCTCCGATCGCTGATGTAATGTGGTCATAGCCCGGTGCAATATCCGTCGTCAGCGGCCCTAGCGTGTAAAAAGGCGCTTCTTTACAGATTTCCATTTGTTTATCGACGTTCTCCTTGATTTTATGCATCGGTACATGACCAGGCCCCTCTATCATCACCTGAACATCATGCTTCCAGGCAATTTGCGTGAGTTCTCCGAGCGTCTCTAATTCAGCAAACTGCGCTTCGTCATTAGCATCGGCAATTGATCCTGGGCGAAGCCCGTCTCCAAGAGAAAAGGCAATATCATACGTTTTCATAATTTCACAGATTTCTTCAAAATGAGTATACAGAAAGCTTTCCTGATGATGAGCCAGACACCACTGTGCCATAATCGCTCCTCCGCGTGACACAATTCCCGTTGTCCGTTTAGCGGTTAGCGGTACATATCGGAGCAAAACACCCGCATGAATCGTGAAATAATCCACACCCTGTTCAGCCTGCTCAATCAGCGTGTCACGGTAGATTTCCCACGTTAAATCCTCCGCTACACCGTTTACTTTTTCAAGCGCCTGATAGATCGGCACAGTGCCAACCGGAACCGGGCAATTTCTGATAATCCATTCACGCGTCGTATGAATGTCTTTCCCCGTGGAAAGATCCATCATCGTATCTGCTCCCCAGCGAATCGCCCACGTCATTTTTTCCACTTCTTCTTCAATCGAAGACGTAACCGCTGAATTTCCGATATTCGCGTTAATTTTCACATGAAAATTCCGGCCGATAATCATTGGTTCACTTTCTGGATGATTAATATTTGCTGGAATAATCGCCCGGCCGCTGGCTACCTCATCTCTCACAAATTCGGGAGACACATGCTCACGAATAGCGATAAACTCCATTTCAGGTGTAATAATCCCCTTTTTCGCATAATGCATTTGAGTGACATTTTGGCCCGTTTTCGCCCGCAGCGGTTTCCGCTTTAAGCCGGGATAGCTTACATTAGGGTTAGCTTTTTTATAGCCGTTGTCTTCTGGCTTCACAGCACGTCCCTCGTATTCCTCAACATCGCCGCGCCCTGTAATCCACCTGTGGCGTAGCGGTTTTAAACCTTCTTGAATATTAATCTTCACATCGGGGTCCGTATACGGTCCGCTTGTATCATAAACACGAACCGGTGCGTTTTCCTCTTCGCCGAATGATCCTGTCGTCGGACTAAGTTCAATTTCTCTCATCGGCACTTGAATATCCGGCGATGCACCCTCTACATATACTTTTTTACTCCCCGAAAAACTCGACATAATGGAAATGTTGGCTTGCTGCACTGAATGATTTTGCATTACTTATCCTTCCCCTCTCTTTGTTTGAAAGGACAAAATCAAGCCCATAACCAGCACAAAAAACCGGATTCAGTTGAATGAACCCGGTTACAGTCAGAAAGAAACATATTATTGCACAGTATACGGCAACAATAAAAACAATTCCTCTACTTCCCCACGCTGGTACGAACCAGATCAGGTCCAAAGGGTTAAGAAGCATATCTTCTCTCTCAGCCCGCTAGCGGGCACCCCTAGTAACTATTAATTTCCCACTTATCGTATCACAAAAACAAACTGAAAAAAAGAGGAATGTATAAAATATTCAGCATATTCAAGACAAATATGTATTCGGCAATGCTGTTTCAGAGATACCATTTTCATGAAGCACCACCTTATACGCATTTGCATGAGATCTTGAACTTACAGCCTGAAAAAACTGGTCATCAATAAAGTGAAGAGCTGCTCCATCATCCGCTGCATAACCGTTGCTCAACGCTTTTTCTAATATCAGGCGATGATATGAAGGTCTCCGATCCTTCTCCCCATCATAATGAGGACAAAAACTGCCTTGCAAAAAACCTAAGCTTTTCAAGCCGGTCAGCGGTCCGGCAGAATCCGTCACTCCTTCTTCAAACCAGCAGATCGCACCGGCACTTAGTCCCGCCAAAATAGTGCCGTTCTCCCAAGCTTCTCTTAATATATGATCCAGTCCCCACTCCTTCCACAGCACAAGCAAATTTCTTGTATTTCCTCCACCGACATAAATCACATCTTTCTCCAAGATAAAGGAGGCTAAATCTGTTGTCGGCGGCTTAAACAAAGACAAATGAGACGGGTCACAATCAAGCTGTTGAAAAGCATGATAAAACCGCTGGACATAATTCTCAGCATCCCCGCTTGCCGTTGGCAGAAAACAAATGCGAGGTGAGGGCTGCTTTGACTGATTTATGATAAATTGATCAAGAACCAGATGATCTGGTTCCATTGAAAAACCCCCGCCGCCCATCGCAATAATTTGTTTCATCATCCGACTCCCCCAAGAAAATATTTTATCCATTATAGCACTTTCGCATAAAAGCATGAGACAAGGCAAAAATACCTTTGAACCAGGAGGTGACCGAAAAAATGGAACAAGACCGTTTGGCAAACCACGAAACAGTTGATTTACACGAGATTCTCAACTTCAAAACCGTATGTTTACTTAAATCAAAAATGATGCAGGGACTGGTGTTCGATCAGGAGCTGAGAGCCCTTATGGAGAAGGATGTACAGCAGTCTGTACGGGACGTAACTGAACTTCAGAGCCTCTATCAAAAGGCCCCGACAATAACAGGAGGTGACTATCATTGAACGATTTCTTAGACCCGAAAAACGCAAAAGGCATGCCTGACCTTGCTGATTCAGCACTCGCCCTTGATTTCTTAATTTCCGTAAAAACCGGCATCAAAAATTATGCTGTCGCCATCACGGAAACCGCAAGCCCAGAACTCAGAACAGCATTGCGCAATCAATTGGACGCCGCTATTTACCTGCACGGCGAACTATCACAGCTCATGATGGAAAAAGGCTGGCTTTTCCCTTCTGACTTGGACAAACAATTTCAAATCGATATGAAATCAGCACAAACAGCCATTGATATCGCCGGGCTAAAACTTTTCCCTGATAACACGAACCGTCTCGGAACATTCGCAACGCCCGATCACTAAATAATAAGGAGACATCATGAATGAAAGCTGTTACGTATCAAGGCATTAAAGACATCCGCGTCAAAGAGGTAAAAGCGCCAGAAATCAAAAAACCTGATGATATCATCGTCAAACTGACAACCACAGCAATCTGCGGCTCTGACTTACACCTAATTCATGGCATGGTTCCCAATTTCCCTGAAGATTATATCATCGGCCATGAACCAATGGGCATTGTGGAAGAAACAGGCCCCGACGTTCACAAGGTCAAAAAAGGCGATCGTGTCATCATACCGTTTAACGTCAGCTGCGGCGAATGTTTCTTTTGCAAAAACCAGCTTGAAAGCCAATGTGACAATTCAAACGCAAATGGCGAAATCGGCGCTTATTTTGGCTATTCAGACTCAGCAGGCGGCTATCCCGGAGGCCAGGCTGAATACATGCGAGTCCCCTATGCTAACTTCACTCCCTTTAAACTGCCTGATGACTGTGAAATAGAAGATGAGAAATTAGTATTGCTTTCAGACGCTATGTCGACTGCCTATTGGAGCGTTGACAACGCAGGAGTAAAAGAGGGAGATACCGTCATTATTCTCGGCTGCGGTCCAGTCGGGCTGCTCGCGCAAAAATTCGCATGGATGAAAGGCGCCAAAAGAGTCATTGCAGTGGATTATGTAGACTACCGCCTTCAGCACGCCAAAAAAACAAACAATGTAGAGACCGTTAATTTCGAACACTTAGAAAACGCCGGATTATATTTGAAAGAAATCACACAGGGCGGAGCAGATGTCGTCATCGACTGTGTGGGAATGGACGGCAAAATGTCCCCGCTTGAATTTCTCGCCACCGGTGTTAAAATGCAAGGCGGAGCCATGGGTGCATTAGTAACGGCGGCACAGGCTGTCAGAAAATGCGGCACAATTCAAGTGACAGGTGTGTATGGAATGAGATACAATGCATTTCCATTCGGAGACATCTTCCAAAGGAATGTAAATATCAGAACCGGGCAAGCCCCTGTCATTCATTATATGCCGTACCTGTATGATTTGATTGCTTCAGGTAAAGTAGATCCGGGCGACATCATCACACATGTTCTGCCGTTAGATCAAGCAAAGCACGGATATGAGGTGTTTGATACGAAAACAGACGGAGCTATCAAAGTGCTTCTGAAACCATAAAAAAAGACGGTCTCTCATTTTGAGAAACCGTCTCTTTATTTTATTGCTCCACTCTTCTTAATGCTTCGTTTACTGTTTCTTTTATAAACGCATCTTCCCCGGTCAAACTGTCTAATCTGAGTTCGCCGCTTCTCAGTCTTTCTGAAAGATTGTTAATGTCCTCCTCGACTGTGATTTGCAGCTCACCAGCTAAAAACATTCTATGTAATTCATCAGCGACCATCGTTTCTTTATTCATTCATGTCTCCTCCTTTACTCAAGCATCAATTTTAGTCTGTCCCTCAGATAAACGATTATAGGAAAAAAGGTTCATTTATTTTGAAATAAATGAACCTTTTTTCCTTCTTCCCACGTATAACTATTGAGAAAAAGAAAAAGGGGAAGATCAACATGTCATTTTTCAAGAAACTTGCAGCAAGTGCCGGCATCGGCGCAGCAAAAGTCGATACCATTTTGGAGAAAGATGCGTATTGTCCAGGAGAAGAAGTCCGCGGAACTGTACATGTAAAAGGCGGGAAAATCGCCCAGGATATCCGTTACATTGACTTACAGCTCAATACAAAATATGTCATTGTAAAAGACGATGAAGAGCACCGGAAATACGCAACAATTCATTCTGTTCGGGTAACTGGTTCATTCACCATTCAGCCTGGAGAAGAACATCAATTTCCGTTCTCCTTCATCCTGCCTCTTGATACACCGATTACGGTAGGAAAAGTAGAAGTCGCAGTAGTGACAGACCTTGACATTCAAGGCGGTATTGATAAATCAGATCACGATCGTATCTTTGTAGAAGCACATCCTTGGGTTGAAAATGTGTTAGAAGCAATTGAAAACCTTGGCTTCCGTCTTAACGAAGCAGACTGTGAACAGGCATCTTATTTCCAGCGCCGCCTACCTTTCGTTCAAGAATTTGAGTTTATTCCAACATCAGGCTATTACCGTCAGATGCTTGATGAATTAGAGCTTATTTTTCTTTTAGAGGAAGACGGTTTAGAAATTATTTTCGAAGTCGATCGCCGGGCAAGAGGCCTGCGAGGATGGCTGGAAGAGATGTATAATGACGGAGAGCAGCTCGTACGTGTCCGTTTCAGACAATCAGAGCTTGATGATATCGAACAACTTGAAGAGGTATTAGAAGAGATCATCGACCAATATGCTGAGTAAATAACAAAAAGGAGTCTATATTAAGCATAGGCTCCTTCTTTTAATAAAAACAGAACCCTGTTTCTTACTTATGTAAGAAACAGGGTTCTATTGGATACCGGTGGTCGGGGTCGAACCGACACTCCAGAAGGAACACGATTTTGAGTCGTGCGCGTCTGCCAATTCCGCCACACCGGCAAGTTTTACGTCGTATCTAACCGACGAATATAAATATATCATGGATACGATAAAGTGTCAATGAATTTTAAAAAAGTTTTTTTGGAAATATAATAATAAGTAGCTAAAGCAATTTTCTATGATATGCAGCCCAATGCTTACATCGAGATATTCATAAAATAAAAAAATGATCTACTTATGTAGATCATTGATATGATTAGCTTCATTATATTTTCAAGCACAAACACCAATTTAACTTATCAAGTAAGTAAAATTGGTGCCGAGGGCCGGACTTGAACCGGCACGGTAGTCACCTACCGCAGGATTTTAAGTCCTGTGTGTCTGCCAATTCCACCACCCCGGCAAAAGAAAGGCGACACCCGGATTCGAACCGGGGATAAAGGTTTTGCAGACCTCTGCCTTACCACTTGGCTATGCCGCCGTAATTGGAGCGGAAGACGGGATTCGAACCCGCGACCCCCACCTTGGCAAGGTGGTGTTCTACCACTGAACTACTTCCGCATCTTAAGGGACTTAATACATTATATGCAATTGATATAAAAAATGAGACTGGGCTAGCTGGATTCGAACCAACGCATGACGGAGTCAAAGTCCGTTGCCTTACCGCTTGGCTATAGCCCAATGATAATATGGGGCGATTGATGGGAATCGAACCCACGAGTGCCAGAGCCACAATCTGGTGCGTTAACCACTTCGCCACAACCGCCATAATCTCAAGATGTCATAAATTTGGCAGGGGCAGTAGGAATCGAACCCACACCGGAGGTTTTGGAGACCTCTGTTCTACCGTTAAACTATGCCCCTATAAATGGTGGAGGGGGGCAGATTCGAACTGCCGAACCCTGAGGGAGCGGATTTACAGTCCGCCGCGTTTAGCCACTTCGCTACCCCTCCACATTAAGTTTTGAAAAAACAGTGCCGGCAAGAGGACTTGAACCCCCAACCTACTGATTACAAGTCAGTTGCTCTACCAATTGAGCTACACCGGCATAGGTGGTGGCTCGGGACGGAATCGAACCGCCGACACACGGATTTTCAGTCCGTTGCTCTACCAACTGAGCTACCGAGCCTTATTATATAAATGGCGGTCCGGACGGGACTCGAACCCGCGACCTCCTGCGTGACAGGCAGGCATTCTAACCAACTGAACTACCGGACCAATTAAATTTGTTTGCACCCTTTGGGCGCTCCTTATTTAAAAGGATATATTTTTTGGTTGCGGGGGCAGGATTTGAACCTGCGACCTTCGGGTTATGAGCCCGACGAGCTACCGAACTGCTCCACCCCGCGATGATAATGGTGGAGGATGACGGGCTCGAACCGCCGACCCTCTGCTTGTAAGGCAGATGCTCTCCCAGCTGAGCTAATCCTCCATCATATAATGACCCGTACGGGATTCGAACCCGTGTTACCGCCGTGAAAGGGCGGTGTCTTAACCGCTTGACCAACGGGCCCAGACTTTCAATTGTGATTATGTATAAATATCAGTGGCGGAGAGCAAGGGATTCGAACCCTTGAGACGGAGTTGACCGCCTACACGATTTCCAATCGTGCTCCTTCGACCACTCGGACAGCTCTCCAATAATGGCTCCGCAGGTAGGATTCGAACCTACGACCGATCGGTTAACAGCCGATAGCTCTACCACTGAGCTACTGCGGAATGAAGTCTGCCTGGCGATGTCCTACTCTCACAGGGGGAAACCCCCGACTACCATCGGCGCTGAAGAGCTTAACTTCCGTGTTCGGCATGGGAACGGGTGTGACCTCTTCGCCATCATCACCAGACAATTTCAGTGACATTTAACATTATACTATGTATATCTTGAAAAGTCAAGAGTTTTT
>NZ_JBAIZU010000003.1:0-930776 GCF_036765115.1 Bacillus sp. 0909A
TGTTGTCGGAAAATCGAATGCTGTTTCCTCTGTCAAAGGGCCTTTTTCAGCAAGCTCTCTATACGTCACCACAAGCTCTTTTGTGTATAGATCACGTAAGCCTGCGGAGCCGAGAATAAGGTTTTCCGCTGAACAACCGCTCCATTCTGCGGCCCGTTTTTTCAGCTGAGCTAGAAACGGTTTCTTCAAACGCTGGATCGCGTGCCACACCATGCTGGTGCCGCGGGATGCTGTGGAGGAGCCTGACTTTGGCACTTTTGCTGTATCTCCGATGACAATGGAAATATCCTCAGCCGCGCAGCCCAGCTCTTCGGTGACAATATGTTCAATCGCGGCAAGTATGCCCTGCCCGCACTCTTCAAATCCAAATGAAGCCGTGATTTTGCCGTCACTTGAAAGGGAAAGACGCCCTCCTGCGGCATCCATCCGGCCATAGCCAAGCCCGCCGCCATGCATAGTAATCGCCGCCCCGACACCTCTTCGTTTATAACGAGACGTCTGATGTTTTCTTTTGAGAATAGGAGATGCAGAAATGATGTTCAACACTTGCGCCGCTCCGTCAGTGGGCGCAATCCGATGCTCAAGCGGCCCCGGGTCATGCGGTTTTCTGATATTTTTTCTTCGCAGCTCCAGCGGGTCAATGTGGAGCATGCTGCTGAGGCGATCAAGATGGGTTTCAAGCGCAAATGTGATTTGATTGCCGCCAAAACCCCGGAATTCTCCCGCCACCCCATTGTTCGTAAACACAGAGATCCCTTCAGTGCGGATATTAGGGATGCGGTACGGACCCGCGGCATGCTCAGCAGAAAAGTCCAGGACTGCCGGTCCCAGCGTGGCGTAAGCGCCTGTATCGGCAATGATTTTCACATCATGAGCCAGAAGCTTTCCTGTTTGATCAGCCCCTGTTTTGATCGTGATTTTCATTGGGTGGCGTTTGATTCCTGAGCGTACAGATTCCGGCCTCGTCTGATGAATTTTGACCGGGCGTCCGCTTTTACGGGCCAAAAGCGCTGCATACGGCTGAATATTCAGCTCATCCTTTCCGCCAAATGAGCCGCCCATCGGACTCGACACAATCCGAATCTTCTCTTCAGGAATACCAAAAATGCGGGCAAGCTGAAAACGGTCCTTGTAGCCGTGCTGAGTGCCAGCGTACATTGTAAAACCCCCGTCATGTTCCGGAACAGCTACGCCCCCTTCCGTTTCCATATACGTATGCATCTGCCGCGGCAGTTCGTAGGTTTCTTCAAGAATCGTGTGACACGATTGGAACCCCGCTTCCACATCGCCGTGCGAGAAAAACGCGCGATGAAGGATGTTCCCGTCCGGGTGCAGCATATGCGCATCTGGTCGGAGCGCTTTTTCCGGAGAATCAATGACCGTCAGCTTCCTGTACACCACGTGAATCAGCTCCAGCGCGGCTTCAGCAATGTCTTCCGTTTCTGCTGCGACGGCCGCCACTGCATCTCCGACATAACGTACTCTATCCTCGCATAGAACCGGCTGGTCAGGAATGACAATCCCAAAACGGTTTAAACCTGGAACGTCCTTATGGGTGACGACCGCTCGCACACCTTCCATTTCTTCGGCCTTTTTTGTGCAAATCGACACGATTTCCGCATGAGGATAAGCGCTTCTCAGGATTTTGCCATACAGCATCCCCGGAAAGGTGAGATCAGTCATATACTTCAATTCACCCGTGACCTTTCCCCTTCCATCCGGCCTTATTCTTGACGGTTTGCTTATGCCCATTTATTCCCCTCCCTCAATCAAAAGCTCGGACATGATGACGTTGGCAGCCGCCTTTTTTCTGTATGCCGCTGACACGAAAGCATCGGCTGAAAATGGCAGCTCCTTGATAAGTGTTTCGTACAGTTCAGGTGCCTCCCATTCAGGCTCCATCCATTTCCCTTCGCTCTCTATTAATCTTTTCGGCCTCATATCGGCATGGCCCGCTGCGAGGCGAATGTCACTGTCTTTCAGTAAACGTCCTGCCGTCACAGCAACCGCTCCGGTAAATGCCTGCCGCCTTCCCAGCTTGCGGAAAAACACACGATCTCCCTCTGGAAGCGGAATCATCACACGTGTCACGATTCCATGTGAATACGCTTCACTGGAGATCCATTCAGCAAGCGGCAGCCTGACAAGCTCCTTCTGATAAACGATGAGCTCCGCATCAAGCACAAGCAGGAGCGGTATCAAATCCCCTATTTTACTCGCTATGTTACCGCCAATTGTGGCCCGGCTTCGGATCCCCGGCGCTGCAACAGCAGAAACTGCATCACATAAGCAAGCCAGCTCCCGCTTAATGAGGCTGTTTTTTCTGCATTCATTCAGCGTGGTAAGCGCCCCGATCGACACGTGGGTGTCATCAGCGGTAATGCCTTTCATTTCTTCGATGGCTTCAAGGCTGATGAGATGCGTTTTTGGAAGAATTCCTTTGTCCCATTGGAGCTGGAGCAGCGTGCTGCCCGATGCTGCACACACATCTGGCGCAAACTGCTCCAATAGAGAAAATGCCTCATCAAGCGCTGCCGGCCTCCATAATTGAATGTTCATCCGCGCTTGTGTCACTTGTCCGTTCATGAATTCGCCTCCTAACAGTTTCATATTCCTCCGGTGTATCAATATCTTCCAGTTCCTCGCAATCTTTCACTACCACTACCGTTCCAATGCCAAGCTGCCCGTTTTTGAGCAGCCTGCGGGCACCCTCATCTCCCTTTAACTCCTTTACATATGGAAAACAGGCGGATGAGAAATAAATAGGCGGGCTGAGCGTACGCAAAGACGCTGACACGGCAAACATTTCGTGAGCCCTTGATATCAGGGCATTTACATGGTCGACGGAAAGCTGCGGCTGGTCACCCAACAGAATGACGACTCCGTCTGCCCCCATGCTTTCCGCTTTTCTCACCCCGCTGCTGACAGAATGCCCTTGGCCCTTTTCCGCTTCTTTACAGACATGCAGGCTCCAGCGATCCAGAAAAGGCGGTGAATAATATTGCTCCCCGATCCACTCAAGTGAAGCATGTTCTGTCCTCTCGACAATCAGCACATGGTCAAGACGGGATAATAGAGCTGCTTTTAATGAAGCCGATCCGATCGTTTCTCCTTTTAGCGGCAATGCCAGCTTGTTTGTGCCCATTCTCTCGCTTTTTCCGGCCGCCAAAAATACACCGATCATGCTCATATAACCACCAGCCGTTTTCGTGCTTGAAGGATTTCCGCAACGATGCTGACGGCAATCTCCTCTGGGCCTTCCGCGCCGATTTTCAACCCGACCGGACTGTAAAAATGAGCGGGCGGCTGTTTTCCATTCAGCAGCCGTTTCGTACGGTTTTCAGAGCCTAGAAGCCCGATATAATGAAGGTCTCGAGATAATAAGGATTCAACGATGACTTGATCGTGTTGAAAATGGTGAGTCGCCACAACAGCGAAATCCTGAGGCGAAAATTCAAATTCACTCAGCATCTGCTCCGGAAAGACAGTGATCAGCTGATCTGCTTTTGGAAAATGAGAGGCTGTGCAATACGCGGGCCGCCAATCTGTCACAATGACAGAAAATCCGGTCTCAGCCGCCAAATTGGCGAGCGGTATCATATCTGGACCTGCCCCAAACAGAATGAGACGCGGCTTCGGCTCAATATGCTGAATAAAAATGTTTGATGATCGATCAAAATGCGGCAAATGAAGCGTTGAAGCAGTGCGTTGAATGTCTTGAAGCGGCGCATCCGGCCAGTGCCCAAAATGCCCGGTCTCTGACAAAAACAGATAACGCCCTGACTGTGAGGATTCAATCTGTGTAACAGCTGTTACGGCTTTTCCTGCATAAAGGCAGTCTCTTACTCTTTCATAGTGCCGCTTTTTTTCCTGAGAGACTCGTTCCGCATAGATATGAATAACGCCATTGCAGCCGACTCCCATGCCCCATGAAAGATCGTCTTCAGCACGCATGTCATAGGATATAAGCGCTGTAGGCAGCTGATCGCCGAGCTCACCAATTCTTTGGGATAAATCCTCTTCCAGACACCCGCCGCTGAGCAAGCCAATTCTTTCTCCGTTTTTCTTAAAGAGCATGGTGGCGCCCGCTTTTCGATATGCGGAACCTTCAACTTGAACAATGGTCGCCAGCACAGCCTCATCCTGATATTCCAGAAGCGCATCTAAAATCATGTGAAAATACTCCAATGCCGCATCCTCCTCTCAAAAAATGCCGTAAGAAATAAAACATCATTTAATTGGGCCTTGTATAAAGAATAGATGAAAAAAGAAAAAATGACTCATGCACCGTCAGAAAATGCAACACAGAGAAAACGGATTTGTAAAAAGAGTCAAACAGACAAAATCAGATTGGAGAAAGAGCGAAAATTAAAAAAGCGTGCGGAATTCCGCACGCTTTTTCTTTAAATCGCCGTCTGGCTTTTAGCATCTTCATATACATCAAGCGCGGCCTGAAGTGCTTTTCCTACTTCAATCACAGCGCCGTGTCTGAGAAGCACAGCTTCTAATCCGGCAAGCACAAACAGTACGTTTTCCCGCCTGCAGCTGTAGCCCATCGTTCCAATTCTCCAAATCTTCCCGGCTAAAGGGCCGAATGAGCTGGCGATTTCGATTCCGAACTGCGCCAAAAGCATATGGCGGACTGACTCTCCATCTACGCCGTCCGGGATTTGCACACAGGTGACAACAGGCATTTTGCAGCTCTCATCCCCAAACAGCTTCAGCCCCATCGCTTTAATCCCTGCTATTAACGCGGCCTCATGGTGCTGATGCCGCTCGAAACGTGCGTTAAGGCCTTCATCAAGCACCAGTCTCACGCCCTCACGCAAGGCATAAAGCATCGTCGTCGCTTCTGTATGATGATTGAGCCGCCGTTCACTCCAATAATCCTCGAGCTGGCTCAAATCAAAATAATTGCTTATGATCGGGCGATTTCCGGAAAGCTGCGCCTTGTCTGCCTGGGTCGCAATTCCGCGTTCCACCTTTTTGCGCGCCGCAATGATATCTGCCACACGTTCATTATATGTAATCGGTGCCATCCCAGACGGAACAGACAAACACTTTTGCGTACCGCCGATAGCTGCGTCAATGTTCCATTCATCCACTTTCACCTCGCAGCCCCCAATTGTCGCTACCGCATCGACAATAAACAGTACATCCCGAGCACGGCACGCCTCTCCAATTGCTTTCAGCGGATGGATTCGGCCAGTTGATGTTTCCCCGTGCACCATGGCCACAATTTTCGGCTTCACCTTTTTCATTTCCCGTATAATATCGTCAGGGTCAAAAACCGTTCCCCACTCACACTCAATCGTATGAACATTCGCCCCGTACCGCTCAGCGATTTCAGTCAGCAAAAAGCCGAAGCGTCCGTATATCGGAATAAGCACGTCATCTCCCGGTTCAATGACACTCGCTAACACCGCTTCGATTCCCGCCCGTGATGTGCCGTCAATCGGATACGCCCAGCGGTTTTTCGTTTGAAACAATTCTCGGAGCATCTCCATTGTTTCATTCATGATATCGGTAAACGCCGGGTCAAATTGGCCGACAACCGGCGTGCTCATCACTCTTAATACACGCGGATCGACCTCTACGGGTCCCGGTGTCATAATTGTTCTTAACGGTGTACATAATTCTTTTTTGCCTGACACAGCCATTCCTCCTTCATCAGTAAGCCAGTTTATATAATAAATGAGTCAATGTGCGGACGCCGATCTCAAGCTGACGTGCAGAAGTAAATTCCTCCGGGGAATGGCTGATGCCGCCTCTGCTCGGCACAAACAGCATACAAGCAGGACAGCTCCTTCCGATCATTTGCGCATCATGCCCTGCCCCGCTCACCATTTCTTCACAGCTGATACCGTTTTCTGCCGCTGTCTCAAGAGCCTTGGCAGAAAGCGTTTCGTCCATCGGCACAGGCTCTATTCGCATATATTCATCAATCATGGCGTGAATCCCTTTTTCGTCACAAATACCGTTGATGACAGCTGTCATTTCTTCATGAAAATGCTCCAGCACACGCTGATGCTGATGTCGAATATCGATTGAAAACTGCACCCGTCCAGGTATGACATTAGCCACATTGGGCTCCACCGTCATTTTTCCGCATGTCAGGCGAAGCTCATCCGGCTGTTCTTCAGCACGAAGCAGCAGTTCATGAATCATTCGGCTGCTGGCTGCGAGCGGATCCTTGCGCCATTTCATGGAGGTGGTTCCAGCGTGGTTGCATTCTCCCTCAAGCGTAATCAAATATCTTCTCTGCCCGACTATACTTGTCACCACACCGAGATCTCGTCCTGACATTTCAAGCGTCTGTCCTTGTTCAATGTGAATTTCTATAAAAGCGTTGATATCTGTCCTGTGCGCTGAGGGATACACGCCTCTGCCAAAACCGTGGTCATGCATCGCCTCTTGTAATGAAACACCTGATCCGTCTCTCGGTACTTCCGCATGCTTCAATGACAAAGCACCCATCATATTCCCTGATCCCCAGTATGTCATCGGAAAACGGCTGCCCTCTTCCTCACATAAAGACACAGCCTCAAGCGTTTTTTTTGGCGATCCGTATGTTTCTTTGAGCTGCTTTAAAGCAAGCATTGCCGCAAGCACGCCATATGAGCCGTCATACTTTCCCCCATTGATCACAGTATCGATATGTGAGCCGGCTAAAATCACTTCATCCGGAGACTGGGTGCCCTGAAGCCTTCCAAAGACATTGCCGACATCGTCAAATCTGGCGTCAAGCCCAAATGCCGACATCTCCGCTTTCACGGCGAGCTGCGCGTCCATCCACTCTTTGGTGTACAAAAGTCTCGTTACCCCGCCATCAGCAGACACGCCGAATTGGGCAAGCCAATCAATGTAATCAGCAATGCCGCTTTTTACTGAAAGCCTCTGCTTTTCCATGTGCTTCCTCCTCTGGCCGTTATGGTGACTTCATTATAGAGGGAGGAAGCCATTAGTTCATCAGCACATAAACCAAAAAAATGTTTGTTTTTTAGTCATCATAACCAGTCTGCCATTCCATTTTAGAAAAAGCAGCCACTAAGGAAGAGAGTCAATAAGCAGCAAAGAATTTAAAAAAACAACAAGAGGAAAAAAAGGGGATGAAGTAGCGGGCAATATTTCAGTGAAGCAAGCGATGTGCAGACCGCAGCGTTTTTACAAGCGAATGAAGCAGCACTCGATCAAGGAACAGCGCTTGCCTAATATCAGCTGGAGCAAAAACGCAGACTAAAGATCCTGAAACAATAGAGTTCCGCCTCCTCCAAAGGTACTAATTTACAATTTTAATGAAAAATATACAAAATGACACTTCTAACCTTTCATTCAATTTTAGATAATAGACATGATCTGATCTAAAGGAGGGCAAGTGATGACAAAAAAAGCAAGGTTTCTGCCGCTCGTCTGTGTATTACTGATTTCCGGATGGTTTGCGCCCTCTGCTTCAGCAAGCGCGCAAACCGGATTGAACCTGAATGACCGTGCAGCTACTTCTCCCGCAGCCTCCGGAGGCATTCTCTCATTGGTCTCTCCCGCTGCACCATACACCGACACAGACACCTATTATGAAGGTGCTGAAGGAAAAAGCGGAGAGGCGTTAAAAAGCGCGCTGCACCGCATCATCAGCGGACATACGATGCTGTCTTACAGCGAGGTATGGAACGCGCTGAAAGAAACGGATGCAGACCCGGCCAATCCGAATAACGTCATCCTGCTCTATACGAATGAATCGCGTTCGAAAAACCTAAACGGCGGCAATGTCGGGGACTGGAACCGGGAGCATGTCTGGGCGAAATCCCATGGCGATTTTGGTACAAGCAAGGGACCCGGCACTGACGTTCATCACTTGCGACCAGCAGACGTCCAAGTAAACAGCGCCAGAGGCAACTTGGACTTTGACAACGGCGGCAACGAGTATGCGAAAGCGCCTGGAAATTACTATGATGGAGATTCATGGGAGCCCCGCGATGATGTGAAAGGCGATGTCGCCCGCATGCTGTTTTACATGGCTGTCCGTTATGAAGGAGATGACGGCTACCCTGACCTTGAGCTTAATGATAAAACAGGAAACGGCTCTGCTCCTTATCATGGAAAACAATCCGCCTTGCTTGAATGGAATAGGCAGGATCCTGTTGATGCCCGCGAAAGAAAAAGAAATGAAATCATTTATGAAAAATATCAGCACAACCGAAATCCATTTATCGATCACCCTGAATGGGCAGACGACATTTGGCCGTAAGAAAAAGGTGCTCCCCCCGAAGGGAGCACCTTTTCTAATACACAGCCTGTTCCGTTTCAGCATCGAAAAAGACGGCGTGATCCATTTTCACCGCCAGCTGAATCGAATCGCCCGCGGCGATTGGATTGCTGCCGTCCAGCCTTACCGTAAGCCGCTCGTTCCCGGCGCTGACATGCACAATCAGCTCAGATCCCAAATTTTCATTCACTTCCACTGTCGCTTTCAATACGGAATCAAACAGCTGATCATATCCAGTCATTTGTGCGATGTGCTCCGGCCGTACCCCGACAGTCATCTGTTTTCCGGCATAGCCTTTTTTCTTCAGCTGCTTCGCCTTTTCTTCAGGTATATGAAGCCGGATCGAAGAGTTTGTGAAAAACAGCTCGCCATGCTGCTCTTCAATTATGCCTTTGAAAAAATTCATTCCAGGAGAGCCAATAAACCCGGCCACAAATAGATTTGCCGGATAATGATAGATATCATGAGGCTTGGCCACTTGCTGAATTTCGCCTTCATTCATGACGACAATTCGATCACCCATCGTCATCGCTTCAGTCTGATCATGGGTGACATAGATAATGGTTGCTTCTAGCCGCTGGTGAAGCTTGCTGATTTCTGTCCGCATCGTCACTCTCAGCTTCGCATCCAGATTAGAAAGCGGCTCGTCCATTAAAAAGACCTTCGGTTCCCGCACGATAGACCTGCCGAGAGCCACCCTTTGCCGCTGGCCGCCGGAAAGCGCCTTCGGTTTTCTCTTCAGCAAATGCTCAATCTCCAAAATGTTTGCAGCTGCATGCACCCGCTCGGCAATTTCTTGTTTCGGCATTTTTCTGAGCTTTAATCCAAACGCCATGTTATCGAAAACAGTCATATGCGGATACAGCGCGTAGTTTTGGAACACCATCGCGATATCACGCTCCTTCGGCGGAAGATCATTGACCCGTTCCCCATCGATAAAGAGGCTTCCTTCAGAAATGCTTTCCAGCCCCGCCACCATTCGCAGGGTTGTCGATTTGCCGCAGCCTGACGGCCCCACCAGCACCAAAAGCTCCTTATCTTTTACATCTAAATCAAAATCCTTCACCGTTAATTGTGAATGATATGATTTTTTGACATGTTCAAATGTTAATGAAGCCATCAGAAAACGCCCCCTGTCTTTTTTCTCCGTTATTTCGTCACTGGAAACAACTCGGTCTTTCTGTTATTTTTAGAGTAATCAATTCCCATATTTGCTATATTTCTAAAATAAAAAACGCAAATTTGTATTATAACGTCATAATACATTATAATATAAATAATAGCTTAAAAGGAGGCTACCCCTTGTTAAACAACGGAAGTTCAACACCTTTATACATTCAGCTAAAACAAATCATAACAGATGACATTAAAAAGGGCTTGTATTCCCCGGCTGCCAAGCTGCCCACAGAAAACGAGCTTTGCAGCAAGTATAATGTCAGCCGCATTACCGTCAGAAAAGCCATTCTCGATCTGGTCGAAGAAGGCTATCTGATCAGGCAGCAGGGAAAAGGAACGTTCGTTAAAAGCCCTAAATTGAAGAGAGAGCTGATTGCAGTAAACGGCTACTCGGAATTTATGGAATCAACCGGAAAAAAGCCGAAGCACCAGGTTCTGTCCCATGAAATCATTCCAGCATCGAAACCGATTGCCGAAAAGCTTCAAATCAATACCGAGAGCCCTGTCGTTGAATTAAAACGGATTTTATATAATGATGATCAGCCGCTCACCTTTGAAATCACGCATTATCCGCTGGAGCTGTTTCCTGCCATCAATACGTTTATTGCGGACGGTGTATCTATGCATGATATTTTGAAGCAGCAATACCAAGTCGTTCCCACTCACAATACGAAACTATTAAACGTTGTATATGCCCAACAGGAGGAAAGCAAATACTTGGATTGCGATATTGGAGATGCACTGTTTGAAATCGATAAAACCGCATTTACCTCAAACGATCAGCCGATCTACTGCTCACTGTTTTTAATGCACACAAACCGTGTCACATTTACAATCAACAGCCCCTACACATAACAGGCATAAAAAACGAGACACTGCTTATAGTATTCTCGTTTTTTCACTGCTTCCCCCTTCCTCCAGGCGATAGGGATAGCCGTATCCGAATGCCCCGTACACTCCGCATGTTTTCGCAGCTGTTTCCGCTCCTTGGCGCAAAGCGTCCGCCATATTCTGCTTCTCACAGAAGGCAGTCAAAAATCCCGCGATAAATGAATCTCCTGCTCCGAGTGTATCAATTATATCAGCTTCCACAATCGGCTGATGATAGATTCGGTCTCCCGCAGACAGGATCGCCCCTTGCCCGCCGCGGGTCATGCAAACAATTTTTGCTCCGTACTCATGTGCCTTTTCTGCAAGCTGGCCGCACTCTGTCTCACTCAGATCGCTTCCTGAAAAGAACGCGTACGTCACATAAGGACAGACCTTTTTCAAATACTCATCCTCTCGATTAGTTGAAAAATCAAAAGAGACCGGAATCATACTGCACAGCTGCGGCAAATCGTTCTCAAGCCTGCTGTACACACTGGTATGCAGCAGATCATGCCCGCTGATAAAAGATAAGTCCTTTTCCTGCAACACAAGACGGAGACGCGACTGGATGCCGCCCTTATTCGATCGGACAAAGATCCGGTCCCCCTGTTCATCAAGGGTAACGATTGCCATTCCGTTTTCCCCATGCGCCTGCCGAATAAAATCCGCGTTAACCTTCTCCAATTTCAGCACATTCAGCAGATGAGCCGCGGCTTCGTCATTGCCGACAATTCCGATATAAGAAGCCTCATGTCCAAGCCGTTTTGCAAGCACTGCGACATTTAAAGCGTTTCCTCCCGGGTAGAATGTTTCTTGATCCTGATAGTAGTCTACAACGTTGTCTCCAACAGCAATTAATTTCATTGTGCTTCCTCCTTTATCCTTTTACGCTTCCGCTTGCAATCCCGCGGACAAAATATTTCTGCATAAATAAAAACAGAATAATAATCGGCGCAGCAGAAATCGTTAATCCCGCCAGCAAGACGCCCCAATCCGTCTGCAGTGCATCTCGGAACTGCATCAGCCCCGCCGGAATGGTCCGCAAATTCTCGTCATCTATGAAAATAATCGCAAACATAAACTCATTCCACGTATGGTAAGCCGTCAAAATGCCCGACGTCACTAAAATGGGCACACTCATCGGTAAGAAAATTCTGAAAAATACCCCAAAACTCGTACACCCTTCTAAATAAGCCGCCTCTTCCAATTCTTTAGAAATACAAAGAAAATAAGAGCGGATCAAAATGATGGTAAACGGAATCCGATAAGCCGCATAAGGCAATATCAAAGCCCAATACGTATTGTAAAGCCCCAGCGACTGAATAATGGAATACAGCGGCACAAGACTGACCTGAGGTGTCAGCATCAAACCGCCAAGACAAAGCACCAAAAAGAACCCTTTTCCTTTAAACTCGAACCTCGAAAGCCCGTACGCTCCCCATGCGCTGATAAAGACAGTGATTACACATGTCAGCGCCGTCACGATCACACTGTTCATAAAATAAGAAGAAATTCCCTGATTCCAGGCGGACACAAAATTCTCCGGGTGCCACGAAGACGGCAGCGACCAGCTATTCTCAAAAATATCATCCGAGCTCTTAAAGGCGCTCATGACCATCCATAAAAGCGGATAAGCAATCGCGATAAGATAGAGAAACAGAAAAACCAACACAGACGTTTCTCCGATATACCATTTTCGCCTCGGCTTTCTTTTCACCTCGATGTGCCGGTCAGGCACAGGCTCTAATCTGAATGAATCTGTCTTCTTTTGAGGCAGCATCTGTTAGTCCTCCTTTCCGGTCTTAAAGAACTTCATTTGCATGAGCGACAAAGCAAGCGTAATGATTAACACAACAGTGGCAATCGCTGAAGCATAGCCCATCATATCCTTTGTAAAGGCGCTTTTATATAAGAACGTGCTTAATACCTCAGAAGCGTTTCCCGGCCCGCCGCCTGTCAATATGTACGGTTCATTAAATACCGTAAAGGCGCCGGTCAGCGTCATGACCATCGCAACAAAAGACATCTCTTTCGTCTGGGGAATGGTAATGTGAAAAAACTGCTGAATTTTTCCTGCGCCGTCAAGACGCGCCGCTTCATACAGTTCATCCGGTATTTTTTGAATCGACACAATGTACAGCATTGCGATATAACCGACAGACTGCCACTGAGATACAAAAATGACAGAAAGCATAGCCGTGCTGTCATCCCCGAGCCATGCCCTTGTCAGCTGATCAAGACCAACCGCCTGAAGCAGCTGATTCAAAAGCCCCGTCTCAGGGTTGTAAATAAAATCAAACAAAAGCGCGATAACCGTCATCGAGATGACAACCGGCAAAAAGAAAACGGTACGAAAAAAAGGCGACCATTTTCTGACCAGCTTATCCTCAAGCACCGCCGCCAAAATTAAACCGCCAAACACCTGGCATACAATTGAGATCACTGCGTAGAGCACGTTATTCGTGAGGGCTTGATAAAAGACAGGATCACGAAATAATTCAACATAGTTCTTCAATCCGATAAACGTTTTTTCCGGAGAAAAAGAGCTCCATTGAAACAGACTGAGAAAGACATTCTCAAAAATCGGGATATAAACGAAAAGTAAAAAAACAAGAGCCGGCAGCAAAAACAAATAGGGGATTATTCTATTTTGATTGACCAAGGATAACTCATCTCCTTTATAAAAAGAAAAGGTGCGTCGCTTCACCTTTTCTTTGATTTATTCAGCTGACGCCCGCACTTGCTTGGCTGCTTTTTGAACGGCTTTCATGACCTGCTTCGGTGTCATGTCGCCGCCAAGCATTTGCTGGACGCTTGTTAAGTACACATCTGCGATTTCAACATCAACATCCATGTCGAACCACGGAACCATTGATTTGGCATCTACGATATGCTGAACAGCTTCACGCTGAATGGCTGTAGAATTTTCTTCGGTTGCCGTCCCTTGCACCGCACTGTATTTGCCGACGTCTTTGACGAGCTTTTCACCCATTTTTTTCGACGTCAGAAATTGCAAAAATTCCACTGCTTCCTTTGGATGTTTTGTTTTCGAGGAAATCATAAATCCTTCAGGCGCCCCCGTTAACGCTTCTGAAGATCCTTTTTGCCCGCTGATTTCAGGGAATGAGAACATCCCTAGATTCACTGGCTCGACCAGTTTAATTTCAGCCGTTTCCGCATATATCATCGCCGACTTTCCGCTCTTAAATTGCTGTCTCACATATTCATGGTCGACGGAGTTTACATGGTTATTGAAGTAAGGCATCAGTTCCTGCAGCTTTTCAAGTGCTTTCACATAGCCTTCATCGGTAAATTCACCCGTTTTGGCGTTATAGTCCTTTTCTCTTGTTTTTTCATCGACCATCCGCTGATTCAGCGTGCCGATATAATGTGAGATTGTCCAAGTCGCTTTTGTTCCGAAACTGATCGGTGTATAGCCATTTTCTTTCAGCTTCTTCGAGACATCGATGAGTTCATCCCAAGTCGCCGGGGGCTCTAGATTGAGCTTTTTAAATATGTCTTTATTATAGAAAAATGATTTAGCGTCCATTTGCCACGGCACGCCATATTGTTTGTTTTCATACGTAAATGGTGTAACTTGCGATTGAACGAGCTGCGATGACCAATCTGTATCATCTTTGTAGTAGGACGAGAGATCAAGTGCTTTCTTTCCTCTGATAAATTTAAAAGCAAACTCGTCACTCCATGAGAAGTAAATATCAGGAGGGCTGCTGGTTCCCAGCATAACTTTAATTTTATCTTTATAGGAGTCATTCAAAACCGCTTCAGTTTGAATGTCGATATCCGGATGCTCTTTTTCAAATTCCTTTACAACCTCTTCAAAATACCTTTTTTCCGGCTCCTTCGGCCATCTGTGGAAAAATTTCAATGTCACCTTTCCATCGGCTGAACTGCCCTGGCTCGAACAGCCCGCAATGGTGAGCATACTGACAGCTGCAATGATCAAAAATAAAAACATTTTCTTCAAAGGGTTGGCCTCCTCTGGACATTAGACTATAATGTTATATAACATTATAGTCTAATGCATAATGGTTCCTCTTTTTCAGATCAATACTCAACTTTCCACATGTATCTTCTATGAGATAAAGGATGATTTCTCGCTTCTGCCAAAGCATCCGCATAGCTTCTCAGCACACGGTTAAGAACGAGCGGAGCAAGATAGCCTTTTACTGAATCGTCAATTGCAGTGAAGTCGTAAGATGCGGCATCGAGCACAGTCAGCTTTTTGCCATATTTTTTTGAGAAGGTAAGCGCCCGGTCTTCAAGAGGCCTTGTTTCATCTAAACCGAGCAGGATGATAAACGGCACGGATTCATCAATAATTTCGAACGGTCCGTGAAAATATTCTCCGGCATGAATGGCGTGGGAATGAATCCATTGCATTTCCATGAGAATGCAGATGCTGTAGGAGTAAGCGACACCGTAGTTTGCACCGCTTGCCATTGTATAAATGATGCTTTCTTTTTCATGTGTTTTTGCAAATTGCTGTGCGTTGTCAGCTTCCTGCTTAAGGGCTTCATCATACACAGCCTGCAATTGATCTAAACCTTCAATTGCTTGTTCAAATGTCGTATTGTTTTCTAATACCTGCAAAGCGCCGAAAACGATTTGATATAGAACACCATAGTTCGTATTGATCGCCTGCGCCTCATCACCCCAGTCATACTGGGCTACATATTGCGCTTCCTGTGCTAAAGGAGACTCCGGCTTATACGTCATTGCAATCGTAAGCGCACCTTTGCTTCTCGCAAATGCAGCGGCTTTTACCGTTTCCGGGGTATTTCCCGAGTGCGAGCACAAAATGACAAGAGACTTTTCACCAAGCTGCACAGGGTTTCGCTGAATAAATTCATTAGAGCTGTAAAGGTCAGAGCTGATTGATTTTGACTCCCTGTCAAACACATATTTACTCGGATACATAATGGCCGAAGACCCTCCGCATGCGACAAAGAATACATGGTCGATGGTTTTTCCTTTCAAATCCTGCAAGAAAGCTTGAACCTCACGATTAACTTTTGCTGTGACCTGACTCAAATCCTTCACTCCTTGATTTTATTATATAACGTTATATAACATTATATATTGTTATATTAAAGTCCAGAGATAGGAATGTCAATATTATTTTCTGAAATTTCTCATTAATTTACTCGAAAAATAGACAAAGATCTATCTGCGGAAAAATGCCCAAATCAAAAGCCAGAACTTAATATAAGCTCTGGCTTCACTGTTCAATCCGCAGACTGACTTCTTATTTAAAAAATACTTTGTCTATATTATACTTCGAGTGCTGTGTATTGATGATATAGGTTTCGTAAATTTCTCTTTCCATTGGATCTTCGACTACACATACTTCAATTTTATATACTTCGTCTCTGTGATGTTTCATCGGTGAGACAGTGTCTTCAAAATGCTTTTTAATTCTCTGTCTTAACTTTCTGGCTTTACCGACAAACAGCAGCTCGTCGTGAATGTTGTAAAACATGAAGATGCCGCCTTTATCCCTTGGTATCTGGTGAAAGTCGATGAATCCGTAAATCGCCTTTATTTTCGGTTCGTTATGATTGGCTGACTGCTGTCGCTCGGTGATCGTCACATTCGGTGCGGGTATATCAATTTTTATCAAAATCAGTTCACGTCCTCTTTTTCATTAAAGATAAATGCTAACACAGACAGGAAAGAAAAGCTAGAACAGCTTTATTATATTTGTTTGTCATGCCTTACATTATTATGCAAGCGCACAGGCAAGATCATAAGGGCTAAGGTCTATTTCTGTCTGCTTTCCGAGAACTAGCTTTGCGAGCTCTGAACCGAGAAACGGTCCCATCGTTAACCCCGACGCGCCTAAACCGTTAGCGGCGTAAAGTCCTTGAACATTCGGCACGGCCCCCACCACTGGCAGAAAGCCTGGTGTAAACGGTCTGAAGCCCACTCTTGTTTCAATGACTGTGCTGTCAGCAAGCCCAGGGGCTGCGGCAAGTGCTTTGCTCAAGACTTCATGCTGTCCCCCTGCTGTCACACGCAGGTCTCTAAGATCGGCCTCATTTTCATGGGTGGCGCCTGCTACAATTCTGCCGTCATCAAACGAAAGAATGTACTGATCGTTCGGCGGCATCACAACCGGCCACGATGCAGTATCTGCATCAGGAATTTCAAAATGCATAATTTGCGCCTTCTGAAAGGTTACTTGAAAATGAATGCCCAGAGGCTTCATCAACTCACTGGCCCATGCCCCTCCAGTCACGATCACACTATCAGCCTCAAACTGCTGTTTGTCTGTTTGGACACCGGTGACTCTTCCGCTTTCAAAACACAAGGACGCATTTCCTTTTTCAATGACCGCACCATGTTTCTCGGCAGCATTCAAAAGCGACCGGCAAAGCGCCCTCCCGTTCACACGGGCGGCACCGCTGATATGAACCGATTCATAGCCATCAGCTAAAATGGGAAACAGCTTTTTCGTTTCACTCGCAGATAAACGGGTGATGTCACCGATCTCCGGCGCATGCTCGCGCCTCTTATACGCCCGCTCCTCCATCTTATCGAGCTTCGCCGCATCAGTGTGTATGCTGATCGCGCCGACACGCTTGTATCCGGTGTCTGTTTCTCCGTCCTCTTCCAGTTGCTTGATTAAATCATTATAGTATCGCGCTCCGCCCTTAGCGAGCTGATACCAATCCTGATTGCGGCGCTGCGAAAGCCAAGGGCAGACGATCCCTGCCGCCGCATCCGTCGCTTGTCCCGGCTCATTCCGGTCAATCACCGTAACCCGGGCTCCTGATTTTGCGAGATGATAAGCCGTCGATGCACCTAGTATGCCTGCGCCGACGATGATGTAAGACTTCATATGCTAACACCTTTTCTTTTATAATATCTATTCATTTTACCAAATAGAGTGCTTTCCTTCGACCTTTAGCCCCAATGTGGAAAAACCGCGAAGTTCGTCCAATCTCTTCACTCTCCTATCGAATATCCTGTCACTATCAATAGAGAAAGGATGATACCATGAGCGAAAATCGTCATGAAAATGAAGAAAACCAAAAGCGCAATGTATCAGTTGCTAAAGTTGAAAACAGTGGCAATGCAAAAGTCGTAGTCAACGTAAATACAGATCAGGATCAGGCACAGGCGCAGTCTCAAGACGGAGAAGAGTAATGAACGAAAATATTATTCCTATCAACAGACATGCTGCGGAAATGCCCAAAAATGGCTCTGTTATTGAAAACAGCGGCAATTCGGAAGTCCATATTGATATACACATTGACACAATGCCGATTGCCTTTGCCGTTTTATGCTCTGCATTAGCCGCAAAGCAGATGACAAAAGATGAATTCGACACAGCCTATGCTCAATTATTAGAGATGAACAAAAATTATACCAACCGAACATCTGTGATGAAAGTTGTTAACCCCGAGACAACAGAAAACTGAGAAAGAACAATACCGTGCGAGCCCCCTCGGCCCACGGTTTCCTTCTGCATATAAAAAGGACGCGTCTGTAAACCAGTCGCGTCCTTTTTTATTAACATTAACCGATTGAACCTTCCATTTCGAACTTGATTAATTTTGCTAAAACAACTTGAAATGGTTCATAAAGATATGCCATTATATCAAGAGTTAAACCACTTTTCTAAAATAGGGTAAAATCCAATAAAAACTCATTCCGGGATGTAATCGGCACAAAATTTCTTTAACATCATTCTTATTTTAATTTCTCTGGGAATATACTTCTAATAAAGGCACCTCTATTTCAGATTGCTAACCCATTTTACCATTAACTCATCCCCAAACTTTATCCTTTAACATTTGGTATTTTTCGTATAATGAACTACTACTGCAAATATAAGGTCCATAAGAAAAAAGACGGAGCTGAGCCTAGTTAAGCCCAGTCAAACCTTTAGACATCATAAAATAAAGGTAACTCAGCAACTTTGCTTTTTTGTTCAATAGACAGTCCTGTAAAATGGTCTTTATTTAACACAACCTGAGCTAATTGACTAAACATGTTACGGCCATCTTTATCAGTATAGAATTTTAGACCTTTTATTTTCACATTCGAAACTTCATCTTCAAATGCTAGTTCAGCTTCATGTTCCGTAATATAGGTTAACAGGTCTTCTTTCCATTGTTCCCTCTCCATACGTCTAGAGTCTCCACCTTTTGGTTCAATAAAGACTTGTATATAATAATCAGCATTTCTAAGGTACAGTATGAAATCTGGTTGGAAACCTTCAAACCTTACTTGGTCAGATTGTTGGAACTGATGCAATTTAAGATATTCACCTTTACGTGTTTCTCTATTCATTTGCTCATCCATCCGAAATAAATAAGTTTCTGGATACTTTTCTCGTAATTCTTGTACTCGCTCGCCAATCTTACGAATTAGGTCAAATTCAAGTTCATTTACAATTGCTAAGTTATAAACAAACCAATCGTTCTCATCACCTAACATTTTACGTGGCTCAACAATCTGACTACGATTTCCCTTCAAAGAGTCGTATTTTGGAACCCGTTTTCTATAATCAGTAAGGTATTCTTTTATTGGATAACCAATAAATTTATTACTACCACGTTCACTTGAATATCCTTTGATAATTTTAGATTCAATATCGCTTAGATAAGATAAAACTATGTTCAGCTTATCTCTACTAGTCAAGTCACTTTCTGTAAACTCAAGTGGTGCTTCTACTCGTAGTGTTAAATTTTTTATATTTAACCAATTCTCACTATACAAAAATTCCTCTTTTGATTTCAAAATTGGTAAGTACCTCTTCATTGTATCAAAACGAAAGAATGTAAGTTTTTGCATAGCTTTTTTAAAGTACCTGTCATCTAATTTAACAACGATTGGATGTGTTCTTAAGCTTGTCGCTTCTTCTTTATAGTCTACTTCTCTAGAGGAATACGACCAAGGAAGTGTCACATCACTTGTATTTCGGATACCATATTTCGACAAGTTGGTATAGTAAGAGTCAGGTACAACAATGGTCTGATTATAATAGATTTTACCATGTTTCCAAACGTCAGTTCTTTTAAAATTTGATTTTATCTTCACTTCTAGTGGAGGGTTTTTCTCATCTGTTCCACTAGGTAAATCCAATGCTTCTAGGGAATTAACTAGATTTTTTAAATACTGTGGCTCATTGATTGTATGATAGTGAAGAGTTTCAAGCAATAAACTGTCATGCGAATCGTCTTCAAACCTTCTTTTATAGGAAGATTGCCCTTCTAAGATGAATGGATTATATCTAGCACCACGCCCAATTAACTGCGCTTCAGCCATCGTAGACTTTTTATCTCCTTTAGCATTTTCACTTACCCGTACAATATCATAAAGGTTTAATACATCCCAACCTTCAGTTAGCTTCGCAACAGCAAATATAACACGATACAAGTTATCTTCATCTTCTAAAGAATTGAGTGCCTGATATTGCCCTTTTTCCAACATACCTGCACCACGGTCAGAATCGTTTGCATTTAACACACGTCTAGGCTCAAACTCTCGTTTTATGGTACGTAAAATAGTTGGAAGTTCTTCACTATGGTCCAAGTAATACTGATAAGCAAAGTTTAAAGTCGAACTTTCATTATCATCTAACTTTTGTTGACGTAAAATAAACTTGTTAAGTTCCTCAACAGTCAAACCCTCAATCAGTTCATTAAATAACCGGTTGGCATGGTTGGAGGCATTAATATTTTGAGACTTAAACATTATAACAGGTTTAAAAATTGGTATCCCTTTAGCTAAGGCTGTATACCTTCTATATTCACTCAGCAGTACTACATTTAACATTTTATCTCTATCATCTGCAGAACCTTCAATACGCTTTACGTTTTTTGAGAATCCCTGAAACATAAATTTATCTAATGTGTAACGATATATAACTTTATCTTTATACTTCTCATAGATATTCTTATTTTCCAAGTCAATAGTAGCAGTAAACTCCAGTAACCTATTGTCGCCTCTTGCATTAAGTATTCTATTAATAGCAGCTTCCCATGTCTTTTCTTCATCTTTTTCTTTCTTTGTTGAAGCAGAATAATGGTGTGCTTCGTCTCCAAGTATTACAACCTTGTTTCTACGATATTCTAATTCAGACATTGAATTTTCAGCAGGAATAAATAAATCGTTTGATAAAGATTGTACCGTTGAAAGCTTCAAATAAATTACATTCTTAGACTGTTCTACTGGAAACCTTGTTACAGGTATGATGTTTATACGTTCGCCGTTAATCTCCATTGTTTGCTGGAATAAATATTTATTAGATACTTTATTTGTAAGATTATCGATAGTCTTATTTAGTACACTATTTGTATTTACTGTAAAAACAAAATTTTGATATCCATATTCTTTATACATAAACAAGATTAAAGCTGCCATTAAATCCGTTTTACCCGAACCAGTTGCCATGTTAAACAATACATGATTGATATTACGTGCATCATTAAGCGTTTGAGAGTAATGGAAAAATCTTATTGCATTTTCCTGATAATCACGTAAATCATGTATTAGATTGTTATTAACATATTCGGGAACCTGAAAAGCTATATTTTCATTAAATAAGGATGTATCATGTCTTTTAAGCTCGTCATGTAATGGTAAAGATATTTGCATCTTTCTCTTAGGTTTTGAAGACATTTTTAAGCCTCCTCCCCATAGAAACTCTTATTAAATTCGTAGTCAGAATCACTAATCAGTTCCCTAACATTTGAATCATCTATTTCACTCAAATTATAGTATAGTTGATTTTTCTCAATAATCTTAATAAGTAATTTACGGTTTTCTTCAGCGCCACGACTCCAATCAATTTTGGTTAAATCAGCACGAAAATCTATATCAGCTTTCTCCTGTGTGTCAGACCCTTGTATCATACGTTCATAAACAACCTTTAATTCACTAATTGAATTTGCGTTTATTATATCAATCAAATAACCTATATTTTTCGGGAACAATTCAGTGTAAACAAAACTTCCTCCACCATTCCATTTAACAACCTTAGAGATACCCGATTGATCTTCACCGCTTACAACATCTTTTAATCTGTTCCAAGGACTATTTTCTTCGTAGTCAAGCTGTTCAATAGTAATATATTTCCGTTCAAGCTTATGTGCAACAGCAGCCGTTGTTCCCGAACCACCAAAGAAATCGAGTACAATATCACCTTTGTTACTAGCCATCTCAATAATTCTCCTAATAAGCTTTTCAGGCTTTTTACCACCTTTTAGGGTCACTCCACCTTCTTTTGCAATTCCTTCGTATGGAGTGTCCATCCAAATATTGCTTAGCTGTATACTCGGCACTTTTTTACCATCAATTTCTCTAACCTTTTTAGCATAAAAAGCAATTTCCTGCCCATTATGAACTATTACATCATAATAATTTTCTCTTTCAATTTTATAAATCTTATCTTTATCTCCTTTTGAAATATTTCGTATAGAAACAATTTCTTGACCTGCATCATTTCCAATCGCAGTATATCTAAATACCGAGTCAGCATTTTCTAAAGCGAAATCACCCATTTTCTTTTCAAAGACATCTTTTCCAAGCTCATTAACAAATGCTTGTTTGTTTTCATAACCGAACTTTGTCGGTAAATAGTCATTTAAACTTACTATTTCCCACTGTGATATATCGTCCTGTTTATTTTTAACATAGTATTTATAGTTAGAATCATAGGATGTTTCAACATATTGAGGATTATATGTCCATTTAGTCTTATCTTTTGCAAAACCAATAATATATTCTGCAGTTTCGAATACACCCACATTAACACTAGCAAAACCAGAAGGAGATTTTGTTTTTACTGTTATTTTATTTATAAAATTATTCTTCCCTGGTTCGTTAAATATGTCTTTCATTAATCGATGCAATTCAGCCACACCGTCATCACTAATTTGCACAAAAATAGCACCATCTTCACTTAATAATTCCTTAGCTACTTCTAGTCTATTTTTCATGAAAACAAGCCATGTTGAAAGTTTAAAATTTGAATTGTATCTAAAGGTATCTTCTTTTTTCTTTGCTTCAAAATAATATGGAGGATCTATATATATGAGTTTTACTCTACCTAGATATTTTTGTTTTAATGTATGTAATGCTAAAAGATTGTTCCCCTTAATTACTAAATTCTCATCATTGAAATTAGACACACATTGTTCTCCATCTCCCTCAAATTTAGTAGCATTAATTAATATTTTCTTATCTAACATTACATCTATCTCATCCTTTTCAATTACTTCATTGAAAAAAGATTCGTCATATCCCATATCCTCTTTACTCATTGAAGCACTAAGTAACCCATCTTTGAAAGGAAAATCTAAAACAACATCTTGCTGTTCTGATAAATACTTTCCACCTGCATTTAAACCAATTTGATTTTCATATTTTGTATAACTGGTTTCCCAATAGTCTCGGTATTGTAGCATGTCTTCAAATTGGTCGATTAAGAATATATCTTTTCCAGCTATTTTCTTAAAATAATGCTTATTTATGTATTCATCATTAACCAAAGCAGTAATAAGCATTTCATCATAATTTCTTAAATCATTTACTAATGCTGTACGCTTTAACCCACCTTCAGTAGTGTACTTATCTCCAAATGGTGCTACGATTTCAGTTATTTTATCAAACACTTTAGGTTGGATTTTTTCCATGCTCATATAAACTCTCCTTTAACTAGCTTTTCAAATAAATTATATCACTTGTCTTATAGCCTCACTTATAATGATTGAATTTCTATTTGAAATAGTTTTCCAAGGTAAAAATGAAGAGGGTATTATCTTTCAAAATTATAACGGTCATTATTTAACAACTTCTATTATCCGTAATACAATGCAAGAATATTGTAAAAAAGTAGGCGTTGATTATAAAGGCACCCACTGCTTTAAAAATACACATGCTGTTCTGATGCTTGAATCAGTGTAAGCTTAGTAAATGTTTCAAATCGACTTGGGCATAAAAGCATTAAAACAACAGCAGATACTTATCTTGCCATCACCAAAAAATAGAAGAAGACGAACTTAAAAAGTTCGCCTCCTACACAAAAGATAAAATCAACTCGGCATGAAATCGGCACGCCGATAATTTCACAATTTATAAAAACCTCTCAAACCCTTGATATATAAAGGATATTTCTTTTTTATCCAATAGAACCTTCCATCTCGAATTTAATCAAACGGTTCATTTCAACTGCGTATTCCATTGGAAGCTCTTTTGTGAATGGCTCGATGAAGCCCATTACGATCATTTCAGTTGCTTCTTCTTCAGAAATACCGCGGCTCATCAAGTAGAAGAGCTGCTCTTCAGATACTTTAGACACTTTCGCTTCGTGCTCCAATGAAATGTTATCATTTAAGATTTCATTGTAAGGAATTGTGTCTGACGTTGATTTGTTATCCATAATGAGCGTATCGCACTCGATGTTGGAACGGGCGCCTTCCGCTTTGCGTCCGAAGTGGACGATTCCGCGGTACGTTACTTTTCCGCCTTGTTTTGAAATCGATTTTGATACGATTGTGGATGATGTGTTTGGTGCAAGGTGAATCATTTTCGCACCCGCATCCTGATGCTGGCCTTTACCTGCAAGAGCGATAGAAAGCGTCATACCGCGCGCGCCTTCGCCTTTTAGGATACAAGCAGGATATTTCATTGTCAGTTTAGAACCGATGTTGCCGTCGATCCATTCCATCGTTGCGTTTTCTTCACATACTGTACGCTTCGTTACTAGGTTGTAAACGTTGTTCGCCCAGTTTTGGATCGTTGTATAACGGCAGTAGCCGCCTTTTTTAACGATGATCTCAACAACCGCACTGTGAAGTGAGTTTGTTGTGTAAACAGGCGCAGTACATCCCTCAACGTAATGCACGCTTGCTTCTTCGTCAACGATGATCAGCGTACGTTCGAACTGACCCATGTTTTCAGAGTTGATACGGAAGTAAGCTTGAAGCGGTGTTTCAACCTTTACGCCTTTTGGCACGTAGATGAAAGATCCGCCGGACCAAACAGCTGAGTTCAGCGCCGCGAACTTGTTATCAGTCGGCGGAATCACTTTTGCCCAGTGCTCACGGAAAATGTCTTCATTTTCTTTCAGCGCGCTGTCTGTGTCTTTAAAGACGATGCCTTGCGCTTCAAGATCTTCCTTCATGTTGTGGTATACAACCTCAGATTCGTACTGAGCAGAAACCCCCGCAAGGTATTTTTGTTCAGCTTCAGGAATCCCGAGCTTGTCGAATGTTTGCTTAATTTCTTCAGGAACTTCATCCCAAGAACGCTCTGAACGCTCAGACGGTTTTACGTAGTACGTAATTTCGTCAAAGTTCAGTGAGTTTAGATCTCCGCCCCATTGTGGCATTGGCATGTTGTAGAAATGTTCAAGTGATTTCAAGCGGAAATCAAGCATCCATTGAGGCTCTTCTTTCATGCGAGAAATTTCTTCTACGATTTCTTTTGTCAATCCGCGCTCTGAACGGAAAATGGAAACGTCCTTGTCGTGAAAACCATATTTGTATTCACCAATATCAGGCATTTTTTTAGCCATCCATTTTCACTCCAATCCTTTTAATTGCCGCCCTCTTCTTTAGCGACTCCTTTTTCAAGTGCCTTCCATGACAGGGTTGCACATTTAATACGGGCCGGGAATTTTGAAACGCCTTGAAGGGCTTCAATATCACCCAAATCTATAGAATCATCATACTCTTTCCCTTGCATCATATCCGAGAAAATCTTAGACATGGACAGGGCTGTTTCAATATCTTTCCCTTTAATCGCCTGAGTCATCATCGAAGCGGATGCCATTGAAATGGAACAGCCTTCCCCTTCAAATTTCGCATCTTCCACGATGTCTCCGTCAAGCTTCATTGTCAGTCTGATACGGTCGCCGCATGTCGGATTGTTCATATCCACGACGATGCTGTCATTCAAAACCCCTTTGTTGCGCGGGTTTTTGTAATGATCCATAATCACTTGTCTGTACAATGTATCTAAGTTTGCATTAAAAGACATTTGTAAAATACTCCTTTGTCTTTTGAAGAGCTTCCACAAGCTTATCAATCTCTTCCTCTGTATTATACAGATAAAAGCTTGCTCTCGCAGTAGCAGTTACATCCAGCCATTTCATCAGCGGCTGGGCGCAATGGTGACCGGCTCTGACAGCGATCCCTTCCGCATCAAGTACGGTTGCCACATCGTGCGGATGAACATCATTAAGATTAAATGTGATCAGCCCGGCACGCTCTTCCGGTCCGTAAACCGTCACGCCGTCAAGTTGACGGAAGCGTTCAAGCGCATAAGCTGCAAGCTTGTGCTCGTGGCGGGAAATCTCATCAAGGCCGATTTCTTCAAGAAAATCAATGGCGGCACCAAGACCGATTGCTCCAGCAATAATCGGAGTACCCGCTTCGAATTTCCACGGAAGCTCTTTCCAAGTTGATTCATAAAGCCCGACAAAGTCGATCATTTCACCGCCGAATTCGGCAGGCTCCATGTTTTCCAGCAGGGCTTTCTTTCCGTACAGCACACCTACTCCGGTAGGGCCGCACATTTTGTGGGAAGAAAGCGCAAAGAAGTCGCAATCGAGATCCTGCACGTCAATTTTCATGTGAGGCGCGCTTTGTGCACCGTCCACCACAATAACAGCCCCATTGTCATGAGCGATTTTCGCCATTTCTTTTATCGGGTTGACCGTGCCGAGAACGTTAGACACATGAGATACCGCAACAATCTTTGTATTGCTTGTGACCGTTGCTCTGACATCATCTAATGAAATCGTGCCGTCTTCCTGCAGCGGAATATATTTTAATGTAGCGCCAGTCGCTTTGACAGCCTGCTGCCACGGAATGATATTCGCATGATGCTCCATATAGGTGATGACCACTTCATCACCCGGTTTGAGGTTAGCGCGTGCATAGCTTAGCGCCACCATGTTCAGTGATGTGGTCGTGCCTTTTGTGAAAATAATCTCAGCCATTGACTTCGCGTTAATAAACTTGCGGACTTTTTCACGCGCTCCTTCATAACCGTCTGTCGCTCTGGTTCCAAGCGTATGGACGCCCCGGTGAACATTGGAATTGTATTGGTTATAATACTTATCCAGTGTTTCAATGACAGCACGCGGCTTCTGGGAAGTCGCCGCGCTGTCGAGATAAACGAGATCATGTCCGTTCACTTGCTGATGAAGGATCGGGAACTGTTCACGAATATCTGTGATATTCATTACTTCACTTTCCTTTCGATAACAGAAACCAATTGTTTCTTAACGCCTTCAATCGGAAGTTCGTTAACTACCGGCGCAAGGAATCCGTAGATGACTAAGCGTTCTGCTTCTTCTTTCGAAATACCGCGGCTCATCAGGTAGTAAAGCTGAATAGGATCCACACGGCCGACAGATGCCGCATGTCCTGCCGTTACATCGTCTTCGTCGATTAAAAGAATAGGATTTGCGTCTCCGCGCGCTTTTTCGCTGAGCATCAGCACACGGGATTCCTGTTCCGCATTCGCTTTAGAAGCACCATGTTCGATTTTGCCGATTCCGTTAAAGATAGAAGAAGCGGAATCTTTCATCACACCGTGCTTCAAGATATATCCTTCAGAAGCTTTACCGAAATGAATGATTTGTGTCGTAAAGTTTTCTGTTTGCTCTCCTCTTCCGACAACAACGGTTTTCGTGTCGCCGTAAGTGCCGTCACCGTAAAGGTTTGTTGTGTTTTCGGAAATGGTGTCGCCATCGTTCATGAGGCCGAGAGCCCACTCGATTTTGCTGTCGCGTCCGCGCGCAGCACCGCGGCGGTTGACATAAGTTGTTACGCCGGAAGACAGAGTATCCACCGCACCGTATGTCACACTGGCATTATCACCTGTGATAACCTCACTGATAATATTGAATACAGCATCTTTCGGGTTAACCGTGCTGATGTAGTTTTCTACATACGTTACTGAGCTATGGTCTTCCGCCACAATCAATACGTGGTTGAATAGAGCTGTATCGTTGCTCTCGTGGACATAAACAGCCTGAACCGGCGTCTCCACCTGAACATTTTTCGGAACATATAGGAATGCCCCTCCGTTCACAAGAGCTGCGTGAAGTGCGGTTAATTTATGCTCATCAACCTTCACGCCGTCTTTCATAAAGTATTTCTCCACTAAGTCGCTGTGCTCGCGTGCAGCAGTCAAAATATCAGTAAAGATGACGCCTTTGTCTTTCAATTCCTGAGAAAGAGAAAGGAATGCAGGCGTCTGATCACGCTGAACATATAACGTTTTATCTTCGTTTTCAACATCGATCAGCGCTTTTGCTTCATCAGTCAAATCTTCTAATGAAGAAAGCGGCTCATTATCAACTGTATGCTTCGCGAAGTTCGTGAAGTTCCAATTTGTGATTTTTGTTTTGTCAGGCTTCGGCATCGGCAGATCCTCAGCTTGTTCAAGAGCCTGTAAGCGCAGGTTTTTCAGCCAGGCAGGTTCTTGATGCTTTTCGGAAAAGCTTTTGAGATACTCCTGATCTACGGATAGTTTTGTATCTAGTGTCATATTAATCCCCCTAACGCTTACGCTTCTTGGCCTACAGTTTCGTCTTCAATGCCAAGTTCTTTTTTGATCCAGTCATAACCTTCTGCTTCAAGACGCTGTGCAAGCTCTGCACCGCCGGATTTTACAACGCGGCCTTGCATCATAACGTGAACAACATCAGGAGTGATGTAGTTTAACAGGCGCTGATAGTGAGTGATCATCAGGCAGCCGAAGCTTTCGCTGCGCATTTTGTTGATCCCTTTTGATACAACTTTCAGAGCGTCAATATCAAGACCTGAGTCGATTTCATCAAGAATGGCGATTTTCGGTTCAATCATCATTAATTGAAGGATTTCGTTGCGTTTTTTCTCTCCGCCTGAGAAGCCTTCGTTGAGGTAGCGCTGAGCCATTTCAGGGTCCATTTCTAAGAATTCCATGTTTTCGTCCATTTTGCGGATGAATTTCATCAGAGAAATTTCATCGCCTTCTTCTCTGCGCGCGTTGATCGCAGAACGAAGGAAGTCGGCATTTGTCACACCGCTGATTTCACTTGGGTACTGCATCGCAAGGAACAAACCTGCCTGCGCACGCTCGTCCACTTCCATCTCCAGTACATCTTTGCCGTCAAGCGTGATGCTGCCTTTTGTTACTTCATATTTAGGATGCCCCATAATAGCAGCTGACAAAGTTGATTTACCAGTACCGTTCGGTCCCATTACCGCGTGGAACTCTCCGCCTTTTATTTCAAGGTTTACACCTTTTAAGATCTCTTTCCCTTCGATTTCAACGTGAAGATCTTTGATCGTTAATGTTGAAGCAGCCATATCTATACCTCCAAAAATATATAATCATAATTCTCATTTTATTCTCATTCTAATTTTATAACAAATGAAAAGTAAATACAACTTTTTATCGTGCCTTGCACATTTCTCAAGTTTAACAAAGTTCAGCACTTTATTAAAGCAATTGAAAAAGAAAAAGAGTGGATTCCCACCCTTTTTTTAAAGACCGATTTTCTCATTAAGCTCTGCAGAATACCGCTTGCATTTTTTATATTCAAGCTCTCTCTGCCGCTCAACTTCCATTCTTGTATCCAGCCGGCGTCCGTATTCCTCGTATCCGATTCCATGAGACAGCTGCATCGCTTTTTCCATTTCTGACGTATAATCGAGGTCCAGTCTGTCCTGGCTGCTGCAAATAATGAATCAATCCCTTCATTTATTTACTGCTATTGTATCAGCTCCAAGACCGATGCTGCAAAATGGATATGGCTTGATATAACATCGGATGAGACGAAAGGACCCTTTGAGTTGCAATGAGAATCGTTTTTCGGAATATTCCTTCTTCTAATGCGTAGTGTTTCCAAATTCCTCTATACACTGCTGGACAACTGTCACACCTTGGCTTAGAGCAGCTCCGCCTCCGAACGCCGCTGCCACACTGACTGCTTCGAGAATGTTTTCTTCTGTCGCTCCCTCATCAAGACAGCCTTTTGTGTGATAGATCATGCAATATTCATCCTGAGCATTGATGGCGATTCCGAGGGCGATCAGCTGTTTTTCTCTTTCAGTCAGAGAATTGCCGGCAAAGCATTGTTCAGTAAACTCGTTAAACTTTCTTCCCATCAGCGGCATCTTTTGTTCAAATGTGCCTAAACCTAATTTATACTGTTTTAGCGCGTCCTGCATGCTTCCTCTGTCTTGATTCAAAGAAAATCCCTCCATCTGTTTAACATTCCTTTTTATTATGAACAGCTTTTAGGAAAATACCCGAAAAAAACCCCGGATTTCTCATCCGGGGTTTCAATCTTATTCAGAGACTGGGAGAACAGCTCCGTCATATTTCTTCTCGATGAAGTCTTTAATCTTTTTAGAGTGAAGAACTTCCATCAGCGCTTTGATTTTTGCAGAATCCTCTTCGCCATCTCTCACTGCAATGATATTGGCGTAAGGGTTATCTTTTGTTGATTCCACTTCAATCGCGTCTTTTTTAGGATTTAATTTATTTTGGATCGCGTAGTTCACATTGATGAAGGCCGCGTCTCCTTCTTTGTTTTCATATGCTTTTGCCGTTAATTCAGGCGCTACTTTTTTAAACTGAAGGTGTTTCGGGTTTTTCTTAATGTCTTTCAGTGTTGCATCGACTGTCTCCACTTTAGAGTCAAGTGTAATTAATCCTGCATTCTCAAGCATTGCAAGCATACGGCCTTGTTCAGCAACGTTATTTGTCAGGATAATTGTCGCACCGTCGGGAAGCTCTTTTAATGATTTATATTTTTTAGAATAAATACCGAATGGCTCTAAGTGAATCGCACCGGCATTCACAAGTTTATAATCTTTGTTTTCTTTCATTTCTTGCTCAAGGTAAGGAATGTGCTGGAAGAAGTTTGCATCCACTTCTTTATCAGCTAAGGCTTTGTTGTACATTTTGTAATCACTAAGCACTTTCACTTTCAGTGTGTAGCCTTTCTCTTTTAACAATGGTTCAGCTTCTTTTAAAATTTCTGCATGCGGTGTTTTTGTAGCTGCAACAACAATTTCTTTCTTGCCGGATTCAGCGTTATTAGAACCGCAGGCAGCCATAACTCCTGCAAATACAAGTAGTAATGCACCCAAAAATAGCTTTTTCAATGTAAATCCTCCCTTATCGTTTGTCTATTATATTTGTTATGACATCACCGATCATTTGAATAATGAAAACGATGATTAAAATAAATACAGTAGCAACGAAGGTAACATCAGTATTATTAGACTGATAGCCTTCTACATATGCAAGGTTTCCAAGTCCTCCTGAACCGATGGCGCCCGCAATGGCCGTTGAGCCGATCAATGCAATGGCCGTAACCGTAATCCCAGAAATAAGGGCCGGCATGGATTCCGGGAGCAGCACTTTGAAAATAATGGTAGATGTTTTAGCTCCCATTGATTTCGCAGCTTCGATGACGCCCTTATCCACCTCGCGCAGCGCAATTTCAGCGAGCCGCGCGTAAAACGGGGCTGAGCCGATGACTAACGCCGGCAGTGCCGCGTTCGGCCCTAAGATGGTGCCGACTAAAAACTTCGTAAAACCTAGTAATAAAATAATTAAAATGAGGAACGGAATAGACCTGAATACATTGACAATAGCCGCAATTACAGTGTTGACCGCTTTGTTCTGCCAGAGGCTCCCTTTGCTTGTGAGAAAGAGCAGCAGGCCGAGGATCACCCCGATGACAAAGGCAAAAACCAAGGAGATCAGCGTCATATAAAGCGTTTCGTATGTCGCGTTCCACAATTCAGTTACATCAACGTTCGGGAAGTATTTTTCAAACATTCGTGATCACCTCTGCTTTCACCTGTTTGTCATTAATAAACCGGATCACGTTTTGCACTTCTTCCTCATCACCGTCAATATGAATAAACAATGAACCGTATGCCCCGTCCTTCGTCTGCGAGATTTTCCCCTGCAGAATATTGACGCTGACATTGAAGTTTCTGATCATCTCAGTAATCAGAGGCTGTTCAGCTGAATCACCGACAAATGTGAGCTGAACCGTTGTTCCTGACGCTTTTTCGTCAAGAAGATGCTGAAGTGTTTCTTTTGTTTCTTCAGGCTCAGTCACCTGCTGAACAAACCGTTTTGTCATGTCTTCCTTTGGATTCTTGAAGACATCGAGAACTTCTCCTTCTTCAACAACCTTTCCGTTTTCCATAACGGCGACTCTGTTGCAGATTTTGCGGATGACGTGCATTTCATGTGTGATCAGCACAATCGTCAAACCGAGTCTTTCATTAATATCGGACAAAAGATCCAAGATTGAATCGGTTGTTTGCGGATCTAAAGCTGATGTCGCTTCATCACAAAGGAGAACCTTCGGATTGTTTGCGAGCGCTCTGGCGATTCCGACCCTCTGCTTTTGTCCGCCGCTCAGCTGAGACGGGTAAGATTTCTCTTTTCCTTCTAAACCTACCAGTTTAATCAGTTCATTGGCACGCTTGATCCGCTCGCTTTTTTTCACCCCGGCAATTTCTAAAGGAAACATGATGTTATCTCTGACAGTGCGCGACCAGAGCAAATTGAAGTGCTGGAATATCATACTGATTTCATGGCGCGCTTTTCTTAAATCGCGTCCGTTTACTTCATTAATCTTCGTTCCCGCCACTTCCACGATTCCTGAGCTTGGTTTCTCAAGTCCGTTCAGCAGACGGATTAAGGAACTTTTACCAGCTCCGCTATATCCTATAATTCCAAAAATCTCACCTTTTTTGATGGAAAGCGAGACATTTTGGACAGCATTGACATCTCCATGTTTCGACTTATACACTTTTGAAACATCCTGAAGATTGATCAAAGCAATCACCTGCCTTAACACTATTCTAAGAAATCTTCCGGTTTTTTTTGCAAAAGAAAAGCCTTTCTGCACACTTGAGCAGAAAGGCTTATATAAAACGCCTTTCTCTCATCTTTCAAAGCTTAACGCTTCGTGTGAATTGGCACCATTTCAACAATGTTGATGGTTGCCGGGCTTCATAGGGCACTTCCCTCCACCTCTCTTGATAAGAGAAATATATAGTCTTTTTCGTCCGGAAATTCTTAATGTAGAATAGCATGGCGAATCATAAAATGTCAATAAAATAAATGATGTAAACTTTTACTATTATAATAATTTGCTATTTTTTAATTCTTTAGAATCCTCTGAAAAAAACCGTTTGTCAGCCAAAGAATGGCTTCCAGCTTTAACAGCGCTCTGAATGAACCCTTTACCTTTAGGCTTCCGCTCTGGATCAAGTGCTGAAGGGAAATGTCTCCATGCAAAAGATGAATGATTTCTGTTTGGTTTCCATAAAAGGTCAGGTTGGACGTTTGGGGCGGAGAAACTTTTGTCATTTCTCCCTGTTCGTTTATTGAGACGGTTAAGGCTTCTGTTTCTCCTTGGAAGGTAATGAGCAATGTCGAAGCGTTCAAAAGGGGTTTTAAAAACAGATGCTGGACATCATCTTCTAAAACTTCCGCTTTCTCCATTTGTACAACCTCCTATTTGTTGGTCATACATACACATTTCTCTCTTCAGCGCAAGAACCCCTTTATAAAACGAACGACAAATTCATTGGAATGCGCCGAGAAAAATGTCATAAATGAGATGCAGAAGATGATTTTTGTTTGATCAGCTCATATAAATAAGAAACGGAATGAAACGCATACCCTCTTTCAATTACTTTTCCGTCCTTAAACAGCAGAAAACAAGGGACGCTTTCAATTTGATATGCTTTAGCAAACGCCGGAGAATAGTTGAGATTATTTTTATAGAAGGCGACAGACGGGAGCATGTCTTCGACGACCGTCAGCATTTTGCTTGCCAGCTGGCAGGTACCGCAAAACGGAGTATATAAATATAGGAGATACACATCATCAGTAATGTGTTCAAGCTCTTGCTCTTGGAGTTCTTTCATGCTATAACACCTCAGGTCTTTCTTTCAAGAAAATTCGTATGGACATTCAGATTCGCGCTCAGTAATACAGATGCTATATGGTGTCTGGGCGCCGCCTCCACTTCCTTATAGGCTCTGTCGATATATAAATGGTAGGCTTCATTAAATTCCCTTTTCAGCTGTTTTCTCAATTTCTCGCCTGATTCATCGGCATCAACCAAAATATAGACGTCCTTCTCGTAAAGCTCGTCTGCCAATTCCTCCAGCTTCAGCTGGCTGATTGTTCCGTTTGTGCAGATAATGCGCACTGGCTCATTCAGGACGCTTTCGATCTTTTCTTTATCTGATTTCCCTTCAACAATCATGACTTTTTCCAGTTCGTCCATGTTCATCTGCTTCACCTGCCGCGTCAAATTTGAAACGTTCAGATTGTAAAAGAAGGCAGTGAAATTCACCGCCAACATTAACACCAGCCGCTTTCGTAGTCACAATCAACATACTTCTGATCGTCTCCTGAAATCACGTCGGCTGTCTTATAAAATTTTTCATTTTCATAGGTAAAGCCGGACTTTAGCTCATATTCATTCATGCCTGTCATTTGGCCGATCATCTCATCTTCATGATATAACGAGAGCCGGCCATTTTGAAAGCGGCCTGTCACATCATTGGTGACATCGAGCTTTTGTTTGCTGAAAGCCATATTGGACACCTCCCATAGCGTTAGCGTATCCAATTGCCTGCTCAGCTATCCAGTTTTAGTCTTGTTGTGTCATCTCTTCGTATTGCTCTGCTGTCATTAGTTTTTCAATTTCAGACGCGTCAGACGGTTCAACGACGATCATCCATGCTTTTTCATACGGAGATTCGTTGACGAATTCCGGGCTGTCATCAAGATCCTCGTTTACTTCCACTACAGTTCCGTTAATCGGTGCGTAAAGCTCAGATACCGTTTTTACGGATTCTACACTTCCGAAAGGCTCGTCCGCTTTGATTTCAGCGCCGACTTCAGGAAGCTCAACAAACACGATGTCACCGAGCTCGGACTGGGCAAAATGGGTAATGCCGATTTTGGCTTTTTCTCCTTTAACTTTTACCCACTCGTGTTCTTCTGAGTAACGTAAATCTTTAGGTATGCTCAATTGAATCCCTCCATTTTTTACAGCACTATAATAAGAAGATACCACACTTTTCAAAAAAAATTTACATTATGACCAGTTTTCTTCAAATTGATCTTCTTTAAAGCCGACTGTCACTTTTTCGCCGTCTGTTGTGAGTGGGCGCTTAATCAGCATTCCGTCTGAAGCCAGCAGTTCAAGCTGTTCATCCTCTGACATGTGATATAGCTTTTCCTTCAGATTCAGTTCACGGTATTTCATGCCGCTTGTGTTGAAGAATTTCTTTAAATCCAGCCCGCTTTTTTCATAAAGCGATTTTAGCTCCTCTTTGCTTGGAGGCTGCTCTGCAATATGTATTTCGTTGATTTCTTTTCCATGCTCTTCAAGCCATTTTTTCGCTTTGCGGCACGTTCCGCATTTAGGGTACCAGTAAAAAGTTAACGACATCTTCTTCCCCCTCAATAAAATAATCGAGGTTATTTTAACACAGTTTGTTTTAAAAACCTAAAACAGTGCTTCATAAAAAAAGAGCTCCGGATGTGCGGAGCTCCTTGGGACTCAGACAATATATTTTTCAGCCTCGAACACACCCGCTGCCGCTTCACGTTTTTTCCGAATGACATTTTTAGGCGTCACGCGCGTCAGCTTGCGGAGGGCCGAGAGCATCATACGGAGAGAATCTCCTTCTTCCATTGCAAGTAAAGATTCTTTCGCATGGGCTTCAATTTCATTAAAGACTTCTTGAACGAAAATTTCTGTGTACAGCAGCTTTTGCGCTGCTTTATCGCTTCCTTGCGCGGCAATCGCCTTTTCCGTTCTGAGCACCGCTGATTCCATTGCATATACATTGCTGACAATATCAGCAACGTTTACGAGGATTTCTTGTTCGCGATCGATCGCTTTTCCGTATTTTTGCGCAGCAAGACCCGCGGCGAACAGGGCAATTTTTTTAGCTTGCTTGACGATATATTTCTCTTGCTCTAATACGCCAGTGCCGGGCTCCTCAGGCATGAGCATCATGAGTTCTTCTTGAAGCGCCTGTGCCTTTTCAAAAAGAGGCAGCTCGCCTTTCATCGCTTTCTTCAGGAACGTGCTTGGCACGATTAACCGGTTAATTTCATTGGTTCCTTCGAAAATTCGGTTGATCCTGGAATCCCGATAGGCTCTTTCCACTTCATACTCCTGCATAAATCCGTAGCCGCCGTGGATTTGCACACCTTCATCAACAATATAATCAAGCGTTTCAGAGCCAAACACTTTGTTGAGAGAGCATTCAATGGCGTATTCGGCAATGGATTTCGCAATTTGTCTTCCGTCCTTTAGGTCTTCAGCTGTGAACTGGCTCATATTGTCTTCAAACAGCCCGACGGTTCTGTACACAGAGCTTTCCATCGCATACAATCTTGATGCCATCGTCGCGATTTTTTCCTGTGTCAGCGAAAAGCCTGCGATCGGCGTTTTAAATTGGCGGCGCTGATTTGCGTAAGCGGCGGACAGCTCGATCACCCGTTTTGACGCGCCGATCGTTCCTACTGCCAGCTTGTAGCGGCCTATATTTAATATATTAAAGGCGATAACATGCCCTTTGCCGATTTCTCCAAGAAGGTTTTCCTTCGGCACCTCAGCCTGATCTAAAATGAGAGTTCTCGTCGATGACCCTTTAATTCCCATTTTCTTTTCTTCAGGTCCCGTTGATACGCCAGGAAAATCTTTTTCTACAATAAAAGCGGAGAACTTTTCGCCGTCCACTTTTGCGTAAACGACAAAGACATCGGCAAAGGCTGAGTTGGTGATCCACTGTTTTTCCCCGGTTAATACGTAATGCGTTCCTGCTTCATTCAGCACCGCGGTCGTTTTTGCGCCTAACGCATCAGATCCGGAACCTGGCTCAGTCAGTGCGTACGCAGCAATCTTTTCCCCTGAAGCCAGATCAGGGAGATATTTTTTCTTTTGTTCTTCCGTTCCGAAGAAGACGATCGGCAAGGAACCGATACCGACATGCGCACCGTAAGAAAGTGAAAAGCTTCCCGCCCGCGAAAATTTTTCAGTGATCAGCGCCGAACTGATTTTATCAAGGCCCAGCCCGCCGTATTCCTCGGGAACATCGGCACCGAGAAGGCCGAGTTCTCCCGCTTTCTTCAAAAGCCGGACGGAATGTTCAAATTGATGGTTCTCAATGTCATCTATATGCGGCAGAACGTCTTGTTCAATGTAATCCTCCGTTGTTTTCGCAATCATTTTATGCTCGTCGGTGAAATCCTCCGGTGTATACATCTGATCATATGTGACTTCCTCTATTAAGAAGCCGCCGCCTTTTAGTACTTCAGCTGCTTTTCTCGTCATTTGTTTTTCCCCCTTTAGCATAATTCGAATACGCCGGCTGCTCCCATCCCGCCGCCGATACACATTGTGACGACTCCAAATTGCTCGTTTCTCCGTTTCATTTCGTGAATCAGTGAGAGTGTAAGCTTTGTGCCCGTACATCCAAGCGGGTGCCCGAGTGCGATAGCGCCTCCATTGACATTCACTTTCTCCTCATCAATCCCCAGCTCCCTGATGACTTGGATGGCTTGTGATGCAAACGCTTCGTTCAGTTCGAACAGCCCGATATCCTGCAGTTGAAGCCCGGCAAGCTTCAGTGCACGTGGAATGGCTTCGACGGGTCCGATGCCCATGACTTCCGGCGGCACCCCGCCAACGGCAAAGGAACGGAATTTGACAAGCGGCGCCAAACCAAGCGCATCCGCTTTTTCGCGATCCATCAGCATGACAGCCGCCGCCCCGTCACTAGTTTGCGAGGAATTTCCTGCAGTGACTGTTCCGTCAACGGAAAAGGCAGGGCGCAATGTGGCTAAAATATCTGCGGTCGTTTGCGGGCGTACACCTTCATCCTGAGAAAAAACAGTATGTTTTTCCTGCGGCTTATGGTTTTCGCCGATTTCTGTCACTCTGACTTCGACTGGGACAATTTCATCTTTAAATTTCCCCTCTGCAAGAGCTTTGGCAGCTTTCTGGTGACTGTGCACTGCAAAAGCATCCTGATCTTCACGGGAAACGCCGTATTTTTTCGCAACCTGTTCTGCTGTGTGTCCCATGCTCATGTAATACTCCGGCGCTTTTTCGGCCAATGTGAGGTTCGGACGGGTCACATGCCCCATCATCGGAACCTGTGACATGGATTCTGCTCCGCCTGCAATGGCTGTATCATAAGCGCCAAGCATAATTTTTTCTGCCGCATATGCGATGGACTGAAGACCTGAGGAACAGTAGCGGTTGACTGTAATCGCCGGCACCGTATATGGCAGACCCGCAAGCGCGCCGATATTTCTCGCCATATTGAGCCCCTGTTCCGCTTCTGGTGTCGCACAGCCTATAATTAAATCGTCAATATTGCCCTCATAGCCGCCTGCTCGTTTCAGCGTTTCTTTCACGCAAATGGCTCCCAAATCATCCGGGCGAACGGTGGCCAATGATCCTTTTTTCGCTTTCCCAACCGGTGTTCTTGCTCCTGCCACAATGACTGCCTCTTTCATAAACTCCCTCCTAGTTCCGTAAAGGTTTGCCTTTCACCAGCATATGCTGCATTCTCGCCTGAGATTTCGCCTCGCCTGCCAGACTTAAAAACGCTTCTCTCTCAATTTCTAATAAATACTCTTCATCCACCTCTGTACCGAACGGCACTTTTCCGCCGGCAATCACAAAAGCAAGTTTTTCTGCAATTTTCATATCATGCTCAGATAGGTAGCCGGACAGCTTCATTTGCTCTGCACCGAGCAGAAGCGCGGCATAGCCTGTTTCCCCCGCCACCTTGACCTTTTCTTTTACAGGCGGCCGCCAGCCGGTATCGTATAAAGAGGTGGCTAGCTGCTTTGCATCGTACAGGAGGTGATCCTGGTTAGTGCTGATACGATCAGCCTCTTTTAACATACTCATTTCCCGAGCCTCTTGGGCGGAAGTTGACACCTTAGCCATTGCGATCGTTTCAAAAGTTTTGATGGCCGCATTCATCGGATCAAGACCGCGGCGAAGATGATTGATGTACAGTTCTTTATTGCCCCCTCCGCCAGGGATGAGGCCGACTCCTGATTCCACAAGTCCCATATAGGCTTCGCTTGCCGCTTGTATCCGTGCAGCAGGTAGACACACTTCCGTCCCTCCGCCGAGCGTCATGCCAAATGGAGCGGCAACAACAGGTTTCGTGCTGTATTTGATGTTCATCATTGTCTCTTGAAAACGCCGTATCACCAAATCAACTTCCATAAAGTTGTCATCCTGCACTTCCATTAAGATCATGGCAAGATTGGCGCCCACGCAGAAATTTTTTCCTTGATTGCCGATGACAAGCCCTTTGTAATTCCGCTCTGTTTCTTCCAATGCTTTGTTGATCATTTGAATGATGTCAAGCCCGATGGCATTGCTTTTCGAGTGAAATTCCAGAAGCGCTACATCGTCACCAAGATCGATCAAGCTCGCTCCGCTGTTTTTCGCAATGACGCCGTTTGTTTCTTTAACTGACTGTAAATGGATGCGTTTCTTGTTTTCTTTCACGGCCCTGTATTCGCCGCTTTCGTAATAAAGCACTGTTCCGTTTTCTCTGATGTAGAAAGTTTCATTCCCTTTGTCCAGCATATCTTTTATCCAGCCAGGAATCTCCGCTCCAAGCTGTTCAAACTTTTCCGCCGACTGTCTGAGACCGATTGCGTCCCAGATTTCGAATGGCCCCAGTTCCCAGCCGAATCCCCATTTCATGGCTTGGTCGATTGCATGAATATCGTCGGCGATTTCTCCGAGCAGCTGGGCTGAGTAAAGCAGTGTTTGCGACGTAATATTCCACAGCAGCCGGCCAGCCCTGTCTTCCGAATAAATAAGCGCTTTCATTTTAGCTTTTGTCCCTTTAGCTTGCTTTGCCGCTTCAAGAGCCGGCGTTTTCATCTTTGTCCGTTCTCCGTAAGTAAGCGTCATCGGGTCAAGCTCATAAATCGTTTTTCCTTCTTTTTTATAAAAGCCTTGACCGGATTTGCTTCCGATCCAGCCTTTTTGCAGCATGTCATTCATGAAGTCAGGCAGGCGAAATACTTCTTTTTCGTCTCCCTCTGCTTTGTCATACACGTTTCGGGCGACGTGGGCAAAAGTATCGAGGCCGACAACATCCAGCGTTCTGAAGGTTGCGCTTTTCGGTCTTCCGATCAGCGGGCCTGTGATGGAATCGACTTCTCCGACCTGATAGCCGCCTTTCAGCATTTCTTGAACCGTAATGAGAAGTCCGTACGTCCCGATTCGGTTTGCGATAAAATTTGGTGTGTCCTTAGCTGTGACCACACCTTTGCCGAGGACATTTTCACCGAAGGATGTCATAAACGCCAGGATGTCAGGATCAGTTTCCTTAATCGGAATGATCTCCAGCAGCTTTAAATATCGCGCCGGGTTAAAAAAATGCGTTCCGAGAAAATGAGCTTTAAAATCTTCAGACCTGCCTTCAGCCATCGCCTGCACTGAGATGCCGGACGTGTTGCTCGAGACGATGCTGCCCGGTTTCCGATGCTCATCCACGAGAGAGAAAATCTTCTTTTTGACCTCAAGATTTTCGACAACGACCTCAATAATCCAATCAGCTTCCTTCAGCTTCTCGACATCATCTTCTAGATTGCCGGGAGTAATATAAGCGGTGTTTTGTGCTGACGTAAGAGGGGCGGGCTTTTGTTTCAGCAGCTTTTTCACCGCAGACCTGCTCAGCCTGCTGCGCACCTCCGGACTTTCCTTGGTCAGCCCCTTTTTCTCCTCTTCCTTCGTTAAATCGTTCGGCACAATATCAAGCAGCAGGACCGGAATTCCGATGTTAGCCAAATGCGCAGCAATACCGGAACCCATAACCCCCGATCCTAAAACGGCTGCTTTTTGAATGTGTTTGTGCATGAGACATCCCCCTTGAGCGTTGAATGAATAATCATTCATTTTTTGGTCAAAAAAAATGGAAACCCGTTTCTTCTTTCATCATAAAAGATTTTTGTTTCGACTTCAATAGCTAATTTGTTATTTTTTTGTATGAAGCAGATAGAAGACGGGAAACTTAAACCCGGAGGTGAAGGGAATGGTGAGAGAGAAAAAGAACCCGTCTTCAGCAGCAGTAAGCGCGGCGAGCGTAAAAGGAGATGCCGGTCCGACACAGCATTACGGCGGCGGAAAACGGACAAGCCAAAATCAGCAGTATAAGAAACATAACATGGAACAATAACAATGCAGTCCGCGTCCCGCGGCTGCTTTACTTTTTAAAAATCCCTTTTAACACAAAAGCTGCATTAGCGGGTCTTTCAGCGATTCTTCTCATAAAGTAACTAAACCAATCGGTTCCATACGGGACATATACACGCATCTTGTACCCTTCCTTCACAAGTTCCTTCTGCCGCTCCGGCCTGATGCCATAAAGCATTTGAAACTCAAATTGGGACAACGGGATATGATGCTCGGCAACGAGTTTCTTCGTAAACGCAATGATGTCATCATCGTGTGTAGCGACGGCAGTATAGTTCCCGCTCAGCAGATGCAGTTTAATCAAGCTCTGGAAGTGAAGGTCTGTTCCTTTTTTATCAGGGAACGCAACAGCCGCAGATTCCTTGTAAGCGCCTTTGACGAGCCTGAGATTCGGCTTCAGATCGTGCAGCTTACGGATATCTTCTGCCGCCCGGTAAAGATACGCCTGTATCACCGTGCCCAGCATGTCAAATTCCTGCTTGCACTGCCTGTAGATGGCAAGTGTCTGTTCATAATGTGAGTAGTCCTCCATATCGATCGTCACAGCCACGTCATTTTCCTTCGCAGCAGATAAAATGTCACGCAAATGTGAAACAGCCAGCTCTTCTGAAATATCGAGCCCTAATGACGTCAGCTTAAGCGAAAGCTCGGAATCTAATCGGTGTTCGGCAATCGCTTGAATGGCCTTCTTGCATTCTGCCGCGGCTCGACTTGCTTCTTTTTGTGTAGCCGCATACTCGCCTAAATAATCAAGGGTTGTGCACAAACCGGATCGATTCAGCTTTTTAATGGTCCGAACAGCCGATTCAATCGTGCCCCCCGCGACAAATCTCCGCGCCCCCAGCCGTGATCCGTATGCTTTGGCAAGTTTGGTGAGCGTTTTATTTTGAGATAAGAATAAAAACATATGTCTCAACATCCAATTCCTCCTGACGATACAGCCTTCTTCAAAACACCTGTATATAACTCCCATACTGAAGGAAACATAAAACGAATAGAACGCAAAGGAGGATGACAATGAACAATCAGCAGCAATCTCAAATGCCGCCCTCTGTCATTTCAACAAAGGATCATTTGTATCTGAATGACATGCTGAACTGGAATCTGCTCGCGATGAAAAAAGCGCATTTTATGGCGCAGCAGTGCCAGGATCAAACTTTAAAACAAGAACTAGACCGCGTCGGACATATGCATCACGATCACTATCAAAGAATATTAAAGCACCTGCAGCCAGACCAGCAGCAGTCCGGCTACATCCAATAAGGAGGCGCCAAAATGAATCAGCAAAATCAGAAAATCAGCAACCCGCAAACACCTGTGCCGACTACATCAGAAATGAATGACAGAGATTTCGTCAATGAGCTTTTGACAACGGAAAAATACATGACCACTGCGTATTGCACTGCTCTGCATGAGTTCAGCCATGAATCTCTCTATCAGGATATTCAAACCATTTTTGATGAGTCACAAAAAGCGCAAAGAAAACTGTATGATCTCATGTTCCAATATGGGTGGTATACTGTTGAAGCAGAGGACGCCCAAAAGCTGCAGCAATCCTATCAAAAGTTCCAGCAGACCATTCAGCAGCAGTCTCCTTATCAGCAATAAAGTTTATCAATCAGATCAGCAAAAGGGTACGATGTGCTTTACTGGCATCTATCCTTTTTTTTGTGTAAAGTCAGTTGACTTTTTATTAACATTTATTTATATTTAATAAGCATTAACTATTTTAATACATTAAATATAAACATGAGTTATATTAAAGAGGAGAAATGAAGATGAAGAGTGCGGATCAGTTAATGTCTGATATTCAAATATCGCTTCAGACGCTCTTTCAAAAGATACAGCCTGAAATGCTGGATAGCATGGAGAAACAGGGGGTTACCCCCGCGCAGCTGTTTGTGCTCGCGAGCTTAAAAAAGAATGGCAGCCTTAAAATTTCTGAAATTGCAGAACGGATGGAGGTCAAGCCAAGCGCGGTTACGTTAATGGCAGACCGCCTTGAACAAAAAAATCTGATCGTCAGAAAACACAATACACAAGACAGGCGAGTCATTAATATCAGTCTTACCGATGAAGGAGACAGAAAGTTCGAGGACGTTTTGGCGGGTAGAAAAGCCATAATGGCACGATACCTTTCCTACCTGACAGAAGAAGAAATGCTGCAGGCAGCGCATATTACGAAAAAGCTGGCACAAGCTGCTGCTGAAACCAATGAAAAGTAAATTAGGAAAAGAGGAAATGGATGAAATGAGTAATGAAGGAAAACAATCAAAACGGACTTTATTAATAACCGGCTTAATCATTGCCATGTTTTTCTCAGCCCTTGACGGCACCATTGTTGGAACTGCCATGCCGAAAATCGTCGGAGATCTTGGCGGTCTAAGCATGATGACCTGGCTGACTACAGCGTATTTGTTAACATCAACAACGGTCGTGCCGATCGCCGGTAAATTAGCCGACTTATTGGGGCGCCGGATCGTCTATGTATCAGGTTTGCTTATTTTTATGGCTGCTTCAGCTCTGTGCGGAATGGCCAACAATATGACAGAATTAATTATTTTCCGCGGTTTGCAGGGAATTGGCGGAGGTATTATGATGCCGATGGCCATGATTGTCATTGGTGACTTATTTACAGGAAAACAGCGTGCCAAATTTCAAGGGGTCTTTGGTGCTATTTACGGACTTGCTTCTGTTATCGGTCCGCAAATCGGCGGCTGGATCGTTGATTCATTAAACTGGAAATGGGTTTTCTATATTAACCTTCCTGTTGGAATTATCGCCGTTATTTTTATCGCCAGAGGATTGCAAGGCCGTAAGCAGACTGGTCCGATCAACTTTGATATCGCCGGTATTTTTACAATGATTGTCGGAGTTGTCAGCCTTCTTCTTGCCCTAAGCTTCGGCGGAAAAGATTACGCATGGGGCTCATGGCAGATTCTCGGCTTGTTCGCTCTCGCATTGATCGGCATTGTGAGCTTTATTATTGTTGAGTCGAAAGCGAAAGAACCGATCCTTCCTATGTATCTATTTAAAAATAGAACATTTACGTTTTTGAACTTGATCGGCTTTTTTATGAGTATCGGAATGTTTGGCGCAATTACATTTGTTCCTTTCTTTATGCAGGGAATTGTCGGTGTAAGCGCGTCTGAATCAGGGACGATTATGACACCAATGATGATCTCAATGATCATCACAAGCATTATCGGCGGCCAGCTTGTTTACAAAATAGGAATTAAACCGCAAATCATAACAGGCATGCTGATTATGGCTGGCGGATTCCTTCTGTTAACCACATTGGATCTAGATACGAGCAAACTTATCGCAACATCCTATATGGCCATTATTGGTCTTGGAATGGGTCTTGTTATGCCGATTCTGACGCTGGCTTTACAGGAAAGCTTTTCAAAAGAGGAGCTTGGGGTCGTCACCTCTTCCAGCCAATTCTTCCGTTCTATCGGGGGCACATTCGGCATTACCATGCTGGGCGCTATAATGAACGCCCGATCCGGAAGCTTGCTGACTGATAAACTGGTTCCATATTTAGACTCGCTTCCGGCACAGGCAAACGCCTTTGCTTCTCAATTAAAGGGCATGATTGACACAAATCCGCAAGGGCTGCTGCAATCACTGTTCAGCCCGGACGCAATCAAACAAATTCCTGCGGCTTTCTCATCCCATGTCATGCCGATTTTAAAAACATCATTAATGGATTCGCTCCACAGTGTTTTTTATGCAGGCCTCATCTTTATCGCAGTCGGAGCTGTATTTACCTTATTCTTAAGACCTATTAAGCTTTCGAATAAGAACACGGATGAACAAAAGGAAAAAGCGGCTCAAGCCGTTGAATCTCCTTCTCATTAATAGAGCAACCCGCGGACATAACCGCGGGGCTTTTTTATTCGATCATCTGAGCCCTTCCATTTCCAAAGGACCAATCCTCATCCTGATTTCCAGCCAGTATGATAAACACATCTTCTTTCCTTACACCGAGCTCCGAATGAATCCGGCTTGCCACTGAATGGTAAAACGATTTCTTCTGTTCTGTTGTTCTTGAATCTTTCAATGTAAAATGGATGTAAATCAGTTCATCTGTGCGCTCTACCTGTAAATAATACGGATCATAAAAAAATTCGCTTTTTTGGTATTGCCGGATCACTTGAAAGTAATCATCAGCCGGCACATTGATTTCTTCGATCATAGACTGATGAATGGCTCTGCTTAGTTTTTGAAGCCATTCTTTGTTTCTCCCCGCTCGTAAATGTATCTGTACAAATGGCATTTCTCAAGCCGCTCCTCTCTTTACATCGTCTGGCCGCTGTCAATCGTGATGATTTGTCCTGTTAGGGATTCCTGTTCAAGCACGGAACAAATCAGCTGTGCCACATCACCCGCTTCAGCAATTCTCTGCAACAGCAAAGTGCCGCTCATGTTTTTCATTTTTTCTTCACGCCCTGCCCACCATCTTGTCGCGACAGCTCCGGGTGCGACACCGCACACTCTGATTTCTGGCGCCAAAGCGTGTGCCAATGATTTTGTCAGGCCGTGCACCGCTGCTTTTGACACAGCGTAAGGCATAGAAGAGCCCGCCCCGGTTGCCCCCGCGATACTGCCAATATTAACGATCGCCCCAGCCTTGGTTTTTTTCATGAAAGGAGCCGCTGCTCTCGCGCAAAAAAACATTCCTTTGACATTGACCGCATATAACTCGTCCCATACGTCCTCTGTCGCGGCATCAAGATCATCCATTGGAATATGGTGTGTAATGCTTGCATTGTTGATTAAAACGTCAATCGTGCCGTATTGCTTTGCTATTGATTGAACCATGTCCTGCACTTCACTGTTTTTGGACACATCGGATTGGATAGCAACGGCCTGCCCGCCCTCTCTTTTGATGATGTCTGCTGTTTCCTCAGCCTCAGCACGCGAGCGTGAATAGTTTACCGCAACAATCGCTCCCCGTTTCGCTAATTCAATGCATGCTGCTCTTCCTATTCCCGTGCCGCCCCCAGTGACGAGAGCTATTTTGTTCTTAAGATCCATTGCCGCCACTCCTTGTTGTTTGTATATATTTTGAAATCTAAACTGCTGATTCTATTGTAATGCAGGTTTGGTGTTCCGTATAATGATTGTTAAAGATACTTGATATCATTTAGATTGATAGCAAAAGAGCGGGGGATTTAACATGGAAAGCGGAGATCTACGTGTGTTTCAAATGGTAGCCCGTGAAGGCTCAATTACGAAAGCCGCACTGCAGCTTGGCTACGTGCAATCAAATGTGACGGCCAGAATTCAGCAATTGGAAGCTGAGCTCGGCACCACCCTTTTTTTGCGCCATAATCGAGGCATGACACTCTCTTCCAGCGGAAAGCTTCTGTTGGATTATACGAATAAAATTATCGGGCTGTTGGATGAGGCGTCCAAAGCGCTCTCTTCCTCAACTAAGCCGAGCGGACAGCTGATGATCGGTTCCACTCAGACAGCCGCCGCAGTCAGGCTTCCCAAACTGCTTGCTTCGTATTATGAAGAGTATCCAAACGTACAGCTGTCTTTAATAACAGGGCATACACAATTTTTAATTGATAAAGTTCTTCGGTATGAACTCGATGGCGCGTTTATCGGCTGTGAATGCAATCATCCTGAGCTCCAGTCCTTTCCCGCATTTGAGGAGGAGCCCGTAGTCGTGTCCGCTGCATCTGTGTCCTGTGCAGAAGAAGCGATCACAAAGCCGATTCTCGTTTACAGCACAGGCTGTTCGTACCGAGATACCCTTGAAAAATGGCTGCACTCTGCCGGCGTCACACAGCCGGTTATTATGGAGTTCGGCACACTTGAAGCGATTATAGGCGGGGTGACAGCTGGCCTCGGCATCTCATTGCTGCCTCGGACTGTTGTACAAAAACATGAGTCTGAAGGTTCGGTCCGATTGTACACGCTCCCTGAACCTCTCAGACAGATGAAAACGGAGTTTATTCTCCGTAAGAATTCGTTTATCAGCAGCGCGCTGCGCACCTTTATGGCTTCCTTCGCACCAAATGAAACCGCAACATAACAAAAAGCAGTCTGCCGTTTATGAGCGGCAGACTGCTTTTTTAGCCTATTCTTTGTTTCGATGCTCTTCATTTAACTGTTTGATATGCTGTATGATGTCTTTAATGCCCTGCTTTGCGTCCGGATATGTCGTATTCCAATGCTTGGCGAGCGGAGGCATGCTTTTGGCGATATGCGTGTACACAATCCACTGCTTCACTTCTTCTTTTAACTCATGATTTGACTCCCCAAGGAGAAGCTCGGTATATTTTTCAAGCAATCCATCCAGCTGTTCCTGCAGTTTTTGTTCCATTCATACATCTTCCTTTCGAGAAAACAGCAAGGAGCTTTCTCATTGATGAAAGCTCCTTTAGCCGTGTTATTTATCCATGTGATGTGAAAGCCGCTTCCCGGACAATGCATCTGCCCCTGCCATGAGGAATGCAAAGAGGCGTTCCGAACAGCGGGTCCTGTGTGACCTGACAGTTCATAGAGAACACATTTTGCACCAGATCACAAGTAATGACCTCTTCTGGACGGCCTTCAGCGTAAATCTGTTTATCTTTAATAGCCACAAGGTGATGTGCGTAGCGGCACGCTAAATTCAAATCATGGAGCACCATGACGATCGTCCGCTGTTCCTTCTCATTCAGCTCAAACAGCAAATCAAGAATTTCAATTTGATGCGTCATATCCAAATACGTTGTCGGTTCATCCAGAAGTATAATATCCGTTTCCTGGGCAAGTGTCATCGCTATCCAAGCCCGCTGGCGCTGCCCGCCTGATAAGGAATCGACGGCGCGGTCAGCCATATCCTCCAGCTTTGTGGCTTTAAGCGCTCTCTCTACAGCTGCCTCATCTTCTTTTGACCACTGTTTCAGCCAGTTTTGATAAGGATACCTTCCCTGCTTTACAAGCTGATGCACCGTCAGTCCCTCCGGAGCAGAAGGCCCCTGCGGCAGGATGGCAAGCTCCTTTGCGACTTCCTTTGTCGGAAGCTTGGCGATCGCTCTTCCTTCTAATAACACTGAACCGCCTCTCGGCTTCATCAGCCGCGCCAACGAACGTAAAAGTGTCGATTTTCCGCAGCCATTGCTGCCGATAAATACGGTAATTTCACCTTTTGGAATCGTTAAATTCAGTTCATCAATAATAACGGCATCCCCGTACCCTAAGCTCAGCGTTTCTGTAGAAATTGCACTCATACCCATAACCGCTCCTTTTTGCTGGCTTTTTAGCAGCACTATGTATTGCACGTTTTATATAGACATGCATGTAAGTAAATTGTCATCAATGCAAGTGATACAATATTCAGTCTCTGATATGGTCATATATCCATCATTGTAGCAGAAAACAGTGACTTTGAAAATCATTTTCAATTAGTTTTCTGGTCAAAAATGGCGGTTATGGGTTTTTCAGCACATGCTTATTTTTTAATTTCTCTGACAGCGCCGTTCTTAAGCTTCACTTTTAAGTCGAAGTGATCATAGTGGCTGTCAAGGTTAAAAGCCGCCAGCACACTGTGAATCACTTCTTTCTCAGCCATTTGATCTGTTACGGACAGCTCGCTTAGAATCATTTTCATCTCATCCAGCGCTTCTTCTCCCTCTTGATTGATGCCAGAGAGCTTATCTTGTATTTCTGCCGTTTCATGAGTTCCGTTTTTTTCGTATATCCCTTCATAGCGGTTATGCTCACCGTCACCGTAGCTGACGCGAAGCGAGAAATGGCTGTAAGGAACGGATTTCATATGAGTAACTGCCGTATTTTCTCCTTCTGCTAGCTGCTGTTCTTCATTGAGACGGCAGCCCGCAATCAGAACAACTGCGAGACAAACGGCCCCGGCCGCTCTGATCAAATGCATAATGGTTCCCCCCTGTAGAATTCCATTTCTTTTAGGTATGTCCAAGGAATGGTATCCTCATTCAGAGAAGAGAACAGAAAAAGCCGGGCTTCAGCGCCCGGCTTTCCTTTTATGATTCAGTCATTTGCAAAAAGGCTTCGGCGTCCTGCACGGCCAGCTTGATGGCATTTTCCCAAAAGTCTCTCTTCGTGATGTCTGCGCCTAAATGCTTCATCGCTAAATCTTCTACGGTCATGGATGCCGTATCACGCAAAAGTGCTATATATTTCTCTTCAAACGTGTTTTTTTCTTCAAGCGCCAGAGCGTAAATGCCAAGAGAAAACAGATAGCCGAACGTATAAGGGTAATTGTAAAACGGCACTCTCGTAATATGAAAGTGGAGCTTTGACGCCCAGAATAGCGGATGATACTCGTCTAAAGCGCCGCAGAATGCTTCTTTTTGCGCCTCTTCCATCAGCTCATTTAAACGGTCCGCCGGCACAATTCCCCGCTTTCGTTCTTCGTAAAACCTCGTTTCAAATAAAAATCTCGCGTGGATATTCATAAAGAAAGCAACGCTTCTTTGCACTTTATCCTCCAAAAGCACAAGCTTTTCTTCCTTTGTTTCCGCCTGATTGACAGTCGCGTCTGCCACAATCATTTCCGCAAAAGTTGACGCAGTTTCCGCTACGTTCATAGCATAGGATCGATTTAACGGCCTTACATTAAGCATCGCTTCCTGATGAAAGGCATGCCCGAGTTCATGGGCAAGCGTTGAGACGTTAGAGGCACTGCCGGAAAACGTCATGAAGATACGCGATTCCCCACTGTCAGGAAAGCTCGTGCAAAAGCCGCCGACTCTTTTCCCGCTTCTGTCCTCGGCTTCAATCCAGCGGTCACGGAACGCCTTTTCTGTAAAGGCGGACAACTTTCGGCCGAACGTGGAAAATTGGCTGACAATTAAATTTGCGGCTTCATCGTATGAGTATTCCTGCCCGGCAGACCCAATCGGTGCCTCAACGTCGTACCAGTTGAGCTTTTCGAGACCAAGCATGGATGCTTTCCGGTTGAGAAACTGAACGAACGGCTGCTTATTTTCAGTAATGACCTGCCACATCGTATCCAGCGTTTCTTTTTTCATCCGGTTGATTTGCAGCGGCTCCTTCAGAACATCCTGCCATCCCCGCGCTTTGTAGGTTTCCAGCCGAAACCCCGCCAAATGATTCAGCGTGCTGCTGAAAATATCCTGTTCCCGCTCCCATGCTTGATTGATGCGTTCAAAAACGGTTTTCCTGACAGTACGGTCCTGATGAGACATCATGTTTTCCGCCTGTCCGACAGATAATTGTTTTTCCTCAAACGGAATGGTCATTTTTCCGACAACGATATGATATAAATCATCCCAGGCATGATAGCCGTCAACCGCAAGGCTTCCAATCAGTTTTTCTTTGTCTGGGCTGAGCTTTTCGGCAACCCGTTCTCTTCTTTCATTTAATATGTATGATACCTCTCGCAGCCCGGGTGTTTTGAGCAATTCTTCCCATACGCCTTGATCAATCTCCACAAGTTTATGATCCAATGTGACAAGGGAGGACTGAAAATCTGCGACTAGCTGATGCATGAATGATTTATGTTCATTTGCCTTCTGATCGCTAATGTTCTGTGCCTGAAGACACGAGACAAAAGCACCGGCCTGCTGCAGCTTGACCGAATTTTGTTCAAATGCATCGAGCAATGCGGTCAGCCTTCCAGCATCAGCCGGCGTTTCTGGCGCCTCAAATGCATCCGTCATGTCTTGAAATGCACGCAGGCTTTGTGACAGCTTTTCAATATATCCCTTGAATTCTTCTGACTGGCTCCCGCCTTTAAAAAACGAATCCAGATCCCATGTTTTGTCTACCCCTTGCAATCCCATGACTCAAAACCCCTTTCCTCATTTGATTTTATTATAGAACAATTCTGAATTATTGTATAAAAATATCTTTTATAGGCGTCATTCTCTGTGCATCATTGTACAATAGCTGTAGCGCCAAACAGGAGGATATGGAAAATGAATAAAAAAATAGCTATCGTAACAGGAGCGTCAAGCGGTTTCGGTCTGCTGGCGGCAGTCAAACTGGCTCAGTCATTTTTCGTCATTGCCACAGCAAGGCAGCCCGAGAAAGCGGAACAGCTGCGCGGTTTAGCAGCAAAACATCATGTAGCTGACTCCATTCACATCACCGCTCTCGATGTCACTGATGAACACTCAATCGTAGCATTTGGAAAAACCATAAGTGCGTATGCCCCAATTGATGTACTCGTTAACAACGCGGGTACAGCTTACGGGGGATTTATCGAGGACGTGCCGATGGAGCATTTCAGAAAGCAATTTGAAACGAATGTTTTTGGATTGATCAATGTCACAAAAACCGTCCTGCCTTACATAAGAAAGCATAGCGGGGCAAAGATTATAAACGTAAGCAGTATCAGCGGTTTGACCGGATTTCCGGCACTGTCGCCTTACGCCGCTTCCAAGTATGCATTAGAAGGATTTTCTGAAAGTCTGCGCTTGGAGCTGCTTCCTTTCGGCATTGAAACCGCTCTGATCGAGCCAGGCTCATACAAGACATCGATCTGGACAACATCTTTATCGAATCACATGACTGTGCCGGCTGACGATTCAGCCTATCATCAATACTATAAAAAGATCCTTTCTTATGTTGAAAAAAATGCCGTTGAAAGCGGAGATCCCCAAGAGGTTGCCGACCTCATTTATCAATTAGCGATGAAACAGCGCGTAAAGAAATTGCGTTATCCGATCGGAAAAGGCGTCAAGCTCACCCTTCTATTCCGTGCACTTTTTCCTTGGTCCGCTTGGGAATCTATCCTGAAGAAAAAACTATTTACCCGAACTAAATTATAATAATTATAATTTAGTATTGATTTTTAATTAATATGTGGTATAATTAAATTAACAGATCACAAGGAGGACGTAATATTATGAAAACCGAAAACGCAAAAACAAACCTGACATTAGTTGAGAATTCAATGAACACCCAATTATCAAACTGGTTCCTTCTATACTCCAAGCTGCACCGTTTTCATTGGTATGTAAAAGGGCCTCACTTCTTTACTTTGCATGAAAAATTTGAAGAACTGTATGACCACGCGGCGGAAACTGTAGATACAATTGCTGAGCGCCTGCTGGCTATCGGAGGGCAGCCTGTTGCCACTTTGAAAGAATACACTGAGCAAGCATCCATCACAGACGGCGGAAACGAAACGTCAGCTTCAGAAATGGTCCAAGCTTTGGTGAACGACTATAAACAAATCAGCAGCGAGTCTAAATTCGTCATCGGCCTTGCGGAAGAAAATCAAGACAATGCGACAGCAGACTTGTTTGTCGGACTTATAGAAGAAGTCGAAAAACAAGTGTGGATGCTTTCCTCTTATTTAGGCTAAAAAAAAGCTGAACCCTCTTCGGGTTCAGCTTTTTTGCCAGTTAGCTGCTGAGGCTCTCTGTCTTCTTGGTCAGTGTCACATTCAGGTTTTTCGTTTTTCCGTTGCGTATCACTTGAATTGTTGTTTTATCTCCGACTTTTAAATCTTTATAAAGAATTTGACGGATATCCGCACTGCTTTGGATATCTTTGCCGTTTAATTTGACAATCACATCCTCAGATTTCATTCCTGCTTTAGCCGCCGGCGAATTTGATTGAACTTCTTTGACGTAGACACCTTTGCTCAATTGATCCCCAAACAGGCCGAGTGTATTTTCCTGGTACGTTTCAGGAACTTGTGACATATCAATCATCTGCACGCCTAAGAATGGACGGTCCACTTTTCCGTTTTCAAGAAGCTGGTCAACAATTGGCTCTACATCGTTGCTTGGAATCGCAAAACCGAGTGACTCAACCCCGCTTTCACTCACTTTCAGACTGTTGATACCAATCACTTGGCCGTTTGAATTGATTAACGGGCCGCCGCTGTTCCCTGGATTGATTGCGGCGTCTGTTTGCAGCACATTCATTTCAACGGTACCTTGAGTCGTATCGACATCAATCGTCCGGTTAAGTCCGCTAATGATCCCTTGTGTCACTGTTCCTGAGAACTGCTGGCCGAGCGGATTACCGATGGCGATGACTTTTTCACCTGTGCGCAGCTGCGAAGAATCACCGAAGCTCGCCACTTTTTTGACGTTCTTGCTGTTGATTTCCAAAACAGCCAAATCGGTAATTGCATCGCTTCCCACAAGCTTTGCTGTCTCCGTTTTACCATTGTACAGGGTAACAGTCAGCTTATTCGCTCCTTCCACTACGTGATTGTTTGTAATGATATATGCTTTGTTATTGTCTTTTTTGAAAATAACCCCTGACCCTGTTCCGCTTTCACTTTCTGAACCGGAGCTGCCTTCTGTGCCGAATGTGTTATTATGAGAGGTTTGGATATTTGAGATTCCGACTATCGTCGGCTCTAAGTCCTCTACCATATCAGCCACGTTGGTCGCGTTTGTCACAGGTGTCGTTGTAAAATTGTCGGATTGCACCTGTTTATTTGCGGAAGCCGTCTCGGTCGTCTGATTATGGTCAGACGGCAAATAAGGCGCGATGCCGAGCATCAGTCCACCGCCGATGATCCCGCCTAAAATCGGGCTCAGCCATGCCGCTCTACGCTTCTTCTCTTTTTTTACAGCTGTTTCTTTCTTTTCCATTTCTAAAGCGGAAGCCGTTTCTTTTCGTCCCGCTTCATAAGAATGAGGCGGATCAAGCAATTTTTGTTCATGATGCTCAATCAGCTTCCGGTTATCTGTATTCATGTTTTCTGTATGTGAAGGTTCCGTTTGTTGTTCCCCGTTTTGGTCATCACGTCGGTAATCCATATGCATACACTCCTTATTCGGTTTTTCGTTTATCGTTACATATTCATCGCATGTACAAGTTCAATTGTCCCAATAATGAGGAGAAAAGCAAAGCACCAATATAGAATATGTTTGATCATCTTGCATCTTCCCCGCTCTTTTTTCCCTTTCTTCCCTTATACACATGATAAACAAACATTGTGGGATAAAAATGAAAAGAATATGTGAAATTATGAAAATTGCCTGCCGTATGTTAAAACTAGTTTATAATGACGTTGAAAGGATGTGAAGGGCCTTGTCATATACCATTTATCTAGTTGAAGATGAGGATAATCTGAATGAATTGCTGACGAAGTATTTAGAGAATGAGGGCTGGAACATTACATCTTTTACGAAAGGCGAAGACGCCAGAAAAAAAATGACGCCGTCTCCCCACCTCTGGATTCTCGATATCATGCTGCCGGATACTGACGGCTATACATTAATAAAAGAAATCAAAGAGAAGGACCCTGACGTGCCGGTCATTTTTATTTCCGCACGAGACGCCGATATTGACAGAGTGCTTGGGTTAGAGCTTGGAAGCAATGACTATATTTCAAAACCATTTCTCCCGCGGGAACTGATTATACGTGTGCAAAAGCTGTTGCAGCTTGTCTATAAGGAAGCGCCGTCCGCACAAAAGAACGAAACTGTCGTCTCCTCCTATCGGGTCGCAGAAGACGCCCGAGAGGTTTATGATGAAAACGGCAATTTGATTAATTTAACGTCGAAGGAATTTGATCTCCTCCTCTTATTTATCCATCATAAAGGACATCCATATTCCCGTGAGGATATTCTCGTCAAGGTATGGGGACATGATTACTTTGGAACTGACCGCGTTGTTGACGATCTTGTCCGGAGGCTGCGTAAAAAGATGCCTGAACTCAAAGTGGAGACCATTTACGGGTTTGGCTACAGGATGATGACATCATGAAAAACAAGCCTCTCTCGTTTCAAATATGGGCTGTCATCTCCGGCATCCTGTTAGCCATATCGATTTTATTGCTTGTTTTATTTTCAAACACGCTGCGTGATTTTTTCACCAATGAAACGTACACTACCATTGAAAATGAACAGCATGTTCTGACCGAGTACCGCCTGCCTGGTTCAATCGAAAGGCGCTATTACAGCGAGGAAGCCACGGCACCGACGACCGTGCGCTCTGTTCAGCACGTGCTTCTGCCCGAAAATGAAGCGGCTTCTTCAGACAAGGATTTACGAATCCTGTCGTCTGATTTTATCCATAAGGTATACCAGCTGGCTGATAAACAGGAAGTCAAAAAGAAACGATATAGCGCTGAAATTAATGGCGAAAAAGTGTTTTTTGTCATTAAGAAGGGACTTTCCGTAAACGGGCAATCCGCCATGATGCTGTCCTATGCACTTGATTCTTATCGGGACGATCTGGCCTTCACTCTGTTCAAACAGCTGCTGTTTATTATAGCGGTTGTCATTTTATTGAGCTGGATTCCGGCGATTTGGCTTGCGAAATATTTATCAAGGCCTCTCGTTTCGTTTGAAAAGCACGTCAAACGGATTTCAGAACAGGATTGGGATGATCCTGTCATAGTGGATCGGAAAGATGAAATCGGCAAATTGGGGCATACCATCGAAGAGATGCGCCAAAAGCTTGTGCAAAAGGATGAAACAGAAAGAACCCTTTTACAAAATATTTCACACGATTTAAAAACGCCGGTTATGGTGATCAGGGGATATACCCAGTCCATAAAAGACGGGATTTTTCCTAAAGGAGATCTTGAAAATACAGTAGATGTCATTGAAGGCGAAGCCCTTAAGCTGGAGAAAAAAATAAAAGATTTATTATATTTAACAAAGCTCGATTATTTATCTAAGCAAAAAGTACAACATGAAACATTCAGTATTATGGGTGTGACAGAAGAAGTCATTGAAAGACTGAAATGGGCGCGAAAAGAATTATCATGGGGAATTGATGTAGATGAAGACATTCTTATGCCGGGTGATCCCGAGCAATGGAACAAGCTTCTGGAGAACATACTGGAAAATCAAATCCGTTATGCCGCAACAAAGATTGAAATCATCATGAAACAGGATGATCAGAATATCTTTATCACCATTAAAAATGACGGACCGCATATTGAAGATGAGATGCTTTCCAGCCTCTATGAGCCTTTTAATAAAGGGAAGAAAGGCGAATTCGGCATTGGTCTCAGCATCGTAAAACGTATTTTAACTCTTCATAAGGCGTCTATCTCAATTGAAAATGACAAAACGGGTGTAACATACCGCATAGCAGTGCCAAAATAGACTGTAGATATTTTTGCAGTCTATTTTTCATGTGAAAGAATAGCCGTTAAAATCTCTGTAATTTGTTTTGAGCGGCTGTTTGCATTGATGAACCCATTTTTTCTCTGACAACGTCTGCTTCGGATATTTGACTTTTTCCACTTTAATTCCTCTGTTTCGCAAGCGGCTGATCATTTCGTCCAATTCTCTCATTTCAGATTCACCCTTTCGCTTGAGCTTTGACCGTTCGGTCATCTCAATCTATAATATAAATAATACATGAAAAAAAAACAAGTTACAATAAGGTTAAATTTATAACGTACGGTATGACTGTATGGTCATATCCTATGTAGGCCTCAAGCTCCGAAAGGGTGGAACCATTTGAAGGAAAAAGAGAAGCTGATTATTGAAACAGCCATTAAACTGTTTGCCCAAAAAGGATATAACGCAACACCAGTTCAAGAAATTGCCAAAGCATGCAAGATTTCTAAAGGTGCTTTTTATATTTATTTTCCTTCTAAAGAAGCGCTGCTTTTATCTATGCTGAATTACTATTATGATAAAACATTTACCCGTATTTTAAATATTAAAACGAAAGGCGACAGCCCCAGAACAGCTTACCGCAAGCAGCTTACTGTGTTCTATGAAAATATCCTTGAACACAAAGACTTTATTACAATGCAAATGAAGGAAGGTTCTCTGCCTTATACGGATGAAGTAGAGCAATGCGCAAAAAAAATCCGCCAGACTTCCCTTCAATTTCACATTGACAGTCTGTTAAACATATATGGAGAAAAAGCTGAACCATATACAGCGGAGCTTTGTTTTCTAATAGAAGGAATCAGCCAGATTTACCTGGAATGCATGATTTTGCTCGGATATACTGTGAAGCCGGATCAATTAGCAGATATCGTTATTAACCGCATTGATGATATGGTTAAAGGCATGTCTGAACGAAACGATGAGCCTTTCATTACATTAGAAGAAGCAAGCTCTTTATTCGGGCCCCTGTCTCACGGACGGCCTGACCCGCTGACTGAATCGATTGTGAAAAGCCTTCGTGAGAAAATAAAAAGCTTGAACACAAACTCCTCCCTTGAATTATCGGAGAGCTTGGACATACTTGAAGCAGAAATGAAGAAAAAAACACCGAAGCTGGTGATCATAAAAGGAATGATCCATAACCTGATGGAGTCGGAAGCTCTCGCAGAAGATGCCGAGCAGCTTACATTTCTCTTGAAACAACAATATATTTAGAAGAACGGCTGCTTCACAAGCAGCCGTTTTTTCTCTATTACGCCTTTGGTGTTACCATATCTTCCGGTTTCACCATTTCGTTAAATTGTTCGTCTGTCAGCAATTCAAGCTTCAAAGCCGCTTCTTTCAGCGTCAATCCCTCTTTATGGGCAAGCTTGGCAATTTTTGCGGCGTTTTCATATCCGATATGCGGATTCAGCGCCGTAACCAGCATTAAGGAATTCGACAAGTTTTCCTGAATTGTTTCTTTATTTGGCTCGATACCGACAGCACACTTATCATGGAAGGAGTTCATTCCGTCACTCAGCAGCTGTACAGATTGCAGGAAGTTGTAAATGATCACAGGTTTAAATACGTTTAGTTCAAAGTTCCCCTGACTTGCGGCAAAGCCGATTGTCGCATCATTCCCCATAATTTGCGCTGCGATCATCGTCAGTGCTTCACTTTGTGTCGGGTTCACTTTTCCAGGCATAATGGAGCTGCCAGGCTCATTTTCAGGAATGACAATCTCCCCGATGCCGCAGCGAGGTCCGCTCGCAAGCCATCTGACATCATTTGCGATTTTCATTAAATCAGCGGCAAGAGCTTTTAAGGCGCCGTGTGCATATGTGATTTCGTCATGGCTTGTCAGCGCGTGGAATTTATTCGACGAGCTGGTAAACGTTTGACCTGTCAGTTTCGTGATCTCCTCTGAAACAAGCTCTCCAAATTCCGGGTGAGCATTGATTCCTGTTCCGACAGCTGTACCTCCGATTGCAAGCGCACGCATTTTGTCTGTCGCTTCTAAAATCATTTCCTTCGAGCGATCGAGCATGTGCACCCATCCGCTGATTTCCTGTCCGAGCGTCAGAGGTGTGGCATCCTGAAGATGCGTACGTCCGATTTTTACAATATCATTGTATGCTTTTGCTTTTTCGTCTAACGTATTGCGAAGCTGATCAAGCGCAGGCACAAGCTGTTCATAGACAGATAAAACGGCAGCAACGTGCATCGCTGTCGGGAACGTATCGTTTGAGCTTTGGCTGCGGTTAACGTCATCATTTGGATGAATTGTTTGATCAGAGTTCTTTTCTTTTAATAACGCGGTCGCGCGATTGGCCACCACTTCGTTCATGTTCATGTTGCTTTGTGTGCCGCTTCCGGTCTGCCATACAACAAGCGGGAAGTTATCATCGTATTTGCCTTTGAGAACATCATCACAAACTGCTGCAATGGCTTCCGCTTTTTCCGCATCTAGGTTGCCTAAGCGTTTATTAGCGATCGCCGTGCTGCGTTTCAATATTGCAAACGCCTTCACAACACGCATCGGCATTTTTTCAGAACCAATCTTGAAGTTCTCCTTGCTTCGCTGTGTTTGGGCGCCCCAAAATTTATCAGCAGGAACTTTTACTTCTCCCATGGTGTCTCGTTCAATTCTGTATTCCATTTATGTATCCCTCCATAACGGTTGCTTCAATAGATCATAATTCGCCAGTGACATTAAAAATCCTTTTTATTTTTCGATCTTGGCAGATTTTAATTTTAATTCAAGATATACGCGGGAATCCTTTGAATATTTGTACTTCGGATTCGTTCGTCCGTACTCCCTTGATGTATAAGAGACATCGTAATGCTTTTCAAATGATTTAATGAGCTGTTCTATTTCTTCTTGTTTTCCTGCAAGTCTTACCTGTGCCACTTCGTATCCTCCGCTTTCATAAAAAAACTTACACCATGAAATACTCTAACACAGTATATCATTTTTTTAACAGGAAAAGATAACCTCTACTAAGGTTTTGGATAAGAGGTGACCTCGTTGGAACAAACAGAGTTTAAGGAATATATACACGATAATTTAGCATTGGTGCTTCCAAAATTAAAAGAAAACGATGATCTGGTAAAAAACAAAAAAATGCTCTCCAACGGTCTTGTTTTTTACTATCTCTATTTTAGTGAACTGAATGATCAGAAGAAGGTTGCAGAATCGATTAAAACCTTAATCAAAGATGAAGATAGCCTCACGCTTGACCAAGTTAAAAAACGCCTTGACCAGCTTGACGCAAGACCTGTTGAAACCGCAAAAAAAACGGTCGAGTCCATTCTCAGCGGCAATTGTGCTGTGTTTATCAACGGATTGGACAAAGTCTATATTCTATCTACAGTAAAGAAAAAAACAAGAAGCCTGGCAGAGCCGACAACTGAAAAAGTGGTTCGCGGACCAAAAGTTGCATTTGTAGAGGATATCGATACAAATCTCGCTTTGATCAGACAAAGAACCTCTCATCCGAAGTTAATCACCAAAAAAATCATGATCGGCAAAGACAAGCTGAAGCAGGCAGCCATTATGTACATTGAGGGCAAAGCAAAAAAGTTCGTCATAAAAGAAGTAAAAGCGCGGCTTAAAAATGTCCAACTTGAGGATATTCAGGACAGCGGAACGCTTGAGGAGCTCATTGAAGATAATAAATTTTCGCCGTTTCCGCAGGTTCAAAATACGGAAAGACCGGATAAGGTATCGTCGGCCCTGTTTAACGGCCGTGTGGCCATTTTGGTCGACAGTTCACCATTTGTGCTGCTGGTCCCTGTTTCTCTCGGTGTCCTGATGCAGTCCCCGGATGACTACTATGAACGCTGGATTTCAGCATCTCTAATCCGGACACTGCGTTTTGCTTCTATCTTCATCACCTTGTTTTTGTCATCTATTTATATTGCACTCGTTTCCTTCCATCAAGGGCTGCTGCCGACCGCGCTCGCCGTCACGATTTCGGCAAACAGGGAAAACGTGCCGTTTCCGCCGATATTTGAAGCCTTGCTGATGGAAGTGACGATCGAGCTGCTCAGAGAAGCCGGGCTGCGTCTTCCCAACCCGCTTGGCCAGACGATCGGCCTCGTCGGGGGCGTAGTCATCGGACAAGCGGCGGTAGAGGCGAATCTCGTCAGTTCGATTATGGTCATCGTTGTCAGCGTCATTGCCCTTGCATCCTTTACCGTTCCCCAGTACGGAATGGGTCTGTCTTTCCGGGTGCTGCGTTTTATTTCGATGTTTTCCGCCGCTATTCTTGGGCTGTACGGGATTATTTTATTTATGCTTGTTATTTATACGCATCTAACGAGACAAACGAGCTTTGGATCTCCGTATTTTTCGCCAAACGGATTCTTCAGCCTGAAAAATACGGATGATTCCATTATCCGTCTCCCAATTAAAAACAAACCAAAAGAGGCGAATAATCCAAATGAGCCAAAAACAGACTCCACTGAAACTTAATACCTTCCAAGGTATTGCTATTGTTGCAAATACGATGCTTGGTGCCGGTCTTTTAACATTGCCGCGAGCGCTCACCACTAAGGCTAATACTCCTGACGGCTGGATCTCGCTGATATTAGAAGGTGTCATTTTTATCTTTTTCATTTATTTAAACACGCTCATTCAGAAAAAACATCAATACTCTTCTCTATTTGAGTATTTGCAGGAAGGGCTTGGGAAATGGATCGGCAGCATCTTCGGCCTTTTGATCTGCTGCTATTTTATCGGAGTGGCCAGCTTTGAAACCAGGGCGATGGCTGAAATGGTAAAGTTCTTCCTGCTGGAGAAAACGCCGATTCAGGTCATTATCTTAACGTTTATCTGCTGCGGCATCTATTTAATTGTTGGAGGGTTAAGTGATGTGTCTCGGCTGTTTCCCTTTTATTTAATAGTAACGATTATTATTTTACTGGTTGTGTTTGGGATCAGTTTTAAAATTTTTGACATCAATAATTTGCGCCCTGTTTTAGGCGAAGGTCTTGGACCCATTGCGAACTCCCTGACTGTTGTCTCGATATCTTTCTTAGGAATGGAAATAATGCTGTTTCTCCCTGAACATATGAAGAAAAAGAAATACACATTTAGATACGCGGCTTTCGGTTTTCTGATTCCGATTATTTTATATATCCTGACGTATGTCATTGTTGTCGGGGCTTTGACCGCTCCTGAGGTAAAAACGCTGATCTGGCCGACCATTTCTCTCTTTCAGTCTTTTGAGCTCAAGGGCATATTCATTGAACGGTTTGAATCGTTTTTACTGGTCGTCTGGATCATTCAATTTTTCACAACGTTTGTCATTTACGGATATTTTGCCGCTAACGGACTGAAGAAGACGTTTGGATTATCGACTAAAAAAAGCATGGTTCTCATTGGCGCGGCTGTCTATTATTTTTCTCTATGGCCGGATGACTCTAATCAGGTCATGATGTATAGCGATTATCTCGGATACATTTTCGTCTGCCTGTTTTTACTTCCCTTCATTCTCTTTTTCATTGTAGCTGTCAAAAGGAGGATTACAGCAAAATGAAAATCCGCATTTTAAGTATGTTCATATGCATCCTATTGCTGTCCGGATGCTGGGATAGCCAGAATATTGAGGAATTAAGCCTGATCATCGGTGTTGGCTTAGACAAGCCGGATGATAAAAATTTAGAACTTACACAGCAGATTCTTGTGCCGAAAAAAATCAGCTCCAAGGAAGGCTCTTCATCTGACCCAACACAGCTTTCTATCACAAAGGGTGAAACGGTCCATCAAATGATGAGAACATCTGCATTAAAACATAACCCTACGTTTTCACAGCATTTGCGTCTCATTCTGCTTTCCAAGAGCGTGATTGCGGATCATATTGGAATGGACGCGATCATTAACCAGTTTGTCAGAGACAATGGAACAAGGAGGAGTTCGTACGTCTTTGTCACCGATGGCAGGACTAAGGATATATTTAAAATGAATGATCAAGGAGAGCCCGCATCCAATGTGATTTATGATCTGACAGAGAATAACGCGGTGACGATTAGAATGATGGAGCCTGTTACATTGGGAGAGATCTCAGAACACTTGACCTCTGATGATTCGTTCCTTATCCCTCATGTCGGTGAGGAAAACGGCAAACTCGCGATAAACGGGGCTTCTATCATCAAAGATAAATTATGGAACCGGAATCTAACACCGATTGAGGTTCAAAATATCAACTTATTTACAGGCACTGTCGAAGGAGGCGTCATTGACTTGAAGCGCGATGGCTATCTTTTTTCTTATGAGGTGTATTCGAGCAATCGGAAGATTAAGACGGCCTACAAGGACGGAAAGTTCAAATTCACCGTCACACGCAATATTGAAGGTCGTTTATCAGAGGACTGGAATCCGAATGAAGATTCATTTAAGGATTCATATATCAAAGATATTGAAAAGACAGTCGAAAAACGATTACACGAAACAGTAACAGCATTTATTACAGGCAAGCTGCAGAAAGATATCAAAGTAGATGTAACCGGGCTGCGAAACGAAGTCAGAATTCATTATCCTCAAAAGTGGAAAAAGATCTCAAGAAAATGGGATGATGATTATTTCAGCAATGCGGAAATAGACTACCGGGTCAATGTGGTTGTCAGAGACTTCGGGACGAAAGGCGCAAACAAATAGCGGACGCCTATTTTACGAGGTGATTTCGGTGTGCGTACACAGCTGCCTGCGTCCGGTCACTGACATCCAGCTTTGATAAAATATTGGTGATATGGGTTTTGACTGTTTTAATGGTGATAAACAGTTCTTCCCCTATTTCTTTGTTTGTTTTTCCTTCTGCGATCAGGCAAAGAATTTCGAGCTCCCGTTTCGTAAGTGATTCATGCGGGAGCGCGTTTTCACCTGAGTGGCGCAGCCGGGATAATACTTTCCCCGCCACTTTTGATTCAAGCTTTGGCTCTCCCTTGCTTGCGGCACGGATCGCATCAGCGATTTCGGCCGCTTTTGATGTTTTCAGTAAGTAACTGAGCGCTCCCGCTTCAATGACCGGGTACACTTTATCATCATCAATGAAGCTTGTGAGCACAATAATTTTCGGATCGGAAAGCTTCTGGCAAATTTGCTTTGTCGCTTCAATGCCGTCCATTCCTTCCATGACAAGATCCATTAAGATCACATCAGGCTTTAATTCAACAGCAAGCTGTACACCCTCGCTGCCATCAGACGCTTCGCCGATGACATCTATATCGGTCTGCGCCTCCAAAAAAGCGGCGAGCCCCATTCTGACCATTTCATGATCATCAATCAACAATACTCGAATCACGTTCGTTCTCTCCTTTTTCTTCCGGGAAAATCGGGACCTTTACTTCAATTTGTGTGCCTTTTCCTTCAACCGAAATCACCTCGGCGACTCCACCGATTTCGCTTGCACGTTCTTTCATCGAATTCAAGCCGTAGGATGACGCTTTTACCTGCTCCATCTTGAATCCTTTTCCGTTATCAATGACCTTCAGCCGCAGCTGATTGTTTTTTGCGCCGAGAATCACGGATACTTTTGAGGCTTTTGAGTGCCTGAATACATTGGAAAGAGCCTCCTGTACGATCCTGAATAAATGATCCTCTACGCCTTTGGAAATCGGCGTATCCTGAATATCCCATTCGATATCAAGCGGCTGTTTTTTCCGAAACTCGTCCAAAAGCTCCGTAAGCCCCTCCTTCAGCCCCTTCCCTTCGAGCGTCACAGGTCTTAAATGAAGCAGCAGCGCCCTCATTTCATTTTGGGCTTCTCCCGCCATGTGCTCTACCATCTTGATCCGTTTCACCGTTTTATCATCCGTATCTTTTACATGTTCTAATACAGCGGAGGTCATCATCGATATCGCAAAGAGCTGCTGGCTGACAGCATCGTGCAGGTCTCTGGCCAATCGCTGGCGTTCTTCTGTAATGACTGATTTTTTCATTTGCACCTGCCATTCAGCCCGTTCATTTGAAAGCTTTTGCAGGGAAGCGACTTGAAGTTCAACCCGCTTCGCCATTTCATTCAGCTGATCGGCTGCAAGCCCGATTTCATCGTCCCCGAGCGGCGGTATACGATAAGCGAAGTTGCCATTTTCAAATGTTAAAATAGATTCAATCAATGTATCGACCCTTGTTTTCAGCCGGTTGCCGTACATGTACCCTGACGCAAAACCGATCGTAAGGCTGATCAGCACCAAAATCAGGATAAACGGAATCCCGAACCAGCTTGACGACAGCAACACAAACGGATCAAGCCGATAGTAAACCATCATAAAAGAAATCAAGCAGACAAATAGAAGCAGACTGATTCCCGTTGTCATGCGAATGGCACGCCACTGGAGACTGGCAAGCAGTTTTTTTCTCATACGTATTTCACATCCACATCACCGATAAATAGGGAGACGGATACTTTCACCCGGCGTTTGGATTCGCTGAAATCAGAAGACGAGGCGTATACCTTCGTACTTAATCCGCTTTTCTTCGAGCCGATCAGATTAATGTCGCCGATAAAGACGGACGAGCTGACAGCCACTTCAAGATCTGATGGAACATAAATATCAACGTTTCCGATCACTCCGCTGATGACAATGGTGCTCTCTCCCTCCGGAATCATCGCTTTTGACAAGTCGATTTTTACATCGCCGATAAAACCCGATACAGTTAAATCATTCAGATCAAACGGCTGCTTCATCATCAGAAGTTCGCCGATAAAAAAGCTTCGCATGTCAGGATGTTTCACATTTTTTGGGGGCTCGGACTGTTTTTCTTTTTTCGTTAAATCGGTAGGTTTCTCATTCGGTTCAAAAATAGGCTTTCCTTTCACAAGCCGGTAGCCTGCGTAAATTAAAAATGCGGCAAACGCATAGCCAAATAAGTTAAAGGTGATGCTGAACAGATTTTTCAAAAATAAGAAAGCGGCAAAGATGTACATGACGGACCCAAGCCAGTCACGGGAGTATTTTTTTAAAAAATAACCGGCAATCAGAAAAAAGAGCGGCCAAAACAGCAGATCGCCTACTCCGATAATTTGCAAAAACATGCTGATGCCAAATAAAGCAATGATAAGTCCAAGAAGCTGTTTTTTTGTCATTCTGGTTGTTCCGCCTCCTTTCTTCTGCCAGATGCTACCGTATCGCTACATCCCCGCTGTTTGTTTTAATATCGACTAGATGCTGTGCTCTTCCTTGTGAGCCTGTGATTTGATGATGATCTTTATGTGTTGTATCAGCAAATGGATACGCCGAACTGACGCTTCCGCTCTCTGAAGCAGCATTGACTTTGAAACTGCCGTTTTCGGGAAGCTCCAGATTCACATCACCGCTCGTCAATGTGACAGCTGAAGAGCCCGCTACCTTTTCTAAATCCGCGTCAACGTTTCCTGATGTCATCCGTACATCAAGTGAGCCTGAAACACCATCCAAGTTTGCGTCGCCTGAAGTTAAGCGGATGCCGGCTGTTTTAGCGTCTGTATTTGATATCGACACATCTCCGGAAGAGCCCTTCACCTCCAACTCCTGAAGGCTGATACCCGTTACGGCCATATTCCCGCTTGCAGATGCTGCGTTCAGCTTAGAAAGCGTGAGATGTTTATTACCGTCTACAGACACGTCGCCGCTTGAGGTTTTCACAGCCAAACCGCCTTTGTATGTGTATGGAATATGGACGACAAGGGCAGATCGATGAAATCCGTTCAAGAATTGAAATTCTTTTTCCTTTACCGTCAGCTCCAGCTTTCTTCTCTTTTCAGCCACAAACAATTTCCCGGAGTCACCTGAGATGGTTGCTGATATGTCATTACGCTTTTCCGCTATGATCTTCACATTCTTGTTATCCGATTCAATGATTACGCTTTCGATCTCATGTGGTGAAGCACTGGCTGAATCAGCTTCAGTTCCGTTTATGAATGAAAGACCATCAGCAAACACGTCTTTAATAACAACTACAGAAAAAATAAGAATACCGGCAATGATCAGCAGTTTGCCCAGCATTTTTTTCATTTGTTTTCATCCTTCTCATTCATTCTATTATAAAGGAAAAGCCTGCGAATGAATACGTGCGGAAGGGAAGGACTTGACGAAAACCCTTCCCTGTCCTGTTTATTCATTTGCTGCATGTGAGGTTTGATCTGTTTTTTTCAAAGAGAGTTCCCGCATCTTTTCGATTTCAGCTTCTACTTCGTCTGCAAATTCACTTTGGCTCGTTGCTGTGCCGGCTTCCGCTGACTTCGAATAATCGGCACGGATTTCTAATTCCTCAATTCGGTTTTCTATCCGGAGAAATTCCCGATACGCGCTTTCACTGTCAATTTTGTCGAATGTTGCGTTCATATGCTCTTTTGCTTTTGCAGCGTTTGCCCGGGCAATCAGCGCCTGTTTTTTATCCTTTACGTCCTGAAGCCTTGTTTCAAGTGTGGCAAGCTGTTCTTTCAGCTCAGCCAGCTGACTGCTTGCCTGTTCATAGGAAGCTTTGTGCTCTGCTGCCTTTCCCTCTAAATACTTCATTTCTGTCAGCGCTTTTTTCGCAAGCTCTTCTTCACCGGCATCAAAAGCGAGCTGAGCTTGATTCTTACGCTTTCCAGCCACTTCATTTGCTTCTTCATATTTTTTCTTAAATTGATAGGCGATCGTATGCTGTTTGACGATCGTTTGTTTTGCTTTTGCAATATCGCTTTCCATATCACGAACGTACTGATTCAGCATCACCTTAGGGTTCTCCAGTTTATCCAAGCCTTCATGAACCGACGCAACAAACATATCTCTCATTCTTTTTAATACCATACCGTTATTCCTCCTCATATCATGTGTTATTTTTTCTTTAAGAAATTTTCCCATTCGTCATCAAAATGAGACTGGTAGCCGGCAGAAGCTGGTTCAGGGTCAAAGCTTGACATATCGCTTTCCGCGGATCCGTTTTTCATCAGTTTCCAGCCGTAATACACCATAGCAGCCGCGAGTGCAATGCCAACGAGAAACGGAAGTGAGCAAATGAGCATCATCGCCCCGATTCCGCCCAAGATGATACCTGTGATGGTTTTGCCTGCTGCGAATCTTTTAATTCCCACGTATGTCAGCAATCCTCCGATCGCAAGCGGAATGATAAAGCCGAAGCTGCCGCCCCCAAAAAAGACGGAGATTCCAAATACAATTAATAAGAATCCGCCTATCGTTTTCTTGTTGATCTTCATGCAGATCCTCCTTTCGTTTTCCTTGTCTTCATCTTATACAAAACAAAAGATAAGCAAAACGAATCAGAGATTGATTTTTGGATAAGACCAGAGTCGTAGACAGCACCGGACCCAGCGGCATAAAAAAAGCCATGCACGAGGCATGGCGTCTTCAAAAACCTTACATATGAACACTTGCTTCCCTTTCTTTTACCAAATCGGATTGTTCTGCTTTGGCCAGCTTTGTAAACAGAAGAATTCCAATCCCCGCGATAATTTCCACAACTCCCCCGGCAGCGATCACATTTCCTGAACCAAAAGAGGTTGCGGCATATCCGCAAATGACAGCGCCTGCCGGAATCGAAATATTTGAGATCATATGTATGACGGCATAAACTTGCGGCTGGTCCTCACTATCGACAGATGTCTGTATAATCGTATACTCGGGAACATTGATCGCACTGACTGCAGCGCCAAATGTAAAAGCGGCGAAAAAGACGAGCGGCAAAAAGGTATTCATTCCGGTAATAAAGAAAGCGAATCCTTCAATAATGCCGGCGGTTACGAAAAGCAGTCCGTACTTGTTTACTTTTACTTTTGTCAGTACAAACCCCAATAAAAACGCGCCTATTGCGGTGGTTGCTTTTAATAGCGAATACACAATCGGCTGTCCGTTTAAATCCTCCGCAACATATACAGCGGAGAGCGCTTCCCAAGGGGCTGCCGCGAAATTCATAAAGATACAATAGATAGCAAGCGGATATAAGATTTGGTGTTTTCTGACTAGGACAAAACCGCGTTTCAGTCTGCCAAAATATGTACCTCTCTGTGCAACGGCCGCTGATTCCGATTTTGTTTCAACAGCATTGTATTTGATAAAGAGAACAAGAAAACCAGAAATAAGATAAAGTACGAGAGCCATAAGCATTGTATAAGAAGGACTGATAAACGTAAGGAGAGCGCCGCATAGTGTCACAGCTCCAAGCCGGACAATTTGGGCGGACGACTGCAGCACAGCATTTGCTTTTTGAATGCCTTTTTCATCTACAATTTGCGGGATTAAAGCAATTGAAGCAGGATTATAGGCAGCACCAGTAGCTGAGTGCACAATCATAAGAGTCATAACAAACCACAGCGGAGAGAATCCGCCGAAATGGCAGAGCGGAATGATTAAAACAACCGCGGCTCTTGTCAGGTCTGAAAAGTACATCCAGAATTTCAATGTATTCTGCTTCATGAAAGGACCCGTCACAGGTGCTAAAACAGCTTCCGGCAAAAAGGTGACAGCAATCAATAAAGCAGTTCCGATCGCACCTTCACCGTCAAAAATTAAAAACCATAATATCGAATTAAATGCGAACATATCGCCGGAAATCTTGACTATTCTTGAAAAGAAAAGAAAGTTGAAATTTCTCTTCCAGACGCTATCACTTTCAATGAATCTCACCATCAATCAGAGCCCCCCACTGCCTATTTTTTACATCAATTTGTTACAATATCTCATTTTTCCATTTTTCAGTCAATAATTCATAAGGTTCATTTTTTGTCGTAAAAAGGGAAATTGACAAAATGAAAAAATAAAAAGCCGGCATGTATTGAAAATGCCAGCTTTCATTCATGTTTTTTATGATCCGCTGCTGTTTTGACCGCAAAACACAATAGCGCTTCTTTCATACTCCACGTCGTCAATACCGTTTCTCACATTGACAACCCGTGCTGCGGCAAAGAAATAGTCGGACAATCGATTGAGATAACGGAGTACTGTTTCATTGATCCCTTCCGTTTTCATCAGCGCCACCACTTGGCGTTCCGCCCGCCTTGTAATGGTGCGCGCCACATGGAGAAGCGAAGCGGCCTTTGATCCGCCCGGAAGAATAAATCTCTTTAGTTCAGGTGCCTCTTCTGTATAGGCATCGATTCGCATTTCTAAATAGGAAACGGATTCTTCCTTCAATTTATAGTCTCTTTTTTCTGTGATGATTGCCAGATCGCCCCCGCAGTCAAAGAGCTCGTGCTGAATGTTGAGCAGCTCGGCCGTTAGATCCTCAAAGCCACGCTTTCCGGAGAGCTCAGCCAAGGCCAGCCCGACAAAACTGTTCAGCTCATCAATTGTGCCGTAGCTTTCTACTCGGAGGCTGTCCTTATCTGTTCTGCCTCCGATTAAACTCGTTTGCCCGTTATCGCCTGTTTTTGTATATAGTTTCATCATATCTGTCTCCTTTACCGACTTATTCAAGCAGGTCCGCAGCCTCTCGCACACATTCAGCTGTCCCAAACCGAATCAATTGGTTCAGCCGTTTCTCTATGTTTTCTTCTGAAGATGTCTCTTCAGTTTGTGTCGCTGCAACGAGGATTTCTCCAGGGTCATTTTGTTCGCCGCCCAGCACTTTCATGCGCTCGGCTTCCGCTCCCATGACTGCCTTGACGAAGAATTGGTCTGTCGCAAAGCCGTTGATCAAAATCCAGATCGAAAAGCCAGACATGACACAAATACAAACGGACAGCTCTTCGTCTTCAAACGTACGGCACACAAACTGGTCAAGTCTGCCGTTGGAGGCCATCGCACAGGTTTCCTGCGGATAAAAGCCGTTTTCAGATAAATAGGCTGTAAGCCCTTCTTTTTGATCGGAATGGGCAGGCAGCCGTTTATGGAGAAACGTCCGGTTCCAAGAAAAGCCTGAACCTATAGGAGCCGAAGACAGCGTCCGGAGCGGGATTTCCGTTTGCAAAAGGATTTCATCGCGCCGCACTTGCAGCAAAGCTTCAAACGGAATCGCCGGCAGCTTTAGGGCGGCCTCTTCAGGCTGAATCGCAATAAGCGGTTTAGGCAATTGATGATGGAGTAAAGCGCTGACTTTCGTGTTATACAACGCCTTTATGTGCTCTTCTGTGATGGCGGTTTCCGGTTTTTGCTTAGGCCCGGCTGTTCCGTTTTTTATAAAAACGATTTCATCACAGTACAGGCTAGCGGTATTCAGCTCGTGAAAAACACTGACAGCAGTCAGCCCATTTTCTCTCGTCAGGCGCTTGATAAGATCAAGCAGTTCTTTTTGATAGGCCAAATCCAGAAAATTAGTCGGTTCGTCTAAAAATAAAATGCGCGGCTGCTGCGCCAGTGCTTGAGCCAAATAAACCCGCTGCTGTTCACCCCCGCTTAGATCACGAATCGATTTGTCAGCGAAGGCAAGTACCCCTGTTTGTTTCATCGCATTCTCAATGATGGCTTCATCCTCTTCAGTCTGCTGGCTGAACAGCCCTTTTTGAAATGGATATCTGCCGAAGGATACGGTTTCTTTGACAGTGAAGCTAAACGCTTGATCTGTTTTTTGCGGCAGAACTGCCATCATTTGCGCCAGTTCCTTCGGCTTATATTCAGTGAGTGGTTTGCCAGCCAGACAAACGGAGCCTTCTATTGCCGGAAGTGTTCCTGTCAGTAAGTGAAGCAGTGTTGTTTTTCCACTCCCGTTCGGTCCGAGAATGCCAAGAAATTCTCCCTTCTTCACTGTTAAACTGACATTTTTAATCAGCCGGCTGTCTCCGTAACCTCCCGACAGCCCTTCTGCCTTAATCATAAGCTTCTCCCCCCGCGGTGCTGCCGAATGAAAATCAGAGCGAAAACAGGAGCTCCCGCTAAAGCTGTAATAATGCCGATCGGCAATTCAATCGGCTCAATCATTGTTCTCGATAGCAGATCGGCCAAGACGAGAAATCCCGCGCCAAGCAAGGCAGACAGCGGCAATAAATGCCGATGATCCGTTCCCCACAGCAATCTTGTGATATGCGGAATCACAAGTCCGACAAAGCCAATGGTGCCGGATACAGCCACAGCGCCGCCCGTCAGCAGTGACCCTGCAATTAAAATCATCATTTTTCTATGCTGGACGCTGACCCCGAGAAGCCTTGCTTTCTCCTCTCCATAGGTCATCACGTTGAGTTCTCTTCCGTTTATGATCAGCAGCATGGTTCCTAAAAGAAAAAACGGGAGAAACAGCGCAACGTAGCTCCAGCCTCTCATCGAGACGCTGCCAAGCAGCCAATGCACAATAGGCAGTAAATTATCTCCTGTCAGAGCAATGACAAGAGAAATAAATGCGCCCAAAAATGAATTGATGATGACACCGGTTAAAATAAGAGTCGAAACAGACATTGATGCATGAACGAGGCGGCTGAAGAAAAGGACCGCCGCCATCGTGACAAGTGCCGCGGTTACACTCACAACCGGCAGTGTAAAGCCTCCGAGGACAGGAAGCTGTAGGCTAAAGAATAGGGTCACAACCGCCCCCACTGAAGCACCGGACGAAACACCGAGCGTGTAGGGATCAGCAAGCGGATTTTTCAACAGCCCCTGAAAAGCAGTCCCAGCGATAGAAAGAGCCGCCCCCACAAGGGCGGCCAGCACAACTCTCGGCAGTCTGATATTCATCATAATATTTGTATACATTGGATCATAGGAGCCGGCAGAGCCGCCAAAGCCTTCATGCCAAAAGATATGGAAGATGGCAGGTATCGGAATTTGCAGACTGCCGCAGGAAATCCCCAATATGATACTAGCGGCTAAAAATAAGAAACTGATGCTATAAGCAGCAAAACGATTATTCTTTAAACGTATCCGGGTAAATGCTTTCCGCAAGTTCTTCGACCCCTTCGATCAGACGCGGACCTGAACGTGTGACGAGATCAGGATCAACATCATAAACGCGATGATGTTTCACAGCATTGATTCCGCTCCAGCCATCGCGTTTTTCCACCGCATCCGCTTTTACACCGTCCGTTGTGACAATGGTGTCTGGATTCAGCTTAACGATGGCCTCGTCTGTCATTTGCACCCAGCCTTTTTGATCCGCTGCAGCGTTTTTAGCATGGATGACATTCAGCATTTCATTCATAAACGTGTCTTTTCCGGTTGTGTAAATGTCAGGATCAGGCGAAACCTCAATAAAGACGCTTTTTTCCTCGTCTTTTGAAATGGATTTCGCTTTTTCTTTAATCTCCTGAAGGTCTGATTTCATGCTGTTGACCAGTTGGCCCGCTTTTTTCTCGACCCCGGCAGCTTCACCGATCATTTCGATTGATTTGTATACCTCTGCGAAAGATTGTGCATCATTGACAGTCAGCACAGGAATGCCAGCGTCTTTCAGCTGCTTAATGGCATCAGCTGAGGCTGACATGGAAGATTCATGGGCGAGAACGAGATCAGGTTTAAGAGAAATGACTTTCTCAACGTTTATATTCATATCCCCAACCTTCTCAACCTGTTTGACTTCCTTTGGATATGTATCGTTTTTGGTGACGCCGATCACTTTGTCACCGAGTCCGAGAGCATATATAATTTCCGTGTTGCTCGGCATTAATGAAACAATTTTTTTCGGCTCCTTTTTGATGGTAACATCTTCGTTTGACGCATCATCAATTGTGACAGGGAACGCTTCAGACGCGGCTGTCTTTTGCTTCGCAACGGAATCCTTCTCATCTGCCGCATTGCCGCAGCCTGAAATCATAATGGCGGTCAGCAGAAGCGCCGTCCATATTCCGGCTAATTTTTTCATACCCTTTCCTCCTAAATGAACTAAAAAAGCATCTCTACGATGGTAAAGACGCTGTAAACAACAAAAAAGCCTATTGTTTACACATCATCTGTCCTCGCAGACTTCGTGCTTATCAAACAGGCAGGTATCCTGGCTCTTGGCGCAAAGGCCAATTACAGTGGCGGGACCGCACCGGCTTTACCGGTTTCCCTATTAAGCCGGCTATTTTCACGTACCGGCACCTGTTTGACTTTCGTATCCTTTTTCGGAGTTATTATACTATATGGCTGACAGGCTTGTATATGCAGTATGAATGACTTTTCCGCCGCTGCATGTATGGAAGCAAAATTCTCGTAAACACTAAATTTCATCTTGTATACTAAGTAGCATGATCACTAAAAAAGGAATGATTTTTATGGACTTACAGCTAAAAGACAAGCTCGTCTTAATCACAGGCTCAACTTCCGGCATCGGGAAAGCCGCGGCGAAAAGCTTTTTGCAAGAAGGTGCAGCCGTTATAGTCAATGGCCGAAAACAAGAGACAGTCGATCGCACGGTTGAGGAGCTTTCTTCCTATGGAACGGTTCATGGAGCAGCAGCCGACTTATCAAAACCGGATGAAGCAGCAGCTTTTCTGGAAAAAGTGAAGCAGATCGGTGATATAGATGTTCTTGTCAACAATCTCGGTTTCTTTGAAGTGAAGGATTTCGCCGAGGTAACGGATGAAGAATGGAATCAATATTTTGAAGTAAACGTGATGAGCGCTGTTCGGACAAGCCGTCACTTCCTTCCAAAGATGCTTGCCAAAAACAGCGGCCGCATTTTGAATATTGCAAGTGAAGCAGGCGTTAAACCGCTTCCGACTATGATTCCTTATTCAATGACCAAAACAGCGCTGATCAGCCTGTCCAGAGGAATGGCTGAAATGACGAAGGGCACAAACGTTACGGTTAATTCAGTGCTTCCGGGACCTACTTGGACAGAAGGCGTTGCGTCCTATATGGAGGGCGCCGCAAAGGCAGCCGGCCAGGATACAGATACATTTGTGAAAGACTATTTTAAAGTGAATGAGCCGACTTCACTCATTCAAAGATACGCAACAGCTGAAGAAGTCGCCAACACAATTGTTTTCCTCGCATCTGATGCCGCATCTGCCATTAATGGCACGGCACAGCGTGTGGAAGGCGGAATTATCCGTTCACTTTAAATGCAAAAACGCATCCGTTTTCGGATGCGTTTTTTTTATAACTCCCCAGCGAATGGAACCGGCTGATATCCGCCCGTTTCAAGTCTGGCTGAAAACAACCCGCCCGCATGAGGCTGTTCATATCTTTCTGTTTCGGTCATTTGTTCAGTAGCTGTTGTGATGTAAAGGGTTTTCATGTCTTGGCCGCCGAACGCACAGCATGTGACATATTTGGCCGGAACACTTATTGAATCGATTTCTTTTTTCTGAAAAGGATCAATGTGAACCACACGGCTTCCGCCAAACAGCGCTACCCACAGCATGCCGTTTTGATCAATTGTCATGCCATCCGGCAGTCCATCCGATTTTTCAAAACGATAGACAGTCTCGGGGTTTGAGACGTTTCCGCTTTCGGGATCGTATTGATAGCACACAATCTCCTGCGTCGGCGTGTCAATGTAGTACATCAGGTTGCGTTCGCGATCCCAATCCAAACCGTTCGAGGTTGAGACTTGATCTTTCATTTTGACAAGGCTCCCATCTGCGTCCAAACGATAAAGCGAGGCTTGTTTTTGTTCGCCTTCCATGCTCGTCGTCCCTGCCCAAAGCCTTCCGTACGGATCACATTTGGCGTCGTTAAACCGAAGGCTCTCATGCATATCCTTCGGCTGTTTGATTTTTTCAAGACTGTCATCATGAAGATGATACAGGTAAAAACCGTCTTTCATCGTCATGATCAGCTCATCCTTTGAATATTTCGCAAGCGCCGTCACAAAGGATGTAAATTTGACCGAACGATTGATTTTTTCTTTAGGATCAAAAATATGGAGCTCACTTCCTAAAATATCAACCCAATATAGTCGGCCGTTTTCTTCATCCCATAACGGGCCTTCACCGATTACTGCCCTAGTGTCTGCTTCTAATACTGCATCCATGTGTAACACCTCTTTAGCTTCATTCTATATATTGTTATTCCCGGCTAAGAGATGTCCAAACCACATGCCTTATTCTTTTTTGAAAAGGATGGTAATGACGGAGCCAATATTGATCCTGCTGTTGACGTGAATCGTTCCGTTATGCAGGTGCACCAGCTCTTTGGCAATCGCCAGTCCAAGGCCCGTCCCGGCAGACGGATCTTTCGTATTGGTTCCCCTGTAATAGCGGTTAAATAAATGGGTGATCGTCTCCTCATCCATTCCTTTCCCATTGTCTTTGACCTTCAATGAAATATGATTTTTTGTCTGTTCAAGAATCACCTGAATTGCTGTTCCTTTATCGTTGTGCTTCACAGCATTTCCGAGCAGATTTTCCAGGATGCGTCTGAACCAGGCTTCATCCAGCGCAAATTCAATATGCTCTTCTCTTGATACAAATGAGATATCATACCCTTCAGAAAACGGATTTTTCTTGAAATCCTCAATGATATTTTTAAAGAACGGAATGAGGCTTGTGAGGTTTCTCTCCATTGGCAGAGCGTCATTTTTTAGACGGTACGTTAAATTTAAGTCCTCGATGAGCTTTGACATGTATTCCGATTTCTCTCTGACCACCTGCCCCATTTCTTTCACTTCATCAGGAGACCAGTCGTATTGCTTCGATTCAAGCATCATGCTGTAGCCGTAAATGCTGCTGAGGGGTGTTTTTAAATCATGAGACAAACCGGCGATCCATTCTTCCCGTGTCGCCTGAATTTTTTCTCGGTTTCTCTTGTCCCGTCGCAGCGTTTCAGTCAGCTGATCCATAGATTCAAATATCTCACCGAAGAAACGGTACGGCTGTTTGATTTTCCCCTTTTTGTTTTTGCTGACTGGGCGCCCTTTACGGTTTTTCGGCTCTTCAAGCTTCCCTTTCGATAGATTGACGAGCCATTTGATTGTATGAAAAATCGGCAGGCCAAACCTGAACATATACCAGGCCGTCATCCAAAAAATATAGAGAAGGAGAACGCCCATAATCAGGAACATCGCTTTAAGGACAACATTAAGAAACGATTTATTAAACTCCTGATCGGTTACATAGACAGGGTTCGGAACCGTAGCGACCATCCATCTGTCTTTATTGAGGATCTTAACGGAAATTTCCCGTTTATAGTTCCAGGGTTTAGAGCTGTATTTGAGCAGTTCCAGCTGGTTCATCGTTTTTCTTTCACTTTTTGTACTGTTGATGCTGTCGAGAATATTCCCATCGCTGTCTAATAGGTAAATGGCGCCTTTTTCCCGCTTAATATAGTCAACTGTACCGGACTTATATTGTGACAAAGCGTCGAGGGACGGTTCACGGCTTTCAATGGAAGTCAGCAGCTGCTCGCTCTTTGACTTCCAGCCGAACAAGAGGAGATATGACTTGTCTTCAATATTGATTGCCCAATAATTCAGCTTATAGTTATCCAGCTTCTTGCTTTTATAAATAGACAAAAGCTCCTTCTTTGTGTAAGTGCCGGGCACGTCTTTCGGCACACTGTAGGAATAATCCGTTTTTCCATTAGAATCAATGATTTGCATCCAGCCGTGCTGTTTATCAACAGATTTCTTCAGGAAATCGTCCACTTCCCATGACCCGTCTTCGTTTACATCGAGATATGCCTCAAGCGTGTCAGTCGTTGCCTTTGTCAGCCCTGAATTGGATTCCGCATCGCTAAATCGCGAGTCTAAATAGAAAAAGGAAGCCACAAGCATAATTGAAAGAAGGAGGATAACAATCAGCATCTGCCCGAAAAAGTGAAACAGAAACTTCCATCTTAACCTCATGGGCGCTTTCCGTTTCCTTCTGGACTCGGGATGAAACGGTATCCGAGACCGCGAACGGTTACGATATATTCCGGATTGCTCGGGTCACGCTCAATTTTTTCCCGGAGCTTGCGGATATGGACCATGACGGTATTGTTATCTCCGTACGAAGGATAGCCCCATACTTTTTCATAAATTTGATCTTTCGAAAGCACCACATTGGGATGTTCGCAAAAATATTGGAGCAGCTGCAAAAGCTGAGCCGAACAGGCGACAGTTTCCCCGCCCACAATCAGCTCGGCATTTTGCGGAGAAAATGTAAAGTAATCATATGTATAGGTTTTGTTTGCTTCAGCTGTTTTCGACTGATAGGTACGCTTTAAATGCGCTCTGATCCGCGCGGCTAATTCCAGCGGATTAAATGGTTTTGTAATATAATCATCAGCTCCAACCGCAAAACCAGATAATTTGTCAGCGTCCGATGATCTCGCCGTCAGGAAAAAAATCGGGGCGTCTGAATACTCCCTGATTAATGTGCAGGCCTCAAAACCGGTCATTCCGCCCATCATGACATCTAATACGATTAAATCAACCTTATTAGTCTTTACGATCGGAATGGCTTCCTCTGCACTTGACGCATCCATTATATGTCGATAACCTTCTTTTTCGAGAACGCGTTTGATCATATCCACAATCGCTTTCTCATCGTCTACGATTAAAATTGACGCATTTTCCACTTTTATGTTCCTTTCTGTCACTGTTTTTTTCATCTTATCATTATATCGTTTCTTTTTGGTACATTTTTGAATAGGAGGGCTCTTGACGGGGGTGAACAGCAGAAAACGGGAACCTGCGAAAATGGTTCCCGTTTTCATAGAATGAGTGATCGTTATGAGTTCTCGTCTACCATGTATAAGATAAACTCCCAAAATCCCGGAACATCCTGACACAGAAGCATATCAGCCTTTTCAAACATTTTGATTTTCAGCTCCTGTTCTAAATCTTCTCTTTCTTGATAGGACGTATTGCTGAGTTTTTTTCTGATCATCGGTGAAAAGCATGCAATCAGATACTCAATGTCGTACATTTCATCATGATCCCTATTATGTTCAAACTCGCCGCTCACAGTTTACTTTTCCCCCTTTTTTTGCGCCGCTAGCTGCTTTCTAATATTTTCTAATCCCTTTTTATGAATATTAGAGATATTTTGCCGGGACTCACCTAATGAATCAGCGATTTCCTGCATCGTGGCACCGTGAAGATAGACTTTTGTCAGCACGCTTTTTTGTTTGTCAGTCAGATTCTGAATCGCTTGATAAAGCTGATAATCCTGGACATGCTGGCTCAAATCATCCTGCAGGTCTAAAAACTCCTCAAACGCGTCACTTCCCGTTTCGGAAGGAAGTCGTTCTCCTGCTTCCGGATGATCAACCGTCAGCGGATACCGTTTTTGATTTTTGCGAATCCGCTTATCAAAATCGATGGAAAAAATCCGAATCATCGAATTCATATACTTGACGATGCGAATCTCCTTATAAAATTGCTTGAATTGCTCGTCCAACGATTTTGCATCCTTTTCATTCGGGTTTTCCATTACATTTTTGAACAAACGGTAATGCTGAGGGTTGCTCAAAAAATGCTTCACGATGGGATGCTTCATAATCTCCTTACATTTCGATCGCAACAGACCCTGATAGTCCATCAAACCGCCTCCCTACTAAATTAAATGAAGGAAAGCAAAAAAAAGTAAACTACTACTTTCAGACTAGCGCTTGCTGAAGCAAACCTTCCAGTCATGGTTTACGATTTCTTGGGTTCCCTTCACTTACTTACATGACTGCACAAAAAGGAAGGAGGTGTTTTTCATGGATCAGGTTTTTATAGAGGAGGTCGTCAAGCAGATCAGCAATCTGGGGTTCCCGGCACTGATCGCGATGTACCTGCTGACCCGTTTCGAGAAAAAGTTCGATCAGCTCATTGAATTGATGACAGAGGTGAAAGATCAGAAAGCGAAACATTAATTTTGTATCGAAGTTGACTTTTCATCGTTTCTTTTCACTTAACAAGACAGAAGGGAAAACGAAAGGCCTTTCACATTCTCTTTCTGCGTCACATTTATTTTTAAGGAGGAGACAGGAAAATGAAAAACCAAAACGACATTCCACAGCCAATCAGAGGAGATAAGGGAGCGACAGTGAAAATCCCGCGTAATATTGAAAGGGACCGGCAGAATCCCGATATGCTCGTACCGCCGGAAACCGATCATGGCACCGTTGAAAATATGAAGTTTTCTTTCTCAGATACTCATAACCGTTTGGAAAAAGGCGGGTACGCCCGTGAAGTTACCGTACGTGAGCTTCCGATTTCAGAAAACCTGGCTTCTGTGAACATGCGGCTGAAGCCAGGCGCCATTCGCGAGCTTCATTGGCATAAGGAAGCAGAGTGGGCATACATGATCTATGGGAAAGCACGCGTCACGATTGTGGATGAAAAGGGCCGCAGCTTTATTGATGATGTAGGCGAGGGAGATTTATGGTACTTCCCGTCAGGCCTGCCGCACTCGATTCAAGCACTCGAAGAAGGGGCAGAGTTCCTGCTCGTGTTTGACGACGGGTCATTCTCTGAAAACAGCACGTTCCAGCTGACAGACTGGCTTGCCCACACCCCTAAAGAAGTGATTGCCGCCAATTTTGGCGTGACAGAAGAAGAAATCGCCAATTTGCCAGGCAAAGAAAAATATATATTCGAAAAACCTGTACCCGGCTGTTTAAAAGATGACATTGTGGAAGGGCCGTACGGCGAAGTGCCTCATCCGTTTACGTACCGCCTTCTTGAACAGGAGCCGATTGCATCAGAAGGAGGAAAGGTGTACATTGCGGATTCGACAAACTTTACTGTGTCTAAAACCATTGCATCAGCGCTTGTAACTGTGGAACCTGGCGCCATGAGAGAGCTTCACTGGCATCCGAATACGCATGAATGGCAATATTACATCTCCGGTAAAGCGAGAATGACCGTTTTTGCTGCTGACGGCCATGCGAGAACCTTTAACTATCAAGCCGGTGATGTCGGTTATGTTCCATTTGCGATGGGCCACTACGTAGAAAACCTCGGCGATGAACCGCTCGTTTTTTTAGAAATCTTTAAAGATGACCATTATGCCGATGTGTCTTTAAACCAATGGCTCGCAATGCTTCCTGAAACCTTCGTCCAAGAACACCTTGACTTAGGCAAAGAATTTACGGATGTCCTTTCAAAAGAAAAGCATCCGGTTGTGAAAAAGAAAAGCAGTAAATAATAAACAACTGACAGCTTGCAGAGAGCGCTCGTTCTCTGCAAGCGCTGATAAGGAGCTGAATCAGTGATACATCAAAAAGATACAATCAAGCAGGCCGTACAGTACGTACTGGCAGCGGCGGCTGTGTTATTTTGCTATTTTACAATCATTCTCAGTGTTTTTTCTTTGGCGGGAATGAACTACCAATCAGCTGCTCATGTCCTGCTATTTGCTGTGTTATTTCTTGTGATCGGGCTATGCTTTGAACCTTTTGAACGGCTGATGATACATAGTTTTACGTTTTTCAAGACTGGAAGACGAGCTTTTATCCTTATGGCCGGCACCGTCCAGCTGCTGTTTTTATGGATAACCGCTTATACGACAGATCAAATGATTCATGACATTTGGCTGTCAACCACAGAAGAGATGATTCTCGCTGCCGTTTTTCTTATTTTGGATAAATGCAATTCGTCACTGCCCAGCTAAAAAAAGAACGCCATCCGATTGGATGCGTTCTTTTTATTCATATCGAAGCGCGTCGACAGGCTGAAGCTTCGATGCCTTAATGGACGGCAGCAAGCCGAAAATAATGCCGACTGCCATTGAGAAAATGAGTGCTCCGATAACTGCCGGAACGGAGATGATGAAAGGCATCGGAAAGATAACCGTGATAAGTTTAGCGATGCCAAAGCCCGCAAGCACACCGAGAATTCCGCCAATACTTGTCAGCACGACGGCCTCTGTTAAAAATTGAAATAAAATCACGCGCCGCTTGGCACCGAGCGCCTTCTTAATTCCGATTTCCCGCGTGCGCTCCGTCACTGAAACGAGCATAATGTTCATGACACCGATGCCTCCGACCAAAAGTGAGATGCTGGCAATTCCGCCAAGCAGCAGAGCAAATGACTGGTTAAAGGATTCCACTTCCTGAGCGACCTCCTGAAGATCCATCACGCTGTACTCCGCTTTTTCCAAATCAGCATCTGACAGTCCTTGATTTAGAAGATCCGCGGCCATTACACCGGCTTCTTGGATATGCTCAGAAGAGTCTGCCTGCACCGCAATCTGTGTCGGCGCGTCGAATCCTTCAATAAGCGGCCACACTTTTTTCGGCGCATATAAAACCGGATTCGCATAGTCGCCACCAAACATGCTTTCTTCCTGTTTCTTTTCTTGAAAAACACCGGCAACCCGGAACGGCACCCCGTTCATCTCGATGTTTTTGTGCAGAGCGTCACCGTCAGGAAACAGCTCATCTCTTGCAGCCTCATTGATCATAACCACTTGGTGTGTGCTGTTTAATTCTTTTTCCGTCAGTTTTCTCCCCTCAGTGATGCTGATCGGGAACATATCAAAATAATCAGCATCAACTCCGTACACTTGAGGATATGAAACGTTCGTTAAGTGAAAAACAGAGGCGCCTTCAGACAGGTAATATAAAGATAATCCTTTTACAACAGGGTCTGATTTTATCGTCTCAATCGTTTCTTCAGATACAGGGGGTGCGGACGTATAAGAAACCTCCTGATAACCGCCTTCCTCCTCCCCGCCTGTTGGCTGGTACACTACATTAATCGCGTTATTTCCCATGCCAATCATACTTTGCTTTAATTGCTCGCTTTGGCCTTTCAGCATAGAAACGATCGCAATGATCGCCGCTATACCGATAATGACACCAAGCATGGTAAGAATCGACCTCAGCTTATGTGAAAAAATAGATTGAAAGGAGATCCGAATATGTTCAAGCATGGCTAATCCCTCTCTCGTCTAACACTAATTCTCCGTCTCTGATAAAAACGGTTCTGTCGGCTTTTCTGGCGACGTCCGGGTCATGGGTGATCATAATAATCGTTGTGCCTTCCTGATGCAATTGTGAAAACAGCGACAAAATTTGTTCACTTGATTTTGTATCAAGCGCCCCGGTCGGTTCATCTGCCAGAATAAACCGCGGCTGATTGACAAGGGCTCTTGCAATCGCCACCCGCTGCTTTTGTCCGCCGGACAGCTTTGGCGGTTTGTAGGAGATCCTATCTTTCAAACCAACCTTTTCAAGAGCTTCGTAGGCTCTTTGCCTTCTTTCTTTTTTCTTTACCTTATTGTAAATCATCGGCAGCTCGACATTTTGCAATGCGGTAAGGCGCGGCAGCAAATGAAAGGTTTGAAACACAAATCCGATTGATTCGTTGCGAATGTCAGCCAAAGCACCGTCTTTCCCTTTTAATACATCCATCTGGTCTAGCATATAGGTTCCGGAGGTCGGCCTGTCCAAACAGCCTATAATATTCATTAACGTAGATTTTCCTGAACCGGACGGCCCCATAATGGCCAGAAATTCACCAGCCTTGACGGTGAGATTAATCTGCTTTAAGATCGGCACCTCTTCTTTGCCCAGCTTGTACGATTTAGAAATATTATTCAGTGTCAGCATTGACTGTAACCTGCTTTCCTTCCTTGACCGCGGGATCAGGATAGATCACATAATCTTCCGGTGTCAGGCCGCTTTTGATTTCGACCATGTCACTTTCGTCTGTCTCCCCGATTTCAACAGGCTGTTTAACCGCCTTCTGCTCCTCATCCGTCTTCCAAACATACGGTTCGCCATCATCCTGGATAATCATGTCGGAAGGCAGCTTAATGGTATTCGCATCAGCTTCGTCACTAATGACTTCAATGTTGACATGATAGCCGACTTCAAGGCCCTTATGGCTGTCCAATAAAACAGTGAAAGGATAGTTAGAGGATTGGGGATTCATTTCCTCTTCAGCATAACTTTCTGACGCTTCCCCCTCGCCTGTTCCAGCAGGAAGCTTGCCGATTGAAGTAATTTTGCCTTTCCACTCGCCTTCACTGCCTGTTTTCAGTGTAACTCTGACTTTGCTGCCTTTTTTAATCGTGTCCATTAACAGCTCGTTGATTTGGCTTTTTACAAGGTATTTGCCCGTTGAAACGATTTGGATATACGGTCCTGCTGCCTGATCACCAGTTGCGCCGTCCGCAATATCCTGATTGACGCTTTGAACAATACCGTCATGCTTGCTTGTAATCACATTTGAACCTTTGTTTTTCGATTGTGCAGCCAGTTCTTTTTGGTGCTGCTTCAGTTCAAGCTGGCTTGTCTTTAAATCAAAGTTGGCCTGGTCAAGCTCGTCTTGAAGCTGTGCTTTCTCATCTTTTCCGGCTGTTTTCAGCTTCTTCTCTGTTTCTGCTATTGATTTTTGCAAGCGGCTGATTTGAAGGTTTGTCATTTCAATTTGTAAATTGCTTTGCTCAATTTCGTCAGAATGATCCTCGCCCTCGTACTCAAAAAGCTTATCGCCTTTTTTGACCTTATCGCCTTCTTTGACGTACGTTTTTTTAATGCTTCCTTTCTCTGAATCTATGTATACTTTTTGCTGTTTCTCTGGTTCAACTTTTCCTGAAAACGATTGGGCTGATTCAGATTCACCGCCCATATACACCGCGACTGATTCAGCATAAGGCTCCGATGAGACGGCAACTTGATTCATGTGAGTAAAAAAGTAAAAACCGCCGGCGCCGATCCCCGCCAGTACGAGCACACCGGCACATATCGAACCGGCAATAAGCCATTTTTTCTTCTTGGACACAATGATCTCCTCTTTCTGTAATCTTCGTAATATTTTCGAAACATTCTAACCAATATTATCTATTAATTCAAATAGACTTTCAATCTTTTTCTTCAAAATACGGAATTTGTAAGTAAAATTACATTTTTGGGGTTGAAAATAAAAAATCCCGGCGTTATACCGGGATTTTTCTTACACAGAAACAAGCTGCTTTTCAGTTTTAATCAGGTCATAGGTTAAGCATACGGGTTTATATGTACGAGGATCAGTGACGATTTCAGCATCAATCTGGAATACCCGCTTCAAAATATCCGGCGTCATGACCTCCAGTGCGGCCCCTTCCTTGATGACCTTGCCTTTTTTGAGCGCAATCATATAATGGGAAAAACGGGCCGCATGATTCAGATCATGAATGACCATTAAAATCGTCCGCCCCTGTTCCTTGTTCAGTCTGTCAAGCAGCTGCAGGATTTCAAGCTGATGTGCGAGATCGAGATATGTTGTAGGCTCGTCAAGCAAAAGCAGCTCTGTCCCTTGTGCAAGCGCCATCGCAATCCACACGCGCTGACGCTGTCCGCCTGACAATGCCTCAATCGGACGCTCATGGTATTCCGCCATGCCAGTTTCTTCGAGTGCCCATTTGATGATGCGGCGATCTTCATCATTTAATCTGCCGAAGCCTGATTGATGGGGAAATCTGCCGTACGACACCAATTCGTACACCGTTAATCCGCTCGGAGCCTCAGGCGTTTGCGGCAGAATGGCCATATCCTTCGCAATGTCCTTAGTAGACATTTTATGAATGGCATTGCCGTTTAAGTAAACAGCACCTTGATGTGAGCGCATAATCCTGGACATCGTTTTTAATATCGTTGACTTCCCGCAGCCATTTGGCCCAATTAAGGTTGTTATTTTCCCTTTAGGAATAGATATATTTAAATCTTTTACAATCAGCCTGTCGCCATAACCGATCCCAAGCTGTTCCGTTGATAATGAATTCAAGTTCGGTCCCCTCCTCAATTCGATTTCATCAATAAATAAACAAAGTAAGGCGCACCTAAAACGGAGATGACAAGTCCGACCGGAATTTCTGATGGTGCCAATACATTTCTCGCCAGCGTATCAGCCAGCAGAAACAGAAACGCGCCGATAAAGGCGGAAACGGGTATAAGCGTCTGATGGCGGGGACCGGTAAGCCTTCTTGCCACATGCGGTGCGATTAATCCGAGGAACGCGATGCCTCCTGCAGCTGCCACACAGGATGCGGCAAGAGCGACCGCTGCCAGAAGGAGAATCCGTCTTTCCTTTTCAACAGCAGTGCCAAGGCCGGTCGCTAATTGGTCTCCCAGCTGTAAAATGTTCAGATAGCGTGCTTTATATAAAGTAAAAGGAAGCAAAATCACAATCCAAGGGAGTACCGACCAGATCATGTTCCAATTGGCCCCCCAAATCGAGCCTGATATCCAAACCGCGGCCTGCATAAAGTCATGCGGGTCCATTTTGAGCTGAAAAATAAGCAAAAGGGCATTAAATCCCGCATTCACCCCGATGCCTACCAGGATCAGCCGAATCGGAGTCACACCTTTTTTCCAAGCCAGAAGATAAATGAGAAACGCGGCGAGAAACGCGCCTGCCAGAGCGCTGAACGGCAGCATAAACGTCCCTAAGAAGCCCAGATCTGATGCCGACCCTTGAAAAAAGTAAATAAAGAGCACAACAGCAAGCGAACCCCCGGCGTTAATCCCGAGAATACCCGGTTCAGCCAAATCATTTTGAGACACGCTTTGCAAAATGGCTCCGGCAACAGCGATACCCGCCCCAACAAGCAACGACAAAACTATTCGCGGCAGCCTGAACTCAAATAAGACAAGCTCATCCCGCGCCGTCCCTTGGCCGAAAAAGACCTTGAGCGTTTGCAATGGAGCAATTTTTATGACACCCAGATTCAGACTGATAAAAAAGACAAGCACGATCAGCAGTAAAGTCACCGCTATCACAACAAGAGGTTTTTTCGTTTTCATTACAGCCCTCTCCTTTCACGACGTGCCAAATAAAAGAAAAAGGGAACACCGATGAGAGAGATCAGAGCGCCGACAGGCGTTTCAAACGGCGCGTTCACGAGTCTGGCCGCAATGTCAGCAAAAACAAGCAAAACAGCCCCAAGCACCGCCGAGCAAGGAATGATCCACCGATAATCAACCCCTACCAAAAACCTTGTGATATGAGGAATGATCAGTCCAATAAATGCAATAGTGCCGGCAATGGAAACAGCAGCACCGGTCAACACCACAACGACAAGCATCCCAACCAGTTTTACCGCTGATGTATACTGCCCAAGCCCCTTCGCAAGATCATCACCAAGGCTTAACACCGTCACAGACCGGGCAATGATAAACGCAAGCGTTATACCAACAGCTCCTGCGATAACCAGCAGCTGTACGCCTGACCATTTCACACCCGCTACCCCGCCTGCGTACCAAAAGCTGACATCCTGTGCTACATCAAAACGGAGCGCAATTGCGGTTGAAATGCCCGTAAAGAAATAACTGACGGCCGTTCCGGCAAGAGCAAGCTTTACAGGCGTGAGACCGCCTCTGGAAAACATGCCGATGCCCAATACCGTCGATGCCCCCAGTCCCGCGCCCGCAAAGGACCACAGCACAAGCCCGATGGCTGAAAGCCCTGGAAAAAAAGCAAACGCAATTGAAATGGCAAAAGCAGAGCCAGATGTTATCCCCATGATAGAAGGCTCCGCCAATGGGTTTCTTGTCATGCCCTGCATGATCGCCCCAGACACGGCTAACAATGCGCCGACGAGTGCGGCAGCAGCCGTTCTTGGCAGCCGAAGATCGTGTATAATTTGGTGTGAGGTTTCATTTGGCTGAAAATGAAAGATGGCGTCCCACACAGTCCGTAAATGGATATCCGCAGCACCGAGAGAAATGGACAGCATCGCGCCGAAGCATAGGAAACATAACCCCGCAACAAGCACAATGACCGCACCTAACGACCGGGATGTCCATTGAATTTCTTCATCTGATATCATCTGTTTATTTTTCATGTGACTCAACAGCCGTACTTCCTTTCGATAATGATAATGATTATCAATTGCTGTTTCAGTATATCACTTTTTTCCGCTGATTTAATAGAGCGTTTTGATAAAAATGAGAATATAAATGCAAAAATATCGTGTCAACTGGCACTTGTGATGGTATAATCACAGATGATAATGATTCTCTTTATCATCTATTTCTTTGAAAGAAGGTATGAGATATGACCCATATATACAAGAAGCTTAGCGCCGCTTTTTTTGCTCTTTTATTGATTGCAGCGCTGGCAGCCTGCGGAAATAACTCAGAAAGCAAAGGCTCTTCCTCTGATTCAAAAGACGAAGAAACCGTTACATACAAGGCTGAAAACGGAAATGTGAAAATTCCTAAACATCCTAAACGGGTGGTTGTCATGGCTGACGGCTACTATGGAGACTTCAAAACACTGGGCATCAACGTCGTCGGTGCACCTGAAAATGTATTTAAAAACCCTTACTACAAGGGTAAAACAGACGGTGTCACAAATATCGGAGACGGCACTTCTGTTGAAAAAGTGATTGATTTAAAGCCTGACCTGATCATCGTTTGGACAACACAAGGCGCCGATATTAAAAAGCTCGAAAAAATCGCACCAACTGTTGCGGTGAAATACGATAAGCTCGACAACATTGAACAGCTGAAAGAGTTTGCAAAAATGACAGGAACGGAAGATAAAGCGGAGGAGTGGCTTGCCAAGTGGGACAAAAAAGTAGCGGCAGCCAAAACAAAAATTCAAAAAGTCATCGGTGACAAAACAGTTTCCATTATGCAAACAAACGGCAAAGACATTTATGTATTCGGTAAAGATTTCGGAAGAGGCGGAAGCATCGTCTACAAAGATCTTGGTTTACAGGCCACAAAGCTGACAAAGGAAAAAGCCATTGACCAAGGCCCAGGATATACCAACATTTCTTTAGAAAAGCTCCCTGACTTCGCCGGAGATTACATTTTCGCGGGTCCATGGCAATCAGGCGGAGATGACGGCGGCGTATTTAACAGTTCCATTTGGAAAAACCTCGATGCTGTCAAAAATGATCATGTCTATAAAATTGACCCGATCAGCTTCTATTTCACAGACCCGATTTCACTAGAAGGGCAGCTGAAATTTATCACCGAAAGCTTAACAAAATAAACAAAGAGCCGCGCTGATCTGCGGCTCTTTTCTATTTGCAATGAAACCGACAAGCCGGGGCACCTCATATTGAACCACATCGCATATTTCTTACTCCATCCATACGAAGTGCGTTCCTGTCAGCTATTTTGTGTATAGGATTCGTAACGGGAGTAATAACGATTTCTAAAAAAGACACCTGACTACATTGTCAGGTGTCTTTTTTTATGCTTGTTTTTCTTTCGAGAATTTCTTAATGACAAACGGATAAATCACCAGACCGACAAAGAACAAACCGATGCCGAGAATAAATGTCGTTAAATCGGCAGTTCCTGTTACGATAACAAACAATGAGTATACACACGCTAACAACGCGATCAATCCGTCTTTTACGCGTGAGCCTTTCAGCTGATCATACGTTTCGCCTTTTATAACAAGCTTTAGGCTGTAGATCGCAGACACTAAGTACGGAATTAAATACGCAAGAGTCGCTGCTGTCGTTAAAAACGTAAATGCGTCACTTATTGTCCGGGAAATAACAGAGAATATGAAGACCTGTGACATCACATTTGTAATGATCAGAGAAATAACCGGGCTTCCCTTTTTATTCGTTTTCGCAAAGATCGCCGGAAAATCGCCTGCTTTAGCGGCTTGGTATGGAACCTCAGAGCCAAGCAAAATCCAGCCGAGCATCGTTCCGAATAGGCAAAGAATCGCAAGTAGTGCCATGATCACGCTACCTGCATTTCCGACAATCGCATACAGCACATCAACGAACGGTTTTTCTGATCCGACAAGTTTATCGTGCGGCAGAACACCCATCGTGATCAATGTCACTATAATGTAGATGCTTAACGCGATCAACAACCCTGTGATTGTTGCACGTTTGACATCACGCTGAGTACGCGCGCGTCCAGACAAGATCACTGCTGATTCAATTCCGACAAACGCCCATAGAGTAGAAATGGCGGCGTTGTGAACCTGCCCGCCGATGCCAATGGTTGTGCCATTTTCACCTTGAACCGGAAAATAAAAATGATCGAATAATGTCGTTTGAAACACAAACAATCCGGCAATGATAAAGAAAACAAAACCTAATACTTTCGAAAATGTTGTGATAAAGTTTAATTTACTTGCACCGTTAATGCTTGCAACAAGAATCGTGTGCGTTCCCCAGAGCAAAATCGTACATACAGCAAACGTCAGCAATTGGCCGAGTGTCACCTCTTGGCTGCCGACAGCAAACAGTACACGTTTATCAACTAAGATCGGGAAAAACGAAGTCAAGTAACCGGCAAGACTTGTGATAATCGCCACGTTACTGATCCAGCTCGCCACCCAGTAGCCCCACACCATTGTGAATCCGGCAGCGTTCCCTTTCTTCGGATCAGAAAACAGCGCTCTCGCATAACTTTGCGGCCCCGCTGTCAACTCAGGCTTGCGAATCGACAAGTGTCCGAAGACAAGCGCAATCATCAGCACGCCCGCACCTGTCAAAAGCCAGGCGGACGTGGCGCCAAGCGGACTTGCAATCGAAGCAAGCGAACTCGGCAGGGAGAAAATTCCCGACCCAACCATATTTCCAACGACAAACGCCGTTAATAACCAAAAACCCCATTTTTTTGTCTGTTCCATTCCAGTACCTCCAATGATTCTTTGTACGGACCAGAACCCGAGATCATGTAAATACAAAAAAAGCCTGAACAAAAGTCCATGCTTAAAGAAACACACACCCTTGATCTCCGGATAGCCCTCCGCGAAAAAGCACGCGGCAGTCCTGCACTTATTCAGATACAGTCCCAGCATAGAGAAGGATCGGCTTTCTCCACACTTCGGCGCTGATGCCTTTTACACATGTTTAACAGCTCCTGTCAGCCTGGCATGTGTGACTCATCATCCGCGCAACCTCTACCTCACTGAGAAAGAGTGAGGATTTATTTATTCAGTTACCCCAGAAGGTTATCAAAGAAAGAATGATCTGTCAAAGGGAACAGATGGAAAATGCGGATAGAGCCAAGCCCTATCCGCATGCGGTTAGCGATTATTTTTCTTTTTTTGCACAGCTTCTTGAAGCGGATCATCTTTAAGAGCTGAACCGGCATCCTCAAGAGCTCCTTGGATTACGTTTTTTTCTTTTTCAGATCGTTTCCCTTTATCTTTATTAAAGAAAGCCATTCGTATCACCTCTTTTAGAAAATAGGTACATCTTTAAGATGCCTTTTTCTCAGAAAATTATGCGGCTCATTTTTTTATCGGCCAAAGTTCTGTTGCTCAAACATACATTCTCTTGATATATTTGTAATTCAGAGATTTTTGCAAAAGATAAAGGAGAAGCGGGGAAATGACAGGAAAAACACACATCATGGGAGGCATCGCATCTTGTACCGCAGCAGCTTATTATTATGGATTTGACCCAGTACTCATGGCGGCGTCCGGCGCGGTTGGCGCATTAATTCCCGACATCTGCCACACACAAAGTAAAATCGGAAGAAGATTTCCTATCTTATCAAAAATAGTTAGTTCCGTATTTGGCCATCGAACCTTTACACACAGCCTGCTGTTTCTGCTCATCATGTTTTTTATCACAGCTACATATATTCCAGATAAAAACATATTAGCAGGGCTAATGATTGGAATGGCAAGCCACTTGGTTCTGGATGCCTGGACAGTGAATGGCATCAAATTTTTATTCCCTTCAACCATTCGCATACGGCTGCCGCTGTATATGAAGACAGGCAGTTTTTCCGAACAGCTTGTGTTGGCCGGTCTGACAATAGCATCATGCTATTATTTTTATATGCTGATCCATGGGCGCATGTTTTAAACCAAGTGCTGAAGCTTGTCTAAGAAGACTGTTTTTAGTAGGTTTTACATAAGAAGCATCTCATGGCAGATGTTCAAGAAAACGTGAGGAGTTATAAATTGATGAAAGGAACCTTTTTTCACAATCAGCGTTTTTTAAGTTTATCCATCTTATTCATGTGGATCAAAACTTATGTGATCTATAAACTGGGCTTTGATTTGCAGACCGACTCTCTATTACAGGAGCTGATTCTGCTGATCAATCCGCTTAGCTTCATACTCCCTCTATTTGGAATTGGCCTGCTTTTAAAGGACAGCAAGCAGCAGCGCATCTTTTTGCTGATTGCCAATTTGGTTCTGACTGCCATTTTGATCTCCAACACGATTTTTTACGGCTTTTATATCGATTTTATTACCATCCCGGTTTTGTTTCAGGCAAGCAACATGAGCGATATGGGCAGCAGTGTACAAGAGCTGTTTAATCCTTTGTTCATCGCGCTGTTTGCGGATTTGGCTTTTCTTCTGCTGCTCTCCAGAAAAGAAAAGAGTCCGGAATCAAAAGTGAACCCCCGTACGGTTAAACGCTACTATGCCGCTTCCTGCGGGATTCTTATATGTACGCTGGGGCTTGCCGAAATTGAACAGCCGAAGCTCTTGGCCCATTCCTTCGACCGGGAAGTGCTCGTCAAAAGTATTGGTCTGTTTCAGTTTCACATCTACGATACCATTTCTCAGACTGTCAATATGAGTGCGAAGGCATTTGCCGATGAAGACAGCCTCTCTACAATCAAAAACTACACTGAGGCTGACTACAGCAAGCCTAATCAAAGCAAGTTCGGACTGGCAAAGGGACGGAATGTGATTTTTGTGACGCTTGAATCGACTCAAAGCTTTGTTCTGAATGAAAAGGTAAATGGAAAAGAAATTACCCCGTTCATGAATGACCTGATGAAGAAGAGCTATACCTTTGATCATTTTTATCAGCAAACAGAGCAAGGCAAAACGTCTGATTCGGAATTTATCGTCGCTAACTCTCTATACCCATCCCTAAGCGGCGCCGTCTTTTTTACGAAAAGTGACCATCAATTTCATACGATGTACAAATCACTCAAGCAGCATGATTACTATTCAGCCGTCTTCCACGCCAATCATAAGACATTTTGGAACAGAGATGTGATGTATGAAACGTTTGGGATTGACCGCTTTTTTGATGTCGATGAGTTCCATGTGACTCCTGAAACCTCAACAGGCTGGGGATTAAAGGATAAGGAATTTCTGGAACAGTCAGCTGGTAAACTGAAAAGCCTGCCGCAGCCGTTCTACAGCAATTTCATCACATTGACGAACCATTTTCCGTTTGAAATTGACGAAAAGGATCAGCTGATTGATGAATATGATTCAAGCAGCGACCTGTTAAACCGCTATGTAACGACGGTTCGCTATGAGGATGAAGCACTGAAGCATTTTATCAAAAAGCTCAAAGATGAAGGCTTATACGAAAACTCGATGATCGTCTTTATGGGAGATCATTACGGCATCTCAGAAGCCCATAATAAAGCCCTGGCAGAGTTTTTAGGAAAAAGTGACATTACGCCGTATGACACCGTCCAGCTTCAGCGGGTGCCGTTTATCATTCATATTCCTGGAATCACTGATCAAAATCCGGAAACAATCTCCGATGCCGGGGGGCAGGTTGACGTCAGGCCGACTCTGATGCACCTGCTCGGAATCAATACAAAAGGTGATATTCAGTTCGGCAATGATTTGCTGTCAAACGACCGAACGCCATTTGCCGTGCTGAGAAACGGCAGCTTTATCACGAACGACTATGTGTATACGAAAAACATATGCTACAGCCAAAAAACAGGAGAAGTGTTAGAAAACCAAGAAGCGTGCACTCCCTATAAGGAAAAAGCAAATGAAGAGCTGTCTCTCTCTGATAAAATGTTAAACGGAGACCTTCTGCGTTTTGATGGTCAATAAAAAATCCCTCTCAGAGGGATTTTTTTCATGTTTCGTATATCACTTTGCCTGTCAGCTTCGTTTGATAGCCATTGAGATGAGACAGGTTGGCCTTATATTCTTCCGATTTCAAGATGCTCTTTACAGCTTCAAGCAGCTGCTGGTGTTTCTTCAAAATGACAACGTCGTATTGCTCCTCGATGAGCGGAATAAAATCAACGCTTCCCATATGTGCCGCGTGCTGCGCCCCGATTCCAGCGTCTGCCTGTCCGCTTGAGACTTGGGAGGCAACAGCATAATGATCAGTCACAGTGTCACTGTATCCCTTAACATCTGAAGGCGTCACACCAAGCAGACCAAGCTGTTCGTCAAGCAGCACTCTTGCGCCCGATCCTTTTTCTCTGTTGATGATGCGGATGTCGGTTCGTTTCAAGTCATCCCAGCCTTGTATGTTTTTTGGATTTCCTTTTTGAACGTATAGGCCGGCTTTGCGAAGAACAACATTCATCTGACAAAACGGTTCGCCTGACAGAATGCGTTTGACATAAGGCGTGTTATATTGAGCGGTTTCCGCATCGTACAAATGCAGGCTGACAATGTCGCATTTGCCTTGGTACATGTCAATCAGGCTGTTTAAGCTGCCTTTGTATTGGCGGAGCGGCGTCTCTTGAATGGCATTATCCAAATGCTTGCTGAGCAGATCCATCGATATATCCTGTCCGCTGATGACGACATTCGGCCTGCCGTTAGATACCGGCTCCTGTGCCTTTCTCGGCTCTTCGTGTGTAGACACAGGCTGAGACATCCTCATGTTTGCCTTATATTGCTTTAAATCTGCTTCATCGACACGCATCTGCCTTCCGACACGGTAAGCAGGGATCATGCCTTTTTTAATCAAATCATAAACGGTCAGCTTTGATACCTTCAGCAGACCAGCAACTTCTTCTATCGTATAGGAAGAGGTTTCATTCATTATCATCACTCTCCTATTTCATTATACCTTTTCGGAGAATGTATAAAAACCCACATAACCCAAACATAATCCGTTATAATTAGATATAACTAATCATAAGGGGTGCAATCATGTTTAAGAAGTATTCCATTCTGACCGCAGCATTAACTGTTTTTCTGCTTGCAGCAGGCTGCTCTGCCAGCCAGTCATCAAGTGAAAATGAGAAAGAAGTGACCTTAACTGTTTCAGCAGCTGCCAGTGCCCAGGATGCACTCGAGGAAATTCAAAAGAATTATGAGAAAACCCATCACAATATTACGATCCAGGATAACTTTGGCTCATCAGGCGCCTTACAAAAGCAAATTTCTCAAGGAGCCGGGGCTGATCTGTTCTTCTCAGCCGCTGAGGACAAATTCCAAAAGCTTGTAGATGATGGGGATATCGCTAAAAAAGACAGCACTGATCTAGTCGGAAATGAAATTGTGCTGGTCGTGCCAAAAGACGGAGATTCACCTGTCAAAAGCTTCGACAATCTGACTGATTCAGAAAAAATCGCTCTTGGAACCCCGGAGTCCGTGCCGGCAGGAGTTTATGGAAAAGAATCACTGACAGAGCTGTCTCTATGGGACAAAATAAAAGATAAGATCGTTTACGGAAAAGACGTTCGCCAGGTTCTTTCATATGTAGAAACAGGCAATGTAGACGCAGGCGTCGTTTATAAAACGGATGCGCTGATCTCTAAGAACGTCAAAATCGTCGACGAGGCAAAAGCTGACACACACAGCCCGATTGTTTATCCGTTAGGAATTGTAAAAGATACGAAACACCATAAGGAAGCGAAGGAATTTTACGATTACCTGCAAACAGATGAAGCGATGAAAGTGTTTGAGAAATATGGTTTTACTGCTGAATAACATCAGCACTTCAGAATTTTTTACGCCGGTTGCGCTTTCCTTTCAAGTGGCGGCGGTCGCCGGAATCGCGGTGATCATCCTCGGAACATTGGCGGGAGCGTGGATGGCGCGGGCATCATTTTTCGGAAAAACTGCAATCGAAACGATTTTTATGCTTCCTCTCGTTCTTCCGCCCACCGTTGTCGGTTTTATTTTGATTGTCATTTTTGGAAAGCACAGCTTCATCGGACAAGCGATCGAATGGATCTTTCACCAGCCCGTCATTTTCACCTGGTGGGCCGCAGTGATTGCTTCTGCTATCGTGTCTTTTCCGCTTATGTATCAATCCGCCAAAACTGGATTTTCCGATATTGACCCTGATATAGAGGGAGCGGCAATGGTAGACGGCGCAAGCAGATGGAAGGTGTTTATCCATATCTCCATTCCGCTAGCATATCCATCATTGCTGACCGGAAGCATCCTCAGCCTGGCGCGGGCGCTCGGTGAATTCGGCGCCACCTTGATGTTTGCCGGGAATATCCCGGGTGTTACCCAAACACTGCCGACGGCCATTTATGTGGCTTTGGATTCCGGCAACAACACACTTGCGTGGGCTTGGGTCGTCTCTATCATCGTAATTTCCTTTCTGATGCTGTTTTTGATTCAACTGAAAAAAACACATGAAAAAACTCCCCGTACTTAGACGGGGAGTTTTTGATTAAAACAGAAGCTCGTCGGGGTTTGGACCGACACGTTCATCTTGATTTAACGCATCAATTTTGTCCATGTCTTCTTGAGACAATTCAAAATCAAAAATATCAGCGTTTTCGATAATACGGTGTTCTTTAATGGATTTTGGAATCGTTACAACTTCATGCTGAAGATCCCAGCGCAAAATCACTTGTGCTACAGATTTATTATATTTTTCAGCGATCTGTGTGAGCACATCGTTATCCAGCAGCTGCCCCTGCATAAGCGGAGACCATGCTTCCAGCTGGATGCCTTGCGCTTTGCAGTAATCTCTTAATTCTTTTTGTGTCAAACGAGGGTGAAATTCAACTTGGTTCACCATCGGTTTGATTTCAGCATCTTTCAAAAGCTCTTCTAAATGATGAACTTGGAAGTTGCTGACGCCGATCGCGCGGATCTTGCCGTCTTTATACAGCTTTTCAAGCGCGCGCCATGTATCTTTATATTTATCCTTGCCAGGCCAGTGGATTAAATATAAGTCTAAATAATCAAGCTGAAGTCTTTCCAGGCTTTTTTCAAAGGCAGCAAGCGTTGTGTCATAGCCCTGATCTTCATTCCATACCTTTGATGTAATGAAGAGCTCTTCTCTTGCAACACCGGATTCTTTGATGCCGATGCCTACACCTTCTTCATTTTTATAGACAGCCGCTGTATCAATGCTGCGGTAGCCATTTTTAATCGCAGCTTTAACAGATTCAGTCGCTTCACTGCCGTTTTCTACTTTAAAAACACCAAGACCGAACCAAGGCATTTCAACTCCGTTATGTAGCTTTACAGTATCTTTTAAACTTGTTGCCACTTGAACATCCACCCTTTCATTGAAATGTAAGCGTCTATATTATCTCACATTCCTCTCAGCAGATACCAATAATACGCTTAAGAGCCTCTTATTGCTTCTTTTTTCATACGGATGGTTGACATCTCATAGTAAATAATGAGCATCAGTGCTATTTTTTTCCTATTTTATCAATTATAAGATTATTTAGACAGTGAGCAGGGTAAGCGAATACTGTAGCCCACAAAAACATAGAGGAGGAAACAAATTGAACCGTATTCGTATCCCAATGACTATTGCTCTTGGCGCCGCTTTGACAATTGCCCCTTTTTCCCTTGCCTCTGCTGAGGAAAATCCCGCACCGAAGATCTCACAGAAAACAACCGCCGGAACTGCTGCCGCAGAAGTCGGTTTAAACGTTAATCTAGATTTGCTTGGAATTGCCAACCAGATTTCAGATGCCATTAAATCAGCCCAGAACCGCGATGGTTTTGTGAAAAATCTCATGGAATCTTCCTTCTACGCATCCGGCCAAAAATATAACGTCATGGTTTTTAACTTGAGCCAGGAATATGAAGATCATTTAAATGGTGTGCAGTTTTACGGCTCGGCCGTTTATGACGGCATTACGTACGGCATTTGGGTATTTGAAGACGGAAGCTTCACAAACAAAGGAGACGGAGGCTGGATCAACTGGGCCTTCAGAGGCTGGTTCGACCGAAACGACAACACTGTCGAATTCCATCGCCCCTAACCTATAGAAAAAAGCTGGCATGGGATGCCAGCTTTTTATCTTGAAGTTATTCGCCGCCTTCTAGCATTGCGGCTTCCACATCATTAATATATTGGCGAAGCTCATGAGAGATGTCCCGGGAAATTTCCCGCTCCTCAAATAGTGTCTGAATCTCATTTCTGATCGCCTGCACAGCCTTTAGCTTTACTTCCAGCTTCTGATTTTCGAAATGGGCGCTCGATTTATGTTCGTGATGGCTGTGCTTCAATCTGAAAATTAATTGTTTATAAAACGAGATGACAGATAAAAATACTTCCTTATGTTCTTCCGGTATATGCTTTTCCAAATGTTCAATCGCAGCTTTAGCCGTTTTAACTCTAGTTGCTCTCATTAATCCTTCTTCGTTTAAAATCGACATCTCCGGCTTTTTATGCTCTCCGAAGAAAATCCAATGCATCAGCCGTTTCAGCCTTGTCTTTGATAAACCGACTTTAAACGGGTTGGCATATAAAATTTCCAACTCATTAAACCGTTCCTGCAGTGCGTTTGCCGTTTCTTCCGGGATGTCTCCCCGCTCCAGCAATTTGATCAGTTCTTCTTGCTCGGCTTTAATCCCTTGAGCACGGATTTTCCGTTCATACTTTTTTATGCGGGTTGACGTTGTGTATTGCTGAAAACGAAGGTTTTTCATTTTCTCATTGTATTCAGCAATGACCGCAAGAGACGCCGTTTTGTTTGTATCATTCATGCCTTCTTTAATCGTTTTGAGAGCCGTTTTAATCAGCTTGCGCCTCGCCGTCAGCAGCTTCTTATTTTTCTCTTCGTCATCTTCTTCTTTTTCAGTCAGAAGCGGAAGCACAACGGTGGCAATGACAAGCGTACATAAAATGACGCCTGCGGCTAAAAAGAGAATCAGATTTCTTTGCGGAAACGGTGTGCCGTCTTCCAAGAAATATGGGATGGAGAATGAACCTGCAAGCGTAACTGCTCCCCGCACACCGGAAATGGAAATTAACAGTGTAGAACGAAGTCCCGGCTTATAAATGGTTTGATCTTTATTAAAGAACCACTTGCCGTTCCAGAAAAACAGCACCCACAGAAATCTAAGGAGCATTAACGTAAATGTAATGACCAGAATATAGCCGATCACTTTCATGTTGCTGATCGCTGTATCGTTAAAAATGACGGAAATGACATCAGGAATCTGTGTACCAAGGATGACAAAGACAAGACCGTTCAAAATAAATAAAATAATATTCCACGTACTCGATGAGACGATTTGCAGCTTGACCATCGTCGATTCGAGACGATCCTGTTCAACCGCATGCGTAATACCGCCTGCCACAACGGCTAAAATGCCGGAAACACCGATTTCCTCCGCTGCCAAATAAATCACAAACGGCGTCAGAATTTGAATCAGCATGTGCATCGTGACATCCTGCATGCCAAGTCGGCGCAGGAATAGACGAAAGCGGATAATCAAGAACGAAATCACTACACCGCACAAAAGGCCGCCAACAGAAATAAACACAAAGCTGACAGCTGCTTGGGCCAATGAAAAGGCCCCGGTAACCGCTGCGGCAATCGCAAACTTAAAGGCAACCAGACCTGATGCATCATTCATCAGTCCTTCCCCTTCAAGCAGGCGCAGAATTCCTTTGGGCATCTTCACCCTTCCTGATAATGCGCTGACAGCGACAACATCAGTCGGTGAGAGAATGGCTGCCAGTCCAAAGGCCGCTGCCAGCGGAATATCAGGAATCATCCAGTGGATCGTGTATCCTCCTACAATCACAGTGGCAAATACAAGGCCAAGTGCAAGCAATAAAATGGGGGCCCTTAAATTCCAAAGCTCCGCCCGAGGCGTCCTCTTTCCATCATTAAATAGAAGAGGCGCAATAAACAAAACGAAAAACAATTCCGTGTTTAATTCAAAATGAAGCCCCTGTGGAAATGAGGCGGCAATAATCCCAAGCGCCACCTGAATCAGAGGCACTGGAATAAACGGAATAAACCGATTGACAATGTTAGAAATCGCAATAATAGCCAGTAAAACAAGGACGACTAAAAATATGTCCAAATGCATAACCTCCTTAATCTGTTGCGTATCTGCATGATGAGTTAATCAATATTTGTCCGAAGAGGCTGAGGCTTGCAAAAGATAAAAGATGGCCTTACATCCAATACTGGATTCCGCAGGAGTCTCCTCCACACTAGTCTTCTTTTATAGTACCCTTTTTAGGGTATTTTTTCTCATGATATGCTCATGGTGAACTTTTTTGCCGTAAAGCAAAATGAAAAAGAGACAGGGCAATCCTCCCTGTCTCTCGTCTCTATGATCAATCATGAAAATTCGTGCCGTCAGTTGTCGCTTTAATGATACCGGCGCGAATGACGAAATCACCGAAGTGCTCGCCTTCCTCGCGTTCTTTCGCATAGCGGGAAAGCAGGACGCGCAGCTCGCTCAAAATGTCTTCTTCTCCGATATTTTCGCGGTACATTTTGCTTAAGCGGCTGCCGTCAAACGCAGCGCCTAGATACATATTATATTTGCCAGGCGCCTTTCCGATAAATCCAATCTCTCCGAGCGCATGGCGGGCGCAGCCGTTCGGGCAGCCTGTCATGCGAATGGTAATTTCCTCATCACGAAGACCGTTTTCGTCAATAATCTCTTCTACTTTATCTAAAAGGGACGGCAAATAACGTTCTGCTTCAGCCATTGCCAATCCGCAGGTCGGAAGTGCGACACACGCCATAGAGCTGCGGCGGAGCGCTGAATGATGCTTCCCATCAGTTAAACCGTATTGGTCGATTAACGCGTTGATTTCGTCCTTTTTCTCACTTGAAACGTTACCGATAATCAAGTTCTGATTGGCTGTCAAACGAAAATCACCTGTATGAACTTTAGCAATTTCACGCAAACCTGTCATCATCTTATAATCCTCGTAATCCGTCACACGGCCGCCTTCGACAAACAGCGTGAAATGCCATTTATCCTCGATGCCTTCCACCCAGCCGTAGCGGTCGCCGTTATGGTCAAAATGGTACGGCTTCGCTTCTTCCAGGCTCCAGCCGAGACGATTTTCCAATTCCTCTTTCACTGTTTCCAAACCGAGGCGGTCAACTGTGTATTTGAAGCGGGCATTTTTACGGACGGAACGGTTTCCGTAGTCTCGCTGAATCGTAATTGTTTTTTCAGCAACGTCATACATTTGTTCAGGGCGGCAAAATCCAATTACCTTCGCTAATTGCGGATATGTCGCTTTGTCGCCGTGCGTCATTCCCATACCGCCGCCGATTGCCACGTTAAATCCGATAAGCTTGCCATCGTCCACAATCGCAATGAATCCGAGATCCTGTGAAAAGACGTCAATATCGTTTGACGGCGGAACCGCAATACCGATTTTGAATTTCCGCGGCAGGTAAAGCGGCCCGTACATTGGCTCGACTTCTTCTGCGTCAGGTGTGCCGGCCACTCTTTCTTCATCAAGCCAAATTTCATGATACGCTCTCGTCCGAGGCAGAAGATCATCACTTAATGTTTTGGACCATTCGTATACTTCAGAATGGATTGCAGACTGGTAAGGATTCGATGTGCACATGACATTCCGGTTTACATCTCCGCAAGCTGCGATTGTATCCAGAAGAGCCGAGTGGATCGTCTGAATGGTTTTTTTCATGTTCCATTTTAAAATCCCATGCATTTGGAACGTCTCACGAGTCGTCAGCTTTAGGGTGCCGTTACCGTATTTCTGTGAAAGATCATCCATCACGAGCCATTGCTCAGGCGTTGATACGCCGCCCGGCATACGGACGCGCAGCATGAACTGATAAGCCGGTTCAAGCTTTTGCTTTTGGCGTTCATTGCGGAGGTCGCGGTCATCCTGCAAATAACTGCCGTGGTGTTTCATCAGGCGGTTATCATCATCCGGAATTCCCGCACTGATCCGATCTAGCATCACTTCTTTCAGTGTGCCGCGCAAATAATCGCTTTCTTCTTTAATGCGCTCGACGTCACTTGGAGAGCCGTCCGGTGCTTTTAAGATTTTGGTCACCATGTTGAAAAACTCCTTTCAGGTCAAATCAGTATACATCACGCTGATAACGTTTTTGCTGCTGCATATCGGCAAGATAAACTTCCGCTTCTTCACGGGTCATATTGCCTTCTTTTTCTATAATTTCTAAAAGTGTGTTATGGACATCGTGTGCCATGTGCTTTTCATCTCCGCAAATGTAAACAGCCGCTCCTTCTTGAAGCCATTCAAACAGTTCTGCACTCTGTTCAAGCATGCGGTGCTGAACATACACTTTTTCTTCCGTATCGCGTGAAAACGCAACGTCCATTTTTGTGAGCACGCCGTCTTTCAGCCAATTCTGCCACTCTGTCTGATAAAGGAAATCTGTAACAAAATGCTGATCACCGAAGAACATCCATGCTTTTCCTTCAGCTCCCGTCTCCTCTCGTTCCTGCATAAAGGAACGGAACGGCGCAACGCCTGTCCCAGGGCCGACCATGATAATCGGTGTTTGAGGATCCTTCGGAAGCTTGAAGTTCTGATTATGCTGGATATAAACCGGCAGTGTGTCCCCCGGCTGCAGACGCTCCGCACATAAAATCGAGCAGACGCCTTTTCGTTCGCGGCCATGCGCGTCGTACCGGACTGCACCAATCGTTAAATGCACTTCATCCGGGTTTGCGGATAAGCTGCTCGCAATTGAATAGAGGCGGGCCGGCATTTTTCGAAGAATGGATACAAACTCCTGTGCCGTTACACTGAACGGGCCATAATCCCGGATCAGATCAAGCAAATCGCGCCCTTCCATATACGCTTTCACTTTCCCCTCATTTCCCGGTGCTAAAAGCTCTCTAAGCTCCTCGCTTCCCGTCAAATGAGCAGCCTGTTCAAGAAGCGGCTTTGTGAGAACAGTAATTTCATAATGGGAAATCAGCGCTTCTTTCAGCGGACGGACATCGCCTTGCTTATTCAGCGTCACAATTTCTTCTGGATCCCAATTCATTTCCTGAAGCAGCGCATCGACAAGCTCCGGATCATTTTCCGGATAGACGCCGAGGCTGTCACCAGGTTCATACGTAAGGCCTGACCCTTCAAGAGACAATTCTACATGGCGTGTTTCTTTATTTGATCCGCGGCCATTTAAATTTAAATTTTCTAACACTTCCGCCCGAAACGGATTTGTTCTTGAATACGCAGATTCACCAGTTTGAGGCGCTGCTGCCGGCGCAGGCGCGGCGCTACCGCCCTCGGCTTCACTTAAGCCCTCAAATACGCTTTCCAGCCATTCAGCAGCCGGCTCATCATAGTCCAAATCACAATCAACGCGCGGAGAAATTCGTTTCCCGCCAAGCTCTTCCAAGCGCTGATCAAATTCTTTTCCGGTCTGACAGAAGAATTCGTATGAACTGTCACCAAGCGCCAAAACAGAAAAGCGAAGATCATCAAGCTTAGGCGCCCGTCTTCCGTGCAAAAATTCGTGAAACGACAGTGCGTTATCAGGCGGCTCGCCTTCGCCATGCGTACTGACGACAATCAGAAGATTGTTAATTTTCTTGAGCTGGTTCGGCTTAAAATCGCTCATAGATGAAACGGTGACTTGAAAGCCTCGCTCCTCAAGCTGCTTGCCGGCGTTCTCTGCAAGCCCTTGTGCGTTTCCCGTCTGTGAACCGTAAAGAACGGTGACTTCTTTTGAAATGGCCGGTGCCGTTACACCCGCAGACTCAGCAGCCGGCGCCCCCGCTGTTTCCAGTACGGAAACAGATTGCGCTGATAAATAGCCGCTCAGCCAAATTTTCTGAGATTCTGTCAAGGTTGGCAGAAGGCGGTTAAGGAGCTCTGCCTGCTCCTGATTAAACGGACTGTTCATTACCTGAAGTTGCAACGTATCCACCTCACAAAATTGTATAAACTGATCGAAATAGTATCTAATTGAACTTTACCGGAAGACACACCGCAAGTAAAATATATTTACATGATGATAACGATTAAGATTATTAATGATAAAACCCTTTGTCTCATTGAAATGAAGAAAAAAAGAGAAGGGATCCCTTCTCTTTCAATCAGCACTCTTATATAAATGAGGGGGCACAGCACTCACAAACGGACTTGGCTCACCGATAGAAGAAACAGTCAGCCCGTGCATGGCCCGGGTGCAGGCAGTGTACAGCAGCCTGCGGTCGTGCTCTGTTCTATATTGCTCTTCTGAGGCATCATAGACAAGTACTGCATCAAACTCAATTCCCTTCGCTAAATAAACTGGAATAACACAGACTCCCTTTTGAAACGTTTGGTTTTCTTTATGAATCAGACGAATATCGGTGTATTCGCTCATTTGAGCGTGTGCCTGTCTTGACTGCTGCGCCGTTTTGCAAATAACGGCAATGGTTTCATGCCCTTTCTTTCTAAGGCGCCCAATTTCTTTCGTAAGCTTTTGGCAAAGATCCTCGCGACCCTCACTTTTTAACACGCAGGGCATTTCCCCATCTCTGTTAAAAGGCTCGATATCCGCCCCGTCCTGAAGCAGCCCTTTTGTCAATTCTACAATTTGCCTCGTTGATCTGTACGTTCTTTTTAAACGGACACATTCAGCCTGCTCATCTTCAAAGCCGGCATCCATACGTGCTGCACCGTTTATTGCATGGGCGTAAATAGACTGATTGATATCACCGAGAACCGTCATGCTGGCAGACGGGAAAATACTCCTTATATACGCCATCTGGAATGGAGAATAATCTTGAGCTTCATCGATAAATAGATGTTTGATCTGCGTGTTTTTCTTTCTGCCTTCTAGCAAATCCTGCAAATATAGAAATGGAGACGCGTCCTCGTAGAGCAATTTATTTTCTCCAAATGCCGATCTTGTCAGCTCCCCTATTGCCGCAGTATCCTCTGTTTTAGCTTTTCTTCCCCAGTCAGAAAACAATTGCAGATACAGCTGTTTGACATCAAGAAACGCCAGCTGTCTGACTGCCTGTTTGATTGGTTTGAAGGCCTTTTTTACAATCGTGGCGGCAAGCAGCTGCTGTTCTCTTTGATGATCGTTAAACGTACTCTCACTAAACCGTTTCCTTGCCTGCAGCTTTTTGTACACTTCCAAATATTCCTCTTTGTCGAGAAGCTCAGCTTCCTGAACGACCCAATCCTTTCGCCGTTCCTTTTTCTCCAGCTTGTTAAGCTCACTCAGCAGCCAATTTGCTGTTTGTTCCATTCGGTTCGGAATGGACTGGCTTTGATCGAGCGAGTAAAAATATGCTTGGACCTGTTCCTTTGTGATCAGTTTTTGCTCGCGGAAAACAATATTTTTAAAGATCATTCCTTCAGAAGACAGCCTGCTGACGTATTCATCAATAAATTGCTGAAAAGATAAGCCTGCCTTCCATGTGATTCCGGCAAGCCTTGATTGAAAACGGCCATCTTTTGTTTTGGCCAGGCAATATTCCAGCTGATCAAAGGGGCTTTCACATTGAAACTTGCGGCCAAGCCGATGCTCGATATATTCCTGAAACGTCGCCTGCTCCATATTTTCTTCGCCTAATTCAGGCAAAACAGAGGAGACATAGCTGTTAAACAAAAAGTTGGGGGAAAATAAAACGATTTGTCCGGCATCAATGACACCGCGGTGCCTGTATAACAAATAAGCGACACGCTGGAGCGCTGCTGACGTTTTTCCGCTGCCTGCCGCACCCTGCACAATCAGAAATTTGCTTTTTTCATTTCGGATAATCTGATTTTGTTCTTTTTGGATCGTGGACACAATGTTTTTCATTTGTGTATTAGAGTGGTGGCTTAACACCTCTTGGAGCATCTCATCTCCGATCGTCATATCTGTATTAAACATTGCTTTGAGAGCGCCGTTTTTAATGATAAACTGGCGCTTCAGCACCATATCCCCTTCTATCGTTTCACCGGGCACCTCGTATTCAGCTTTTCCTGGGGAATAATTATAGTAAAGGCTTGATATCGGCGCTCTCCAATCATAAATCAGAAAGTGTTCCTCCTGCTCATCCATACAGGATGCTAAACCGATATAGATCTGCTCCGCCTGTTTGTCTCCGTTTTCAATAAAATCAATCCGGCCGAAATAAGGCGTTGCTTTTAATTGATGAATTCGCTTGAGCTGCTGATCCATATGCCGATGATTCCGTTCCCGATCAGACAGCAGCTCTGCTTGCTGCTTAATGCTTGCCATCGTTTCAACAGCTTCATGGGCGTCATCAAAGTTAACCGTGACATCTTCCCAGAAGTTTTTTCGTAATCCGATAATATCATGCTTTAACCCGCCCGCGGACGTTTCGAGAAGCCGCTCTTTATTCTCGAGCTCCTGCAGTACATTATCTATTCTTGACTGCTCTTCTTTCCATTCCTTATCATGCTGATTCATGAACGGCACCTCCAAAAATAGTTGACAAACGAAGAAGAAATAAGGTAAAATAGAATTGGATATATATTTAATATATGATAAAAACAGGCAAATACAATTTATAATAACACATTCACCCCACATCGTTCAAGGTTTGGGTTATTTATATGCATTAAAAAACCGATTTCAACTCGAGATCGGTTTTTTATTTTAAGATTTCACATTGATCACTGTTGGACGTGTTTTTTTTAGGTTGCGAATCTTCTCTTTCATCAGTATCGATTCCTTATTCCATTCAACCTTCGATAGAATATATCTTTTTCATTTTAAAAACACCGCAGAGCTTTACCGTGTTTGTCTGTTCATCTAACGTGAAGAATGACTAAACTGGCTGTTATTGTCATCTTCCATAAAGCAACTACATCCTTGCTATCGTACCTATAGGCGCAGTAAAATAGTCATTTTTCATCCAATTTCGACATATTTCAACAAATTGAAGTTTTTAATTTGGGAGAATAGGACGATGTTACATTATTTCTCTCGGTTTATGATATGAACATGAAGAAAGAACCAGAATTAGTTAGGAGGAAATACTCAGTGAAGAAAAAGCTATCTATGATGTTGCTGGCATTTGTCGTAGCCGTAACAAGTTTTACGGCGATTGACCTAGTAAACAACAAAGCGGAAGCTAAAGATTGGGTTAAAAAAGGGCAAATATGGAGTACTCATTACCATTCGGGCTCATTTAAAAACTATACTTACTCGCCAACTTTTCATATTTATTATCCAGGGCAAGGAACTTGGGCCAACATTACGGCAAACGGATCAGGCAGCGGGAAAATTACAGCAACTCTGCAACAAAAGACAAATAAAGGCTGGAAAAATGTTAAAACTTTTTATGCAACGAAAAAAGGCTCTACAAATTTAAGTTACAAACAAGCTTCTAAAAGCTACAAAACAACATACAGATTCAAATTCACTAACACAGGAACTAAAAAAACCATCAGCTATACATTTTGGGCTACTTATTAATTTTCAAACAGCTTTGCTCTGTGCGGCCAGCATTCGAAAGGGCTTTTTATTTGATCCCTTCAGGCTGCAATAAAAGAAACCTCTCCATGACGGAGAGGTTCCTTTTATTTTACTGACTATCTAAGCGAAAATAACGGTTTGGCAGCTTCCAATTAAACATATAAGAACAAACGCGGCATACGACGAGCACAAAAAACAGCGCGTATAAACCGATCGAGTTTCCGGTCCAGCCCAAGCCGACGATTAAACCGCCGAGCGCCGCCCATACCGCATAGATTTCCGCTTTCAGCACGAGCGGCTTGCGCCCGGCAAGCAGGTCCCGAATGATTCCTCCGCCGCTTCCCGTCAGCACCGCAGCCACGATAACGGCACTAAGCGGATGCCCCATTTTAACGGCATACAGGGCGCCTTGAATGGCAAAAGCTGCAAGACCGATCGCATCCGATAAATTTCCCCATTTGTTCCAATGCTTCAGCAGCAGCTTTGGAAACAAGAAAACGATCGTGATCGATACCAGAGCGATTTGAAAGTACGCACCCTGCTCCCACAATGCTGACACCGGAACGCCGATCAGCAAATTGCGGATCGCTCCTCCTCCAAAAGCTGTGACAATCCCTAATATATAAACACCTAAAATATCATATTCTTCTTCCATCGCAACAATTGCGCCGCTGACCGCAAACGCAATGATGCCGATCACACTGAGCAGCTCCCAAGCCATTCTGATGACTCCCTTTATATTTGTTAAATTTTCTGACGACCTCTAGATTTTATAACCGCTTCTGGTGAAAATCAATAACATTTTTATGATAAAAAAAGATAAATTTAGAGGGAAAACAGCAAACACCGATCAGCGTGGGTTTACCTCTGGCAGCTCCTATCATTTATACAAGTTAAAAAAGCGCCCTGCATTCGCGGGCGCTTTTTTCTTATTCAGGTTTTTCGCCTTTGAGGAGGCACATAAAAATGATGATCAAAATAAAAGCTATCAAGGCCAGAAACGGAATGGTTACAAAACCGAACCAGTTAATATATTGACCCGAGCAAGGCACACCGCTTACACATGGCTTGATGCCGCTAAAGCCCGGCACTTTTTGCTCCAGATAGTGCATAATCGAAATAAATGCGCCGATAATCGCCATCGGCAGCACATACTTTTTCACGCGTGTGTCACCCTGGAAGGTGGCGATTCCTAAAATCAGAACGAGCGGATACATGAGAATACGCTGGTACCAGCACAGTTCACACGGGATGAACTTTCTGATTTCACTGAAATACAGGCTGCCCAGCATGGCAATAAGCGCGACAACCCAGGAAGCATATAAAAAAACCATTCTATTTCTCATGCGCTTACTTCCCTTTCAGCTCTTTTTCTATCGTTTCTTTAATTTCTTTATAACTCGAAAAATCGCTTATCACTTTATCATTAACGTAAATCGTAGGCGTTGCCTTTATGTTCATTTTATTATTAAGAGCTGAATCCTTTTCCACTGCAGAAGCAAATGTTTCCTTATCAAGATTGTCCTTCAGCGTATCAGGGTTTACCTTTGTCGTGCTTTTTGCAATATCACCGAGAACCGCTGGCGTTACCCATTCCTGCTCTGTGTCCGGCTGCTTGTCAAACAGCTTTTCATGAAATGCCCAGAAAGAATCAGGATCTTCTTTCCATACTTCCTCTGAGGCAAGAGCTGCTAACGTTGAGCCTTTTCCATGGAACATGACGTTCACGAAAGAAAATTTCACATCGCCCTTGTCAATAAAGTCTTTTTGGATTTTGGGGAAGATGTCGCTGTTAAACACCTTGCAAGACGGACATTTATAATCTCCGAATTCCACTACTGTTACCGGTGCATCATCTTCGCCAAGCACAGGCTGGCCTTTGATAGACGGCTGCCCTGACACTGCTTCGTTGCCTTGCTCTGTTTTGTTATTAATGATGACAATTGCTGCTAATAAGACAACAACGACAACCGTAAGGATGACCGCGAATTTCGCAGAAGACTGCTGTTTCTTTTTCACTCCGACACCTCATCGTTTTAAAATTAAAAAAGAAGCGGATCTCCATTGACCCACTTCTTTATTTTAACAAGACAACCGTCTATAAGAAAAGCCCGAAATAGTGAATTCTCTCCGACAATTATCTCATTTTGAAGCGCATCACGCGCATAGCGTTTGCAACAGCGAGAAGCGTAACACCGACATCTGAGAAAACCGCCTCCCACATGGTCGCAAATCCAAACGCTCCAAGTAAAAGGAAAATAGCCTTAACACCTAGGGCAAAGCCGATGTTTTGCCACACGATTCGCCGAGTCCGTTTGGCAATCCGAATCGCTTCCGCTATTTTCGACGGCTGATCTGTCATCAGCACAACATCCGCGGCTTCTACAGCTGCATCTGATCCGAGTCCGCCCATTGCCGCTCCGATATCCGCGCGTGCAAGCACCGGCGTGTCATTAATTCCGTCACCGACAAAAATGAGTTTTTCATTCGGGAGCAGCTTCGATTCCAGTGCTTCTACCCGCTCCACTTTATCCTCCGGCAGCAGCTCCGCGTAAACCTCGTCGAGGCCGAGCTGGTTTCCAACTGTTTCTCCTGTCTGTTTTGAATCGCCCGTCAGCATGACTGTCTGTTTGATACCGAGTGATTTCAAATCTGCGATTGCTTGTTTTGCGTCTTCCTTTACTTCATCTGCTATGATGATCGCCCCGGCATAGCGCTGATCAATAGCCACGTGAACGATTGTACCGGCGTTTTCATCCGGGACGCTCTTAATCCGTTCTCTTTCCATCAGCTTCTTGTTCCCCGCAAGGATTTCTTTTCCGTTCACCTTTGCGAAAATACCGTGGCCGGATATTTCCTCATATGACTCGATTGTGTCAGGAGAAAGCGGCTTACCATAGGCTTTCCGGACAGATTCTGCAATCGGGTGCTGAGAGTGAAGCTCAGCGTATGCCGCGGCTTCGAGTAACGTCTCCTTCGAAAGGCCTTCCGCAGGTTTGATCTCTGTCACTTCAAAGCTGCCTTTTGTCAGTGTGCCCGTTTTATCAAACACAGCGTACTTGACTTGATGTAAGGCTTCTAAATAATTGCTTCCTTTCACAAGCACCCCGGCCTTCGAAGCTGCGCCGATTCCGCCGAAGAAACCGAGCGGAATGGAGACTACAAGGGCGCATGGGCATGAAATGACTAAGAAAATAAGCGCGCGGTACACCCAATCAGAAAGTAAAGCGCCAGGAATAACCAGCGGCGGGACAAATGCCAGCAGGGCGGCGATGATGACGACAGCCGGTGTATAATACTTAGCAAACTTCGTGATAAAGTTTTCAGTCCGCGCTTTGCGGCTGCTCGCATTTTGAACCAAATCTAATATTTTAGATACCGCGGAATCCTGATAGCCTTTTGTTACTTCGATATGCAGAACGCCGTTTTGATTGATAAAGCCGGACATGACTTCTTGTCCTTCTGCCGCTTTTCTTGGAACAGATTCTCCTGTCAGCGCTGATGTATCAACCATCGCTGATCCCTGTACGACTTTTCCGTCCAGCGGTATGCTTTCTCCCGGGTTGACGACAATGATATCTCCTGTCTGCACATCCTCCGGAGAAACGGTCTTGATGCCGTCCCCTATTTTCATATTGGCGTAATCCGGCCTGATATCCATTAATGCACTGATTGATTTTCTTGAACGGCTGACCGCGGCTCCTTGAAACAGCTCACCGATTTGATAAAACAGCATCACAGCAACGCCTTCCGGGTATTGCTGAATCAAAAAAGCGCCGATTGTAGCAAGAGCCATTAAAAAATGTTCATCAAACACTTGTCCGCGGCTGATGTTTTTGACCGCTCGAACGACAATATCCCCTCCGATTATCAAGTAGGCGGCGAAGAATAATAAAAATTCCAGTATTGGGCCGGCATGAATCAAATATGCCGCTGCTCCGAGAATGACCGCTGCTGCCATTCTGATCAGCATATTGATCATTCTTTTTCGATAACCGTCATCTGCTGATTTCTTTTTATGTTTCGGACGAACCGTTACATGAGGATCAATTGATTTTACTTTTTTCTCGACCTTATTGGTGACCCATTGTTCTTCTTTGCCATCGGCTGAGACAGTCAGTGTGCTTGCTGCAAAGTTAACCGCGCATCCGTCAACGCCTTTGATGCCCTTGACGCCATTTTCAATTTTTTGTGCGCAGTTGCTGCAATCCAAACCATCCAGAACATATTCCCGCTTCACTTGTTTCATTTGTCTCACCTTACCTTCCGATTTAGGATTCCCTCATCAAAGCAGATGAATGAGTGTGAGTATCAAAATTACATATATGAGCATATACTCATATAATAGTTACATCTATTATATGGTGTCTTCCAAGAAAGTGTCAATGAAAAATAAAAACCGGCAAATCACCGGTTTTTATTTTACTTTTTGCAGACGCAATGCATTCAGAACAACAGATACAGAGCTAAAAGCCATTGCAGCTCCCGCTATCCATGGCGCTAAAAATCCAAGGGCTGCGACTGGAATGCCGAGACTGTTATAGCCAAGTGCCCAGAATAAGTTTTGTTTAATGTTTTTCATGGTAAGTCTGCTCATACGAATGGCGTCCGCAATACTGTTCAGATCACCACGAATGAGCGTTATGTCCGCTGTTTCCATCGCGATGTCGGTACCTGTTCCAATTGCCATGCCAATATCCGCTGTGGCAAGCGCGGGTGCATCGTTGATTCCATCACCGACCATTGCTGTCTGGCGTCCTTCTTTTTGCAGGCGGGAGATTTCCGCTGCCTTTTGCTCAGGAAGGACCTCAGCAATAACGCTAGAAATTCCAGCTTCCTTCGCAATCGCTTCTGCCGTTCTGCGATTGTCCCCGGTCATCATGATGACGTCCAGCCCCATCTCTTTCAGGCGGGTGACTGCCTCCCGCGACGTGTCTTTTATCGTATCTGCAACCGCTATAAGTCCCGCTGCGGCACCATCAATGGACACGAGCATCACCGTTTTCCCTTCTCCTTCAAGCTCCTCCATCCGAGGAAGAAGAGCCTCATGCTCAATCCGTTCGCTCTCCATTAACCGTCTTGTGCCGACGAGTATCGTTTTGCCTCCGGCTTCGGCTGATATACCCGCGCCTACTTTTGCTTCAAAATGGGTCAGCTTTGGTATCTCCAGCCCTTTATCTTTCACACCGGCAACGATCGCTTCACCTAGCGGGTGTTCCGAGCCCGTCTCAGCAGCTGCTGCGAACCGGAGCAGCTCTGCTTCTTCAAAGGCATCAGATGGAAGGGCATCCGTCAGTTTCGGCTTTCCGTTTGTCACTGTTCCTGTTTTATCGAGAACAATGGTATCAAGGCGATGTGTTTTTTCTAAATGCTCTCCGCCTTTAAAAAGAATGCCGAATTCAGCCGCCCGTCCGGATCCTGCCATAATGCTTGTCGGGGTGGCAAGACCCAGAGCACATGGACAGGCGATGACGAGAACCGCAATAAACTTGCTGATCGCTTCAGCAAAATCACCTGGAGACGCCCAAAGATACCAAATAAGGAACGTGAGGACGGCGATCCCCAATACAATCGGCACAAAAATGCCGGAGATCTGGTCGGCGAGACGCTGGATCGGTGCTTTTGATCCTTGTGCTTCCTCCACAATTTTGATGATATGAGAAAGCGCTGTTTCTTTCCCGACGTTAACAGCCTTGATTTTCAGAAAACCGTTTGAGTTCACAGTCGCTCCTGTCACACTGTCACCGGGAGATTTGTCAATGGGAAGACTTTCTCCTGTGATCATGGATTCATCTACAGCCGAGCGGCCTTCCAGCACCTCTCCATCGACAGGAATTCGTTCGCCTGGTTTGACATGAACAATATCACCAACAGCCACTTCATCTATCGGGATGATTTGCTCCTGTCCGTCTCTTACAACCACCGCTGTTTTGGCTTGCAGCTTCATGAGCTTTTTAATCGCATCTGATGAGCGCCCTTTCGCCTTTGTTTCAAATAGCTTTCCTAACAAAATGAGCGTCAGCAAAATCGCGCTTGTTTCATAGTAAAGGCCGTCAGTATGCCCATGGGAACCGAGGCTTTGAATCGTAAGATAAAGACTGTAAGCATAAGCAGCCGTTGTTCCAAGTGCAACCAATACATCCATATTGGCGCTTTTATTTCTGAGCGCCTTATATGCGCCGACGTAAAACGGCCAGCCGATCAAAAACTGCACCGGGGTCGCAAGGGCAAATTGCATCCACGGATTGAGGAATAAATCCGGCACCCAAATGAACGAAGTAAATGTAAAATGGCTCACCATTGCCCACAGCAAAGGAAATGACAGAATAGCTGAAAAGATCAGTCTCGCTGTTTGCTGCCGTTCTTCTTTCTTTTTGGAAGCAGCGGCTTCGCTATCCTCATCGCCTTTCAGCTTAAGTTTATATCCAAGCTTATCAACGGCTTCTTTAAAATCGCTGACAGCTGCTTCTTTTGGGTTGTATTCAACTGTCACAGTTTCTAAAGCAAAGTTCACCGGAGCATTTGCAACGCCTTCTAATTTATTAAGCCGTTTTTCAATCCGATTGGCGCATGCCGCACAGGTCATGCCCTCAATATCAAACTCAGCTTTTTCCGTTACGACGTGATAGCCCAGTTTCTCTATTTTTTCTTGGATTTTTTCTGTTCCTGTTTCAGCAGGGTCATAGGTGACATTTGATGTTTCCGTCGCCAAATTCACATTGGCATCTGTGACACCAGGCATCCGTTTCAGGCCTTTTTCAATTCTGGCGGCACACGCCGCACAAGTCATACCAGATACCTGCATCGCAATTTCCTTTTGCTCACTCAATACACTCACTCCTTTATATACACCCGGGGGGTATATAAAAAATGAAAGAAATATCGCACCTTCATCAAGGTGCGATACCGTGAATCAGTTGGCTACATCATAGCCTTGGTCTTCTATCGCATCCGCAATGTCTTTGACTGACACTTTGCCGGCATCAAACGTGACATCAACTTTTCCTGCTTCAAGCTGAACGCGAACAGCGCTAACGCCGTCCAGCTCTCCCACACTCGTTTCAACTGCTTTGACGCAGTGCTGACAAGACATGCCTTCAACTTGTAATGTTTTTTGTTCCATATCAATACCTCCTGTTTGTTCTGTCTGCTTTCATCCTACCATACCCCCGTAGGGTATTACAATGATGAAAGCATCATTATTTCGTTAATTTTTTAAATACGTCTAATAGCTCGGAAATGGCTTGGTCCCCGTCTCCGCTTTTGATGGCGTCTGCTACGCAATGATGGGCGTGATCTTCAAGCAAGTGGAGAGCCACTTTTTGCATCGCCGCCTGAACAGCTGAAATCTGCACAAGAATGTCAACACAATATCGATCGTTTTCCACCATATTTTGAATGCCTCTGACCTGGCCTTCAATCCGTTTCAATCGGTTTGTAATTTGATCCTTTTCTTTCGAGCTTTTATGGTTTAATGCTTTATGTTCATTATGCTTCTCCATGCGCACACCTCTGTTTCATATATTAATTCCCATTATACTGGTTGTCCAAACCGTTGTCTAAGCCGGCAGCAAAAAAATACACTATGCAGGTTTTACCATTTGGGGATAAGGGTATATACCTTTATCAAAGCACTTTTAAAAGGGGAGAAGAAAAGTGGATACGATAAAGGTAGGGATATTAGGGTACGGACTGTCAGGCTCGGTCTTTCACGCGCCGCTGCTTGCCGTTCTGGATGAGTATCATATCAGTAAGGTAATGACGTCGCGAACGGAAGAGGTGAAGCGTGACTTCCCTGATGCCGAAGTAGTGCATGAGCTTGAGGAGATGACAAATGATCCGGCAATTGAGCTTGTCATCGTCACCACTCCGAGCGGCCTCCACTACGAGCACGCATTGGCATGCATTCAGGCGGGCAAACATGTCGTCATTGAAAAACCGATGACAGCCACTGCTGAAGAAGGGGAGAAATTAAAAAAAGCGGCCGACGAACGAGGCGTCTTGTTAAGCGTATACCATAACAGACGATGGGATAATGACTTTTTAACAATTAAGAAACTGATTGATGACGGGTCTCTAGAAGATATCAATACATATCAGGTCTCCTATGACCGATACAAACCTGAGGTTCAAGAAAGATGGCGGGAAAAAGAAGGGGCTGCCACCGGTACGCTGTATGATCTCGGCTCTCATATCATAGACCAGGCGCTGCATTTATTCGGAATGCCTAAAGCTGTAACCGCAAAAGTCATGGCTCAAAGAGAACATGCTGAAACCGTTGATTATTTTCATCTGACAATGGATTACGGTAAGCTTCAAGCCATTCTATACGGCGGATCAATCGCCCTGGCAAACGGCCCGCGTTATCAAATTCACGGACAGCAATCAAGCTTTATCAAATACGGGATCGACGGACAGGAAGATGCCCTCAGAGCCGGGAAAAAACCGGAGGATGACAGCTGGGGTGCTGATGATCCCGAGTCTTACGGTCAGCTGACAACTATTCATGACGAAAACAAAAAAACAGAAACCATTCCATCAGTTAACGGCTCTTACCTTACCTATTACCGCAAAATAGCGGACAGCATACGCGAAGGCACACCGCTGCCTGTCACAGCTGAAGAGGGAATTGATGTCATCCGGATTATTGAAGCGGCTGTGAAAAGCAGTGAAGAGAAACGGACCATTTCGTTAGAACAATAAATAAAGCCTCCCTTTATACGGGGAGGCTTTTTCATTAGAATGTTTTTCCTGCTTCTTTTGCGCGGGCAATCGCATCTTCTTTGATTTGCTGTGCTTTGTCAGGCTCTGCATTATGACCCTCTACGAAAATGCCATCGAAGGATGGAACGCCGAAGAAGTTCATCATAATGCCGATGTAGCGGTGGCCCATTTCCATTTCAGCCGCAGGGCCTTCTGAATAATAGCCGCCGCGCGCTTGAATGTGAATCGCTTTTTTATCAGTTAACAAGCCAACTGGACCTTGTTCAGTGTATTTAAAAGACTTTCCTGCTACTGCAACTGAATCAAGGTATGCTTTCATCACTGGCGGGAATGAGAAGTTCCATAGTGGCGTGACGAACACATATTTATCAGCAGATGCAAATTGATCGCTAAGCTCTCCTAAACGGCCCACTTTCGCTTTTTCGTTTTCAGAAAGTTCATCGCCGGACTGGAGCTTGCCCCAGCCGCTGAATACATCAGCATCAATGTGAGGAATGTTTTCTTTGTACAAATCGATATGTACAACTTCATCATTTGGATTTGCTTCTTTGTATGATTCGATGAACGCTTTACCGGTTGCCATGCTGTAAGAAGTCGCTTCATCATGCGGGTGAGCAGTGATATACAATACTTTTGCCATTTTTACCAGCCCTTTCAATTTTAAAATTACACATCCGTTATTATCATTCAGACGCGTCATGATTATTCTTTATCTCTTAAACCTTATTATAGGTGCAATAAAAATTGCTTTCAAGTAAAATATCTTGAATTAAAGATTTTTTTAACCCGTACGAACAGCTTACTTTTCATAAGCTGTTCGCAAACCTGTATACAATGTGTAGAGCTCCCCGCTGATTCGCGGATAATACGGTAAACGCGGCACTTCTATCACAGCGGGCGGCATTTTCATCAATACTGATTGCTCAGCCTGTTCAAAAAACACTCTCAAATGGTTTATTTCTTGTTCAGAAACCGGAGAGGGCGGGCGGTGATGAGCTTGAGCGGAGAGCAAATAATAACCCAAGTGCTGGACTCCAGAGATCGCCGGCCACAGCGTATCCGCATTCGCTTTTGGAAAATCTCCAAGTGCTTTATCATATGCATCCCGCAGCCTGACTAAGCTCACTCTTAGCTGATGTCCGTCTATTTGCTGTCCTGCTAACAGTCTCTCCATAAACTGTCCTTCCAGCCGGATGACTTCCCTCATATGTTCAGGCAGGCGTTTTGCTGAAAAACGTCTCCACAAAAGGATCGTTCCCAATAGTCCAATTGTGCTGCCGACAGCCACATCGGTCAGCCTCGCCGCTATAAAGTAACCGGTCCCCAAGCCGCCATGCATGCTTTCGGTGATGACAAGCGCATTTGCAGTCAGAAAAGGAACCGCAAAAGCATAATTGCGGACAATCAGCATTTCAAGAAGAAATTGAAGCATTGTGATACATAAAGCGATATACACGCCGGCTGGCTTAAAGAACAGGATCGCCCCTGCCAGCATCACGCCAAGCACGGTTCCTGCCGAACGCTGAATGGCTCTATGCAGCGTAAAGACAACAGTCGTGCCCAGCATCACCGCCGCTGCCGAGAGCGGGATCCAATAAGAACGGTGAAAACCGAAGGCATTGGCAAACAAAGCAGCCGCAAACAGCACAATCCCATACTTTAATGCCCGAATTAAAACAGGTGACTTCCAGTCAAAGGCATTTCTCAGAAAGTAATAGGAAGATGGCAGCCGGCTTGGCTCCGCATCCGATGGATCATCATTCCGTCCTGAAGCGATACTCAAAACCTCGCTAATTCCTTCATACAGCTTCCGGGTTGGCTCCGCTTCATCCTCCTTGATAGGTAACGCATCGGAAACACGAGCCTGTCCAAGCATATCGGCAGTTTGGCGAAGTGCCTTTGCGAGCTGAACTGTATCTGCGTTTGGTGTTTCAGCAGAAAAATGAATAATGGCGATAAAGAGATTATCAGCTTTTTCCAGCAAGCGGATAAACCGTTCATCATGAGGCGACTTTCTCCATCTGTTTCCTTTTCCGAGTACCGTTTGACGGGCTGTTCTCAGCATCAGCACGGTCTGATGCTGCGCGTTATGAAAATCAGGAGTTCCGACAGCAGAAAGGCAGGATGCTAGCTGGCGGTATGTGGTTTGCAGCACTCCATTTTCCGGTCCATGTCTGTTATTGATCCAGCCAATCAATGCGATTCCGGTGGCGAAAAGCCCGCCGGCAAATGTCAGTCCCGCTCTGAACGGAGCTTCTGAAGGATCTGCCGGCAAACCCGAGCTCACCAAAAACGCAAGGACAAAAAACATAGGTGCTGGACCTTGAATCCCAAGCGCGCCAAAAATAAACATTACAGCTGCCCCGATAAGCCCCAGAACAGCTGCCATGCTCCAAAAAGTCCCTGCCAACAGCGTCCCCAATCCAAACGAGACGGCGATCCCTATTGAAACAAACAGCAGCTTCAGGATACGTTTCGTATACGATTCCCCGCCTGCATATATAAAAACAAAACCGCCGATGCTTGCGGTTAGACCATAATCTGTGTGTCCCGACAATGCGCCGACAAACACAGGTAATCCTGAAGCGATGCCTGAACCGATCGCCTTTTTCCATGGAAAAGGAGTTGCATGAATGCGAAAGGCATCCTTAACGACACTTGGCACTGTTCTACGATTTTGATTAGAAGACTTGTTCATATCACATAACCCTCTTCTACAACGAAATGATGTAGGTCTCTTCCCGTTTATTCGCCCTAGTATGCCCAGAAACCGACTCATCTTCTCATTGGATATGCTCTCATCAAAAAAGACAGAGACCTATTTTCTCTGCCTTCATTACACAAGTTTTTTCGCAATGTCATGCATTGGTTTGATCCAGTTGCTGTATGTCAACTCCGCCGCCCTTTTTCGGTCCTTCTCCTTATATGCTTGAATGATTTGGTTATGTTCTTCAATAGAATTCTGCGGAGATTTGAAAAAGAGGTACTCAAGCCGAAGAATATGCATATGAAGAACAGAGGTAAAATTGCTGATATATTCATTATCAGCCGCCTCAATAATCACATCATGAAACGCTTTATCAATGCCAAGCACTTCATAGATTTCGTTTTGATCAATTGCCGCTTTCATTTCGTGATTGATGGCTGTCAGCTGCTCTATATGAGACGATTGAATGTTTTCCATTGCCAATTCGGCAGCGGTGGACTGGAGAGACGCCATCGGCGGATAGACTTTGAAGACATCATTTTTTTCAATCTGTGAAATTCGTGTTTCTTTTCCCGGCGACATTTCAACAAACCCCTGCATCTCTAATAATTGCAAGGCTTCTCTGACCGGTGTTCTGCTGACGCCAAGCGCTTTGGCCAATGCGTCGTCATTCAATTTTTCTCCGGGCATGAGCACTCCTTCCACGATCCACTTTTGAATTTGCTCAAACGCAAGCTTTTTGGCAGTCTGCCGTTTCGGCTTCGGGGCATTTGACGGTATTGGCATAAAGCATCACCTCTGAATATTGTTTTTTAATGCTGCCGTTTTGCCGCACTTTTCTTCTGTGAAAGGACAAAAATCATGACTAAAATGCATGCCGCTCCTGCCGCCTGAAACAACCCAAAGGACACGCCAAGCCAAAGAATAGAAGACGCGACTGCAGCAACCGGCTCTGTGCATCCCAGCATGCTCGCTTCTTGGGGAAATAAATATTTCAAGCTTTCTAGATACATGCAGAATCCCAATAACGTTCCGAAAATGACAATAAAAGCGACCGATACAATTCCAGAAACCGTCCAGCCTTCTGCATGGACAGCCCAAGGCGGATGAATAAAGCTCATGCCGACGCCCCCGATCAGCATCCCCCAGCCAATGACGAGAGCCGACCCCCATGTTTTCAAAAGAGAACTGGAATACAGCGTATAGAAGGCAAGCGCGCCAGCAGACAGAAGCCCCCATCCAACAGATAAAGGAGAAACTGTTAAATTGCTGATGTTTCCATTCGTCAGCAGCAAAAAAGTGCCAGCTAAAGCCAATAATAGCCCCAAAAAATCGGAAAACTGAAATGAATTCTTTCGGGTCAGAAGCAAATACAGCATAATCAGAACAGGCGCTAAGTATTGAAGCAGCGTGGCCACCGCTGCGTTCCCGGTTCCGATTGAAGCTAAAAATGTATACTGAACACCCAGCATGCCGGCAATCCCGAAAACAATAAGCTGAACAGCCGCTTTTTTATCTTTCCATATGCCCCAAACGGCCCTCCTGTTTTTACCGGCGGATACTATAATCAGCACCAACAGGCCTGATAACAGTAAACGCACCGTTACAAGCCACTCCACCGATACATCACTCGTTTCAAATAAATGCTGGGCAACCGTTCCCGATAATCCCCAAAAAGCAGCTCCGACAATCACCATAAAAAAGCCGTACAACCGTTGTTTCTGAGTCGCCAACGTATATCCTCCTGACATGTAATATGCGATATATTACATATGATATCGTTAAATTTTCTGAAAACAAGGTGTTTTCGAAAAACAAAAGCAGTGCTACTCGCACTGCTTAGATAAAAGTCTGTGAATAAAAAATAAAGGATAAATCAAAAGGTATCCATTGAACAGCCACCATGCAAGATCAAAATCCCCGCTAAATGTCCAGAATGATAAAGCCTGAAGTCCTGAACAGAAGGTCAGCACAAGAGAAATCAGCGCCATCTGCCTCCATATTGCTCTTTTGACGCGCTGCAAATATAAGCTGTACAAACCAGTAATGGAGATTAAAATATCCAAGGGAAAAAAGGACCAATTCCAGGCGATCATAAACGGATCTTGATAATGTTTAAAGGCCCAGTTTTCCGGCATTAATGAAAAGCCGGCAGACAGCCAGTACAATATAAAACCAATATCAGTCACGAGAAAGAACAGTTTCATCACTCTCATGTTACTGCTCACTTTTATGCACCGTTTGAGGCTCCGCACCTTGATCGATCAGGTTTAAAGATACTACACCGGCAATAATCAGCCCGATTGAAATCAGTTTCATGACACTTATATTCTCTTGAAAATACAAAAACCCAACAACTGTGATCAGGACAATGCCCATCCCCGACCAGACAGCGTAAGCAACAGATACATCGATAGATTTGAGCGTAAGCGTTAGAAAGAAAAGACTCCCGCCATAAAAAAACATCAATAGCACACTTGGCAGAAGCCTCGTAAAACCCGATGAAAGCTTCATACTGACTGTTCCGGCAACTTCAAATAAAATGGCCATACATAAAAACATCCACTGCACGCACCACCAGCCTCCTCATTTTTCTGTTATGCCGTTACATAATACATCTACGATTGATTCAAGAACCTCCCCTGTTGTGTACTGATGTTTAAGCGGATAATCAGGATCGTACACTTGGTTGATGCTCCCTATATACATTTGAACCAATAAATCTATATTGATGTTTCTGATCTTCTTTTGCTCCTTGCATTCGTTTAACAAATCGATAACAACTGACCATTCTTCCTTCATAAAGATGTCTAATGTGAGCCACGCATCGTAATGGGATTTCTTCAGCTCTTGTAATAACCCCATGTTCAGCAGTTCCATTTCCTTTGGAAGACCGATCAGCAATTGCTTCACCTTTTCAAGCGCATCTAGGGTCTCATCTTCATAGATGCTTTTTTCCATTTGCTTCATCTCTGCGATGAACTGCTCCACGACGGCCTCCGCAAGCTGATCTTTCGACGAATAATGCGCATAAAGCGTCCGCTTGCTTGTTCCAAGCGCTGTCGCCAGATCGTTCATTGTAAATGAAAAACCTTTCTGTCTGATCAGCCGAATGGTTTCAGCCAATATTCTTTTCTCCAATTCAACCACCTCGCCTTCGGTACTATAAAAACTATTTCGGTACCAACATTATACGATAACAGGTTCTGGAAATCAATACAATAAAAAAACCTCATCCCAGAGGGAGAGGTTTTCTAAAAGACGCTGCGGACCAAGCCGCCGTCCGCCCGCAGTGCCGCGCCATTAATCGCGGATGACAGCGGACTGCTTAGGAATGTAACAAAATGGGCGATTTCTTCCGGCCGGATCAGCCTTTGGATAATTGAAGTCGGACGGTTTTCCTTCATAAAACGGGTCTCGGCTTCTTGAACAGTCAGGTTTTCACCAGGATAAAGAGAGTTCAGCATTGTTTCCACTCCCTCTGTTAAGGTTGAACCCGGCATGACTGTATTTACCGTTACATTTGTGCCGGTTGCCAGTTCCGCCAAGCTGCGGGAAATGGAAAGCTGCATCGTTTTCGTCGCGCTGTAATGGGCCATTTCCTGAGAAGGCATGATGGCCGCTTCACTGGCAATAAAAATCACCCGGCCTTCTTTTTTCTCTATCATTTTGTGCAAATACTTGCGTGTGAGCCTCACACCGCTCATAATATTCACTTCAAAAAATCGGAACCACTCCTCATCGGGAATATCAAAATACTCCGCCGGTTCAAAAATCCCTAAATTATTGACCAAAATATCAACCTGCGGATATGCCTGAAACAGGTCATTGCAGCCTTCATCGGTTCCAAGGTCAAATGCGGCCGGATAAAACACAGCCTCTGCATGCTGTGTTTTCAATTCGTCTATCGTCTGATTCACTTTTTCTTCCCGGCGTCCGTTAATGATAACCGACGCGCCTTCCTCCGCTAACGAAGCGGCAATCGCTTTGCCGATCCCCGACGTTGAGCCAGTCACCAGTGCGGTTTTCCCATGCAAATTCAGCTTCATTCATTCATCCCTCCGTTTTTGTTTCCTCTTATTTATTAACAGAAATGTGATGGGTGAAACATCTGCTGTAAATCCAGTATGAAACAGCTGGGATTGAAATGGAAGTACGCACTTTTTGGTGCCTGTGTCTGGAGAAAAAATAAAGCAGAACCTCTAAGAGGTTCTGCTTTATTTTAGTATGTATGGAGACGGTGGGAGTCGAACCCACGTCCAGAAACATCGATTACTTAAGCGTCTACGAGCGTAGCCTGCATACTTATGTTTTCACTCATCTTCTTGCCTGCGGGCGGGCCTTCCGAGAGCTAGTCTGTTAGTCTCTTCTTACGTTCTCAGACAGGAACGCAAGCGTAGCCTACTTGGATGTGCTCTTCACAGACACATAGGCAATGTCAGGAAGAGCTCGCTGCGCTTATTAGGCAGCTAATGCTACGTTTTGGTTAAAACTGTTAGTTTTGCCAGTTATATTTATGTGCGTGTTTACGAGATCGCCTCTCGGCTCGCAGCTCAAGCTCGATCCATCCCTGTCGAATCCGTAACGTCCCCTTGTTTTAAGGGAAATACGGGAGAAATATCAAGCTCTCACTCAAACTGGCTACATTCCTATTATAACATGATCACGGCTCATTTCAATTGTCAAATCCTTCAAGAAAAGACCGTGTCATCTCATCGTGAAATCAGTATAGCACAGGCTGGATTTCAGTATCAAGCGTTATGCTTTTAGAACCCTTTTTGACTGTCTCTGAACGCTCTTTCAATTTCACGCTTCGCATCCTTGCGCTTCAGATCTTCACGTTTGTCATAGTTTTTCTTCCCTTTACCCAGACCGAGAAGAACTTTGGCAAAGCCGTTCTTCAAATACAGCTTGAGCGGAACGAGAGAATAACCTTTTTCCTTCGTTAAGCCGATCAGCTTATTAATTTCCTTACGGTGCATTAACAGCTTTCTCGTCCGGAGCGGATCGTGGTTATAGCGGTTTCCCTGCTCATACGGGCTGACGTGCATATTGTGGAGAAATACTTCTCCCCGTTCAATTTTGGCGAAGGAATCCTTAAGGTTCACGCGGCCGGCGCGAATTGCTTTGATTTCTGTTCCTTGCAATACAATGCCTGTTTCATATGTTTCTTCTATAAAATAATCGTGATTGGCTTTTTTGTTTTGAGATAATACTTTTCCTGACCCTTTCGGCATGCCAGAACCTCCTCTCACTAAGGAAAACTGTCCACCTTTGCGATACGCTCTATTTTACCAAATGTCACGCATGGCGACAATGAAAAGCTGTTTCCGAAAGAAAGCAAATAGAGCACTGCGGCCCTATTTGCTGGTTGAGCTGCTATTTCTTCTTTTTCCGTTTCTGCTTCGGTGCGTTTTGAAAGCCTCGTTTTTTCTTTTTCTTCTTCGGCTTTGTGAACCACTCTCCTTTTTCCTCGGAAGGAGCTGGAGATACAGGCGTATTTGTGCTTAACACGCGTTTTCTGGCAGGTTTTCCGCGTTTACGGCTGCGGCTGTCCATTTCTCTCGGACGGCGCGGGGTGCCTTTCATACCGACGATTTCGAAGTCAATATTGCGCTCGTCTTTATTGACGTCAACGACTTTGACTGTAATTTCATCCCCGATACGGAACACATTCCCCGTCCGTTCGCCGATCATCGCAAAATGCTGCTCGTCAAAGCGATAATAGTCATCCGTCATAAAGCTGACGTGGACGAGTCCTTCAATTGTATTCGGCAGCTCGACAAACATCCCGAAGTTTGTCACAGAGCTGATCATGCCGTCAAATTCTTCACCAATTTTATCAAGCATATATTCCGCTTTTTTCAAATCATCTGTTTCACGCTCTGCGTCAACTGCACGGCGTTCCATTGATGAAGTATGTTCAGCGATATCCGGAAGTCGTTCAGCCCACTTCTCCTGTGTCGCTTCATCGACTTTGCCGTTGATTAAGTACGTTCTGATCAAACGGTGAACGATCAAATCCGGATAACGGCGGATCGGCGATGTGAAATGGGTATAGAATTCCGTTGACAGGCCAAAGTGCCCCAAGCTTTGCGGATCATATTTCGCCTGTTTCATGGAACGAAGCATGACAGTAGAAATCACTGTTTCCTCCGGTCTGTCACGAACTGCGTCAAGAATGCTTTGCAGCGCGCGCGGATGAATATTTCCCGCCGTACCTTTTACAACATAGCCAAATGTCGTCACAAACTCTAAAAACTTTTGCAGTTTTTCAGCATTGGGCTCTTCATGTATCCGGTAAATAAACGGAACGTTCATCCAATGGAAATGCTCTGCGACAGTTTCATTCGCAACAAGCATAAATTCTTCAATCAGTTTTTCGGCGACAGAGCGTTCTCTGATCACAACGTCTTTGACCGCGCCTTCTTCATCAACAAGCACCTTTGCTTCTTTGAAGTCAAAATCAACGGCGCCGCGGTTCATCCGCTTTTCGCGAAGAATTTCTGCCAGTCGCTCCATGTCTTTAAACATCGGCACGAGCGGTTCGTATTTTTGTTTTAATTCTTCATCATCATCAACAAGAATTTGATTCACATCGGAATATGTCATTCTTTCCGTTGTTTTGATGACGCTTTGGAAGATTTCGTGCTCTGTGACTTCACCCTGGCTGTTGATGGTCATTTCACAAGAAAGTGTCAGCCGGTCAACCTTCGGATTTAATGAACAAATACCATTTGACAGTCTGTGCGGAATCATCGGAATCACACGGTCAACCAAATAGACACTCGTTCCTCTTTCCATCGCTTCTTTGTCAATCGGCGAATTTTCAGTCACGTAATGGCTGACGTCGGCAATGTGAACGCCAAGCTTATAGCTGCCGTCATCCAGCTTTGTCACTGTAACCGCGTCATCCAGGTCCTTCGCGTCTGCTCCGTCAATGGTAACAATGACCTGGTCACGGAGATCACGGCGGTCTTTCAGATCTTTTTCATCAATCGTATCAGGCGTGCTTGTCGCTTGTTCCATTGCGTCTGCAGGGAATTCTCCCGGCAGACCGTGCTTGTGGATGACCGATAAAATATCAATGCCCGGATCATTTTTATGGCCGAGAATGGATTCAATCTCACCCTCTGCGTTCATGCGGCCTTCTGGGTAGCTGGTCAGCTTAACAACAACCTTATGCCCTTCAGCCGCTCCGTTTTTCCCGCTATTAGGAATGAAAATATCGCTTGTGATTTTTTTGTCATCCGGAATCACAAAACCGAAGTTTTTTGTTTCTGTATACGTTCCGACAACACGCTGAATCGCCCTTTCTAAAATGCGAATGACGGTGCCCTCTTGTCTAGAGCCGCTAGACTGCGAATTCAGGCGTACCATTACGATATCGCCGTTCATAGCAGTATTTAGCTCATTAGGCGGAATAAACACATCGCTTAACGATGTATCCTCAGGCAGCAAAAAGGCAAATCCCTTCGGATGCGCTGAAAGCTTTCCTTTAACTAAATTCATTTTTTCCGGAATGCCATAACGGTCGCTTCTCGTCCGCACGATAAGCCCTTTTTCTTCCAGCGCAACCAGTGCTTTGACGAGCTCTTTAAATTCCTCGGCTTCCGTAATCTGTAACATCTCCTCAAGTTCCTGAACAGTCAGAGGCTTATATGCCTCTTCTTTCATAAACGAGAGAAGCTTATCCATAAATGCTTCTTTTTCCATCATCCGACCTCCTGTTAGTTACCAATCCAGCTTCTCTAAAAATTCATACACATCTTGATGTACGATGTCCCGTTCCTTGTCCAGCGTGATAACATGGCCTGATTCCTCATACCATTTCAGCTGTTTATCGTCAGTTTCCACTTCATTGTAAATAATATTGGCACTTTCGGTATTAATCATGTGATCATGACGGGCTTGCACAACAAATGTCGGAGAATAAATCATATCGACATTCTTTCGCACATCGGCAATCAAGTCTTGCAGCGCCTTAAGGGTTTTCATCGGCGTTTTTTCAAATTCCTTCATTTCCTCTTCAATTTGTTCCGGGCTTTTCCCCTCGAATTTTTTGTAATTGCGCGCGTAGGAAAGGACGCCCTGATACATGACCTCTTCGCTTTTAATATGCATTGGCGCGCACATTGGAACAATTCCCTTTATGGGTACAGTGTAACCCAATTTCAGCGAAAAAACCCCGCCAAGCGACAGTCCGCAGGCAGCAATGTTCTCATATCCTTCAGATTTTAAATAATCATAGCCATCCATGACGTTTTTCCACCAGTCTTCCGGCCCCGTATGTACCAATTCTTCAGGAGGAACGCCGTGTCCTTCATATTGAGGCGCGTGGCACGTATAGCCTCGTTCATTCAAATAACGTCCCAGCATTCTCACATCCGCTGTATTCCCTGTAAAGCCGTGCAGCAGAAGCACCGCTTTGTCTCCGCCTTTAAAAGTAAATGGTTTTGGTGTCACAACTTTCATGCTCATTTCTCCCTTTCTTTCTGCACGATCATTTTAGTTTTCCACAGTTTGATCAGAAAAAAACGCTCTGATATCAGCCAGAAACGTGAAAAAGGCCTGACTTTACATCAGACCTTATACAAACATTGCCCTATAGGATATAAGCAAGCGCAATCGTCAACACGAAAAACAAGACTGCCAGCACAACCGTAATGCGGTGCAGAATCAAATCAAGACCTCTTGCTTTTTGTTTCCCGAAGAGCTGCTCCGCTCCGCCTGAAATCGCACCAGATAATCCGGCGCTTTTACTGGATTGAAGCAAAACGACAATAATAAGTGCAATACTGACGATAACCAATAAGGTAATCAAAACCGCGTGCATCCCTTACACCTCCAGACTCACTGGCCTACATTACTTCTATTTTACATGAAAAGGTTTGGCATGTCACGCCGTATCAGACGCCAAAAGGCCGGATAAGACATTTTGTTTTGGTTAGCCTATTCATATGAATTGAGCGAAAAAGGAGAACAGCAATGCCGATCATCAGCATAGTCAATAAGAAACAACTATATTATGAGGAATATGGACAGGGAATCCCTGTCATTTTTATTCACCCGCCAGGCATGGGACGCAAGGTTTTTTATTATCAGCGCCTTCTGGCGGATCATTTCAGGGTGATATTTCCCGATTTAAGCGGTCATGGCGACAGCGATCACGCAGACCAGCAAATCTCGATTTCCTATTACGCAAACGAGATCGTGCAATTTATGGATCGTTTGCACATTGATCAGGCTGCAGTATTCGGGTATTCCGCCGGCAGCTTAATTGCACAGCACATTGGCTTCACCCGGCCGGACAAAGTGTCTCATTTGGTGTTGGCCGGCGCTTACCCCGCTGTTCATACCATGGTCGGTCAGCAGCTTCACAAAATAGGAATGTATCTTCTTGAAAAAAATCCCAGCGCGCTGATGAAAATCATCGCCAGCAGCCATACGAAAAACAGACAGCTCCGAAATATATTAACGAGTCATATGAAGAAAGCTGATCTTAGCCATTGGTATCAATATTATCAGGATTCGCTCCGCTACAGCTGCCTTGAACAATTGCGCCGTTTTAACATGCCGATGCTGTTTATGTATGGCGGCCTGCGCGACTGGACCTATACACATGCAGGCTATTACCGGAAAGCATGCAGCCACGCTGAATTTTTCAGGCTGGAATATCAGGGCCATCAGCTGCCGACAAAGCAATGGAAAACTTGTAATGAACTTGTGACGGGTTTTATTTTGACACATTGATCATAAGGCTTAGAAAACGCTTGGTTCCCAGGCGTTTTCAATTTATTGACTTTTGTCAATAAAGTCATAGTAAAAAAGATCCTCAAACTTCAAGTCAAAATAGTGAAGCATTTTTCCGATCACAAGCTGTCCCGGCCGTCTTTCTCCATTCAGCACACGGCTCAGTGTGGCGGGTGAGACTCCGATTTCCAGCGCAAGCTGATTGAGGGAATAATCGTTATTGACCATATACTGCAATACATAATCACGTCTAATCTGTATCTTTTCTACTGGCACTTTCCTCACCTTCCGTTCATGAAAAAACTTTTTTCTATACATTTACATTACGGCGTTTGTTAACTTTTGTCAATACATTTCCAGCCTCCCTATTCCCTTTAGTCAATAAACATACTAAAATATGAGTAACAGTGAGGGACGGGGTGAGACTTATGGAAAGCTTTGGCGAACAATTACGGGCATTGCGTGAGGAGAGAAAGTTAACCGTCAACCAGCTGGCGACTTATTCCGGTGTAAGTGCGGCCGGCATCTCCAGAATTGAAAACGGCAAACGCGGCGTTCCTAAACCTGCCACCATCAAAAAACTGGCGGAAGCCTTAAAAATTCCTTATGAAGGGCTTATGTATAAAGCGGGATATATCGAAGAGGTTCATGAAGCCAGAGCGCCTTATGAAACGAAGTGCCAGCTGCTTGAAAAGGCGGAGGCTTATGACCTGAAAAATCTTGCCCTTCTAGAGAGTGAAAAATGGCAGTATCTCAATAAAGAGGATTTGCTCATGCTGGATCATTATTTCTCCTTTATTTCAGACGAAGCCAAAAAACGATCTGCTGATCAATAACTCTTAGTAGAAATGCGAGGCGATTATTATGTCAACATTCGGACAGGAATTAAGGGCGCTGCGCCGCGCCCGCAAACTAACAGTGAACCAGCTTGCAGTGTATTCGGGCATCAGCTCAGCGACCATTTCAAAAATAGAAAACGGCAAGCGCGGTACACCGAAGCCCGCGACCATAAAAAAGCTCGCAGCTGTGCTGAAAATACCGCACGAAAACCTGATGGCAGCTGCAGGGCACATCACCGCTTTTCCTGAAGAAATTCGAGAGGCTTCGGAAGGCTATCAGTCTATTTATGCGATTTATCAGACAGCAGTCACTCGCGGAGCGGGGAACCTGTCTCTTTTTAACAGCAAGGAATGGAAGCACCTCTCAAAAAAGGATATTGAAAATCTCAGCAAATACTTCGATTTTTTAGCTTCCGAGGCGAAAAAACGCTCCTCTTCCACGTAATCCTCTGCATCTCTTTCCGCATTTTATCAATCACGCATGCATACGTTCCCTCGTTATTTGCGTTATAATAATGACAGACGAGGTGAAAAAGCATGAACCAATCAGAAATGTGTCCTAGATTTGAAAAAGCAGTCGACATCTTGAGTAAACGCTGGGTTGCTTTAATCGTTTTTCAACTGTTGAACGGTCAGCAGCGATTTAGCGAAATAGAAGCAGCACTTCCAAATCTAAGCGGCAGAGTTCTGTCAGAAAGGCTGAAAGAACTTGAGCTAGAAGGAGTGGTTAAGCGGGACGTCATCCCCGAAACTCCAGTTCGCATCGAATATTCATTAACCGACAAAGGAATGGCGTTAGCGCCCATTCTGGGTGAAATCTCCAAATGGGCGACTGAATGGATAGACCCTTCCTTTCATATGTAATTGCTAAAACGGTTCTGATCTCAACGGAGAGAAGATCCGTTTTTTATTTTTTATTTCCAGGTGAAAAAACAATTTCTCAGCCGATATATAGTACATCACATCACTTTTTTTAAAAGGAGAACACTTTATGCGACTGACGATTTCCCGCAAATTCAGCCTGGTATTTTTGACACTGATCCTCATCAATCTGCTTATAGGCGCAATAGGCGCTTTCAATATGCAGCACATCATCAAAAAGACAGATGAAATCAACACAAAATGGATAGACGGCATTAAAGAAATCACATCTATTAATTATTTAACAGAGCACCTTTCCTCTAAGGAAAAGGATTTCCTCATTTATACAGACAAAGATAAAATGGATACGCTGGAACAAGATATGAACCAGATCCTTAAGGATATCAATGAAAAGCTTGATAACTATGAAAAAACGATCTCTAACGACAAAGAGCGCAGCATTTTCGAACAGCTCAAGACTGAAGTCAACTCATATACGAATATTCATAACCAGATTTTAGAGAGCGGACGCACGAATGATATAGATAAAGCAAGGGGTTTATTGGTACAGACTGAAGCAAGCTTTGAAGACATGAAAAAATCAATCACTGAACTGGTTGACTTTAATAAAGAAGGCAGCAACACGGCGGTGAAAGAAACCAAGGACGTTTATTATAAAGGCCTCATTTACACGGCTTTGCTTCTGGCAGCTTCCATCGTCATCAGCATATGTATCTGGCTTTATATCAATCGCAGCATTGTAAAACCGATTATTCGAATGAAATCATCTGCGAATGAAATCGCCGAGGGCAATCTGTCAAATGACATAGAGCCGCTGGCATCAAAAGACGAGCTTGGCGATCTGAACGAAGCGCTTCAGAAAATGGTAGGGAATTTAAGAGATATCGTCGGGTATTCAAAAGAAATTTCCACCCGCGTGCTTTCTTCATCACAAGTGCTGACCACTGCAACGAATGAAACAAGAACCGGCAGCAGGCATATTACCGAAACGATGAACGAAATGGCTGAAGGCTCCGAGCAGCAGGCGCAAGACGCTGTGACGATTGCCGAATCAATGAATGAATTTACAGAACGCATTGATAAAGCCTACAATCACGGCATGACGATCAGCGATACGTCTCAAAACGTTCTCGAACTCGCCATAAACGGAAACGATAATATGAATACATCAGTGCAGCAAATGAAAACGATACATCATATCGTTCAGGAAGCTGTTCATAAAGTGAGATCGCTGGAACAGCATTCACAGGACATCAACAAGCTTGTTCAGGTCATCAACGGCATTGCCGAGCAAACGAACTTACTGTCACTTAATGCCGCAATTGAGGCAGCCCGCGCAGGAGAAAGCGGCAAAGGCTTCGCCGTTGTAGCCGAAGAGGTCCGAAAGCTAGCAGACGGCGTATCTGACTCCGTTCAGGATATCACTAAAATAGTAGGCGGCACACAGCAGGAGATCAACACTGTCATTCAATACCTGGAAAGCAGCTTTACAGAAGTAGAAAAAGGTACTGAAAACCTGACTGACACCGGACAAGCCATGCAGAACATTAAGCAATCGGTCACCTATGTAGCGGACAGCATTAAGGAAGTAACGGACGGATTAAAGCAGTTAACAAACCAATCGATCACAATTAACCAATCGATTGAAAATATCGCCTCTGTTTCTGAAGAATCTGCCGCCGGCATTGAAGAAACATTTTCCATTACCGAGCAATCTGCCCATTCAATGGATCAAGTGCTTCAAAATGCTGAGGAGCTTGAGCGTTTGGCGAAAGAACTTAATGAGAAGATGGATCAGTTTATAATTTAAATATGAAAAAAGAGGCTGGAATCATCCAGGCCTCTTTTTTTGTTCTTATGCAGCTGTTTGAATACGTCTCACCCTGGTTCTTTTTTTCTTGACCGGGTGTAACGCCCGCTCCAGCCAAGCCATAAGCAAATCAGCCGCAACCGCCATTACCGCAGTCGGAATCGCGCCTGCTAGAATAATTGCCGTTCCGTTTGTGGCGTTTGACCCGCGGACGATCATATCCCCAAGGCCGCCGGCACCGACAAATGTGCCGATGGCTGTAATGCCGATGGCGATGACGAGAGCCGTTCGAAGGCCTGCCATAATGACAGAAAGTGCGAGCGGGAGCTCAACCATCCGAAGAATCTGGAATTTCGTCATCCCCATCGCTTTTCCTGATTCTAAGGTTGCGTGTTCAATGCTGACAATGCCTGTGTACGTGTTTCGGATAATCGGCAGAAGGGAATACAGAAATAATGATACAATCACAGTGTTTGCGCCGAGCCCCATAACAAGCATCAGGACTGCCAGCATGGCGAGCGCCGGAATCGTCTGAATGACATTTGTAACGGCGAATACCCAACCTGACAAGCGGCGGAAATGCGCAATAAGGATCCCCACCGGAACACCGACGACAGCGGCAAACAAGACCCCATAAGCCGACATGAGAAAATGGCGGCCGAATTCTTCCATGACGTAGCTGCCGTTCTGTGCATAATACGACATTAACTGTTCAAGCACATTCATTGGTCAATCCCCCTTTCACGATTCGAAGTAGTGATGCTTTTGCAAATATTCCTTGGCAACGACAGACGGTTCTTTTAGGTTACCGTCGACTTCATAGTTGAGCTCCTGCATCGTGGCTGTATCGATTTTTCCGATCATTTTCTGGATGATGCTTTCCAGTTCAGGATGTTCTTTCAGCACCTGTTCCGGAACAACCGGAGAGCAGTCGTACGGCGGGAAAAATTGTTTATCATCCTTTAGCATTTTGAGATCATAGGACTTGATTCTCCCGTCCGTGGAGTAGGCAAGGACAATGTCCATTTTTCCGCTTTTCACCGCGTCATACACAAGCCCGATCTGCATCGGATACGTGCCGCCGAATGTCATGCCGTAGGTTTTCGTAAAATCCTGATAGCCGTTCCCCTTCAGCTTCATCCAATAGTTGTCGACGCCCAGCTTTAATTGCGGCGCCCATTTTTTGACGTCTGATACGTTTTCTAAATGATATTGGTCCGCAAGCTTCTTGCTGACGGTAAAGGCATACGTATTATCAAACCCGTAGGAGTCATACCATTTTAAATCATATCTTTTTTTAAACTCCCGCTGTGTCAGCGCCAGCGCTTTGTCCGGATCTTTTTCAGGTTTCATCCTCAGCGTGCCTGTCAGCGCGTCACCTGTATATCTTGTGGCCGCTATATCAATTTCTCCGTTCAATAAGGCCTGCTGCTGCACTGCATTTGAGCCGAGATTTTTAATGGTTGTTGTTTTTAGACCTGTATGGTGTTCGATCAGCTGGCCAAGCATGCTGGCGATGATTTCTGATTCACTCATGCTTTGCGCGCCGATTTTAATGGTCTGGTCTGAAGCGGCGCTGAGACCCGGAAGCGAACAGCCGCTTAGCATCAGCATTACTGCGAGCGGTAAACCGATCATCCACTTGAGATATTTTCTTTTCATGAGCCGCCTCCTTATGAAACTTCCTTCAATCTCTGCATGCCGGCAGGTGTCAGTTTTCGTTCAGTTACTGACAGCACATAATCAATGACAATCGCCAATATCGTGACAGGAACCGCTCCCCCGATGATATATTCCGGCTGATATAAATTCAGGCCGATGAAAATATAATCACCCAATCCGCCGCCGCCGATAAAGGATGCAAGCGTCGCCCATCCGATTAAATAAATCGTAGATGTTCTGATCCCCGCCATGATGACGGGCGCGGCAAGCGGCAGTTCCACGAGACGGATCTGTTCAGAGGCCGTCATCCCGATGCCTTTTCCTGATTCAAGCAGATTTTTGTTAACGCCGCGAATCCCGGTATACGTGTTGCGCAGGATCGGCAAAACGGAATAGAAAAACAAGGCCGCAATAGCCGGGACTTTTCCGACTCCCAAGAGCGGGATAAAGAAAGCGAGGATTGCCAGACTAGGCAGCGTCTGAATGATATTTACAATACCGATAATGGTGCCGGCTCCTTTTTTCATTCTGGTCAGCACAACCCCAAGGGGCACAGCGGCAGCAACGCCTAAAATGACGGCGATGAGAGAAATGGTGATATGCTCATATGTTTTATAAAGCAGCTCGCCCCCGTTGGTTTGCAAAAATTCAATGATATGATTCACGTCTTACAACCTCCCTATGACAATATTGCGAGCTGTTTTTCTTCTCCCCAGATGGACTCATATACAATGTCAACCAGGCTCGCTCTCGTCACAATTCCTATTAAACGGCGGTCTTCATCTACAACCGGCACATACTTTACACCCCGTTTTAAAATTTTGTGTACTGTATCCCGCAGCAGTGTGCCGCCCAATACGGTGTAGATGTCTTGATGCAGGACATCGCCTACGAGATTGGCTTTCTTCCGGCACTGATCAATGATTTCCACATCCACATAGCCTAGAAGAACATGGCTGTCATCAACAACCAGCAGCGAGTCGACACGCTCCTGCCTCATCAGCTGGATCGCTTCAGAGAGCGTTTTATCTGCCGTAATGGTCACCGGGTGTGTACTCATCATTTGATCAACCCGCTCAACATCAGGACTTGATGACTGAATCAGGCGCTCCTTGCCGATAAATTCCTCAACAAATTCGTTTGCCGGATTTCTCAGAATATCATCAGGCGTTCCGATCTGCACAATCTCTCCGCCTTTTAAAATGACAATCCGGTCTGCAAGCTTAATCGCTTCATCCATATCATGGGTAACAAATACGATGGTTTTATGTAAGGTTTTTTGCAGTTTTTTAAATTCTTCCTGAAGGGAATCCCGCGTAATCGGGTCAAGCGCCCCAAACGGTTCATCCATTAAGATAAGCGGCGGTTCCGCGGCAAGTGCCCGTAATACACCTATTCGCTGCTGCTGTCCCCCGCTTAATTCATGAGGATAACGGTCTAAATAGTCAGGTCCCATATCGACCAATTTTAAAAGCTCACGCGCACGTTCTTTCCGCTGCTGCTCCGGCCATTTCAGCAGCTTAGGCACAAGTGAAATGTTCTGCTGAATGGTCATATGGGGGAACAGACCGATCTGCTGAATGACATAGCCGATCTTACGTCTGAGTTCTACCGGGTCTTGTTCCATAATGTTCTCGCCGTCAATAAAAATCTGGCCGGCAGACGGCTCAATTAATCGATTAATCATTTTCATCGTTGTCGTTTTTCCGCAGCCGCTTGGACCGATAAAACAGATAAATTCACCTTTTTCAATCTCCAGATTCACGCTGTTCACAGCTTTTTTGCCACCCTTATATGTTTTCGAGACATTTTGTAATGTCAGCAAACATCGCACCTCCAAAATTAAATTCATTCAATTCGTTCAATTTGTATTTAATTTTTCAGACAATTGAATGCTTCTCATTATAGAATAAAGTTTATAAAATAAAAAGTTTACAATTTGTTCATATTATTTATAAAGTATGTGTAAGCCCTGATTTACCCGTATTGACCGGTAATGATCTCCTTATTGCTCCAATTTCCTGCCAAATTCTATGGTTACAGCATTTTCGCCGCATTAAAAATGTGGTATATTGACATCGGAATTGTTAGCTGAAAGGATTGAAACTGTTGGAGAAAGATCCGTTAACGATAATTGAACAGACTGAAGACCACCTCATAGAAAGAATCGCCGAAAACATGCATGCATTTGGAATGCCCTCTACCGTTGGACGTGTGCTGGGCATTATTTATATGAATCGGAAGCCGATGACGCTGACGGAATTATCAGAAGCGACCGGCATGAGCAAAACGCGAATGAGCCAAGTCGTGCGGGACATGCTCGATGCCAACATCGCCGAGAAGGTGTTCGAAAAGGGCGTGCGAAAAGACTTATACGATGTTGAAGAGGATTACTACCAAACCTTTATCACACTGTTTACAGCCACTTGGAGCAAAGTCGTCAGCAAAAATAAAATGATGCATAAAAAACTCAACCGGGAGCTGCTCAGTATCTTGGATGAAGAGCTTTCTCCTGAAGCGGAAGAAAAGGTGAATGAGCTGTTGAAGGAATTAAAGGAATGGCTTGACTATTACAATTGGCTCGGCCGTCTGATTGAGTTTTTTGAGAGTGAAGAGATTTTTAAATATGTGCCGAAACCGTAAAAACGCCCTGTCATAAACAAGGCGTTTTTTTACTAAGCTGCACTGAGCAGTTTTTTCTTTTTTTTAATCGGGCTTAACACGCGTTCAAGCCAGCCCATGACCAAATCAGCTATCACCGCCATAAGGGCTGTCGGGATCGCGCCAGCTAATATAATCGCGGTCCCGTTTGTTGCGTTTGATCCCCTGACGATGATGTCTCCGAGGCCTCCGGCGCCGACAAATGTCCCGATGGCTGTAATGCCGATGGCAATGACGAGCGCGGTGCGAAGGCCGGCCATAATGACAGAAAGTGCCAGCGGAAGCTCGACCATCCGCAACACTTGAAACTTTGTCATGCCCATCGCTTTTCCGGATTCAAGATAGGCATGTTCAATGCTGACAATGCCTGTGTACGTATTTCTGATGATCGGCAGCAGTGAATAAAGAAATAACGATAAAATGACCGTATTGGCGCCAAGCCCCATCACTAGCATCAGCACGGCCAGCATGGCGAGCGCCGGCACCGTCTGAATCACGTTCGTGACGGCGAAAACCCAGCCGCTTAATGTTCGATATCTGGCAATCAGGATGCCAAGCGGAATACCGACGATGGCCGCAAACAAAACGCCGTACACCGACATCAGAAAATGGCGGTAAAACTCTTGCAGCACATAACCGCCGTTTTGCGAATAGTAAGTGCCAAGCTGCTGTAATACTTCCATTTAATCTGCCTCTTTTCTTAGTCAAAATAATGATGTTTCTCTAAAAATTCCTTCGCCACAACAGACGGCTCCTTCAGCTTGCCGTCTACTTCGTAGTTGAGCTCCTGCATGGTTTCCGTATCAATCTCCCCGATCAGTTTATGAATAATGCCTTCAAGCTCAGGATGGTCTTTAAGCACCTTTTCCGGAATCACAGGTGAACAGTCATACGGCGGGAAAAACTGTTTGTCGTCTTTTAGGATTTTCAGATCATACGCCTTAATCCGGCCGTCTGTGGAATAAGCAAGAACAGCGTCCATTTTCCCGTTTTTGACTGCGTCATAGACAAGTCCGATCTGCATCGGATAAGTTGTTCCAAACTCAAATCCATACATGCTGACAAAGCCTTTATACCCGTCGCCCTTCCGTTTCAGCCAGGCATTGTCGACGCCCAGTTTATATTCAGAAGCGTTTTTCTTCAGGTCAGACACAGTGTTTACATGCTCCTTTTCCGCAAACTTTTTTGTTACGGTAAAGGCGTATGTGTTATCAAATCCGTAAGAATCAAACCATTTATATTTAAAACGTTTGTCAAATTCTTTCTGCACGATATTCAGCGCTTTTTCCGGATCCTTTTCAGCCTCCATTCCGAGGGTGCTCGTTAAATCGGTCCCTGAGTAGCGCGTGGCGGATATGTCAATGTCACCGCCAAGCATCGCCTGGTGCTGAACATAGTTTGATCCGAGGTTTTTGACTAAAGCCGTATTTAAATCCGTATCATGTTCAATGAGCTGCGCAATCATATTCGCTAAGATTTCTGATTCTGTCATGCTTTGCGCTCCGACCTTGATCGTATCTTTGGAGGCCCCGCCAAGTCCCGGCAAAGAACAGCCGCTCAGCAGCATGACAAAGGCGAAAGCGAGCGCGCCGATCCATCTGATTTTTTTCGTTTTCAACACAGCCAACTCCTTAAGAAACTTCCTTCATTCCTTGCAATCCCTTCGGTGTCACTTTTCGTTCCGTCACGGCTAACAAGTAATCAATGATAATGGCTAAGATCGTAACCGGCACAGCACCGCCAATGATGTATTCAGGCTGATACAGGTTCAGTCCGATAAAAATGTAATCACCGAGACCGCCGCCGCCAATAAATGAGGCAAGGGTCGCCCAGCCGATTAAATAAATCGTTGATGTACGGATTCCCGCCATAATAATTGGGATCGCCAGTGGAATCTCGACGAGCCGAATCTGCTCCCAGACGGTCATTCCAATCCCTTTTCCTGACTCAAGCAGATTTTTGTTTACACCTTTAATGCCTGTATACGTATTGCGCAGAATCGGAAGCACCGAATAGAAAAATAAAGCGACGATCGCCGGCACTTTTCCCACACCAAGAAGCGGGATAAAAAACGCCAGAATCGCCAGACTTGGCAAGGTTTGCACAATGTTGACGGCACCTATAACCGCGCCAGCGCCTTTTTTCATTCTGGTCAGCAGAACACCGAGCGGCACCGCAACGATAATGCCCAACACAACAGCAATGAGCGAAATGTATAAATGTTCACCTGTTTTATACAGCAGCTCACCGCCGTTCGTCTGTAAAAAAGTCATCATTTGATTCATGTATAAGAGCTCCTCCCCTGATCAGATCGTCATTAGCTGGTTTTCCTCGCCCCATATGGAATCGTATACGATGTCCACAAGGCTTGCTCTTGTCACAATCCCTGCTAAATGGTGCTCTTCATCAACAACGGGAACATACTTCATTCCTTGCTTCAAGATTTTCCGGACGGTATCTCGGAGAAGGGCTCCTTTTTGCACGGTATACATATCCGACCGGTACACTTCACCAACAACGCTCGCTTTTTTGCGGCTTTGATCAATGATTTCAACATCTACGTATCCCTTCAGCACATTTTGCTCATCTACAACAAGCAGCGAGTCGACGCGTTTTTCTCTCATCAGCTGAATGGCGTGAGAAAGCGTTTTGTCCGCTGTGACCGTGACAGGCATCCTGTTCATCATCTGCTCAACCCGCTCAATTTCAGGTCTTGTCTGGATCAGGCGCTCTTTCCCGATAAATTCTTCTACAAATTCATTTGCCGGATTTCTGAGAATCTCATCAGGTGTGCCGACCTGAACGATTTCACCCGCTTTTAAAATCACAATCCGGTCAGCTAGCTTAATGGCTTCGTCCATGTCATGGGTCACAAACACAATGGTTTTGTTTAACGTTCTCTGCAGTTTTTTAAATTCTTCCTGAAGGGAATCCCGCGTGATCGGGTCAAGCGCTCCGAACGGTTCATCCATTAAAATGAGAGGGGGTTCCGCAGCCAGTGCGCGCAGCACGCCGATTCTTTGCTGCTGTCCGCCGCTGAGCTCGTGGGGATAACGGTCTAAATATTCAGGGCCCATATCAACAAGCTGTAACAGCTCGCTCGCCCGTTCTTTCCGTTTTTCTTCAGGCCATTTCAGCAGTTTCGGTACGAGTGAAATGTTCTGCTGAATGGTCATGTGGGGAAACAAACCGATTTGCTGAATCACATAGCCGATTTTTCTCCGCAGTTCAACCGGGTCCTGTTCCATTATGTTTTCTCCGTCGATAAAGATCTTTCCTGACGACGGTTCAATCAGTCGATTAATCATCTTCATCGTCGTCGTTTTTCCGCAGCCGCTCGGGCCGATAAAACAGATAAATTCGCCTTTGGCAATATCTAAATCAATGCTGTTCACAGCTTTTTTGCCGCCTTTATATACTTTTGACACTTGTTCTAATTTCAGCAATCCGTGCACCTCCGCAGGTTTCCATTCATTTTTCTGAAAAGTATAATCTTTATTATAATTTGAACTTTGTAAAATAAAAAGTTTACAATGTGTTGAAATTATATGTTATTTACAGATATTTATTGTTATGACTCAGGCAGAGAAGGTGTTCTTACAATTACGCCGGATACCTCTCGCTTCCTCCGCATACAGCTGTTTTCAACAACTGGCAGAAATATGATATATTGACACCATCAATTGCCATTTGAAGGGATGATCAGCTGTGGAAAAAACTGCTCTCGACATCATTGAACATGCTGAAGAGCATCTCATTGAGAAGATTGCCGAAAATATGCATACGTTTGGAATGCCTTCTACTGTCGGGCGTGTGCTCGGGATTATTTATATGAATCGAAAACCGATGACGTTAAGCGAGCTGTCAGAAGCAACAGGCATGAGCAAAACACGGATGAGCCAGGTCGTCCGTGAAATGATTGATGCCAACATTGCCGAAAAAGTATTTGAAAAAGGCGTAAGAAAAGATCTTTACGACGTAGAGCAGGATTATTATCAAACCTTCATATCTTTATTTGCGGCGAACTGGACAAAGGTCGTGAGCAAAAACAAAGTGCTGTATAAAAAATTAAACCGGGAGCTGACAGATCTTTTACAAAGGGACGGGCTTACCCCCGAAGCGGAAGAGAAGGTCAATCAGCTGCTGAATGAATTAAGAGAATGGCTCCATTACTATGACTGGCTGAGTCGCTTAATTGAGTTTTTTGAGAGTGAGGAAGTATTTGAATACGTGCCGAAAACAGCTGAAAGCAGCTCCCTGAAGTAAGGGAGCTGCTTTTCTACATGATGAGATTATTGGAAATATCATATATGAGAACATCGTATACTTCCACCATGTGACATTGGCCTTACCCAGAGGCTGATTCTTCACAAACGTTTATAGCCGTTCGGAAACGCCACATGCTACAATGAAGTGACTATGTAAATAGGAAGGATGTATCTATATGTTCAAGAAAATTGCAGCAGATGCACTCGGATTATCAGATATCGGAAAAATTATCGAACCTCAGGATTATGATAAAACAGATGCGGATGACTATGTCATGCATGAAGACAACGAAAAAATTTATTTCCTGATTAAAACAAAAGCCGATGAATATTGCTTCACGAATCTGGCGCTGATCCATGTTGACGGCGAACGTGCCACTTCCTCTAAACGAACGCTGAAACGCTACCCTTATTCCCAATATAAAATCTCTGATGTTTTTCTGGAAACCGCCGGGAAAGTTGATTTGGATGTTGAAATCAAGTTCAAGCTGGGCTCTGAACAATTTGATATCGATGTGCATAAAGAGCAAATTGAAAAGCTAAAAGATTTGTATAAAGCCCTTCTCCGTATCTCAGAAACAATCTATGAAAATGACATTTTGATCAATCAGGCTGAACAAAGCCTGGAACGAGCAGTCACCATCCTTCAGCATACCCGCCCTGAGCACGTCAATATTGAAACACAATACAAAGAGCTGACCGAATTCGGATTTACATGGGTCACTTCCGTCCGCTCGCAGTACCATATTAAAGATTTCGGTGACGTATTTGAAAAATATATGAATAACTAGAAAGAGGACACGGGTTCGCATCTGGCAGCCCGTGTCTTTTTTCTGATACATATCTTGGAGAAAGTTTTTGGATGGATATTGGTTACTTTTCTACTTTTTTCTTTTATAATGACATTATTAGTCTATTTTCCCTATATTACATGTAAAAGGAGTCATTATATGTTTTGTCCTCAATGCGGTCATCAAGCAGATGGCGGAAAATATTGTGAGAAATGCGGATCGCCTCTTCCACGCCAAGCGGGCGAAAATCAAGGAGCACAGGCGGGAGCTGAGGCTGCAAAACAAGCAGCAAAGCAGTTCGGTTCATTTGTCTTGGCTGTTCTGAAACGCCCTTATCAGGAATGCAAAACAACAGGCGGCGAACAGCTGATCAGCGGAATCATTACAATGGTGCTTTTCAGTTTGCTAACTCCGCTGATGTTTTATATTCTTTTTTCAGATGGCCCCGGCAGTGCGAGCTTTACAGAAATCTTTTTCAAGCCAACCATTTACTTTGCCCTTTATATTTTCGGGTTGCATGCATTGATCTTTTTTTCCTTAAAAATCGCGGGAAACCAAGTGTCATTTAAAGATTCACTATCCAGATTTGGTGCGTTTCTTATTCCGTTTACAGCTATTTTGATTCTTGCACTTCTATTGTTTTTATTCCATACAGATCTTTGTTTCACCGTGTTAGCAATTGGTTTAATCGGCGCATTCTTCGCTATTCCCCCTGCGATGCTGAGCAGTTACCAGCATTCTCATAAAGGAAAGGCTGATATCATTTACTCAACCATTGTGATTTATCTGATCACGTGCGTTGCGTTTCGGTTCATTATCGAACATTATATCAAAGAGATTTTCCGTTATATCTTCTTTTAAAAAACAACCCCATCACCTGCTGGTGATGGGGGTTTGTTTTTATTGAATAGACGTTAAATAAATTCTTCCGTCTTTCACTACGCCGGTGTAGGTCCAGTTGTATGTTCTGCGCTTTGTACTGCCGCCTGATTTTGTAATATCAAATTCTTCATATGTTTTAATTGTGATAGTCGAGCCGCTTTGATTAAAGCTTTTTACCTCTACATCAATAAATACTTCAGTCGTCCCCTCGCTATACAGCTTCTTAACCAATTTCTGCTGATCATTATATAATGAACTTCCTTTTTCCAGATTGCCTTCCATGACTGCAAATTCATTTAAATTCACTGCGGTTGATTGATTTGTCAGATAACTAACCATAAATGATGTCACTTGTTCATCCGTGACATCGCCGGTGGATGGGCTTACGGTTGCTTTCTTGCCTTTTGCGTCTGCCCAGGCTGACGTGTACGTCTCTGCATGATCATTTTTTATTTTCTTTATGTTTGTTCCGGCAGAATCAAAAGATGATTCCGCATCTTCGAAAGTCCACTTTTTCTGTTTTTTATCATATGAAAGCAGATATTCATAGCTCGGGCTCTCATCCGACATTTCAGGTTTCGTATAGTCATTATAATTAGCCGACTGGTGAAGTTCTTTTCCTTTTACCGTCGCCTGCCATGTACCGTCATTTTTCTGGGATAGAGCAAATGTATCCAAATCAAAGTCTGTTTCCAGATATTTATCTTTTAAGTAAGAATCCGTGTTTTTCATCGAGTCTACGTTATCTTTTACTTCGGCTTTCCAACTGGCACTTGCCTCTGTCATCTGAGCTGTATTTCCATCAGAAAGCGCTTTGGAATATTGCTTTGTCGTTTTGACAATCGTGTTCATGATTGTTTCTTGTGTGTCTTGGTCAGGAATTAATGTTAACTCCATTTCTTTGCTATCAATCGGTACGCCCGCTGTTTTTGTTTTTCCCCATGGGAACTCCGCTTCAACAGCAGCAGTCATTGATCCGTCTGTCAGAAGCGGGCCGTATGTGACAGATTTGAACGGATCCTTATGGATGGATTTACCGTTAATCAGCAATTCTCCCTTTCCATCCTTAATGTCATCCGCTAAGCTGAATGTTACATTGTCTGCTTCTAATGAGAGATCAACATGAAAGCTGTTGTCACCAACCGCCTGAATGTCTTCCTTTTTCACAAGATCGACTACATCGTTTTTCAGTTTGGCTGAGACAGTATATTCGCCGGGAATGTATGGTCCGAGGGTTTGTGCTTGATCTGCTTTCTTTACAGATCCGGCTTCCTCTTTATTCACATAGAGATCCGTATGTTTATAATTGCTGGTTACTTCAAAATAAACAGGTGCAATCTTTAAATCATAATGGTCAAACACTAGCAAGCTTTTCCCATCTTTCTCCGCGTATACGATTTCTTTTTGGGCTGTTTCAGCACGCAGCGATGCAAAAAGCTCATCTTTTTTGTCAGGATGATCCTTCAAATATGTAAGAAATGGCTTTACATTATTTTTAGTCAGCTTAAGCTTGTCATTTACCGGCGTAAGGAGAGACGCGATTTGGTCTTTATCCTCATCATTTACAGCCTGTTCAAACTTGTGGACTAACCTATCCTTTGAAGTCAAGTACGCTCCGGTTTTATATGCGGCGAATAATATGACGCACGCTGCGGCAATGCTGCTCCATAACATGATGGTTTTCTTAGGGATTGGTTTTCGCGGTGCCTGCCTCGTTTCAGCAGTGCTTGCTGTTTCTTTATTTGCCTGTCTGCTGCTCCCTCCAATCGGGGTGCCGCACTCTCTACAAAACTTGGCCCCTTCATTATTTTTTTGACCGCATTCCTTACAAAACATGTGACTTTCCTCCTATTTGTTATCCACTATTTTGTACATATTTCCTATGTTACATATTTTATAATAGAATGGTATGAAATTGGAGGAAATCACGAAAATATCTCTATAAACATGTGAAAAGGTGGAATGATGATGCAACAGCTCACCATTCAAAAAGCGACAAACTATGATCAAGCGCTGTATGAGCTTCTGCTGCTCGCCGATCCGTCAAAAGAAATTGTTGATGAGTACATTGCCAGAGGAGAATGCTACATTGCTTATATATCGGGCGAATTAGCTGGTGTATACGTGATCATCACAACTAGGCCGCAAACCGTAGAAATCGTTAACATTGCAGTAAAACAAACAATGCAACAACAAGGCATCGGCAAGCTTCTTATCCGCGACGCCATCGAAAAAGCGAAACATATGGGAGCAAAGGTGGTTGAGATTGGAACTGGAAATTCCAGCATCCATCAGCTTTCTCTTTATCAAAAATGCGGATTTCGCCTGCAAGCGATCGACCATGATTTTTTTATTAGACATTATGAGGAGGAGATCTTTGAAAACGGCATTCAATGCCGTGATATGGTGAGGCTTTATTTAGATCTCTAAAAACAAAAAGAACCGCCGGAGAAACCTCGGCGGTCATTTTATTACTTGTTTAAGTTGTAGAAAGAGTTAATACCGTGGTATTGAGCAGTTTCAGCCAACTGATCTTCGATGCGAAGAAGCTGGTTGTATTTCGCAACACGGTCCGTACGTGACGGAGCACCTGTTTTGATTTGTCCTGCGTTTGTTGCCACAGCGATGTCAGCGATTGTGCTGTCTTCCGTTTCACCAGAACGGTGAGAGATAACAGCAGTGTAGCCTGCGCGTTTCGCCATTTCGATCGCATCGAATGTTTCAGTCAATGTACCGATTTGGTTTACTTTGATCAGGATAGAGTTGCCTACGCCGTTTTTGATACCTTCAGCAAGTTTTTTCGTGTTTGTAACGAAGAGGTCATCACCAACAAGCTGAACTTTTTTGCCAAGACGCTCAGTAAGAAGCTTGTGGCCTTCCCAGTCGTTTTCGTCAAGTCCGTCTTCGATAGAGATGATTGGATATTTAGAAACCATTTCTTCGTACCAGTCAACCATTTCAGCAGACGTTTTCACAACGCCTTCGCCAGACAGATGGTATTTGCCGTCTTCTTTGTTGTAGAACTCAGAAGATGCAGCATCCATTGCAAGTTTGACTTCTTCGCCAGGTTTGAAGCCGGCTTTTTCGATTGCTTCAACGATTGTTTGAAGCGCTTCTTCGTTAGAACCAAGGTTTGGAGCGAATCCGCCTTCATCACCTACAGCTGTGTTCATTCCTTTAGCAGAAAGAACTGATTTCAGGCTGTGGAAGATTTGAGCGCCCATGCGAAGTGCTTCACGGAAGTTAGGAGCACCTACAGGCATGATCATGAATTCTTGAATATCCACGTTGTTGTCAGCATGCTCTCCGCCGTTGACGATGTTCATCATCGGTACAGGAAGCGTTTTTGAGTTGAATCCTCCAAGGTATTGGTAAAGAGGAATCTGTAAGAAATCAGCAGCAGCACGTGCACAAGCCATAGATACGCCAAGGATTGCGTTCGCACCAAGTTTGCCTTTGTTTTCAGTACCGTCAAGCTCGATTAAAAGCTGATCGATTGCGTTTTGTTCAGTTACATCAAAGCCAAGAAGCTCTGGAGCAATGATTTCGTTTACGTTGTTAACAGCTGTTAACACGCCTTTTCCAAGGTAACGGTCTTTGTCGCCGTCACGAAGCTCAACTGCTTCGTATTCACCTGTAGAAGCTCCGCTTGGCACTAATGCGCGGCCGAATGCTCCTGTTTCTGTATATACTTCAACTTCAACTGTTGGGTTGCCGCGGGAGTCTAATACTTCGCGTGCATAAACATCAACAATGTATGGCATGAGTTTGTCTCTCCTTTGATTTTCAGCTTATTTTTGAATTAAAGATGTTCCAGTCATTTCTTTCGGTTTTTCAACACCGAGAAGGTCTAATAACGTTGGTGCAAGGTCGCCTAGGATTCCGCCTTCACGCAGCGTGATGCCTTCTTTCGTTACAATTACAGGGACTGGATTTGTTGTATGTGCAGTGTGCGGTTCGCCTGATTCTGTGATCAGAATATCAGCATTACCGTGATCAGCGGTAATGATGGCGTGTCCGCCTTTAGCGAGAATCGCGTCAACGACTTCGCCTAAGCATTCGTCCACTGCTTCAATTGCTTTAATTGTAGGTTCAACCATTCCGGAGTGGCCGACCATGTCTGGGTTTGCGAAGTTAAGGATAATCGCGTCATGCTTGTCAGCTTCGATTTCTTTGACAAGCGCGTCCTTCACTTCATACGCACTCATTTCAGGCTTCAAGTCGTATGTTGCGACTTTCGGCGAGTTGATGAGAATACGCTCTTCACCCGGGAATTCAGCTTCACGGCCGCCGCTCATAAAGAACGTGACGTGCGGATACTTTTCAGTTTCTGCAATTCGAAGCTGTTTTAATCCTTGCTGAGATAATACTTCTCCGACTGTATTATCAAGATTTATCGGTTTAAACGCCACATAGCCGTCAACTGTTTCACTGAAGTGAGTCAGGCAGACGAAATGCAGGTTTTTCGGATAATTCTCGCCGCGGTCGAAATCGCGGAAGTCTTTGTTCGTGAACGTGTTGGAAATCTGGATGGCGCGGTCCGGTCTGAAATTATAGAAAATCACAGAATCGCCGTCTTGGATTTTCGCAACAGGCTCACCGTTTTCTTTTGTGATGACAGATGGAATAACGAATTCATCGTGAATACCATTCGCATATGAATCATCAACAACATCCAATGCGCTGCGGTAAGTCGGGCCTTCGCCGTATGCCATTGCACGGTACGCTTTTTCTACACGGTCCCAGCGTTTATCGCGGTCCATTGAGTAGTAGCGTCCGGAAATGCTGGCGATTTCTCCGACACCGATTTCCTTGATTTGTTCGTTCAGCTGGTTGATGTACGTTTTCGCAGTTTGCGGACCTACATCACGGCCGTCAAGGAAGCCATGGATATATACCTTTGTCAGCCCTTCTTTTTTCGCAAGCTTTAACAGCGCGAATAAATGATTGATATGGCTGTGCACACCGCCGTCTGATAAAAGACCGAACAGATGCAGGGCTTTGTTGTTTTCTTTCGCGTTGCTGATCGCGTCCAGGAATGTTTGATTTTGTTCGAACTCTCCCTCGCGAATGGCAACATTTACGCGTGTTAAGCTTTGATACACAATACGGCCCGCACCGATATTTAAGTGCCCTACTTCGGAGTTCCCCATCTGTCCGTCAGGAAGACCTACAGCCTCGCCTGAAGCAGTCAGTGTCTGATGAGGATACTGATTCCAATAGCGGTCAAAATTCGGTTTTTTCGCCAAAGCGACTGCGTTCCCTACTGTTTCGTTTCGTAATCCGAACCCATCAAGAATGATGAGTGCAGCTGGTTTTTTACTCATATTGACCTTCCTCCAATAATTGAACGAATGACTGTGGCTCAAGGCTCGCGCCGCCGACCAAAGCACCGTCAATATCGGACTCTGCCATATATTCTTTAATGTTTGCAGGCTTTACGCTTCCGCCATATTGAATGCGAAGCTTGTCTGCCGCTTCTTGGCCGAAGCTTTCAGCGACGGTTTTACGGATATGCGCACACACATCGTTCGCATCTTTAGATGTAGAAGATTTGCCTGTTCCGATTGCCCAGATTGGCTCATAAGCAATAACAGAAGCTGCAACTTGTTCTTCAGAAAGACCCGCTAGGCCTTTTTTCACTTGGTCAGCCACAAGATCATTTGTTTTGCCGGCTTCACGCTCTTCAAGCGGTTCACCAACACAGATGATCGGCACAATGCCGTGTTTGAAAGCAGCATGTGCTTTTTTGTTAACTGTTTCATCAGTTTCAGCGAACATTTCACGGCGCTCAGAGTGGCCGATGACGCAGTAGTCAACGCCAAGGTCTTTCAGAGCAACCGGGCTGATTTCGCCTGTGAACGCGCCGCTTTCTTCAAAGTGCATGTTTTGAGCGCCGACTTTAAGGTCAGTGCCTTTCACAGCAGAAGTCAGCTTTTCTAAGAAAAGCGCTGGCGCGCAAACAACAGCTTCCGCTTTGTCTGCTGCTGGAATGGAAGATTTCACTTCTTCAACGAAGCTGACTGCCTCGCCGAGTGTTTTGTTCATTTTCCAGTTACCGGCTATAATTGGTTTTCTCATCTGTTCCACTTCCTTATAGCAGTTTTAAAATTATTTATCGTTCAGTGCAGCTACCCCTGGAAGCTCTTTGCCTTCCATGAACTCAAGGGATGCGCCGCCTCCTGTTGAGATGTGGCTCATTTTGTCAGCTAGGCCGAATTTTTCAACCGCTGCTGCAGAGTCTCCTCCGCCGATGACAGAGTATGTATCTTTCGCCTCTGCCAATGCTTCCGCAACCGCTTTTGTTCCTTGAGCGAACAAATCGATTTCGAATACGCCCATCGGTCCGTTCCACACGACAAGTTTGCTGTTTTTGATGACATCAGCATACGTTTCGCGTGTTTTCGTACCAATGTCAATCGCTTCTAAATCACTAGGGATTTCAGAGATCGGCACAATTTTTACGTTTGCATCGTTAGAGAAATCATCTGCAACGAGTACATCTTCAGGCATGTAGAAGTTAACGCCTTTTTCTTTCGCGCGATCCATAAATGTTTTCGCAAGCTCGATTTTATCTTCTTCAAGCAGAGATTTACCAACCTCATAACCAAGCGCTTTAACGAATGTGTAAGCAAGACCGCCGCCGATGATCAGGTTGTCTACCTTATCAAGAAGACTTTCGATGACGCCGATTTTATCTTTTACTTTCGCTCCGCCGATAATGGCAGTGAACGGACGATCAGGGTTTGAAATTGCTTTTCCGAGTACGTCAAGCTCTTTTTCCATTAAGAAACCTGCAACCGCTGGCAGATGCTCGGCAATTCCAGCTGTAGATGCATGGGCACGGTGGGCAGCACCGAATGCGTCATTCACATATACATCTGCAATCTCAGCAAATGCTTTTGCAAGCTCAGGATCATTTTTCTCTTCACCAGGATAGAAACGTACGTTTTCCAATACAAGAACGTCTCCGTCCTTCATGTCGGAAATTTGTGATTTTACAGCATCACCGTATGCTTCATCCGCTTTTTTCACTTCTTTGCCAAGCAGTTCGCCGAGGCGTGCAGCAACAGGAGTTAAACGAAGCTCCTCAACGACTTCGCCTTTCGGGCGGCCTAAGTGGCTCGCAAGAAGGACTTTCGCGCCTTGGTCTGCAAGGTGTTTGATTGTCGGAAGTGCAGCACGGATACGTGTATCGTCTGTTACTTCCCCGTCTTTCATTGGAACGTTAAAGTCAACGCGGCAGAATACAACTTTGCCTTTTACGTCGATGTCTTTGAGAGTTTTCTTATTCATGCTTTAGGAGATCCTCCTTCAAAATGGTTTGCATGCAGCACGAAAAACGTGAAACCGTCTGATCAAGCGAACACTCCGCGAGGGCAGATCGCATACTTTTCGGCACAGGGCAGATCGCCTGAAGCCAGGGCAGTGGCCACAGGCGAAGGCGCCGGAAAGCTGCAAAGCGCAGATGCTTCTCTTTCACAGAACGTTTTCTGAAAGCCGGTCTTCATGGAAAAAGGGAAAGGGAGTCCGTCCCCTTCCCTTGTCCGCTTTCATTATAGCGCTTCTATTCAAAAGAACCAAGTAAGGTCCTTTTTTCAGCTATGAATTAAAGACCTTTTTTAGCGATGTAAGCTGCAAGGTCAACAACGCGGTTAGAGTAGCCGCTTTCGTTATCGTACCAAGAGATTACTTTTACCATGCTGCCTTCCATAACCATTGTAGAAAGAGCATCGATTGTAGAAGAATTTTTGTTTCCGTTGTAGTCGCCAGAAACTAATGGCTCTTCGCTGTAGCCAAGGATTCCTTTAAGATCTCCTTCAGCTGCTTCTTTAAGAGCTGCATTTACATCTTCAGCTGTTACTTCTTGGTTCAGTTCAGCAACCAAGTCAACTAAAGAAACGTTTGGAGTTGGAACACGCATTGCTCCGCCGTTCAGTTTGCCTTTTAGTTCAGGAAGAACTAGAGAAACTGCTTTAGCAGCACCAGTTGAAGTTGGGATGATGTTTTCAGCTGCTGCACGCGCACGACGGTAGTCTTTGTGCGGAAGATCAAGAATTTGCTGATCGTTTGTGTAAGAGTGAACTGTTGTCATCATACCGCGTTTGATGCCGAATTTGTCGTTAAGTACTTTTGCAAACGGCGCAAGGCAGTTTGTTGTGCAAGATGCGTTAGAGATAACGTCGTGGTTAGCCGCATCGTATTTATCTTCGTTAACACCCATAACGATTGTGATATCTTCTTCGTTAGCAGGAGCAGAGATGATTACTTTTTTCGCGCCAGCTTCTAAGTGTTTCGCAGCGTCTGCGCGTTTTGTGAAGAAACCAGTAGATTCAACTACGATTTCAACGCCTTGTTTACCCCAGCTAAGTTTAGCAGGATCGCGTTCTGCAGAAACTTCAATTGTTTTACCGTTAACAACAAGGTTGTTACCGTCAACTGAAACCTCAGCGTCTAATTTTCCGTGTACAGAATCATATTGTAAAAGGTGAGCGAGCATGTTAGCATCTGTTAAATCGTTAACCGCTACTACCTCAACTTCAGGATTGTTTAATGCTGCGCGGAATACGTTACGTCCAATACGACCAAAACCGTTAATACCGACTTTTACTGCCATGATTGTTTCCTCCTTTAAATAAGTGAGAGATATTTATATTGAGGGATTATTCATCCCTTAATAACTTCTTTGCGGCTCCTTCGTCAGTGACGAGAACCGTGTTGCGCGGCTTTTTAAAGTAAGCCTCGATCGCCCCGGCTTTTGATGCTCCGCCGGCTACCGCTATAATATCGGGAATGGCGTCTATGTCATCCAGCTGCATTCCGACAGAATGCACTTTGTGGACCACTTCGCCGTCCGCGTTAAAGTAGTAGCCGAACGCTTCTGTCACCGCGTCTTTATCATCTATTTTCTTTAAGTCTTCTAAAGGTGTGTTTCTCCGCTCAGCCATAGTTTTAGCTTCGCCGATTCCGTGAACCAGCATACTCGCTGATTTAATCGTGTTCAGCACCTCTTTGACAGAAGGTTCTTCAATAATAGATGAATAGGCGCCTTGTGACAGCTGTCCCGGAACAAACAAAAGCCGGTAAGTGCCTGAAGCCTTTTCCGCCATATGCGCGCATATGGTGTTCGCCTGGTTTTTTACGTCTTCGCCTAAACCGCCTCTTGCAGGCACAAACAAAAGCTCGCGGTTTTTAGAATCCGGCGTCATCATCTCGGCGACAGCTTCAATTGTCGTACCGCCGGTCACAGCGACGATATTTTTGCCTGAAAATCTTTTTTTCATACATGCGACAGCCGCTCTTCCCATTTCTTTCTTGACCCATGGGGATTGGTCGCTGTCTCCGGATACGATAATGACATCCTTTAGATTTAATCGTTCTTTTAATGTCTTTTCCAAAAGCGTCAAACCTAAAACATCTTTCATCGTATCTTCTAAAACGGAAAGCAGTTCATAACCTTCTTCTGTCAGCGTCATGCCATTTGTTTTAATATCGACAAGATTCTGTTCCTTTAAAAACTGAACCTCGCCTCTCAGCACACGCTCGCTGATTTCGAGACTGGCAGAGAGGCTTCTGCGGCCGATGGGTTCTGTCAGCCTGATATACTGCAAGATTTCGAACCTCTTTTGCATAACGAGCAGAAGATCGGGCAATAATTTTTTTTGAGCTTGTATTAACTGGTTCATGACTCAAACGTTCCTTCCTTTTTTTGCTGGACATCAAACGTCCCGCTATGACAAAAAACGTCCCATCATAGCCAAAAAAAATCATTTCTGCTTTCTTTAATTATTTTAACAGGGTGGAAATGTTTATTCAACTGTTAAGAGCCAATTCATCGACAATATTCGCGCAGTTTTCACGCAGCTGCGTTTCTTATTCATTATTTTTTCCTTTATATTTCTATCTTATACAGCAAACCTTTAATGGTGCGCACAAAATAAAAGAGCCCTCTCCATCGAAAGGGCTTCATTTTTTAAAGCGTTTTCATTTTATCCAAAGCTTTTCAATCTCTTCGAGCGATTTATTCTTCGTTTCCGGACAGATTGTAACGACAAACAGGAAGCAGAGAATGTTAATGACTGCAAAGATCCAGAACGTGTAGGCCAGTCCGAACGAGCTGATCATCATCGGCACAAACTGCCCGATCGCCCAGTTTGCTCCCCATAAAAAGATGGTGGCGATCCCTGCGGCTCTCGCCCGCAGATGGTTCGGGAAGATTTCAGAAATCATAATCCATGTGATCGGTCCGACCGATACACAGAACGCGGCGACAAAACCTAATATAAAGAAGATCAGCATAAATCCGCTTGTTAACTGAAAATAAAACGACGTTCCGATTAAGATCATGAAAATCGCCATAAAAGCTGAACCGATGGACATCAGTTTTTTGCGCCCAACTTTATCAATCAATAAAACCGCGATGACAGTAAAAATGACCTCCACTACACCGACAATACAGGTTGTCACAAATCCGGCATTTTGTCCGAATCCCATCATTTTAAAGATTTCCGGCCCGTAGTAGGTGATGGCGTTCATGCCGATCACTTGATTAAAGAGCGCCAGCAGGATTCCAATAATAAGCGCTTTTCTGAGGCCTGGTTTGAAGAGCTGTGATAGTGAGCCCATTTGTTCTATTTTTAAAGAGTTTTCAATGTTCTTCAATTCTTCTTTTGCGACAGTTTCTCCATTAATACGTGTCAGAATCGATAACGCTTCTTTTGTTCTGCCCGCTTTCGCCAGCCATCTTGGACTTTCCGGCACGACCAGCAGGACAAGGAAAAAGATAACGGATGGCACCATGCCGTAAGCGAGCATCCATCTCCAGCCGGTTTGCACGCCCCATTCATATGTTCCGGAGCGCTGGACAGCGAGATTAATAAAGTATGTTGCGGAAATGCCCAGTATCGTAAAGAGCTGATATAAGGAAGATAAACTTCCGCGTATGGCGGGCGGCGCCGCTTCCGTAATATAAGTGACGGATAATGACGAACCCATTCCGATCCCCAAACCTCCGATAATCCTCGCAATGATTAAGGTCGACACGTCTTGTGAAACAGCAGAAACAACTGCTGATACCGCAAATAACAGGGCCGCTGTCATTAAGATTTTTCTGCGCCCAAACCAGTCGCTTAAGAACCCGGATATCCCGACTCCCGCAACTCCTCCAATCATAATGCTTGAAATGACAAGCCCCTCCATGAACGGACTCAGGCTGTATAAATCCTTGAGAAAACCAATAGCACCAGAAATAACTGCAGTGTCATAGCCGTACAATAAACCGCCAAGCCCCGCCGCGCATGATATCAAAATCACAAATCCCATTGAATGGCTTCTTGTTACAGGAGCATTTGGTTCTAATTGAGTTGGAGTGTTCTTCATTTCTCTGCCCTCCCGAAAGTTGAGTAAAGCGTTTACATCTTTCATTACAATTGTACGTACTTATTTAAAATTTTAACGAAATTTATTCTTTATTAGTACGTACAAATATAGAATAATCCTGTTTGTATTTTCTGTCAATGTTTTCTTGTATAGATCACTGTGATATACTGAAATTTGTCCGTATACATTTTGGAGGAATGGATATGTTACCAAAATATGCTCAAGTAAAAGAAGAAATCAGTTCATGGATTAATCAAGGCAAAATTCTGCCCGATCAAAAGATCCCTACCGAAAACGAGTTAATGCAGCAATTTGGCGTCAGCCGGCATACCATTCGTAAAGCCATTGGAGACCTCGTCTCGCAAGGGCTGCTATACAGCGTGCAAGGAGGGGGCACCTTTGTCGCTTCACGCTCCGCTAAATCAGCGCTGCATTCCAATAAAACCATCGGCGTTCTGACGACCTACATATCAGACTATATTTTCCCAAGCATCATCAGGGGAATCGAGTCTTATTTAAGCGAGCAGGGATATTCTATGCTTTTGACAAGCACAAACAACAATCCGGACAATGAACGCAGAGGATTAGAAAACCTGCTGTCACAGCATATTGACGGGTTGATTGTAGAACCGACCAAAAGCGCTCTGCAAACGCCGAATATTGGCTACTATCTCAATTTAGAGAAAAACGGCATTCCTTTTGCGATGATTAATGCGTCATACGCCGAACTTGCCGCACCAAGTTTTACTCTAGATGATGTGAAAGGCGGCATGATGGCTGCGGAGCACCTGCTCTCTCTCGGCCATACGCACATGATGGGTATTTTTAAAGCTGATGATACACAAGGTGTCAAACGGATGAACGGATTTATACAGGCTCATCGTGAGCGTGAGTTATTTCCTTCTCCGGATATGATTGTGACGTTTACGACGGAGGAAAAGGAATCAACGCTGCTGGAGAAAGTAAAAGAGACACTGGAGAAAAACAGCAAAAACATGCCGACTGCTATCCTTTGCTATAATGATGAAATTGCACTGAAGGTAATTGATATGCTTCGGGAGATGGATATCAAGGTGCCTGAGGATATGTCCATCGTCGGGTATGATGACTCTCATTTCGCGCAAATTTCCGAGGTGAAATTAACCTCTGTGAAGCACCCGAAGTCTGTTCTGGGTAAAGCTGCCGCAAAATATGTTATTGACTGTTTGGAGCATAAAAGGCCTAAGCAGGAAGATGTCATTTTTGAGCCTGAGCTGATCATCCGTCAGTCCGCAAGAAAGCTGAATGAATAAAAAAGCAATGTATGGGTTTCCCCTTTACATTGCTTTTTTATGGCCTTTATCTGTTTTTCCAAATGTCAGCCACGATTTCAAATGAACGCATTCTGTCAGCGTGATCAAAGGTTTCTGAGTTGACCATAATTTCATCGGCCTGAGTTGTTTTGACAAATTCTTCAAGCTTTTCCTTCACTTCTTCAGGACCGCCGACGATGGTTGAACTGAGCTGTTGATGAACCATTGCTTTTTCATATGGGCTCCAGATTTGATCCATGTCTTCTACTGGCGGCTTCAGCTGGTTCGGCGTACCTCGGACAAGATCAAGGAATCGCTGGTAATGGGATGTAGCCAGGTGCTGTGCTTTCTCGTCTGTATCTGCGGCGATAATCGTTACGCCGACCATCGCATACGGTTCGTTGAGCACTTCTGACGGCGTAAAGGAATTGCGGTACAGCTCCAAAGCGGGAACCGTATTCGCCGGTGAGAAATGAGCAGCGAATGCAAACGGAAGGCCCAGCTCACCTGCCAGACGGGCACTAAAGTCGCTTGAGCCCAGCAGCCAAATCGGCACATCTATGCCCTCTCCGGGAATGGCGCGGACTTGATTGCGCACATTTCCTGACGGTTTAAAATAATTGCGCAGTTCCTCTAATTGTTCTGGGAAATCTTCACTGCTGCTGATGTTTCTGCGGAGCGCCCTTGCAGTCAATTGGTCTGTTCCCGGCGCACGTCCGAGCCCCAGATCAATCCGTCCGGGATACAGCGTTTCCAGTGTGCCGAATTGTTCAGCGATTACAAGAGATGAGTGGTTCGGGAGCATAATGCCGCCGGAGCCGACGCGGATTTTCTTTGTGCCGCCGGCAATATGGCCGATCAATACGGCGGTGGCAGAGCTTGCGACACCTTCGATATTATGATGCTCTGCAAGCCAATATCTGTGATAGCCCCACTCCTCTGCACGGCGCGCCAAGTCCATGCTGTTTCGGAATGACTCTGCTATCGTTCCCCCTTGAACAACAGGAGATAAATTCAAGACAGAAAGCAAGGTTTCTTTGCGTTGGTTGTTGTTAGACATATTGTTCTCCTTTGCAGTTGTGATATAAGTAAACAGCCTCTTGCTGTTATGTCTCTATCGAAAGGACTTCTATCACACCATAACACAACTGCGTTTTGGATGAAAAGAATTTGATTCGATGAAATTCGAACAATAAAAAAGACGTTCATCAATTTGATTTTTACACAAAAAGCTCCTGTGCCATCTCAATGAAAAGCTTAGCGGCCAAAGAAGCCTCATGTAATGAAGGAACGGCTAGCTGCACATCCCGATACACCTCCGGTTCGAAATCCCTCGTCACCACATGCTCCGGCAGCGTCATCCCCGACATCGACATTTCTGATAAAATCGCCAGCCCCAAGCCTTCTTTGATCATGCTGATCGAGGTGTTAACGTTATAGACAGTGAAAGCAGTGTGCAGCGTTGAACCAGCTTGCTTGAACTTATCGATAAAAGGGGATTCATAGCCGCCGTCGCAGACAACCATCGGCTCACAATCGAGATCTTTCAGCGTAATGGCTGGGCGGCTGCACAGCGGATGATCATCACGCAGCACGACGACCATTTTGTCTTTTTTCAGCCGAATGTACTCCATCTTGTCTGCCGGATACAGAAGAATGCCGGCATCAATCATCCGTGTATGGAGCCACTCCTTGACTTCGTCTACGGTTCCTTCATGCAAAATAAGTTCCAATTTCGGATACCTTTGTTTAAACTCGCTGATCAGCTTCGGCATAAAATAAGCGGAGGCGGTTGGAAATGTGCCGATATGAATCGTTCCCAGCTCAAGCCCTTTTTCTGCCGCTGCGACCTGCTCAACTTTTTCGATTCCCTTTAACACTTCTCTGATATGGACTAAGATCTTTTTTCCCGTGTCCGTCAGCATCAGGCCGTTTCGGCGGTCACGGATGATCAATTTCACATCAAGCTCGGCTTCAATCGCAGAAATGGCATGGCTGACAGCCGGCTGTGTCATGTTCAGCAACTGTCCCGCTTTTGTAAAACTCCCCGTTTCAGCTACGTTGACGAAAACTCTTAATTGTGTAATGGTCATAACTTTTCACTTATGCTCCTCATAAAAAAGATTCATTTTATTTATCTTATGTTCTACCGTATCATATGATAGAAATGATCTACAAGGAGTGATCAAAAGTGAAACAGCTATCAAAAACGCGGACAGCGCTCCTTCTCGCCTTTCTCGTTATCATGTGGGGCATCAATTGGCCGCTGTCGAAAGCCGCGCTCGCCTTTTCGCCGCCTTTATTGTTTGCGGGCATCCGGACGCTGATCGGCGGGCTTTTATTAGTGATTGTTGCACTGCCGCGTATTCATAAACTGCGTTTTAAAGAGACGTGGCCGATTTATCTTGTTTCTGCTCTTTTAAATATTACGTTATTCTACGGACTGCAAACGATCGGGCTGAATTATCTTCCGGCTGGTCTGTTTTCCGCTATCGTATTCTTTCAGCCGGTGCTGATGGGTGTCTTTTCTTGGATGTGGCTCGGCGAATCCATGTTTACGTTGAAAGTGATCGGGCTTGTGCTCGGATTTGCCGGGGTTGCTGTCATCAGTGCCGCGGGCTTTGGCGGGCATATTTCTGTCATAGGGGTTCTGCTGGCTCTAGGTTCCGCGCTCAGCTGGGCATTCGGAACAGTATTTATGAAAAGAACAGGCAGCCGCGTCGATTCCATCTGGATGGTCGCCTTACAGCTGACGATTGGCAGCGTATTTTTGCTCGTATCCGGCTTCTGGACAGAGAGCTTTTCCGCGATCCAATGGACAGTCCCGTTTGTCGCCAGCCTAATGTTCATCTCAGTGTTTGTCATCGCGCTTGGATGGCTTGTCTTTTTTACGCTTGTCGGTTCTGGAGAAGCAAGCAAGGTTGCGTCCTACACCTTTTTGATTCCGCTCATTTCGATCGTAGCCAGCTCCATTTTTCTGCATGAACCGCTTACCTTAAGCCTCTTGGCGGGTCTGCTGCTGATTGTCACAAGCATCTGCCTCGTGAATACAAAATCAAAAGCACAGAAAGCTGCGTTGATCTGTGTAAATGAGAAGGCTTCACAATAATAAAACCCTCTTGTCGGATGTGACAAGAGGGTTTCTTATTTACTGGTGCTTGCGGCCTTTGACCAAATATGCAACTGTAATCAAAAGGTAGATCGCCGCAGTAATGCTGGTAATGACAATTGACGTTGTGATGATGACCCCGATCAGAATGGCGAGTAACGCAAGAATCGCAAACCATGTGGTGTACGGGAACCATTTTACATAATAGGCTGGTGTTTCTGTTTGCCCTTTTCTCGATTTCAAATGAGCGAATCCGATGATCAGCCAAATGAATAAAACGGTATATCCCAATGATCCCATTAAATAATTAAACGTTTGGCTTCCGGCGAACAGAGAAATCAATACACCAATATATAAAGAAGAAGTGCACATCAGTATCGCAAACATCGGGACGTTTTTCGATGAAAGCTTAGAAAAGATCCGCGGCAATCTTCCGTCAGTTGCCTGTGTATACAAAATGCGGGACGATCCGTATAAACCTGAATTCATAGAGGAAATGATGGCAAGCAGGATGACTGCATTCATGATATGGTCTGCCCCCGGAATGCCTACCATTTTAAAGACCATCACAAAAGGACTTTCAGGAACAGAATTCACTTGATTCCACGGGATCAGACTGACAATGATGAAAAACGGAAGCAGGTAGAACGCGACAATCCGTGTTAATGTGCTGCGGACTGCTTTCGGGACAACCTTTTCCGGGTTCTTTGTTTCAGCAAGCGTCACTCCGATAATTTCTGTACCGCCGTAAGAGTAGATCACGACAAGCATCGCCGTAATCAGCCCGGTGCCGCCGTGCGGGAAAAATCCGCCGTGCTCTGTCAAATTCGAAAACCCGGCTGCTGTATGATCACCGAATGAAACAAATAAGAGCAGCAATCCTAATAAAATAAAAATAATAATAACGGTAATCTTGATCATAGCCAGCCAATATTCCGTTTCGGCGAAAATTTTTACAGAAAGCAAGTTCACAATCGTAACAACAAGAGAAATTGCTAATGCCAGCACCCAGATCGGGCAGCCCGGCAGCCAATATTGAATAAAAATTGCAGCGACAACAGCTTCAGCTGCAATGTTAAGCACCCACATTTTCCAGTAGATCCAGTCCAAGAAATATGCAGCGTAATTTCCTAACACCTGCTGCACAAGATCACGGAAGGTTCTCGCGTTGCGGTTCCGCACAGCCATTTCTGCAAGCCCCTGCATAATAAACAGCAAAATAATGCCGCCGAGCAGGTATGCGATAATAACCGATGGCCCTGCCACATCGATTGCCGAGCTGCTTCCTTTAAATAAACCTGCACCGATTGCTCCGCCCAGCGCCATCATCATAATATGGCGGGATGTCATCGTGCGTTTTAACGTCTGATTGTCCTTTTCCATCCTTTTTTCCCTCTCCTTCTCGTCTTCAAAAACAAAAAAAGCCCGCCGTCTCCTATCTATACTAGATAAAGAGACGACGAGCCTTCGGCTGACCGCGGTACCACTCTTGTTGATTCTTCCTAGAAGAATCCAGCTTTTTGACCCTGTAACGAAGGTTAGCCGTTAAAACATAAGGAATATTCAATCTATTCCGCTTCGTTCTACCACTCCCGGGCGAGTTCAAAGAAGAATCAGACTGCGTCGCACCACCCCGCAGCTCTCTGTTACTGATTCCTTTCTTTTACTGCTCCCATTCTATGTGTTTTAGTTTTCTGAAAAACTCAAATTTTACGTTCTGAATATATTAACATAATATACGTGCTTCTGTTTTCTCTGTCAATAACTTGCGAGAAAAAACAAACTGTTATTTTGTCCCTTTTTGAACGGCCTTCCAGAAGGATTCCGATTCGTGTCCTAAAGCGTAGACAGAGACACCGGCTATTTTATATTGTTTCGCCAGGCGGCTTTTTGTTTCGATTGTTTTTTCATTTTCATACCAAACGACATGTTTATGTTTCTTTTTGTCAATGTAAGAAAACGTCATAGAACCTGTTTTTTTATTGAATGCCGGCTTTGCTTTCTGCTTCTTAATGAGGGACTTGATGTCATTCCATTCCCTCGCTGAGCTGCCGCTCCCGTCTTTCAGATCCCAATCATAGCCGTACGCAGGGACCCCCATGATCACTTTATTTGCTTTGATTTTTTTGACAGAAAACTGCAGCGAGCGCTTGATCCAGCTTGTGCTTGCCACTGAGCCAGGTTCGCCCCAAATGCCGTGTTCGTCGTAAGTCATGACTTGTACATAGTCCGCATATTTTCCGATTTTCGCATAATCATACGGCCAGCTCCAGTCATCGTTTTTATTATCGGCGCTTTTGGCCGGAACGGATACCATTGTTTTGATATGTTTCTTTTTCAGAGTTTGTGAGACATATTGAATGAAGCTTGAGTATGCAGAACGGTCTTTCGGATTAACTGCCTCAAAGTCAATATTGACTCCGTAATAGTGGTGCTTTTTTGCTAAAGAAATAAGCTGGTCAGTGAATCGTTTTCTCGCTGTTTTGTCAGTCATGACCCGATTCGCTAAGTTTCCGTCAAAATCATAAATAGCGTCATTGTAATTGGAAATGACGGCCCACGTTTTGATTTTATGTTTCTTCGCGTATGTAAGCTGCTTGCTCGGGACATCGCCAATCACACGTCCGTTTTTATCAAACGCAAACGTATCAGTGGCAATAGAGTTGATATATTTATGATACTTCGTAAGAGAATTGTATGATGCCGTATCTCCAGTTGTATAGCCTAATGTCATACCTGCCGCCTTTGCTTCTGTTTTTGTATACATAAACAGAACGATTGCTATCGCTAGTGAAACAGCTATGATCAGCCATTTTTTCATTTCGTTTCCTCCTTTTCACGTCATACTCTTCTCATCGGCCAAATTTTTGGAAAATGAAGTTTTTTCAAGCAGAAAGCCCGGCATAGGTAGCCGGGCTTTCTGGATCAGCGGTCAGATACGAGAATATAAGCTGCTTTTACCGGACCGTGAACACCGACCACCAAATCCATTTCGATGTCGGCGGAGTTGCTCGGTCCTGTAATGTAGTTAATGCATGAGGGAACCGTGATGCCGTCAGCAATATTTTGCCGGATGATATCACTGGCTTGTGTCATTCTCGGCACGATGCTTGATTTTGGCACAATGGCAATATAGGTTGTCGGCAGAAGGCTGACAGAGCGGCCGATGTCTTTTGAAGAATAAAGGACAACCGTACCCGACTCGGCCAATGTGATTTCACTGAATGTAATCCCCACATTGGCTTGCTCCGCTTTTTTGATATTTTCTTCACCTTTGTCAGCATCCCATTCCCAGACTTGCATTCCTTCACCAGGCCAGTCTTTGGTGAGCAGGCTTTTTAAACCGTAAGCCTCAAACCGGGGGTCCTTCGGAATAATAACAGGCCCTCCGGAAAACCGGCTGACTTGTTCACGCAAGGCATCGTACAGACCGGTTGAATCCGTCTCAATCAGCTCAGTATGGATTTTGACACAATGGTTTTTGAGCACCGTGACTAAATCATCGGGCGAATACCCTTCAAATGTTTTATATTGCGGCTGATGCGCCCACTCAGGGACGCCCACGCCGCCTGTTCTTCTTTCACGGCCAAGGCGTGACGCGATCCGGTTTAAAAAGCTTTCTTGATTCTGAATGGTTCCCTTCGTCATCACTGCTCCTCCTTTGTGTGCTCAGCTGTCTCTCTGTCTGTAAACCAGTCTCTGAATCTTGATTTATGCGGTGCCGGGAAATCGCGGATTTGCGTCCAGCCTTTTAGCGGGCCGGGTCCTTTCGAAATTTTGTCATCCTCTGTAAAAGGCGTCATGGCGGCAGGCGCCCATTTTGAGCCCATTTTATAGAGCGACAAAGAGGAAGACCCAAGACCGAACGCTTTCATCGCAAGCTTTTCACTGATTGGCGCTCTGCCTTCTTTTTCGACGATGTTCTGTCGATGCTTGAGAAGCAGTTCATGAAGCGGAATTTTGACCGGGCAGGCTTCTGAACAAGCCGCGCACAGTGTAGACGCGTACGGCAGCTCCTTGTAATCGTCATAACCGCCGAGCAGCGGCGATAAGACAGCTCCGATCGGCCCCGAGTAAATCGAGCCGTATGAGTGTCCGCCGACATGCCGGTACACAGGGCAGACATTGATACAGGCCGCACAGCGGATACATTGCAGCACAGACTGAAATTCGGTGCCCAGAATATTGGCCCGGCCGTTATCCACGATGACAAGGTGGAATTCCTCTGGGCCGTCGATTTCGTCTTCCAGTTTTGGACCGGTTAAGGCCGTAATATAACTCGTCAGCCGCTGTCCGACAGCGCTTCTTGTCAGCATGCCGACAAGCACTTCAAATTCGGAAAATGACGGGACAATGCGTTCCATTCCCATGACAGTGATTTGTGTTTTCGGCAATGTCGTGACAAGACGCCCGTTTCCTTCATTGGTTACAAGGCTGACTGAACCCGTGTCGGCAATGGCAAAGTTGCAGCCGGTAATGCCGATGTCAGCTTCCAGAAATTTTTGCCGCAGGATGCCGCGCGCATGCATGACGAGCTCTTCCGGTTTTTCTGTCTGTTTATAGTCCAGTCTTTCTTTAAACACATCGCGAATCTGCTCTTTATTTTTATGAAGAGCCGGCGCCACAATATGTGACGGCGGGTCGTGATCATCAATCTGCAAAATATATTCGCCGAGGTCGGTTTCGACGACTTCGCACCCCTCCTTCTCCAGCACTTCATTCAGATTGATTTCTTCTGTCACCATAGATTTAGACTTTACGATTTTTTTGCCGTTTTTCTTTTGTATCACGCTGCGGATATAAGAGGAAGCTTCTTCAGCTGTTTCAGCAAAATAAACGTGTCCTCCTCTGTTTGATACATTGGATGCTAGCTGTTCCAAATAAAAATCAAGATTTTCAAGGACATGCTGTCTGATCTCCTCAGATAACGAACGCCATTCTTCCCAGTTTCCTAGCTCTTCGGCCGCTTCCAGCCGTCTCGTCCGCAGACGCTCCTGCGCACCGGAGACAGCGCCTCTCATAAATTCATTATCGATCCCCTGTGATACCCGCTCTTTAAAAGCGTCAGTACCGATTTTCATCGCCATGATCCTTTTCCCCCTCTGTATCAAGTGTTATCTGCTATTGAGCACTTCGGCGATGTGCATCACTTTGACATTCTTGTCCTTACGATCAAGCCGACCTCCGATATTCATCAAACAGCCGCAGTCAGCGCCGATGAGCACCTCTGCTCCCGTATCCTCCACACATGCTACTTTCTCATCAACCATCTGTTCAGAAATCTGCGCCATTTTGACAGAGAATGTTCCTCCGAATCCGCAGCAGTTGTGTTTCCCCGGAAGTGACGTGAATTCAAGCCCCTTCACATGGCTCAGCAGTTTCATCGGCTCCTCCGATACGCCGAGCAGCCTTGTCATATGGCATGACGTATGTAAGGTCGCTTTTTTATGAAGGGTCGCGCCGACATCCTCTACCCCAAGGACATTGACGATAAAATCGGTTAATTCATACGTTTTATCGGCCAGCTTCTGCGCTTTATCCGCCCATTTCGGATCATCTTTAAACAGGTGCGGATACTCCCTGAACATTGTGGTGCAGGAACCGGATGGACTGACGACATAATCTGACTCCTGAAACGTTTCGATCATTCGTTTCATTGCTTTTTTGGCGTCATTTACGTAACCGCTGTTGTAAGCCGGCTGGCCGCAGCAGATCTGCCCCTCCGGAAAATCAACCTCACACCCAAGGCGCTCCAGCAGCTCAACCGTTGCTTTTCCGACATTTGTTTGAAACATATCAACAAGACAAGTGACAAAAAGTGAGACTTTCATGATGAACCCCTCTCTCATCCCCAATATATGATCTGATCATCTGATGACCTGAAGTTAAAGCGTTTACCAATATCGTACACTATTTGGACACAAAATTGAAAGCATTTTCTAATGATTTCAGCAATAAAAAAACGCCTGTACATAGGACAGCGCGTTTAAAAAAGCGATACTGCTTTTAATGTTCTTGCACTCACTTTCTGTATATGTTTTCACAAAGAGAGATAAAGGAACGAAAGAGCACTGAGACTTGCGAGTGCAAAAGGCGTTTCAAACAAAAAAGCACCGATGAACGCTGAACCTGACATATCCATACCCCGGTGTATAGTACAAGCTTTGCGGACAAATAAGTCAACCAAAAATAACCATATAAACAAAAAGGAACCTGGTTATGTATGATTCACCAGGTTCCTCATTAGATCCATCCTTTCTCCTCAGCAATACTAGCCGCTTCTGTCCGGTTTTTTGCATTCAGTTTTTGGATGATTTCTGAGATATAGTTTCGGACTGTGCCTTGAGATAAATAGAGTTCAAGTGTGATGTCTTTTGTTGTCTTTCCTAAAGCTGCCAGCCGCAGAATTTCTTGCTCCCTTACTGTGAGCGGATTTTCGTCTCGCATCATATTAAACGTCAGCTCCGGGCTGAAGACCCGTTTACCCTTTACACACTTTCGTATGGCATCTGCCAGATCGTCGATTTCCCCATCCTTTAAAAGATACCCGTGTACGCCGGCTTTGACGGCGCGTTCAAAATATCCTGGTCGGGCAAAGGTTGTCAGAATAATGACCTTGCTTTTACAGCCTTTTTTCATTAGCTCCTCTGCAACCTCCAGCCCGCTGTAAACCGGCATTTCAATGTCCATGATGCAGACATCCGGCTCCAGCCTGAGAATGGCTCTTAACGCTTCTTCCCCATTTAACGCTTGTCCGATGACCTTCATATCCTCTTCCAGGTCTAGCAAGGATCCCAGAGCGCCTAAAAGCATTCGCTGATCCTCAGCAATAAACAGACGAATCATCTATTTCGTCCTCCTATCATTCTGCTTTCTAATGAGCGGAATCGTCAGTGTCAACACCGTTCCGTTATGGTTTGTAAGAGTCATCTCTCCGTCAATAAACATCAGCCGCTCTTCCATTCCCCTCAATCCATTCCCAAACATCTTCTCCTTCACCGCTCCTGTTCCGTCATCCCGTATGAGAACGGTCATTTTGTCGGCATATTGAGAAATGGTGACTGCACAATGGGTCGCTTTGCTGTGCTTGATGATATTTGTCACTGCCTCCCGCATACACATACTGACAATATTTTGAGTGACGGGAGAGATGTCTGAAAAATCTTCGTTCCCTTCGTATTGAAAGGTAATATTACCCGCTCTTAAAATGTGCCGAATGTTGGCTAGCTCCTCCGTCATGGTGACCGTTCTCATATCCGCTACAAGCTCACGAACTTGTTTGAGTGCCGCACGCGAGCTTGTTTCCATTTCTTTCGCTTCAAGCTTGGTCCGTTCTGCATCTGCTGCCGCCAGCCGCTGAATCAGCTGGCTTTTTAACGTGAGGAGCGAGAGGGTATGGCCCAGTGTATCATGAAGATCGCGGGCTATCCGAACACGTTCCTCCCTTTTGGTGAGTTCCTTTATATGTTCGTTGGCTTGGTCAAGCTTTTTTTCAAGCTCTATTCTTCGAAACATAGAACGAATTCCGAAGGGAGAAATCAGCATAATGACCAGAAACGGCAGAACAGAAAACAGCTCTCTGATCGAGGCCGAATCCGCCAGAAAATGATACACGCAAGGAAATATCAGCATGAAGACAAGACCAAAGAAAGCACGGTTAAACTTCGTCTTCTCACGGTAATAGCCCACAAAGTTTGCCGGAAAAAAGCCTAAATAAATATAGCTGATATCATAAAACAAACTATAAATAAAAATAATGGCCATTTGCGCGCATAACCAATACGTAAATGAAGGTCTGTCCGCACTGACAAACAATTGACGATATGTCACAACAAATAGGAGCAGCATGCCATATCCCAGCACTTGTTTGCTGCCCGATTCTCTCAATAAAGAAAGAAACGGCATAATGGTATACACTAAAAAGATATAAGGGAAAAAACCGAATTGCTTGGGGAATATGGATTTTATAAGTTTCATGTATTACACCGCTTCTTGTTTTCTTCTTATATACTTAAATAGTAGCATGAAGATCACTAAATAAGCGATTAACATCAGAACATTTTTCCAGGTTGGAAGCTCGCCCTGAACAAGAGCCCATGCTCCGCTCCCAAAATGATAAGACGGGAGCCACTGCCCTATGTTTTTCATTATGTCCGGCATGACCTCGATCGGCATCCACATGCCCCCGCTTATCGCCAGCAGCATGTAAAGCACATTACTGACCCCGGCTGCCGTTTCCACTTTTCTCATGAGACCGATTAATGTTCCTAACGCTAAGAACGGAAATGCGCCAATTAAAATCCAAAGCCCGCTCATCACCCATTCAAACAGTGACAAGTCAATGCTGTTTATGATGGCGCCCGCAAGAAAAATGACAGTAATAGATAAAAGATGAATGACACTTTGCCCGATCATCTGAGCCGCCAAATAAATATGATCCGGAAGTGGCGTGATGCGGATAAAAACTGACCAGCCTTGTGCCCGTTCTTGTACCAAACGGATTCCAAGCGTCATCATAGACGAACCCATTACACTGAAGGTTGTCATAGACATTAAATAATGGGCATTCCAGGCGCCTTTGTCAGCGACATTGGTATTCACTACGTTTGTAAAGAGATAGTAAAAGGCAATCGGCATAACAAGCGACCAAAACACAAAATATTTATTCCTGAGCACCCTTTTCATTTCAGCTATGCACTGTTTCCGCAGCATGTTCATCTCACATCGCCTCCCTGTTCCCGTCAGCAAGCTGTCGAAATGCCTCATCAAGCGTTCCTTGTTCGATTCGGATATCACGTGCATTGATGTGTTCTTGAAAGATGAGGGCTAACACTTTATCCGTATTTGACGTTTGAATGCTGATTCGCTGATGCTTTTGCGTCACTCGTTCTACTTCCGGATGCCGAAAAAGCCTTTCCAATGATTCATCCGATGAAACCTTAAAGGAAACAGACTGTTTTTGAATCCTTGCTCTGATTTGTTTCGGCGTTTCGTCTGCGGCAAGCCGTCCTTCAGCAAAAAACAAAATGCGCTGTGCGGCATCATCTGCTTCCTGTAAATAATGCGTTGAAAAAATAATGGTCTTTCCGTAATCCGCCAAGCTATTCACTGTCGTCCAAAACTGGTGCCTGGATGTCGTGTCCATTCCGACAGTCGGTTCATCAAATACTAGTAACTCCGGATTGCCGGCAAGTGCCAAAGCAAAGCTCAGACGGCGTTTTTGTCCGCCTGATAATTTCTCTGCCGGTGTTTTCAAATCTTCTTTTGTGAGTGCTGTCAGCGAAACAAGCTCTTTCATGGATAATGGATGGGGATAATAACTCCGGATAAGCTCGAGGGTTTCGCAGACCTTTAATCCCGGCATAACACTCACCTCCTGCAGCATGGTGCCGATTTTTTGACGCACCTGTTTTTCATCAGGCTGACGGTTAAATAATTTGATTTCACCCTCACTTGGCTTCAGCAATCCCAGCATCATAGAGATTGCTGTTGTCTTCCCTGCGCCATTTGGGCCGAGGATGGCGACAATCTCTCCTTTTCCTATGCTGAATTGAATGTTCTTCACTGCTGTTTTTTGCTGAAAATATTTTGTGACATTTCTTACTGACACAACCTCATTCATCTCATGAGCACCTCCTGATTGCTTGTTACGGCGAATCCGCGGAATCCATCGAGAAGGGTTTCCGGAAGTTTATCCACATTCATCAATTGTAAAATACCGGACCAGATAATTTTTAGTAAGGGGTGTCATGAATATGAGATGACAAATGTCATTTGTCACATTCAGATGATATGACCGCCTTATATTATTTCCATCACCCAGGCAATCCTCCCGCTACATCTTCCCATCAATCCTGCCCTCCATGCCGCATGTCCACTATCTGCAAGACTCCTATTTACTTTCATAGAAAGCCCGCAATTCACACCCCGAAGTGGTATGATATACATAGTAATCTTCATGTCGTTTTGGCTGAAAGGAGCAGACTATGAATCAATCAATTTTGACTAGGAATCATGTGAAGGTGAGGGGGAACGGCACAACACCAATTGTATTTGCACCTGGATTCGGGTGTGATCAAAGTGTGTGGGATGCCGTAGTTCCTGCCTTTGAAGACGAATATCAGCTGATTTTATTTGATTACGTGGGTGCGGGGAATTCTGATTTGCGGGCATATGATATGAATCGTTACAGCACACTTGACGGCTATGCACAAGATGTTATCGATGTTTGCGAAGCCTTAGATCTGTCAAAAATTGTGTTTGTGGGGCATTCTGTCGGGGCTGTCATTGGCATGCTTGCATCATTACGCCGTCCTGAGCTTTTTTCACAGCTGATTATGGTGGGGCCTTCTCCTTGCTATTTAAATGATCCGCCTGAGTATTACGGAGGGTTTGAGGAAGAGCAGCTCCTTGGGTTAATCGAAATGATGGAGAAAAATTACATTGGCTGGGCAACTGTCTTTGCGGCGACCGTAGTGAATCAGCCGGATCGTCCAGAAATTAAGGAAGAGCTGGAAAGCCGGTTTTGTTCTACTGATCCTATCATCGCACGGCAATTCGCGAAGGCGGCGTTTTTTTCAGATCATCGAAAGGATCTTCCAAAGGTGACCGTGCCTTCGCTTATCCTGCAATGTTCGAATGATGTCATTGCTCCGTCAGCAGTAGGTGAGTATATGCAAAAGCATCTCCCTTACAGCACACTCATACAGATGAAAGCCAACGGGCACTGCCCGCATATGAGCCATCCCGAAGAGACAGTACAGCTGATCAATGATTATTTGAACGCATACGTGATTTAGGAACGAAAGGGATAGAGGTGACCCTCTGAATGGATCAACAATTGAATTATGCACCATGCGGTTTCCTTACTTTATCTGAAGAGGGTACAATTTTAGCTGTCAATCACACCTTGCTTAAGATTCTTGATTACGAATCGGAACAGGTGATCGGCCAGCATATCAACGCTCTTTTAACCGTTCCTGCAAAGCTTTTTTATCAGCTTTATTTTGTTCCGCTTTTGCAGCTGGAGCAACACATTGAAGAAATGTACATCTCCCTGGAAACAAACAATGGGGAAGAAATCCCGGTCCTAGTAAACGCTGTTCAGAGAACGGATCAGGAAGCTGCTGTAACAGAATGCGTTGTCATTCCGATGCGCAAGCGAAACGAATATGAAAATGAGCTGCTGATTGCCAGAAACGAGGTCGAGGAAGCACTGCTCGCCAAACAGAAAGCAAATGCGGAGTTAGAAAATGCTTTGCAGACGCTGAAGGAGAAACAAGAAGAGCTTCTCGCGATCAATAAGGAAAATCAGCAATTCAGATCGAATACAAAAAGAGAACTTGAACTGGCCAGGAAGATTCAAGAAAATTCATTGACCGAACCGATGATGACGGATCATATTCAAATTGAATCGTATTATAAAGCATCCAGTGACTTATCAGGCGACTTATATGGATTTTATCAAATCGATGAGCACCGCTACGGCTTGATCATCCTTGATGTAATGGGACACGGCATTTCTTCTGCATTAGTTACCATGTCCCTCCATCCTTTGTTCCAGCGATTAATGACGCAGGGGCTCAGTCCTGACAAAGTCATGAAAGAGTTAGACTACCATCTTCACAGCTTGTTTCAAAACGATGAGGAGGCAAGGCATTATTGCACCGCTATTTGTCTTATCATTGATACAGACCGGCAAAGGATTGATTATGTCAACGCGGGCCATCCGCCCGCATTATGGCAGGATGCCAAGGGAACCCAATCAACGCTGGACGCAACCGCTCCGCCAATCGGGATGTTTGAAGAAGCGGTGTTTCAGTCAAACACCCTTCACTATACACACGGCGGAAGGCTGCTTCTGTATACAGACGGTGTGATGGACCCGACGGCTTCATGTTATTTAGTCCGTTTATTACAGGATCATCCTGTTTTGCCTATAACTGAACTGAAAAACAAAATCCTCTCATCTCTTCAAGCTGAGCCCAAAAACGATGATGAGTGTTTTATTTTAATTGATGTAAAATAAAAGAATCCATGAGAGATAACAATGCATTGTTACGCCTCATGGATTTTCATTTTTTCAGTGATTTTTCGGGATATGGCCTGTTTCCGCGTATTTGAATACCTGTAAGGACGGCAGCGGATGTCCGTTGAAATCAAACAAAGCTTGATTATCCACTGCACTTCCTCCATACCACTTACCTGCGTCTTCAGGATCGTATTCGGCTGCATAGCTGGCGGCCCAGCCGGAACCGTATGTTTCCCATATCGTTTTATTTCTCTCCAATTGCCTCTTCGGGCCGACCGGAATCCATGCAGGCTCCCAATAAAAAACGCCCAGTCCAGCCGTTCCTGTTTTTGCCACTGCGTCCATCACATCTCTCACGGCACTTGCCTGGCCTTGCACTGAAATCGGGTATGGCAGCGTCTGACTGCTTTTAGGCGCTGTGTTTTCATGTCCGTCTCCGTCCTCAGCCGTATAGGTGTATGACGTTTCCGCCACCATGACTTTTTTGCCGTGCGTATCCGCAACAGCTTTCAGTACGGAGGACAAATTGTGTAACGTACCGTGCCAGAATGGATAATACGAGCTGGCAAATACATCATAATCGACTTTGTTTTTGTTGAGGGTTTCAGCAATATATGAATATCGTCCTGGCGTTTCTGGGTTGGTGAAATGCAGCGCGACCAATATGTCTCGATTTGTTTCCCTGACTGCCCGGCTACCTTCATTGAATAATTGACTCATCTTCCTCCAATCCGTTTCACCGGCAAATGCTCCTGTTGTTTCGTTTCCGACCTGTACCATACCGATATCAATGCCTTCCCTGACCATGGCCTGCAGACTTTGTTTTGTAAATGCATAGAGCTTTGCTTTCTTTGCTTCGAAGCTTAAGTTCACCCAAGCTTTTGGCACCTTCTGTTTTGCAGGATCAGCCCAGAAATCGGAATAATGAAAATCTGCCAGCAGCTTCATCCCGTTCGCGGTTGCCCTTTTTCCGATTTGGATGGCTTTTTGAACATCATTATTGCCTCCCCCATAACCATTGCCATGAGCGTTATACGGGTCATTCCAGATGCGAACGCGGACATAGTTGACGCCTGCTTGCTTTAAGGTTGTAAAGATGTCCTGACGTTTCCCGCTTGCATTGTAAAAGGTCACACCACTGTTCTCTAAAGCGATTATGCTCGACACGTCAACTCCTTTGATAAAGTCTTTGTTCATGCCCGCTACCTTTTTAACAAAAAGGTCATCCGCACGAAGCTCCGATACATATTTCTTCCCCTCTGCCGCAGCATATCCAGTCGAACTTCCGATCCCGCTCCAGACGATGACAGCGGCTAACAGCATGATGATTCTGCTTTTCATATTTCCACCCTCTCACGTAAGTGATTTCAAAAAAAGACCCGCCCATATCGAGCGGAGGCACACCTTAATGTGAGTTCACGACAATTCTCACTTCATATTTTTCCAAGATCAAGTCTCCTGAAAGCATGTCTCCGGTAACGATATCCTTCACACGCTTATCAAACGAAACCAGCTGCTGTTGTTCCGTGAAATTCATGATGAAAATATAATCACTGTGCTGATCCTGTCTCGCCTGTACGGAGACGCCTTTTCCATGCTTAACCGGAAAAACCGGAGATAAAGACAGTTCTTTTATCAAACTTAAATAAAAATCCCGGTGAAATTGATCCTCTAAACGCGCGCCGATAAAATACGCTTTTCCATGTTCATATTGATGGCTTGTAACCGCGGGGGTATGCGCATAAAAGTCATCCTGATACACACCCTCTGCCGTTGCGGCTTTCAATTCGATCACCGTTGCATAATCTTTCATTTCATACGTTTGATTGCGATAGCTGACAGCATTTCGATCTTTCGGATACAGCGTATCTGTTTCGAGCGGCTCAATTCCAAATATCGTTTGCAAGTCTGGATGCCAACCGCCTGTGTACGTTAAATCATGCTCATTGACGATTCCGCTGATATACGTCATCACCAAGGTGCCCCCGTTAGCCGTAAACTTCTTTAATCGCAAAATGGTTTCTTCACTGATTACATACAGCATGGGGACAATCAGCAGCTTATACGCTGAAAAATCATGTTCTTTTGTAATCACGTCGACCGGGATATCCTGTTCCCAGAAAGTGCGGTAATGCTGCTGCAGTGTTTGCGGATAACGCTTTGTCGCTTTTGCAAACCCCTGAGCGTCCTGAAGCGCCCAGTCATTTTCCCAATCATACAAAATAGCAGCTTCAGACGGCCTCTTCGTTCCAACGACTTCAGACAGCTGTTCCAATGTCTCCCCGACTTTTGCCACTTCTTGAAAGACACGGTTTTTTGGGCTGTTGTCATGATCCACAATCGCACCATGCAGTTTTTCCGACGATCCCCGTGATTTCCGAAATTGGAAATAGAGAATGCTGTCCGATCCGTGGGCAATCATTTGCATAGATGAAAGCAGGTTCATGCCGGGGCGCTTTGCTTTATTGACGTTATGCCAATTGACAGCGCTGGGCGTACACTCCATTAATAAAAAGGGCTGCTGCTTCAGGCTTCGGTAAAGATCATTGATAAAGCCGACCTTCATCGCCAAATCTGCTGTGCTTTCCCAATCATTGTGCCACACAGGGTAAGCGTCCCAGCTGATGACATCGACATGCTTCGCAAATTTGCTGTAGTCGAGCCCCTGATACGGAATCAAATCCGGTGTGTCAGCCATAAAGTTCGTTGTGATAGGGATATCAGGCGTCAGTTCTCTCAGCGGAATGATTTCATTTTCATAAAACGAAATCGTTTGATCTGTGACGAACCGGCGCCAGTCTAAGTTCAGGCCGTGCAAGCCATTTTCACCAATCGGCGAAGGGCTTTCAATTTGTGACCAATCATTAAATGTATGGCTCCAAAACGGTGTCCACCACGCGTTATTTAATGCCTTGAGACTATTGTCATATTTCATTCTCAGCCACTCTCTGAAAGCGTTCTGGCATAGGTCACAGTGGCATTCTCCTCCATATTCGTTGGAAATATGCCACATCAAAAGCGCCGGATGACCGCCGTACCTTTCTGCTAATAAACGGTTGATGTGCCGCGTTTTTTCACGATAGACCTTGGACGTCAGACAGTGATTGTGCCGTCCGCCGTGCAGCTGTTTCACCCTGGAGGCATTGACCCGCAGCACTTCAGGATAGGTTTGCGACAGCCAGGCAGGACGCGCTCCGCTCGGCGTTGCTAAAATGACACGGCCACCGATGCTGTGAATACGGTCAAAAACATCATCAAGCCATTCAAATTGATATACACCTTCCTCTGGCTCAAGCGCACTCCATGCAAAAATGCCGACAGAAAACGTATTGGTATGGGAAAGCTTCATCAGCTTTATATCGTCGGCTAAAATATCCGGCCGATCCAGCCATTGATCAGGGTTGTAGTCTCCTCCGTGGAGCATAAACTTCGCTTTTGTAACGTGCGTTTTTTCAAGCTTTGACATGATTTTCTCCCCCTTATTCTCTTATCCTTTCGTTCCGCCTGCGGTTAATCCGGACACAAAGTTCTTTTGCAGCATGATAAAGATGACGGCAACCGGTATACTGATGAGCAAGGCACCCGCCGCAAATGTCGTATAGCTTGCTCCCATGACATCATTGACTAAATTGAATAAGCCTACGGGCAATGTATATGATTCCGGTGTTCTCAATATCGTTGATGACAAAACAAAATCTCCGAGCGGACCGGTAAAGCCATTCATCGCAACCACTGCCGCCATCGGTTTTGATAAAGGCAGGATGATCTGCAAAAAGATCCTTGTGCTGCTTGCTCCGTCAATTTTTGCACTTTCGTCTAAATCAATCGGAATGGAATCCATATATCCTTTCATTAAGTACGTATTCATCGGGATCAGGCCGCCGATATAAAGCAGGATCAGCAGCCAATGGCTATTGACCATTCCTAATATTTGAGCCAGCACAAACAGGGCAATCAAAGCAGAAAACTGAGGGATCATTTGCAGCAATAAAAAGAGTGTTAATGCGTATTTCCTCCCTTTAAACCGAAAACGGGAAAATGCATAAGCCGTAAACGTCACACAGATCAGTGAGCCAGCCATCGTAAACAGGCTGATTTTTATCGAGTTGATATACCACTGCACATATTGAAGGCCTTCTTTGCCCGCAAATAATTCTTTGTAGTGGTCAAATGTCGGATTCTTCGGAATGAGGGATGTACTGATTAAACTGTTGCCGGGATTAAAGCTGGCGCCTGCCGTCCAAAGGAGAGGATAGACAATGATGACGGCCATGCAGGCTAAAAACAAGTAAGAGAAAAGGAGCCGCACAAATTTCCTGACCTTCATATCTGCCAGCATGTCTTAGGCCTCCTCTTTAAAAGACTTCGTCTGTCTGAATTGCCACAATGCAATAGCAATCACAAACACAGACAATAAAATGGTTAAAGCAGCCGCAAGGGAATATTGGCTCGACTGCATCGTCAATTTATAAATCCACGATACAAGGATATCTGTTCCGCCGGCTGTTGATCCGGCTACAGCCGGACCGCCACCATTGAAAAGATAAATAATATTAAAGTTATTAAAATTAAATGTGAACTGTGTAATGATAATCGGAGCCATCGCAATGAACACCATCGGGAGCGTGATGTATCTCAGCTTTGAGAAGATGGAAGCGCCATCAATTGTCGCCGCTTCATAAAGATCTTCAGGAATCGATTGCAAAACACCTGTTGAAACAAGGAAGATATACGGAAAACCAAGCCAGCCCTGCATGAGGATCAGCGCCAGCCTCGACCAATTCGCATCTGTCATCCATGGAAGCGGATCAATGCCAAAGAAAGCCAAGATGTCTTGATTCATTGCGCCGAAACTATCGTTAAACAAACCGGCAAAAATTAAAATCGTGACAAAGCCGGGAACAGCCCATGGCAAAATCAAAATGGTCCGGAAAAACCGTTTAAACCGGATGTCTTTCTGATTCACAATGATCGCCAGACATATCCCCAGACTGACTTGCAGAGTGGAAGCACATAGTGTCCACACCACTGTCCAAGCCAGCACATCAAAAAAGGTCGAGCGCCAAATATCAACAGTGAAAATATCAGTGAATGTTTGAAAACCAACCCAATCTACTAATTTAGCAGGAGGGGAATGATATAAATCATAGTTTGTAAAAGCTAAGGCAAAGCTGAATAAGATGGGAAAGATCACTGCGAAAATTAAAATAAACAGAGATGGTCCGCTGACGACATATGGATAGCCTTGAGCAATGATATTTTGATATTGTTCTTTGAGAGAGCTCATAGGCTTCTTTTCATCTCGCCGTTTTCCGCTTTGATAAGCGTCTCGCAAATTCACATAATATACCGCGAGTCCAAAGCATGTCACAATGACAGCGATAATGCCTTCCGCCAGCAGAAACACCGAGTTATCCCGCGGCACTTCTGTTCCCAGCGTAAAAATTCCCCAAAGCCCCATATTCAGCAAATCTCCAAATACCGCAAAAAACGATGCGCCCAATAGGAGAAACAAGAGGCCTTTTATCCATTGTTTGTTGTAGAATTGCCCAAGGCCCGGAATGATTGACAGTAACAAAGCGACTTTACGATGCTGCACCGTTTTCACCTCTCTTACAATACAAATCTTCTTTTCTCTTTATTTTGCGCTATGCTTTGCCTTTATCTGCCCTTTGGCCGTTTCAGCAGCCTGATCTAAGGCTTTTTTTGGGTTCGCTTTTCCTGTTGCAATCGTTTGTAATGCTGAATCCGCCGGGGTCCATATTTCGTTCATTTCCGGTATATTCGGCGTCTGCTCTGAGAAGCGGGATTGCTCGGTGACCGCCCGTGCCGCTTCGCTTTTCATGTTCGCCTTGTCACCCGCTAATGATTGAACGGCCGGAACTTCTTTCGTTTGTTCATATCGTTTTTTAGAATTCTTTTCATTAGCCAGAAAAACGGCTAACTCTTGCGCCAGCTCTGCATGTTTAGAAAATGCGCTGACATTGTAGCTTTTGACACCGATAAACGAGCTCATGTTTTTGCCGTTTTTAAGCTTAGGAAGCTTTGTGATGCCATAATTAATGCCCGCTTTTGAAAAGGCTTCTACATTCCACGGGCCTGAGATTATCGCGGCAGCCTTTCCTTCTGTAAACAGCGATTCGAGTACATTGATTCCCTGCTCTCCGACAATGCCGGCCGGGAATAAGCCGTCTTGATAAAACTTCTGAATCAGCTCAGCGCCTTTGACAGCGCCTTCATTATTGATTCCGAGATCAGACGGGTCATCGTTTCCGTCCTTATCCTTTCCAAAGATATATCCGCCGTACCCGCCCATGACACTTTGCGCGTAATAAATTTGATCAAATAAGGCTAAAAATCCAAATTTGCTGCCATCATCCGTTTTTTTAGAGTAGTCGTACCACCCTTCCAGCGTTTGCGGCAATTCGTCCTCTGAGATGAGATCTTTGTTATAAAAAAGCACAGTTGTTTCGACGGCTTTAGGCAGGCCATAAAGCTTCTGATCCACCATTTGAGACTGAATGGATGCGTCTGTGTAGAGCGATCGAACATCTTTTTCGACGTTTAATTCTTTGATTAATCCCTCTGTGACAGCCGTTCCGATCTGGTCACCGGGCATCGTCAACACGTCAGGCCCTGTGCCGGCCGGGCCGTCCATACGCAAATCTTCAATCTGCTGGGCATAAGGTTTTTCAACAACCTTGACCTTTACATCATGCTCTTTTTCAAATTCGGCAACGGCGTCTTTAATGCCGATGCTTTTTTCTTTATCCTCCCACACGACAAGCTCCGAGCCCTTTGAACTTGTTTTTTCGCTGCTGCTTTCCTGCGGGCCGCAGGCGGCTAAAGATAAACTGACAGCCGCGCAGAGCATGATACCGGTGTACTTTTTTACCATTTTCATCAATGTCACCCTTTCGCTCTTAATGAAAGCGCTTTAAAATTAATATAGCACGGCTGAGAAAATGTGTAAACAAACTATTTACTCACATCGGTAAATCTTTTTACTTAACAAAAAAATGACTTAGCATCCTAAGCCATTTTGAAATATGATTTAATTTAGGCTCTTTCTGACGATTAATTCAGCCCCCATATATAACGTTTTAACCGTTTTCCGTTTTTCCAGCACTCGCTCAAGCAATAATTCCACAGCGTTTTTACATAGTTCCTTGATATCAATATGAAAGGTTGTCAACGGTGGAGAGACGTACTTGGCAAAGCTGATGTTATTAATGCTCACGACGCTCACTCTGTTTGGTATCGCGATGCCTTTTTCATTCAGGGCTTGCAGACAGCCGACCGCAATCGGGTCTGCCGCGATAAAAAAAGCGGTCGGAAGCTGATCGCCCAATGCTTCAATCGCTTTAGTCATCAGGCGGTAGCCATTTTCGACGGAGAAGCCGCGGTGGCACAAAATATAGCGCTCGTCCAACATCCCTTTTTCCTGCATATAGGATCGGAACGTTTTTTCACGAATATCCATTTCATCCTGATTCGTGTTCGGATTTTTGTACGTGCCGCCAATAAATCCGATATTCTTATGCCCTTTTTCAAGCAGGATGTTTACCGTTCTCTTCGTCATTTGCGCTAAGTCCGGCCTGACCGAATCAAAATGGTCGGGATCAGGGGAAGAGTCAATAAAAACGCCGTTCTCCGTCAGATTTCTGAGAAACCCTAATTCTTTATCAGAAAAGGTGCCCACGGCAATAAATCCTTCTGTATGAGCTGGAATGCATTCAATACCGTCCTTTATTTTATAGGTCGTCATGTCAACATTGAAGGTTTTCGCCAAATTCTCTACTTCTAATCTCATTGTTTTGAAATAGACATCTTCCAGCTCCTCTTGATCTGTCAGCCAATATAAAAAAGCAATGTGTTTCACCAGCGGCCTTACAGTTTTCTTGCGATAATTAAGTTTCTCTGCGGCTTCATAGATCTTTTCACGCGTCTCGTCCGGTACAGAAAGGCTCTCATCGTTATTTAAAACGCGGGAAACGGTTGAAATCGAAAATCCCGCGGCTTGTGCGATATCTTTAATTGTCGCCATTATATCTGCCTCCATTTTTAAGCATGCCAGTGGCCACTTTAGTAAAATATTTTACTTCCTTTTTCTTAAATGTCAAGCAGTGTAAGCTGCACAAAGTAAATAAGACTGAACCATTGCAGCTCAGTCTTGATTGTTTGTATGCACCAGCAGCATTGCCCGGGAAATGAGTCGGTTATTGGACGTTTTCCTCAAAATATCTCGAAAGGACATCTTCCACATTCGTCAAGTGTGCCAGCATCGCTTCTTCCGCCTTTGCTCCGTCCTGGGCAGCCACGGCATTATAAATCCGTTCATGCTCCTCATAAAGCCGCTGCACCGAGGTCTTCTTGGAAAACAGCCAGATTTTCCGCGTTTCTCTCATGGTTTCCAGAAGCAATGATGATACGTGATTCATCAGATGTTTGAGTAGATCGTTTTGTGAAGCGTCAGCAAGTGCCAAATGAAAAGCGAAGTCTGCTTTTTCACCGAGCTCCCCGTCTGTTTCAATCTCACCCATTTCCTTTAACGCCGCATAAATGCTTTGGAGATCCTCTTCTGTCCGTTTTTCGGCAGCTAATGAAGCCACGCCGATTTCAAGCAGCTTTCTGACCTCGAGCAGCTGTTTGACATCTTCTTTTTTCATTAAAAGTGCGGCTGACAGAGGCTGAGAAATTTGATCGGGTTCAAACTCCTTCAGGTAAGTGCCTTCGCCCTGTTTCATTTCGACAAGCCCCATCGCTTTTAATGCGGAAAGCGCTTCGCGCACCGCTGAACGGCTGACTTGAAAGCTTTCGGAAAGCGCCTGAACGGAGTCTAATTTATCCCCTGGCTTCAGTTGGCCGTTTTTGATCATTTCTAATAATGCATCTGCTACTTCTTCATATATCTTCTTTGTTTTAATCTGTTTATATTTCAATGTAATTCACCCCGCAACTTGTAGGTCTGGCTGTTTACAATCTATTATACTCCCTTTTGGGCGCCGCCAAAAGATTTAGACAATTTCGTCAAAAAGTCTTGTACTTTGATTTTTTTCAAAATATAATGCTAGGTAACTGGTCTTATTATCCAGTCATCAGATGATCATATCATCTTTAGAAACCGCTTACAAAAAGCTGGTTATGTTTGAAGGAGGGGTTTGGGATGCAATGGACACAGGCATATACGCCTATAGGGGGAAATTTGCTTTTATCTGCACTTGCCGCACTTTTACCGATTATTTTCTTTTTTTGGGCACTCGCAATTAAACGAATGAAGGGGTATACTGCGGGATTGTCCACCTTGGGAATCGCGCTGCTGATTGCTGTATTGATTTACGGAATGCCGGCGGAAAAAGCGCTGATGTCCGCTACACAAGGAGCTGTATACGGCATTCTGCCGATCGGCTGGATCATTGTGACGTCTGTTTTTTTGTATAAAATCACCGTAAAAACGGGACAGTTTGATATCATTCGCAGCTCGGTTCTCTCCATTACCGACGACCGCCGGCTTCAGGCGCTGCTGATCGCTTTCTCATTCGGGGCTTTTTTAGAAGGGGCGGCGGGCTTTGGGGCGCCGGTCGCGATTTCAGCCGCACTGCTTGTCGGCCTCGGTTTTAACCCTCTTTATGCGGCGGGAATCTGTTTGATTGCCAATACGGCGCCAGTAGCCTTTGGAGCGATTGGGATTCCGATTACAGCCGTTGAAGGGCCTACCGGAATTTCGGCGATGGAGATTTCACAGATGGTTGGGCGGCAGCTGCCGTTTTTATCTGTATTTATTCCTCTTTATTTAATTATCATTATGAGCGGGTTCAAGAAAGCCTTTGAGGTGTGGCCAGCGATTCTCGTTTCCGGTGTTTCCTTTGCCGCTGTTCAGTATCTCAGCTCCAACTTTCTGGGGCCAGAGCTGCCGGATGTTTTGTCGGCGCTAGTGTCGATGGCTGCGCTAGCTGTGTTTTTAAAATGGTGGAAGCCGAAGAAGACATTCCGGTTTGCGGGGGAGAAGGAATCGGCAGCCGCGATTGAAACGGCAAAACTGCACCCTGATGCACCGGCTTACACCGGCGGGCAGATTTTTAAGGCCTGGTCGCCGTTTCTGCTGCTGACGGTGATGATTTCTGTTTGGGGCATTCCTTCGGTCAAATCCGCGCTGACAGGGCATTACGAAGGCACAGCCGTTTTCTTGAAGTGGCTGAATGTGATTGGAGAAAAGCTGACTTTTGCTCCTGGAGTGCCTTTTTTGAACAATCAGATCGTCAATGCTGACGGCACTCCGATTGAAGCGGTGTATAAGCTTGAGGTGCTTGGTTCGGCAGGCACCGCGATTTTAATTGCGGCAGTGCTGTCAAAATTCATCACGTCGATTTCGTGGAAAGACTGGGGAGCTGTTTTTAGCAAAACACTGCAGGAATTGAAATTTCCGATTTTGACGATCGCCTCGGTCGTTGGTTTTGCATATGTCACCAACTCCTCGGGGATGAGCACGACGCTCGGCATGACGCTGGCGCTGACAGGCTCGATGTTTACCTTCTTTTCGCCGGTTCTCGGCTGGCTCGGCGTCTTTATTACCGGCTCGGATACGTCGGCTAACCTGCTGTTTGGAAATCTGCAGAAAGTAACGGCCTTATCGGTCGGAATGGACCCTGTCCTATCGGTCGCTGCCAATTCATCAGGCGGCGTCACCGGGAAAATGATTTCCCCGCAGTCGATCGCGGTCGCGTGTGCGGCAGTCGGACTCGCCGGGAAGGAGTCGGATCTTTTCCGCTTTACAATTAAGCACAGCTTGTTTTTGCTGCTGCTCGTCTGTATCATCACCTTTTTGCAGCACCAGTTTTTCAGCTGGATGATCCCGTAAAAAAATCCTCCCTTACAGGGAGGATTTTATTTGTACCGTTTTCTGGCTGCCGATGACGGAATGTTCAATTGATCGCGGTATTTCGCCACTGTGCGTCTGGAGATTTGGATGCGGTGCTGTTCATATAACAGGTCGGCAAGCTTTTGATCTGAGAGGGGTTTTGTTTTATCCTCTTGCTGAATCAATGCTTCAAGATGCGTTTTGACCGCATAGTTGGATGTATCGCCATCCCCAGAGGCCTCCGCTTTTCCTGAGAAGAACATCTTCATCTCAAACAATCCGTAAGGCGTTTGTATCGTTTTCCCTTTAATGGCCCGGCTGATGGTTGATTCATGCAGGCCCAGACAATCAGCCACCTCTCTCAGTGTCAGCGGCTTCATGGCGCTCCGCCCTTTCAGGAAAAAATCTTTTTGACGCGCGGTCAGCTCATTTACAATTCTGGTGATCGTCTGCTTCCTCTGCCTCAGCGCGCGGCTCAGCCAGCGCCACTCCTGATATTTCGAAGATAAATAGGAAACCGTATCCTGACAGGCGCCCGACGATAGAAGCGGCCTGTACTGCGGATGCAGCTCAATCTCTGGGAACGAGCGGCTGTTCAATTCCGCTGTAATGTGGCCGTTTTTAACGGTGATGAAAATGTCGGGTTCAATATACATATCATGCTCCGGACTGGCAAACAGAAGGCCGGGTCTTGGGTGAAGCGCAGCAATTTTATCAGAAATGTCCTGAATCGTGTGAAGCGGCATTCCAGTTTCTTTTGAAAGCGCTTTCCAGTTTTTTTGCGCAAATACATCAAAGTGTTCTGAAACAAGCAGTTCTGCCTGTTCATTTCTGCTCGGGAGACGCTGTAATTGCAGCAAGATACACTCTTGAAGAGATCTTGCGCCGATGCCCGCTGGTTCAAGCGACTGAAGTTTTCTCAGAACCGCTTCCGCTTCCTCTGCTGAAACGGACAGGTGCCGGGCTGCCTCCTCCACATCTTCCTCCAGATATCCGTTTGAATCAAGCGAATGTATCAGATAATTAAAAATCTTTTTTTCAGTGTTTGACAGATTCATATCCAGCGATTGCTGTTTGAGGACATCCTGCAGTGTTTTTTGCGGATTGCTTAATCGAAGGCCCGCCTCCTGCCTGCTGATCCTGTTTTTGTTTGTTTTATGGTAAGATAGTGGCGGTGTGTCTGTTTCCTTTCGTTCAATAAGAGGGTTTTCCAGTGAGAGCTCATCAATGTATTCGGCCAGTTCCGCCGAATGATAGCCAAGCAGCGTGATGGCCTGCCTGAGCTCCTGTGTCAGTTGAGGCTTTAGTACTTGTACTTGCTGAAGTTTCATGTCCATCTTGCTCACTCCCCTTTCTTCATTGTACATGATTGGGATGACACCGTATACATTTATGAAAAAGGAGCTGCCAAAGAAATGTCTGAACTTTTTTCTGTACCGTATTTTATTGAAAACTTAAAGCAGCATATTGAAATGAACCCGTCTGAGGATAAGATCCACGCAATGAACAGCTACTACCGTTCTGTGGTTTCAACACTTGTGCAGGATCAGCTAACAAAAAACTCAGTTGTCCTGAAGCGGATTCAGCATTTAGATGAAGCCTACAACAAGGTAAAACGCGGAGAAACAAAATAAACCTTCCGCTCACATATGAGCAGGAAGGTTTTCCTTCTTTGAGGCGTCCCGAATGATTTGAGTGTTTGGCACTCCCTCCATCCAAGTATGATAGTAATTGGCGTTTTTTCCGTAGGAATTATCAATGACCGTGTTTTCTTTTTGAAGAAGAGAGGACAAAATATGGCCGTGCAGCCTTGACGTTTCCACCGATTTGTAACGGCTGAAAAAACGAATGGCTTTATTGATGATGTAATCCGAATATTTTCTCCATATAAATGCGATTGGCAGAGGATTTCCCGCTTTTTTGTTCAGGACGTTCAGCGTTTGGAGAAAAGCGATTGTCCGGCGGTCTGAAGCTGATAGCACGGTGCGCCAGTCATAGCTTTCCGCTTGCGCATGTCTTTGAAGCTCATCATTTGCTTCATGATCTGTTCTGATAAATTTCAGCTTTTGGCCGGTCGGCTGCTGTGTCGGAATGATGGGAAACAGCTGGTGAGCCATATCAGGCAAGAGCTTGATATGATTGTTTTGAAAGTACGCCTGTGCCGTGGCATAGGAGGCTTTTTCCCTTGTGATGATATGCAGATTTGAATGGGCAGAGAAAATGTCAGCTGTCCGTTTTAAGTTATCTTCATTCTGATAATAGATCGATTGCGGCAGGATAACGATTTTGTGGTCCGGATAGGTTTGAACGATTTTCTCTCTAAATCCTTGATAGTATGGATATAAATCCCCGAAGTTGCCGCCTCCCTGACAGACGATGATCAGATTCGGATCAAGCTTTCGTCCGATTGGAAAATTGTCTGGGTTCCAGCGTTTTCTGACCCGAATGTCATTTTCTTTAAAGAAGGCTTCCGTTCCTTTCATAATAAACAAATCCCCTACATTTCCGTATAGAGGATAGTCGGCGTAAATGATTTCGGATTGCTTCGGTATCATATCGAGCAGCCCGGCCAGTTTTTTCTTCAGGCTGATCATTGAATGCTTGCTGTCCATCTCTTCACCTCTGTTGTTTGGAATAAGTGTAACAACACATCGATTACTCGGTCTTGATCTTCTTCGGTCATATTTGTTCCGGATGGGAGGCAGATCCCTCGCCTGAATAAGGTGTCGCACACACTTTCAGAATCTGTATGGGAATAAAATGCTGATGACGCAAACAGCGGCTGGGTATGCAGCGGCTTCCAAAGCGGTCTCGCTTCAATCTGTTCTTCAGCAAGATGCTGAACCACGTCATATGGAGTCAGCCCGTTATCGAGCGTGAGTGCAGTAAGCCAGCGGTTGGACACGCCTTCCGAGTATTCCGGCATAAAGCAAACGCCATCTATGCTGCCAAGCGCTTTTTCGTACCTCGCAAAAATCTCCCGTCTTTTCTCCACCCGCTCATCCAACACCTCAAGCTGGGCAATACCGACTCCTGCAAGAATATTGCTCAATCTGTAGTTGTGCCCGATTTCACTGTGCTGATAATGAACAGCTGGATCGCGGGCCTGTGAAGCGAGAAACCTTGCTTTTTCAATGGCGGCTTCATCGTCTGACACAAGCATCCCGCCTCCAGAAGTCGTGATGATTTTATTTCCGTTAAATGAATAAATGCCGAAACGGCCGAATGTTCCGCTCTGCTTCCCTTTATAAACAGAACCGAGGGATTCAGCCGCATCCTCAATGACCGGCACTCCGTATGAATCGCACAGGCTTACAATGTCATCCATTTTCGCGCTTTGTCCGTACAGGTTGACGGCAATGACCGCTTTTGGCGGATTTCCATTTCGTTTCGCTTCCTCCAGTGCTCTTTCTAGGGCTTTTGGAGACATATTCCACGTATCTGGCTCAGAATCGATAAAGACAGGCACCGCTTTTTCATATAAAATCGGGTTTGCCGTTGCCACAAATGTAAAAGACGGACAAAACACGGTATCTCCCGCTTTGACATCCAGCAAACGTAGCGCCAAATGAATCGCTGCGGTGCCTGAGCTGACCGCAGCCGCCCCTTTGGCGCCGACTCGTTCAGCCAATTTTTCTTCAAATGTATTCACAAGCGGCCCAAGCGGCGCAATCCAGTTTGAGTGAAAGGCTTCTGAAATATAGTGCTGCTCCCTGCCGCTCATATGAGGAGCTGATAAGTAGATTTTTTTATGCATGTAATCATCCTTTGCTTTATGTTTGAATAGAAGAAATCACGCGAGCCGGGGTGCCTACAGCCGTTACTCCGTCAGGGATGGAGCGGATCACCGCAGAGCCCGCGCCGACGATGCTCCAGGAGCCGATTGTGATTTGCGGAATGACGGAGGCCCCGGTGCCCACATGAGCCCCTTCTCGAACCGCAATACCTCCAGAAAGCGTGGCGCGCGGAGAAAGATGGACGAAGTCGCCGATCTGATTGTCGTGCTCTGCGATCGCGCCCGTATTGATGATACAGTGGGCGCCGATCCGAACATCCGCCTGAATAATCGCACCGGCCATAATAACCGTTCCTTCCCCGATGACAGCCGATTTGCTGATGATGGCTGACGGATGGATTAATGTGATGAAATCTTCTTTATATAATCCCAGCCGCTCCGCCAGCTGTTTTCTGACGCTGTTGTTTCCAATTGCAATCACAAACATGACGTCAGGGATCAGCCTGCGCACTTCAGAAATGGCTTCCGAGGGGCCTGTGTACAGCTCTCTCCCGGCATCAAATGTGCTGAATTTATCGTCCAGCACCGCAGCTAAGCGCGTGTCTGAACGGGCGCTTATGAGTTCTCTGATTACCTTTCCGTGACCGCCGTCTCCCACAATGGCCACGTTTCTCATGAGGACACATCTCCGCTTCCTGTGAAGCGTTCTGCCGTCACATGATTGGTTTGCTGAATGCCTTCTGACACAAGAACTTTGCGTACCGTCAGACATAAAATTTTCAAATCGAGCAAGAATGAACGGTTGTCAACGTACCAAACATCCAGTTCAAATTTTTTTTCCCAGGAAATCGCGTTTCTGCCGTTGACCTGCGCCCAGCCTGTAATCCCGGGCTTCACCTCGTGGCGCCGTGCCTGCTGTTTTGTGTAAAGCGGCAGATAATCCATCAGCAGCGGCCGAGGGCCGACGAGGCTGAGGTCTCCCTTCACTACATTCAGCAGCTGCGGCAGCTCATCAATGCTCAGCTTTCTGATCAGCCTGCCTGTTTTCGTAAGCCGGACTGCATCCGGCAGCAGATTTCCCTCACTGTCCCGTTCATCCGTCATCGTTCTGAATTTATAGAGGGTGAACGGCTTCCCCCCCAGGCCGGGCCGTACTTGTTTAAAAAAGACAGGCGATCCTATTTTCAGCCTGACAATGGCGATGGTGAAGAGAATGATGACACTCGTGCAGCACAATAAAAGAATAGCGGCCGTCAGATCAAAAAGACGTTTCAGGATCAAATATTTACAGCTCCTTTCGTTTTTCTAAACCGTTTCAGCACTATCTGTCGTTCTTCTTTGGTACAAACAAGCATAAAAGCGAAAACCGCGTAGCAGCAGCTGACAGCGGCACCTGCAGCAATCAGTGATGTCCAGCTTTCAATGGTGATAAATAACTGGATGGCCTCACAAACCGCCCATGCAAACAAAGCGGCAAAGACCGGACCGAACATGCCTGTAAAAAACACGTGCTTTTTGTAACCGGTAATGCGTGATACATAAAGCGGCGTAAAGATAACATTTTTCAGCACAAGCGATATTGCCCCGGCAAGTGTAATGCCGTAAAGCCCAAGATGAGCCGGCCCGCTTAATGTGACCGCCAGCACAACATTCACTGCGCCTAACAGCAGAGTGACGAGCGCCGGTGTTTTTTGTTGATTAAAGGCGGTCCATATATAAAACAGCGGCATAAAGGCAAGGCTGACCGCCAAATATCCAGCGTGAATATATAGAAGCGGCGCTACAGAGGAAAAAGACGGTCCAAGCCAGATCGTCAGAAAAGGCCCGGCCAAACCTCCCAATAAAGCAGCCGGGAGCGCAAGCAAAAGCCCGTTCAGTCTCACTGCCTGATTGGCGTACTTGACCAAGCCGTCCATATCGCCTTTTGAATAATAAGAAGTTATGACAGGCGCAAATAGAGATGCGACTGTTCCTGCCAAACTGCGTAGCAGCAGCGGAAACTGGATAATCGCCGCATATTTTCCCGCTTCAGATGCACCCAGCACCAAGTTGGCGGTTAATAGGTCGATCTGCAAAAAAAGCAGCACGCCGATCTGGTTGACTGAGTTCCAGGTTCCTGCCTGAAACAGTTCCTTGCTTACGCGGAATGACAAGTCTTTCAGCTTAAATGAAAACCATGGAATCAGTTTCCTAAAAAAGCGGAAAGACAGGATAGACGCTATGACGGCACCGGCTAAAGCGGCAAGCTGAATCTGCCAGATTTTTGGCGTGAAGCAGGCAAACAGCGCCAGCACACACAGCACGCGGATGAGCATTTGCACCGCCTGAATTGAACTGGTGATATACAGTTTGTTGGCATAAAACGGCGCCGCTCCAAACCCCGCCATCAAAAAAGTTAAAAGAAACAGCAGACTTCCAATCAAAATCGACAGCCGAACATCAGCCAAAAGATCCTGTGGGACGTTCATGACGCGGTCAATAAAAAAAGCCGCACTCATAAGAGGCAGCAGAAGCAGCAATGAAATCAAAACAGACGCAGCCAAATAATTGCTGATATACGCATTTGCTTTTTCCTGCTCTCCCTTGTGGGCTGCGACAGAAAAAAACCGCACAACCACGGAGCTAAGCGCCACCGTGATAATGGAAAAATAATTAATCACATTTTGTGTTAAATTCACAAAGCCGAAAGCCTCCACACCGAGTGTTTTGACAATAAAAGGCGTCATCCAGACAGACAGGAATACGGACAGAAGAAAAGCTGTGAGATTGGCGCTGAAGTTTATGGTGAATTTCATGCCTGCTTTGCACTGCCTTTCATGGTTCCGCGAGTCTCAAAAAACAGCTTGATGAGAAAGATCAGCTGCCATTTGCACAGCGCTAAGACCAATCGCTCGCCTCTGCCTAATTTCTCATGCTGGAACGGTGTGTGTCTGACAGCCTGCCGCACCATGTCATAGGATAAAATCTGTCTGATCTGTTTTTTGATGTCTTTCGGCGGCTGCGGTGAGGCACAGGCGTTTGCCAGAAGCATCGGAAGCTGGTGCTTGCAAATGTACACATCCAAATCTTCTTTGCACACAGCCGATAAGCCGCGCTGATTGTAAAATGCGAGTTTGGCTTGATATTGTTTTTGGATATTTTCATCCATTGCAGGTTTATAAGGAATTTCCGTCAGGCTGTTCGGATTTTCACGGTATATGTACAAGCCTTCATCCAGCATTTTTACCCGCTCGGCTTCATAAAAAGCAGATAAATTAAAGGGCGAGTCTTCAGCAAAACGGATGTCTTCATCAAACCACAGGCTCGCCCTTTCCAAAAGCTCACGGCGATACACATACCGCCATACATACCAGATAAATCTCGTTTCGTGGGCACGTTGGAGCTGCTCAGCTATATCCGCTTTTGTCAGCACACGGCCTGTTTCAAGCTGCGGCGGCACGTATACCCGCCTGTCTTCGGACTGTTTATAAAATCCACAGCCAGCAATATCGAGCCGGTGCTGCTCTGCTTCGTCTGCAAGCCTTTGAAACATGGCGGGAGAGACATAATCGTCTCCATCTACAAACCCGATATACGTACCCCGCGCCGCTTTGATTCCCGCGTTTCGAGCCGAACTCAAGCCGCCATTTTTTTTATGAATGACTTGAACTCTTGTATCCCGTTTCGCATATGCCTCTGCCATCTCACCAGATCGATCGGGTGTTCCATCATTAACCAGGATAACTTCTATATCAGAAAGCGTTTGGGTCAGCAGCGAATCGATGCAATCTTCAATAAAAGGTTCAACGTTATACATCGGGACAATAATGCTGACGAGCGGTGTCATCGTGCTTCACCGCTGATTTTATCGCGCAGCCCTTTAAAATACATGTCCCGCGGAAAGCCGGCACGGTTTGTTTCTTTTGTCAGCAGCTCTTTCACTGCGGCTGTCACACGTTCCGGCTCCGGCTGTTCAATCAGCTTCATCATTGGAATCTCTTTCAGCCATTGGTAGCCTTCCATGACTTTGTGATCAAAAGAACGAATCACTACACATGGCGTTCCTGTCAATGCACAAAAAATCATGCCGTGCAGCCTGTCAGTGACAACGGCTTCAGCACTCTGCAGCTTAGACCAAAGCGCTTCCAGCTCCTGTTCCCGTGTATCGCGGCTGACCCGGCGCCCGACCGTTGTCGTAAAAGCTTTGATCTCGCCAAATTCATCAAAAAGAGCGGCCTTCACGCGGTTTCTCTGTTCCTCCTGAAGCACGCTTTCCTGATCCTCGCGCAAACACATATACACCCCTTCGCGTTCCGCAGAGGTATTGCTTCTATCTAAATACAGCACCATATCAGGCTGCTTCATAATCTTTTTTTCTTTAAAATGCCGCTTCATAAATTGGTACGTCGTTTCATCACGCGCCATCAGCAATAAAGCGGGGTGCGCGTTATAAATTTTCTGCGCCCGTTTCAGCTCTTTTCGTCCCTTTTTCGTATCAGAAAAATGAACGGTTGCCGGAAGCTGGACGATTTGGTAATCATGAAACGTTTTAATGATAAAGCGGCGCGTCCACTCTTCATACCGGTATAAATCCCCCATATTTCCGCCGCCGATGATAAAGACCATATCCTCAGGGTGGCGGGAGCGGATCAGCGCTTTTGCTGATTTGTATATGTCCTTCATATCGACCTCAACAATCTCAAAATCGGAGTATTCCTGCTCAAGGAACGATTTGCTGGCATAAGCAATGGCATGATCCCCTAAATTGTCATGGGAAGGCAGCAGGGTCAGTATGATTTTCTTCTTATGTGCGGCAGCCTTTACCGGCTGATCGGCCGCACCCAGCAAAAATTGGGACGGGTACTTAACCTTTAGCAACAGCCATTCTGCAAGATTGATTTTCAATGAATGTAACGACATCTCTTCACCCTCTGATTTTCATTTTGTACTCGATCACTCGCTGATACACGGCGGATGCCATGGCAACGAACGGAATCATTCTGTATTTCGCCATCAGCAGCAGGCATGACCGTTTTGCGTCAAAAGGCGCTGTCCCCGTTTTCGACAGGCTGCCTTGAAACACCGGATCAGCGCAAATCACGCCGACCGTTTTGAGCCTTTCCAAAAGACGCCGGCTGCCGCTTGTTTTCCATTCGTTCAGCAGACAGATGGTGCTATGGAGAACGATAAAGAAATCAAGCTCCTTACGGTACTCCTCCAGCTTGTTGTTCTCCTGTAAAAACGCTGCATTCGCCTGATACAGCGCCAGTCCTGATTCAAACAGTTTTTTCTGATAACCCTGCACGATGGAGGAAAGATGAATTCGGTAATGGTAGAGAGGCGCTTCTACATAGGAAACCGAGCGGGCGAAAAAATGTGCCCTGAAGCTGAAAAACTGATCCTCGACATGCTCCAGCTCACCTCTGAGCGGGAACGAAAGCCGGTGTTCATCAATCATGCTTCTTCGGTACAGTTTATTCCACGAAAATCCCCTGACCTTCCCTTCGAATAACGCCTTGATATAGGTTTCCTTGGGCTGATCCCGATAGGTTTCCGCAATCTCTGAGACAACGGTTTTTTCAGTGTCCTCAAACTCTGCGGCGTAGTTGCAAATCACCAGATCGGTTTCCTCCGATGCTGCCTGAACCATGTGCAAGCAATAATCAGGCTCGATCCAATCGTCTGAATCTATAAATGCCACAAATTCTCCGCGGGCCGCCTCGATCCCTTTGTTCCGAACAGCACCGAGCCCTTGGTTTTCCTGGTGAATGACTCTGAATCGTTTATCCTTTTGCGCATATTCCTCCGCGATGTCCGGGCTGGCGTCTGCCGAACCGTCATTGACGATGATAATTTCAATATTGTCCAATGTCTGGTTTTTTAACGATTCAAGACAGTTTCTGATATAGGTTTCTGTATTATAAACAGCGACTAACAGACTAACCGCAGGTGTTTCCATAATGACCGGCTCCTCTTGCATAAATTACCGGGAAAAAATCGTTCTGTATGGCAGAACAGATGAATCAACCGGCATAAGCAAATAACTGTATAAAAAATAACAAACCACAATGGCGATATAGATTAACGCATTCGATTTCTCATCAAATATTCTGACAAAATAAGGGATTAAGATCATTTGATACAGCCCGAAATAAATATTAAATCTGGCAAAGATTACGTCCTTTGTGGCCAAGAGACCGAATAAAAACCCGAGAAGGCACAAATTGACGACAATATCAATTTGCGGCCACAGCTTTCGGAGACGCTCCCTGTAACAAAAGGCTAGAAACAGTGGCAGGACCAAAACAGCGATTTTGACCACATTCATTCCGTTTGTATTGGTCATCAGCCACTTTTCATAATGGCTGTATGAACTGTTTTCAAGCACAACGACAAATACCGAAATAAATTTCTGGTATAAAAAGGTCATGCCGAGAAATAAAGCTGAGAGACCGAATATTGCCGGTGACCAGGCTTTTCTTCTGACAATAAAATAGACCGGAATCATCACCAGCGCCGAGGAGTGAAAGAGCGAACTGAACAGCACAATCAGAAAATAACGCTTCCAGTTTCCATTGATGATATAGCGGATCGCCCAAAACAAAGCGGCTGCCACCATGTATTGTCTGATTCCGTTAAAGGATGCGTAATAATGAAAGGTTCCTAAAAATAAAAAGACGCTCAGCTCAAACGGTCTGCCGTAGTCTGCCAGCGTCTTGATAATAAAGATATAGGTCACGGCGGCAACAGTGACATACATGATTTGCGGGTCCTTCGTGATGAAATTCATCAGCCATAACAGCGCGGTAAAGCCCGGATCTGTTGCCGTTTTCGCTGTGCCAAAACCGAATATCTGCCAAATATTTTGATAGTCTCCTGCCATTTGATACAGCAGCGTATACGTCTGAAAATCTGTACCGACCCTGTAACGCAGCCCCGAAACAAGCACAAGTGAGGCGAGCGGAATCCAAATAAGAAGCTTGTTCGGTCGATAGCCCGTAGCAAGTGACACATCCCGGCCGCCGCACATTTTAGCAAACCAAGACCAAATATATACAATTCCCATATTGACGACATACACAATCATTTTTTATTGTCCTTTTTCAGTGCTAATCTGATATAAATTCATCAATGCACCCACATTTTGCCGCGCATCATAGCCGAGTTTCGCAAGGGTATCTTTAACGAGCTCCTGCTTCGGCCTGCCTGCGGCGGCCGCTCTTACAATCGTTTCAGCCCAAATGTCCATCGGCTTAGAGAGACTCATCCTTTTCACAAGTCCGAGCCCCGTGTCGACTTTTTCTGTGATCGTGTCTGAAATAATACACGGAAGACCCGAAGCCTGCGCTTCCACAAGCACAACAGGCAAGCCTTCGTACAGTGACGGCATGACAAATACATCAAAGGTGCGCATGAGCTCATGAATGTGTTCTTCAGTTCCTAAAAAGAGAACATCGGAAAGCAGATTCAGCCGCCGCGCTTCCTCCTCCATCTGCTCCCGCAACGGTCCGTCTCCTGCGAGAACCATCTGAAAGCGAACTCCCCGTTTTTTCAGGTGAACGGCAAGCTTCAGCAAAAACGCGTGATTTTTCACTTCATGAAATCGGGCCACATGACCAATGATCAGACGGTCAGACGCTATGCCGCGTGCTTTTTTTTCGTCATCGGCCGCCTGCCCGGCGGGAGAGAACAGATCAAGGTCTATTCCGTTCGGCAGCAGATGAACCCGCTTCCGCTCCATATTGGATCGCCCGAATAAAAACCGGCCCGCATCCTCTCCGCAAGCGCACAATTCAGTCGCATATGCCAAAATCAGGCGTCTGAACACCATCAGCTGCAGGCGGTCCTTCCAATTGAAGGCGGTCTTCCACGAGGTGTTATGGGAATGGCATACTCTGACCTGCACCCCGGCTAGCCTTGCCGCAAGCGCGATAAAGCCGGTTTGAAAATCTGTGTGCGCATGAACCGCGCTGAACGGCCCGTTTTCTTTTATTGTGTTTCTTACATTCTTCACAAATGTGAGGGGATTGCTTTGTCCGATACTCGGGACATAAAAAAGCCGCCCGCCTAGCGATAAAATTTCTTCATCATAAGCGCACGGATCATTTCGATAGGTTAAAAAATCAAATTGCACCTTGCTTCTATCCATTTTCCGATATAAATTCATGACCATGGTTTCCGCGCCGCCCCTGTTCATGCCGCTGAGAACATGGAGCACGCGCTGTTGGCTGTTATTCATGCTTCACAAGCCCTTCCTTTTGATTCATCACTCTTTTTTTATGGTAACGATTCATCACAGCAGGAGGCATAAACGCGCGAATGAGCGGTTTTGCGATATATATGTAAGCGGAAAAAGGAAGCTTCAGGCGTCTGCAAGCCTGGTATACAAGAAAGGCGTTGTCGATTGAGTAGGTAAAAGACCGCCTCTTGAATGCGTCGCTGTCTTCCCTTACTTTATACAGCGCTTCTTGGAGGTTATAGCCTCGAAAGCCCTCTTCAAAAAAGCGGAGCCACAAATCGATGTCCTCCATTCGCCTTGTCCGCCGCACCGAACGATAGCCTTTCAGCGTCTGGTAAGCGCTGGCTCTCATCATGATTGTCCCATGGCAAAACGGCGTCCCTTTCGCCATAATGGCCGGATCCGGAACAGAAGGCAGCATCCGTGTGCCCCTTACGCCAAATTCATCAAACACAAGCATGCCGGTGCCGACCACCTGGTAGTGCCGATGCTTCTCTAAAAAGGCAACCTGCTTCTCCAGACGGCGCGGAAAGGACAGATCATCTCCGTCCTGACGGGCGATATACTCACCTGTCGCATAAGAAAGACAGTGATTTAATGAAGCGGCAAGCCGCTTGTTTGTTTGATTGTGAATGAGCTTGATGCGGTCGCTGTAATGAGCGGCATACTGCTTCGCGATACGGAGCGTGCCGTCTGTTGACGCATCATCGCACATGATCAGCTCCCAATTTTTATAGGATTGGCTGAGAATGGATTCAATGCTTTCCGCCAAAGTGGATTCACAATTATAAATGCCCATAATGACAGAAACTTTCGGTCCTGAATTCATACGCTTTTCTCCTTTTTATCCATGTACACGGAATAAATATCTGCCATTTCTTCTACCGTTCGCGCTTCAGAAAAGCGCAAGGCTGTTTGGCGGCCTTCCTGTCCAAGTGATCTGCGCAGTTCCGGCTCAAGGTAGAGCTGTTCAATCCGGTCAGCAAAAGCAGCGCTGTCGCCCATTTTGATGAGGAAACCGTTTTTTCCGTCCCGGATGATTTCCCGGTGTCCGCGGTTATCAGTGGCAATTGCCGGCTTTTCCGCCGCCATGCCCTCAAGCACATTCATGCCGAGGCCTTCTCTGATGCTGGATGCGACAGAAACATCCGCAAGCTGGATCAGCTCGTGAATATCGCGGCAAAAGCCGTAAAAGCAAACATTGCGGGAAGCTCCTAGCTTTTCAGCTAAGTCCCGATACGTTTGTTCCATCGCTCCTTCTCCGGCAAAAACAAGACGGAGCTCAGGTATCTTATCTTTCAGCAGTGCTGCAGCTTCAATTAACAGCTTCTGATTTTTATTGAGGTTCAATTCAGCCGGATAGATCAATATAAAGTCGTCTTTTTGGAAGCCGTGCTTTTCTCTCAGCCTATGCTGCTCTTCAAGGCTGACTGGCCTGAACCTGTTTGTATTAACGCCGATGCCGTGAATTTTTTCTGTCATCCCGCCCGGTCTTTGAAGCCCTTTCGCTCGCGTGTAATCTTCTTCATTTATGGTGATCAGGCAGTCTGTATAGGCAGAAAGCCATTTTTCAACCGGATAATAAAGGACCCAGTTTTTCATCGGCGCTCCACTGCAAAAATGAAATCCGTGTGCGGTGTAGAGCACCTTTGTTCCATTCCGTCTCGCATGCCGTGACGCAAGCCGTGCGAGAACGCCGCCGACCGGCGTATGGCAATGGACGATGTCGTACTCGTTGGTTTCGATCACTTTCTTCAGCTGTCTGTAAACGGCAAGGTTCTGAGGATGGAAGGGTGACCTACGGATCGGAATGGAGAATTTCTCATCCACATACGGCAGCCGCGTCTGCCCGCTCGCAGCGACATGAACCTCCCAGCCCAATTGTTTAAACCATTTAAAGTAAGGAAGATGAAAGGCTTTAAAATGATAATCGACAGTGGCACAAAATAGTATTTTTTTCGTCATCTTCATTCCCCCTAACGAACGCCGGCAGCCGTCATTTCGTTTGATGTGTCTATTGCCGCAAACAGCCGCTCTCTGAGTTCGGCTTCCGGCAGCTGATTGAAATCTTCTATAAAGCGCATCAGCATTTGCCAGTCGCCATCCACCGCTTTGCCGATATGGATTTTCGGAAAAACTTGTTCGGCATGAACTTCATTTTTGTTCAGTAGCTCCTCATACATTTTTTCACCCGGGCGAATGCCTGTGAACTCAATCGGAATCTGCTCCGTCGTGTAGCCAGATAAATGAATGAGGTTTGTAGCAAGATCGACAATCTTCACGGGCTCTCCCATATCAAGAACAAAAATCTGCCGGCCTTTCGCCAGCGCTCCAGCCTGGATGACAAGCCGTGACGCTTCGGGAATGGTCATAAAATAGCGGGTCATCGCCGGATGTGTTACCGTAACGGGACCGCCTTTTTCAATCTGTTTCTTAAAAATCGGAATGACGCTGCCTCGGCTGCCGAGAACATTTCCAAAGCGAACCGCAACGAATTTTGTTCTGCTGAATTTCCCCAGATTCATAATAATCATTTCGGCAAATCGTTTTGTTGCCCCCATGACATTGGCCGGGTTCACCGCTTTATCCGATGAAATGAGCACAAACGTCTCTGTTCCGCACATATCTGCCGCTTCCGCCACGTTTTTTGTTCCAATGATGTTGTTTTTGACTGCCTCTTCGGGGTTGTGTTCCATTAAAGGCACGTGCTTATGGGCAGCCGCGTGATAGACGACGTGCGGTTCGTATTTTTTCATTAAGGTAAACATTTTGTCACGGTCTTGCACATCCGCAATTTCCGTGTGGAACACGATGTGTTTTCCGAATCGTCCATTCAGTTCAGAATAAATAGAATGAATGCTGTTTTCCCCATGGCCGAGAAGAACGATTTCCTTTGGCTGGAACGCACTGATCTGCCGGCAGATTTCCGAGCCGATTGAACCGCCCGCTCCTGTGACGAGAACTGTTTTTCCTTTGATGCGGTTTGAAATTTCGCTTGTGTCGAGGGTTACTGGCTTCCTGCCCAGCAGATCCTCAGCCTTTACATCTCTGATTTGTCCGGCAGTGCGCGTTCCAAGCAGCATTTCATCAAAATGAGGCATGATTTTGATGTTCACTCCGGTCCGCACGCATTCTTTGTACAGCGCCTGCAGTTCATGGGTACGGAGAGAAGGAATCGCAATAATAATATAGTTAATTTTGAGCTTTTGTACCGCAGGCATGATACTTTCTTTTCCGCCGATGACGGGCAGCCCCATCATTTCCAACTTATGTTTCGTTTGATCGTCATCAATAAAAGCGACAGGTGTAATGTCGGGATCATCTTTTTGCAGCAGCTGCCTGACCATCAGGGTTCCGCCTGATCCCGCTCCGATAATCAATGCGCGGGCCGACGTGCTGCGTTTTTTTCTGATGCTTTCTTTTAATATTCTCGATAAAACGCGGGTTCCCCCAATGAACAGAAGCTGAAGCACCCAGCACGCTGTTAACAGCCGGAAAAACATTGTATGATACACAGCGTACTGTATAATGCCGGTCACAGCGGCTGAAATCGTAATGACCTTAAGCAGAGCAATCAGTTCGCCGAGTCCGGTGTAGGTCCAGACCTGTTTATACTGATGGAACAGGATAGCACATACATGATAGCTGAGGAGCAAGCTGACAGCGGTAAGCAATAATGCTCCGGAGTCATAAAATTGATAAGAATCTTTTAAAAATTGATATCCTGCAATAACTGAATTCAAAACGAGATAAGTATCCAGCGCGATAATCATTGACAGTCTTCTCCGGTAACTCAACCTTTTCCCCCCTAATACTTTTATCGGTTTAGCTGCTGCGGTTTTCGTCTTCTAAAAAATCGACAGCAGCTAAACCGATAACATTTCCTATGTATATCAAATAAGTGGGCATTTAACCCGTCCTCACGCCCCGCCAGCGACGACCAGCATCTAAGGCAGCCTCTTCAAGCTGCCCACAGCGGAGCCGAGTGCCTCCATTGATACAGGTAAGGAGACATCACCTAAAAGCACAAATTAATAGGAATAGTGTTCTGATTTTTTCATTTTCTTTTTATTTAAGAGAGCGCCTAACAGCTTTGCATTGGATTGCTCCAGTGCGTCCTTCGCTTTCAGGACGGTATCGGTTTTTGTTTTTCCGCTTAAGACAACGAGCACGCTTCCATCTGTCTGGTTCGCTAAAATTTGCGCGTCCGCGACAGCTAAAAGCGGAGGAGAATCAAAGATCACCAGACTGAATTGATCATAGATATCTGATATCAAATCTCCCATTGCTTTCGAGGATAACAGTTCAGCCGGATTCGGCGGCGTCGGTCCGCTTGTCAGCACATATAAGTTATCGATCGGTGTCTTTTGCACCGTTTCACTGAGAGAAGCATTGCCGACCAGCACATTTGTCAGCCCGGTCAGATTTTCAACCTGAAACGTTTGGTTAATTGTCGGTTTTCTTAAATCGGCATCCACCAGCAGCACTTTCTTTTCCTGCTGCTGCGCAAAGACTGCCGCAAGATTCGCTGCACTGAACGATTTTCCTTCACCAGGCACAGAGGAGGTGACGAGAATGGACCGCAAGTTGGTCTGTACGGATGAAAACTCAATGTTTGTCCGAATGGTGCGATATTGTTCCGCAACAATTGATTTATGATGTAAAACGGATATTTGAGCCAAACCTCGCCTTGCTTTCTTTTTTCTAAAGACCACTCACTTCACTCCTCGAAATGTTTTATCCAACCCTGCGATTCCGTTTCTTTTTGACATCAGGGACAGAGCCCAAGCAGGGCAATCCGGTTTTCTCGCTGAGCTGCCGTGCGCTTTTGCACGTATCATCGAGAAAATGCAGAAAAAATGCCAGTGTAATACCGCCCATCACGGCCGCTCCAAAAGCCATGACCATATTTCTCATCCGGGACGGCTTGATCATTGGGCTTTCAGAAGCCTTCGCCTCTGAAAGGATATGTACGCCTTGCACATTCATTCTTTCATCTACTTCTTTTTCAAACTTGCTGACTAACGTGTTCGCAATCTTAGCCGCTCGCTCCGGATTGTGATCCTTAACGGCAACAGTAATAATTTCTGATTCATTTTCACTGCTGGTCATCACTTTTCCTTTCAGCGAGGAAGCCGATTCAGAAAGATGCAATTCCGCCTTGACCTCTTCCATCAAAGCCGTGCTTTTGATAATCGATTGAAACGTGCTGCTGTACTGAAGATTTCTCTGGATGTCACTGAGATTCGAGTTTTCTTCACCGTCTGATTCATGAATCAGCACTTGAGTCGACGCCTGATAAGTCGGTGAAATGACCTTAAATTGGACAAAACCTGTAATAAAGGTGACGCCTATTGTGATGAGCAGAATCAGCACGAATCTATGTCTGACAATTGCGTATAATTCTTTAAAACTCATATTCTCATTCATATATTCATAGCCTTCAGCCTTCTCACGGCTGGCTTCCCGCGCCCCTTTCTGTTAATGATTGGATTATAAAAGAAAACTTTATTATTTAAAAATTGCAAAATAAGCCGATAAGTTCTCTTTAGAGAACAAAATCATGATTTTCCTCTTATTTACTGCACTTCCCTTATTATTTTAAATTTTATAAAGAACGAAAAATTCCTTATAATGAACGAAATAACGACAGGAATAGAGGAGAATTTCATATTATGATTGGAAGAATTATCCGCTTGTACCGCAAAAGAAAAGGCTATTCTATTAATCAGCTGGCTATCGAGTCAGGCGTTTCTAAATCCTATTTAAGCAAGATTGAAAGAGGCGTTCATACAAATCCGTCCGTTCAATTTTTAAAAAAAGTATCGGCAACCCTGGATGTTGAATTAACAGAATTATTCGACGCTGAAACGATGATGTATCAAAAAATCAGCGGCGGAGAGGAAGAATGGCGTGTGCATCTTGTCCAAGCAGTTCAAGCCGGAATGGAAAAGGAAGAATTGTTCACTTTTACGAACAACCTGAAGAAAAAGGAGCCTGAAATTGCCTCCTACCGAAACCGAAAACTGACAGAATCGAATATAGAAGAGTGGAAAGCGCTGATGGCGGAAGCGAGAGAGATCGGCCTGACGGTTCAGGAAGTCAAATCCTTTTTAAAAACGATGGGAAAATGAATGTCAGATAAGGCCTGAGGTTCGCGCATCAGGACAAATCTGTTTATAATGGGGGAAAAAGGGAGAGAATGCTATGTCTCAATCAATGGTCAAGACTCAATACGGCACAGTGAAAGGCATTTCAAAAAACGGTGTCCAAATATGGAAAGGCATCCCCTACGCAAAGCCGCCCGTCGGACAATTGCGGTTTAAAGCACCTGAGCCGCCGGCAGCCTGGGAAGGTGTACTAGACGCAACTGCGTACGGCCCGGTTTGCCCGCAGCCGCCTGATTTACTGTCACATTCATATCCTGAACTGCCCCGCCAGTCTGAAGATTGCCTGTATGTAAATATTTTTGCACCTGACACTCCGGGCAAAAATCGTCCTGTCATGGTGTGGATTCACGGCGGTGCATTTTATCTCGGCGCGGGCAGTGAACCTTTATACGACGGCTCGAACCTGGCAGTTCAAGGGGATGTCATTGTCGTCACACTGAACTATCGGCTGGGCCCATTTGGATTTTTACATTTATCTTCCATTGATGAAGCGTATTCCGACAACCTCGGGCTGCTTGACCAAACCGCGGCTCTGAAATGGGTCAAGGAAAATATCTCCGCGTTTGGCGGCGATCCGGAAAACGTAACGGTGTTTGGAGAATCAGCGGGAGGTATGAGCATTGCCGCGCTGCTAGCCATGCCTGCTGCAAAAGGCCTGTTCCAGAAAGCAATCTTAGAAAGCGGCTCTTCCCGAACCATGACAAAAGAAAAAGCGGCAAGCACCGCAGATGCTTTTTTACGAGTCCTTGGAATTGACCGTCACCAATTGGACAGGCTGCATACTGTGTCTGCGGATGATTTGCTTACTGCCGCCGACCAGCTGCGAAAAACCGAAAATGAAAATATCTTTCAGTTGTTCTTCCAGCCTGCACTTGATCCGAAAACACTGCCCGCTGAGCCGGAGCAAGCCATCGCTGAAGGAGCCGCTGACGGCATTCCGCTGTTAATCGGAACAAATCGTGATGAAGGGTATTTATTTTTCACGCCGGATTCAGAAGTTCACTCTCAGGAAACAATTGATGAAGCGCTTGAGTATCTATTGGGTCAGCCGCTGGCAAAGAAAGCGGCCGATCTGTATCCGCGCTCTCTCGAAAGCCAAATTCATATCATGACCGATTTGCTGTTTTGGCGCCCAGCCGTCGCCTGCGCTTCCACCCAATCCCGTTACGCACCTGTCTGGATGTACCGATTCGACTGGCACCCGGACCAGCCGCCGTACAATAAAGCGTTTCACGCACTGGAACTGCCGTTTGTGTTCGGCAATCTAAACGGATTGAAACGAATGGTACAAGCAGACATTACGGATGAGGTCAAACAGCTCTCACACACGATACAAGCAGCGTGGCTTGCCTTCGCAAAAACAGGAAGTCCAAGCTGCGAAGATGTACAATGGCCGGCTTATACTGAAGACAAACGAGAAACCTTGATTTTGGATTCCAAACTTTCTATTGAGCACGATCCTGATGGTGAGAAGCGGAAAAAACTATTACACTCATAAGGAGAATCATATGGGAAAAACAGGCTGCATGGGTGCCGTCATCGTTGTGACAGCGTGTATTTTCATTTTATCAGCAGTCGTTTTTTTACGAGACACCGCCTATTACCAGCCCATTCGCTGGATTGGAATCATACTGTTTTTCGCGGGAATTGTGATGGTGCCCACGTACTCAGCAAAAAGAAAACCCGGTAAAGAGAAGTAATGCTCTCTTTACCGGGTTTTTGTTTTCTTACAATTTCCCTGCGCGAATATCGTCTGTCATTCCTTCATAAGGCGCTTTAGAAATGACTTCCTCATTATCGGCTCCCTCATTTTTCAGAAATGTAATTTCAGCAAATTCGGGCACTACGTATTTTGGATAGGTTTCGTATTTTTCGCGTGATTCTTTCATCAGGTCAATGTGGTCATTTTGGTAGCAGACCGTAATTTCAGGATGTTCATGCACCCATTTCGGGAAGAAAATAATGCCGTGCATGCGTTTTTCATTCGGCATAAAGTTTAATGAAACATCTGTACCTGTCGGTTCTGTCCAAGACACTTTATATACGCCCTCTGTCAGTTTGACAATGTTCACTTCCTGATCCCGAACCCAGCGTCCGGCCACCATTCCGCTATGAATTCTATAATCAATTGTATGGTCATTTTTAATATAAATCTCGTATTCCCAACCGTTTTCGTAAGTATAAATCATGTGGCTTCCGATAAAGTTATCCATATTTCACACTCTCCTTAGTCTTTTACTCTACTTCATAAATGTCTAATCGAACGTAATCAGGGGTTCTCTCTGCGGAACCGATAAACAAGCGGTCATGCAGCCATTGATAGGTTTCACTGCCTGTCTCAAATGTCGGCACCGTGCGGAAATAAACATGCTCGGTGTCAATCATTTCCCCGGCCGCTGCTCGTGTTCGGAACGGCTCGCTGACTTGCCGTATTCCATTGTTTTCAATGTAAATCAGCTCATGATCTGCTGTTTCTATGACATATCTGGCAGATAAATCTGTTTTGCCGTCAGCGCGAATGATTTGCGAATCAGCTCCGCCCGGCAAAATACGTCCTTCCACTTCTCCGGTTACTGTTCCCGATCGAATCGGAATCCATCGTCTCAGCCCTAAACCTGTCTCACCAATGGTGATTGGAGGATCAACCTTAATGTCTAGAGAGACGAATTTCTTTAAAACTGGCTTCTTCATAAGCACCACCTGACCTTCAGAAGAAATCATGTAACTATTTACATGTTTAATTTAACACCATTGCATGAGGCTGTCAAACGATAAGAACACAAAAAAACAAGAGCCGATTACATACAGCCCTTGTTGAATGGTTCATTTTGATAGGCAAGATACGTGCTGACCGTGCTTTTTGCGAGGCAATCAGAGGAATCTATAATCGGGATATCACCGTGAACATGATCTAACACCGTGTTTAAATCTGTGCAAGCCGAAATGATGAGATCCGCTCTTTTACTGATTTCCAAGTATAGCTCCCGCCATATGTCCTGAGTTTTCTGAACATGATTCGGTTGTTTGATCGCGGCGATGAGCTGATTGATTTCCTGCTGCCAATGTGTCTCATGAATAAACTCATATCCGCCCGCCTTCAGACCTTTTTGAAAAATACAGGATTGTATGGTTGAGTCCGTTCCTAAAACAGCCACTTTTTGCGCTGAATCCGGGAGCGCCTTCATCGTTTCCTCAATGATATGTAACAAAGGAATCGACAATGCTTGCTGGATTTCTTCAAAATAGACATGTGCCGTATTACAAGGTAGAGAAATAAAGTCCGCACCGGTTTTCTCCAGCTTGACGGCCCCATCGATAATCGCTTTTTTCATTTCATTATGATTGATAGGGCGATCGACATAATAAGGGGTCGGACAGGAATAAATCATCATTTGCGGGTAGTCGATATCATGTGAAGCGCCATACAGCTTCTGACAGTAATCAATGACCTTATCTAAAAACGGAGAGGTCGATTTTGGCCCCATTCCAGCTAATATCCCAATCATCACATTCATTCCTTTCTAATTCGTCCGGACCGCTTCTCCCTCTGTTCCGTCCTGATAAACGATAAAACTTTTCGCAGTATCATCCCCTAACATAAATTCAACTTCAACAGGCAATGATTGCAGAAAGAAACGGGTTTCCGAGGAAGGAAATAATTCAAACCTCATCTGTCCGGTGATTTGCAGATACAGCCGCTCATTCTCAGCTGTCACCGTCGCAGCGGTACCATCGTGAAAGGAGTATCTGCCAACATAGCGGCTGTAAATCGCTGTATCAATTTCTTTTTTCTTTTTATCAGCTGGACGTTCCGGGATCTTATAAGGCTGGTCAAATAAAATATTCTCCGCCGCCTTCAGTATCGCTTGTTCATAATCAGCATCCTGTTCCATATTGCTCAAATAGATCAGCGTTTTACGATGATCTATATATCGGATCATCATCGTCGAATAGCCGGGCCACCCTCCGTTATGGCTGACAATCCGTCCTTTTTCAGGACTGTTTTGCAGCACCCAGCCAAATCCGTAGTCAACCGTTTCCCCATTGCTGAGTTGTACAGGAGAAAATGCGGCTTCCTTAGAAGCCTTGCTGATCAATTTGTCCTGATATAAAGCCTGATCAAATCGAAATAAATCGCTTGTGACAGAATTCACTGTACCGTCTCCCTGTATTCCATCCAGATACACAACATAGCTCGTTTCCTCCAGGTCATCTGGAAGAACGTACTGGCCGGAATGCACATCATACACATATCCATACGCATAGTCATCGATCTGCTCAGGACGCAGCCTTCTGTTATATACTCTTGTGTTCGCCATACCGACCGGGGTGAAAATATGCTGTTTCAAAAAATCCGCATAGCTCATGCCGGATGCCTTCTCAATCAAAACTGCCAGCAGCACATACCCCGTATTGCTGTACAGCCAGCCTTCATTCGGAGCAAAATAGCAAGGAGGCTGCTCATTCATCAGCATATCCACTACATCCTGATTCACTGCAATCTTGCTTTTATTCCAATTGGCAAAAAACCACTCTATATATTCCGGAAGCCCGGATGTATGGTTCAATAAGTGCCGAATTGTAACGCCCTCATATGGAAATCCGGGAATCCAGCGCTCGACCGTATCCTCATAACCAAGCATCCCTTTCTCCTCCAATAAAACAACTGCCAGCGCTGTAAAAGGCTTTGATAGTGATGCCAGCTCAAACAAAGAATTTTCTTGCAAAAGCCGTTTTTCCGGCAAATCCGCATAACCGAAAGCGTGATGGTATAAGATGTCGCCATCCTCTGCGGCTAAAACCGCCCCGTTGAAATGTTTTCTTTCGCCTAATGTTTCAAATAAAGTCTTAAGTTCCTTCCTTTTCTTCTGCTTCATAGCTCCACCTCCCCTTTTTTGTACGATACTGAGCTTATTAATGTTTCAATTATTTTGAAAATATAAAAAAAGCTGATCAATCCTCAAACAGGAAAAATCAACTTTAGATTTACATTGAATCAAAATCTCCTTTTTACGCAGTCGGAGAAGGAACTCTGGCAGCTGCAAAACGGGTTCTCGTAGTCGCTTGAATGAATCCGGCAGCAGTACTTCTCATTGCAACTGTCACTGTATCTCCGGCGTTTAACTCAAGAATTTCCGAAATGGCTACAACTGCCGGGAGATTCCCTGCTTGAGTTTCGTTATTTCCTCCTACCACATTTTGATTCACAAGAAATACGACTTCTAAGTTGAAGTCAACATTCGCATTGGATTGAAACTCAACTGATGCGTTAAGAGAATATACGCCTGCTGTTCTCGGTGAAAATGTAGATGTGTTGGGGTTATATTCGTTCGCCAAATCAAATTGTACATTTTGAAATCGAACTCCGCTAGCTGCATTTGCAGCCACTGACAGATTCGCATTGCTGGTGGCTCTGAAAGCGGAAATAGGCTGGCTCACATTTGCTGTAGTTGGTGCAAAGAGCTGATTTTGTTGAGCGGATGGGGAATTTCCATTTCTTCCTTGCATGACACTTGGTGATAAAAGAGGTTCCGGTCGATCGTTCCTCTTAATCCATTTAGTTGGCCTTGGCGGCATGGACTTATTCCTCCTTATACGTTTTCTTTCGCTTCTATTATTTGTTTGCTTTCGCAATACATTATTATATTGATCGTTACAGGCTTTGAAACGGTATCTGCCCGACTAAACTCAAAAACAAAAATGATAGCTGCTAGTTCCAAAACGGATTACTGCTTCTATTACAAGACCTATAAAAAGATATAAGTTCAATCTACATTTAAATTGCCATTACGAGAATCAGCAACGTCAATATCGTTTGGTAGCTCTCTGTTATCTGCGGCCAGCCATCATAATCGCCTCGATGAGAGCCCAAAAAAAGCCGGAAGACGATTCTCCCGGCTTTTCCAGCTTATTTCCCTGTTTCCGCAAAACGTTTGAGCCGCTCGCCAATTTCGTCACGAACACGCTGAAAGAACGCCCATTTTTCCGCTTCGGATCCTTCCGCTTTTGCAGGGTCATCAAAGCCCCAATGCTCGCGCTTGACGTGAGGCGGCGTCATCGGGCATTTATCAGCCGCGTCTCCGCAAAGCGTCACGACAAGATCAGCACTGTTTAAAATAGCCGGATCGATGATATCTGATGTTTGGCCCGATATATCGATCCCCGCTTCTTTCATTGCTTTTACAGCATTCGGATTGAGCCCATGCGCTTCGATCCCCGCGCTGTATACATTCCATTTATTTTCTAGATATTGTTTCGCCCAGCCTTCAGCCATTTGGCTGCGGCAGGAGTTGCCCGTGCATAAAAAGTAGATGGTTTTTTTAGGCATGTTTGTTCATCTCCCAATGTTTTAGTGAATGATCAATAACCAGATATAAAGGCCGAATAAAGTAATGAGCAGGGTCGGAACCGTCAGGATAATCCCTGTTTTCACGTATGTCCCCCAAGAGATTTTCACTCCTTTTTGAGCGAGAACATGAAGCCATAACAGCGTCGCCAGCGACCCAATCGGCGTGATTTTCGGTCCCAGATCAGAACCGATGACATTTGCATAAATTAAGGCTTCTCTCATTATTCCATGTGTATCTGTACCGGCTATCGCAATAGCATCAATCATGACGGTCGGCATGTTATTCATTACCGATGATAAAATAGTCGCGATAAAGCCCATTCCAATGGTTCCCGCCAATAGCCCCTGATCCGCGGCTGTCTGTATAACGCTGGACAGAAGGTCTGTTAAGCCGGCGTTTCTTAACCCGTACACGACGACATACATCCCAATGGAAAAAAACACAATCGCCCACGGTGCCCCTTTGACCACCTGCTTCGTATGAACGGCCGGGCTGTTCTTCGCCATAATAAGAAAGAAAACAGCCACCGCACCGGCGATAAAGGATACGGGGATGGACCATATTTCGCTTACAAAATAACCGATTAATAACATGCCCAGCACAAGCCATGACATACGAAACATGTTTATATCTTTAATGGCGTCAGCCGGTTTCTTCACCTGACTGAGATCATAATGTTTCGGAATCCCTTTTCTGAAAAATAAGTATAAAACGAGTATGCTTGCCGCAAGTGAAAAGAGATTCGGGACAATCATCCGTGCCGCATATTCAATGAACCCGACGTGAAAGAAATCGGCCGACACGATATTCACCAAGTTGCTGACCACAAGCGGAAGCGATGTTGTATCAGCGATAAACCCGCTCGCAATAATAAATGGGAACACCAGCTTTTCTTCAAAACGCAAAGCCCGCATCATCGCAAGCACAATTGGCGTTAAAATAAGCGCCGCACCGTCATTGGCAAAAAACGCCGCCACGACAGCGCCTAAAACGGAAATATAAATAAACATACGCAGGCCGCTCCCTTTAGCCGCCTTTGCCATATGCAAAGCAGCCCATTCAAAAAAGCCAATGTGGTCTAAAATGAGCGAGATGAGAATAATCGCCACAAACGCCAGAGTGGCATTCCATACAATGCCGGTAACGTCCGCCACATCCTTCACGCTCACAACCCCCGCAAGCAAAGCCAAAACCGCTCCCCCGCAGGCTGACCAGCCAATTGACAGATGTTTCGGCTGCCAAATAACAAAAATAAGTGTAAGAATAAAGATCATTGCTGCTAAAACTGCTGAACTCAAACGAGAACCTCCTACTTACAAGAAACTTGAGTTTCTTTTTTCTGAATAGACTGCAACACGTCATCATCTGACCTGATGTGACCGAGAATCGATTGAATCAATCCATATTCAGGACAAGCCGAATTAATGGAATAAAACCGCCACTGCCCCTTTTTCTCTTCATTCACAAATCCAGCCTGTTTCAGCTTCCGCAGATGCTGGCTGATAGCTGGCTGGCTCATGTCAAACATATCGACAAACTGGCAGACACAGTATGTTTTTTCCTCCAGCAGCTTCAAGATCAAAAGCCTGGTTTGATCATGAAGAAGCTTCAGGCAGTGACTGATTTCAATAGATGTCAAGGCATGCTTCATGAAAGCATCAGCTCCCTTCCGCGTTCATTGTATAATTCACTGATTATATAAGTCAATACTTATATACAAGAAGAAATAGGACCTCCATTTAAGATCTTTTTTTACTGAAATAGCTTTATTTATACTGTCGTTATTTATGAATTTACACTTTTTTATCACTTTTGTGTTGTTCGGATCGGCCTGATAAAAAGGAACTTTATACCCATGTGAAAGCTTGTGATAACCTATAGAAGATGTAAAGAAATAATCAGCCTGATTAGTCCTTAAGACCTGTACTCTTAAAATCTTTTTATTCATTTTCTATCAAACAAAAGGGGAAAATAGACCCGTTGAAATAAGATTCAGTGTCTAATAGAATAATGTCGAAAAGTAAATTACGCAGGTTTGTTACTGATAAAGCAGGCAAGACCTAAAATGTGTTAAGGGCAAAGTGTATTCTTTGGCGTCACCCCTTTACATATTTTAGGTCTTTTTTTATTGCACGTAACCGACTTGCCACTCAACAGGAGGGCTGGAAGAAAGCAGACCGCTAACACAGTACATAAAAAAGGAGACATGAACGATGAACATCAAAAAGTTTGCCAAACAGGCAACAGCATTAACCTTTACAACCGCACTGCTGGCAGGAGGCGCGACTCAAGCGTTTGCGAAAGAAGCAGATCACAAACCGTATAAAGAAACATACGGCATTTCCCATATTACCCGCCACGACATGCTGCAAATCCCTGAACAGCAAAAGAATGAAAAATATCAGGTGCCTGAATTTGACCAATCGAAGATTAAAAACATCTCTTCCGCAAAAGGTTTGGACGTGTGGGACAGCTGGCCATTGCAAAACGCGGACGGCACAGTTGCAAACTATCACGGCTATCACATTGTCTTTGCATTAGCCGGAGACCCTAAAAACGCGGATGACACATCAATTTACATGTTCTATCAAAAAGTTGGCGAGACTTCCATTGACAGCTGGAAAAACGCAGGCCGTGTTTTTAAAGACAGTGACAAGTTTGACGCAAATGATCCCATCTTAAAAGATCAAACACAAGAATGGTCAGGATCAGCTACATTTACATCTGATGGCAAAATCCGTTTATTCTACACTGACTTTTCCGGTAAACATTACGGCAAACAAACACTGACAACTGCGCAGGTTAACGTGTCAACGTCAGACAGTTCTCTTACGATTAACGGTGTAGAGGATCACAAATCAATTTTTGACGGCGACGGCAAAACATATCAAAATGTTCAGCAGTTCATTGATGAGGGTAACTATAGTTCAGGCGATAACCATACGCTGAGAGACCCTCACTATGTGGAAGATCACGGCCGCAAATACCTGGTATTTGAAGCAAACACAGGAACTGAAGACGGCTACCAAGGCGAAGAATCTTTATTTAACAAAGCTTATTATGGCAAAAGCTCATCATTCTTCCGTCAAGAAAGTCAAAAACTTCTGCAAAGCGATAAGAAACGCACTGCAGAATTAGCTAACGGCGCACTTGGCATTATTGAGCTTAATGATGACTACACATTAAAGAAAGTCATGAAGCCGTTAATTACGTCTAACACAGTAACTGACGAAATCGAACGTGCGAATGTCTTCAAAATGAACGGCAAATGGTATCTGTTCACTGACTCTAGAGGATCAAAAATGACAATCGACGGCATTACGTCTAACGATATTTACATGCTAGGTTATGTTTCCAACTCCTTAACAGGCCCGTACAAGCCGCTGAACAAAACCGGCCTTGTGCTGAAAATGGACCTTGATCCTAACGATGTGACCTTTACTTACTCACACTTCGCCGTACCGCAAGCTGAAGGTAACAATGTCGTTATTACAAGCTACATGACAAACAGAGGCTTCTATGCAGACAAACAGGCAACGTTCGCGCCAAGCTTCTTATTGAACATCAAAGGCAAAAAGACATCTGTTGTAAAAAACAGCATCCTTGAACAAGGCCAACTAACAGTTAACAAATAAACGCAAAAGAAAATGCCGATTCCCTATTGGCATTTTCTTTTATTTCTTATTAAAATCATAAAGCGGAGAATCCGAAATGACATATAAAAAAACATACAAATGGTCAGCGGTATTCCTCATCTTTTTAGGAACCCTTTTGTTTATAAACCTATGGCCAAACGAGGAACCGGTTAAAAAATCAAAATCAACCCATAAGCCGGACTACCGGGCGGCATATCATTTTACGGCTCCTGACAAATGGAAAAACGACCCACAGAAACCCATCTATTTCGATGGAGAGTATCATTACTATTATCTGTATAACGGGGATTATCCAAACGGCAACGGCACAGAATGGCGGCATGCCGTATCAGAGGATTTGGTGCATTGGACAGATGAAGGCGTTGCGATTCCAAAATACACAAATCCAAACGGCGACATCTGGACCGGATCATTTGTCATCGATAAAGAAAATACAGCCGGCTTTGGCAAAAATGCACTTGTCGCCATTGTGACTCAGCCTTCAGCCAAAGACAAAAAGCAGGAGCAGCATTTATGGTACAGCACAGACAAAGGGAAAACATTTAAGCCCTACACTGATGATCCCATTATGCCCAATCCGGGAACAAATGATTTCAGAGACCCTAAAGTCATATGGGATGATCAGGATCATAAATGGGTAATGGTCATGGCCGAAGGAACAAAAATCGGCTTTTATGAATCCGATAATTTAAAGGATTGGCAGTACACAAGCGGTTTCATTACGAAGCAGGCAGGCATGGTCGAATGCCCCGACCTATACATGATGCGGGCAAGTGACGGGACGACGAAGTGGATTCTCGGCGCAAGCGCAAACGGGAAACCGTGGGGCAAACCCAATACGTACGCCTACTGGACCGGAGGCTTTGACGGAAAAGAATTTTCTGCGGATCAAACCGAACCCCAATGGCTTGATTACGGATTTGACTGGTACGGAGGCGTAACGTTTGAGGACGGGAAAAACACAGATCAATTGAATAAGCGTTACGCGCTGGCTTGGATGAACAATTGGGATTATGCGAATAACACGCCGACCAGAAAAAATGGCTTTAACGGCACAGATTCAATCGTGCGTGAAATCCGGCTCCAGCAGCAGGACGGCACATACAGCCTCGTCTCACAGCCTGTTGAAGCATTGCAGCAGCTTTCCGCTTCCACTGACGAAGTGAAAGAACTGAATGTCAGCGGCTCCAAAACCCTGTCCATAACAGGCGATACGTATCAGCTGGATATGGATCTTTCTTGGTCAGATATGAAAAACGCCGGCGTCCGGCTGAGAGAATCGGCAGACAAAAAACGCCATATTGATGTCGGCATATTTGCTGAAGGCGGCTATGCGTATGTCAACAGAGCTTTCACAGACCAGCCTGATAAAAGCAAAAGGTTCGTTGAAAGCAAAGCGCCCTTTGACAGCAGCAAACAAAATGTGCACTTAAAAATACTCGTTGATAAAACAACGATAGAAGTGTTTGTCGGTGACGGGAAAACCGTTTTTTCAAATGAAGTGTTCCCAAAATCCGAGGATAAAGGCATTACTCTTTTTTCTGAAGGCGGCTCAGCTTCCTTTACAGATATAAAAGTGAAACATTTCGATACGATTCATCAATAAAGACAGATGCAGCGCTTGCTGCATCTGTTTTTTTGCGAGAGCCAAAAGCAATCAGCAGGTGCGTATTGTCTGTTTCATATTGGGCATTGTAAGAAATATAAGGCTGGTTTCTAAGGAGGAAGCGGATGTCTAAACAAGGAAATTTTCAAAAATCGATGTCGCTGTTTGATCTGATTTTGATCGGGATGGGTGCTATCTTTGGATCAGCATGGCTGTTCGCTGTCAGTAATGTCGCTTCAAAAGCAGGACCCTCCGGCGCTTTTTCCTGGATTATGGGAGGAGCCATTATTCTGTTAATCGGACTGGTGTACGCGGAGCTCGGAGCCGCTTTGCCCCGCACTGGAGGCATCATTAGGTATCCAGTTTATTCACACGGCCATCTGGTCGGCTATTTAATTTCATTTGTCACAATTGTCGCTTACACAAGCCTGATTTCGATTGAAGTCACAGCTGTCCGGCAATATGTGGCCTATTGGTTTCCGGGCCTGACCAAAGAGGGCTCTGACTCCCCGACTATCGCAGGCTGGATTTTGCAGTTTGCCTTGCTCTGCTTGTTTTTCCTGCTGAATTATTGGAGCGTCAAAACCTTTGCAAAGGCCAATTTCATTATCTCTATTTTTAAATATATCGTTCCGGTCACGATCATTATTGTGCTGATTTTTCATTTTCAGCCGGGGAACTTATCGGTTGAAGGGTTTGCGCCTTTTGGTTTTACAGGCATACAGGCCGCCATTTCGACCGGGGGTGTCATGTTTGCATATCTTGGGCTGCACCCTATTGTATCTGTTGCCGGTGAGGTGCAAAACCCGAAGCGTAACATCCCAATCGCATTAATTATCTGTATTATCGTTTCCACCATCATTTATACTGTTTTGCAAGTTACCTTTATCGGTGCGATTCCGACAGAAACGCTGAAAAACGGTTGGCCGGCAATCGGCCGTGAGTTTTCATTGCCGTTTAAAGATATTGCGGTCATGCTTGGTTTAGGATGGCTTGCAACGCTTGTCATTCTGGATGCGATTCTGTCCCCCGGAGGAAATGGGAATATATTTATGAATACGACATCTCGTCTCGTTTACGCCTGGGCACGGAACGGTACGTTATTCCGTGTATTTTCAAAGGTCAATCAAGAAACCGGTACCCCCCGGGCGTCTCTATGGCTTTCGTTCGGTCTCTCGATATTCTGGACGCTTCCCTTTCCTTCATGGAACGCGCTCGTCAATGTTTGTTCTGTTGCCTTAATCCTTTCTTATGCGATTGCGCCGATTTCTTCAGCCGCACTGAGAGTAAATGCGAAGGACTTAAACAGGCCGTTTTATTTAAAAGGAATGAGCATTATCGGGCCGCTTTCATTTATTTTTACGGCGTTTATTGTGTACTGGTCAGGATGGACAACCGTTTCCTGGCTTCTCGGCTCACAGCTCGTCATGTTTTTGATCTATCTCTGTTTCAGCAAATACGCGCCTAAAGAAGATGTAAGCCTTGCCCAGCAGCTGAAATCAGCCTGGTGGCTCGTCGGATTTTATGTCATGATGCTGATTTTTTCCTATATCGGCTCTTTCGGGCATGGCCTAGGCATGATCAGCAATCCCGTCGATCTCATTTTGGTTGCTGTCGGCTCGCTTGCGATTTATTACTGGGCAAAGTATACCGGGCTCCCGAAAGCCGCGATTGATTATGATAAATAAAGAAGCAGGAGTTTCTCTTGCTTCTTTTTTCGCTTTACAAACACCCATCATTCGAGATAAAATGAATGATAGTCAGTCATTACAGGAGGTGCTCCTCATGCCAAAACAAACATCAGGAAAATATGAAAAGATTCTGCAGGCGGCAATTGAAGTTATTTCTGAAAAGGGACTCGATAAGGCCTCCATTTCAGATATCGTAAAAAAAGCCGGGACTGCCCAAGGAACGTTTTATTTATATTTTTCATCCAAAAATGCTTTGATTCCGGCCATAGCGGAAAACCTTCTCACTCACACGCTAGAGCAAATTAAAGGAAGACTGAATGGCGAGGAAGATTTTTGGACCGTCTTACAAACCTTAATTGATGAGACGTTTCACATCACAGAGCGCCATAAAGATATTATTGTCCTTTGCTACTCGGGGCTTGCCATCGACCATTCCATGGAAAAATGGGAGACCATTTATCAGCCTTATTATTCCTGGCTGGAGAACATCATTAATATGGCGGTTGAAAGCCAAGATGTGATTGATGGCATCAATGCAAAGTGGACGGCAAGAACCATCATCAATTTAGTTGAGAACACAGCAGAACGGTTTTATATCGGGTTTGAACAAGATGAAAATCTTGAAGTATCTAAAAAAGAAATTTTTACATTCTTAAAACGAAGCTTAGGTAAAGCTTAAAAAATGACTGGGTGACACCGCTCATTTTTTAATATCTAAAAATGACTGACGTTCATTCATAAAAAGAGGTGTTTATGTTGTATTGGATGCTTGTTTTGATAGCAGGGCTTCTAGAAGTGGTTTGGGCCTCCTCCCTCAAACATGCGGATACGCTTTTTGATTGGATCATCGTATTTCTATTAATAGCGATAAGCTTTATACTGTTAATCCGCTCTTATCGAAAAATCCCTATGGCCGCGGCGTATACTGTATTTGTCGGAATTGGAACGGTCGGAACCTACACGACCGGGATCTACTTAGGCGAATCCTTCTCAGCAGCCCAACTCTTCTTTTTAATGCTGCTGCTAGCCGGCATTTTAGGAATGAAGCTTTTCACAAAAGAAAGTAAAACTCAGCCGAGAGGTGAAAAATAATGGCGTGGTTTTTATTATTCATTGCGGGTATCGAAGAAATTATAGCTGCGATCGCCATGAAATATATAGACGGCACAAAGAAAAAATGGCCCATTATTGTGATGACTGCCGGATTTGCCTTATCTTTTTACTGCCTTTCACAGGCCATGCAAATCCTGCCATCCGGTGTTGCTTATGCCGTTTGGACCGGTATAGGCAGCATAGGCGTAACAGCAGTCAGCCTGATTTGGTTTAAGGAACGGTTTCAGTTTTCTCAGCTGATTTCTCTTTGCCTGATACTTGCCGGTGTCATCGGCCTGCGTCTTACGTCTTAATCATAAAAGGCATATACAGATAGCTGTATATGCCTTTTATCTTTTACTCATCATCTTGATGTTTATGAAGGTGAAGCGGCGGTGGGATCAGCCAGCCCTTGTTTTTCAGCAGCCTTAAGTATTTTGCTCCTGTTGCTGCCTTGCTCATATGAAATTGCCCAAACATCATGGCAATGTCTTCGCGAATCGACTGCCCCATAATTTTGCTGCATGTCACAAGACCCGCAGCATTCTGCGCCGCTGCAGAAGCGGCCACATCTGGATCGAGAAACCGCGCGCCCGGCGGAATCTCGTTTAGATCTGCGTCCGGCGGCTCAGGAGAAGCAGGCGGAAGCGCCACGCCGTTTTCTTTCAGGATATTGCTGACCTGTTTGATTTCATCTTGACACTTCTCAATGGACTCATGAAGCAGCTTCTTTAAGTCGGCATCACCAACATGATGCAATAACATCTGATAATTGCCGATCATTTTATTTCCCGCCATCACATAACTCCACAAGCTGAATACCTCACCATAATGCATCGGTTCTTCTTGCGGATTACCGCTTAAAATTCCCATTGTCATCCTCCTTAGCAAATTCTATACTGTTCATTTACCTACGATGCCCTGCAGGGGGAAAAATTATGTATTTGCGAGAATGTTTTCTTGACACAACACAAAAAAGACAAGAGCGGCAATCGCCAAACCCTTGTCTTTCCTGTTGTTCTATTGGACGCGCTCGGAGGGATTCGAACCCCCGACAGACGTGGTACCGGAAACCACCGCTCTATCCAACTGAGCTACGAGCGCATATTGACATATTTTCACTGCGTGATGATAACGTCAGCATAACTCATTATACGGCATTTCAGCTAAAAAAACAACCCTCTATTTGAAAGGGCTGTTTTTTTAAGAAGACACATCATCTTCTTTCAGAACCTCACATACGATGGTTTGAACCGTTGTATTTTTGGGGAAAATGGGAAAAAGAGAAGAGTTTGCATGTCAAGCCAGCTTTTTGTTTGACCTTTATTGACCAAAAATGTATCATGTAACTACATACTTACCTAAAAGGTGAAGGAGGAGCATTATGAATTTAATACCTACAGTCATTGAACAAACGAACCGCGGGGAAAGAGCGTATGACATTTATTCTCGTTTATTAAAGGATCGTATCATCATGCTTGGATCTGCGATTGATGACAACGTTGCGAACTCCATCGTGTCACAGCTTTTATTCTTAGAAGCAGAAGACCCTGAAAAAGATATTTCTATTTACATCAACAGCCCGGGCGGCTCTATCACAGCCGGTATGGCGATTTATGATACCATGCAGTTTATTAAGCCGAAGGTATCTACAATTTGTATCGGTATGGCTGCATCAATGGGTGCGTTCCTGCTTGCTGCCGGAGAAAAAGGCAAACGCTATGCGCTTCCTAACAGTGAAGTTATGATTCACCAGCCACTTGGCGGAGCGCAAGGTCAGGCAACAGAAATTGAAATTGCTGCGAAACGCATTCTCTTGCTTCGCGACAAATTAAACAAAGTGCTTGCTGAACGCACAGGCCAGCCGCTTGAAGTCATTGAGCGCGATACTGACCGCGATAACTTCAAATCAGCCGAAGAAGCAATGGAATACGGCTTGATTGATAAGGTTCTGACACGCAACACAGATGAGCAAAAGTAATACTGCGACCTGCAAGAGACATGTCTCTTGCAGGTTTTTTCATGCTATATGAATTTTCTTACTGACAAGTGAACATACAAACAAAACATCTGAAATGCAGCCGCTTTCTCCTCCTTTCACTTTTGAACACTGTTGATTCTATACGACTTCCACTCTTCATTAAGCATATCAAATGACAAATCGCAAGTTTGCCTGACAATCAAATCAGCATCCTGCATTGATTGTTCATGACCGACTCCAACCGCAAACATCCCGGCAGATTTAATGGCGGCAATACCCGCTTCAGCGTCTTCTATTGCCGCACAATCAGCCGGAGAGACGCCAAGCAGCGCTGCGGCGGTTAAAAATATTTCGGGATCAGGTTTCCCGTTCCCAAGAGCCGTCGGGTCAACAATCGCATGAAAATCGTTAATAATCTCTAAACGTTTTAAAACCTCGGGGGCATTGCGGCTTGAAGATGCTAACCCGATTTTTATCTTTTCGCCTTTTAATTCACAAAGAAGCCTGCCGATTCCAGGCAAAAGATCTTCCGGCGTCAATTTGCTGATCAACGTTTGATAATATTTGTTTTTTTGATGCAGGAGATCTTGCTTCTCCGCATTTGTATATTTTGCTTCCGCACCGCTCCTGATCAGTATGTTTTCAAGCGACTTTTCTCTGCTGATTCCTTTGAGGCTTTCATTCACACTTCGGTCAAAGGGAATACCAATTTGTTCTGCGATGTGCCTCCAAGCGAGAAAATGATATTCAGCAGTATCTGTTATCACTCCGTCTAAATCAAAAATGACTGCTTTCATATGCTGATGCCCATCACAGCTTCATAAGGTGCGAGGCAAATGCTCTTCAAGTCAGCCCGCTCCTGCGAATAGTTGGAAATGAGCACTTTCCAACGCTCATGAATCAGTTCCTGTGGCAACTCGAACAGCGCCTTGTCTTCCGACAAATTCACAACGACGAGAAGCTTTTCCCCTTGATATTCACGGATGTAAGAGAAGACTTGCGGGTCATCCTCCAGCAGCAGCTGATAATCTCCATCTATTAAGATCTTATATTGCTTTCGTAATTGAATGAGCTTCTGGTAATAGTAGAAAATCGAATCTAGATCGTCCAAGGACTCCTTCACATTGATTTCATGATAGCGGGGATTTACCGCTATCCAAGGGTCTCCAACTGTGAATCCCGCATGTTTTCCGGCATCCCATTGCATCGGTGTTCTCGCGTGATCCCTTCCTTTTTTCGTTACAGCTTTTAGAAAATCTTTTTCTGACATCGTTTTGTTTTCAACGACTAATTCACGATATGCATTTTTTATTTCAAGATCGTCATACATTTCCAGCGGCATATCACTGTTGACCATCCCGATTTCTTCTCCTTGGTAAATAAACGGGGTTCCTTTCATCCCGTGAAGAACCGTTGCAAATGCCTTTGCACACAGCTTTCGCAGCTCGCCGTCATTGCCCCAACGGGATATGACTCTTGGCTGATCATGGTTTTCAAAATACAGGGTATTCCAGCCGACATTCATTAACGCGTTCTGCCACCTTGTCATTGTCTTTTTTAAAGCAATCAGATCAAACGGCTTGATCTGCCATTTCCCATTTGGCGAATGTGGTTCCGTATCAATATCCATATGTTCAAACGTAAAGATCATATTCAGCTCATGTCTGCTTTCATCCGTATACTTTTTCGCCTCTTCTGTATCGGAACCGTTTGCCTCTCCCACCGTCATGCAATCGTAATGAGACAGCACTTCCCGGTTCATCTCTTGAATAAACTCATGCAGGCGGGGACCGTTTGAATGATAGCGGCCGACGATATAGCGGCGGCTGTCATCTGTTTCGTAGTCCGGAAAATCGATGTATTTCGAAATAGAGCCGATCACATCCATGCGCCAGCCGTCAACGCCTTTATCCATCCAGAACCTCATCAAATCATAAACTTCCCGGCGTACCGCTTCATTTTCCCAGTTTAAATCAGGCTGCTTTTTCGAAAAGTAGTGCAAATAATACTGCCCTGTTCCTTCATCAAATGTCCACGCCGGCCCCGAGAAGATCGACCCCCAATTGTTCGGCTCTGAGCCGTCCGATTTTGGATCTTTCCAAAAATAATAATCCCGGTAAGGATTGTCCTTTGACTTGCGGCTTTCAGCAAACCAGGCATGCTCATCTGACGTGTGGTTCACGACCAAATCCATGATGATTTTCATTCCGCGCTGATGCACTTCATCAATTAACTGAAACATATCTTCATTTGTCCCAAATTTTTCGTACATGTTTCTGTAGTCGCTGATGTCATAGCCGTTATCATCCTGCGGGGAATCAAACACCGGGGAGAGCCAGATCACATCCGCCCCGAGATGTTTGATGTAGTCCAGCTTTTGAATCACGCCTTGCAAATCCCCGAATCCATCTCCATTGGAATCATAAAAACTGCGCGGGTAAATTTGATAAACGACAGCTTTTTTCCACCATTCACTCATCAGGCGTTCTCCTTTCACATCGTTCATTTAACACAACCGGCTCCTCATAAACTTTCATGTGCAGCGGCTCGCCTTTTAAAAGTTCAAAGATGGCGCTTTTTTCGTCAACCGTAACATTGATTAAGCGATGTCGATAATTGATTTTGAACGAATATCCATCCCAATCTTTCGGCAAAAACGGAGCAAATGACATCGTCTCATTCGTGATGCGCATGCCGGCAAAGCCTTGAACGATCGCGAGCCAGCTCCCCGTCATTGATGTAATATGCAGGCCTTCTTCCGTGTCATGATTGTAATTGTCAAGATCAAGCCTTGCTGTACGCTTACATAATTCAAGCGCTTTCTTTTCCATCTTAAGTTCGGCTGCGAGAACCGCATGGACAGAGGGCGACAGGCTTGATTCATGAACAGTCATTGGTTCATAAAAATCAAAGTTTCGCCGCTTTTCTTCCATTGTAAAACGGTCATGAAAAAGATAAATGCCTTGAAGCACATCTGCCTGCTTAATAAAATTCGAGCGGAGAATCTTGTCCCAGGACCAATTCTGATAAAGGGGCCGCTCAGCGGGATCTAATTCATCCGCTGATTGCAGGTCTTTATCCAAGAATGTGTCATGCTGAATGAAAATTTGCAGTTCTTCACTATACGGATAGTACATGTGCTGAATGATATTTCTCCAGACCTTCAGTTCTTCTTCCTGCACATCAAGCAGGCGGCGTTTTTCCGCTGAAATCCTTTCGAGATTTTCTAATGTATACTCCAGCGTCCAAGCCGCAATGACATTTGTATACCAATTGTTGTTGACATTGTTTTCGTATTCATTCGGCCCTGTGACGCCGTGTATCATATATTTGTTTTTTCGTTTCGAGAAGTGAACGCGGTCCGCCCAAAACCTGCTGACTTCAACAAGAACGTCTATCCCGTATTCTTTCATATAGTCGTTGTCGCCTGTATATTGGATATAATTATAGATCGCATAGCAAATCGCGCCATTGCGGTGAATTTCTTCAAAGGTGATCTCCCATTCGTTGTGGCATTCATCACCTGTGAACGTCACCATCGGGTAAAGTGCCCCCTTCAATCCCAATTTAGCGGCATTACGTTTGGCAGCCTCCAGATGGTGATAGCGGTATAAAAGCAGGTGTTTCGTCACTTCCGGATCGGCAGCAGCCAAATACATCGGCACGGCATATGCCTCAGTATCCCAATATGCGGCGCCTCCGTATTTTTCGCCTGTAAATCCTTTCGGCCCGATATTCAAACGGGCATCGCCCCCGTAGTATGTCGAGAATAACTGAAAGATATTGTAGCGGATTCCTTGCTGAAGTTCCTCATCTCCTTTAATCTCTATGTCTGCTTTTGCCCATCTTTCCTTCCATTGATCAGTGTGCCTTTGTCTTGCTTCATCATATCCGTTCTCTAGAACATCCGCCAAAAGCTCCTTGCCTTTCGATAAAAGCTCTTCCTCCCGAACATCACGGGAAGTCGTGACAATAATAAACTTTTTCAAAGAAGCCTTCGTTTGGTAGCTGTAGCGATTCTCAGCATACATGCCAGCTGTTTGAAAGCTTTCACTGACAAAGCCTTCTGTCACGTTTGCCATTGTGGCCGAAACAGTAAATCGCGGTGTTCCAAACGGATTTTCGATCGTTTTTGTGATGACATGGCCGCGGTGAGAATCAGCTCCTTTCGCTTCTTCCTGCCAAAATTGTTCCTGGTAATTAGAATCTTCATTTGCGACATTTCCATCTAGGTAAGGAACAAGCGTAATGACAGCATCTCCCGTCAGGCACTCCGCTTCGTAATGAATTGCACATAGCTCTTTAACGGCAAGGCTAAGAAATCGCTCAGATCTGATTCTGACGGTTTTATCCTGAATGCGGACAACAACGCTACGCCGCAGAATCCCCTCTTTCATATTGAGTTCTAACTCAAATGATTCGATTTGGTTTTGATAGAGATCGACTTTTTCACCATCAATATATAAGTCTATGGCAATAAAATTCATCGTATTGATCACTTTGCCGAAATACTCCGGATACCCGTTTTTCCACCAGCCTACCCGCGTTTTGTCAGGGAACCACACGCCTGCGATATATGTGCCTTGATGGCTGTCACCTGAATAGCCTTCTTCAAAATTCCCTCTGACACCCATATAGCCGTTGGCAAGAGAAGTCAGGCTTTCCTGCAGCCGCATATGTTCCTTTTGAAAATGATTTGTTTTGATTTGCCATTCATCAATCTCGAATAACCGCTGATTTATCATAATTTCCTCCCGAATGTAAGTTTCCATTATAACGGCGGGTTTTGGTCAAATATCTAAATGCAAAAGAGATCATCAAGGTGACGCCACAAGAATGGATCATCAATACAGTGATCAAGTCAAAATGAACCATGCCGACAGCAGCTGCCACAAATGCCGGCAGTGCTGATGCGCAAATCGCTATAGATGCCGCTTCCTTAACTGACGTAATAGAGATCATGTTTGATAATTTTGTGATCCACATGCCTCCCGCAAGAACAGCCGTCAAAAAAAACTGGATCATAAAAATTACCGCATATGCCAGCATCATGATCATCGGCTTATACTGTGCCAGCCACCATTTATTGATAAAACGCTCTACATCATGGGTGTTTGGATTCTTAAGCTTAGCGTCCATTTTCGCATAGCGAACAGAAAACCCTGTTCCATTTTGATCGGTGATGATCAGATGATCAGACTGAAATATGATTGCGTTATCATATCCAGCTACTTTCAAACGTCCATTTTCACCGCTCGTCTTAAACTCATGCTTCATATCAACCGCCAGCAAATTCTGTCCATCTTCAATCCGATCAGAGCTCTTCCCGCCTGTCAGTTTTCCGTTTCTAATTTGAAAGCCTTGTAATTGATCAGCAAATTGATCATTGACCTTTTGAATAGCTGACGGCATGAAGGATTGAACGTTAAAGCGATCCATTTTCATAAACGAAACCGTCAACGGCGCCATCAAAAAGGCAGTTAAAAACATAAAGAGAATAGAGAGCTGCAGCCAGCTGAACGTATTCCCGTAACGGCAAACACCTGACGGAGATGCGGCAGCTTTCAGGCAGCGAATGATAAAGTTTTCATTTTGCAGATTCCCCATATAACTACCCCTTTGTTCCGCCGGCTGTCAGTCCGGACACAAAGTTCTTTTGGAGAAAAAAGAACAAGACGCATATTGGCAGTGCGGCAAGTATCGCTCCGGCCGCAAACAGGGCTACTTTTTGCTGTTGCGGGTTTGAAATGAATGATTGCAGCCCCACAGCGATGGTCAGCCTTTCCGGTGTGCGAAGCAAAAACTTCGCCAGCAAATAGTCGCCAAACGGTGCCATAAAAGCCCAAAGCGCTTGTACCGCAAGCATCGGCTTAACAAGCGGCAAAACGATTGATGCGAAAATCCTCAGATGGCCGGCTCCATCAATTCGCGCTGCTTCATCAATTTCTCTCGGCACAGTATCAAAATAACCTTTCATCAGCCACGTGTTCATCGGAATTCCGCCACCAATATAAATCGCTGTTAAAAACCAGTATTGATTGAGGGCGCCTATCAGCATGGCCAGAACGTAAAAAGCAGTCAGCGCTGCCATCGTCGGCACCATTTGAATGATTAAAAAGAATACCAGGCTCTTTTTTCTGCCTGCAAACCGATAGCGGCTGTACGTATACCCGGCGAGTGTCACAATCGTAACCTGCAATACCATGACCGATAGCGCAATGACAATTGTATTGCTGTACCAATGAAGATAAAGCGTCTCGTCAAATAGCCGCTTAAAATGGTCCAAAGTCCAAGAACCCGAAAAATCGAGCTGAAAAGCCGCCACATTCCCCACACGGAAAGCGGATGTTGCCGTAATCAGCAGCGGATATAGAATGACGATACTTAAAAGCGTCAAAAATAAATAGGTACAGATTCTATTGAGCATTCTGGCAGTTCTCGCGTTCACCTACATAACCTCCTCATTGCCAAAGGCATTCGATTTTTTAAAAGCAATCAGGGAAATTCCTATGACAATGAAAGAAATTAACAATGTAACAGCCGCCGCAACAGAATATTGCGGTGATGTACCTGTTGTCAGTTTATAAATCCAAGAGATTAAAATATCGGTCGACCCGGCGCCTGCTCCCGCGCTGCCCGGTCCTCCCTCATTAAATAAGTAGATGATCGAGAAATTATTAAAATTAAATGTATACTGCGTAATCATCACAGGCGCTGTCGCAAATAAAATCATCGGGAATGTAATATGTTGAAAACGCTGAAAAAAAGTGGCCCCGTCAATCTTTGCCGCTTCATACAGTTCACCTGGAATCGCCTGGAGCACGCCCGTTACCATGACATAAATATAAGGAAAACCAAGCCAGGTCTGAATCATAATGAGAGCCGTCTTCGTCCAGAAAGGATCGGTCTTCCACGCGATCGCCGGCAGCTCTACAAACGGCAGGTGATTTAATAATGGAATCACCTGTGCATTCATCGCCCCTACGCTGTCGTTAAACATGTTGGAAAAACTCATGATTGTAATAAAAGCCGGAACAGCCCACGGAAATAAGAAGATCATTCGATATATCCGCTTGCCTTTTATAAAATCCTGATTGACGAAAAGAGCCGTCACAATACCCAAAATGATTTGCAGCGTTGTCGCACAGATTGTCCAGATGATTGTCCAGCTCAGTACATTCACAAATGTTTCACGATAGGAGCCAAGGAGAAAAATATTCAAGAAATTTTTAAAACCGACCCAGTCAATCAGACTATTAGGCGGAATATGATAAAAATCATAGTTTGTGAATGCAACAAACAGAGTCACCAAAACCGGAAAAATAATCACAAACACCATCATGATATATGCCGGCAGTGTAAATAAATATGGAAACCCTTTATCTCCCGCATGACAGATCATGTCCCTGGCCGTTGTATTGACCTTCAAACCCGCCGCTTTCATAGCGGCGGTCTTACGCGAATCATAAATATTAAAGATATAGAACATGAGGAACATCAGCGTCACAATCAATTGCAGTGTGCCTTCAATCAGCATAAATAGGGAGTGGTCTTTACCGGGAACACTTCCCAATGTAATCAATCCGGTTAGCGCCTGAATACCGAAAACGCATAATTCAAAAACAAACAAACCTGTGATAACCAGAAACAAGGTCCCCTTTGAAAACTGATGATTCGCAAATTGCCCAAGTCCTGGAATGATCGATAAAAGCCCTGCCTTTCGTGTTTGCTTTGCATGTGTGTGGTGTTTATTCATTTTTTTCGCCCTCTATTCTTCCGGACGCTACCCCGCCGTTTTATTTCACATACTTTTCTTTGATATTTTCCTTTATGACGTTTACAGCATCATCCGCTGATTGTTGTGCCGCTTTTTTTCCTGAAGCTGCATCAAAAACCAAACTTTCCGCTCCTGTCCATACCTCAGCCATTTCCGGAATATTCGGAGTTGGTGTCGCTGTTTCATATTGCGTAACCACAGCTGACGTCAGCTCATTTTTTTGCTCATCCGCTTTCTTCCTTGCAGCTGTATTAGCCGGAACTTCGTTTGTATTCTCATAAAAAGCGTAAGCATTGGCATCATTTGTAGCATACTCAAGCCACTTTTCAGCCAGTTCGGGTTCTTTTGTATATTTTGAAGCAACCCAGCCCTTGCCGCCGGCAAAAGGGGCATATTCTTCTCCGTTTGGCAATGTCGGAATAGGAGCCGCTCCGTAGTTCAATTGAGCCTCTTTATAGTTGGCAGCTGACCACGGTCCGCCGATGATAGCAGCCGCTTTGCCATCTAAAAACATCTGCTGAATAAAATCATCAGCGCTTGAATTGTCTTGCATGCCTTTTGGCCAATAGGTTTTAAACCATGTCTCCGCATATTTCACAGCTTCTACTGCCCCTTTATTGTTCAGGCCGATGTCCCCGGAATCTGTACCGTTTTTCCCAAATACGTATCCGCCGTAACCCGCCAATAAACCGTATGACATATAAAAGTCAGTCCATTTTGCTAAAAATCCAGTTGATTTTCCTTTTTCCGAAGCAAACGCAAAGCGGGAATCCTCTGCTAATTTTTCAAGGTCTTTAAATGTTTTTGGTGCTGTTTTTAAAAGATCTTTGTTGTAGTATAAAACAAGTGTTTCAATGACCAGCGGCATTCCATACACCTTCCCGTCAACCGTCACCTGCTGCATTTCTTTATCGCCGAAACTTTTTGTATGAGATGGCTTAATGTCTAGCAAATGTCCCTGCTGGCCCAAACCGCCGATCCGGTCGTATGCTGCAAGCATCACATCAGGTGCATTCCCCGCCGGACCATCGAGGGGAAGCGCTTCCAATTGATCGAACATTTGCTTTTCAACAATTTTTATTGTGACATCATTCTCTTTTTCAAACTTTGCTTTGATGCTTTCAATGTATTCTTTATAGGTTTCTTCAACAGACACAGTCAGTACCTTTTTGCCGTCAGAGCTTGCCGGATCTTTTGAACTTGAGCAGGCGGCAAGGCCGAATGTCAGGACTGATGCTGCCAATAAGGCGAATGTCTTTTTAAAAACTACCATCTCTTTTCCCCCTTCTATTTATGAATCTATAACAATTGTATGGCTCTGTAGAAAGCGGTTACAACATCTTTTGATTTGTTACCGATAACAGAATTTAAACAGAGGCGGCAGCACCCAAAATAAAAAATTCTCCCGGCTGAATGACAATCACATCACTATGATGAAGCGGCTGCTCTGTCCATGCATCGTAGATTTTCTTATTTCTTTCAATATTCAAATCTTGCAAACTGACATGTCGAGCCGCGTCCCCTTGATTAAAGAAATAAATCAGTTTTTTTTCATCAAGAGTCCGTGAAAAACGAATAAAATTGTTTTGGTCATCCAGCAGATTCCACTCAAGATTTCCTTCAGTCAAGACAGTGTTTTCTTGTTTGCGTAAAGCAATTAACCGTTTCATAAATGTGTGCATCTCTTGGTTTTGCTTCTCTTTGTCCCAAACCATACATTTCCGGCATAACGGATCATTTTCACCGTCCAGCCCGATTTCCGTTCCGTAATAGATGCATGGTGAACCTGTCTGGGCAAACATAAAGGCCAGCAAAGCGCGTGCTTTTTTCTCGTCATTGCGGCATCTGGTCAAAAGGCGTTTTGTGTCATGGCTGTCCAGTAAATTAAACATCACCTCATTGACCTGCTTCATCCCATTCATCAAATGTGCATTTAACCGGTGGGCCATACGGGAGGCTGGAATCGCCCGGTCAGCAAAATATTCAATCATAGGCTCTGTAAAAGGATAGTTCATCACCGCATGAAATTCATCTCCTCTTAGCCAAGGTTCGGAAGAATGCCAGATTTCTCCCAAAATATAAATATCAGGCTTTTCTGCTGATACGGCTTGCTTGAATGTCTTCCAAAAAGCGTGATCCACTTCATTTGCCACGTCCAAACGCCAGCCATCAATATCAAATTCGCGAATCCAATACAAAGCAATATCAAGCAAATATCTCTGAACCTCGGGATTAGCCGTATGTAACTTTGGCATATCGGGAGTAAACGCAAATGTATCATAATTGCCTTCTGTGACAGGAAAAGAGTGAATATGGAACCAGTCTTTATAGCGGGATTGAGCTCCGTTTTTCACGACATCCTGCCACTGTGGAGAAGCACTGCCTATATGATTAAAAACAGCATCAAGCATAATTCTCATCCCCCGCTGATGAAGCTGGCTGACCAATGTGCGAAAAAGCTCCGGATCTCCAAAATGCGGATCAATGGAATAGTAATCCAGCGTGTCGTATTTATGATTAGAAGGCGCGGAAAAAATCGGAGTTAAATAAATTCCGTTCACCCCTAAATCCTCTACATAATCAAGCTTGTCAACAATTCCTTGCAAATCTCCTCCAAAAAAGTCATTGACGTCCGGATCCTTGCTCCCCCACGGCAATACATTCTCCGGCGATAAGTCTTCTCTTCCATTAGCAAAACGCTCCGGAAAAATTTGATACCAAACCGTTGATTTGGCCCACTCAGGCGCTTGGAATGTATCGGCCTCATGAACAAATGGAAGTTTAAAATAATAATGGATCGTCTCCAGCGTTTTTTCGTTATAAGGGCATACACCTGAGCTTCCGAAAAAGATGTCTTCATGATGGTCTGTTACAACAAACGCATATTGCAAACGCCTGAATGGCGGCACCACTTCAGCAAACCAATAATCATGCATGTCCGTTGCGGCGATTTTCCTCATCGGATGCTCGTTTGCCGCCCACCTGCCATCGTTGTACTCATAAGGATCGCCCCAAATCAATCGAATGTGATCGGCATCACCTTTTTTCGTCCGAATCTTGATATGCACTGTCCGGCCGTCATAAGAATAAGCATCAGAAATGAATGGCTGATGATGAATCGCTGCATATTCCATCATGTCTCCCCCTTTGATTTCCGTTTTAATCCGGTTCAATTTTGAAAGTATCATGATGAAATCGCAGGAACAATCCTTTTTGCCTTGTTATCGATAACAGAATAAGGCTCTTACAGAGTCGATTCACGCACGATTAACTCCGGCTCAAAAAATAGATGTCCTTGGGGAGCACCGTCTTCATTCATTTTTTTCAGCAGCATTCTCGCACAGGCCTCACCCATTTCAACTACTGGCTGTCTGACTGTAGTCAACCGGGGCGAGGAGATGCGATCAAGAAAAACACCGTCATTCCCGGTAACCGCAACGTCTTCCGGAATTCGTTTGCCAAGCGATTGCGCCGCACGAATGACGCCGAGCGCGATTCGATCGGATGCGCAGACAAACGCTGCCTGTTTGTCCATGGATTTCAGTACTTCTCTTGCAAGTGATTCACTTTTCTTAGAACTGTTATCAATCCGAAACATATTCGTTTTGTTAAAGCTTTCATTCATCGCACGAATATACCCCTGTTCTCTTGAGCGTTCGAAAGGCTCATCTAAATCAATGCCAAAAAAGACAACTTCCCGCTCGCCCAGTCCCATGACATGGCGTGTTGCCATAAAAGTGCCTTTTTCGTTATTCACATCGATAAAGTCAAAGCCCATTTCATTTTGCCCAAATACGACTAGCGGTTTTTCAAAAGCTTTGATCACACCTTCAAAATCGGACTTTCTCAAGCCAGTGGCAATAATACCGTCGCATTGCCCAATATTAAGAGAATTTCTTGTCACAAGCTGCAAAGCATAATGGCGGCGATCCAGCTCCCGGCTGATTCCGGTCAGCAAGTTCATGTAATACGGCTCTGTCGTATCCATTTCCTCGAGAATCAACAGTTTGACAACCTGTGTTCTGTTTTGCACGAGCGCTCTTGCCGCATAATTAGGAATGTAATTCAGCTCTTTCATCGCGGAATGAACAAGCTTTTTTAATTCGTCTGTCACCGTCTCAGGATGATTGATCACTCGTGATACCGTCATTTTCGAAACATTTGCTTTTTTCGCTACATCTGACAATGTTGCCATTTTCATCCTCTCCTCACCTGTGCTTATTATGTCTATCCAAACTAGTGAAAAAGTCCTTTATTATAGTAAATTATACTAGGTAACCATAAAGAAACTAAAAAAGAGATTTCCTACAGGAAACCTCACATTGTCGAAATCAGCTTTGATTGCTCACTAAATTTCTGTCCACTTTTTCTCTAAAATCGGATATGAGTAGTTCTTCATTTGCTCAATTAACTCATCGGGCCGTGAAGAGCTATGGATCAGTTTAAGATGAGAGTCGTTAGAAAATCCTTCTTGAATGCTGTATTTGATCATTTTCATCATCGGTTCAAAATATCCGTTGACATTATACAGTCCGATCGGCTTTTGATGAATGCCGATCTGCGCCCAGCAAAGCACTTCAAATAATTCTTCATATGTACCGAAACCGCCAGGCATGGCGATATAGCCGTCAGCCAGTTCGCTCATTTTTGCCTTTCGTTCATGCATGCCGTTGACTTCAATCAGCTCTGTCAGATTTTGATGGACAACCTCTCCGCTGAACAGGCCGCTCGGCATCACTCCAATTGCAGTGCCGCCGTTTTCCATTAACGCATCGGCAATCGCGCCCATCAAACCTACACGAGAGCCCCCGTATACCAGGCCGATTCCCTGCTCTGCCATATACACGCCAAGCTCCGTCGCTTTTCTTTTATACGCTTCATTTCCCCCCGGGTTTGAGCCCGCAAATACACAAATTGTTTTCATCTTGTCATCTCCGCATCTATATATCGTGTTAACATTCAAAAAAACACACTATATATTGTCCCACCTTCATGTGATAATATCAATATGAAATACATAAAGAATGCAGGAGTAATGATGTTGCAGCTGGCTGATGCTGAAAAATGGATGAAAGAGTTTTACGAAAAAAGGGGCTGGACGGAATACGGGCCGTTTATTCGAGTCGGGTTTTTAATGGAGGAAGCCGGAGAGCTGGCACGGGCTGTCCGGGCGTATGAAATCGGCAGAGACCGGCCGGATGAGAAAGAATCGACACGAGCTGAGCAAAAACAAGAATTGATTGAAGAAATGGGAGACGTCATCGGGAATATCGCCATCCTTGCTGATATGTACGGCGTTTCATTAGGTGACGTGATGAAAGCCCACCAAGAAAAACTGACAAAACGATTTGAGCATGCATAAAAAAAACGGCCGCAGTCGGCCGTTTTTTTTCACCCTGTGATTTCATCATGATGATCAAAGAAATGCTGCTTCCCTATTTTGTGAAATAGGCCTGTTTTATGCAGCAGCTCCCTAGGCTGAGACTGCAGCCCTACAATCATCAGCTTTCCGTTGTGGCGTTTAATTCGGTTCATAACGTTCCCAAGCACTGCTTCTGCGGATGTATCCATGTAATGCACTTTATTCATGAGCAAAATGAGAGTCTTCGGCTTTTTCTGTACATGCTCTAACAGTGACGATTCAAGTGAATCAATCGATCCGAAAAACAGCGGTCCTTCTATGGAGTACATGCTGACCGAAGGATCTGTCCCCTGCTCCCTCTTAGCCGCTTTCGCAAGAGCTGGATGAGACTCCTGATTGTGAATACGGGTCGCTTCGCTCATTCTTCTGATGAAGAACACAAATGCGAGCAGCAATCCGGTCGCCACACCGACGATTAAATCGAACAGAACCGTCAGGACAAAGGTAGCGGCTAAAATGAAGGAATCGGCGTTTTTCAGTCTCAGCATGTTTGCGACTTCCTTCCGCTCACTCATATTCCATGCGACAACCATCAAAATCGGCGCCATACTTGCAAGCGGAACGTGGGAAGCATAAGGCGCGAATACAAGCAGTACAAGAAGAACCACGACGCCGTGAACGACACCTGAGACAGGTGAAACCGCTCCATTTTTAATATTGGTTGCCGTCCGCGCAATCGCTCCGGTAGCCGGGATTCCGCCAAACAGCGGCGCGGCCATATTCGCAATTCCCTGGCCGACAAGCTCTTTGTTGCTGTCGTGCTTTGATCCTTTCATATTATCGGCAACCATCGCGGATAATATGGACTCGAGGCCGCCAAGAAGCGCGATGACAAGCGCTGCCGGAAACAGCATGACCATTTTATCTATTGTCAGCTCAGGAAACTGAAATTCTGGCAAATGGCGAGGAATTTCTCCATAGGTTGAGCCAATCGTTGCCATGCGGTCAGGGAAAAACACAACCGCAACAAGCGTGGAAATGAGAAGAGCCAATAAAGCTCCGGGTATCTTTGGCATCACTTTGGCGGATACAAGCAAAATGACAAGTCCGATGACCGCTGTCAAAATGGCATATCCGTTAAAGGTGCCGAGCTTCTGTGCAATTTCAAACATGTTGTGATGAAAGTTCTCATGTTTTTCTACGTTTTTCAAACCGAGAAAATTAGCGATTTGCTCAGTGAAGATTAACACGGCGATTCCAGCCGTAAATCCGACGATAACTGGCTTCGGCACGTACTTCATAATTTTGCCGAGCTTAAACAATCCGAACAGCACCAGCATGACGCCTGCCATAAACCCCGCTATGAGCAGATTTTCCAGCCCGTACTGCATCACGATACCGAATAAAATTGGTACAAACGCGCCTGTCGGACCGCCAATTTGATATTTAGATCCCCCGAACAAAGAAATACAAATCCCCGCCACAACAACAGTATACAGCCCATATTCAGGCTCGACTCCCGAGGCAATGGCAAACGCCATACCTAAAGGAATTGCCACGACTCCTACTACGATACCTGCAATCAGGTCTTTCTGAAATTTCTGTAAATTGTATCCCTTGAATCTCCCAGAGAATCGCATATTTTGTTAAAACCTCCCTTTATGAATTAGTCTTTATGAACTCAGTTTCATAACCGTTAATCACGACGTCAAGTTTGCCTGTCTCCGGGTGTATCACAAGCCCGTGAACGGGCAGCTTTTTTGGCAGCAACGGATGATTCTTGATCAGATTGACACTGTGGGAAACGCTTTCTTCCACACTGTGAAAGCCGGTCAGCCAGGTTTTCAAATCTAATCCGGCGCTATCAAGTAAACTCAGGCAGCTTGCTTCTACCCCGCGTTCCTTTGCTTTTTCTAGAATCGAGGCCGCATTCAGGCCTGACATCCCGCATTCATGGTGGCCGATGATGCAAACCTCTTCAGCCTGCAATTCATAAATGGCGACCAATATGCTGCGCATGACACTTCCAAATGGGTGAGAAACGATGGCCCCCGCGTTTTTTACAATCTTAGCATCGCCGTTTTTAAGCCCCATTGCTTGCGGAAGAAGTTCTGTGAGTCTTGTATCCATACAGGTAACAATAACGAGCTTTTTTGAAGGAAATTTTGTCGTTTTGTAGGGTTCGTACTTCTTCTCTCTGACAAACTGCTGATTGTGTTCCAAAATTGATGTTAAAGAAACCATTTAATTCATCTCCCATCCATATGATTTTGCAAGCCTTCTTGCCTAGCTTACAGTAAGGAATTATAGCATAGGAACAGGCTGCGAAAAGGCTTTCATTAAAAGACGATCTAATTGGACTGTAAAATAAAAACATAAACATTTATATCTTTCAAAGATAATAAAATTTATATTTATTGAATCCTATAATCCAGGTTTTGCTGATATTTTGGTGATTTGTCTGACAAAAAATATAGGCGAATTCAGATAATTAAAAAACTTATTTAAGCAGAGGCTGCTATTTTTTCATTCATCGCAATCATTTTAAGTTCAAAAGAACCAGAAATTTAACAAACGCAGCAATATTTCTAACTTCTATCTCTTTCCGATATAATAAAATAGACAACAGCCATAAAGGGGGAGCCTTGTTGAAACCATTTGTATTTATCACCAAACCCATTCCTAAAGAGATTGAACACATGATTAGTGAGCATTGCCGTTATGAGATATGGCAGGAGGATACACTTCCACAAGAGGTGCTATTCGAGAAAATGAAAGATGCTGAAGGACTTTTAACGACTGGAACATCAGGGCCGTCCATCAACAGAGAGCTGCTTGAACATGCTCCTAAGCTGAAGGTCGTCAGCAATCAATCCGTCGGATATGATAATTTTGATATAGAAGCGATGAAAGAAAGAAGCGTCGTCGGCACTCATACACCTTATACACTGGATGATACAGTGGCTGATCTGGCCTTTTCTTTAATTCTTTCTTCGGCCAGACGTGTTGCTGAGCTTGACCGTTTCGTCCGGGCCGGTAAATGGGGTACGGTTGAAGAAGAAGACCTTTTCGGCATTGACGTCCATCACCAAACATTAGGCATTATCGGTATGGGCAGAATCGGCGAGCAAGCGGCCAGACGCGCCAAATTCGGTTTCGATATGGACGTGCTTTATCATAACCGCCACCGCAAACAAGAAACTGAAGAAAGCATCGGCGCCAAATACGCTGAGCTTGACACACTCCTGGAGCAATCAGATTTTGTTCTGCTGATTACTCCGCTGACTGACGAAACGTATCACATGATCGGGGAACGCGAATTTAAACTGATGAAGGATTCCGCAATTTTCGTCAATATTTCCCGGGGAAAGACAGTTGATGAAAAAGCCCTCATCCGCGCTCTTCAAGAAGGCTGGATTCGTGGTGCCGGTTTAGACGTGTACGAAGAAGAACCTGTCGCAAAAGACAATCCGCTCTTGCAGCTTGACAACGTCACCTTGCTGCCGCATATTGGCTCAGCAACAGCGAAAGTGCGCTTCAATATGTGTAAACAGGCCGCCGAAAACATGATTGCAGCTATCAAAGGGGAAACACCGAAAAATCTGACAAGAGAATTTCAGTAAATAAAAAAAATCCGGTCTGATGAAGACCGGATTTCATATTACATATGCTGAAGAACAGCACGCTTATAAATATGACGAGTGACGACATAATAAACAGCCTGGAACACAAAATAAATGAAGATGACAATCACGGCTTCAAGAAATAAGTTTGCATTCAGCATGTTGCTTAACGCTACATACGCAAAGCCGGCGTGAATCGTACCCGCAATAAATGGGACGAAGAACAAAAATCCAATTTGTCTACCAAGGATGGAGTGAATCTCTTTATCCGTAATCCCCATTCTCTTTAATGCTAACACTTGCACTCTCGTATCTTCTATTTCAGTAAACATCCGCAAATACAGCATGCTTCCTTGAACGATAAAAAACAGAACGCTGACAAACAGACCGATAAACAGCATGAATGCGACTCCCTGATTCACCATTTGAAAACTCGGAGCACGCGTTTGAAAATCAGATATATGTTCTTTCGGCACCATGCTTTCCAGCTTCTCAGAGACGTCCACCGTCTCCTTCCAATGCTCAAGCTCATAGCCTACCACTCTCATCTGCTCCTTCAGCGGCACCTCCTGTGTCAGGCTGTCAAAGCTTTTTTCACTGACAACCAATAAACGGCTGACTCCGTCGACTGACATCAATATCCCTTTGTTTTGCTGCTTTTTCATGACATAGGAAAGTGATTTTCCTGACTTCATATGAAACGCTGCTTTTTCCCCTTCCCCGTACGTATCTTTCACCATCATTTGAAACGGAACATTGATAAACGCTTCATTTTCTTGTACATGAATAACAGGAAAACCTTTTTCCTTTGCGACTTGATTATAAATTTTCTCTGAAATCAGCAAGGCCTCTGCTTCCGCTTTCCTGTTCCCATACGGCAAGTCTGATTGAAATGTAACAGGAATACCTGTGGCATTCACCTTATATTTAATCTCAGTATTTGCTTTTTTCAATGTATTCTCAGCGGTCTCAGGCTTCATAACCTGAAAGCGGGAAGCGTCTTTTTCCACCCAGGCAACAGATTGAGGAATGCTTTGCTCCTCCTGCCTTTCTAAATCAGCATAAAACATATAGATCACACCTGTAGCGGTTAAAATGACTGCCGTGATCACAGAGGTTAAAAACAGCATGCGTGCATGATCTTTCAGCCTGAATATCATGTTGGAACGCACAATGATATTGGTTCCTTTGTAAAAGCTGTGTTTCTTTTTGTACAGCATGCGGAAAAACGCGACACTGCTTTGTGTAAAAAAGAAATATGTGCCGATTAACACTAAAATCAAAATCGGAAAGACACGAAACACCATGTCGTTCGCATTGGCTGTGGCAGACAGATAATAACCGCCAGCCAGACAAAGCAAAGACAGCACAGTGAGCCATTTTGAATAGGCCGGTAGATTTTTAGGTTTTTGAGCGGATTTAATCAAATCTATGATTTCAAGCTTGCGAATCTGTCCCAGCGATAATATAAGCAGAACTTGAAACAATATAAGAAAACCGACCGCCGTCAGCACAAATGCTTTCGGTACAATCGCAAACGAGATCGGGACCTTCACACTGAGCATCCATGTCATGACCATAAAAAACAGTTTTGAAAATAACAGCCCCGTGCCAATACCTGCCGCAATCGCCGCAAGAGAGAGCAGCGACTGCTCATAATAAATCATCTTTCGGAGCTGCTGCTTTGATGTTCCGAACAGTGTAAACAAGCCGAATTCTTTCTTTCTCGCCTGTAGAAACGCTGAATTTGAATAAGAAATAAAGAATATACAAAACACGATGATGACGACAAGAGCCGCGCTCAAACACGTTTTCACAAGGCTTCCGCCATACACATTGTCTTCCGTCACATCCGGGTGAAAAATAAAAGAGGTGAAGACGAAAAAGACCGAGACGGCAAACACACAGCTTAAAAAGTAAGCAACATATCTATGCAGATTCCCAATAATGTTCTTACGGGCGATGGTTCTCAAATTCATGAAAATCGCCTCCCAACACACTCAGGGTATCTAGGATACTTTGATAAAACACCTGCTGATTCGTCCCCCTGCGGATCTCTGAAAAAAATTTTCCGTCTTTAATAAAGACGATTCGTTTACAGAAGCTTGCCGCTGTGGCATCATGCGTAACCAATAGTATCGTTGCTTCCTTTTCTTCATTCAGCTGAGCCAGCGTGTTCATCACCTGTTTTGCAGATTTTGAATCTAGGTTGCCTGTCGGTTCATCCGCCAATATCAGAGCCGGATTATGAATAATGGCTCTTGCACAGGCCGCACGCTGCTGCTGGCCTCCCGACACTTCGTACGTACGGTGGTCCAGAATATGTTTGATTTGCAATGTATCTGCCAGTTCATCTAAGCGGTTCTCCATTTCACTCAGCTTTACCTTGTCCAACGCGAGCGGAAGCAGGATGTTTTCCCGAATCGTCAGCGTATCAAGCAGATTAAAGTCCTGAAAGACGAAGCCCAGCTCTCTTCTGCGAAACAGAGCCAGGTCTTGATCCTTTAACGTTTTCGGCTGAATGCCGTTGACCATCATCTCGCCCTGGGTCGGCTTATCAATGGTGGCCAACAAATTCAGGAGCGTGGTTTTTCCGCTTCCCGACGGCCCCATGATGCCGACAAACTCTCCTTTATTTACACTGAGATCAAAATCGCTAAGCGCCTGATATGACATCGTTCCTTTATTTGAATAATATGTTTTTGACAGCTTCGTTGTTTGCAGTACGTTCATGCCTCTGATCCTCCTTTTTTCTTTATTATAAAAAGGAAGTCAGCAGCCTCCCATCGAACTTTCTTTCAATCACGCTTTCGAACCTTACAATGCTGTCACATTCGCCAGAGTGTCACTTGAAAAGACGATTGTCATCACGGTGCCCGCTCCCTCTTTTGATTGCGCGTACAGTTTATGGCCCAGCTGGCTGCATACCTCTTGCGCCAAATAGAGGCCCATTCCTGTCGCCTGTGTCATGCTTCTCCCGTTTTCACCAGTAAAAAACGGATCAAAAATCCGGGGAAGATCCTGCGCCGGGATGCCGATACCGTCATCTGCAACTGATAAACGTGTCTCATGGCCTTGCGTTTCAATCCGGATGGTAATATGGTCACCAACGCCTTGCTTTGAATATTTCAGGGCATTGAAAAGGATTTGCTCCACAACAAAGGAAAGCCACTTTTGATCACTGGAAACCTGGACGGCGTTTGGCGGTACATGTAATTTCGGAAAAAGCCGCCGTTTAATAAACTGCCGTTTTTCCTGATTGATCAATGAGCGGACAAGCTCTGTCAAATCAAAGGTTTCAGGTTTTACATCAAAAGCGAACTCCTCCAGCCGGGCTGTTTGCAGCATCATATCCAGCCCATGGCGAAACCGTTCATTTTCATCCTCCAGTTCCTCTAAAAAAGTCTGAAAGGAAGAAGCGGTCCCGTTCTTTCCTTCTTGAATCATTAAGGAGATGACGGATACGGGTGTTTTCATATGGTGAATCCATTGATTCGTAAAAGTATAATGCTGTTTTTGTTTATTAATATATTGTGAGAGCTTTCCCGCGTATTGATCACCAAGCGCGTTAATCATGTTTGTCCAGAGGGCTTGTTCTCTAGTTCTTGGCTTGAGGGCTTCAAGTGACCGCCCTATGTCATTCGAAGCGGGTGCCTGATCGGCCAGTTTTTTCAAAAATGCCAGAAAGGACACTTGCCGGATGTAGTCGGCAGTAAAACCAGCGGCCAAAAGGACACCAGGCAGGACCCATATGTATATCATATTTTCTGAAGCAGGCTCGGCACCGCTCTCTATAATGCTTAAATATGCGATAAACATGGCGGCACCTATGCTTAATAAGGAAAAAAGAATAATGGCTAATCGGTCGATGATATAAGTCTTTAACACTCCCGCTCATCCTTCCGATTGACTTCAAATACATAGCCCTGCCCCCTTATGGTTGCAATGGCGTCTTTCAATCCGGCATTCTCCAGCTTTCTCCGCAGCCGATTGACATTAACCGTTAATGTATTATCATCAACAAAATCAACGTCGTCCCATAATGCCTCCAGCAATTCATCACGCGAGACAATTTTTTTGTGCTCTCTTATGAAAATCGAAAGCAGCTGAAATTCTTTTTGTGAAAACGAGATCCGGCTGTTCTTCCACTCCGCTTCATATTGATCTGGATATATCGTTAGACCGCCAAGCTCCACCAGTCTTGATTCCTGGGACAAAGAAGGAGAATACTCACCATAGGTCCTGCGCAGCACGCTTTTGATTTTGGCCATGACGACTTCTAAGTGAAATGGCTTTGTGATATAGTCATCGCCCCCGTTCTCAATCGCCATCACCTGATTCAGTTCATCAGTCCGCGCCGAGATAAAAATAATCGGAGCATTGGAAATCGTTCGGATTTGCCTGCACCAATAAAACCCGTCAAAAAAAGGCAGGTTGATATCAAGCAGCACAAGATCCGGTTTCATTTCCGCAAATTCTTCCTTTATGTCATTCAGCTTTTCAGCTATTTTTATATGATATCCGTATTTCTGAAGATGGCCGCCCAGCAATGAAGCAATCCGTTCATCATCTTCCACGAGTAAGATCCGATACACATTTATCCCCCTTATATGTCTAGCACGGTGATTTTTCTAGAAGATTCCAAAATTATTATAGCATGTGGGGGATAGTAAATCGGGCTTTTTCTATTCGTTATGGTAGAATGAAAAAAGGGAAAAATTTCTTAATAAGTAGGTGTTATTATGAAGATAATCATGCTACTTGTGACCATTACGTCAATTCTTTCAGCATGCCAGCCGAACTATACCGGGAAATACATAGAAATTGGGGATTCACTAACTGAATACACCAAAGAGTGCTTTAAAGAGAATCATATTCCTTATCAATATGAAAAGGAGAAACTGTATATCCCAGAAGATGCATTTGATGTAGTAATCAATACTTGTTCATAAGAAAAAGCTTGCAGTATGTCTGCAAGCTTTTCACATTACAAAAAATAAGTGTTTAATTTCTCTTCAAACTCTGAAGGGGCGATGTCACTTTTTTGGCCTTCTCCGCCGTTTTCATGAATCGTAAAATGGCGGTCTGACATGACCATCCGCCCGTTCGGTGTCAACTTTGAGGCGAGCAGTGATTTGTTAAAAGGAGATTTTTCATGAGAATGAATCAGGTCCTTCATGTCATCTAAATCACCGGGATCCCTCTCTTCAAGGGTAAAGGCATAACCGATTTGCCAGCCTTCTCCTTTGTCCATCAACAGAAGATGGGTGCCCATTTCCGTCGCTTTTTCCTTGATTCGGAAGGCCCCCACAGGAGATTGTACCGTTTCTCCGGAAAGCGGTATCGGCTCCAGCGCCAGGTTGATGCCAAATCCAATATCAACAATGTAATCTCCCTTTTCAGCCGACAGCAATACTGCAGCATGGGTTCCTTCTAATGCCCACTCTTCTTGTTTTCCTGCATAAACTGTACCGCGAATGAGCTTCACATGAAAACCGGCGTCACGTAAGACATAGTAAAGAAAACCATTTAAGTCGTAGCATAGCCCCCCATGTTGTTCTTTGATCAGACGGCGCCAAAGCTCTTCTTTGGTTACCTTATAATTCTCTTTTGCAAGAACTGCCCGGTTTTCAAAAGGGTATCGGTACGCCATTGCTTTTAGAAAAAGGGGAAGATCCTCGAAGCTGACATGATCCTTCTCCCAGCCGATTTTCTTAAAACAGTCTTTCAGAAAATCACTCATTTTGTATCACCTAAACTTCCTCTTGAACATACGCCGAAAGCTTTTCCAGCGCCTCTTGTTCATCTTCTCCCTCGGCAATCAATGTGACTTCTGTGCCTGTGCTTACCGCAAGGCTCATCAGCCCCATGATGCTTTTCGCATTTACTTTTTTCCCATCCTTCTCAAGAAACACATCTGACGTAAACCGGTTTGCTTCTTGTACAAACAAAGCAGCAGGACGCGCCTGCAGTCCTGTCTTTAATCGAACTTCCACTTTCTGCTGAACCATAAGATCTCCCCTTTTCTTTACGGTTATTTTAAAGTGACGGTTTGCCCTGTCCGCAGCTGTTCTGCGATTTCGTCAAGTTTTCTCAGCCTGTGATTGATCCCTGATTTGCTGATTTTCCCGCTCGCTACCATTTCCCCCAGCTCTTTCAGCGTCACTTCCTGGTAATCAATCCGCAGCTGCGCGATTTCCCGAAGTTTTTCAGGAAGCGCCTCCAAGCCGATTCTTTCATCGATGTATTTAATATTTTCCACCTGTCTGAGCGAAGCCCCGATGGTTTTGTTTAAGTTGGCTGTTTCACAATTGACAAGACGATTAACCGAATTTCTCATGTCTCTGACGATTCTGACATCCTCAAAACGCAGCAGCGAATTATGTGCGCCGATCACGTTCAGAAATTCAGTAATCTTTTCAGCCTCTTTTAAGTAAGTGATATAGCCTTTTTTCCGCTCGAGCGTTTTGCTGTTTAATTGGAACTCATTTAACAGTTCACATAATGAATCGTTATGCTCTTTATAGAGAGAAAAAATTTCTAAATGGTACGAGGAGGTTTCCGGGTTATTGACTGAACCTCCCGCCAAAAATGCCCCTCTCATATAAGAACGCTTGCAGCATCTCTTTTTGACAAGCTCTTTTGAAATATTTCGTTCAAACACAAAATTCTCGCCGAGTATTTTTAAATCCTCTAAGATGAACTTTGCATTCTCTGAAAAACGCACAATATAGACGTTATTCTTTTTCAGCCGCATTTTCTTTCTGACCAGCAGATCAACCGACACATCATATTGTCTTTTCAGCAATGTATAGATGCGGCGGGCAATCGCTGCATTTTCAGTTTGAACATCAAGTACGAGATGGCGGTTAGCAAATGATAAAGATCCATTCATTCGGATAAGTGCGGACAGCTCTGCCTTAATGCAGCAATCCTTCACTTCCAGGTTCGTTAATTCTTTTTTTGTTTCCGATGCAAATGACATATAGCCACCTCATTTCAAGGCTTCATTCTTTCAATAAATCGACAAGAAGAGAGGCCACTTTATGTGTATCGTGACGAATTACGCCATTTTTATGTGTTACGATTTGATCTCTGATAACTTCAAGCCCCATTGCTTTCAGCTCTTCGATATCAAAATCAACAGGACGCGCCGATTCTACTGCGTACTTACGTTTTATTTCGTCAGGAATGTCTTCACTGTTAACCAGTATGGTATCGATAAAACCGCAGCCCATATGCTGATTGAGCGCTTTCACATGATCGGCAGCGGTATAATGAAGCGTTTCTCCGGGCTGTGTCATCACGTTGCAGATATATACTTTTTTCGCCGGCGCCTTGATCACTTCTTCTCCAATTTTTGGAACGAGCAAATTGGGAAGAATACTGGTATAAAGGCTTCCCGGTCCGATAATAATCAGATCCGCTTCCCTGATCACATCTATTGTTTCCGGCAGCGGATCAATGTTTTCAGGCGTCAGAAAAACGCGCTTAATACGCTGGCCATACTCCGGGATAGTGGACTCACCTGTGACCACGCGGCCGTCTTCCATTTCGGCATGCAAAACAACACTGGCATTGGCTGCTGGCAACACCTTTCCTCTTACATTCAGCACCTTGCTCATTTCTGTGACAGCGTGAAAAAAATCACCGGTTATATTCGTCATCGCTGCCAAAATTAAATTTCCGAGTGAATGGCCCGTTAAATCGTTCCCCTTATTAAAGCGGTGCTGAAAGAGATCCTCAACTAGCGGCTCCACATCGGATAAAGCGGCAAGCACATTTCTGATGTCTCCGGGTGGCGGGATTTTCAGTTCGTTCCGCAGCCGCCCCGAGCTTCCTCCGTCATCAGCAACAGTGACAATCGCCGTAATATCAACGGGTTTATGCTTTAAGCCACGAAGCAATACAGAAAGGCCCGTGCCGCCGCCAAAGATGGCAATTTTCGATTTTTGTTCCATCTTATTTCCGGCTTCTCTTTTCGATGTCCCGGTGAGTAACATGAGTATAGTAATCCTTTTTGAAATAGTCAGCTAAATACTCGGCAAGCGTCACAGAGCGGTGCTGGCCCCCTGTGCAGCCAATCGCAATGACGAGCTGGCTCTTTCCTTCTCTTTTGTAGGACGGCAGCATAAAGCTGAGTAAATCGATTAATTTTTCATTGAACTTTTGTGTTTCGTTCCACTTCATGACGTAAGACGATACCTCTTCATCTTTTCCGGTCAGCGGCCTCATGCTTTCGATATAATATGGGTTCGGCAAAAATCTGACATCAAAAACGAGATCGGCATCAATGGGAATACCGTATTTAAAACCAAATGACATGACATTTACTGTAAATGTCTCTCCTTGGTTTGTCGCAAAATGCTTTACGATTTTCTCGCGCAGATCGCGCGGCTTCATGTCTGATGTGTCATAAATCATTTGAGAGCGGCCTTTTAATTCCTCAAGCAGCTCACGTTCCAGCGCGATGCCTTCGAGCGGAAGACCAGTCGCTGCCATCGGATGCGAACGTCTCGTTTCTTTATATCTTGTCACGAGAATCGAATCCTTCGCGTCTAGGAATAAAATTCGCGGTGTAATCCACGGATTTTCCGCCATTTCATCCAGCGCCTCAATCAGCCGGTCAAAAAATTCACGGCCGCGCAAATCCATAACAAGCGCGACCTTGCTCATTTTCGAATTTGATTCCTTCATCAGCTCTAAAAATTTCGGAAGCAATGAAGGCGGCAGATTATCGACGCAGAAATACCCGAGATCCTCAAAGCTTTGAATTGCAACGGTTTTCCCCGCGCCCGACATGCCGGTTATAATGACAAGCTGAATATCATGTGATTCACTAACACTCATCTTTCTCCCCCCTGACTTGTCTTTCTATTTGATATGCTGCGGATCTAAACGATAACTGAGCAGCTCAAACTCCGGTGTATACGTAAATGTGCCGTGCAGCAGCCCTTGTCCCTTCATCATAAAGTCCAGGATATGGCCGTCTCCCGGAGCCATAGGCAGGTTTTGAATATCCTTCACATTGTGCCACTGCAAAATGCCTTCCTCTGATTCAGACACGTTCTCTCCCGTATAGGAATCAGCGACAAACGTAAACATCATCCACTCGGACACAATATGGTCACCGTCTTTAATGATAAAGGTAAAAACGCCTTTTAGCTGAGGATTTATAATATAGATACCTGTCTCTTCTCTAAATTCTCTGATGACGGAATCCCTGACTGATTCCCCGCTCTCCATCTTGCCTCCCGGCGCGACCCACCAGCCGCGTCTTGGCTTTTGAAGAAGAAGAACTTTGTCATCCGCCTTGAGAACACAATTTGTCACTCTTTGCAAGTACGTCACCTAACCTTCTCGTCCTGTCATCGTCTCTTTATTATACCGTTTCAAGATGCCTCTCACAATGAAGAGACATTGACAATCTTTCCTTCTATTTTACAGCATATTCTTCCCAGCGTTCAGATGATTTTATTGTGAAAGGAAATTGTCTTTTATTTTTGGACAAAAAAAGGACACGGATAACTGGAGAATCCGTGCCAAAAGTGTATTCATTATAAAAAGGGGGTCAATTACTTTATTAATCATAACCGATAAGTTTTACACAACTGTTACAGCGTAATTAAAACCCAGTAACGTTATGTGAAACTCGTATGACAGCCCTTTTTTATTTTAAGGTTTTCAGCGTTTCCTGGAGCTCTTCGACATAATGCTGTACGCTTTGTGCCGCAATACTTCCGTCTCCTGTAGCCGTTACGATTTGGCGCAATGATTTTTCACGAATGTCTCCGGCTGCGAAAATCCCTTCAACCTTTGTTTCCATTCGGTCGTTGGTTTCGATGTAGCCTTCTTCATTCGTGATGCCAAGGTTGTCAAAAGGTTTAGACAGAGGAAGCATACCGATATAAATGAATACGCCGTCTGTTGTGAATTCACTTTCTTCACCGGTCACCGTATCCACAAGCGTCACTTTGCCGACTTTGCCGTTTTCCTCATGAATTTCCTTCACGGTTTTATTCCATAAGAAATCTACTTTTTCATTATCAAACGCTCTCGCTTGGAGAATGCTTTGCGCACGGAGTTTGTCACGTCTGTGAACGATCGTTACTTTTGAAGCGAAACGTGTTAAGTACACGCCTTCTTCAACCGCTGAGTCCCCTCCGCCGACAACAACCAGCTCTTTGCCTTTAAAGAAAGCGCCGTCACATACTGCACAATACGAAACTCCGCGGCCGCCCAATTCTTTTTCACCAGGCACGCCGATTTTTTTATACTCTGCACCTGCGGCAATGATAACAGCACGCGCTTTATATTCTTTTGAACCGGCTTTCACAACTTTGTACTCTTTGCCGTCCACAATTTCTTTAATATCGCCATAAGCGTATTCAGCGCCGAATTTCTTTGCATGTTCAAACATTTTGTTGGAAAGCTCAGGTCCGAGAATGCTTTCGAAACCAGGATAGTTCTCCACGTCTTCCGTGTTTGCCATTTGCCCGCCCGGAATTCCTCTTTCAATCATTAATGTCGATAAGTTTGCTCTAGATGTGTATACAGCGGCCGTCATCCCAGCAGGACCCGCGCCGATAATAATCACGTCATATATTTTTTCTTCTGACACACTCACTCACTCCTTAAAACGTCTTTTCAAGTTGGGCTCTTCCTTATATGATAAGAATCCCCATCAAACGTATTCCTTACCCATATCCTATAAAATCTCATGGTAATACGCCATTTTTTTGCTCATTTTTTTCGAAACGCGATTAAATGTATTTCAAAAGGGTATGTATATTAATAAAGAAAGAGCCTTCTGTCCATAGAAGGCCCTTGTCTTATTTATTATTGAACAACACGTCTTACGTTGCCATTGAAGTATTTTTTCCAGTAAGGGTTACTCATAGAATCAATTGACACACCATGAGATGTATTGTCATTTAGGAAAGTACCGTTTCCTAAATAAATACCAACGTGTCCATTCTTCTTGTAAGTATCAAAGAAGACTAGGTCTCCGCGTTTCATTTCTGACGCGCTTACAGCTCTTCCTTTATTGATCAATGTGTCAGTAGTGGTTCCACTAACAGGTCCAAGGTTGACACCTGCAGAAGCATAAGCCCAGCGAACGAATGATGAGCAGTCAAAAATACGGTTGTTGATATCAGACTGAGTGCGTCCGCCGCCAAACTTGTACGGAGATTGTCCGACAATGCTTGAACCAACGCTGATCGCACCTTCAATGCCGCCTGAGTTGCTGATGACAGTGCCGCCTGAGTTGCTGTTTGAACTGCTGTGCTTCTTAGAAGACGACCCGTTAGACGAACTGTTTGATGAACCGCTAGAAGAGTTGTCTGAAGAATCATCATCAGATGAGCTTGCTTTTGCTGTTTCAGTTGTAGCTGTTTGGCCGTCTGTTTGTGTTTCATCAGATGCTTTTTGAGCTTCTTCCTGCTTTTTGATCAAAGCAGCCGCAGCTTCTTGTTGTTTTTTGATGCGTGCTTGTTCTGCTTCAGTATCTGCTTTTTGATTTGCAAGTTCAGACGCTTCTGATTTTAATTCAGAAATCGCCGCAGCCGTTTTCTTCTGGCTTTCTTTTGCTTCGTCGAAAAGCTTGTCTTTTTCATCTAGCTGTTTATCAAGGTCCTTTTGCATTGTTTCTAACTTAGCCAATGCAGCTTGTACTTCTTTCAGCTTATCATTCAGATCTGCTTCAGAGTCTTCAAGCTTCGCTTTATCCTGCTCTTGCTGCTTGATTAAATCTTTGTCTGCATCAACAATAGATGAAACCGCAGTAGCGCGTGAGATAAAATCACCAAAGCTTGTTGATCCTAAAAGTACATCTATGTATCCTTGAGATCCGCCGCTTTCCTGTAAAGAACGAACGCGTTTTTTCAGGATTTCGTTACGCTTTTCGATGCGTGCTTCTGTTTCTTTAATCTCTTTTTTCAGTTTTTTGATTTCTTCTTTTGTTTTATCGTTTTCTTCTTTTTTATCTTCAATTTTGTTGCTTGTATCGAGCGCCTTAGCGTTAATGTCTTTCAGTTCTTTTTCAATCTTTGATTGGTTTTCCTGAAGCTCAGTTAATTCTTTTTCCTTCGCTTCAATGCTGGAAGCAACCTCAGATTGCTTGCTTTCGATTTTTTGTTTCTTTTCATCTAATGTTTCCGCCGATGCAGTTTTACTTGTAAATGGGATCAAAAAACTGCTTGTCCCGATGACGGAAGCCAAACCAAGTGTCAATAAACTCTTTCTCACTTTTTATATCCTCCCTTTTACTGTGAACCTGATCTCATTTGGAATTGTATTTTGAACATCAAGTTTCGTTCCTCATATTCTACGAGGAATGATGATTGTTTATGGTTAATTATTCTGTGCATCTCTTATTCTGGGTGTATAGCGTTTATTTCACATCATATGTAAATAACACTAATTCCTTATGTACGAGAATCATTATACCATCAAGTTTCGACAAATTAGCGATAAATTTTATTACATTTGTGTTTCAAACAGATGTCAGGTTGCACATCATTTGTCATCTTTCTTAATTTGATAAAAAACCTGTCGATATTATTTTTAAAATATAATTTATAGAATAAAAAAGAGTTGATTCTGCGAATCAACTCTCCATAAATATACTATTCTAAAATATCATCAATATATTTCATATATTTCGTCAAAGTGGCCGGAGAGATGCCAAATTGGGCTGCCGTTTCTTTTTTGGTGTCATGTTTGCCATGAGCTTCTTTCCAAATATAGTAGATAGCAGCAGCCCATCCGCTCACATTTTTCAGCGGTCCCGCTGCGTGGATTTGCTGTATCACATGGAATACCCAGCAGCTCATGACTTCTGTTTTCATCTCATCTTGTTCTGCTTCTTCCAGCAATTTAACCGTTTGATAAGCGAAAAGCGCATCCTCTGACACATCTGCTGCTGCGGAATCCCCGTGCAAGAGCAGCTTAACGAAATGGTTTTCAAAAGGAGCGGTGATGCGCTTCGAGCGTATCACCGCTTCAAGATGCTCCGTTTCACCCTTGGTGCTGCTGATATAATAGGCAGCCAATCGCTGTTCTACTGACGAAGGAAGTACTTCCCGCCGCTCAACCCATGGAGCCGGACGGTCCGCTCCGGGATATTGCGATTCAACTTTTCTCCATACCATTTCGGCAAATTCTGTATGGCCCGTAAAGTAAGCAGAGCACGAGAGCCAGTAGTAGAATGTGTCGTCTCCCTCAAAACCGCTTTTATATAGTGATCTGAGCCATTTGTACCCGATATCATAGCGGCCGACAAGCGACAGGGTGGCACCCAGTTTATAGCGCTGTTCAAATAACATCGGATATACATTTGAAAGCTGATCACTCAGCTCTGCCACCTTTTCATCTTCTCTTTCATAATAGTAGAAAACGAGAAGATTACATAAAGCGTGAAGATTTCCTTCATTATTATTCAGCACTTGGTAAGCCGTTTGTTTCGCTTTCACAACATTGCCGGAATAAAAGTGGGCAAGGGCGAGATTATTATAAGCGGACCAAAGCTCAGGATATTCGGTTGTGATTTCCTCAAGAGCCGCAACAGCTTCAGCAAGCTGACCGCTTTCAAGCAATGACTTCGCCCGGTCCTGTTTGATAAGCAATTCATCCTGATCATATAGAGAATCCTCAGGCCCGCCGTCTCCTAAATCAAGCAGATCAAGCAGACTATCATTCTCTTCGGAAAATTCACCGTCCGGATCAGCGTCTGAATAAGCTGCAGCTTCTTTATAAGCTTCCTGAAAGAGTCCCAGATGGGCAAAGTTATTTGCTTTAAAATAATGACATTCCGGCATTTCCGTCTCCAGATTCGCCAAAATATAATCAAGCAGATCGTTTGATTCCTGGTATTGCCCCATCTCTGAATAAATGACCGCAAGCTGCGAAAGCATCTCTGAATCCTTCGGCTCCAAATGAACCGCGCGCTGGATCAGTTTGCTTGCCCGCTTCAAATTGCGTTCTTTATACGCCTTCAAACCTTTATGAAAAAAATAATGTCCATCTTGAAGCAGCTGGACAATTTGTGCGTGATTTTTATGTTCAGAAGTGTGTTTTCCCACAACTACCCTCCGTTTTATACAATATTACCGTCAGTAGTATACCATAAATCGTAAGCTCCTCAATAGTTCAAAAGGAAGGATTGGGAAAATCCCTCCTCTTTTTTTTACTGGCTGAATCAACCAGAATTTACCCGGCTTTGTTTTCTAAATCCGCATTCATTTTCAGCTGCTGTTCAGCAAAATCTCTGTAAAGGTCATGGGAAGCCATTAATTCATGGTGTGTGCCCCGTCCCGTAATTTCCCCTTTTTCAACAAATAATAGCTGATCTGCATCTACAACAGTCGATAAGCGGTGAGCGATGACAATTGTTGTCCGGCCTTCCATCAGCACCTCAAGTGCCTGCTGCACTGATTTTTCAGATTGGCTGTCGAGGCTGGAAGTCGCTTCATCAAGCATCAGAATGCTCGGGTCCCGGAGAAGCGCCCTGGCAATCGCAATTCTTTGTCTCTGTCCGCCCGACAGCATGATGCCTCGTTCACCCACTTCCGTATCAAGCTGATTCGGCAGCTCCTTAATAAAATTAAGAGCGTATGCCATCTCCGCTGCTTTTTCGATGTCGGCATCCGTTACCTCACGTTCTAGCCCATAACAAATATTGTCTCTGATCGTTCCCGACATTAACGGACTTTCCTGTGACACATAGCCGATATGCTGACGCCACGATTCGAGCGAATACGTATCCACCGGCTCATCTCCCAGCCGAATGGTTCCTTCAGTCGGAGAATAGAAACGCTCAAGCAGCTTAAACAGCGTAGTTTTTCCGCCGCCGCTCGGTCCAACAATTGCTGTTACTTTTCCCGCTTCAATAACGGCGCTGATATCCTTCAAGATCAGCTGCTCAGCATTATAGCCAAAGGACACATGATCGAGCCGGATAGGGAGATGCGCGTTGTCAATTTGGTTTCCTGTGACGGTATCTTCCTCTTCCTCTGCCAAAATCTCAATCATCCGTTCTGTTGCACCGATTGATTTTTGCAGCTGTGTGAAGAACGTTGTAATCTGGCCCATCGGCATAATGATTTGAAACAAATATAAAATAAAAGCCACGAGTGCCCCGGCAGTCAATTCGCCTGATGACACCTGCATACCGCCGTACCCAATAACAGCCACGAGCGCGGCCATTAAAACGAGGGAAATAAGCGGTCCGACAAGAGATTGCACCTTCGCCTCACGAACCCCAAGCTGGAATAATGAAGAAATCCCCAGTTTTCCGCGTCTGTATTCGACTTCCTCTGCATTTGAAGCCTTCACAAGCCTGATTTCCGGAAGGATTTGATTCAGCAACCCCGTAAAACGTGCGGTTTCATCCTGGGTTTCCCGAGAAATGGAAAACATCTTCTGGCCGATCGGCACTAGGATCAGAGCCGCTAATGGAACAACAACTAAAACAAGCAGCGTCAGCTTCCAGTTCATAATGAATAAGATGGTGAGTGATCCAATGACCGAAATGATACCTGTTATAAATCCGCTGATATGGCTGGTAATCAGCTCTTTTACCACCATCGTATCATTCGTGACCCGGCTGACAGTTTCACCTGAAGCGTTAGTATCGAAATAAGATACAGGAAGCTTAATTAATTTCTTCCATAATAAATCCCTTAGCCCAGAGATGATTTTTTGCCCGCTATAGTTTAGCGCGTATGTAGCGTAGGCGCTTAAAGCGGCCTGGATAAGAAAAACGAGCGCAATCAGCCCGATTTGCGTGCCGGACAGCGCTGACATGGAAAAACCGTCGACAAGCTGTTTCGTTAATAGAGGAATCAGCAGGCTGACCAGTGTTGTGACAATACTGAGAATCAGCGCAAAGGCGAGCTTTCCATAGGATGGATTTGTCTGTTTCACTAATGCAAAAAAAGCTTTGAATTTTCTTTTAGGTTGCTGTGTTGGCATAGTATTTTTCCTCCTGTTTCAATCCCTTTACGCGGTCAGCAAGGTTGAACGGAATATAATAGGATTATTTTTACTCTTTCTAAATCATATCAATGGAGAGAGACTTTTTCAGTATATTTTTCTTGTACACTGAAAATAAAAATCCCCTATTCATGACTCGAATAGGAGACGTTTGATATTATAGATCCTTTTCAGGCTTCTTTTTTCGGTACGTTAAGGTAACATCTTGCTGTCTCAGGTCCTCAATGATCATTTTGAACCGGTCAACCTTTGCAGTATGCTCTTCTTTTATTGTTTGAAGTGCAGTCTTCTGCTTTTCGCTTTTCGATTCAAGCTCTTCTTTTATTTTTTTGACAATCATTCCTTTTTGCCCTTTGATTTCTTCTTTTAATGCAGACTCAAATTTTTTAGTCAGGCTGAGAATGTCGTTGATGGGTTTATTGAGACTGCCTGCTTTCCCCTTCATTTCGTCATGGGTTAGAAACATATAGGTGGTTGATACAACTTCTGTTTCACTTTCTGAAAATAAGGAAGTCACTCTGTCTATTCCTCCTACGGCTGAAAATCGAATAACTGTGAGATCATTTCTTCTTTTTCAAATAGCTTTTCGATGCTCTCGCGGATATTTTTGATAAAATTCTTTTTTTCCGTTGTCTGTTTTTTGAGTTCTGCAACAATTCCGTCATTAGCAGGGAGTGCACCTGTATGGAACGATTCATGAACTGATATTTTCTCTAATTTATCGAGTGTGTGACTGAAACCGGCCGCAAGCCGGAATTGAAGATCGAAGGCATAATGCGAAGGGTTTTCTTCCATATGTTGAATCGCCGTGATGATTGCCTGTTTTTTGTCTATAAACGCTTCATCTATTTCCTGCCGGAATACCTTTTGGTACGCGGAAATTGCATCTTCCATATCTTCAACGATCTTCATGCCGTTTTGATAGATTCTGACAGCGGACGAGATATTGACTTTAATTGTTTCTCCCGAGCCGCTCTTCCCTGTAAAGTAAATATCGGAGCCTTTATAGCTGAAGCCTTTTTCCTTTGATAATGCGTTCAGCATTTGGACGATGCTGTGGCCGTCGACGATGAGTTTTAATGCTTCTTTTGTTTCTGCGTCGAGTGTTTCTAATGCCGCCTTTAATTCTTTAACACTCCCTACTAACTCACAGACATAATAAACAATTGCAACTACATTATTAGTTGATAGTGCGTATTTTAACTGTTGATATTGAATTTCTATATCGCCTATCTTATTATTAACGATTTTCAACTGTTTTTTGACACTCTTCTTTTGTGTCTCATCAATATACCCATTCTCTTTAAGCTGATCCACAAATGTCCCGCTATTATTCATGATAGTATGAAAGAATTTGATAAAAGCCGGCATTTTTTCCCCGATATTTTTAACCATTACCTGTATATCACCAAACCGGTCTTTCACTATTTTCCCTTTCGCCACATTTCCGTCAGCACTAAATATACTGCCGACAAGCTCTGCATCTATCCCGGTTGAAGCCATGACAAATCCGTTTAGTCCACCTTTTTTATAGTCTTCCGAATATTTTCGGAAAAAAGTTTGGATAGAGCGGATTTCCTCATCGGGAATCTTATCTATAATACTTCTGATTCCTTTGACATCCGTGTTTGTATCTTTCATCTTTACATCGCCAAATGTAATAAAATCAGCCTTTCCGCTAACGCCATAAAGAGGGTCATCTTTGGAGATGCGTTGGGTGATGTTTGCTGTTACGCCTTTGTCATTGTAGTATTTCATGATTTCTATTTTTAGCTTTTCTCGCGAGAGCTCTTTTAGCTCTTTACGGCTAAGATCATATTTATTTAATAGATAATCTACTAAATCCCGATCAGCTAACAATAATTGGTCGATACTTATTTGTGCACCATTGACACCATATACTTCATCAAATTCTCCATCAATTAACTGGGCCATCACTTGGTTATTATTGGCAAGAGAATGTCCTAACGCAAATGTTTTTAATTCCTGAGAGTTACCCGCTTTTTTCTTCGAAATCTTTACAAACTCTCTTGTAGCCCTGTATTGATTATCGTCAATACCTAGAAACAAACCAAAGAAATTATAAGACCAGTCTCCATTATCAGCACTTCCCTCTGAAATAATGTGAAGCTGATTTACATCGTGCCTCTTGTCTTTTATATAAATTGCTGTACCATCATAACCAGACTCTTTAATCTGCTTATCTATCTTCTTATTTTCTTGAATAATTTCTTGAGAAGTAAAAATCTCTATTCCTTCCGGGAGTTCCGAGTGAGTTTCTTCTTTGTAAATCCTGCGAATGTCAGCTTCAAAATCCTCTTTTGCTCTTTTTATTTTTTCCGGACTGTTTGATGCAAACTTTTCTTTATAGGCATACTCTAAGTTAATTATACGGAGCTTTACATTTTCATTTTCAAAAATATTATTATTGTCCATCCCTACTCTCCTTTTTATTTCTCAAAAGGGTTATAGAGTTAATTAATGTATCTGTTTTTTCTTTTGCTTGACCTTCATCTAAGGTACAAGGCTTATCGTCTTTCTTACACCGTACTATAAATGAATATACTATACCTAGGTACTCTTCTTTATTGGATTTTATATATCCAAAATAACGATATGAAAAATTGTATTTACGATCGCTGTTTTTAAAAGTACTTTTTTTTGATGCTGAGTAAACTACTTTTCCATCTTTTTTTTCTTCTTTAAAATTACCCTTGTAACCATTCTCATTACTAATTTGATCCAACATTGTCTCTGGATCATTAATAAACGAAGCTTCCTTATAGTAACTAACTTGTGCATCTAAAAGGATATTTGTTTTTTTGTTATAGCTTTGAAAGCCAATTGATTCGCTATTTTCTCCATTTGATGAAGAGAAATCAGGCAGGTACTCACCGTCCTCCGGAAACAACATCCTAAATCCTTTCAACTTAGACTCCAGCAAATAGTACCCAGGCTCTTCTTCCTTCGTTGACACCATGTACTCTCTCGTTTTCTCGTCCTGAAACGCGGGAACTTGCGGCAGGTCTTTTGGGTCCATGTCTTTTGGTTTTACGGCTTCTGTTTTATTGTCATTTGTGGTGTTTTTATCATTGTCGTTCATACTGCATCCTCCTGTCAGGGCAAGTAATAAGCTGAAGCAAATAAAGATAATCTTTTTCATTACGAACCTCCAAGGGTTTTGTGGGATCATTCTATTTTTCAAAAGTGATACTATTGACCCGATTTCGGGATGATTATATCATCCTTTTCCATGTTACATCATGGGGGAATTTGGATAAATAGGAAATCAGACTTGGTTTTGATCTTCTTTTATCCATTCGGAATGTGAAACACCTATTTAATTACTAAATACCCATTACATTTTTCTCACAATAAAAAAAGAGCCATTATCCATAGGCTCTTTTCATTTACTATTCAGAATGGCGTTTTTTCAATACGTCAAGCACATCATCCAGCGGCAATGCTTGTTCTCTGAGCAGGACAAGGAGATGATACAGCAGGTCTGCCGCTTCCCATTTCAGTTCCTCGTGGTCACGGTTTTTGGCGGCGATGATGACTTCTGATGCTTCTTCGCCGACTTTTTTCAAAATCTTATCCACGCCTTCTTGGAAGAGGTAAGTGGTGTAAGCTCCTTCAGGCATTTCAGCTTGGCGTTCTGCAATGACGCGCTCCAGCTCACTTATGATGTCAAATCGCCCGGAGGTTTGTTCTTCTGTCTGTTCCTTTGTAAAACAGCTGTAGCTGCCGGTGTGGCATGCCGGACCGGACGGCTCTACAAGCACGACCAGCGCATCTTGGTCGCAGTCATATCGGATGCCCTTGACGGCTTGCGTATTCCCCGATGTTTCTCCCTTGTGCCATAGCTCTTGCCGCGAGCGGCTGTAAAACCATGTTTCTTTTGTTTCCATTGTTTTTTCGTACGATTCCCTGTTCATATATGCAAGTGTCAGCACTTCTTTGCTTGCCGCGTCCTGCACGATGGCGGGGATTAATCCGTCTTCGTTAAAACGCAGTTCATCTGCCTGTTTCATCTCACATTCACCCCGTACTCTTTCAAATATGATTTCACTTCTTTAATTGATGTTTCTTTATAGTGAAAAATGGAGGCAGCCAGCGCGGCGTCCGCTTCTCCTTTTGTAAAAGCCTCGAGCATATGCTGCGCGTTTCCTGCTCCCCCTGAGGCGATGACAGGAACCGGAACAGCTTCTGACACGAGCTTTGTCAGCCTGTGGTCAAAGCCTTTTTTCTCCCCATCTGAGTCCATGCTGGTCAGCAGGATTTCTCCGGCTCCGCGTTTGACGGCTTCCTTCGCCCATGCTGTAACTTCCCAATCCGTTTTCTTTCTGCCGCCATGCGTGTAGACCTTGTATGTGCCAGATTCCTGGACATACTTGGCATCGATGGCAAGTACGATACATTGAGAGCCGAAAAACTCGGCTCCTTCTGTAATCAGCTCAGGCCGGAGTACAGCTGCTGTGTTCACAGAAACTTTATCTGCGCCGGCACGCAGAATCGTTTTCATATCGCTAAGCTGATTGATGCCGCCTCCGACTGTAAACGGAATCGCAAGCTTCGCAGCAACCTGCTCTACGACGTCAACCATCGTTTTGCGGCCTTCATGCGAAGCGGAAATATCAAGAAACACCAGTTCATCCGCGCCTTCCTGGTCGTATACTTCCGCCAGCTCGACAGGATCGCCGGCATCCTTCAGTTCAAGAAATTGAATCCCTTTGACAACGCGCCCTTCTTTCACATCAAGACATGGGATAATCCGTTTTGTTATCATTTCCCCTTCATCCTTTCAAGCGCCTCGCCAAGTGTAAACTGGTTGGTATACAGTGCTTTTCCGATAATGGCTCCAGAAACCCCATTCGCATGATAACGGGCAAGAGCTTCAAGATCCGCAACAGAGCTGACTCCGCCAGAGGCGATGACAGATTTTCCGGTTTCTTTCGCGAGTTCCACTGTGCTTTCGATATTGGGGCCTGACAGCATCCCGTCTGTCGCAATATCAGTAAAAATAAAAACTTCTGCGCCTTCGTTGGCGAGCTCTTTGCCGAGTTCAGTCGCCTTAAGACTCGAGGTTTCCAGCCACCCCTCTGTTGAAACAAATCCGTTTCTTGCGTCCAGCCCGATCGCTATCCTTTCGCCATACTCTTTCAGCATTTTTTTCACAAACGGCGGATCAGAAACAGCGGAGCTTCCCAGGATAACGCGATCGACTCCTGCCGATAAGTAATCGTAGACATCGCTTTCCGAACGAATGCCGCCGCCGATTTCGACTTTCAGATTGAGCTTTTGTACAATTTCGATGACATGGCGGTCATTTACTTTTTTTCCTTCCTTCGCGCCGTCAAGATCAACAAGATGAATCCATTCAGCCCCCTCACTTGCAAATAACGAGGCCATGTCGAACGGTGAATCACCGTATACGGTTTCCTTGCTGTAATCGCCTTGAACGAGACGTACACATTTGCCGTTTCTCATATCAATGGCCGGGTATAATGTAAAAGCACTCATTTTTTCACCTTCTGTTCTGCTGCCATTTTTGTGAATTGAATTAAGATAGACATTCCGACCGCACTGCTTTTTTCCGGGTGAAACTGAGCGCCGAAGATGTTCCCTTTTCCGACAACCGCAGGCACCTGCACACCGTACTCGGCACTTGCCAGTAGCGCGTCGTCATCCATTCCGTCAATATAATAGGAATGGACAAAATAAGCGTAGCCTTCTTCCACTCCGGCCAGCAACGGAGATTCGTTATGAAAGGAGAGGCGGTTCCATCCCATATGCGGAACCTTCAGCTTGTTTCCCTGCTGATCTTCCGGCTTCAGCCTGACTGCTTTTCCCTTTAACAAACCGAGACCTGCAGCGGTTCCATGCTCTTCGCTCTCATGAAACAAAAGCTGCATGCCGAGGCAGATCCCAAGAAGCAATCTTCCCTCTGACACCATCTTATGAATGAATTGATCGAGATTGGCGTTGCGCAAATTGTCCATCGCGTCCCCAAACGACCCGACTCCCGGCAAAATGAAAGCATCAGCTTTACTCAGCTCCTCCGGAATGCCTGAAACAAAGTACGGTACGCCGACACGCTCCAGCGCCTTTGAGACGCTGTATAAATTGCCCATTCCGTAATCTATCACACCGATCATTTACAGCATCCCTTTCGTTGACGGAATCCCTTTGACACGCGGGTCTATCATTGTCGCTTCATCAAGCGCGCGTCCTAAGGCTTTAAAAACAGCTTCTATCATATGGTGTGTATTTGTGCCGTAATGAACGATCACGTGCAAGTTCATCCGTGCTTCAAGCGCCAGCTTCCATAAAAATTCATGTACAAGCTCAGTATCGAAAGTTCCGACTTTCGCTGCCGGAAAGTCAGCACGCATTTCCAAGTGCGGCCGATTGCTTAAATCAACCACCACCTGAGCAAGCGCCTCATCCATCGGCACAAACGCTGAGCCGTAGCGTTTGATGCCTTTTTTATCGCCTAGTGCTTCAAGCAAAGCCTGCCCTAAGCAAATGCCGATATCTTCAGTTGTGTGGTGATCATCAATATCGACATCACCTTTTGCATGAATGGAAAGATCAAATTGCCCGTGTTTTGTGAACAGATCCAGCATATGCGTCATAAACGGCACATCTGTTTTAATTTCTGCTTGTCCTTCACCGTCTATTGCGAATGACAGTTCTATATCCGTTTCATTTGTTGTTCTGGCGCGTTCCGCTTTTCTCATTTCGAATTCCTCCGTTCTCTCGCTTCGATTGACCTGGCATGCGCTTCTAATCCTTCCAGTCTGGCAAAAGCTGCAATGCTTTCCGCATGTTCTTCAAAGGCTGATTGGCTGTATGAAATAATGCTCGATTTCTTTTGAAAATCCGTGACGTTTAATGGGCTTGAAAATCTGGCCGTTCCATTCGTCGGAAGCACATGGTTCGGTCCGGCAAAATAATCTCCGACCGGTTCAGGGCTGTATCGGCCTAAGAAAATCGCACCGGCGTGCTTAATATTGCCAAGCAAAGCTTCAGGAGACTGTGTGATGATTTCTAAATGCTCTGGGGCGAGCGTATTGACTGTATGGACCGCTTCATCTATCGTCTCAGCCACATAAATAGATCCATAATCTCTCACTGAAGCTTCCGCAATATCTCTCCGCGGCAAGGTTTTCAGCTGCTCGTTCACCTCGGCTGAAACGGCCTCAGCCAGCGGTATGGAATCTGTGACAAGCACACATGAGCTAAGCATGTCATGTTCCGCCTGTGACAGCAGGTCGGCGGCTATTTCACGAGGAATAGCCGTTTCATCAGCCAGCACGACGATTTCACTCGGACCGGCAATCATATCAATATCGACATCACCGAACACCTCTCGTTTGGCAAGCGCGACATAAATATTTCCCGGGCCTGTGATTTTATCCACCGGCTCAATGGTTTCTGTTCCGTACGCCAGCGCCGCAATTGCCTGAGCCCCTCCCATTTTGTATATATCTTTAATGCCCAACTCGGCAGCGGCAGCTAAGACTCCCGGAGACAGCCGTCCGTCTTTTCCCGGTGGTGTGACAAGAACAATTCTTTCCACGCCAGCTGTAAGCGCCGGAATGACATTCATCAAAACAGATGACGGATATGCGGCAGTTCCGCCCGGCACATAAACGCCGGCAGAATCAAGTGCCGTCACTTTCTGTCCCAGCATTGTGCCATCCTTTCTGTGATAAAACCAGGAAGATTGAAGCTGTCTTTCGTGATATTCAGTAATGTTTTTGATCGCTTGCCTGATCACCTGCAGCAGCTGGGGGTCCAGCAGGCTGTATGCTTCTTCAATTTCTTCTGTTGTGACCAATGCGCTGTCAAGCTTGATGCCGTCAAACTTGGCCGTGTAGTCACGAACAGCCTGATCACCATTTGCTTTTACATGTTCAATAATGGATCGGACCGCTTTTCTTTGTTCTTCCGTTCCGGCATCAATTGACCGCTTGAGAGAAAGCCGATCCGATCCGCTAATGGTTTTGATTTTCATTTTGCCGTTTCTCCTTCCACAACTAGAGATAAACGGGACGCCATTTCGTCGATGATATCGTCCTTCATGCGATAGCTTACAGGGTTGACGATAAAGCGGGAGGTAATATCACAAATACGCTCTGTTTCAACGAGTCCGTTTTCTTTAAGCGTCTGTCCCGTAGATACGATGTCGACTATTCTGTCCGCAAGCCCGATAAGAGGAGCAAGCTCGATTGAGCCGTTCAGCTTAATAATCTCGACTTGCTCTCCCTGCTCTCTAAAATAACCGGAAGCTACATTCGGATACTTTGTCGCAATTCTCGGCGCGACGCCGCTCCAGTTGGTATCGGGAAGTCCGGCAACCGCGAGATGGCATTTGCTGATTTTTAAATCCAGCACCTCATATACATCGCGCTCCTCCTCCAGCATGACATCCTTCCCTGCAATTCCGACATCTGCCACGCCGTGCTCCACATATGTGGTCACATCCATCGGCTTTGCCAAAATGAAGCGGAGATTTTCCTCCGGCACATCGATGATCAGTTTTCTGGAATCCTCAAACTCTTCCGGCAGCTTGTATCCCGCCTGCCGCAGCAGCCCTGCTGCTTCTTCAAATATTCGCCCCTTCGGCATGGCCATTGTGAGTAACTTACCCATTTTGCTCTTCCTTTCTGGCACCGATAAAATAAGTGACATTTGCAAATGATTTTGTCATCTGATCAATATTTTCAATCCCCAGTAAATCCTGAAGAACAACTTTTTTTCCTTTCAAACGCTCTTCATTCGCAAAAGCGATGGCCTGCACCCTCTGCTCTTTGCTGAAAATGACAGCATCCATTTCACAGGGTTCGTCTTTCATATGAAGCGCTTCAATCATTCGGTCAATCCGGAGCCCGAACCCCGTCGCCGGCGCCGGGGAATTAAAATGTCCCAGAAGCTTGTTATAACGGCCTCCGCTGCCAATCACAAAGCCGACACTTTCCGCGTACACTTCAAATAAAATCCCAGTGTAGTAGCTCATATGGCTGACCATATTCAGATCAAGACGGACATTTTCCGTACATCCGTAGTCTTCAAGAATCTCCCACAGCGCCTTCAGTTCATCAACCACACTTTTTCCTTGCACTGAATCGACGATTTCTTCTGCACGCTCGCATACTTCTATACTGCCCCGCAATTCGAGAAGCTCCAGTAATCTGTTTTTATCAATGGAGGAAAGCGGAAGAGATTTGACATGCTCTCTGTAGCCGACATAATTCTTTTCATATAAAAACCTCCGCAGCACGTCTGCGCGTTCAACATTCCCGAGCACCTCAACAAACAGGGCATCTGCAATGCCTGCATGGCCGATTGCAATTTCAAATGAAGTCAGGCCGGCATTTTTTAACGCACCGACTACTAAGGCAATAACCTCTGCATCCGCACTTGTCGTGCCATCACCAATCAATTCCACTCCAACCTGCTCAAACTCGGCAGGACGTCCGCCCTCGCGTTCCTGGGCTCTGAACACATTTGCCGCATAGCCGACTCTGATCGGTTGATCATGTTTCAGCAGCTTTGAAGCCGCCACCCTTGCGATCGGCCCTGTCATATCCGGGCGAAGCACCAGTGTCTTGCCATCCTGATCGAGAAGCTTAAACAGCTGCTGCTCTTCAATTGCTGACTGCACACCAACCGTATCGTAAAACTCCAGCGTCGGTGTTTCCATAAATTGATAGCCCCATTTATCTATCATATCGGTTAACGATTGCCTCACCTTATTTTTCGTTTCATATAAACCGGGCAGTGTATCTCTCATGCCGTGCGGTTTTTCAAACATAAACATCAACCCGAGCACCTCCGTGATAGTTTGAAGGAAAATTCCGAATCCTTTAGTTCGCTAATATGATAATATGTTAGCAGATGAAAGAACGGAAATCAATCCTTAACTTTTTCACAAATATTTATCATTCAGAAATCCTCCTCCTAAATATGAAAAAATCATGAATAAAGGATGAAAGGTCAGTCATATCTCAAATTCTTTATGTTTGGCATGCTATAATACAAATCAAATAGAGAACAAGGAGTTAAAAATGAAAACACTGCGAACGTTATGTGTACTGATCATACTTTCTGCTGTCATTTTCTTCGGCATCAAAATATATGCAAAAGATATAGATATTTCGTTTTTCAAAATTGATATAGGTGCAACGAAGAATGAATCTGAAACAGCTGCAAACAAAGAGAAGAAACTGAGAGGAAGCGCCGAGCCGCTGGACGTTACGCTTTTTAATCAGATGGATGCCCCAAGACTCTATAATGGCTGTGAGGTGACGAGTCTTGCTATGGTGCTGAACTATGCGGGATACAACGTGACAAAGAATACACTGGCAAACCAGATCGCAACAGTGCCTTTGACATACAGCAGCGGATTAAAAGGTGATCCGAATGACGGATTTGTCGGTGATATGGCGAACGGCCCGGGGCTAGGTGTCTACCACGGCCCGATCTATCAGCTCGCTAAAACCTATGCGGGGGACAATGTTTCTGATCTGACAGGAAAAAGCATCTCTGCTGTTTATGAGCAGCTTGAGAAAGGCAACCCGGTTTGGGTTATCACGACAGCCAACTTTACACCTGTTGACAACATGCAGACATGGAAAACGCCAAACGGAACGATTGATATCACGTACAGCGAACACAGTGTCGCCGTCACGGGTTATGATGAAAATTACGTGTATGTGAATGACCCTTATGGCTATAAAAACAGAAAAACAGACCGGACCAGCTTTGAAAAAGCATGGGTGCAAATGGGCAGCCAAGCCGTAGTCGTTCAAAAGTAAAGCTACCCGTTATCACAAGCTTTCCTTATGCTCTCTCCTGAGCAAATACGACAATATTCATGCGTGATGTTTAAATCAGGTAACAATGACGCATTTTCCATTTCTTATCCAAATTTGTCTTTACTTTCAGGCTGGCTATTTTTATGATTAAAACAGATTCAGCCTTGCCCCGATCTATGCGAGAGAAGCCGGTGCAAGATGCTGGCGCTTCTCTTACAAAACTAAAGATAACCGGGGAGGATTTTATCATTGAAAAAAATCGTGTCTATCCTATTTATGTTCAGTTTGGTTATGGGCTTCAGCCAGTTTCAGACATTAACTGCTTTTGCAGCTGACAAAGTGGTTCATGAAACAATTATCGTGCCAAAAAATACAACATATGACGGGAAGGGACAGCGGTTTGTAGCAGGAAAAGAATTGGGTGACGGAAGCCAGTCCGAAAACCAAAAGCCTGTTTTTCGTGTGGAAGACGGAGCAACTCTGAAAAATGTAGTGCTCGGAGCTCCTGCTGCTGATGGCGTGCACACTTATGGAAACGTTAACATTCAGAATGTGACGTGGGAAGATGTTGGTGAGGACGCGTTAACTGTGAAGAAGGAAGGAAAAGTAACCATTGACGGCGGTTCTGCTCAAAAAGCTTCTGATAAAATTTTTCAAATCAATAAAGCCAGCACGTTTACAGTGAAAAACTTCACTGCGGATAACGGCGGAAAGTTTATAAGACAGCTGGGCGGGTCGACTTTCCATACCGATGTTATCATCGACAGATGCACCATCACAAACATGAAGGAAGCGATTTTTCGTACGGACAGTAAAACGAGCACTGTCACCATGACGAACACCAGATACTCCAACGTCGGCAAGAAATGGATCGGCGTCCAGCACGTAACGGAAAAAAACAATACCCAATTTTAATATAAAGAAAAAGCCCGCGGTTATTTGATCAGCGGGCTTTTTCTTCTATCCTGCATTTCTTCCTTCGTGTATATGATTTTCATCGGATTTCCGCCGACAAATGCCCCGGCTGGCACATCCTTATGGACAAGCGTTCCAGCGGACACGATCGCGCCATTCCCTATTTCCACGCCTGGCAGAATGGTCGTGTTGGCGCCGATCATCACTTCGTCTCCGATCAGGACTTTACCGATTCGATACTCCTGAATTAAATACTCATGAGCCAAAATAGTTGTATTGTATCCAATGATTGAATTCGTTCCGACTGAGATCTTTTCCGGAAACATAATATCGGGCATCACCATGAGGGCAAAGGATGTCTGCTTTCCGACCTTCATCCGCAAAAACGTACGGTACAGCCAGTTTTTCATTCCTATAAACGGTGTATATCTCGCAATTTGAATGACAATGAAATTCTTCACTACCTTCAAAAAAGGCACCGTTTGATAGACATGCCACAGTGAGTTAGCTCCTGATACCGGATGCCGGTCTGTTTTTCTCACAGATTACTTCACTCCAACGATTTGTAATAGATCACTCATTTTCTCTAGCATATAGTCTGGCTCATGCTTCGCCAGCGCTTCCGGCCCTTTAATCGTCCATGCGACACCGGCTGTTTTTGTACCGGCGTTTTTACCCGCCAGAATATCGTGATAGTTGTCACCGACCATGATGGCTTCAGCAGGCTCGCTTCCCAGCTGCTTCAGCGCCAGCAGGACAGGCTCGGGATCAGGCTTTGCCATCGTGACATCATCAAGTGTAACAACAGTTTCGAAAAAACCGCCGATTCCCGTTAGCTTAAGGCCCATATTGACAGTATCCCTTAACTTTGTTGTCACAATTCCTAATGTAAAGCCCGCTTTTTTTAGTTCATCAAGCGTTTCATAAACCGTTTCATATTCGGTAACAAGTGTGTCATGCATCTGGTGATTGTGTGTTCTGTACATGCTGATCATATCTTCAGTTTTCTCAGCATCCATGGAAGAAAATGTTTCAAAAAGAGACGGACCGATAAACGCAAGCACATCCTCACGTTTATAGCGGTTCGGATAATAATGCTCCAGCGTATGCAAAAATGACGCGATAATTAATTCATTTGTATTAATAAGGGTCCCGTCTAAATCAAACAGAATCGTCGTTACTTGATGATCAGTCATACTGCTTCCTTTCCAACCGCTGAGGGTTTCCATTTTTTCCACGTATACGATATCGCCATCGTCAGCAGCACGGCCGTAGTGACTCGGATCAGCAGAAGCGGCCAAACCGGAATGCCAAGCGGAATAAAGACAAGTGTATCTTCAACGACAGCATGGCAGGCAACGAGAAATATAAAGGCCAGTGTCATGTCGCGCCTGCCAACGCCGTCATCTTCGACTGCTTTGATCATGACTCCCGCTCCGTAGGCAAGGCCGATTGTCAAGCCGGCTACCATTGTCATGGAGGTGTTTTTATTCATGCCCAGCATCTGTGTAAACGGAGACAGCCATTTAGAAAACGTGTACAGCCAGCCTAAGTCTCGCATAAATTGAATGATGATCATCAGCGGGATTACAATCGCCGCCAGCTGCAACACACCAAGACCAGCTTTCATTATAGCCTCGGCCAGCATCGCCAGCCAGCCGTCAGGCGCATCACCCTTTGAAGCAATAAAACCGTACTGCGCCATTTCCTGCCCGCCATGCCAGATGAGATTAATGACCATTGCAGAAACAGCTGCCAAACCAATGCGCACTGCCAGTATGACGCCTATCCTGATTCCGACCTTTGCTGCGACCGTCGATTCGATAATCAAGTTATGACAGAATGAAAGCATGACCGCTAAGATAAAAACTTCCTTCACGGATAAATCCAGTGTCAATATCCCGGCAATCCCCGCGTACAGATTTAGCATATTCCCAAGCACAAGCGGAATCGCCGCTTCGCCTGAGAGACCGAATAGGCCCATCACCGGTGTGATTAGCCTCACCAGCCAATCCATGACAGGCGTATGCTGAAGCAAAGTGACTATCAGTGTGACCGGAAAAATGACTTTACCGAGTGTCCATGTTGTCTGAAGACCTGCCGCAAGACCGGCCAGAAAAATCTTCTTCATCCCTCATCCCCCTTTGTTACCGTCTACTCTGCGTACCGCTTCGCCGAGTACCCCTTGACGCGTCTGAAGATGATGGCCGCCACAGCCAAAACAATTAATATAATTGAGATCACCTGAGCGATGCGAAGCGAACTCGTCAGCATTAAGCTATCAGTCCGCATTCCTTCAATAAAGAGCCTTCCGATTGAATACCAAATGATATAGGTTAAAAACATCTCGCCTCTCCGCAAATTCGCTCTGCGCAAAAGAAGCAGTATAATAACGCCGACAAAGCTCCATAGTGATTCATATAAAAAAGTAGGATGATAATATTGTCCGTTGATGTACATTTGATTAATGATAAACTCAGGCAGGTGCAGGCTTTCTAAAAAGGCTCTGCTGACCGCCTCCCCGTGTGCCTCTTGATTGACAAAGTTTCCCCAGCGGCCGATCGCCTGACCAAGCAAAATGCTTGGCGCCGCGATATCCGCAAGCTTCCAGAAAGAAATGTTTTTCACTCTTGAAAAGACATAGCCTGTCAAAATGGCACCGATTAAGCCGCCGTGAATCGCGATGCCGCCCTTCCAGATTTTTATGATTTCTCCCGGATGTTCGGCATAATAATCCCATTCAAATGCAACGTAATAAATCCGCGCGCAAATAATCGCAATGGGGATCGCAAAAAGGACGAGATCGATAAAAATATCTTTCTGCAGCCCTCGTTTTTCACTTTCTCTCATGGCAATCCAAAGCCCCAGCAAAGCACCGAGGCCGATAATGATTCCGTACCAATGGACGGCTAACGGCCCCAGCTGAAACGCTATCGGATTGAGTGGTTCTATCGCTTCATTCATTTATTGCCAACTCCTATTCGTCTTGTTCACCGTCTTCAATGACATCCGCCAGCTTGTTGGTAAATTGCTCAGCGGCGTTTAAGCCCATCCGCTTCAATCTGAAGTTCATAGCAGCCACTTCAATAATGACCGCGAGATTTCGTCCCGGACGGACAGGGATCGTAAGTTTTGTAATTTCTGTATCAATGATTTTCATTGTTTCTTCTTCGAGTCCGAGACGGTCGTATTGCTTGCCCTGCTCCCAGAGTTCAAGATTCATCACAATTGTAATTCGTTTGTTGCTTCTGACCGCACCGGCACCAAACAGCGTCATGACGTTAATAATGCCGAGCCCTCTAATTTCAAGCAGATGTTCAATGAGCTCAGGGGCGTTTCCGACAAGGGTATCCTGATCCTCCTGCCGAATTTCAACACAATCATCAGCAACAAGGCGATGGCCTCTTTTCACAAGCTCCAACGCGGTTTCACTTTTTCCGACGCCGCTTTTCCCTGTGATCAGCACCCCGACGCCATATATATCGACAAGCACACCGTGAATGGCTGTGGTTGGCGCAAGTCTGCTTTCTAGGAAGTTGGTCAACCGGCTTGACAGTCTGGTCGTTTTCAAAGGCGATCTGAGGACAGGCACGCCGTTTTTCTCGGAAGCGTCAATGAGCTCCTGAGGGATAGGCATATCTCTAGACAGAATAATAGCTGGTGTTACATCCGTGCATAGAGAGTCCATACGCTGCTTTTTATCCTCTTCCGGCAGCTGTTCAAAGAAAGAAAGCTCTGTTTTCCCCAGAAGCTGTACGCGCTCCCTAGGGTAATATGTAAAATATCCGGCAATTTCAATGCCTGGTCTTGATAAATCACTCATCGTAATCGGGCGGTTAATTCCTTCTTCTCCGCTGATCAATTCCAAATGAAACTGTTCCATTACATCTTTTGTCCGAACCTTTGCCACGATATGTTCCTCCTGTTCCGGGATAACCCGAGCTTGCTCAACAATAATTTCATTTTATCACTTTCGGGCTTGAACCTAAAACAGATTTTATAAAAGACTGGCAAACGTGTCAGCTGGTCTAGATCACTAGTCTGAAAAGGAGTAAAATAAACGTATTCATATATTCCAGAAAGGCGGATCAATTATGGCAGATAGTCTTCTTCTCAGCGGCATCAGTATCGTGACAGAAAATGAAGTGATTAAAAACGGCTATGTTGGGGTCAAGGATGGAAAGATAAGCGCTGTCTCAGCAGAACGGCCAATAGAGCAATACGCAAAGGAAATTCAAGGCCCAAGGGATGCCGTATTGCTTCCGGGGATGATTGATATTCATATCCACGGCGGCTATGGCGCGGATACAATGGATGCGAGCTTTTCCGCGCTCGATACCATGTCCTCAAGGCTGCCCGAGGAAGGCACAACGAGTTTTTTAGCGACAACCATCACACAGGAGCACGGCCAAATTTCTCAAGCTCTGGTAAACGCGAGAGATTGGAAATCTGCGGAGGATTCCCCTTCATTAGGTGCGGAATTGATTGGAATTCATTTAGAGGGTCCCTTTGTTTCACCTAAAAGGGCCGGAGCGCAACCAGAGGAATGGATTAGGCCCTCAGACCTTGCACTTTTCAAGAAATGGCAGCAGGAGGCAGGGGGGCTGATCAAAATCGTCACACTTGCACCGGAGGAGGATCAGCATTTTGAGCTGATCCGTTATTTAAAAGATGAGTCAATTATTGCGTCAATGGGACACACGGATGCAGACTTTGCATTACTTTCGGAAGCCTTTGAAGCAGGTGCCAGCCATATGACTCATTTATACAATGCGATGAGCCCGTTTCATCATCGTGAACCCGGAGTGATCGGAACAGCCCTCGCCCATGAGGGTTATGTCACAGAGCTTATTGCCGACGGTATCCACTCCCATCCGTTAGCGGCAAAGCTTGCTTTTTTAGCAAAAGGCAGCAGCAAGCTTATATTGATCACCGATTCGATGCGGGCGAAAGGACTGAAAGACGGAGTCTACGAGTTTGGCGGACAAAGTGTGACAGTAAAGGGAAAAACAGCTCTTCTTCCGGATGGGACGCTTGCCGGTTCGATTTTAAAAATGAATGAAGGCGCACAGCATATGCGCGCGTTTACGAATTGCTCTTGGACGGATATAGCTAATATAACTTCAGCAAATGCGGCCAAACAGCTTGGCATCTTTGACCGAAAAGGCAGTATAACAGAGGGAAAAGATGCGGATCTTGTAATTGTCAGCAGTGAATGTGAGGTACTTCTCACCATCTGCCGCGGAAACATTGCATTTATATCCAAGGAGGCTGATCATATATGAAAGTAATCGAATGTCAATCGTATGAGGCATTAAGCCAAAAAGCTGCCGGAATTGTGGCTGAAACAGTCAGGGAAAAGCCTGATGCCGTTCTCGGTTTAGCGACAGGCGGGACACCGGAAGGCACGTACCGCGAGCTGATCCGCCTGCACCAAACAGAGAATCTTTCTTTTCAAAACATCACCACGATTAACTTAGATGAATACGCCGGCCTTTCCGGTGATGACCCAAACAGCTATCACTGCTATATGAATGAGCGTTTCTTTCAGCATATCGATAGTCAACCGAGCCGGCATTTTATCCCTGATGGAAACGCAAGTGACTTGGAAGCCGAGTGCAAACGCTACGAACAATTGATTGAATCACTTGGCGGAGCGGACATTCAGCTTCTCGGCATCGGCCGAAACGGACATATCGGCTTTAATGAACCGGGAACATCATTCCAGTCCCGCACACATGTCGTGGCATTAAATGAACAAACCCGTCAGGCCAATGCCAGATATTTTACCTCCATTGACAGGGTACCAAAAAAAGCCGTTACAATGGGAATTCAAACGATTCTCTCAAGCAAGCGGATTCTTCTGCTTATCTCTGGCACAAGTAAAGCCGAAGCAGCAAAAAGGCTGCTGGACGGACAAGTCAGCGAGGAATTCCCTGCATCCGCTTTGCACCTGCATCCTAACGTTTCGGTTTTGATTGATCAAGAAGCCGCGGGATTCAGGCATTGAAAGGATTTTCGCTATGAATATCGATAAACAATCTCCTATCCCCATTTATTATCAGATTATGGAGCAAGTAAAAGCCCAAATAAAGAGTGGAGAGCTGAAGCCGGATATGCCGCTCCCTTCCGAGCGGGAATATGCCGAGCAATTTGGGATCAGCCGGATGACGGTGCGCCAAGCGCTTTCTAATTTGGTCAATGAAGGTTTTCTCTATCGTCAGAAAGGCCGGGGCACCTTTGTCAGCAAGCTAAAAATGGAACAAGCGCTCCAAGGGCTTACAAGCTTTACAGAAGATATGAAAAGCCGCGGCATGAGACCGAGCAGCAGGCTCATCGATTATCAGCTTATCGATTCGACCGAGGAATTGGCCGCCATACTAGGATGCGGGCACCCGTCCCGCATCCACAAAATCACACGGGTTCGGCTGGCGAATGATATTCCTATGGCGATTGAAGCCTCACACATCCCATTTGAGCTGGCAGGTGAATTAAAACCGTCTCATTTCAAGTCGTCAATTTACGAGCATATTGAAAGGTACAACAGCACGCCGATTTCCCGCGCCAAACAAGAGCTTGAACCGAGTGCCGCAACACAGGATGAAGCAAACTTGCTCGGCATCCAAAAGGGGGCGCCAGTCCTGTTGATTAAACGAACAACGTATTTGCAGAACGGTACTGCTTTTGAGCATGTAAAATCTGTATACAGGGGCGACCGTTATACTTTTGTCCATTACATGGATCGGCTGTCATAAAAAAGTCTCCAACCCCTTTTTAAGGATTGGAGACACGGCGAAAATCAAATTGGTCTGGTGCTGGACGATAAGTTTCTTTTTTCGTCTTGAACTTCCAGATCGGTGATTTCGTTTTTCCGTTAAAGCTGTCTTCCACAATGGTATACCAATAATAAACTGAATTCGGCTCTAGATTCTCCCATAGGAATTCGGCGGTTTCCCCGCTTTTCACTTTCTCGCGTTTTCCGAGCTGTTCGTTTGTATAGACATTGCATTCAAAATCATCGGTTTCTACTCTTTTCATTCTTGGCTTCAGATCAAGCTCCAGCGTAAACTCATCCTTGTTGCCGTAACTATCTGTATCATAAAAGTTTTTATCATCCAAATACGGTGAATATGTGGATACATGCACCACATTGTTTGCCTGGTCAAACTGCATCAAACGCAAATACCCCTGGCCGCCCTCTGGCCCGCCCTGATAATCAGCAAGCATTTGATGGACAAGACGATCCGGTTTTCCGTCTCCGTCGTCATCCAGCTCATCTGTTTTTCTCATCGCGCTGTGATAATGTCCGCTTAACACCATCACGACATTCGGGTTCGGCTTGACGACTTTTTTGAAAATTTTCTCGCCGATCGGGCTTCTGTTTCCGCTAACGAGTAAATATTCATGAAAAGCTAAAACAGCTGTCCTGTCAGGGTGCTTCTTCAGCACTTGATTCATCCATGCGATGTCTTCGTCCGTGATGCCCCAACCCATGTACAGCATAATATAATCATTGCCGCTGCTTGAGATGAGGTCATAATGCCCGCGGTTATTTTTGTATGATTCGCCATAGTGCAGTCTCTTATCGAAACGGCGGCTGCCAAAGTATTTGCCAAACGCCTTGTAGGAGCCGTCCTTATGACCGACATCGTGGTTTCCGGCCAGCACGCCGTAAGGAATTCCGCTGTTGTCCAGGACACGCATTGATTGATCAGCGTTTCTCCACTGTCTGGTATCCGCGGAATCATCGACAATATCCCCTGTGTGAAACACGTATTTCATATTCAGCTTCCTTTGGTTATTTTTGATCCATATAGTCTGCTTATCAAAAATATGCGGATAGCTTTTTGCATAATACTGCGTGTCTGACATCCAGACAAAGGAATACATATCCTTCGCAGGAGGAATTTCGTCCTGAACAATGATATTCATCTTAGATTTCCGTACATAATCGGAAGCGATGACAGACGCCTTTAGCGTGAACTGTTTGTCATCTTTGGCAACGAAGCTGTCAACCGGCTGCCACTGGCTTGTCCGGTAATTCCAAGCATACATTGTCACTTTTCTCCCCGGCAGAGAGCTTCCTCTCCAAACGGCTTCAGCTAAATCATTCTCATCAATGGACGGGTCAACCGTCACTTCAAAACGGTGATAAGGAAAAAGCTCCTTCTCTTCCGTTGATACTGTTTTACCGTCAGCTCCTGACACCCGATTCAATTCTTCATTGGTAAACGGCGTCTCGCTTTCCGGCACAAAGCTTTTTGGAGGTTCAGTCAGTGATGCATGCTTGAAGATTTTCACACTATTTCTGTTTTGCGCCGTATATTGAAAGCCTTTGTAAAAGGACACATCCATCGCATCATTCGTCGGATCCTTCACCCGCACCGAAAGCTTGGCTTTGTGCGTATCGGCATCGCTATTTACAATTTCCGGCTGGTCCGGATGCTCCCGCTCTGTCTTAAACGTCCGCACAATAACCGTTTTATTGCCAGCCAAATCTGTTGCTGAGACTTTCAGCGTGTGTTTGCCTGGAGACAGCTCAGAAGTTGACGTATGATATGGGAGCGTAATGCTATCACCATCTAAAAATGCCTCTGTTTCCTCAATTTTGCTCCATTTATCAAACATATCTGCCTGCAGCACCAGGTTTCCTTTATACGTCTGTCCGTCCGTCACATTCGGTTCGATGTGCGGCCCTGAATTATCAACCCGCACAACAAAGCTCAGGTTTTCATTCCCGTCGCTTACTGCAATATAATGGGCGCCTTCAGTCAGCTTCTCTGTATCCCACTTCAGCAGCTGCGATGTAAACAGTCCGTCAGGCAGATGAAATTGAAACGGCCAGCTTTTATTCGAGCGCTGATTATCCCCAATAAAAAGCTCCTTCTCGGGAGAAATACGCTCGTCCCTGATCACTGTTCCATCCGATAATACCAATCGGGCGTTTTTGACTAAAAAATCATCACGGTTTTCAGCCGTATCAAACGGAGATACCTTTGAACCCGATCGTATCGTGATACTTTGCAGCTGCTTCCCTTTTTGAAGAAGCGTCTCCGGCAGAGGGACAGAGTAGGTGCGGTATTTATTTGTCGTATCATCGAAGACTTTTAACACCTTGCCGTCCATCGTTACAGCATTTTTAAAATAAAGGTTCGTTTTTCGGGTGTCGAACGCAAAATATACTTCTTTTTCCATGGCGGGCTCTGTCTGTTGTTTTTTTCCGTCAATCCACAGCTTAATGCTGTCAGTCCGCCCGTCCGTGGTCGCTTTAAGAAACTGTGTCCCTGACAGTGTATCTCTGTTTTCTATATTCATCCGCAAACCGTGCGACTTGCTGGTTTGCTTAATATCAATCATTTTGACAGGCGTCTTCGCTTCATTGATCCCGTCACCGGCTACAACGTAATACTCAAGCTGATCCTTCCCAATCAGTTCAGGCGAGTAGACAATATAATGGTACAAATGATCGTTGCGGTCTTTTTCAGCGAAAATGCGTTTGAACGGTTTGTTTTCATCTGTCCGATAATAAAAGGCGGCCGTTCTCACTAAACTGCGGTCACGTATGTCAGCCCGCAGTTCAATGCTTTCAGCCGGGCGGACAGGCTTGCGGTCTGTTAAATCCTCTATAACCGGCTTTTCTTTTTCAAGCTTCACTTTACGTTTTTGCTCTGGCACCTGCGCCTGTAAAACCGAGCCTGGCGACGGATTTTTTTCTGCTATTGAAATGTTGAGCAGTTCCGCTGTTCCATCGAGAGGATATTTATAAAGCACAGACGACAGGCGGCGCAGCGCATGTTTCCGGTAGTGCGCAACTGAAATATCCTTACCTGTATTCGTCGATATCGCAACCGCACGCGGCCGGGTATTCGCCATGCCCTCTGTTCCATCCAGCACCAACAGATTTTCCCCTTCTCTCAAATGTGTATGATAGTGCCGGTTAAAATCATCCGCTGTCAACTCAGGATGTCCGGCAGGCTTGAGCCAAAATACACAGGTTTCTCCAGACGGAATGACGACCCGCTGATCAGGTCTCCAAATCAGATCGGAGTCCGGCCCTTCCTTTGGATAGCGATAGCGAATGTGATAATCTTTAAAATCAATTGTTCTGTCGGTTGTATTATATACCTCAATAAATTCATAACCGTCTGTACGTCCGATATTTTTCGTATCAACCGCAAGCTCGGTGATCAGCAGCTCCGGGATATGAGCGAGATCAGCCTGATATCCATCCAGCTTCAGTGTCTTCGTTTCTGACTCCACCCGCTGCTTTCCATTCGAGAACACAATGTAATACTCGAGCTCGCTATTCCAGATTGACCTCTTTGGTATTTGCGCTATAAACTGGCGGACAGCTCCGGGGGTTGGGTCCATCGGCACCATTTTATAGCCCAGTTCATTGCTTTGTTTATAAAACAAAAAGGCAGAAAACGATTGATACTCACTGTCACGCACATGCGCCTGAATGATCAGGTTGCCCTTCATTTCAGCCTTCACTTCAATTTCAGGAGGGTTTTCAAGCAAGGGTATGTAATGAGGCGTTTGGAACGGTTCCTGCTTTATGACAGGCAAGGCCTTCGCTTCATGATTGCCGCCAGACTGAACAAACAGAAAAGATAATAATAAAGAAGCGATGACTGTGTATTTTCTCATCACGACACCTCCCTTTTCACGTATTTTGCGTCTGAACAGGGAAGCTTATGAGTTAATTTTTGTGTAAAAAGAATAAAAAGACACCGGCCTCTTGAAAGTTCCACTATTATCCAGTAGACTAAAAGTAGTTAACCGGTTAACGATAAAATCAGTGAGGCAGATTGATGGATAACAGCATTCATAATGAATTATTTCAAACCATACAGGAGTTCGCATTAAAAAGAGACAAGCACGTCTATCAAAAGGTACAGCTTCCCTCCCATGACATGCCGTTAGAAGACCATAAACACCCCAGAAAAAACTGGACACTGACCCAGCTTCATATTGTGTCCTACATACATACTAGACATAATGTAAACAACAGCTTCTTATCATCACAGTTACACATTTCAAAAGCAGCGGTTTCGAAAGCGATTCAAGCTTTGCTGAAACACAATATCATCAATGTATCCAAAAAACCCGGTAACAAAAAAGAAATTTATTATACGTTAACCGAGAGCGGCCAAGAGCTCGCGGCGTTCCATGAGCAGCTTCATGAAAAAGCAAAGATGCAATACACGCAGCTCTTCAATGAATTTTCTATTGACGATTTAAAAACGGTGACTGCGTTTTTCAAACTTTGGGTCAAACATATGTAAAAAGGCCCCGCCCGCATTCGGGAGAGACCTGTCACTCTTATTGGGTACTGTCGAACGTAACATGAAGTGAAACAGGGCCGCGGGTATACAGACCGGACTCAGCATAGTGAAAACCTTCCTCTAATCTGATATTCCGCATCTTATCCAAAACAATATTGGCCACTATTTCAATTTCGGTTTTGGCAAAAGCTGCTCCTACACAGTTATGAATGCCAGACCCGAAAGCGAGATGCCGCGCGGCGCCGCTAAATGCGCTCTTGAAGCCGAGATCTTCTCGGTGAATATTAAACATATCAGGATGTTCAAACGCTTCTGGATCACGGTTAGCTGCTCCGATCATACAAAAAACAATCGTATCCTTTTTGATCTCCATACCGCCGACAACAGTATCTTGGGAAAGCTGCCGCGGAATCAGCTGGACCGGCGGTTTAAAACGAAGAGTCTCCGCAATAGCCCTGGGCACTAGAGAACGATCAGCTAATACATCATTCATTTGTTCAGGATTGTTGAGCAAATGATACACCATAAGGGCCAGCGTCTTATCAGCTGGTTCAGTGGCCGCCAACAGCACATTGAGAATCAGCGCCAGTATATCCCTGTCGGACATGGCCATGCCTTCATATTCAGATGTACACAGGATGGAAATTAAGTCTGATCCCGGGTTGACACGGCGTTCTTCGATAACCGGCATTAAATAGCGTGAGAGCTGTTCACTGCACCACAAGGAATAGGCCTGTGCTTCTGGGGTCTGTGAAATGCTCGTAATAAAATCGGCAACACCGCTATGCCATTCGGCGATTTTTTCGTGGTCATTTTTATCCAGACCAAGCATGTCCATTGTGACACATACAGCAAACGTCTTTCCAAAATCGTTCACCAGATCGATTTTTCCCTTTTCGAGATAAGGGGTTAACAAATTTTCTGCATTTTGTTTAATTAATGGTGTAAGATGTTCCAATGCATCTCCAACAAAGCTCCTCACCACGATTCTTCGTTTAGCCGAGTGTTCTTTCCCATGCATTTGGGCCAGTACAGGACCCCGCATGACCGGCTCAGCACGTTTCACAAGTGATTTTGTCGTAAAAATATCAGGATGCTGCAGGACATAACGAACATCGTGATAACGGCTTATGAAATAACTGTCTATTGATTCTTCATAATGAACAGGATCTTCCTCCCGCAGCTGAGAAAAATAAGGATATGGATCTTCCTGAAATTGATCAGACAGCACGCTAAACATTTTAATCGATTGATTCATGTTAACTCCCCCCATCATCCTTCAGATGTTATCGATGTTTCAGTAAACATCGGCATCAATTCCTGCACAACAAGATAGCCTTGATTCGAACGCATACGAATAGAGAATTCATGATTACTGATCTTTTCACCCAGCTTCCACGGACGATGATAAGCAAGGAGCGTCTCTTCTACTTCAAGAATATCCGGAGCTCCAATAAAAAACGGAAGCTCAGCAATGACATATTCCACAGCCATATTCAGCATATCCTCACTGATTTCTTCCATCATTAAACTGATGCCGCGCGCTCGTCCGATAATCGCTTCCCGAGACATCTCCAAACACGCATGACGAAAATGAGGCTGTTCGAAAAACGCGTTTTCAACTTCATGTCTCATCAGCTGATACGCTGTGTTATCCGTAAAATCAGAAAATGTATGAATCGCACTTGGGTCCCCGCCGTGAGCCAAAAGTGCCCGTTCTGCAAATCTTCTGTTCCTCGATACCTCTTTTCTGACTTTTCGCTCAGCCTTGCCTCTGGGGGTGCCGAGCGCTTCAAGCAAATTAGCCGCCTCATGCCCCGCAAGCAAAACAGAAACGTTATCAAACTCAGCAGCCGCCCATTCGATCAGTCTGTAAATGTAATCTTCTGAAAACCTGCTGTTAAACGGGCTGATCCCGATCAGAACATGCCGGCGCCGTTCAAATATTTCTCTGCAATTTTGTGTCAAAGACTCAGCAGTAAAGCCCAAAGACATTCTATCCGTAACCATCTCTGTCATCTCATTCACCTCTCGACTTATCTGGCTTTAAGTCATAACCCTTTACTATAAGATGAATTATTGACGCAACTAAACAAAATGAATGGCAGGCAGCACTTAAAGCTTTTCAAGGACCTTTTCAGCATCAAACTTCTTTTGATTTCATTTAATAGATGATTGTCATAATTAATGTTTACTAGTAAACAATAGTCATTTTATCCCTTATTCTACCATGTGTCAATATCAACGGCCCTAAAAAATTGAAAATAAATGTAAATGTCACAGCTTTCACACACTATTTTCACTAGTCACTTTTCAGCTTCCTTAAGCACCAGCAATTGACAACAAAAACAAGAACAGATAAAATTAAATTGTTCACCGGTAAACGATTTTTATTGTTTCCTGGTTAACCATTAATTCAAAGAAAGAAGGTAGCCTATGTCCGTTTTGACAAAACAGCTGATATACGACATATACGTTCGGCTCCTGCATCTTAATGAACAAAAAGCGAATACTTCACTTCAGCAATTCTTTAAGGAGGCTGCAGAAGAAGATGTGATTGATGTTCCCAAAAACATGACTAGCATCCATGTCATTGACTGTATTGGCCAACATGAACCGATTAATAATACGGGAATTGTTAAAAAAATGAACTTATCAAAAGCGAACGTAACGAAAATCAGCACAAAACTGATTAAAGAAGGATTTATCAATAGCTATCAGCTGACTGATAACAAAAAAGAAGTCTATTTCAAATTAACCCGTAAAGGCAGACAGATTTTTGATTTGCATGAAAAACTGCACAAAAAAAAGGAGCTGGCATTTTACCAATTCCTTGATTCATTCTCACAAGATGAACAGAATGCTGTATTGAAATTTTTAGAACAGCTTACCTCTAGACTTGAAGCTGAGCAAACAGATGATACTTCTGAGAAACCTGTAAAGTAAAAAAGGCGGTGTGTTCTTTATGGCTCAAACGAAATCAAAGGCAATGCTGATCTTGTATATTGTTTGTTTCAGCGCATTTTTTGCTTCTTTAAGCCAAAATATTTATTCACCAATCATTCCGATTATTAAAGAATCATTCCATGTCTCTGTAACCCTCGTGAACCTGTCAGTTTCAGTTTTTATGATTGTGACAGCCATTATGCAAATTATTTTGGGCACCATCATCGACTTTAAAGGCGCGCGTTATGTCTTGCTTGCCGGAATACTGGCAACAGCGGCAGCCAGTATCGGGTGTGCCGTCACCACTGATTTTACTTTGTTTCTTATTTTTAGAATCGTACAGGCAGCCGGTTCCGCAGCACTCCCTCTCATTGCAGCCACCACAATCGGCCAGCTATTTACAGGCAGTGATCGCGGGAATGCCATGGGTACGTATCAAATGCTTCTTTCGGCCGCACCGGCTATTGCTCCGGTCCTCGGGGGATTGATCGGCGGTGCTTTTGGACACGAAGGGATCTTTTGGATGCTGACGGTGGTCTCTGTTCTTTTATTAGCAACAAACAGCATTTTCTTCCCTAAGGATCATAGTGAATCAAAGCGAGATGCAAAATCAGGCAGTTTGCTTGCGCATTATAAATCCATTTTCACAAACAGAGCTGGAAATGTCATTCTGACCTTAAGCTTTTTTCTCTTTTTCATTTATTTCGCGGTTATTGTCTATCTGCCCATATTGCTGACAGAACATTATCATATGGATGTGCGGATAGCGGGACTGTTATATTTGCCTCTGGCGTTAAGCACAATCGCTGGTACTTTTCTGTTTAAAAACATACAAGCAAAAGTTCCTCTCAGCACCTTGTTTGTCTACAGCAATGCAATTGCAGCAGGCAGCATCATTTTATTTGCTTTTACCCATTCCGTCTCGATCATTCTCATGGCTCTCACATTGGCGCTGTTCGGTGTCTCGATGGGGGTTATTCCTCCCCTGTATTCCACGATAATCACCAATGAGTTTGAACAAAACAGGGGAAGCGCGATCGGAATCTTTAACTTTATCAGATATACAGGCATGGCGGCCGGTCCGATGATATCAGCTTATCTGTTAACATGGATGCCGTCTGCCATGTCATTTGGCCTTTTGGGTATCGCATTTGCCATATTAAGCTTTTGCCTTCTGCCGTACATGCATCGGCCGAAACATGACATCAAACAAGAAAAACATCCTATGTAAAAAAGCTGCCATTTGGATGGCAGCTTTTATTTCTTACGAAGCGGTTCTAAAATGCCTTTTTGAATCAGCAAATGGAACACCGACAGGACAACAGATGCCAGGATGGCTGATCCGAAGCCGTCAATTTGAAAACTGTCACCCATAATAGACGCTGTCATCATCAAGGTGATGGCATTAATCACAAACAAAAAGAGACCCAGCGTCACAACTGTGACAGGCAGTGTAAAGATAATCAAGAGCGGTTTAATCAGCACGTTTAAAATTGATAAAATGATGCTGGCAATAATCGCTGCCCCGATGCTGCTGATATGGATGGAATCAATGTAACCGTCAATGACGATTAATAATAATGCATTTACTAAAATGCTGACTGCCCATTTGACCATGTTACTTCATATCCCTTTCTGATGGAACAATAAAAATCCAAATGATATATATGAGCAGAACAGGAATAACGCTTGTCATAACGGCTAAAATGACGGTTATCACTCTGAGGAGTGACGCATCCCAGTTGAAATACTCCGCCAGGCCGCCAATGACGCCGGCCATTTTCCTATTTTTTTCTGAACGATATAATCTATTCATTCGATCACCTCTGTGTATACTTTAATTTGATGGCGCCAGTTAATGATTCGGAGAAAACGGCGATGTTTTGATCATGTGCTTGATTAGAAGTGAACATCATTTCTTTTTGAATGGTATCATTTTTTTCTTTCAGCATGTCAACATCTATTAATTCGTGGGACAGCGAGCCAAGATTGCTTTTCAGCTCAGCCTTCACCGCAAGATCATCCGGAATCGCCAGCTCCACATTTCCAGTCGTCGTTTTTGTGTAAATCGAGCGGCAGTCTGATTCTGTGACAGTAATCGCGATATTTCCGTTAAAGCTTTGAACATCAATGGATTCGCTTTTTCCACGCAGGTCAATTAGCCCGTTAATGGTTTCCGCTTCTATTGTGCCGCAATTGTGATTGGCTAGCTTAATTTGGCCATTTGCCGTTTCTGCTGAAGCTTTTTCAGCCGTCAAATTCGAGAACGACAGCACACCATTTGTCGTTTTCGCCGAGAACTCTTTTACATGTAAATGTTCCCCTCTGATCGGTCCGTTAAACAGCTTCACCCGAATCTTATCATACTCCTTCTGAGGAATATACAATGTGACATTGGTTTTCATTGTTTTCTTTTCCGTACGGATAAAAAACTTATTGCCTTTAATTTCACATTCAATATGCTGAAGAAAAGCGTCTCTCGCTGCTTCCTGGCTGTCAACGCGATATACCTTCGCCTGGCATTCCGCTCTGATATCCTCGTCTTCCCACGGAACAATATTTACGCTGCCGTTGGCGATCTGAAGCTCTACACTGGAAAAATCATTATCCTTAAATTGAAAAATATGCTGTACGTCAAACGAGTGACCGAAGTTCAAATCAAGATCAACTTCTTTGACCTTTTTCACAGCAGAATCAATCCAATCGAACAGCTTCGCCCCTAAAGACGGCTTGCCGCCCTCTTTTTTGGCCGCTGTAAATGGCTCATCCTCTTCATGAACGTTAACTGACAGAGCCATGATTTTTTCTTCTTTTTCCTTATAGTCGCTGTCGAGCTTTTCAATCAGCGTCAAGGCTTCCTGTGCCGTCAGCTTCCCTTCCTCTACAAGCTTGAGGATTCGTTCCTTTTCCTGCTTCATTCGATCTCCTCCCTATGATCTACTTATGCTGCACGCAGCACCTTAATGCCCTGAATGACGTTCCAAATGATAATACCGAGTACAACTAAGAAATAGACGATGACTCCACCAATCATCACAAAGACAGGCAAAACGCTTTCCCCATCAATGGCAATGGCCCCGCCAAGAAAAGCGATAAATAAGATCAGCCAGCCGACAAAGGGAACAATGTGGGAAATAAGAGAACGCACCGCGTGACGTTTCGTCTCTTTCTCATCAACAACAAAGTAAGCGACAATCGGCACAATGACCGGCGCAATAAATACACTGAAATAACAAAGTGATGCAATTATGGCTTGATTACGGTTCAATTTATCCAACTCCTATCGTTAACATCCGTTGCTATGAATCAGGACGTTTTACTTAGATAGATATACGTATAGAACCTCCAAAGGTTTCAAAATCATCCTATAGTCATGCTTCCATTTACGGAAATTAGATTTTGAAAAGTTTTAGAAGTAGAATCTTTCAGCCGTACCAATTACAATATGTAAAAAGCTTACGGCAATTAAGGAGGCTGGACAAGCAATGGAGAAAGATCCCAGTGATTATACAGTAACACAAGAATCCGTTTTAAAACTGATTCATGAACAAAAAAGGATGAATCGTGAAATGCTAGCAGAGCTTGAACAGATTCACGGACCTTTTCCCATCTCTCATGATATTCAATATATTAAAGTTCTTCTGGACAGCAGCAGCACTCATATTGTTCAAGATTTAATGAATGTGAGCCGGAGGCTGCATAAGAAGACGTTTTAATAAATACTGCAAAGAACAGCGAAAACCCTCTAAAAAGAGGGTTTTAAGATGTTGCTGTTTCTTTCGCTTCCAAGAGTGATTTCATACGTTTTTTGTCTCGCTCCATAACAGGCTTCAAATAACGCCCTGTATACGATTCTTCCACTTCAGTGATTTCCTCCGGCGTTCCTGACGCGACAATGGTGCCGCCTCCGGCTCCGCCTTCAGGCCCCAGATCAACAATATAATCAGACGTCTTGATGATATCAAGATTATGCTCAATGACAAGCACTGTATCCCCATTATCAACCAAACGCTGAAGCACGACAAGAAGTCTGGCGATATCGTCGACATGCAAACCTGTTGTCGGTTCATCTAAAATGTACAGCGTGCGGCCGGTTGAGCGTTTATGCAGTTCAGATGCAAGTTTCACCCGCTGCGCTTCACCGCCTGACAAGGTAGTCGCCGGCTGGCCGAGCGTAATATAACCAAGACCAACATCGTACAGGGTTTGGAGCTTGCGCTTAATTTTCGGGATATTTTCAAAGAAAGAAAGAGCATCTTCGACCGTCATATCAAGCACATCAGAAATGCTTTTTCCTTTGTATGTCACTTCAAGTGTTTCCCGGTTGTAGCGTTTGCCGTGGCACACTTCACATGGCACGTATACGTCAGGAAGGAAGTGCATTTCAATTTTTATAATCCCGTCTCCGCGGCAGGCTTCGCATCGCCCGCCCTTCACATTAAAACTGAAACGGCCTTTCTTATAGCCGCGGACTTTCGCTTCATTTGTCTGTGCGAATACATCGCGAATATCATCAAAAACACCGGTGTATGTCGCAGGATTTGACCGCGGCGTTCTTCCAATCGGCGCCTGATCGATATCGATGACTTTGTCTAAATGTTCGAGGCCTTTGATTTCTTTATGGCTGCCGGGCTTCGCTTTTGCTTTATGAAGCTTTTGCGCCAGTGCCTTGTGAAGAATTTCATTGACGAGGGTGCTTTTCCCTGATCCTGATACACCCGTAACAGCTGTAAACGTTCCTAGCGGAAACTTGGCATTTGCTCTTTTCAAATTGTTTTCTGAAGCGCCTTTAATCTCAATATAGCGGCCGTCAGGTTTTCTTCTCTCGGGAGGCAGCGGGATAAACTTTTTCCCTGATAAATAGCTGCCTGTTAACGAATTTTGATCTGCCATAACCTCTTCCGGGGTACCCGCAGAAATAACTTGTCCTCCGTGGATGCCGGCACCCGGGCCGATATCAATTAAATAATCGGCTGCCATCATTGTATCCTCATCATGTTCTACGACGATCAGCGTGTTCCCCAGGTCTCTCATATTTTTCAGCGCGCTGATTAAACGGTCGTTATCACGCTGGTGCAGACCAATTGACGGTTCATCTAAAATATAAAGCACACCTGATAACCGCGAACCGATTTGAGTTGCAAGCCTGATGCGCTGCGCCTCTCCCCCGGACAATGTTCCCGCTGCCCGGCTCAGTGTCAGATAATCAAGGCCGACTTTATCCAGAAAGCTTAACCGCTCCACAATTTCCCGGAAAATCAGATCTGCAATCTGCATATCCTTCTCAGATAGCGTAAGGCCTTTGAAGAAATCAAGGGCATTTCCGACAGACAGCTCGGTTATTTTACCAATGTGACGTCCGTCGACCAGTACGGCAAGCGCCTCTTTCTTTAACCGATAACCTTTACAAGTCGGACAAGCCTTTTGGGACATATATTGCTCCATCTGCTCACGGATGTAATCCGAGCCTGTCTCCTTGTAGCGTCTTTCAATGTTGCGCAACACGCCTTCAAATTGGATTTCACCTTCGCGTAATTGCCCGAAATCATTTTCGTAACGGAAATAAATCAGGTCATCTCCGCTTCCATAAAGCACTTTATCCAGCTGATGCTTTGGCAGATCCTTTACCGGCACATCCATATCAATGCCGTAATGGGTGCAGACCGCTTCAAGAAGCTGCGGATAATATTGTGAGCTGATCGGCGTCCAAGGGGCAATTGCATTCTCCTTCAACGACAAATCTTGATTGGGAATGACAAGATCTGCATCAACTTCGAGCTTCATGCCGAGACCGTCACACGTTGGACACGCTCCGAACGGGCTGTTGAATGAAAAAAGCCGCGGCTCAAGTTCACCGATTGAAAATCCGCAATGCGGACAGGCATGATGCTCACTGAACATCAGCTCCTCCTCACCGATCACATCAATCATGACACGCCCTTCACCTAACCGAAGTGCTGTCTCCAATGAATCCGACAGACGGGCTGCTACGCCATCTTTTACCACAATCCGGTCAATGACAACCTCGATTGAATGCTTCTTATTCTTTTCTAACTCGATCTCATCAGAAAGCTCGGCCATCTCGCCGTCAATTCTGACTCTGACATAGCCTTGTTTTCTGATCTGCTCAAGCACCTTTACATGAGCGCCTTTTCTGCCGGACACAATCGGCGCCAGCACCTGAAGCTTCGTCCGCTCCGGATATTCCAAAATCCTGTCCACCATCTGCTCAATGGTCTGTGACGTGATTTCGATCCCGTGCTCCGGGCAATGAGGCTTTCCTACTCTCGCATACAAAAGACGCAGATAATCATAAATTTCTGTTACCGTACCGACAGTAGATCTCGGGTTTCGACTTGTTGTTTTTTGATCAATGCTGATGGCAGGAGAAAGCCCTTCAATCGCATCCACATCAGGCTTATCCATTTGCCCTAAAAACTGGCGGGCATAGGCGGATAACGACTCAACATATCGTCTCTGCCCTTCTGCATATATGGTGTCGAAGGCAAGGGAGGATTTCCCTGACCCAGACAGTCCCGTGACGACGACAAGCTGATCTCTCGGGATGGTCACATCAATATTTTTCAGGTTGTGCGCCCTTGCTCCCTTCACCTCAATCCGGTCCATAGCCATTCTTTCATCATCCTTCCGCTTTTAACTCTAAAAGTAAATCGCGAAGCTCCGCGGCTCTCTCAAAATCAAGCGCCTTGGCGGCTTCCTTCATTTCATGCTCCATTTGTTCGACGACTTTCTGACGCTCTTTCTTCGTCATTTTCGACAGCTTCGGCGCAGCTTTTGTTTTATACTCCGCTTTGTCCTCAGCAGCCACTGTCGCACGAATCACGTCACGAATTTCTTTATTAATCGTTTGCGGCGTAATGCCGTGCTCTTCGTTAAACTGCTCCTGCTGCTCGCGCCGGCGTTTCGTTTCATTAATCGCAATTTCCATAGACTTCGTCATTTTATCGGCGTACATAATGACACGGCCTTCCGCGTTTCTCGCCGCACGTCCGATCGTCTGAATAAGCGAACGCTCCGAACGCAGGAAGCCTTCCTTATCCGCATCCAAAATCGCAACCAAGGATACTTCCGGAATATCAAGCCCCTCTCTCAGGAGGTTGATGCCAATGAGCACATCATGCTTGCCGAGACGCAAATCACGGATAATTTCGATCCGTTCAAGCGTCTTAATTTCTGAATGCAGATAATTAACCTTGATGCCGATTTCTTTTAAATAATCGGTTAGATCCTCTGACATCTTCTTCGTCAAAGTCGTCACAAGCACCCGTTCATTCCGTTCAACTCTCGCGTGAATTTCACCGATTAAATCATCAATCTGGCCTTCAATCGGCCGCACGTCAATAAGCGGGTCAAGAAGCCCTGTCGGACGGATGATCTGCTCTATCATTTCGTCTGTATGTTCAATTTCATACGGCCCTGGTGTGGCTGACACATAGACGATATTGTGCATATGCTTTTCAAATTCTTCAAACCGGAGCGGGCGGTTATCAAGCGCTGACGGAAGACGGAATCCGTGATCCACCAGCACCTGCTTTCTCGCCTGGTCTCCGTTAAACATGCCGCGCACCTGAGGAATCGTCACGTGCGACTCATCCACCACAATCATAAAATCGTCAGGAAAATAATCGAGAAGCGTATACGGCGTTGAACCCGGCGGACGAAGCGTCAAATGTCTTGAATAATTCTCAATGCCGGAGCAGAACCCCATTTCCCGCATCATTTCAAGATCATATCTCGTCCGCTGCTCTAAGCGCTGCGCTTCCAGAAGCTTGCCGTTTTCATGCATGACCTTCAGCTGCTCCTCAAGCTCCTTCTCGATATTTTGAATCGCTTTTTCCATTTTTTCAGCCCGCGTCACGAAGTGGGATGCCGGGAAAATCGCGATATGTTCACGGTCGCCTAAAATTTCTCCGGTCAGGGCGTCCACTTCCCTAATTCGTTCAATTTCATCTCCGAAAAACTCGACTCTTACACAGTGTTCATCACGGGATGCAGGGAAAATTTCCACTACATCTCCGCGCACACGAAATGTACCGCGCTGAAAATCAATGTCGTTGCGGGCATATTGAATGTCAACAAGCTTTCTAAGCAGCTCGTTGCGCTCAATTTCCATTTCAGGACGCAATGACACAACCATTTCACGGTATTCTTCAGGCGAACCGAGACCGTAAATACAAGACACACTCGCAATGATAATCACATCTCTCCGTTCAAACAGAGACGATGTAGCGGAGTGTCTAAGTTTATCAATTTCATCATTAATGCTTGCATCTTTCTCTATAAATGTATCCGTTTGAGGCACATACGCCTCCGGCTGATAATAATCATAGTAGCTGACAAAATACTCGACAGCGTTATTCGGAAAAAATTCCTTAAACTCGCTGTAAAGCTGTCCGGCAAGGGTTTTGTTATGGGCAATGACGAGTGTCGGCTTATTGACTTCTTTAATCAAATTGGACACCGTAAATGTTTTGCCCGTTCCTGTTGCACCCAGCAGAGTCTGATGCTTCTTGCCCTCCTGAATGCCTTTGACAAGCTTTTCAATGGCTTTCGGCTGATCTCCCTGGGGCTGGTATTTTGAGACTAACTCAAAGCGATCTTTCACAAATAAGCCTCCGTTTCTTTACGAAATCTTCCTATAGATATAGTAACACAATGGAAAGCAAAATCACCAAAAATACGAACTAAAGTTCGGTGGTTATTTATTTCCAGCTGATTTCATGTATAAAAAACCTGCTTTTAAAACGTAAAAGCAGGAATTCATCTTCTTATTCATTATGTCCGGTTTATTCTTCTTTTTTCTCAGCAGCTTTTTTGGCCATATAGAGTCCGCCGGCCACAAGAGAGACAACATCTAATCCCACAATAAGATACGTTTCTGTATAGCCTTTCAAATAAGAGGCAAACAGCAATGCAGCTGTAAGAGCGATCGCCACATAATGGTTAAAGGTCACTCTCGTAAAAAGAACGACAAGCATAAAAGGGAAAAATAATGCAAAAACGGCTTTTGTAATCACAAAAACCCTCCTCAGGGATTCTTCATCTGATTTGATTATAGTAAAAAATGAAGAATCGGACAATCGTGCAATGGTTCCCTCTTTCTACACCATACCCTTTTTCAGCTCAATTCAATCATGGTTTCTGCCGCGAAACCCTTCTCTTAAACAAGCAATGATGATTTTACGTATTCGGTTCAAGCAGTAACAAATCATCTTCAGCACAAGGGACGGTATCAAATATAAAGAAAAATTGATATTAGTGCTGCTGAATAAGAGCTGAAGCCGTACTGATTGTCAAATCAACAGGAGGGCAGGCATTAAGTCTCATTTAATGAAGAAAGCTTGACCAACAGTGATCTGAAAGCTCAATGAAACGATTTTCGAATACGGAAAAATAGGCATACAGACCTGTTTCAGTTTTATGGTTTATGATTATCTAACTAACTTAAATATTCATTTTATTTAGGGCTTTTTGCGTTTGACAGCATTTTCCTTTAAACCTACAATTGATTGATAGTGTTCACTATCATTTTTGAACATTGGCTCCGAAAAAGAAAAATAGAGAGAAAAATACCAAGGAAAGAGGGGTTTTAAACATGTACTCTGTGTTATTTCGCCAAGCTGAAGAATCCAGTCAGCTAGCTGGAGCTAAAGGCATGAATCTCATTAAACTGACCAAACACGGACTTCCTGTTCCGGATGGGTTTATTATTCAAACGAACGCTCTCGCCCGTTTTATGGAGGATAATCAGCTTCATGATTCAAGCGAAAATATCGAAAATGCCATTATTGCCGGAACATTTTCAGATGAGCTAAAGAACGAGCTGACGAGCTCCTTTTACGAGCTGAGAGAATCATATCGTTCCGTGGCCGTCCGCTCTTCATCAGCCTCAGAAGATTTAGAGGGCGCTTCATTCGCCGGTCAATACGAAACCTATTTAAATATAAAAACAGAAGAAGAATATCTGGCTAAGGTGAAAGAATGCTGGGCCTCCTTTTTCTCAGGCAGAGTCAGCCGCTATAAGAAAAAAATGAACAATCAAATCGCAGAGCCGTTAATGGGTGTAGTGGTGCAGGGCCTGATCAATTCGGACATATCGGGTGTAATTTTCAGCCAAAATCCTGTTACCCATGATGATAGAGAGTTATTAATCAGCGCCAGCTACGGCCTGGGGGAAGCTGTTGTATCAGGAAGCGTCACCCCTGACACGTATATCGTTCATAAAGGTTCATTTGAGATTCAGAAAGAAATGGGTTTAAAAGAGATCTACATGGAGTCTGCAGCAGAAGGCATTGCCGAAAAAGAAACGAGCGAAGACATGCGCAGCCGTTTTTGCCTTACAGATGAACAGGTGATTGAACTGACTGAAATCACCAAAAAAACCGAAGCTCTTTACGGATATCCTGTCGATTTAGAATTCGGAATCGCCGATCATAAACTATACCTTTTGCAGGCGCGGCCAATTACCACCATTGAACAGGATAAAAAAGCGGCTGAGGAAGAACGGAACTTCATGATCACCGACGAGGATATGGATGATTTTTGGCTCAATATGGAGTCCAACATCGAAGGCCCGGTCAGTCCGTTATTTTCATCTTTTATTGTGCCCGCACTTGAATATGGCTTAAAGAAAAGTATGCGGCAGTTCCCAATCGGTGTCATCGTCGATGAAGTAAAAGTGTATCGTGGACATATTTATTCAAAAAATCAAGGCGAACAACAACTGCCTCCTGAGGACAGTGCCGAAGAGCTTTTTCCGATATTGTCCGAGCGCATGTACGATATCATTCATAACACGTACCTTCCGTTTTACCGGACATTGGACCAACTCGCACAAACGGAACACACTCCGGAAAGTGCGCTGGATGCCTTTAAAAAACTGAAGGCCTTTTATCTCACGGCCTATGAGGAACACTTCAATATCGTTTTCCCGCAAATTCTTCTGACGAACAAACTGCAAGCTATGTATCAAAACATTCAGGGTGAAACTGAAAACTCACATTTCTATGAGATGCTGACAGGAGTCATGAACAAATCTCTGGAAACAGACCGCCGCCTATGGCAATTCTCCGTTGAAGTTCGAGAAAACCCGATTTTGACAGCCCTTTTTGAGCATGCCCAGCCGGAACATTTGCAGGAGAAATTGGAACAAACTGATGAGGGAAGAGAATTCCTGCAAAAAGTCAATGAATTTTTACAGGAATACGGGTGGAGATCTGTAAAAAGCCACGACCTCATTGAACAAACATGGGCAGAGAATCCATTTTACGCATTGACTCATATTCAAAACTACGTCCGCAATGGCTATCATTTTGACAACGAATTTAAGAAAACCATTAAAAAACGTGAGAAGTTGTACAATGAATTCTTCCAAAGCATTGAGGATCCCGCTTTGCAGAAAGAATTTGAACGTTATTATCAATGGACGCTGAATTCGTCCAATATTAAGGATGATCATCATTTTTACATTGACGCTATGCTGGATGCCAAGGCGAGAGTCTTTTTGCTAAAGGTAGGAGAATTGCTGGCAGAAAGCGGTGTGATTCAAGATCGAGAAGACCTTTGGTTCTTATATGATGACGAGGTGGAAAATGCGCTCCTTCATCCCGTATCCCTTCAAGAGAAGGCTGAAAAACGGAGACAAATGTTTCACGAGTATGAGCTGGCACAGGCGCCTGCTTATCTCGGTACACCGACAAAAGCGCAGCTGAAAGCGGCTGAAGAAATTGTCGGTGCAGTCATAGAAGATGAAAAAAACACAGAGAATGATATTTTTGGAGTTGCAGCATCAAGCGGTATCGCAACAGGGCCGGTGAAAGTGATTCGGGATGCCAGTGAGTTTTCTCAATTCACACCTGGAGACATCCTGGTTTGCAAAATGACGACACCACTATGGACCAGCCTGTTTCAAGATGCCAAAGCCATTATTACAGACACAGGAGGAATCTTGTCTCACGCAGCGATTATCGCACGCGAATACGGCATTCCCGCTGTTCTCGGCACACGTGCAGCGACAGAAAGGCTTCGAGATGGAGACATCGTCACTGTAGACGGAAACAGCGGCAAAATCACAGTTGTCAGCCGATCCTGATGCGCCCTCCCTCTTTATTATACAAGCGGGGCAGGTGTATACTTGTCCTGCCAGTATATTCGTGAGGTGAAACGTATTGAGACCGACAAATCGCAGAATCCTTGATGCTGCCATGCAGCTGCTCGTCAAAAAAGGATATCATGCAACGACGACAAAAGAAATTGCAGAAAAAGCAAACGTAAGTGAAGCGACGATTTTCAGGAATTTTAAAAACAAACAGGGGCTTGTCGAGGCTCTGCTTTCTCAGCATTCAGCAAATAGAAATCGCATCTTTGAGCAAACAGAAGGTGATTTATACAAAGACCTGCTGCATATCGGAACCTGTCTGCTGGAGGAGCTTGAACAAAGAAAAGATTTAATTAAAATCAGCTTTCGTGAACCCGCCATGTTTCAGGATGTCATCAACCATGTGACTGAATATCCCCAATCTATGAAACAGCTTTTGGTTGATTATCTCACAAGCATGGGTGAGAAAGGGGCTATCCAGACAGGAGATGAAGCTGAACATGCCGATGTATTTATTTCGATGATTTTCGGTTACTTTGTACACCGTCTTCATTTAGGCGACAGAGTAATTAGAACGCCCCAGGAAAAAATGCTGGAGCACAGTACAGCTATATTCGTCAAAGGAATTACTGCCCGTTAGCTCCTTGGCAAAACAAAAGGAGGATCCCAATGAGCTCAAAAAAAGAATGGGCGCTGATCGTCTCTCTTTTATTGGGGGCCATCCTGGTTCCCATTAACTCAACGATGATCGCAGTTGCGCTTTCATCTATATCACATACGTATAATGAATCCATCGCAAGCATCACTTGGGTGGTTACTGTTTATTTAATCGTCATGGCCGTCACACAGCCGATAGCTGGAAAACTCGGTGACATGTATGGCAACAAAACCATGTATTTATGGGGCGTCGGCCTATTTCTGATTGCCTCATTAGGCTGCGCTCTATCGCCGAGCCTGTTTTTATTAATTGTATTTCGGGCTTTGCAGGCTGTTGGCGGGGCACTGCTCACGCCAAACAGCATTGCCATTATCCGGCACGTTGTATCAGAGAAACGCCTTCCGAAAGTGTTCGGCTATTTCGGACTCGGCGCAGGACTCGGCGCCGCTCTCGGGCCGTTTATCGGCTCTCTTTTGATTGACAGCTTCAGCTGGCATTCGATTTTTTGGGTCAACATCCCGTTTCTCGCTATTGCTTTATTTACAGCATTGACCATGTTTCCTCAATATAAAGAAAACAAATCAGAGGCGCCGCTGGATATCATCGGCTCTCTCTTGCTGGCAGGCAGCATCGTTTCAATTATCCTTCTGACGAAAAATGAGTCTTCATGGGGCTATGCATTATACAGCATATTGATACTGCTTTTTGTCCCGCTTTTTTTCAGACGGGAAAAGCGCACACAGCACCCAATCATTGATTTTGCGCTGTTTAAAAGCTCAACCTTTACAAATGCCAATCTATCCGTCTTGTTAAGCAATCTAATGATGTATGCCGTCTTATTGATTATGCCCTTATTCATGACAAACCAGTTTGGGCTTAATACGTCTAACAGCGGCATGGCGCTTTCTGTCTTTTCGATATTTATGTCGGCGAGCAATTGGGCAGGCGCTCAGCTCCATCAGAAATGGGGTGCGAAAAAAATCATATTTCTCTCATTTGCGATGATGGCCGGAGCCAATTTGTTATTTTTGCTCTTGAGCAGCTCCCATTCCGTTTCCTTCCTGATGATCTCACTTATTCTCGGAGGGCTTGCATCCGGAGTCGGACTGACCAGCATGCAGGTATCATCCCTTGCCACAGTGGAGCCCGCGATGTCCGGAGTGGCTTCCGGCATTTTCTCGACCTTCCGTTACTTCGGAAGCATTATTTCGTCAGCCTTAATTGGCCTGATTTCTGGGTATCACACATTATTTATTATTCTTTTCGCGGTATCCGTCATTGGTGTTTTTGTCTCGTTAGGCATCAAATCTGACGAAACGGCACGCATGGAGCAAAATTCAGCGTAAAACAAAACAGCCCGGCGCCACACAAACATGTGGTGCCGGGCTGTTTTTTATGATCCAGGCAAAGCGGCTGCCTCACCTTCACGGTCATCCTTTACGAACAGAATGCCCAATTCATGATGTTCTCCCTCGTAAGACGCACGCTGATCAAAGCGAATCTCCCCGTTCAGTCCGATAATTTCAAGCTTCACATACGCACGGTTGCGCTGGAGCGCTTCATAAAAATCAGATACGTGCTTCACGGGCACGCCGTTGACCTTCGTAATAATTTCCCCGATTTTTAATTCCAAGTCTTCAGCTGGTGTATTTGGTATAATACCAAGCACCATTAAGCCTTGATCACGCTTGGAGAAATAAAACGGGGCTGCATTGTCGTTTAACCTTTGCTTCACGGACAGAAAAATACGTCCTAATACAGCCGCACAGACTGCTGCACCCGCAAGCGGCGTCCACAGCAAACTCGCAGCACCGAGAGCGGAGATGATAAGCCCGAGAATACAGACTCGCTTCGCTGTGATTCTTATACTGGTTTCAGGAAGGGAACCCTGCACCCTTTGGCCGAATCCGACAAAGTAAGGTATCCATAGAAAATGGAATGACCCTCCGGGAACGGAAAACACAGGCCACCAGCTAAGGTGTGATTCTAATCCATTGCCAGGTACAAGAATAAACAGCGGCAAAAGCCATATACGGTTTGCAAGCTGCTGACCGATCGGCAAACCACGGCTGCTGACGACCAATCCCGGTGATGTTTTCACATGGGCGGAACGATATGCAACCGCTCCTTCAGCGATAACCAGTAAGCCCAAAAACACCGCCAGGGCTGGCCACATGACTGCAAAGCCCTGCGGAAACCGATCTAGAAAAGGTTCAGCCTGATTCACTTGCAGTCCAAAACCTATCAGTATACTCACACTGACGATATATGCAGCAGACATCCAGTTTGCGCGAAGAGTGAGCGCTGCCGCTGCAGTCATAACGGCAATAATTGCAAGTATACCGAGAGGAATCGAAATTCCGAGTACCCCTAAAACAATAGACAAAAGGATACCAGGGATTAACCCTTTTGTATATGTAAATTTCAGTTCATCATAAATATCTGCTATTCTGGTATGAAAGGTTTTTCGTTCACGTTTGATCCTCACATATCCGAAAGCCAGACTTACAATGACAAAAAACCAGAATAGCGGGTGCAAAAAGAACAGGCCCGCACTTTTTAACAGTTCAAATCCCCATTGAACAGACACTATCTTTCACCGCCTCAAGCCAAACATGTTACTCATATTCTATCAAATATTACATGGCTTGGATATCCTCAGGAGGGTTTATCTCTCTTGCGTCATCCACAGCGTGACATTCGATAGTGAAAAATCCTTTAAATAATGGTTTACATCCACGTCCAATAACCCGCTGATCAGGTGCATCGACCTCTTTATATCTGTCAGATTAATTCCTAATCGTTTATGATTTTTCATTAAGTAATTAAAATAATGCTTGGCACATTCTTCATTAATGTCATTGACCGATTCAACATTTGTGTAATTCACTAGATACCTGCTAAACAGCATAAGAAGACTTAGTGCTTTTGTAGCTGAAAATGTTACGTCTTGTGTTCTGTCTTTTAATTGTTCCACTAATTCATAATATTTTTTTTCACGCACAATACTTGCCCTCTTCAATTGTGAACCCCCATTTTCTTTGTACAGATAAGCACGGGCCAGTATAAGCAGCAGTACTGGAGTGCTAACAAGCATTCTCGCTAACGTTCTTTAAATACCTGTAGTTCAGCTGCCATAAACCTGATTACTGTTCTTTTTAGAACCTTCTTATATTGTATGAAGTAAACAAAGACTAGGCAACTTGCAAAAGTTTCATTTTAAATGCATATTTTCTCGTTAGAAAGTCTCTCTCATATATTGATATCGGGTAATCCCGGTCCTTTATAAATGTTTATTTGTGAAAAATTTTTTAATATCTTGTCAAAAACTCAATTTTTATGTGACTTTTAGATTATTTATTCACTAAGCATAAAGAAACAGGAGATGGAACACCATCTCCTTTAATTAACAAATAATGATTTAAGCGCTGTTTGAAGCTGCAAATCATTTTCTTCATCTGATTTTTTCATTTCAATTAAATGATTTATTTTCTTCGCCGTGCGATTGTCAATCACACCTGTTTTAGCGAGCTTGTTTTGATCCTGAAAGGCCAAGACCGCTTTTTTCATTTCTTTGCTGAAATAGCCGTCTTCCCGACTTGGATCAAAACCGAGTCCTTTCAGTAAAACCTGCGCATGTTTCACATCTTCATTGTTCATATCTGCTTTAAGAGGCTCCTTGAGCTGCAATGGACCTGCGGAGAAATAATCAGGCTGTTTAATTGCAATGGTCGGCTTAACACCCTTTTTATGAATCCAGTTCCCATTCGGCGTCAGCCACTTGTAAAGCGTCAACTTAATATTGCTGCCGTCTCCCATCGGTACAGCTTGTTGAACAGTTCCCTTTCCGAAAGACGTGTCACCTACAACATCATAATGCCCCGCTTCTTTTAATGCGCCTGCAAGAATTTCAGATGCAGAGGCGCTCCCCTTATCTGTGATGACATTGACAGGGTATGTTTTTTTATGGGTCAATGTTGAAAAATAACGTTTTCTATCTCCATTGCGTTCAGCAATCTGAATGTAAGGCTGATCCTTTGTAATGAAATGCTTAAGAATCTCTTCAACACTTTGAAGATATCCGCCCGGGTTTCCTCGAACATCCAGCACGAGGCCTTCAATCCCTTTTTTCTCGAGCTTGCCCAACGCTTTTGCAAAATCCTCCGCAGTATGCTCAGAAAAAGTAGAAATGGCGATATACCCGACAGAATGCCCCTGCACTTTTTTCTCTGAAGCAAACACTGTTTCAAGGGGAATTTCAGCTCTCTTAATGCGGAATGACAATTGCTTCTTCGTCCCGGGCCGCTGAATCTTTATTGACACGCTGGAACCTTTCTTTCCTCTTATTTTTAAGACAGCGTCATTTAAATCCTTGCCCGCCATCGATTCTCCATCAATACTGATAATTTCATCATTCGGCTTCAGCCCGGCTTTTTCCGCAGGAGATTGTTTAAATGGCGACACAATAATGATTTTGCCTTCTTCCACTCCAACCTCAGCCCCGATGCCTTCGAAAGAGGAATCAAGAGAATCAGAAAATTGCTTTGCCGTCTGCTTGTCCATATAGACGGAATAAGGATCGTTTAATGTAGACAGCATTCCTTGAATGGCTCCTTCAAGCAGCTTTTCTCTATCAACCTTTTCGACATATTCATTCGAAATCAAATCATATGCTTTTTCAATTTTATCCATAGCTGCAGCCCGATCAGAGTCAGCTTGAGCCGTTGCGGCAACAGCTGCGGCTTCGGGCTTTTCGGCTTCAAGCAGGTTCATTCCCGCATAAACGCCGGCGCCTCCGAACAGCATGCTCCCAGCCGCTATCACAGCGATTATTTTTTGATTCATCCTTTACTCCTCCTGTATGCCAGACTGTCTTTGCAAAACCTAGAGATAGTATATGTAAGGGATGGAGATTTCATGTAATCATAGAAGAAAAAGAAGGCAAAAGAAAAAGCCGTCCCGCAACCGGGATGGCTTTTTTGTGTTTATACTCGCAAAAACTTGCGGATGGAAGTCAGGCTTCCCCATACTCCAATCACTGCGCCGATTGCAATCAATACAAGCGAGACTTGGAATACAAACGGATTATATGGAAGAAGAGAGACAAATGAGCCTTGAACCTTCGGAACGACCCATCCGATAACATATTGATAAGTGCTCAATACAAGCGCGATCGGAATGACTGAACCGAATACACCCAGCAGCAATCCTTCAAGGAAAAACGGCCAGCGGATAAACCAGTTCGTCGCACCAACAAGCTTCATGATTTCAATTTCTTTTCTTCTTGCAAAAATCGTAATTTTGATGGTGTTGGAAATTAAGAACATCGCCGTAAACAATAGGCCGATAATTAACGCGATTCCGATGTTGCGGGAAACGCCGACTACTTTAAACAAACGGCTGACCTCTTCTTTTCCGTAAGTAACTTTATAAACATGATCCATTTTTTCAATCTTTTTCGCGACACTTGGCGTATCATGCGGGTCGGTCGTTTTCACGACAAACGCGTCATTCAGCGGGTTTTCCTGATCCTGCATCGTCAGGGATTTTCCGCTGTCTCCAAAACTGTCAACTAACTGGTCAAGCTCTTTTTCTTTAGATGAAAAAGTGACACTTTGAATGCCGTTCAGGTCTTTTATCTCATCCTGCAGCTTGTCCTGTGCCTTCTTATCTGCAGTCAGATCAACCAATACCTTGATTTCGACTTCTTTTTCAGCATTCGTAGCCATGTTATTTAAATTCAGCATAATTACTAAAAACACGCCGACTAAAATCAGCGTAACGGTTACTGCACTAATGGATGCGAACGTCATCCATGTGTTTCTCCCGAGAGATTTAAAACTCTCACGCAAATGGCGCCCGAGAATTTTAATCATAAGAACCATACTCCCCTCTTGACTCATCACGCACAATGATACCATCTTCGATTGCAATGACACGTTTCTTAATGGTGTTTACGATTTCTTTATTATGTGTCGCCATTACGACTGTTGTTCCGCGGTTATTAATCTCCTCCAGCGTCTTCATGACTTCCCAAGACGTATCAGGATCAAGGTTTCCCGTAGGTTCATCAGCAATGACAACATCAGGGCTGTTCACAATTGATCTGGCTATAGAGACACGCTGCTGCTCCCCGCCTGAAAGCTGGTCAGGGAATTGTCTCGCTTTATGCTTCAGCTGCACCAAATCAAGCACTTCAAGCACCCGTTTTTTAATGACAGACTGCTGTTCTCCAATCACTTCAAGGGCAAAAGCCACATTCTCAAACACCGTCAGTTTCGGGAGAAGCTTGAAGTCCTGGAAGACTACACCTATTTTACGCCGCACGAAAGGAATCTCTTTTTCTTTAACCGAAGCGAGATCTTTATGATTGAGTAAAATTTGCCCTTTTGTCGGCTTTTCTTCTCTGTATATCATTTTAATAAAAGTAGATTTACCCGCTCCGCTCGGTCCGACAACATAAACAAACTCTCCGGGATGAATAGTAACTGAAATCCCGTTTAGCGCCTTTACACCGTTCGGATAGGCTTTGTATACTTCTTTCATTTCTATCATGAAATCACCTAATCTTTTATATCATTTTATGTCGCACGGTCATACTCTTCGAAAGCATTCGACAGTTTATGACCCATTCATTTGTAAAAAGATGAAAAATCTGAAAGTTTGATTTTCAACACACTTCATTATACGTCAAATTTAGACATAATACTATTACAGTTTCTTTTCATTCATCATTATTTCGGCATAAAAAAATCCTTGCCCAAGTCGCGGCAAAGATTTTCTGATATTACTTTTTCTCTGAGAGCCATTTTGCAATAGAAGCGGCTTCCTTATCATCTACAAGCCCCTTCGGCATATTGCCCCGTCCGTTTTGGATAATGCTTTCAATTTTTTCTTCGTCGTATTTGCCCCCAACCTCTTGGAGATTAGGTCCTGACACACCTTCTAAATCCTTGCCATGGCAGCCTACACAGCTCTGCTGATATAATTCTTCCCCTTCAGAAGCAGAGGCTTCTGTTTTGCTGCTGTTGTCTGTCTTCTTTTCTTTTGCATCGTTAGAACCGCAGGCAGCCAGCAGGGCTGAAATAGCAAATACAAGCATTAGTATCGATAGTTTTGATTTCATGTTGAGAAGCACAACTCCTTTACGATCTCTTCCATATTATAACCTCGTTTAAGCGCGTTTGAAACCCTCGCCCAGCACCTCGCTTGCATCTGCTACAATCACAAAAGCAGTCTCATCAATCTGTTTGACGATTTGTTTCAATTTCGTGAATTCAGTTTGGCCAACCACGCACATTAAAATTGGTCGTTCGTCGTCAGTATATCCGCCGACTGCAGAAATTTTTGTAACGCCTCTGTCAATTTTTTTAAAAACAGCTTCCTTTACGGCCTGTTCCTGTTTTGTAATGATAAGCGCCATTTTAGAGCGGTTGAAGCCGACTTGGACGACATCAATGGTTTTACTTGATACATACACCCCAAGCATGGCATACAGTCCCTGCTCTATATTAAATACGATCATCGCCGTAACAACAATTAAACCGTCAATGATCGCGAGACACGTCCCTAATGAGAGACCCGTGTATTTATGAATGATTTGAGCGGCTAATGCCGTTCCTCCCGTCGATCCTTTGCCTAAGTACACAATGCCGATTCCAATCCCGATGCCGACGCCGCCAAAAATCGCCGCCAGAAGCTCATGATGTGTAGCCGGCTGAATATCTCTCGTCAAAAACACGACAAGCGGCAAAAAGACAGAACCCGCAAGTGTCTTGAGTCCAAATTTACCGCCAAGCAAAATGATACCGGCAATAAATAAGGGAATATTAATGATCCACTGGACATAGGCCGCTTCAAAACCATATGACTGTAAAATCGTACTGATCCCGCTGACACCGCCTGCGGCTATTTTGTTTGGAAGCAGAAATACATTAAAGGACACTGCTGTAATTGCTGCCCCTATCAGTATGTATACATAATCCCGTATAACCCGAAGACTTTTATTCCGTACATCTATCATTACAACCTTCCTCCGTTTCTTCCTATGCTCTCCGATAGCATTTTAATCCTTCCCCGATCAGATGTAAATAACACCCAAATACAGTGGTAATATGCTAAAGCAGCAGCGAAAGCAAGGATATGCAGGCAATAAAAAAACACACCTGCAGACACCAGGTGTGTTTCCCGCTTATGAAAGTTTAGAACGCAGGTATGCGTCAATAAATACGTCAATATCTCCGTCCATTACGGCTTGAACGTTACCCATTTCTGTATTGGTCCGATGGTCTTTTACCATGGAATACGGATGGAAAACGTAAGAGCGGATTTGGCTGCCCCAGCCGATCTCTTTTTGCTCACCGCGAATCTCATCCAGCTCTGCCTGCTGTTCTTCAATCCTGCGCTGATACAGCTTTGCCTTCAGCATTTTCATTGCTCTTTCACGGTTTTTAATTTGGGAACGTTCTGTTTGACATGTCACAACCACGTTTGTCGGCAAGTGAGTAATCCGAACTGCTGAGTCTGTCGTGTTGACGTGCTGTCCGCCTGCTCCGCTTGCACGGTACGTATCAACTTTAATATCCTCTGTACGGATATCAATATCAATCTCATCGTTGAATTCAGGCATAACTTCACAAGATACGAATGAAGTGTGACGGCGGCCTGATGAGTCAAACGGAGAAATCCGCACGAGACGATGGACGCCTTTTTCCGCCTTGATATATCCATAAGCGTTGTGCCCTTTAATCAGTAATGTGACTGACTTAATACCGGCTTCATCACCAGGAAGGTAATCGAGCGTTTCTACTTTAAAGCCGCGGCGCTCAGCCCATCTGGTGTACATTCTGAGAAGCATAGAGCCCCAATCCTGTGACTCAGTACCGCCTGCACCCGGATGCAGCTCCAAAATTGCATTGTTTTTATCATACGGCTCACTGAGAAGAAGCTGAAGCTCAAACTCATTGAACTCCTTCGTTAATGCCTTTAACTCTTTCTCAAGCTCAAGCTGGAGATCTTGATCCGGCTCTTCTTTCAGAAGGTCATGAGTCATTTGCAGTTCTTCATGGGATTCATTCAATTTTTTATAGGAATTGACATAATCCTTTAAACCATTTGCTTCATTAATGACCGTTTGGGCTTTCTGCTGATTATTCCAGAATTCCGGATCAGCCATTTGCTCATCTAGCTCAGCAATGCGGGTCTCCTTTGATTCGAGGTCAAAGAGACCCCCTAAAGTCCGCTAAACGAGAAGCCATATTTTCGAGCTCAACTCTAATTTCTGATAATTCCATTCCATTCACCTCATTAAAAGATCCGCGGGCGCTCAAGGCGCCGCGGTCAGCAAGCTTGCCCGAACGAACTATTCAGTCCGGCCGCAGCAATTTTTATATTTTTTTCCGCTTCCGCAGTGGCATGGCGCATTTCGGCCGATATCAACCACTTTACGAACCGGCGCTTTCTTTGCTTTTTTGTTTTCATCGCCTTCTTGCGGCTGATGAGCCGTGGTTTGGCCTTGTACAACCTCTTCACGCTCCAGATTATTTTCAATCTCAGCCTTCATCACAAATTTGGCAACCTCGTCTTCGATGGATTCAATCATATGCTCAAACATCGCAAAGCCTTCCATTTGATACTCACGCAACGGATTTGTTTGCGCGTAAGCACGAAGGTGAATCCCTTGGCGTAGCTGATCCATTGCGTCGATATGATCCATCCATTTTGAATCGACGGCGCGAAGCACGATCACTTTCTCGAATTCTCGCATTTGTTCTTCGCCGAATTTTTCTTCTTTGTCATTATATTTGGTCTTGATGCGATCCATAATCAGCTCAAGCATTTCATCCGGCTCTTTGCCGAAGATGTCGCTCTTTTCAAGCGCGCCTTCGTCAAGGTAAGCCGTGTTAACAAGCTCAACAAGACCGTCAAGCTTCCATTCCTCAGGAAGCTCTTCTCTAGGCGTATAGGCCGCAATTGCCCGCTCGAGAGAAGACTTGATCATATTTTCTACGATTTCACGCAGGTTTTCAGAGTCGATGACTTCGAAACGCTGCTTATAGATAACCTCACGCTGCTGGCGGAGAACATCATCATATTGCAGAAGCTGTTTACGCGAATCGAAGTTATTTCCTTCAACACGTTTTTGGGATGATTCAACCGCGCGGGATACCATTTTGCTTTGAATCGGAGTGGAGTCATCCATACCAAAGCGGTCAAGCATTGCCATTGTTCGCTCAGCACCAAATCTGCGCATCAATTCATCTTCCATAGAAAGATAAAATTGCGTGATCCCCGGATCTCCCTGACGTCCTGAACGTCCTCGTAGCTGATTATCAATCCGGCGTGATTCATGGCGTTCCGTTCCGACAACGGCAAGTCCGCCAAGCTCTTTTACTCCTTCGCCAAGCTTAATGTCTGTTCCGCGGCCCGCCATGTTTGTCGCAATCGTCACAGCGCCTTTTTGGCCGGCCTCTTCAATGATTTGCGCTTCTCGTTCATGGTTTTTGGCGTTTAATACCTGATGCGGGATACCTTTGTTTTTGAGCAGCTTTGAAATCAATTCAGACGTTTCGACCGCAACTGTACCGACAAGAACAGGCTGTCCTGTCATATAACGCTGGGCAACATCTTCTGCGACTGCTTTAAACTTCCCTTCCATTGAACGGTAAATTAAATCAGGACGGTCATCACGAACAACCGGCTGATTTGTCGGAATCGTCACAACCTGCATGTTGTAGATGTTACGGAATTCCTCTTCCTCTGTTTTAGCCGTACCTGTCATACCGGCAAGCTTTTCATACATCCGGAAGTAGTTTTGGAACGTAATCGTCGCCAAGGTCATGCTCTCATTTTGAATTTCAAGCCCTTCCTTCGCTTCGATCGCCTGGTGAAGCCCTTCGCTGTAGCGGCGGCCTTTCATTAAACGTCCCGTGAAGGAGTCAACGATGACAACCTGACCGTCTTCTACTACGTAATCAACGTCCTTCTGCATGGCAACGTGCGCTTTTAAGGACTGGTTGATATGGTGGTTGAGCGCCACATTTTTCACATCAAACAGGTTGTCGATGCCGAATGCTTTTTCAGCCTTTGTCATTCCTTCTTCAGTGAGCTGTACACCTTTTGTTTTCACATCATACGTATAGTCTTTCTCTGCTTTTAACGTGAGTACAAAAGCATTTGCCTGTACGTACAGTTTTGTCGATTTTGCAGCTTGTCCTGAAATGATAAGCGGTGTTCTCGCTTCATCAATCAAAATAGAATCGACTTCATCAATTACCGCAAAATGAAGCGGACGCTGCACCATTTGCTCTTTATAAAGAACCATGTTGTCACGCAAATAGTCGAAGCCGAGCTCGTTGTTTGTAGAATAAGTGATGTCAGCCGCATAAGCTTCCCGTTTTTCATCTTTTGACATCGAGTTCAAATTCAGTCCGACAGTTAAGCCGAGAAACTCAAAAATTTTCCCCATTTGCTCTGCGTCACGGCTCGCCAAGTATTCATTGACTGTCACGACGTGCACGCCTTTTCCAGATAAGGCATTTAAATAAACAGGTAGAGTAGACGTTAATGTTTTACCTTCCCCTGTTTTCATTTCCGCGATATTTCCGTCATGAAGAGCAACGCCCCCCATAAGCTGGACTTTAAACGGGAACATGCCGGTTACGCGGCGAGAAGCTTCCCGAACAACTGCGAATGCTTCAACAAGAAGATCATCAGTTGTCGCCCCTTTTTCAAGACGCTCTTTAAATTCAATTGTTTTATTTTTTAGCGCATCATCAGAGAGATTTTCATAGTCTCCCCGAATCGCATCAATATCGTTAGCAATTTTTTCGTATCTATTCAGCGTACGTTTTGTTGGATCAAACATTTTATTTAAAATTCCAAGCATTTATAACGCTCCTCTATCATCACATGCCTCTTTGACAAGCATGTATAAATAATTTACTAGTCCATGTATACCTCTCATTATCATATCATACCTTCTCTTATTTCCAAAGAATTTGCAAATAAGAAAAAACAAAAACCTTCCGCGAAAATCACGGAAGGCTGCTCTTCATTATTCAGTCGGTTCAATCAGGCCATATTTCCCGTCATTTCTGCGATACACGACGTTTGTAAGGTTTGTTTCCGCATTTGTGAAAACAAAGAAATTATGGCCAAGCATATTCATTTGTAGGATTGCTTCTTCATTATCCATCGGCTTTAAATTAAAGCGCTTCTGACGGACGATTTCTAAGCTTTCATCTTCTTCTATTTCGTCCTGAACCGCTATATCTGTATCAGAGCCGAGGCCGTTTGCCAATGCAGATTTCGGAAGACCCTGCTCACGGAATTTGCGGTTTACTTTTGTTTTATGCTTACGGATTTGACGTTCCAGCTTGTTTGTAGCGAGATCAATTGCATTGTACATATCCTCGTTATGCACTTCAGAGCGAAGCGCCAGATCTGTCATTGGAATCGTAACCTCAACCTTAGACTCCTTGTCATTGTAAAACTTCAAGTTGACGTTCACATCGGCATTTACACTTTGCTCAAAATAACGCTCCAGCTTGCCGATCTTCTTCTCGACATGATCCTTTAACGCGGATGTCACCTCAATATTTTCTCCTCTGATGTTATAGTTCATCAAAGAACGCCTCCCTTTTATTAAGGATATGTATCTATTTCTCTTTTACCCTTTACAATTCCTGCTGAAACGTAAACCTTTTGTGAAAATTCAGTGAACTCTGTCGAATTGTGCCGATTTATGCTGATGCTCCTATGGTGACGGGAGGTATATGTATATGCTGATAATAAGAAAAAATGCCTTAGACAAAGTCAATTGATCACAAAGGGCTCCATACATCGATGAATGGACAGCATCCATTTCCTATAATGATTCAGAAAATGTCCTTTTAAATACTCGCAAAATTCATGAGAGGGGAATGAGAAAGAAACCAATTGATCAAATTCTGCAAAGATCTCGTCAAAAGCCTTAACGCATACTTCTGCGCACCGCGTGTTCATCACGAAAAGAAGAGTTGAATGGGTGGAATCCAAATAAAAAAAGGCTTGGATCAGATCTTGATAGATCCGATCCCCTTCTGTTTTTGATAAATTCTGTTCCGCCTCTATCAAATAGCACAGCCCTTCCTCAATTGTAAAAAGAAGATGATAATAAGCTGATAAAAGCGTATAATCTTCAATGCTCTTCAAGGCACTCACCTATTTACGCTTGTCATAATATCTGCCGTCAATTGTGATGTTGTTATAAGGATTTAAATACGTCGTATGCATCGCGCGTTTTCTTTTCACCTGCTGAAGTTCTGCTGCGATTGACTGCTTTACCCTTTCCATTTCCTTCACAATAAGCTGATCCCATGTCAGCACAAGTTTCATTTGCTTCTTTTCTTCTTCCGAGAGCGGCAAAGAGATGTCCTCAATGAGTTCATTCCGTTTTGCCACAAAGTCCTCAATTTGCTTTAAAAGTTCATCGCTCTCTGGTGTGTTCTGTATATGTGACAGCATACTTTTCGTTTCAATTGATAATTGATCTATTTGTTTCATGCAATTCCGCCTGACCCATGCCGGTCCTTTCGTTCGATTTGAATGGCCTGTTTCCATGCATCTCGAAAATCTGTCACATACCCCTCAACTTCTTCCAGTATGCTTTTGTCACTTTTTATATTTGCCTCTACCAGTCTTCGGTAAATATAATCGTACATCGCACCCATTGAACCGGAAAGCTCTATGTTGCGGTTAAGCGTGCCATTTAATTCCTGAATGATATTTTGCGCTTTAATCAGATTTTCATTTTTACGTTCTATATCATTATTCTCAATGGCCTGGCATGCAAGTTTTATAAATTTCAAACAGCCATTATACAGCATAAGCGTCAGTTCACCGGGCGTAGCGGTATTCACTGAACTTTGCTGATAAGCTGCATAAGGATTTTGGATCGCCATAGTGTCATCCTCCAAATTACATTTATTGTACAAGAAGCTGTGATAAATAGGACGCTTGTTCATTCATTTTTTGAATCGCAGAATCCATTGCACTGAATTTTTTATAATAACGGTTTTCTATGGTATTCAATCGGTCCTGCATTTTGGTGATATCAGTGCTGATCGTGTTTAAATTTTTACCGATTGAGTAGTCATTGGTTCCCATTGTCGAGTTGCCGGCTTTTGCTTCAATGCTTTTCACTGTACTTTTCAGTGTGTCGCCGATACGTTTCATAATCCCTTTATCACTATAGGCACTGTTGTTCGTTCCGTTTGTAAATAAGGCGGCAACACTTTGTGGATCTTCTTGTATTTTTGCTTTCAGTTTGTCTTCATTAATCTCTAAATGGCCCCGTAATTGATAAGCACTTGAGGTTGTGATGCCAAATTCAGTTAATTGATAAGTTTTCCCATCCGCATTAACTTGAGTATAAAAATCAGTCCGCATTTGGTTCGTGCCGGTGCTGATGCTGGAATCATTTCTCAGCAAACCGCTTTTTGCCTTCTTCTCCCAGAGTTCTACCTCTTTATCAGACATTGCTTCTTTTTGTTCACTCGTCAGCGGAGTATAATCTCTGTATTTTTCTTCCTGAAGCTTTTCATTCAGGCTGTCAACCAATTCATTGTATTTATCTACAAACTCTTTAATTTGGTTATAAATCCCGTCTACATCAGTAGAAACAGATGTGGTAACAGGGCCTGTGGCTGCAGTTGTATTTTTGATCGAGTAGGTAACGCTATTAACCGTAAAGTTGTTTGTCAGCTTCTCCATTTCAAAGCCATTAATTGTGACCTTTGCATTTGTTCCTTCTTTGTAAGCAGTGAGCTTATTATCAGCGTCTAACGAAAAACCAAGCTGACCGGACATAAAGTCGGATGTAGCAGAGTCTGCTGCCTGTATGCTTCCTCCTGCACCTGTTGCTTTAGAAGAAAACGCAATCGTTTCTACATACTCTGTACCATTCCATATTTTATCTTTAAATGCTGAAACACCTAGATCTGAGCTGTTAAGTTTAGAAATCACATTATCAATCGTATCGGCGCTCGTCACACTGATGTTCACTGTTTTTGCCGTTGTCTCGCCAGGCGCCACAACGTTAAATGCCAAATTATAATCGCCTTGTGTGTATCCAGTATAATTATTTGCCTTATACGTTGCTGCAGTTGCCAAACTCGCTACTTCAACAGTAGAAGAAGAGTTTGGCGCACTTGCGCTTCCTGTAGCAGTTAACACAGACTCATTAGAACTGGTCACAGTTTTGCTCTGATACGTGCTCGGATATGTCAACGTATTTTTAGACATATAATCTTGTAGTTCTTTTATTTTTGAGTTGACTTCACGATAGCTGTCACGCTGCCATTCTAGCGTCTGCTTTTTTTGTGTCAGCTTATCAAGCGGCGCTCTTTCTGTTTGCATCAGCTTTGATACGATATCATCTATATCCATTCCTGACGCCAGACCTGTTATTCTCGTGACCATTTCAAACCACTCCTCATCTACTTTTTTTCATCTACAAATAACCCAAGAAATTCAGTCATAGCCGCATAAAAATCAAGCCACCGTTTCGGCGGAATTTCACGGATGACTTCATTTGTAGAGTCCTCTATTACTTTTACATAGTATTCATTTAACTTCTCATGGAGCTCAAACTTCAGGTGAACTTGCGACGGTTCCAAAAGCTTGTTCATTTCCCCTACCATTTCAGCAAGATTGGTATATGAAACTTGATGAACAGGAACCTCACTCTCATGATCTTTCTGATTATGTATTTGAGTATCGTAACGATCCCAAACGGGTTGTAACGTAGTGAGCCTTTCAATATTCAATTGATCATCCCCTATGTCCCAATCTATCGTTTATATCGACTAAGTCGAGATAAGATTACACATATTTATGGAAAAAAACTCATCTGTTTTAGAATTCTTGTTAGGGAATACTTTTATAGGTTAGTGGAGAATCCGATTATTATATCACGGGTTATAGACAGTAAGGGGAAAGATATGGAGTTAGGAATATAAAAAAAGACCCCGGCAAACGCCAAGGTCTTTTTCAAAATTAACGTAACAATTGAAGTACGTTTTGAGGCTGTTGGTTCGCTTGAGCAAGCATCGCTTGAGAAGCTTGAGAAAGAATGTTGTTCTTTGTGAACTCGCTCATCTCTTTAGCCATGTCAACGTCACGGATACGAGACTCAGCAGCTGTCAAGTTTTCACCAGAAGCGCCTAAGTTGTTGATTGTATGCTCAAGACGGTTTTGTACCGCACCTAGTTTTGAACGTTGAGTTGAAACATTGTTAATAGCAGTATCAATTAAACCAAGTTGTGTGTCAAATGCTGCTGCATCATCTTTGAATGCAGTAACATTGATACCGTCAATTCCTAGTCCAGTTGCACTCATGTCGCCGATATTAACTGCAAGTTGTTGCCCTGCATTTGCACCAATTTGGAATGTTAATTTGTCAGTAGCAAAGTCGCCATTAAGAAGCTTCTTACCGTTAAATTCAGTTCTGTCAGAGATACCTTTACTTCCACCTGTCATGCCACCAACTTCTTCAAGTAGGGAACCGATCTCTTCTTGGATAGCACCTAAGTCAGTAGCGTCTTGAGTACCAGTATTGTTTGCTTGTACTGCAAGCTCACGAACACGTTGAAGGATAGAGTGAGTTTCAGTCAATGCACCCTCAGCTGTTTGGATAAGAGAGATTCCGTCTTGAGAGTTTTTAGAAGCCATTTCAAGACCTCTGATTTGTCCTCTCATTTTTTCAGAGATCGCAAGACCTGCTGCGTCATCTCCTGCACGGTTGATACGAAGACCAGAAGAAAGCTTCTCCATGTTCTTTTGGCTAGCACCGTTGTTTGAAGACAAACGGTTTAGTGTGTTAAGTGCTGCGATATTGTGGTTAATTCTCATTGTTTTGTTCCTCCCTGAATATGTTGTTAAGGCACGTCCTTGTGCCTTGTTTTTTTGTAACTGGCGGAGTGTTTGCGTCTCCTCCCGGCTACATCATTAATATCGGATCGTCTCTGATTTTGTTAATACATAAATAAAAAAAATCCTCACTTTTTTTGTGAGGATAATGCGGAGATCACATCGCTGGATAACGCTGCCGCACGGTTATTTTCTTCCTGAATGGTCAAGTAAATTTCTTTCCTGTGAATATCAATATGCTTTGGGGCTTCAATTCCAATTTTCACTTGGTCACCCTCAACCGCAATCACTTTTACTTCAATATCAGCACCTATTTGAATCGCTTCGTTTATTTTCCGCGATAAAACTAGCATGATTCTCCTCCAATCGGATGCTTTGTCGTATATGGGGAGTCGTGTAAAACGACTTGCTTAGCCAGCATGTTCTTGCGATTCACAATAATAGGAGCCAATAAATTAGCAGTAGTTTTTTCGAATGGCTCTTCCATGGTCAATAATGTCATGACTTCTACGTCTTCAATATTATCGATATCCAAAAGTTCAGCAGTTGATTCATCAAGGTCAAATTCATAATTCTTAAAAAAGATAAACGGACTTACAACGATGAACGCAAGATTCTCTGAAGTGACGGACTGCAGCGCCACGAATGGAGAGTCTTCTGAAAGCGGAAGAATGACGAACTGTTTTTCTTCAACAAAACCTGGAATCCCGTTTTCAAAAAGAATGATTTGTTCTTCTTTCACGTTCATTTGGCCATGGTACTTAGTATGAATGATCATTGTTCACGATCCTTTTCTTTTTACTTTTCTAGTGATTTTTCCGGGTATTCTACATCTATATTTAAATCAGGGTATTGGAGCATGTCAACCTTAACGTTTCCCGGCATATATTCAACAATCGGCTTATGCGGTTCAGCCTGAATAACAGGCTTTCGCGGTGTAATCTGAACATTAAGCTGTGACGGAGTATATTGTATTTTCACTCTTGATAGAGAAGGGGCATAATGTTCGCCTAATTGAATTTGGTGCATCTCAGAGTTCCTTTTTGCTTGTGAAGCGATGGGGTTCCCCTTATTTTCAATTCTCATAAGCTCGTCACCTTCTTCTGCAGTACGGGCTATACCATCCATTACATCTTCATGCCCTTGTTGGGCGGCTTCTTCGATTCTTTTGGATATATGCTTTCTGTCTAATTCTTCCCATGCTTGCGTCTGGTCAATCGTGAGTTTTCCCGGGGTCACCGATATTTCCATTTCCGCGCTTGGCTGTTCAATTTCCAAGTCGGCTTGCGGCTGCTCCATTTTTAAGCTGGCAGGCGTCGTTGTTAAACCAATTTTCCCTTGAACACTATGCATAATCAATCTGGGAATTTGCATCACTCTACCTCCTAAACTATAAAAAAAGCGAACTCCTGAGAGCCGCTTACTTTAAAAAGTCGATCAATGTAGGCTGAACAATTTGCGCATTTACAGCCAGAGTAGCCCTGTGCACGCTTTGCTGCGCAATAAATTCAGTTATTATTTCTTCCAGTTCTACATCTTCATTGTCTGACAACACTTTTGTAGCTGTTTCTTCTTGAGCTGAAAGTCTTGTATTAATCAGTTCAAGACGATTATATCTCGCTCCAATATCAGATCGTTCTGCACTCATACCGTCAGAAAATTGATCAATATCATCTAAAACGCTGTCCACATCGTCCAAAGAGCCTGAATTAAGTGCTTTCTCAAATGAATTAAGCATTTCAAACACATTTTGTCCGCTTCCAGAAGTACCGCCAAAGGCTGCCTTCGGATCTGAGTTCACCTTTAATGACATATGATCCGATATATTGACAATAACGTCAGCGGTATCAGAAATCGTATAAGTTCCGTCGCCGTTGTCTTTAACTGGGGGTGTATCTGAATTAGTGCCATTGAAGATATATCTGCCGTTCACTTGTGTATTAGCAATATTTAAAAGCTGCTCTTTTAATTGTTTTACTTCTACACCAATTGCTTGCAATTCTGCTTCACCATTTGTGTCATTCTGAGCTTGAACAGCTAACTCTCTGACCTTTGACATAATGTCAATTCCTTCAGTAATGTTTGTTTCTGTGTTTTCAAGCCAAGTAAAGGCTTGAGAAGCATTACTTTGGTATTGCTGAACTTGAGATAATTGCGTATTGTACTTTAAGCTTTTCATAGCTACTACTGGATCATCGGAAGCTTTTGAGATTTTTTTTCCGGAAGAAATCTGTGATTGAAGTTTATCCAGCTTTGAGTAGCTTGAACCGATATATCTCAATGAGTTTTGCTGAATCATGCCTTGTGTTACTCTCATTTGATCTACCTACCTTCCTCCGACACCCATGCCATTGATCACTTTGTCGAGTATTTCGTCTTGTAAAGTCACCATTCTTGCAGCAGCATTGTATGCGTGTTGGAATTGAATCATATTGGTCATTTCTTCGTCTAAAGAAACTGCGCTCATTTGCTGACGGTTTATGTCTGCATCATTCAGCTGTGTTTCTGTATTAGATGCCAGCCGATTCGCCTCTTGAGCTTTGATCCCCAACTCGCCAATGAGACCAGCATAATAATCTAGCACACTCGTTTCTTTTCCGTTAATAGTGATGTCCCCGGTTAACACATTTGCTAAATTCGTTGCGTTTGAATTATCGTTTGCTGCTCCGGTAAGTGAGAAAGCGATATTCGCGCCTTTTGAATCTTTTATGCTGTCAGTGACTTTAATCTTACCTGCTGCGCCTTTTGCCGGCTCAGTTTCACCTCCGGTAAAATCAAAAAAGTCCCCGCCTTTTTCACCGCTCTCTGTCAGACCATTTCGGTGTACTTTATTGAAAGCTTTTGCAAATTCGAGCGCCATATGATCAAGATCAGAAAGCATCTCTGGGTATATGCCCTTTTCTTTGCCGTCTGCCGTGACATATCCATAAGACTGTATAAACCCTAACAGTGATCCATTGCTGCTGAACGACTCAGCTTGAACAGCAGTGTCTCCAATTGAAATACTTGTCACTAAGCCCGTTTCATTATCATAGTTAGCTTTCAGCTCTGAAACCTCATAATTTTTTCCGTCCAGAACAGTTCCAAGTGACTGTTTATTTTTATCCAGGATTTCGATCGATACTGTTCCTTCCGAAGAAGCAAGCGCATTCCCGCCTGATTTGTTGTAGCTCACTTTGACATCAACAATTGAAGATAATTTATCAATCAGCAAATCACGTTGATCGTATAAACCATTCGGAAGTAGACCGACTGGTTCTACCTGTGCAATTTGCTTATTGAGACTGTTTAATTGAGATAGCAGTGAATTAACATCTAGTACACTAGTATCTAGTTCTGCTTTTAAATTTGATTGAACTTTTGTAAGGGACTCAGAAATATGATTAAATGTATCAGCAACAGCCTGTCCTTTTTGAGAGACAACAGAACGCGCACTGTCCTCATTTGCATTATTGGATAGTTCTTGCAGAGAATTCCAAAATGAATTTAGCACACTGTTTAATCCGCTGCCACCAGTCTCATTCATAATCCCTTCCATTTGGGACAGGGCTTTAGCCTTCGTGTCATAATATCCAGAACTGTTGTTTTGAAGGCGGTACTGGTAGTCAAGAAAGATATCTCTAATTCTCTCAACTGACTTGCCTTGTACACCTGTTCCCATTTGTCCCGCAGTTTTTTCTGCATTTTTTGATACAGCAGGGAAATAGTCCGTTGCCTCTAATGAGACTCGCTGTCTTGTATAACCATCAGTATTGGCATTTGCCACGTTATTTGCAGTAGTGCTTAACGCTGCTTGCTGAGCGCTTAACGCCCGCCTTGCAGTTTCAAGACCCATAAAGGTAGATGTCATATTCTGAATTCCTTTCTGCTAAGCTTTTGAATCGAACAGTTTCAGCCGGCTGCTCTTCGGAAGCTCAGCTTTAATCTGTTTACCGTAATTAAAGTTATTGTCCTTAGGAACCAGCATATCGTACGAAATAGAGATGAATTGCAGCGCATCTCTGGTCAGCTGTCTATTCAGCTTATTCACTTCTTTTAGACACCCGAGAACTTTAGTAAGAGATTCGAACAAAAGTTCAAGCTCTTCCTTTTCACTGCCTGACGTTTTGGCGATACAAGCAGAAATGGTGTTATTTTCGCTGTATCCAAGAAACGTGGAAGCCGCTTTAATCCGCTCATTTTCTGTCTGTTCGATTGCTTGAATGTATTTTTGTTCCTTTGTCAAAATGTTAGAAAGCTCTTTTGTTTTGCCGGCTTTGAGCGCTTCCGTCTTTTCCTCAGACAGCGTGAGCAGATGCTCATGCAGAACGCAAAGTCGCTTCAATTGTTCAATAATTGGCTTTGCTGACATGGGCTTTCTCCTTTTTTATTGCTTTTTATAAAAATTAATCATGTTTTTTGCTATATGATTTGCGTCTATTTTGTATGACCCGTTTTCAATTTGCGCTTTTAGTTGCGCGATTTTTTCCTGGCGTGAACCAGTGACTGCGTCGGATGCATTTTGCAGCTCTTTAGCCTGCGATGAAATTTCTATTTTATCTTTAGGCTGTGCAGCATTTTTTTGCACTGCTTGCTTTTCGTAATTTTTTTGGTATGGATTAACGGATTGTGTTCCAAATTGATTGATTTTCATAGGATTCCTCTCGCTTTCCGTTGCAGTCTTTAAACAATCTTAACCCTTTTATCGACTGCGGTTTCAGTTAGTTTAGGGAATCAGCTGTTTTTGGTATTATAGGCATAGTATGTGTCTTTTTTACTATTTTCCCGCTCTGTTTTCAATGCGGATTCTTGGTTCAGATGATCTATTTGTCCCTTTATATCGGACTGGCAAGCCTTACAGAACTTACCTTCCCTAATCGATGTCCCGCACCTTTCGCAAGGGTATGCCAAATTCGGCAGATGAGTGATTTGAATTCGTTTTTGCCTGATGAATTTTAAAATCAGCTCTTCCTCCACACCAGTTTCCTCAGTTATACGGCTAAGCGTTGATTGCCTGTTTTCCTGTTTCCTTAAAAATTTATATACAGTCTCAAATGATTTTTCTTCTTCCTTAATACACGCCTGACACACGGTTTGCAGCTTTGTTTTTAAAAATAGAGCATTGCATTTCGGACAATTCGCCAGTTCACCCATCATTTTTACTCCTTATTCATTAATATGCCTGCAGTAATTTCTAGACATTATATCGGCACAAAAATTGAATCATTTAGCTTCTCACTAAGGTAAAAGATGACACTGAACCAGCTTTGCCTTGCTCCAATAAACAGCGGGCAGCATAGTGTAAAGTGGCGCCTGTGGTATAAAGATCGTCGATTAACACGATATCCATACCCTCAACCGAGCTGTTTTTTGTTTCAAAAACATGCTCTGAAAGCAGGCGTTCCGTTTTCTTTTTCTTAGACTGCTTTTCATTATTCAGGCGGATGAGAGGATTGAGGATGGGCCGGTTTAAGCATTCAGCAAGCATTTGTGACTGGTTAAAGCCGCGTTCTGCTTTCCGTTCTTCACTTAGCGGAATGGGAACGAGCACAAGGCGTTTATCTGGATAGACAGCAGAGAATTCAGAGGAAAAGTCATTTTTAAAAGCGCTTATTATCTCTGCATCTCCCCTAAATTTCATACGGGCAAGCGTTTCTTTCATCATGTCATTATATAAATAAACAGAACGGTTCTGGCTAAGCCTTAAGCCGTCATCTATTCTTGATTTCCATGCCTCACAATCCGCGCACACTTCATGAACGGTTTGAGGTCTTCCGCAAAGCGGACAGATGGCCCCTTTGATGATCTGTAATTTATTTCTGCAGGACTGACAGACACTATCGTCAGGTTTTAATAAAAATAGTGAGCACCATGAAACAGCTTGAGAAAATTGTGAATCGCACAATAGACAGATCAGTTTTTTATAGCCTCCTCCTGTCTCATTTCGCATTGATCACTCGGATTCTCCGATACCACAGCAGCTGATTCAGCCAAAATCACAAGCATCGCCGTGTTTTTTTGTTTATCTACCAGCTCAGCTTTCGTATATGCAATCTTTTTTACATCAGTGACGTAAGCTGGTCTTACTTGGTTTAAAGAAAGTGCCAGTACATCATTTTTGCATACTTGGCAAGTGCAGGTCATATGAAGCTGATCCATATATCGGTCAAAAAGTTCTTGCATCATAATCTCTTTTGAATTGACAAGCATTTTTACAGCTCCTCATTAGTTATATGAGTATACTGTATCATGTTTTTAAATATTAACTAGTCTATCAACTTATTTTTCAAAGCCAATTCATTCATTATTTTGATATGTTTTCTTGCCTCTATCATACTCTTTGTTTTTCCGAAGTGAAAATAAATGACATCACCGTCTGCATGTTCTTTATGCCGGCCTGTCCTTCCTGCGATTTGCACAAGCGCGCTTTCCGTAAAGATGGGCGATTCTGCTCCTAAGATGCCTGTTTGGACCATAGGAACTGTGACACCCCTTTCTAATATTGTTGTTGTGATTAACAGATCAAACTGACCGTCTCGAAATTGCTGCACTTTTTCTTTTCTAAGCTTGTCTTCCGCATGTACAGACGCTGTTCGATAATTCATATTTTTAAAACAAGAAGCAGCCTTTTCCAGAATAGAAATGGAAGGAACAAATAAAAAAACGGGCCTTCCTTCTTTTACATGCTGCTCTATCCATCTCTTTACCGCATTTGGGATTTTATTTCGGATTAATTTCTTTTTCCAGTTTCCGCACCATTGAAAGCGCGGTTCAGGCAATGGCTTCCGATGGTATCTGGCCGGTATGCGAACGGACTTCAACTCACCTTTATACGTTTTTCTTTTTAATTCTTTAGGAGGTGTGGCGCTTAGATAAACAAGAGTGCTGTTTTTCTTTCTCGCTTTTTGAACAGCGAATTGAAGGGTTTGATCAGCGGAATATGGAAAAGCATCCACTTCATCAACGATCATGACGTCGAATGCGTCTTTATAACGCAAAAGCTGATGGGTTGTGGAAATCATAAGCGGAGATAAACGCCCTTTGTCCTCACTTCCTCCGTATAAAGCTGAAATATCAGCACCTCGAAATGCAGCCTTCAGCCTCGGAGCAAGCTCTAATACAACATCGGTGCGCGGGGTCGCAATACAAACACGCTGTTTTAGATTTAATGCCAATTCTATACCCGGGAATAATAATTCAGTTTTACCTGCGCCGCAAACAGCCCAAATAAGGAGCTCTTCTTGATTCGAAATTGCTTCAACTAAGACGTCAGCTGCCTTTTGCTGTCCGCTTGAAAGCTTTCCATCCCAAGTCAGTTTTATAGGCTTCCAGTTTGCCTCCGCCTCCTTACTCCAAGAATATAAAGTAACATCCTCACTCACCCTGCCCATCATGACACAAGAGCGGCAGTAAACTTTATCTTTTCCAAATGAATGATACGATGAAAAATACTGTTGATCATTTTGACCGCATCTATTGCATCTATATCCCCGTTTATTTTTTGATAATGACTCCTCGGCAGATATATAACCATGCTCGGTATGCCAATCAATGATCTCGTCAGAAAATGAGATTTCTGTTCTAAGCAGCTGACGGCTCTGGAGCTGCTGCTGCAGTTCTTTAGAGAATAGACTGGTCGATTCTGATGTCTTAGTCTGCATAGTACGGCCTCCTTGCGAGACATTATGCCGGAATGAAAATATGCTGTCTAACAGCTAAAAAAAGAATTTAAAAAAATCTCCGCTACTAAAACGGAGATTTCATCATTTATTTAAAACACCAGCAGATTCCAATTGCACCTTCACCAAGATGAGTGCCTATAACAGCACCAAAGTAGCTGTTGTAAAATTCAACATGCGGATATTTTGCAGAGAGCTCTTCAATAATCTTCGATGCTTCTTCTTCTCGATTAGCGTGAATAACGGCAACTTGCATCGGCATACCCTTACTCGCGTCTTCATTTAAAAGCTCGTAAATCCGTGAAATTGCTTTTTTGCGTGTACGGATCTTCTCAAAAGGCACAATTACCTTATTGTCAAAATGCAGAATAGGCTTTACCTTTAGAAGACTCCCAATAAAGGCTTGAGCACTGCTTAATCGTCCGCCTCGCTGAAGATGAGTTAAATCATCCACCATAAAATATGCACGAACGGTTTTTTTCATTTCCTCCAGTTCTTTTATAATATCTTCTGGAGATGAAGCCCCATTTCTGATCAAGTCGGCTGCTTTCAGAGCATAAAAACCTTGAGCCAGACAGCTGATCTCTGAGTCAAACGGGTACACTTCAATATTATCGACCATTGTATTCGCTGCAGCTGCACTGCTGAACGTTCCGCTAATTCCGCTAGAAAGATGAATACTGATCACCGTATCATATGACTTGCCGAGCTCTTCATACAAAGCAACCAGCTCGCCGATCGCAGGCTGAGAAGTGGACGGAAGCTCTGTATGTTTTTTCACTTCTTGATAGAAGCTTTCCCAGTCCATTTCTGTTTCTTCATGATACGTTTCATCCCCAAAAACAACCTGGAGAGGAATCATGTGTATATGATTTTGTTCACGCATTTCTTTTGGAATATATGCCGTACTGTCTGTTACTACTGCAATATTCATAGCTTCGTTACCTGCCTTATCACTTTATGACTCTATTGTAAGGGAAACAGAAGCCTAAAAAAAGACCTGCCTCAAAAAGGCAAGTCCAGTTTCATGCTATCTCATTTCTACCCAACCATTTTTAATGGCGACCACCACGGCCTGCGTCCGGTCGTTTACATTCATTTTTTGTAAGATATTGCTGACATGGTTTTTAACAGTTTTTTCACTGATAAACAATGATTCACCGATTCCGCGGTTGCTTTTTCCGTCTGCAAGCATTTGCAGCACTTCACATTCCCGCCTTGTTAAAATATGTAATGGTCTGCGAATCTCTGGATAGACCTCATGCTGAGGATGAGCAGAAACTCCGCTTGTTGCAAGACGGCGGAATTCGTTTACGAGGTTGTGAGTAACCTTCGGGTGAAGGTAAGAACCGCCCTCGGCAACTACTTTAACCGCTTCAATCAGTGTATCAGCATCCATCTCTTTCAGCAGATAACCTCTTGCACCTGTTTTCAGGGCATGTGTTACATAATTCTCGTCATCGTGAATCGATAGAATAATTACTTTAGATTCAGGATACAGCTCTACAAGCTGCTTTGTAGCTTCCACGCCATTTACGTTCGGCATATTGATATCCATGATCACGACATCAGGATGATAGTGCTCAACGATACGAGCCGCTTCATCTCCGTCGTCTCCCTCCGCTACCACTTCAAAGGTAGGTTCGAAATCCAATATACGCTTCACACCTTCACGAAATAACTGATGGTCGTCGATAATAACAATGTTTACTTTAGTCACAAGCCACGCCTCCTTGTATTATTGTTCTATATACTCTGGTATTCGGTCAATATGCCTTTTGGCTCTATTTTACAAATCATAGTCAAAGAGATAACGGAACCTTAATCATGATAAATGTCCCAAGACCTATTTTTGAATCTATCGTTATGGTTCCTTCCAATAAATCTACTCTTTCTTTCATCCCAAGCAAGCCGAATGATTTGTTTTTCTTCTCTTTCGCTTCCTTCAGGTCAAATCCTTTGCCGTTATCTTTTATCATTAAAATCACAAAATCCTTTGTAATCTCAACTTTGACTGTAATTTCTTCAGATCCAGAATGCTTTAACGCATTGGACACAGCTTCCTGTGCGAGTCTGAAGAGCGCAACTTCAAACTGAGGCGCGAGTCGTTTTTCCTCCGTATCGCCGATGCACTGAAAGTGTATTTTCACCTTACCGTTATATTCTTCGGTTGTATATAGATATTTCCGCAAAGTTGGAATCAGGCCTAGGTCATCAAGGGCCATCGGTCTTAAATCATATATAATCCGTCTCACTTCGTAAAGGGCATTACGCACATTTTGGCGGAGATTTTTGATTTCCTGGAATCCGTCCTCAGCGCCTCGGTCTCGGAATATCCGTTCAATTAATTCCGATCTCATCATAACATTTGCCAGCATTTGTGCAGGACCGTCATGAATTTCTCTCGAGACTCTTTTTCTCTCTTCTTCCTGCGCTTCAATAATTCTCAGGCCAAAATCCTGTTTTGCCTGCGCATCGGCAAGAAGCAGCCCAACCTCACGAAGATCCTGATTCAGATAGTTCAGCACAACCGTAATCTGGCTCACTAGTGATTCTGAGCGTTCAATGATTTCCTGAAGGCCTAACAGTCTGCGTTCCAAATCATCCCGGCGTTCGCGCAATTGCTTTTCACGCTGCTGGATCATCGTCAGTTCTACTTGCAGCTTATGGGCTTTTTCATAAGCATTGCGGATTTCTTCTTCACTGAATCTATGAAAATTTCGGCTGACCTCGGATAAACGGTTTCGTGCATGGCGGGTTTGCACTTCAAGTTTATCACCAAGCTCGATGACTTCATAAACCTGCTGTTTAATTTGTTTCAGTTCTTCGACCAGCTGTTCATACTGCTGGCGCGACTGCTCCCCAATTTGAAAAACCTCATCCTTGCTCCCGTCAACGGTTTTCAGCATCTTCATCAAAATAGAATCCAGAACTTTGGAATCCATCTTTATTTTATTCATAATTTCCCTCCGTCACGGTGTTGTCATATATTTTTATTATAAATGTAATTGATCTGCAAATTGTGTCGAATTATAATGAAAGAATGCGTATATTCTAGAAAAAAACAATTTTATGTACCTTCTTACTCTTTATGATAACAAAATACGCACAAAAATTCTAAAGACTGTACGAATTTGTATAGGCAGTCTTTTATGCTTAGCGGGGGGTCAGCTAGCATGCTGCACAGCTATTTCACTGTGAAAGAAGCAGGAGAACACGAGATTGTTATAGAAAAATCGCGTTTTATCTGTCATTTAAGCCGTGTTTCTTCCGAACAAGAAGCACAGGAATTTATACAGAAAATAAAGAAACAGCACTGGAATGCAACTCATAATTGCTCAGCTTACGTTATTGGCGAAAACGATCATATCCAAAAAGCCAATGACGACGGAGAACCGAGTGGCACAGCAGGAGTCCCTATGCTCGAGGTGTTAAAAAAACGCAGACTTAAGGATACTTGTGCAGTCGTCACGCGTTACTTCGGCGGCATAAAGCTGGGAGCAGGCGGTTTAATCCGCGCTTATGGGAAGTCAGTGTCTGAAGGATTAAACCATATAGGTGTCGTAGAACGGAAGCTTATGAGGGTTATGCATACTTCCGCAGATTATACTTGGCTTGGCAAGATTGAAAATGAATTAAGGGAATCGCCTTTTCTATTAAAAGAAATCCATTATGCAGAAAACGTAGAATTCGAAGCATATGTAGAAGAAAAAGAAACACAATCGTTTTCTGAGTGGATGACAGAGTTAACAAATGGAAAAAGTGATATTACAGAGGGAGAGTTGACGTACCTTGAAAAAGCCGTCAATCACATAAAGGAGACTGAATAATGACTGAACGGGTTAGAGTGCGTGTGCGCAAAAAGAAAAAGAGCAAACGCAGAAAAATTTTAAAAAGGATTATGTTGTTGTTCGTCCTTGCATTATTGGTAGTTGTAGGGCTCGGAGGATATAAACTATATAAAACCATTAACGCTGCGGATGATTCATACGATGCACTTTCCCGCGGAGATAAATCAAATCTACGCAATGAAGTTGTAGATATGAAGAAAAAACCATTTTCTATTTTATTTATGGGAATTGAAGATTACGCGACAAAAGGGCAAAAAGGGAGATCGGACTCTCTTATTGTAGTTACCCTTGACCCGAAAAATAAAACCATGAAAATGCTGAGCATTCCGCGCGATACACGAGTGCAATTAGCTAATGACACAACCGGCACCAAAACAAAGATCAATTCCGCTTACAGCAAAGGCGGAAAAGATGAGACTGTTGAAACTGTTGAACAATTTTTACAAATCCCAATCGATAAATATGTAACAGTGGATTTTGACGGATTTAAAGATGTTATTAATGAGGTTGGCGGTATTGATGTAGATGTACCTTTCGACTTTGATGAGAAAAGTGATGTGGACGAAAGCAAACGGATTTATTTCAAAAAAGGCGAGATGCATTTAAATGGTGAAGAAGCCTTGGCGTATGCCCGCATGAGAAAACAGGATAAACGCGGCGACTTCGGCCGTAACGACAGACAGAAACAAATTTTAAACGCGTTAATCGATCGGATGTCCAGCGCAAGCAATATTGCAAAAATTGATAAAATCGCAGAGACAGCCAGTGAAAACGTTGAAACCAATATACGCATTACTGAAGGTTTAGCCCTACAGCAGATTTACAGCGGCTTTACCAGCAAGAAAATCGGTACACTGTCAATTACTGGTTCTGATTTGTATTTAGGGCCTAACAAAACATATTATTTTGAACCGGATGCTGCGAATCTGGAAAACGTCAGAAAAACCCTTCAGGAGCATTTAGATTATGATCCTGATACGAGCAGTTCAAGCATTGGCAGCTCCAGTACCGATAGCTCAACATCAGACAGCTCTGACAGTTCTAGCACTGCAACAGACGGCAGCGGAAGCGGCTACACAAATGACAGCAGCACAAGCTCAAATGGCACAACAAATTCAACAACTGATTCATCATATTAAATTTAAAAAAGCCCGTCCTTTAACGGATCGGGCTTTTTTGCGCTGAAAAAACTCCGGCTCATAGAACCGGAGTTTTAATTTCTTTTCACAAGACGTTTATAGAATTTTGTAAATGGCTTAAAACGTTCATTCACGAGTCCCGTAACTTCTGCTATTATTTGCATAAATATAATTAAGATAAAGATAATAAACAGGGAAAGCCAAATTGTAGCGCTTTTCAGCACAATTGCACTGATGCTGAAAATAAATCCAATCAGGTAAATGACAATGACAGACATCCGATGTGAAAGGCCAAAGGCCATCAGCCTGTGGTGGATATGTGATTTATCGGGCGCCGAAATCGGCTGTTTGTTTAGTATCCGTCTTATGATTGCAAATGTTGTGTCAAAAATCGGCACGCCTAATATAATAATCGGAATGACAATACTGAACAATGTTACGCTTTTATACAGCCCTAACAATGAGAGAATAGAAATCACATACCCTAGAAACAATGATCCCGTATCCCCCATAAAGATTTTTGCCGGATGAAAATTGTAGAACAAAAATCCGAGCGTACTTGCGATAACCACCAATGAAAGTGACAGAATGAGTACTTTTCCGCCGGATAGCGCCATAACTGCGATCGTGGACAGGCCAATAACAGAAAGACCTGCTGCAAGGCCGTCTAATCCGTCAATCAGGTTCATCGCGTTTGTGATGCCGACAATCCATATTACAGTCAGCGGATATGCCATCCAGCCTAATTCAAACCGTTCAGCTAAAAAAGGTACTGAGAAAAAGTCCATTTTTAAACCCGTGCTTACAATCATAATAGCCACGGCTAATTGAATAATAAATTTAACTTTTGCGCTTAATTGATATTTATCGTCTAAGATTCCCAACACAATAATGATAAATGCCCCAACTGTGATAGCCGTCATTCTTGTTTCTGTGTATATACCGGATACAAGCACGCCTGTAACCACCCCGATAAATATGGCCAGCCCGCCCATTCGGGGCATGATTTTATCATGTACTTTTCGATTGCCGGGCTGATCAACTGCACCTATTTTAATCGCAATCCTTTTTACGATTGGGGTTATGATTAAAACCGTTAGCAGCGAGACAATAAACGCAACAACAATGCGAATCATGCGTTCGTCAAGCATAAAGAAGTCTCCTTTGGAATTATATGAAGTCTTTATTTTAGAGAACCGTTCCTTCCATTATACCTTCTCCTTAGTTATTATAACAAGCTTCATCAAAAAGAAACACGTATAATCAAAAAACGCGTATCCCAATTAAAGGACTACGCATGTTTTTGAATCCCTGTATATTTCATGATTTGTTTAAATAAAACATTCCAATCTTGGGTGCGGGCAATGTTTCGCCGCATCTCTTTGTATGCCTTATCTCCGCTTTTTTCAAGCACTTTCTCGCACGCAGCTATAAAATCATTATGGTCATTGCCTTCCATATATTCGTAAATATACGGCTTTTGCATTTTAGAAGTTGACGGAAGGTTAGAGCCGACGACCGGCTTTCCCGCTGCCAAAAATTCAAATAACTTAAGAGGGAAAACCGCCTGGTTATAGGATGACTTTTTATACGGCATAATCCCGATATCAATCAGTTCCATAAAATGCGGAACTTCCTTCGGATCTGCCGGCCCCGTCCATATCACATTTGAAAGTTTCAGAAGCTCTTGAAACGCTGTGTCACCATTGGTGGCGTCCGGGCCGACCCATAAAAAGGTCCAGTCAGGTTTTCTCAGAGCCGCTTCTTCAATCAATTTAAAATCCAGCTTTGGTTTAATTCCGCCGATAAACCCCAGTACGGCCCCTTCTCTTCCCTGCAAGATGCTTCGGTCTGGTGCCGCTTTATGTTCTGAAAACAGGTCATATTCAACACCGTTTTCAACGGTATGAACCTTTTCTTGTCCCGCTGTCAGTTTTTTATCAACTTCATTGCGCAGAAATTCCGATGAACAAGTAATGGAATCAGCACGCTCAATAATTCGCAGCTCCGCGGTTTTGATGACTTTCCGCCTGAACTCGGACAGCATATTTGCACGTCCGCTGATCGGCGCCGCCCACAAGTCACTGCAATCATAAATCACCTGATCCCAGGGATATAGTGAAGACAGCAGCGGAAATCCGGGAAACGTGTACCATAAGCAGCAGCGTTCACCTCTGGCTGAAGCGGATTTCAGCTCTTCTAATAAAGGTGAGAGCTTATGCTTATAAAACACATCGGTATATCGTCCGAAGCGAAACATTTTCTTTTGCAGCAAGTCCTTTACGGCGTATTGACGGATGCCGGATTGCACTTGCTGAAATTCGATCCTTTGGGTGCGCGGAGCCGGGCAGACCCAGATGACTTCCTTTGTTTCTTCCTGAGCAGCTAAAAATTCAGCCAATCGGTGCCGTCTGTACCTCAATTGATCTTTTCCCCATTCAGCAGTAGCCACGATGACGTGAATCATTGCTTTTGTTTCCACCTTCATCACCTTTTCTCTCTGTTTGCGGTTACAGCCTTTTTTTCACCGCGTTTTTTGCATATTGAACAAAACACCATGTCGCTTTCATTAAATGGAGCCGTTCGATCTCCCTGTAGACAAACCATGTTTTTTTGGCAGCCTTCCATTTGTTGCTTGAAATCGAATTATTGACAAGCCGGTATTCAGCTAAACACTCATTCATTCCGTAAGCTGTAAAACCCTTTTTTAAAAGAGCCAGCCATGTTGCCAAGTCTTGCCTCGTTCTAATATTCGGCATTTGAATCTGTCCCGTCTGTTCCCTGTCAATCATCACCGTTAGACAGCCGATAATGGTATTTTTAAGAGCGTCATCATATGTCAGGCTTTCGGGTGCATGAATGAATTTATCCATCGGCACCCCGTCCTGTGACATTAAGCTGTAGCCTGTGAAGGTAAACGCACAGGACCGCTCCCTCATAAAATCAAGCTGCTTTTTCAGTTTGTCTTTTTTCCATTTGTCATCACTGTCCAAAAATGCCACGTAGCGCCCTTGGGCATGTTCCAGCGCTTTATTTCTTGCTATCGCGGCTCCGCTGTTTTCTTCCAGATATATCACATGAATTCTTTCATCTATCTTCTCATACTGCAATAAAATGTCGCGTGTGCCGTCCGTTGAGCAATCATCCACGATAATCATTTCCCAATGAGGGTGGCTCTGATCTAGCACTGATTGAATCGTGTCTTCAATATAGTCACGCGCATTATAAGAAGGTGTAATGACAGATACGAGAGGTTTCCAGTTGGTCATGATCACATCTCCATCGTATGATTTTAAAAGGACTCTCTGAAAAATTCAGGAATGACAACGAACATAAAGGCAATCGTTATACCGATCAGAACACCCAGAACCGCTTTCTTTTTCGGGGACATTCCTCCGCCTGATGCCTCACTTACGGTTTCAGAATCAACGGCACTTGCCGCTTTCAGATTCAGCTGTGTGTTTTTCAGCTCATATAAAAATCTTTCTTTATCCACTTTGGAATCCTCGCTCACCGTTTCACCTTCCAGCGCGTCAATGCTGCGGCGAATGACGGCTTCTCTTTCTTCAAACAGCTTTTGGTCGTTTTTGAGAAAGGTGGAGGAAATAGCGTTCAAAACTGATTCGGTTCTTTCCTGATCTTGATCGGCATAGCTCAAAGACAGTAATGACTTAGATTCCGATTTTACGGTAAGCTTCTCTTTGATCTCTGCAAGATCTTCATCTTTTTCGTCAGGAAGCGCCTCCTTCAAAAAAGCATCACTCCTCAGCAGGAGCGGAATCTCTTCTGTACTGTTATAAATCGGATGATCATAGCTCCCCACAGCTAAAGTAACCTCAGCTGTGTAACTCTTTTTATCCGCAATTTGAGACGGCAGTATATACCCCGCCGCACCTAAAATAAGCGGCACTAATATAATCCAGATGATATTTTTCTTTATGCGCCGGGCTAATCTTATCACTATATCCTTCATATAAGTCTCCCTGCTTTTTTGTAGTCTGTTTACCGGTATATGGGCTCAAGCTGCTGTCTGGATCGCCTTAAGACATTCACAGCGGCGATGACGAGCGCCAGAAATACCCAATGGAAAAATAAATTTGAGACAGAGCTTGGGCTGATGCTGGATACCAGAAAACTGACCATAGCCGTGATGAGCCCTTCTGTGATCAGTTTTGACTGATTTTCCATTTTTCTTTCATAAAACTTGTAAAGCACCCACATAAGGTATAAATAAATGGCCAGATAGCCAAGCATGATAAGCAAGCCGAAGTTTGCCAGAATCTCTACCAGCCAATTGTGCACCTCTGTCACATTGTCAGTATCATATAAAGCTTGATGCTCTAGATAATAAGACACATTTCCTGCGCCCACTCCGAATCCGTATGAGTCAAGGAAGAAGTGCCATGCGTTTTTTAATAGATTGGCCCTGGCCACGTTGGACGGAAGTGTTTCTTGGAATGAATGAGACGTCTGAGGAGCCAGAAACAGCTTCCAAAACACTGCGAAAATCCGGCTGGCAAAAAGAACTGCAAAGACCGCGATTCCAGCTGCCGACAGCCAAATGGCGATTTTTTTCAGAACAGGCGGCAAGACAATAAAAATGTAGACGGCTATCCCCGCAAAAACGCCCAGCAGACTGGCCCTAGAACCCGTCGCAAAGATTAAATACAATGCACCGAACGAGAGCAAAAGGCCAATTCCCTTTAAGTATCCGTTCGTTATGTTTTTCACCATTGCAATGTAAAAAAAGAAACTGATAGACAAAAATGTCGCAAAATCATTTTGATTAAAAAAGACTGAGGTCGGATAATGCTGCTTATATTCCGGTCCGCTGTACAAAGTCGAACTCGGGAGATGATGATGCGTGATATGATTGTAAAAACCGATGATCATCAGAAATACCGTCATCACCAGCCAGATGGAATAAATGATCATCAGGCGTTCCATTTTTTGCACATACATCACAATGAGATAAATAAAAAATATCCCCATCGCCAGCAGTGCTAAATATTTCAGACCGTCTGTAACTGATTTGGCCCATAGCAAGGAAACAAGGCCATATAAAAACCAAAAGGCGAAAAAGAGCAAAATCCCTTTTACTTGCAGCCCATTCCACCTTTCAATATGTGTTCGGCTCCGCAGTACCCCCACAAGATGGAGGCAGCCTGCTGTAATGAGTAAGAGCCGATAAAGAAACAAACTAAAGAATCCAAGATGAATCGCGAAAAAAGCATTATTTAAAAAAGTGCAGGCAATCAAAATATAGATGACGGCCATAAAAAGCTGTTCTTGTGTTGTAAATGATGCTGCAAGCGTCAGTGCAAACAGGCCGATTGCCAATACAGCGAGAACGGCAGCCATCTGCATAAGACCTGTATCTGTGCGGATGGCTCCCAGCAATAGGACGATCCCCAATATGACAGCGGCCAGTAACGCAAGCGTATGAACCGCTGAACGTTTGATACTCACATGCTTAACCCCTTTCCTGATGTTTCAGGAGCCGGCGGCCGAGCCTAAGCAGCCGGCACTTCAAACAAGTAACCCTTTTTCTTTTTATAAATTGACGCTCCCCAAATCCTTAGCCAGTTCTTCCATTGGCAAAGCCGGAAAGTAGCGGCCGGAAGGTTCTGTTCCCCGAACCGCAGGACGGCCGATGGAGTGATAAATGTATCCCGCAGCCTGCATTTCTTCGAGTGAAAATATATTTCTGCCATCGATGATGATTGGCTGTTTTAAAAGCATTTTCGCTTTTACAAGCTCCATTTCTTTTACTTCCGGCCAATCGGTCAAAATAAGGCACGCGTCAGTCCCCTCCATCGCAGCATACACATCTGTATAATACTCGGTCTGATCGCCAAGGACTGCTGATGCCTCCGGAATGGCAATCGGATCATATGCTTTCACCTGTGCGCCCAGCTGCTGCAGCATTGGAATGATATCGAGAGCTGGAGCGGACCTCACATCGTTTGTATTCGGTTTGAAGGCCAATCCGAGCACGGAAATGGTTCTCCCTTTTATGCTTCCCATCACAGTTAAAAGCTTATCTACAATGTGAACACGCTGCTTTTCATTCGTCTCAATGACGGCTTCTATGAGCTTGAATGGATATCCGGCCGTTTTGGCAATTTGAAGCAGTGCGGTTGTATCCTTAGGAAAGCAGGAGCCGCCAAACCCAATACCCGCTTTCAAGAACTTTCTGCCGATCCGGCTGTCGAGCCCGACGCCGTCAGCAACTTTTGAAACGTCCGCGCCGACTCGCTCACAAATGTTCGCGATATCGTTAATAAACGAAATCTTTGTAGCCAAAAATGCATTTGCAGCATATTTAATCATCTCTGCACTTTCTAAATTCGTTTTAATAACAGGGGCATGAAAAGGCTGATGCAGTTCCTCTATGATGGAAGCGGCTTTATGGCTGGTTGACCCGATGACGGCACGCTCCATATTCATCGTGTCATGAATCGCTGAGCCCTCCCGAAGAAATTCAGGGTTGGATACAACATCAAAGGAGCATCTTCCCTTCGAAGCTTTTTGTACGATAGATTGAACCAGTTTTCCGGTACCGACTGGGACTGTGCTTTTATTGACAATGATTTTGTAGCCGTTGAGATGTTCACCGATCGTTTTCGCAGCCGCTTTGACGTATGTTAAATCAGCTTCGCCTGTTTTAGACATCGGGGTTCCGACTGCAATATAAATAATGTCTGAAGTCCGAATGGCAGACGGAATATCGTTAGTAAAAGACAGACGCTGTTCTAACACATTTTTTTCAACTAAATCTGCAAGCCCTGGTTCATAGATTGGGATTACTCCGTTTTTCAGACTTCTGATTTTTGATTCGTTGATATCACAGCAAATCACTTTATTTCCGATTTCCGCAAAGCAGGTGCCAGATACGAGTCCTACATATCCTGTTCCAATGACAGCAATTTTTTTCACAGCCCTCATCCCTCTCCTGTAAATTCATGTTCTTATTTATATTGGTCGCAGTTACGTACGATTAAACAGGTGTTTTCAAAACCATCTGATACTGATCGTGCAGCGCCCTGGCATTTTTCCCAGCGTCATATTGAGTGTGAATGATTTGATATAATTCATCCGCCACTTCCGGCTTCCATATTTGATCCTGTGCGTATAAAGAGATCGTGTTTGCTAAGGCTTGAGCTGATTTCGGTTCAATCAGCAAATGGCGGTGCTTGCCGAATAATGAAGCCACTCCTCCGACATCTGTACAGATGACAGGAACCCGCAGTGCCAGTGCCTCAATTACAACTGTCGGCATTCCTTCGCTATAAGAAGGGAGCACGAACATATCTGAGGCGAGCAAATAATCTCTCACCCTGTGATTCGGCACTTGGCCTGTCACAATATGCCCCTTTTGCCTCAGCAAAGATTTTGCGGGGCCGTCTCCGACATAAACGGCTCGAGGCGCTTCCTCCATCTTCTCAATGGCTTCTGATAATTCAAAGATGCCTTTTTCCTTAACGAGCCTGCCCACATAGACAGCAAGGCGCTGGTCAAGCGGGAGTCCAAGGTTTTTTCTGATTTCTTCTTTTGTCTGCTCATTTTCCTGAAAACGGCTGAGCTGTATACCGATCGGTAAAACCGTACTGTCAAAGCCGGAAAGTTTTTTGGTTTCTTCCTGAAGCTTTTCGCTGACTGCAAGAACTGCGGATGCGGAACCAACCGCAGTTTTGAAGGCTTTAAACGCACCTTTGCTGTAGTGCGGATAGACATTCACATCACTGCCATGCAAAGTCAAAATATACGGTATCCCGATTGTCTTTGCCACGACTGCCGCAGCCCCGCCCGACGGCATAGCAAAGTGCGCGTGGATCAGATCAGGGTTTAAGTCATGCTGTTTAATGGTTTTTAACACAGATGCCCCGATGCGCCGATGTGGCTGGGCCCATTTCAGCTGGCCGGGAACAGCGGGATAGAAAGGCCGGTAAACCGGTATTCCTTTCCGTATCTCATATTCTGGTCTGGCATCCTTTTTTCGATATGCCTTTTTCAGCATACGGACAGGCGCAGGGTGAAAAGGTCTTGGGCATATCACGGTGATATCCAGCCCGAGCTTCAGCAGCTCTTGCACCTGTGTTTCATGAAACACACCCTCGCCGGGTTTTAGACTGCTTGGATATACGCTTGTGATCCACAAAATCTTCATGACAAACGTCCTTTTCTTAGTAGTTTGCTTTTCATCTGAGGGTACGCTTTTCCTAAAAGAAAGAGATAGCAGAGCGCCCCAGCCGCCACTGAAATTGCCAGCCTCATCTCCGCCTGCATGCTGAAGCGTTCTGTTCCTAAACTCGCGCCGAACGCGATAACGGCCATACCCGCTGTGATCAGAAACGGCTTCATAACGGCTTTAAAATAAGCTGAAAGATTGAGATTAATGACATATGCCAGCAGCCAGCGACCGATTAGAAAATTGAAAACGCTGATGACGGCATATACCCAAGCGACAGTCAGAAGATTACCCGTCTGAACAGCTGAAAACAGCGACAAACCATACAGCAGCATAACGCCGGAGTCCCAATAAAAAGCTAAATCTGCTCTTCCTTTGGCAAGAAGCACAGAACCATTCGGATTCATCAGCACCCTGAGTATCCCGACGATGGCGAGAACATTCAGAACAGGGACAGCAGCAAGCCATTTTTCTCCGAAAACAGCTGCGATAAAGGCGTCTGACACGGATACGAGCCCGATTAACAGCGGGAACGATACAAGCGCAAGCATTTTTGTCATATTCAGAAAGCCTTCTCTGATCACGCTGTTTTCGTATTTGTTTTTGGCGAAAATAGGAAACGCGACCCGCGTCACAATCGGATTAATCTTCAAAACCGGAATGGTGACAATCTGATAGGCAAGATTATAAATGCCCAGCGCTTCAGCACCGATAAACCTGCCGATTAAGATCATATCGATGTTCGCTCCCAGCCTGTTCACAAGACGGGATGAAAGCTGAAAGGCTCCAAAGGAGAAGAACTCCTTCATTCCCCTTAGATCAAAAACAAAGGATGGGCGCCATTTTTTTTGGTATACAGCCCAGAATAAGATCCCTTTGCTGGACTGCAGCAGCACCTGAGAGATCACGTATGCCAAAATCGCATCCATCATAAAAACCGCTATCGCTAAATAACCAAAGGACAATGCATTTGAAAAAATCTCTATTTTGCTTAACGTATTAAATTGCAGCTCCTTCTGCAGCATATACTGGTACTGCTGTCCAATCGGAGCAACCAAAAACATAATCCCCAAAATCCTGATGAGAAACACAAGCTCTTCTCTTTGATAAAATCCCGCAATGACGGGACTGCTCACATATAAAAGCACAAACAGCAAAATGCCGGTCATAATGTTCAGCCAATACAATGTTGACAGCTGGCGCTCCGTAGCGTCATCTCTTTGAATTAACGCAGCGCCAAACCCCATATCAAGCACGATCTGGGCAAATATTGTAACCGTTGTGATCATGCCGACGAGTCCAAATTCCGTTAAGGTCATCATATTTCCAAGCAAGGCAAACTGAACGATTTGAATGATTGTAATACAGATTGTTGAAACACTTGTCCACTTTGCGCCGCTCATGATTTGTTTTGTAATACTTGGCATCATATTCCCTACTTCTTTTTAAGCTCAGTTTGATGGTAAATGCAGATGTTTATCTTGCACCATCACCTGTCAAGACTACTTTACAAGTTTTTAACATAATCTTTAATTCCAACATGAAAGTCAGATTGCGAATGTAATATAAATCAAATATAAGCTTTTCCTTCGGCGTCATGTCGTAACCGCCGTTCACCTGCGCCCAGCCGCTCAATCCCGGTTTGACAGCCAGACGCTGTGTAAACCCTGGAATCTCATTCTGGAACTTTTCCGTAAACACTGGACGTTCCGGGCGAGGGCCAATCATACTCATATCGCCTTTCAGCACATTAAACAGCTGAGGGAGCTCGTCAATTCGCGTTCTTCTGATAAATGCTCCAATTCGTGTCACCCGCGGATCCTGCTTCTGCGCCCAAACCGCCCCAGACTTCTCGGCATCTATTTTCATGGAACGAAGCTTATAAAGCTTAAAAGGTTTCCCGCCTTTTCCTACACGCTCCTGCGTATAGATGGCAGGCCCCGGTGTCTCCAAACAAATCAATATTGAAAATACTGCAATTATTGGCAGCGCAACCACCAATCCAATCAGCGCAAACCAAACATCCATCACGCGCTTTACTGCCAAATAACGAGCCGTTTTTTCAGATAATGCAAATGATGCTTGCTGCACTGATAATTCGCGACTCACATTCATGCTTTTTTCTGCACCCACTGACACACACCTCACGATTTGTTTGGGATGTTATGATGACCTATGCCAGTCAGTTTAGCAGACGGATGTTAATTGGTTGTAAATGGATTGTTAAGAAGTGTGAATTTGTTATTTTTTCTGACATTTCTTTGTTAACTTTTTATTGTTTTTGACATTTTTTTTAAAAACTAAGCATTATGTATAAAAAAAGAGACAAACCGTTGTTCATCGATTTGTCTCTTCAATGGAAGCATTTTAATATTGAAAGTAAAATTTTGATTTAGAGGTTGTCAGCTTGTATTGAACCTCAACCGTTTTTCTAAAAAACAACATGAAGCTTTGTTCTGTGTTCTTTTTGTCAAGGATAATTACTTGATTATCCTCTTTAGCACTGATTTTATTATTTGATGTATTTATCGCAAATTCAACTAATCTTTCTTTTTTAACATTAGACAATTGGTCAAGCAAACCTTGAACATTTATTGTTAATTTAGTGCTATCAGGCACTAAATCAACACGTTTTATCGGCAATGAGATTTCAGACTGGCCGGTATTTACAATAATTTTTGATTGATTTGGCAGACAGATTTGTTTACCGCTAAAAATAAATGATAAATCTTTTGTTTCTGTTTCATAAGAAAGTTCAGCTTCTGTATAGGCATGTTTCTTTATATCAATCGAAAGATTATCATAATTCATTGTAAAATATGGTCTGGCACTATAGACAAACAAAGCGTTATGCCCCAGATACATAGCTTTTGTTGAATACTTGTACGGAGCTCGATTATTTCCTACTCTTGCTCTAAGTTTGTAGCTGTCTACTGACGATTCAATGAAGAAATCCCAAACTCCTAAATCTTCTTCAGCAGATGCAATCTCATCAAACAGGCATTCAAATGTAAACGTTGAATTATCATTTGAAACTGGAGAAATGTACTTTTCCGCCTTAGTATTGCGATGAACCAATACTCCAGTAAGAGATTGGTTTTTATTCATTTCATTATCCAACAATTTGTGTTTAATTGTTCCTTGAATGCTGAGCACACGGTCACTAAATTCTATATTCTGCAGATAATGTTCAAGTTTGTTTTTATAATTTACTTTTAATAGCTCTTCAGAAACTTGATAACGCTCTAAGCTAGGATAACGTGCAATAAGATTACCTTCATGCACGGTGCAGAACTTCTTGATGTCTTGTTCCTCACGCTCATACTGGGTTAACCCTTGTAAATCATTATTCCGAATAAACAGAAGCCGTAATTTGATATGCGGTAATACAAATTGATCAGCTTCTTCAGGTACTGCATGAATAAATGATGAGAGATATTGAAACCATTCTGCTCTCTCTTCCTCGTTTTTCAGTTTGATCGTGACATTTTTTGTCCGAGAGAAATCAAAATGCCTATTTAAAAATACTGCCATCAGCTTAATTTTTCTCTCTTCTTCCAAATCACTTGCTTTGATTGCAGAAATAATATCTTCCATTGCTCCATAAAAATTTTCTGGAGGAACATAAGCAACACTCATATGTTCGCCGTCTCTTTTGACCAGATAGTAATAATCATAGTCAGCTGAAACAGATATCTTCTTTGCTTTCAGATAAGCATTCATCGTGAAGACTTGATCCTCTGCTGCTTTTATGTGAGTAGGAAACGTTAAATGATTCTCTTTTAAAAGTGAAGCTTTAAACAGCTTTTGAGGCCCCAGGGTAAAAATGATTTTGGAATCAACCAAATCAACATCCGGATTTGTTTCCTTAAACATCGATTTTGGTACTCCTCTTCCGTTTATCCCTTTTAACTTTCCTAAAGTAATATCAGATTGATTCTCTTTTGAAAAATTATACCATCTCAATAATGCTTCACTGCCTAAATAATCATCGGAATCAACAAATAAAATGTACTCACCTTTGGCAATTTTTATTGCGTCGTTTCGTGGAGCACCTGGCCCGCCTGAATTTTCCGTTCTTTCAACCACAACAATGTTTTCATATTTCTGTTTATATTGATTCAATATGTCTAAAGACGAATCTGTAGATTTATCATCCACACAAATAATCTCATAATCCTCTTTAGGCATTGTTTGATTAACTAAGCTGTCAAGACATTCAGAAATAAGATCTTCAGAATTATATACAGGTATAGCAATGCTTATTTTCATCGATTACCTCACTACCCTACTGGGTCATAATAAATATTTTGATTCAGTTCATTATAGCAAAAACAAATATCAAAAAAAATATACCTCAGTTTAAATTATGTTAAACATTTACAAGGTAGTTGGATTTGAAATTCATTTTATCGTATAAAAAAGCTTGCCTGCAACTCCTGATAGGTTTGCCGACAAGCCGTGTCCAAGTAAATACTTATCTTTCTAGTAATAGCCGATAATTCCCTCATATATCGCTTGCGCTGCTTTTTCTTGGTATAAAGCACTCTTTAACTTACTTGCGTCATTTGCATTTGATATGAATGCCAGCTCCGCTAAACTGCTAGGCATCGTCGACTCTCTGATCACATGGAAGTTTCCGATTTTCACGCCTCGGTTTTGGGTATTCAGCGCTTTATAGAGTCGGTTTTGTATTTCTGTCGCAAGGCGTTTACTGTTGTCTGACTCATACTTTGTATAATAGTACGTTTCTGTGCCAGTAGCAGCCGGGCTCGCTGAATTGGAGTGAATACTTACAAACAGGTTTGCATTGTTGCTTTTGGCTTTTGCAACACGTTCAGAAAGCTCTAAAAATACATCCGTTGATCTGGCCATAATCGGTATAGCTCCGCCTTTAGAAAGTTTGCTGTTTACGAGCTTTGCAACGGCTAGGTTAACGTCTTTCTCCTTTAATCCGTTCCCGATCGCTCCGCTGTCGTATCCTCCGTGTCCAGCATCCACAAAAACCTTTTTACCTACAATTACATTTTTGAGCTGATTGACAACATTTGTTGTAACTGAAATGGTTCCCCCAAGTACAGTGAACGTATTCTTGCTGTTTGAACCGATGGCTGCTCTTGTAGCAGTCGGCAGTGAACCGGCATCCGTAAATAACATCGGACGATTTTGCTTCGCCGCCAGTACAGAACCTGCTAAAGCATCAGCATATGTATAACCATTACTGACAAAAGCGGCTTTTGATGAAGAATAATACTTTTTCGCTATGTTTGCAGCGACTTCGAAACGGCTGTTTCCGCCGATTCTTGTTGGAGAAGGGAGCTGGCTGTAAACACTTTTTGAGACACTGATTTCTCCACCGACCACAATAGTCGATGACGTTCCTTTACTGCTCATCGCATTTTTTGTCGGTGTCGGAATTGAGCTTGCCGTTGTTAACAAAATCGGAATTCCGTTGCGTGCAGCATAAGAACCGATTGCCAGACTGTCAGCATATGCCGTTCCATTTGCGATTACTGCTTTAGAATTTGAAGACAATTTTTTAGAAATATTCTGGGCAACCTCATAGCGGCTTCTTCCGCCAATACGTTCCACTGTGGAAACACCCAGGTTTTTCATTTCACTTACAACATTGTTGGAAACACTGATCGTTCCGCCAATTACGATGACCCTGCTCGGTTTGAGCTGACTGATTCTGTTTTTAGTCGGCGCAGTCAGTTTAGATGATTCAGTTAACAGAATAGGAGCATTGTATTTATAGGCCAGAGGAGCTGCAGTTAATACATCGGCATAGGCTGTTCCGTTCGCCACAACAACTGTGCTCGCGCTGCTCCAGCCTTGTTTTGAAACATTCACAGCAACTTCATATCTGCTTGCCCCATCCAGTCTTGTGACAGAATTGGCCGCAAAAGCATTCGGTACAAACAACAAGACTCCCAATATCAGTATTGGTATGCTTTTAAGAAAGATCCGCAAAGATAGTCCCTCCAAAGATTAATAATGATTCATACATCAAATAACGAACGAAGGAGGCAGCAGCGCCTCCCTAAACTTCTATCAACCTTTTAATAGCTTGAAAGAGTCGTTCCCGGATAGTAAAAATTTAAAATCGTTGTATATGATTGCCCGGCAGCAGCTCTGGCATTAGCCCCGTACTGACTCATGCCTATACCGTGTCCGTAGCCTTTACCGCTAATGATAAAGGCACTTGTATTGCTTGAGACAGACGCATATGTACTCTTCATATTTGAAGCGCCCAGCATCGTTCTAAGCTGTGTCGTCGGTACAGAAATTGTCGCTGTTTTTTCACTCAAACTTCCATTGGAAAGGATATAACCTTTTGATTTCTCTTTTGCGAAATATGAAAATGTTACATCTGCTGTTTCCGGACGCTGGCCGGCTGTTTTTGCCGTACTGAATTTCACACTGGAAATTTTCGTGATTTTGATAGACTCGGCACTGCTGTATTTATTTTTAATAAACCAGCTTTTCAAACCGCTTAAATAGGCAGAGTTTGTTTCATTTTTAGAGCTCCACCACGATCCCGGGCTTTTCAGATTTAGACTGCTTTTATCAAGCTGGGTCTTGTTTAATGACAGGGACCAGCTGATTTGCGGGTCGTACGTATCTTTTTTGGCGATTAAATAAGGAAGCTTGCTGCTCCAGACCTCGCCGCTCGCTTCTGTATACCCGCCGTTACTTGATGAATACGTAGCTGTAATCAAATCCCCATTATATTTCAAGACTTTTCCTTTTGTGGATTCCACTACTTCAGAAGTTTTCGAATTCCAGTCATAGCCGCCGTAAACCTGAAAAGCTGTAGTATCTTTCACTTCTTTTCCGGCCGAGCTGATAGAATAGGTTCTCGCTGCGACAGCTTGAGCCTTTAACGCCTCTTTCTGCCAGCTTGCCGGCATTTCGTGCGGAACAACACCCTTTAAATAATCCTCAAAAGGGATATCCACGTTGATGGGACGAATGTACTTGCCGGACTCAATCGTAAATTTCATGTTTCCGAGATATGGCGTTCCATTCAAGCTAATAGAATTCGTTGTTGCGTATTTTTTAGGCTTTGCTGTAAATGAAGTGCCCAATGTTTTAATGGCAGTGGTGTTTTTATAGAGTACTAGGTTTCCGCCGGACAATTTAACTGAATAACCTGTCCCCGCAAAGGTATCAGCCAGGTTATTTTTCAGCGAATCACTGATGGAGATGCTTCCTCCAAGCAGAGCAAAAGACTGTGTCCCTTTTTCTGCCACTATATCAGCGACTGGTGACGGCAGGCTGCCGGATTCAACAAGCAATAAAGGACTTCCCTGCTTTGCTGCAAGCACAGAACCCGTCAATGCATCCGCAAAGGTTTGTCCGTTCGACATGAAAACCTTTGTTGCTTTCATATTTAATTCTTTTACGATATTGGCAGATACTTGATAACGGGAAACCCCGCCAATCCGTTTCACAGTCGCTTGTTTTTTTAATGTGGCTTCCACGCCAGTGCTGACACTCAACGGACCGCCGACAATTGTAACCTTGCTCGGAATTTTGTAATCGCTGCGGATGTTATTGTCTCCCGCAAGTAATATCGGATAACCGTTCATTGCAGCATATGGCGCAATTGACAGGGCGTCTGTAAAGACCATGCCGGTTGCAACTACAGCTTGACTGTAATTCCCCATGCGGTCGGCTATGTTTTTAGAAACCTCATAACGGGTAGCCCCGCCAATCCGATCAATAGAACCGTATTTTTTCAATGTGTTTTCTACATTTTTAGAAACGCTTATTGTGCCGCCAATAATGAGGATATTATCAGGGTTTAATTTTGCAACTTCGCTTTCTGTTTTAGGTGTTAATGAGTTCGCATCTGTTAACAGAATCGGAGCATCGTATTTTTTAGCCAGTGGAGTTGCTGAGAGTGCATCAGCAAAGGCATCTCGGTTCACTATGACTACAGTTGTAGGGTTTGTCCAGCCCGCGGAAGCAACATTATTGGCAACATCAAAACGGGTAGCTCCCCCATACCGCTCTGTATCTGCAATTCTTGAGCCAGAGATCTCATAACCGCCTGTGATATCCACATCCAGACTTGACTTACTGCCTACATAATTACTCAGCTTTACCGAAATGGTTTTATCAGTTGCTTTTGCAGACTGCATAAATGCAGGACATGCAATAGCAGCTGCAGTGACTGACGATAGAAGCAAAAGCTTCATTTTCTTCAAAATATGTAACCCCCTAAGAAGTTAAATTACTTCGTCTCTAAATCTTTAAGCTCTAAGACGCCATTTGTTCCTTTAGTATATTTGACAACAACTTTTTGTCCTTCTGACATGCTGTTCATTTTGTCCTGAAGGTCTGAACCAACCTGAATCGAAGTTTCTTTACCATCAATAGTGACTGCAATCGTATGGCTGTCTGCTAAACCGGCAAACGTACCTTCCTTTGTAACCGTCTCTTCAGCAGCCGCATCCTGGCTTTCTGAATTTGTCTCTGAACCTGTTTTGTTCTCAGCTGTGCCACATGCAGATAAAAGAAGCAGCATTGAGAACATTAAAATAGCGATTTTTTTCATTCCTATATCACCTCTCATCTTTTTATCGACAATTTTAAGCTTATTTTAAGATTTCTTTCAAAACAACGAAAATTTTTTGCGGATTTTCTTAAATTACCGAAACATTTGTTACAAGCTGTCGTCTATTGTAAAGAATCAGACAAATTTTAGTTGTTTTCAAATATTAAGAAACTTATAATCGAACTAGATTACAAAAAAGTGAGGACTTTATATGAGAGCTGAAAAAAGAAAGAAAAAGAGAAAGGTTTTACTTGTCATTTTAACCATACTGGCAGTGTTCGTCCTCTGTACAGGCGGTTATGCATACTACCTATGGCATAAAGCCGCTTCAACCGTTGCAAGTATTCATGAAAGTATTGATAAATCCAAAAAGAGGGATACAGAGGTTAATATCAATAAAAAGGACCCGTTTTCCGTTTTAATCATGGGTGTGGATGAACGTGACGGCGATAAAGGCCGTGCCGACACGCTCATTTATATGACTGTTAACCCCAAAACGAATACAACCGACATGGTCAGCATACCGCGTGACACATATACAAAAATTATCGGAAAAGGCACGATGGATAAAATCAACCATTCATACGCATATGGCGGTACACAAATGACAGTTGACACAGTTGAAAACTTCCTCGATGTTCCGGTCGATTATTTTGTAAAAGTCAACATGGAAAGCTTTAGAGACGTTGTTGATACACTCGGCGGCATCACAGTTAACAGCACATTTGCGTTCAGCTATGACGGTTACTCATTCGGCAAAGGAGAAATCACACTGAACGGAAAAGAAGCATTGGCGTATACACGAATGAGAAAAGAAGATCCAAGAGGAGATTTCGGACGTCAGGACCGTCAGCGCCAAGTGATCGAAGGCATTATTAACAAAGGGGCAAATATCTCTTCCGTTACAAAGTTTGGAGATATGTTTAAGGTCGTTGAAAATAATGTGAAAACCAATTTGACGTTTGATAATATGTGGGATATCCAGTCCGATTACAAAGGCGCTCGAAAACATATCAAGCAGCACGAACTGAAAGGCGAAGGCACAAGAATCAATGACGTCTATTACTATAAAGCAGATGAGAGCCAGCTAGCTGACATCTCAAATGAACTGAAAGAAAGCTTAGAAAGCTAAAAACAAAAAAGAAGCTTCGCACCTATGTGCAAAGCTTCTTTTATTTACCCGTAAAAGAGTCCGGATGTTCATTTCGATATCCATAGTGAAACAGCAATTCCTCTACAATCCGGCGGGAGGCCTGTCCATCACCATACGGATTTGAAGCATAGGACATTTTCTGATACTCATCGGCGTCAGTTAAGAGCCCTTTTGCAAGCTGATAAATGTTCTCCTCATTTGTCCCCGCAAGTTTAAGCGTCCCTGCTTCCACTCCTTCAGGGCGCTCCGTCGTATCACGAAGCACAAGCACCGGTTTCCCGAGCGATGGTGCTTCCTCCTGCACTCCGCCGGAATCAGTTAAAATGAAATGTGATTTTGCCGCAAAGTTATGGAAATCAATCACTTCTAAAGGCTCAATCAGATGCACTCTGTCAGAGTCGCCAAAATGCTTCTGAGCCGCTTCCCGGACAACAGGGTTAAGGTGCACAGGGTAAACAACCTGTACATCATTATATTCCTCTACGATTCTGCGGATGGCCTTAAACATGTTTTCCATCGGCTCACCTAAGTTTTCACGGCGATGAGCGGTCAGCAAAATCATCTTATCCTCCCCCACCTGGTCAAGGACAGGGTGGGAATAACCTTCCCTAACTGTTGTGCGGAGCGCGTCAATCGCAGTATTACCCGTTACAAAAATAGAATCGGCCTTTTTGTTTTCTTTTAACAAGTTGTCTCTTGCCTGTCCTGTCGGCGCAAAATGCAAATCAGCAATGGCACCGGTCATCTGGCGGTTGAGTTCTTCCGGAAACGGAGAGTATTTATTGCCTGTGCGAAGACCGGCCTCAACATGCCCGACAGCAATTTGATGATAAAACGCGGCGAGGCTTCCGGCAAATGTCGTCGTGGTATCACCGTGGACAAGCACAATATCAGGCTTGGTGTCTTTAAACAGCTCATCCAATTTCACAAGCGCATTGGACGTAATTTCTGCCAGCGTCTGCCGCTCCTTCATAATGTTCAAATCGAAATCAGGCTTAATCCGAAAAGCTTCAAGCACCTGATCCAGCATTTGTCTGTGCTGGGCAGTCACCGTTACATAGGACTCTATTTCAGGATATTTTTTTAATTCAAGCACAAGCGGCGCCATCTTTATCGCTTCCGGCCTGGTTCCGAAGACGGTCATGACTTTTAGTTTTTTCATAATTGTCACCTGGTTTCTTTGTTTAACGGGCTGTTAGATAGAATTTGGATTGGTCTGATTGTATAAATAGATCTACTTTCTTTCTTATTTTAAAACACCATAGTTTTTTTTCAATATTTTTACTGCAAAAATACACACTGACATCCTTTTTAGGAACCAATGTCGTTTTATATGAATTAATGGATAAAACGATATTGTTGTTTTGTAAATAAGCCGGCGCAAATTTTTGTTCAACGAGATTCCGGTCAACCTGAATCACTGTCCCATCAGCGGAACTGATTTGTTTTTTAATTGGAATTAAAAACTCTTGGTTATTAAACTCAAGCAATAATAAAGATTGCTTCGGAAAAAACAATTGGCTTCCAGGGAATACAAACGTTAAATGATGATCCGAATCATTATTACTGAATTCAACTTTCAGAACTTCTTGCTTTCTAATTTCCACCGACAAATTATCGTATGTTTTTGTAAAGTACGGTCTTGCGCTAAAAGCATATTCCCCGTTATTCCCTATATATTTAGCATGTTGCGAATAGGGATACTTTTCTCTGCTGCTGCCAATTCGGGCGCGTTTTTTATAACCGTCAATCTCTGATTCAATAAAGAAGTCCCAAACACCAATATCTTCTTCATTAACGGCCAAATCAGTAAATTTCGTGAGAAATTCAAATTCCCCGTCCTTGGCATACACCGGAGAAATAACTTTTTCAGTTTTTCTTTCACGGTGCACCCAAATGCCAGATAAAGTTAGCATAACTTGATGCTCTGGTTGTAAAGCCGAGTGGGTTACCGTTCCTTTTAATGAAAAAGTGTTGTTCTTCATTTGAAATTTGCTCACGTAATGACTGATTTTGTTTCTGTCATCAATAATCCGTTCATTCTCTGTTAACTGATATGGGATAAGGCTGGGGTAGTTTGCTATGATATGACCATTTTTTACAGATGTATATTGAGTCATATTTTCTTTATCAGCTTCAAATTGCTTCAAGCCCTTTAGGTCATTATGACGTACAAAATATAATTTTAACCGTGTATGAGAATGAACAAGCCTATCAATTTCCTGAGGAATATTTCGCTCAACAAAATGATGCAGCTCCGTCAACCACTCTTGTTGTTCCTGTTCATCCTCAATTGTTACGGTAAAGTCCGTTGTTCTAGAAAAGTCAAAATGACGATTTAAAAACTTCGCCATAAATTTCATTTTATCGGTACGAGAAAGACGGCTCTCCCGAATCATATCTATGATGACCTTCATTGCACCGTAGTAACTTTGTGGCGCAACATATGCAAATGTCATATGCTCGCCATCATGCTGTACAGCGTAGTAATAATCATAGTCAGCCAAGACAGAAATTTTGTCCGCTTCTAAATAAGCTTTCATGACAAATACCTGATCTTCTGTGGCCTGTATATTAGAAGGGAAATATATGTCATGATTCCTAAGCAGTGAAACTTTAAAAAGTTTTGTCGGGCCAATTGAGTAGACAAGCGGAGATTTCACAAGATCCGCCTCAGGTTTTGTTTCTTTAAATATAGCTTGCGGAACCGATCTGCCATTTACTCCGACCATTTTTCCAAGCACAATATCTGAATCGTGCTGTTTAGCAAATTGATACATTCTCTCAAACGCTTCAATTCCTAAATAGTCATCGGAATCTATAAAAAAAATGTATTCACCGCTGGCCGCGCGTATGGCTTGGTTTCTTGGTTCTCCTGGTCCCCCCGAGTTTTCCTCTCGTTCAATAACCGTTATATTAGAATACCGTTCACTGTATTTTTTTAATAGTGGAACCGTGCCATCCAGAGAACAATCATCTACACAAATAATTTCGTACTCATTATTCGGCATGGTTTGTTGAACCAGACTATCCAGGCAGCGGGAGATAAAATGTTCTGAGTTGTATGTGGGTACTGCTGCAGTAATTTTCAACATTACACCTCTATCCTTATCCGCTTCTATTTCTTCTTAAAAGCTCATATAATGAACAAAAATGGCACAGAAATGTATTATTTCGTCATTTCAAATACTTCTTCCCATCTTTCAAACAATCTGTCTTCACTATATTCTGTATCCATTAAGTTTTTTGCATTTTGCCCATATTGAATGGCTTTCTCAGGGTTGTCGTACAAATAAATGATACTCTCAGCAAGCCTTTCAATATCATCAGGTTCTACAAGCATTCCCGTTTCGTGTTCTTTTATGAGCTCTCTTGGGCTGTATTTCACATCAAAACTGATTACCGGGGTTGCGCACGAAAACGATTCACAGATTGCAAGGCTGAATCCCTCAAATTTTGATGTTAATAATGTGGCAAGCGCCTGCTGATAAAATGGAGCAGGATTTGCAATATAACCTTTTAAATGTACATTATCTAGCTGGAGATCATCAATCAGTTGCTGGTAGTCCTCGTGGCCAGGACCGCTTCCATATATATTTAGAACAACCTCAGGACGCGATTTTTTTACGATTTCCATTGCTTTTATAACCTTATCGATCCCTTTTTCCTCATGATATCTTGCCACCATCACAAATTCATTTTTCTTTTTTTCATAGGTTTGTAATTTTTCAAGCCTTCTTGGAGCATGAGGAATCACGAAAATATTATTGTTTGATTCAAAATCCTTCATGATATCATCTTTTTGTTCATTCGTTAATACGATCAGCCCGTCGTAATCTTTAATATGCTCCATAGCGTATTGATGATTTTTTCGAACTTTACTGCCCAATGTGTAAGGATAATCTAAATGATTTGAGTGAACACAGTAAAAGCGTTTTGCCAATCCTTTACGCATTTCATTTACTTTTGAAGCACTCCCTACTCCATCACAGATGATTATAGGGTCTGTTTCTTTTTTACACAGCTCTTCAAGCCAATGTGTATGAAATGAATGCTTGTTTTTGAAAAACGCAGCTTCTTTCTCGTTTCGTTCAAACAATAAAACTCCCTGACTGGCTCCTGTTTGAAAGTGATACCACTCCGTTAAATAACAAAAGCCATCTGGTGCTGTATAACAAACTTGATTTATTTTTGCTGTTCTCGTATCGAAGAAGACAGTTTTATTGATATACTCACCATTAAAATGTTCCCGCTTCGTTATTTGCATATTTTCATTGAAATAGTCCACATATAAAAGGTTATCCGACTCATCCCACTTTTTCTTTTTTATCAATAAACCATTATTGAAGTATTCAGTTTCTAATTTTGCCTCATTATGATAAACAGCATAAGTTTCTTCGAAGCGTTCAAAAACTTGTTTATAGCCATTGCGCTGCTCAACACCCGTTTTGATATCGGTTTGCTGATTTTTATAGTAATCATAAATATTGATAATATTCACATTAGGGTGCAGCCTTCCAGCCTTCTTCAGCTCTCGCTCAATCTGATCATAGTTCTCTTTATAATCAAGTGTAACCAAGTCAATTTTATGACCATGCTCTGCAAAAGTATACGACCTTGACATCATAGAGCTTGTAATGCCGCCTTTTTCAATGTCTATTTCATAAATTAGTGAAAAGATCCTTCTCATCTTCAAGCTCCTTCTTCTTGTAAAACCTTTCGCTGTTATTGATTCTTTTTTACAAACAGACGATTGATTAGTTTTCTCCGAAATCCTTCAGCTGTGTGAATTAGCAAATGATTATTTTCTTCTTCTAAAGTGATTCGCCAGCCTGAGATATTTTGTTCCGTTAACGGAATTTCCTTTTTGTCATTCACTCGTACATTCGCAGCAAAAAAGCTATTATCCCACTCAGAGCAGAGATACAATTCAATCGTAGAGAGATCATCTAATGCTGAGTGAATACAAAGCGTCCCGCTTACAGTAAAAGTTAAATCTACCTCTCTGTTTACCAGAGCGCTAAACGTACATTCAGTGCCGCTCTTCTTATTTTTTAATTTCCAGTACATTTTATTACGGCCAAGGGAATAGGCCGGAACTTCGCCTTTAAATTGTACTTTTGCTGACAAACACAAGTCAGATTTCGATTGCCATTCTGCTGTTAACAGCTCAACATTCATTTCTTTTAATTTATTGTTAAAAGGCACTTGATCAATAAGTTTGTCCACAAAACGTTTGCGGGCAAACGGTTCTTCAGAAACATAGTAAATGTTCGAACGGGGTCCCGTTCTTTCAACCGTATCATTATATCTCGTCAAGGAAGGGACTACGAAAGCATCAAGATAGTTTATTTCTCCTTCAGGGTTATCCAAAATATCATTCGTCTCTATAAAACCTAAGTACGCTGTCGAATATTTCGCTGAAAGAAGCTTCAGCATCGAATAAATTTTCATTTCTGAAGTTAACAGCAGATAGTCCGTTTCATGTATCAAGCGTCTCAAAAAATACTGGTAAAGTTCATTTTCTGAATATAATACACTCTCTATACTGTCTATTTCGTCAAAAATAATAATTTTTTCAGTCGCCCCATCATGCTTATACCACTTCGTCATGTAACAGGTGCCGTCAGCCCTCAAAAAGAGATGCTGCTTTGGTTTGTTGGTCTCCAAGTCCATGTACATCAAGCTGTGTACATAGCCGTTTGCATCATATTCCTCTCGTTTAAACCTTTGCCTGTTATCATTAAAATAATCCGCGACAGCAAGTGCTCCCGCTGCTGTAAATCTTTGATATTTTATATAACGCCCGTCACGGTAATATCGAAATATTGGCTTGTCTTGTTCTTGAACATGCGTTAAACCTTCTTCTTCAACCTGATGCTCTATTTTATGTTTCTGAGGTTCAGGCCCTTTAAAGAAGCTGTACAAATTGATAACAGTAGCTTCTTTAAAAGAGGAAGGCTCATTAGGCTCATGATTTAAAGTGACAATGTCCATTGGATAATTCCAATCAATTGAATTAATGTTGTTTTTTTTAGCAGAATGAAGCCCTGAACAAACATATGCTAATTTAGGATGAGAAACCTTAATCGTCATAATTTATAATTACCTTTCGCTAAAATCGTACAGTTATATGTTAGACGTACATTATATCATTTTTAATTAGCTGGCTCTAGAATGAAGAAACGTTATTCTCAAGAACTTTTTGGAACATTTTAAGCCAATAACCTCTGTCTGTTACTGAAATTAATTAATGATATTTTTTGTATTTTCCAGAGATAAAACCCACTGAATTGACCCTTGTTTAAAATTGGTTTTTCTTATATGATTAAATGTGTTTAACAGATTGAAAACAGGGTATTGAGAGAAAAAGAAACTTCAAAATTTTAAATACTCAGCATTTCATAAAGCTGAACCTAAATCTGTTCTTAAGGAAGGTGCTTTGAAAGTGAAAAAAGTGCGTAAAGCCATAATCCCTGCAGCCGGTCTCGGTACGAGATTTTTACCGGCTACGAAAGCAATGCCGAAAGAAATGCTTCCTATCGTAGATAAACCAACCATTCAATACATAATTGAAGAAGCTGTTGAGTCCGGTATTGAGGACATTATTATTGTAACAGGCAAAAGCAAGCGTGCGATTGAGGATCATTTTGATTACTCTCCTGAGCTTGAAAGAAACCTTGAAGAAAAAGGAAAGATTGAACTCCTTGAAAAAGTGAAAAAATCTTCTAATCTGGCTGACATCCACTACATCCGCCAAAAAGAGCCTAAAGGACTTGGACATGCTGTATGGTGCGCTCGTAACTTTATCGGCGATGAACCTTTTGCGGTTCTGCTTGGAGACGATATCGTTCAGGCGGAAAAACCAGGATTGCGCCAGTTAATGGATGAATATGAAAGAACACTTTCTTCTATTATAGGTGTTCAGCAAGTGCCTGAAGAAGAAACTCACCGCTACGGTATTATCGATCCGCTGACAAGTGAAGGCCGCCGTTATCAGGTGAAAAACTTTGTTGAGAAGCCATCTAAAGGCACAGCACCTTCTAACCTTGCTATCTTAGGTCGTTACGTATTTACGCCTGAGATCTTTATGTACTTAGAAGAGCAGCAGGTTGGCGCGGGCGGAGAAATTCAGCTGACAGACGCCATTCAAAAGCTGAATGAAATTCAAAGAGTGTTTGCTTACGATTTTGAAGGCAAGCGCTATGATGTAGGCGAAAAGCTCGGCTTTATCACAACCACTCTTGAGTTTGCGATGCAGGATAAAGAACTCCGCGGACAGCTCATTCCATTCATGGAAAACTTATTAAACAAAGAAGAAATCTAACATAAAAAAGGCTATTGGACATTCATCCAATAGCCTTTTATTATTTCAACATCAAGGTCAGCGTATGCTCTTCATTATCAACTGCAAAGGTCTGATCATCTGTATTCACAAGAAAACGATTCTTGCTGCCGTCGTCATACAATACATCACTGTCACTTAATGATAATGACGCTGGAGTAACGGGAGAAATGTTGTGAAAGATAAGCTGTGACGCTTTATTATCTTCCAATACATAGCTGATCTTTTCATAATCAAAATCCAAAGTCTTTCTGCCGTCAGCTGTTTCACCTTCTGTAAAACCGTTCAGTTTTGATTGAATACTGTCACTGCTGTCTCCGAGGAACTTCAGGAAGTATTCATAGGAAGCTGCTGCGTTTTGCTGGACATGAGGTGTAAAAGCAGAAGCCGGCAATTCCGCCTTCCTCACATCAGTCACAACAGCGTTCTTCTTCACAAAATATGAATGTCCGTCAAACTTAACTTTTGCTGCTTGTTTGCCTTTTGCGCTTACGGTCACTGTAGTACCGAAAGGCAGTATAACGCCGGCCTTCTTTTTCAGATCTTGGTCTTTATAGACTGCCGCTTCTTCATCAGCTATAAAGCCTTTTTTATTCATTGCAGTTAGGCTTTCCTCCATCTTGCCCTTTGCATCGCTATGATGATTCTTGACTTCATTTTGCGGAATTGCGCCAAACGAAGCAATTGTTCGAAGCGGGGCATCAAAGAACATCGTGGCCGCAATAAAAACTGTCAAGAAAGACAAAATCGCAATTTGTACTGCATTGGCCAGTGATTTTGGCTTTTTCTTCTTTTTGCGGAAACGGGCGAAAGCTTCAGGATCTTCTTTCTTGCGCTCTTCCGTCTGCTCTTTTTTATATGTTTCTTTTTCTTTTTTCGAGAGCTTATTAAACCAGTCAATAAACGCTTTGTACTCTTTCACAACTGTTTTTGTATCATCAAACATCCGAAGTTCGCCGTAATGCATCCAAGCAACGCGGTCACACATTTTCTCAATCTGGCCGATGGAATGACTGACAAAGAAAATGGTTTTTCCTTGTTGTTTAAACTCATTAATTCTGTCTACACATTTCTGATAAAACGTTTGGTCTCCTACGGAGAGCGCTTCATCAATAATTAAAATATCCGGATCTATATGCACGGAAATCGCAAAACCGAGACGCGATTTCATCCCGCTGGAATAGTTTTTAACCGGCTGATTAATAAAATCGCCAATCTCGGCAAATTCCACGATACTGTCGTACATGTTATCAATTTCTTTATTGGTTAACCCCATCATCAAACACTTGAGCCGGACATTGTCCCGGCCCGTTAATTGGTTATTTAAACCGGCTGCTATCGCAATCAGCGACGGCTGGCCGTTCATTTCTATCTCACCGCTGGTCGGCGGAATGATTTTAGCCAGCAGGTTAGACATGGTCGATTTCCCCGACCCGTTTATCCCTACAAAGCCAATTGTTTCTCCCTCATACACGTCAAAGGAGACATTCCGCACAGCAAAAAAACCATTATCCTTAGCTGGAAAAAACAATCCTTTAATCTTGTCCGATTGTTTTTTATACAAATGATACTGCTTTGAAACATTTCGAAACGAAACTTTTAGTTTCATCGTACAATCTCCTTACGTATTAAAGAAAGTCAACAAACTTGTCTCTGAATTTCATATGCAGGATAGAACCTACTGTTAATAAAAGAAAAGTGAATAGCCAGAAATACAGCGTATATTTCATATCTTGGAAAAACCATTTTCCGTCTAAGAAGCTGTTTCGGAAGCCTTCAATCAGATAAAATATCGGATTCAGCTTGAGCACAGGCAGAAGATTCGGATGATTTTTTCCAAGCTGCTCTGATATGTTCCAAAAAATCGGTAGCAAGAAGAACAATAATCTGGTAACGGCCTGCAGCAAAAATTGATAATCTCTGACAAGCACACTGATTGTAGAGTTAAACAAACTAAATGAAAACATAAATACAATCATGCAGATCAAATAGTAAATATATTGTATCCAATGCAAGCTAGGGTAAATACCGCTCGCTAACAGAACTATGACATAAACACCCATCATCACAAAATAGCTAAATAAATTTGAAGCAATCACAACAGAAGGCAGTGAACTGATCGGAAAATTCATTTTCGCAACCATATTGATCCGCTTAAACACGCTGTTTGATCCATCAAGAATGGTCGGGCTAATAAAGAACCACGGAATCAATCCAGCCAGCATCCAAACAATAAAAGGCACTTCTCCGACACCCGTTATGATCGGCTTACTGTTGCGAATTCCCATACCAAATACAAACCAATACGCCAGCATTTGAATGAGAGGATTTAAAAACTGCCATAATACACCAAGATAATTCATCTGATACTGAGACTTTGTCTCATACGAAGCCAAGCGCAAAATTAAAGGAAACGATGTCACTTGCTCTTTTACGATTCTTACTAATGCATTCATTGTTTATCTTCCTTAGACTTAAATGATTTTTGGGATCTTTCGGTTAAAGAAATTTGAAAGCACCGCAGATTATTGTAACAGATGTTGAGTTTTTTTTCACTTTTTAAGTAGTAAGGAGAAGTTCCCATTGAACTTCTCCTTTCATTAGTTTAATGCCTATATAAAACAAAACTTATTTAGCAACTTTATTATTGTCTAATTGCAAAATAGCATTATAAATGCGGTGTCTGTTATTTTTATCAGTATATGCAAAAAAGTTATCTACTCTTTTACTATATTTATCTTCCATACGACTATTATTCTTCATATAATAGATAACTTTATCAATTAAGCTATCATGATTATTTATTACATCACCAAAGCCCATTTTCTTATAATCATAGTAATCAAGTTTAAAATGATAAGAATCCTCATATTGATAATAGATTACAGGCTTTTTCTCGTATGCAAAATCGAAAGCTACAGATGAAAAATCAGTAATCATTATATTTGAGGAATTAAATAACATTTGATAGCTGCTATTATAATCAGCAAACTCTACATACTCATGTTTTTTGAAATCTTCGATTTGTTGTTGAATGTCTGGATGTGGAAAAAAGGTTATTTTATAGTTATTTTTTTTAGCAAATTCAATTAGTCTATCATCATTAATTAATGCATTATACCTTGCAAAGTATTCACTCTCTTTAAATTTTGGATTGTAGGGTCTAACTCCCTTTGCCTGATCTTTTGGTAATACAATATCCTTTCTCCATGTAGGCATAATTAAAAGCTGCTTTTCCCCTTCACTCTTCTTTAGATTATCGTATCTCGGAAATCCGCCTAAAAAGATATTTTCTCTTTTATAATTGTAATTCCCTTTAATGATGGAACGATATTCAGGTTTCGCTGATGTTATCAACAATTTAATATTTTTACTATATTTATTTAGCCACTCTGAATGATCAGCCATTGTTATTCCATGCTGCAAAAAGACAAACTCAAATTTAAATAAATCTCTAAAATATATCTCCATATTGAAAAATGGATTTACAACCCATATATCTGCATGTGTAGATATTACCTTGGAGGAAGCCAAAGTCAAAATTTTATGTCTGAGAGATCTGTAAGGAATTACTTTTCCGTATTTTTTAATTCGGTCATAATCTTTGCTATCTTTTTTTATAATAAAGTATTTTTTTACACCATCGTTCTTATTGATAGCATACTTATAAAGATGTTCGGCATTATCATCAGCTTTGTCTTGTCTATCTACGAATAGCCATACTGGTTTTTTGTTAAAGAAACTGAACACATGATGTGCAACCCGTGCCAACATAGCCTTTTTAATCGCTGATTTTCGTTTCTTTGACTTACCGCTTATTTTATTAAGAGATTTCAAGAAACGAAATTCTTTTATAAATCTATTTTTAAAGTTGTTTTGTTTGAACAGTAATTTTTTATAATTATAATAAAAAATGTAATCTCGTTTAGCTGCATAGGAATTAAATAATTCATTTGATAAACCTGAATATTTAAAGAAACGAAGCTTTGTCATTTTTCTCTTATTGCCCTTAGTGATAAAAAATTCTATATGGTGATTGCCTGTAAGATATTTTTTGGGAATGTCTATAGAGAACCCAGGATATTTTTTAATTACTTCGCCTAAACTAATATAATCATTATGCTGCCTTTTTATATTCTTTGCCTTTACTCTTTTTTCACCGATTTTAGCATAAAAACCAAAACCTTTTGCTTTAAATAGGGAGCTCCAAAAACCTTCTATATGAATAGAATCCTCATTTTCTTCTAAGATTTCAATAGTTAGAGTTTGATTTGATAATCTAGCTACAATTTCATCTTTTCTGTACAAATAAAGATCTTGGTCAGTTTCTATTTCATATACATATCTATTATAATTTTCACCATGTTTTATTTTTAAAGCATGATATAGATAAAAATGGCTTATACTTTTTGTTTCAATAATGACATTATCATCGATATATGAAAGTACTTCTCGAATTAATTTTAAAAATTCTTGGTATTCATGTTGATTTAAAGGTGTTTCACTAATATCCCTAATTAATAATTTCCACTTCAGATCATGCATAATCATATATTGAAGAAACAGAGGGACTTTTTCTTCATGATTCTTTGTCATATTAATTAAACTCTTAGAAAATGTAGTAAGTGAATGGTTAAACCAATCTTTATTAGCTTTAGCATTCTGCATTGCAGACGAACCATCTTCTCTTACTCTATAGTGATATTTAGCTTCCTTAACTAAACCGTACTTTTTTTTATCTGATATGATTAAATTAACCAGCTTGGCGTCTTCCCCTATTCTACAGTTCTCATCAAAACAAATATTTTTTAAAGCATCTTTTTTTATAAAAGTAGAACAGCAATGGGTTAATATATGATGCGGTTCTTTTTCCACATCTAAAATTCTTGTCGAAGTAAATTTATTATTAAGGTTATGTTCTCCAATTCTTCCTTCTTCAAAAAATATTGGAATTGCTACAATATCAATATCACCTTTATATTGGTTAAAAAAGTTTAAAACATTTTCAAATGTTTCTTTTGAAACTAAATCATCCGGATCAAGGAACTGAACATATCTCCCCTCAGCATACTTTAATCCGAAATTTCGCGCACTGCTAACTCCGCCGTTCTGTTTCTTTACATAAACTACGTTGTTCGGATACTTGTGTTCATATTCCCTGCAAATGATCTCACTTTTGTCAGGGCTGTCATCATTAACAAGTATTAATTGAATATTATTGAAGCCTAAAGTCTGATTAATCACACTTTCTATAGCGTCAGTTAAATACATTTCCACATTGTAAATTGGCATTATTACACTAAAATCATATTTATAATTCTTATCTTCCATACAAATTTACTCCTAACAAAATGTTTATATTAATAAGAATCCGGGTAATAGATAGAGAAACATTGTAAATAGATTGTTTAATCATTTGAACAAAAATCAATATTTTGGTAATATGGATATAATTATCTTTAACTATCTTTTGAAAATTTTCACGAGTAAACTTCTAAATATGTTTACATCGTTAAGTTTTATAGCACTGTCTGGTGTTTTTAATATAAATTCGAAAGCAAAGGCCCAAATCGGTATTTCAACAACAAAGCCAGCATATCTAAAATCTCTTAACTTATATCCCCAAACTTCAATTGATTTTTTCAATTCTTTGCGCTTGCATTTTTTTAAAGTTTTAAAGTACTTTACATATATGAAATCACTTTCTTGCATTTCATAATACTGATTGATAAAATTTCCAGTTAATTCGAGTTTCCACCCTTTAATCTTTATTTTAGTAACAGTGCAGGAACTTTGAACTATATTATCTTTTTTTATTCTTTCGAGACTTCCTGTATTATCTTCTTTCAGAAAAAACATAAATTCTTTATAATATATGGGCATATCTTGTTCGTTTATATATTGCGTATCTATATGTTTGAGAATATTAATGTAAGAATGAATAAAATCTCTTTGCTCACTTTTATTTAAAACCGTCTTATAAATCTCTCGATAACTAGGATACAAAAACAATTTTATATGGTAAATAATCAAATATTGTATATAAGGTAGAATAGTATTGTATTTTTGGATTGACTTCATAAACAAAGTCCTATAGCTGACATCCAACAAATAAGAATACCTATTTTTGTTTAACCATGAACCATCCACTAACGAGTTCTTTTCTTTTCGTTTTCTATAGAAATATTTCCCTTCTGCAACTACTCCATAACTTTTTTCATTTAGCAATAACTGATTGATAAACATAGCGTCTTCCCAGAAATCTATGGATTCATCAAACAGAACCTTATCATTTATAATTTGCCTTCTATAAAACGTTCCTCCAATATAAAAATGGACAGATTTATACTCTTTAAGAATGTTTATAATCCTGGTCCCTTTTTCAAATCTATTATTTAATTTATGATCGCCTTTTTTTTCACCTGTAAAATAAACTGGCAAAACAGCTATATTTGTATCTTTTCCGCAATTGCAAAAAAAATTATAAACACTTTGTATAGCATTTTTAGAGAGTGTATCATCTGAATCTAGAAAACCAATGAAATTAGATTTTTCACTTACATTCAACAATCCACAATTTCTCGCCGCAGAAGGCCCCGAATTTTCAATCTTAAAAAATTTGATATTATTCGGATATGTTTTTTTATAAAATTCACAAATTTGAGAGCTACGGTCAACACTACCATCGTCTATTAATATAAGTTCTATATTTTCTTTAAAACCGATTGATTGTTGGATAACACTCTCTATTGAAGCCTTCAAGTAATTCTCGGAGTTATATATAGGCATAATTATAGAAAACATGTTAGTACCTCTTTGTTTTAGAAGTTTCATAGAATCGTCTCAATAACTCTTTTAGAAGCCTGGCCATCTTCTAAGTTGCAAAATTCATTGTAGAAAAGCTCGTAATTATGATCTATATAAGGGGTATGCAGCAAGTCTTTAACTGTCTTTATTAGTTCTTCACTTGTTTGCACCAAGCTTCCTGGGGTTTTTTGTTGAAAATCAAAATAAAATCCTCTAATAGAGTCTCTATAAATTGGGAGATCATACACAAAAAACACAATGGGTTTTTTTAAGTTTATATAATCAAAAAAGACAGAAGAATAATCTGTTATTAACAAATCACTAATTAAATACAAATCCCTAATATCTTTATATAAAGAAACATCCTTAACAAAATCATTATATTTGCCTAAATTAAACTGTTCTGAAACTAGATAATGCATTCTTAGAAGGATTACTACAGAATCTCCGAGTTCCCTTTTCATTTCTTCTAAATCAAATTGGAGTTTAAATTTATATTGCCCAACCTTCTTAAACTCGTTATCTCTCCATGTTGGTGCATATAAAATAACTTTTTTATCCTCATTAATTCCCAACTCTTGTTTTACCTTCTTAATTAATGATTCCTTATTTGAAGAATACAGAATGTCATTTCTCGGATAACCAGCCTCTATGATTTCTTTTTTAAATTGAAACGCGCTTTTAAAAATTTCAGTCGAATAAGCATTAGGAGAAATCAAATAATCCCATTTGCTAGCTTCCCGCAGGAAATTTTGTTTGTATTTTTCAGTTGTAGTACCTGGCATATGTACTTCATCCATATCATTAGCAAGCTTTTTTAACGGAGTGCCATGCCACGTTTGCACATACAATGTTTTTTTGGGTTTTGGGATCCATAATGGGAGGCGGCTATTTGTTATCCAATACTTTGCAGTGGCCATGTACCAAAGCCACTTGAAAGAAAACCTTTTAATATATGCTACATCCACACCTTCTAATGCCGACATGTAACGCTTATCAATACTCCATATTAACTTATAGTCATATCTATCTTTATTTTCCTGGAGATATTCGTAGATTGCTCTGGGATTGCAGCTAAACTGTTTGCCAGAATAGCTTTCAAATAAAATTAATTTGTTGTTTCTTGGCAGAAGAGCAAAAAGTTGAAACAGCATCGAATAAACCTTAATTAATAAACTTCTGCATTTATTTAAAATAAACGATCTCATCATAAACTCCTTAAAGAGCAAAAATTTATAATTCACGCACACAAGAAAAAAAGAAGCAACTGAACATTACTTCAAGCCTCTTTTAATTAGTACTTCTATAGACTAGCCATGTCTTTTTTGATTTGAGTAGTTGAAATGCCCTCTGTTCTTGGAAGGTATATGACCTCACAATATTCCTTTAAAAAGTCAAACTTCCCTTTCCAGTCATCACCGATGACAAACGTGTCAATTCCGTACTTTTTTATATCTGAGATTTTTTGTTCCCAGTTTTTTTCTGGAATGACTTCATTTACAAAATTGATTGTTTCTAAAATGAACTTTCGATGTTCATAAGAGTGATGCGATTTTTTTTGTTTTTGCAAATTAAACTCATCTGTAGACAAGCCTACGATTAAGTAATCACCGAGGTCTCTTGCTCGTTCAAGCAGCTTCATATGTCCGTAGTGAAATAAATCAAATGTTCCGTACGTTATCACTTTCTTCATTAGATAACATCACCCTTCCAACCGTTTTCAACTGAGAGTGCCAGAAAAAAACAAAAAAACTTAACAAACTGTTTATAATTTCGACATAAATTTTACGTACCATTAATAATGAACAATAATAGCATAAGTTCCTATAAAAGTTAAGGCTCTTTAAAAATGTCAATTGCTAATAATTTTTGGGATAAATATATGTCGATGTATAAAATTTACAGGTCCAATGCTTTATCCCATTTCATTATACCAAGTTTTTGTTTATGGAAAAATCGATTCTTTTGTCATGATTTTTAGTGAAACGATTTGCTTTGTGTTACGTCATTTATTTTGTACACCCTCCTCATATTAATTCATCGTCAAAACGTGAAGGAATTGTAATGTGAATGTTAAAAGTTCCTAAAGATTTTTGTGGTATGATAGGGTAAGATGTTTTCAGGTAAAGTGATGAATTATGGTCTTTACTTAAACTATACGAATGACACATGTTTTTTATAGACATATAGATGAAAAGGAGGGTTGACATAATGCAAACGAAACCCATTAATCAATTAGATTTTGTAGACGGTGAACTGAATTCATTTGTATCCCATTTGGAAACTTCATATTTGGATCAGGCCAAAGGAGCGTTTATTGTTACGGCAAATCCCGAAATTGGATTTGAAGCGATGCAGAATCCGCGGTATGAAACAGTTCTTTCGTCTGCTGATTTTATTTTGCCGGATGGCATTGGTGTTGTTATGGTCTCCAAGTTGATCGGAAAGCCACTTCAATCCAGAATAGCCGGCTATGATTTGTTTACGTCCTTGTTGGATAAGGCTCACCAAAAGAAAAAGCGTGTTTTCTTTTACGGTGCAGCAAAACATGTTATTGAGCAAACAATCGAACGAATCCGCCGTGATTATCCTGGAGTTGTAATTGCGGGCTATTCTGACGGCTATGTCAAGGATCAAAGTGAAGTGGCAGACAAGATTGCTGCTGCAAAGCCGGATATGGTGTTTGTCGCGTTAGGTTACCCTGTTCAGGAGTTCTTTATCCATAAATACCGGCATTTATTCCCTCAAGCTGTAGCAGTAGGGCTCGGGGGCAGTTTTGATGTGTTTAGCGGCAATGTAAAAAGAGCGCCGTCGTTTTTTATCCGTTTTCACCTTGAATGGATGTACAGGCTGATCACCAACCCATCGCGCTGGAGAAGAATGCTTAGCATTCCTAAATATGTTACAGCCGTGCTGAAGCATGAACGAGCTTCAGCCAAGCCGCAATATACAGGGCAGATTAAAGATCAATCACGCCATTTGTAATCGGTCTTTAAAGGAGCTATGTTTTTAATGAAATATAAGAATCATTCGCTGTATCTGCGGACAATCTCTGACAGCAGATTAGAGCTGATGACAGGATGAAACTTCAATCGATGTTTGCGTTTTTCTATTCTTTGGCCATAAAAGTCATTGGCGCTTCACTCTTTTGGATAAAACCGGGGAATCAACTGACACTGCTTGTCTCTTTTCCTGATAATGCCCGTGCCCTGTTAAAGGAATATCAGGAAGGACATTATTCATTTCACATTAATGTGCTGCTTACCCAGCACGCCAAATCACTGGCAGATGAATTCCCGGCACTCCCTGTCTCAGTTATTAATGAAAAACATCCGCTTCATATATGTAAAGCGGTCTTTTCTATGCTGAGCAGTAAAGCCGTGGTTGTTGATAATTATTTTGTTTTAACAACTGTTTTGGCGAACCGACCGGATATTGAGTGCATACAAGTCTGGCATGCGAACGGAGCGTTTAAGCGCTTTGGATTAAAGGATATCAATACTCAGAATCGTTCCCGGTCTGACGTGAGACGCTTTCGTAAGGTATATGCTTCATTTGACCGGATTGTCGTCGGTTCTGAACACATGGCTGACATATTTAAGGAATTTTTCGATATCACAGAGGATAAATTTCTTAGATTTGGCGTGCCATTAACTGATGCTTACTATGAGGCCGGCAAAAACGGTCATGAACTTAAATGCAAACACCATCTGCCGGCAGGGAAAAAAATCATTCTGTATGCCCCGACTTTCAGGGATCATCAGTTTGAAAGCTTTTCGCTGCCGTTTTCAGAAAAACAGCTGGCATATGATTTAAAAGGAGAATTTTTGCTTGCAGTAAAATTGCATCCTGTTATGAAACAATCTGCAGATTTACCTGTCAATAATGAGTGGATAAAAGATGTATCAGATCTCCCTCTTGCAGACCTATTAAAAATGAGCGATCTGTTAATATCGGATTACTCTTCAGTTCCTTTTGAATTTGCTCTGTTGAACAAACCCATTCTGTTTTATGCGTATGATATGGATGCTTACGACAAAACACGCGGCTTGATTAGAAATTATGCAGAGGTGATACCTGGGGTGCCTTGCAGTAATTCAGAAATGCTCCTAGAACAGATAAAAGATATAAACAATCTGCAATCTGAAGTGGAGCGTTTTTCCCGTGAATGGAATTTGTACTCTAAAGGGAATGCTAGCAAGCAGCTTTTAAGCTATATAAACAAGAAATCATTCTGATCTTTATATATAATAGAGATCGTTATTGCAAATAATATGAAAACCCTTTATAAAACATTATGAGTTGTGGTAAGGAAGGAGTCATTTTATGATTTATGCTGAGATTCTAGCCGGTGGAAAAGGTTCCCGCATGGGAAATGTCAATATGCCAAAACAGTTTTTGCCGTTAAATAAACGCCCTATTATTATTCATACGGTTGAAAAGTTTTTATTAAATGACCGTTTCGATAAGATTTTGGTCGTTTCACCTAAAGAGTGGATTAACCATACAAAAGACATTTTAAAAAAATTCATTGGAAACGATGAGCGCCTGGTCGTGGTGGAAGGCGGAAGCGACCGCAATGAATCAATTATGAGCGGCATCCGTTACATTGAAAAAGAGTTTGGCATTCAAGATGATGACGTGATTATTACGCATGATTCTGTGCGCCCGTTTTTGACTCATCGCATTATAGAGGAAAACATTGATGCTGTTCTTCAATATGGCGCTGTCGATACAGTCATATCTGCTATTGACACAATTATCGCTTCAGAAGACCAAGAGTTTATCTCTGATATCCCTGTACGCGATAATATGTATCAGGGACAAACACCGCAAAGCTTCCGCATCAGCAAATTGGTCGAGCTTTATAATCAGCTGTCAGATGATCAAAAAGCCGTACTGACTGACGCTTGTAAGATCTGTTCGTTAGCAGGTGAAAAAGTGAAGCTGGTTCGCGGTGAAGTCTTTAATATTAAAGTAACGACACCATATGACTTAAAAGTGGCAAATGCCATTTTACAGGAGCGAATTTCACAATGATTAATCAAACGTATCGTTTAGTTTCTGCCCGACAGTTTGAAGTGACGTATAAAGATAAAGTTGTCCATTCAGATAAGGTCGTCGTCCGGCCTACCCATTTATCCATCTGTGCTGCCGACCAGCGATATTACACTGGTTCCCGCGGCAAAGAAGCTATGGATAAAAAACTGCCGATGGCCCTGATCCATGAAGGAATCGGAAAAGTGATGTTTGATCCGACCGGCACTTTTAAAGTCGGAACACGGGTTGTCATGGTGCCGAATACACCGGTTGAAGAGCATGAAGTGATTGCGGAAAATTATCTGCGATCCAGCAGATTCCGTTCCAGCGGCTATGACGGCTTCATGCAGGATTACATGTTTATGGCCCCGGATCGGCTCGTTGAACTTCCGGACAGCATTGACCCGCATGTAGCTGCTTTTACCGAGCTAATCACCATTGCAGTTCACGCGCTTTCCCGATTTGAACGGATGGCGCATAAGAAGCGTGACACATTCGGTGTCTGGGGGGACGGAAACCTCGGATTTATCATGACGCTTCTTTTGAAGAAGAAGTACCCGGACAGCAAGGTATTTATTTTCGGAAAAACGCCTTATAAACTTGAACACTTCTCTTTTGTTGACGCGGCTTATCAAATTAACGACATTCCTGAGGATGTAAGAATCGATCATGCCTTTGAATGTGTAGGCGGACGCGGCAGTGAAAGTGCGATTGAACAGATCATCACCCATGTCCATCCTGAGGCATGTGTAGCGCTCTTAGGCGTATCTGAATACCCAGTTGAAATCGAAACCCGAATGGTGCTTGAAAAAGGGATTACGCTGATCGGCAGCAGCCGCAGCGGACGCGAGGATTTTGCCCGTACTGTAGACTTTTTAGCTCAATACCCAGAAGTGGTTGATTATTTAGAAACATTAGTCGGCGGACGCTTCCCGGTACGCAGTATTGAGGAAATTACACACGCGTTTGAAGCAGATTTGACTTCATCTTGGGGAAAAACTGTTATTGAATGGGATATTTAAACAGTGAAAACATTCCTTACACGAATTATAAAAGGAGTATTCGGCACTGCTTATAAACTATTGAGCGCTTTATTACCAGTACAGCATAACAAAGTTGTCATAGCTTCCTATCGTGAGGATCATTTAAGTGATAATTTTAAAGCAGTCTATGAAAAGCTGAAGCAAGATCCGTCTCTTCGCATTACCCTGCTTTTTCGTAAGATGGATAAAGGGTTGATCGGACGAGCTTCGTATTTGCTTCATCTTTTCAGCTCTTTATATCATCTTGCCACATGCCGTGTGCTGTTATTGGATGATTATTATTTTCCTTTGTACGTTGTGCCCAAACGAAAGGAAACAGTCGCCATCCAGCTTTGGCATGCTTGCGGTGCGTTTAAAAAGTTTGGCTACAGCATTGTGAACAAGCCGTTTGGGCCTTCTTCCGATTACTTGAAGATCGTTCCTGTGCATTCTAACTATGACTATGCAATTGTCAGCGCACCTGCTGCTGTTCCGCATTTTGCTGAAGCTTTTCAAATGGAGCAAGAGCAGATTTTGCCGCTTGGTATACCTAGAACGGATTATTTTTATGATCAAGAACATATTCGCACTGTTCAAGATGAGTTTGATCGGGCTTATCCTGAACTAAAGCATAAGAAAAAGCTTTTGTATGCTCCTACCTTTCGAGGCAGCGGACATCATCAAGAGGGTTACGCTACCCCGCTTGATCTGCTACAATTAAAATCAGCGCTAAACCATAAAGATTATGTCGTCATGCTCCATCTTCATCCGTATATGCGCCAGCACGCGCGTCCGGAAGAGGATGATTTTGTGCTGGATTTATCCGATTCGTACTCTTTGTATGATTTGATGGCAATCTCTGATGGACTGATAACCGATTATTCTTCAGTCATTTTCGAATACAGCCTGCTGAAGCGTCCGATGTATTTTTACTGCCCGGATTTAGAAGACTATTTAGAAGAACGTGATTTCTACTATCCATTTGAATCATTTGTGCCTGGGCCGATTTCTAGGGACACTACATCGCTTGTTCGAGACATCGAGAATGTGCATGAAGCTGAAACGAAGCGGATTGAAGCTTTTTCACAGAAGTTTATTACCCATCAAGACGGCAAATCTTCAGAGCGGGTAGCCGATTTTATTTCATCATTTTTAACATCTGGTGCCGATTAGGAGAAAGTGAGGTACAAAGTGAAGCTTGCCAGAAAGATTAAGAACAGACTTTTCAGATCAAGAAAAAAAGCGAAAAAAGAAAATACAGCTCTGATTGTTCATCCAACAGATAACAGAGTCTTTTCTCTTTTTGATAAAACGAAGCGTGTCGAAGAAAATCAGCAAGTGCCTGTCAGAAAAATTTCTGAGTTTTCTTGGAATGGGTCGATCCTTAAGATTGCGGGTTATATGTATATTAAGGGTCTGCCTCTGCAAAAAGAGGATCAGGTCCGCAAACGTTTATTATTGGTGAACAACGGTGTTTTATTCACAGCTGTTTCGTTGCGCGATTGTCCTGTAGAACAGTTATCCATCAATACTGCAAATGTGCCTGAAGCCTATAAATGGGCAGGATTTTCACAGCAGATTAACTTTTCTAAATTGATGAATGACAAGCCTCTTCCACAAGGCGAGTATAAGCTATTTCTCGAAATCGAGGCAGTCGATGACCAAAATATCAAACACCAGGAAGTGCATACGGTCGGAAATGTCAGCAGTTTCCTCTCTAATGATGTGTATGCGACAAAGATGGAATTTCATTCAGCTAAAAAGCTGATGAAGTTCAATTTGATTGTCAACTATGATGAGAGCGAAAAGACGATTAATTTGTCTTGCAACAAGCTTCAGGAAATTGATCCAAGCCTGTTAGAGCTCGATACCGGGAAAGAAGCAAACCGCTTTTTGCGCAAGCTGAATACGAGCTTGTTCCATTTTGCTTATGATGTGTTCCGCCTGCTTCCAATTAAGCCGAACAAGATCGTCTTTGCTTCTGACAGCCGTCTTGATTTGACAGGCAACTTTGAATTTGTTTACGAGGAACTGCTGAAGCGGGAAGAAAACTTTGATTTTAAATTTTTCTTAAAGAGCAGCATACGTGACAGAAAAAGCCTATCTGAACTCATGTCAATGGCTTATCATTTTGCGACTAGCAAAATCATTTTCATTGATGATTTTTATCCAATTATTTATCCGTTAAAAATTCGGAAAAAGGCCGAACTTGTCCAGCTGTGGCATGCTGTCGGCGCATTTAAAACGTTTGGTTACAGCCGAATCGGACTGCCGGGAGGACCGTCGCCGCATTCGAAAAACCACAGAAACTACACGAAGGTTATTGTCAGCTCTGAAAATATACGGAAGCACTATGCAGAGGGCTTTGGCGTGGACATAGAGAACGTAATTGCTACCGGTGTTCCGCGAACTGACTTCTTCTTTGATGAAGCGAAAAAAGCATTTGTGAAGGAACGTCTTTATACGGAATATCCGTTCCTTAAAGATAAGAAGGTTATCCTCTTTGCGCCTACTTTCCGCGGAAATGGGCAGCAATCGGCTCATTATCCTTTTGAGGTGCTTGATTTTGACCGTCTGTATCATGAGTTAAAGGATGAATATATCTTCTTATTTAAAATACATCCATTTGTGCGGAACGACGCCAATATCCCTTACCAGTACAGCGATTTCTTTTATGATTTCTCTTCCTTCAGAGAAATCAACGAGCTATTGCTTGTGACGGATGTACTGATTACGGATTATTCTTCAGTATGCTTTGAATATGCTTTATTAAATAAACCGATGATCTTCTTCAGCTACGATGTTGATGATTATATCCGGAAACGGGATTTCTATTACGATTACTTTGACTTTATTCCGGGTCCGCTTGCAAAAACGTCTGATCAAATGATTTCTATTATTAAAGAAGAAAAGTATAACTTCGATCAAATTGATTCATTTGTACATTATTTCTTTGATGATCTGGATGGTAAAGCAAGTGAACGTGTCATTGATCAAATTGTTTTCCCTCAGGAAGAGGAACCATTAGAGGATAAAGTTCTTAAAAGATAATGATAAAAACACCTTTTGCCGCGGCAAAAGGTGTTTTTTTATTTATTGATACTCCGGAACATCATAATACAGCGTGTATCCATCCAGCAATGAATACAGGCTGTACATGCGGTTTACTTGTTTGTATGCCCAGCCGATGTCTGTTGCGTATTGGTGTGCAGCTGTGGCTGACCATCTCATCTTGTATAGCGTATCTTGATTGTAGGCTGTGTTATGAATGTAGGATGTGCCTATGAATTTGGCGCCCCCGATAATGGCGGCTTCTGGTGTGAACCAGCCTTGCTCGTATGCGTATTTGGCGCCGTAGTAGTTCGGGTTGCTATCGTATGCGCCGATTCCGTACATGTTATAAACGGTTTTTCCGTTATAGGTTAAACCATTGGCCAAATCGGATGTTCCGTTGCCTGTTTCAAGGAGAGCGTGTGAGATTAAATATAGTTCGTTGATGCTGTACTTATTTGCGGCTTCGATAAATGCCTTTGCTTTCCCTGTCAGGATGCCTTTGCCCGCAAGCACTTTCTGATTGACCTCGGCGACGCTGAGGCCGGCTGTCTGTGACAGCTTAAGAAATTGGAAGTAGTATTTGCTGTCCATGGAAAAGTTGTTTGGGTCAACGTATTGTCCTACTTCATCACTGCTAGCGTTTCTCCACCCCATATTGATTTTAGCCCAGCCGTTTGTCTGGCCGATGATTCTCACTTTATCACCTTTTTTTAATTGGCCGATGACGTTCGTCGGACTGACTGCCGGTGTTGACCGGATGTTGAGTACATCAGCTGTGACCGTTGAGGTTGCGGTATTGATATATGTGAGTGATACGTAAGCTGCACCGTCGGTTTGCGGGCTGACTTTCATTTGTTTTTGAACCATATCACGAAGCGATAGATTATAATTCGTTTTCATGATTTGCGGCCCGTTTTTGATTTTTACAGTGGATGATGTCCATCCATATAATTGCTTCAGCTTCGCTGATGCCGCTAAGGCTGCACTATTGCCTGTGAATTGCTCGTTAAGGCTAATTTTATAAAGCGTGTTGCTTTTGGTTGTGTAGTTCGCGCTTAACTGTTGAGCTTTAAAATAGTTCAGTCCATTGTTCAATGCTATTTTGCTGCTAAGCTGAGATGTCAGGATTTTGTATTGTGTATATGCTGTCGCGCCTGTTTTCGCGGCCGTGCCAGAGGCGTTGTTTTTTTTGAGAAAAGCAAGTACACGATCGATGTCCTCTTTGTTGATGATCGCCTCAGTGGTGAGTTGATATTTACTTCCTGTTGTTTGACCCGTTTTTTTGCTTGCGGCTGAAATTTGATTCGATTTAAAAAACGTTATGGCTTCATTGACTTTTGCCGCATCCAGCAGAGATTCAGTTGTAATTTTAAATGTGTTGGCAGTTTGTTTTTTTACTGTTTTTGCTGTAGCACTTATCTTATTCTTCTTTAAAACGTTCAAACCTTTCGTCACTTTTGCTTGGTCTGTTGTTTCTTCAGAAATGAGCTGATATTGGTTTTCGGATGTTTTTCCAGTCGCTTTTTTTGTTGCCTTTACTTTTTTCTGTGTAAAGAAGGCCGCAGCTTTGTTGGCCTGCTGCTCACCTAATATCTGTGCAGTCGTAATTTGATAGGCAGATGACGTTGTTGTTTTTTTCACGGCAGATGATGTGTAATGCCATTTTTTCTTTTTGAAGAATGCATTGACCTTTTGAAGCTGCTGTTTCGTCAAATTCTTCATGTTTACAGTATATGAGGTGCTTTTGCCAACCTTTTGATAATATCCGGACACCCCAGTGTTTTTCTTGATTTGGCTGACGGCGTCCTTCACTGTATTCAGCCCTTTGAAATAAGCCGATTGGACATTGTATACGTCCGCTGTTGTTTTTTGATTGATTGACTTGTAGCTTCCCGTAATTCCGGTGCTTTGTTTCAGCTGCTGTAACAAAGTCTTGGCATTTGATTCGCCTGATATAGGGGCTGTTGTAAACGTGTAATAGGCTTGGCCTTTCACTGTTTCTTTTAACGATGCCTTCAGTCCCGATTCTTTTTGGAATGCATTTTTAACTTGCGCAGCCTTGCTGTCTCCGATAATAGCGCCAGATTGAATGCTTGTTACAGATACTTCATGTGTAACGGGCTGGTACGTGCTTTTTATCCCCGTTTTCTTTGTCAGGCCTTGGATAAGCTCCTTGACCTTCATCTCATCTGCTATTTCCGAGGTAACCACGTTCATGTAAAACTGGGCTGTGCCGGACATCTTCACAGCGCCGGTGACACCTGTTTCCTGCTTAAGCTTGGCCAGCAGAATGTTTGCCTGTTTTTCACTTGATATTGCGCCGGACGTGATGGTCATATACGGCTGTTTGCTGCCGACTGGACTGGATGTGCCTGTAATGGCTGTCTGCTTTGTCAGTCCGCTCAGCAAAGTTTTAGCTTCTGCTTCGCTATGTATGCCTGTAGCGGTAATCTGGTAAGTTGCTGTTGTGCCTGAAGCCTGATAGGAGGCATCCCAGCCTGTGTCTTTTTCGAGTTTGGCGGCAGCCTGAGAGGCTTGGCTTTCTGTACTGAATGTTTTTGCCGGCTCCACCTTATAAATCGAGTAGTCCGTATACGCTGCAGCCTGTGCTGAGCCGGTTATGGTAAAAAAGGCAAGGGACGCGGCGGACAGAAGCATCGGTGCAATTAATCTCTTTTTCATTCCTTCTCCTCTTTCTTATTCAATGAGTATATAAAACTAGTTTATTTATCGGCATGCGTATGCTCTATTTATAGGTCAATCCATTCCATTTTTGAAAAATAAAAAAACTTAATCTCAAAGTGAGATTAAGTTTACATGTGTGACACAATCAGTGTGCATGTACCTTTAATTGTGAAGTCGGACATATTGTAAGGCAGAATAAAATGATCGCCCTTTTGAAGCGGGCATGTTTCTTTTTCATAGGTAAGCGAACCGCTTCCTTCTATTACACTGCATATCAAGAAGCTCTCATCCTGCGAAAGCTCAGCCTCTCCATTAATGTCCCATTTATAGACGGAAAAGTATTCCCCTTGGACAAACGTTTTAATTGTTATTCCTTTTCTTGATTCGGTTGATTCGTCTATATATCCGTCCACATGTGGAACGGTCGCTGCGTTAATGGCTTTTGCAAAATGAAGCTCCCTTGGCTTGCCGCTTGTTTCGAGACGGTCATAGTCGTAGACCCGATATGTGGCATCTGAATTTTGCTGGGTCTCTAACACAAGTGTCCCTTTACATAAAGCGTGTATCGTACCGCTCGGCACATAATAGAAATCCCCCGGCTTAATCTTGATTCTTCGCAGCAGGCCTTCCCAGTCGCCGCTGTTAATCATTGTGACAAGCTCAGTTTTTGAGCGAGCCGTATGTCCGTAAATGATTTCTGCGTTTTCTTTGCAGTCAATAATATACCAGCACTCCGTCTTGCCGAGCTCCCCCTGTTCATTCTCTCCAGCATAATAATCATCGGGATGGACTTTGATCGACATATCTTCCTTTACGTCCAGCAGCTTCGTCAGTAACGGGAATCGGTCTCCCTCCACGCCTCCGAACAATTCCCGGTGCTCATCCCAAAGCTCGGTCAATGTCTTTCCTTTATACGGCCCATTCGCAACAGTGCTCGGTCCTTTTGGATGAGCGGAAATGGCCCAGCACTCCCCTGTTGTTTCGGATGGAATGTCATACCCGAACACATCGCGTAAAGCGGTGCCGCCCCAGATTCTATCTTTAAACACTGGCTTGAAAAAAATCGGTGATTGTGTCATGATCCGTACCCCTCCCCTTTAAATGGCTGATCATTATTTTCCCGGTGCGTGCCCCTTACAAACGCCCGTATGTCTGTCTGCTTTTCAATGACAACATATGTACAAAGCATTATATATCCGTAACCCCTTTTTAGAAAACGCTTCCTTTTTATTATATCACTTTGAATAGAAGGTTTGTTTCAGCCTTTTCCTTATGAAGAATAATTCTCCTTTTTTGATACAAATTAAGAAAAACCGTCAATATGTTTTATAAAGGGGAGAAACTATGCAAATCGACTCTGATCTCCAGCGTAATGTAGAAACATTGAAAAAGAAATTGGGGCAAAACGACGATATCATGTTTTATACGTTTTCTTTCGGAGACAGCAGACAGAAGGCTTGCCTGCTGTATATTGACGGTTTGACAGAAAATAAGCTTCTGGCGCAATACGTCATTTCTCCTTTACAAAAAGAATCGTTAGCTCAAAAAGAAGGCTTGATTGAGGATTTATCCGCTTTCTTTTTCGGCTATCATCACAGCGTTGTTTCTACAATAAAAGAAATACAGCAGCTCATTTTTTCCGGACATACCATTTTGCTGGCTGATGGTTACAGCGCGGGGCTGGCATTTGATACGAAAACGTTAATGACGCGCAATCTTGAAGAGCCTTCCTCTGAAATCGTGGAACGCGGGCCGAAGATAGGCTTTATTGAAAAACTGCGGACAAACACGGCGCTTTTGCGAGAGCGGACGAGTGACCCTAATCTCGTTATAAAAGAAATGACAATAGGCAAAAGGACGAAAAAAAAGATAGCTGTCGCTTATATTCAGGATATTGCCCCTGATTATGTCGTAAAAGAAGTGTTTAAACGGCTGAAATCCATCACGACAGATGATTTGCCGGAATCAGGCACACTTGAACAGCTCATTGAAGATGAACCCTTTTCAATCTTTCCCACGATTTTAAGCACAGAACGTCCTGATCGTGTAGAAAGCTCATTGTTAGAAGGACGGGTCTCCATATTAGTGGACGGTACACCATTTGCATTGATAGTACCGGCAACGGTGGATGAATTTATTCATTCACCGGATGATTACAGCCAGCGCTGGATTACAATGTCTCTTATTCGTTTGCTTCGTTATTCAAGCATCCTGATAACCATTTATTTGCCCGGCTTATATATTTCTCTCGTTTCCTTCCACACCGGTCTTTTGCCGACGAGAATGGCTATTTCGATTGCAGGCAGCAGGCTGAATGTACCCTTTCCGCCTTTTGTCGAAGCTTTTATTATGATATTTACAATAGAACTGATCAGGGAAGCCGGTTTAAGACTGCCAAAACCGATCGGACAGACGATTGGACTTATTGGAGGCGTTGTCATTGGACAGGCAGCCGTACAGGCGCAAATCGTCAGCGCATTGATGGTCATTGTTGTATCAATTACCGCATTGGCATCATTTACCGTTCCTTCATACGCCTTTAACTTTCCGCTGCGGATTATTCGCATTGCGGGTATGATAAGTGCCGCAATACTTGGCATGTATGGCGTCATCATGGTCTTTCTGTTTGTGATCGGACACTTGATGCGACTGAAAAGCTTTGGCCAAGATTACATTATTCCCATAATGGCACAGCCCGGACAAGATTTAAAGGACACTGTGATTCGCATCCCTACCCTATTTTTAAAAAGAAGACCTACCCGTAAAGACACAAAAGATAAAATCAGACAAAGGTGATGGCTATGATGCAATCAGAGGACAAGCTTACATTTATGCAGACGCTTATTATGGTAAGCAGTACAATGATCGGTGCCGGTGTCTTAACCCTTCCCCGCTCAGCCGCTGAAACCGAAAGTCCTAGCGGCTGGATCATGATCCTGCTGCAGGGCGTTATTTTTATTATTTTCGCTCTGCTTTTTTTGCCTTTTCTTCAACGAAACAGCGGGAAAACAATTTTTGAGCTCAACAGTATTGCTGCCGGAAAATTTATCGGTTTCTTTTTAAATTTATTTATTACCCTTTATTTTATCGGTATCGTATGCTTTCAAGCCCGGGTCTTGGGAGAGGTTGTCGCATTCTTTCTATTAAAAAACACGCCGATGGCGGTTGTCGTCATTATTTTTCTGGCGGTTGCCATCTATCATGTAGCCGGAGGTGTTTACCCCATTGCGAAGGTATATGCGTATATCTTTCCTGTCACTATTATTATTTTTCTGATGCTTCTGATGTTTAGCTTTCGTTTGTTTCAGTTAGATTTTATCCGACCCGTTTTTGAAGGCGGTTATCAAAGCTTTTTCTCTTTATTTCCTAAAACCCTTTTATATTTTTCAGGATTTGAAGTCATTTTTTATCTCATTCCCTTTATGAAAGATCCGAAGAAAGTAAAAAAAGCTGTCGCTTTGGGCATTGCAACCTCGACTGTTTTCTACAGCATTACTTTGTTTATTGTCATTGGCTGTATGAGTGTGGCTGAGGCTAAAACAGTGACGTGGCCGACCATTTCACTCATCCATGCATTAGAAATCCCAGGGATTTTTATTGAACGATTTGACCTGTTTTTACAGTTGACTTGGACAGCGCAGCAATTCGCCTGTATGCTCGGTTCCTTTAAAGGCGCGCATATCGGATTAACAGATGTTTTTCATCTGAAAAATAAAAACAATCCGTGGCTGCTTGCTGCATTGCTGGCTTTTACATTTTTCTTCACAATGTTTCCTGACGATCTGAATGCCGTGTTTTATTACGGTTCACTTCTCGGATATGCATTTTTAGGTGTTATTTTCATACCATTTCTCATCTGGTTTTTGAGCTGGGTACAGAAGAAGCTGGGGAGGGGTCAGCTGCAATGAAGACAATAATAAAGCTTGCAGCAATGGTACTGATGCTGCAGCTACTCTGCGGATGCTGGGATGTCAAAAATATTGAAAAGCTGTCTTTCGCCAGGGGACTTGCTATCGATGAAACTGATGACCATCAGTATAAATTAACCTATCAAAACCTTCTTCCCCAAAGTGAAGACAGCCAATCATCAGGAAAACCAGAATTTGTCAATGTGACATCCCACGGGAAAACCATTCTCGAAGCGGTCAGTGATGTTTCGATCAAGGACCCTCCTATCTATAGTGACCATTTAAAAGTGATTCTATTGGGAGAAAAGCTAATGAAAAATCAAAATATAGATCAAGTGTTCAACCATTTTATCCGGGACGATGAGCTGAGGCGAAGCAGCTATTTGATGGTAGCCAGAGGGAAAGCGGGAGAAATTTTCATGAAAGGAAGTCCAAAGCAGCAGCTGCCGATGCCTTCCGAAAAGCTGATTGATCTGACAAATAACAGCGGATATAACGGGAAAATTATGATGCCGCTTCGGATCGGGAGAGCTTCTATCTATTGCCAAAACGGCTACAGTTTTCTCATTCAAGCCGTGAAAAACCAAAAGGGAAAAGCAAAGTATGACGGGGCTGGCATTATTAAAAGCGGCAGCAATAAACTAGTGGGATTTCTTTCAGCGGATGAAACACAAGCGCTGGCATGGGTAATGGGAACGATCCAAGGCGGCGTTATGCCGGCGGAAGAAAAAGGACATCCGATTACATTTGAGATTAAAAAATCCAAATCAAAAATCAAACCTGCCATTCAGAATGGACAGCCTGTCTTTCATATTTCTGTCAAAACAACAGGCATTCTGACAGAAGATCAAAGTCCAAGGGAAAACTCTTTTAGCGAAAGCTATTTGCGCAAACTGGAAAACATTTTTGAGAAAAAGCTGAAACAAGATATCAAGCAGATTATGGATCAGCTGCAGCATACGTATAAAGCAGACCCTATCTTTTTATCTGACTACATTCGGATTCAATACCCGGATTACTGGAATAAAGTAAAAGGGCATTGGGATGAAACGTTCACTGAGGCGAAGTTCACATACGATATTTCTTTCAAAATCATTAATTTTGGAACAGTTGGGAGGTAAGCAGCAAAAAGGGTGCGCCTGTTGGCAGCACCCTTTTGATTATGATTTACGTTTCCACTGTCTGCTGTTTACCTGCCGAACCTCTCTGGCCGCCGTTTTTATCGCGCAAATCCTGCTCGATTTCTTCAAGGCTTTTTCCTTTCGTCTCTGTCACCTTAAAGCGGACAAATAGAAACGCCATAATGCCAATCGCAGCAAAAATCAGGAATAAATAGCTGATGCCGATCGCTTCCATTAAAATTGGATAGGTTAATGAAACAATCAAAGTTCCGACGTGCAGCATCAAGGTGGAGACCCCAGTCCCGATGCCTCTCACATGGAGCGGGAATAGCTCAGGGAGCATGACCCAGACAACCGGGCCCCAGCTGACCGCAAACACAACGATAAACACGCCTAAGCAAATGACTGTCGTCCATGATGCGGCCGGGGTGTTATCGAAAAAGAGATTCACCATAGCCAGGATGATCAAGCTGATCACCATGCCGGCATTCCCGAATAACAGCAGCGGTTTTCTGCCGACTTTATCAATGATTTTAATGGCGAGAAGAGTCATCAGAACATTCACTGTTCCGATTCCGACCGTTCCTAAAATAGAGGCGGAGTTTCCGAACCCAACATTTGTAAAGGTCTTCGGCGCATAATAAATGATTGTGTTCGTACCGATAAATTGCTGCAGAAACGCCAGTCCCAATCCGGCAATCAGCGCCGGGCGCACCCACGGATCGAGCAGCTCCTTCAGACCGCCTTCGTCCTCTTTTTCCGCTTCTTGAATATCGTGTATTTCCTGATCAATATCCTTTGTGCCACGCAATTTTTCGAGAACCTTTTTCGCTTTATTCTCTTCGCCATTCGTAAACAGCCAGCGCGGGCTCTCCGGCATAAACAAAATACCAATCAGCAATAGCAATGATGGCACGGCAGCAAGTCCAAGCATCCAGCGCCACGCTTCCGCATCGGCAAATATGTAATTGACGATATAGGAAAGCAGAATACCAACCGTAATCATCAGCTGGTTGAGGGACGATAACGCACCCCGTTTCTCTTTTGGCGCAAGTTCAGACAAATACAGCGGCACGATCGTTGTCGATGTTCCGACTGCCAGTCCCAGCAGGATTCTAAACAGCACCATCACTCCTGTATTTGGTGCAAGCGCAACACCCAAGCCGCCTATACAGAACAGCAGCGCGGCAGCCATAATCGCTTTTCTTCTGCCAAAACGGTCCGTCAGCCTGCCAGCCGCTCCGGAACCGAGTATCGCTCCGATTAATAAGGAGCTGACAACAAGTCCCTCTGTAAAGGCATTGAGACCTAAATCCTTTTTCATAAATAGAATGGCTCCCGAAATGACGCCGGTATCATAGCCGTATAAAGCGCCACCAAGAGCGCCGAAAAAATAAAGCCATATATTTGACTGCTTCTTCATAGAATGACTCCCTTTCTCCTATCAGTGATCCAATGGTACTGTCCACGGAGTTTTTTAGAAATCTATTAGCCTATTTTTCTGACAAGTAAACCTATGCAGACGTACAAACATCACATATCCATTAATTTACTGGCGTTTTTTTCAACTTTACTGAAACATTTTTTCCCCAGCGGCGTCCAATATAAGGTGATTCAGCACATTATCATTCAATCTTAAAAAACAAAAACATATAAATATAGGAATTTTTATCGAATATTGTCTTATCAGGAGTTGCCGTATGGCAAGATGAATGGTACGCTTCAACTATTAATGAAACGAGAGGTATGGATATGGAAGAACGATCACAGCGTAAGAAGAAAAAGAGACGTCTGAGAAAATGGGTGAAATTATTAGCCGGTGTAATGGCTTTTCTTATTATTGCCGCAGGCTCTGTCGGCACATACGCCTATGTAAAACTGAACAATGCTTCTAAAGAGGCTCACGTCAGTCTTGCCCGCGGAGAACAATCGGTAAAACGGATTAAAGAATTTAATCCCGGAAAGGATTCCTTCTCTGTACTGCTCTTAGGAATTGATGCCAGAGAGGAAAACGGCGAGAGTGTCGATCAGGCAAGAAGTGACGCGAATGTGCTGGTTACCTTTAACCGCAAAGAAAAAACAGCCAAAATGCTGAGCATTCCGCGCGACGCCTATGTGAATATTCCAGGCCACGGCTATGATAAGTTTACGCATGCTCACGCCTATGGCGGCGTAGATCTAAGTGTGAAAACAGTAGAAGAAATGCTTGATATTCCCGTTGATTATGTAGTCGAAAGCAACTTCACAGCGTTTGAAGACGTTGTAAATGAGCTGAATGGCGTCACCGTTAATGTTAAAAGCGATAAAGTCATCCAGCAAATCAAAAAGGATACAAAAGGAAAAGTAGTCCTTCAAAAAGGCACACACACGCTTGATGGAGAAGAAGCGCTGGCATACGTAAGAACACGTAAAGCCGACAGTGATCTTTTACGCGGACAAAGACAAATGGAAGTGCTGAAAGCCATTATCGATAAATCAAAATCGCTTAGCTCCATTCCGGCTTATGATGATATTGTGGATACAATGGGAGAAAATTTAAAAATGAATCTTTCTCTTAAAGATGCCATCGGGTTATTCCCGTTTATCACTTCATTGAAGTCGGTTGAGTCCATCCAGCTGACAGGCTATGACTATAAGCCTGGCGGTGTCTACTATTTCAGATTGAATCAGGAAAATCTGCAGGAAGTGAAAGAAGAGCTGCAAACCGATTTAGGTGTATAATGAACGGGATGGCGATGAGCCATCCCGTTTTACATATTTCATTGTTGAAAAATAGCATCGTAAGGTTTAGCCTTGACCTATACGATTTATGTTTCGTATGAAAGCTGAACATACTACACGAAGCAGCATTTTTAAGGAGGTTTCCCCTACATATGAAATTAATAGCGATTGATTTAGACGGTACATTGCTGAATAAAGAAAGCATTATTTCTGAGGAAAACAGAGCGGCTATTAAGCGGGCGCTTGATGCAGGTATCCTCGTTACCATTTGCACAGGGAGAGCAACGTTTGATGTTAAAGCGTTGCTGGAAGACTTGGATATCCCTATCATCGCGGCAAATGGCGGAACGGTTCATGACAAAGGCTACCGCCTGATCAGCCGGACATTAATGGATCAAGAGGCCGGCAAAGCGATCGCTGATTACCTGCTCTCAAAAAATATTTACTTTGAAGTATATACTGACGACCATCTGCTTTCTCCTTTTGACGGCGAATCTAAGCTTCAAGCAGAGCTTGATATTTTAAAGAGCGCAAACCCAAATGAAAACACGGATGAATTGTGGCAAGGGGCCATGACTCAGTTCAAGCAGTTTGGCATCAAACCAATCCCGCATATCGAATCAATTTTTGACGGCAGCGAAAACATTTACAAGCTCCTTTGCTTCTCTTTTGATATGGAAAAACTGAGACATGCGAAGGAAGAACTGATGCATCATAAAAAACTGGCGCAAACCTCTTCCGGAGAGCACATTATCGAAATTCTCCCAGCCTCTTCCGGCAAAGGGCGCGCGTTGACTGAGCTTGCCGGCAAATACGGAATTGAGACGCAAGATATCTATGCGATTGGTGACAGCCCGAATGATTTATCCATGTTTGAAGTGGCAGGACACCGAATTGCCATGGAAAATGCGATTGATGAACTGAAAGAAAAAAGCACTTACGTGACAAAAAGCAATGATGAAAATGGCGTGTCCTACTTTATTGATCAGCTTCTTTCCGGCCAATATGCATAAAAAAAGACTCCAGAGAAACTGGAGTCTTTTTTTATTGCACCCGAATACCTCCCGCGTATTTATCTTTCCAATACGTGCTCGTATTCATATTCGTAATGGTTACACCATTTGTTAATGTGACATGAACGACTTGCCCATTTCCGATATAGATGGCCGGGTTTAAGCTTGTTGATTGGAAAAAGACAATGTCGCCAGGTTTCAGATCAGCCTTATCAACCTTTGTTCCCGCTTTATATTGGCCAGTCGCGTATCGGGGCAGTGAAATGCCTGCCGCTTTCTGGTAAACATATTGGATAAAGCCAGAAGTATCAAATCCTGTTTCCGGAGAAACCCCGCCCTTTTTGTAAGGAACTTCCCCAATATAAAGCGTCGCCTTCGACACAATCGGATTTTCTTTCGGAATCGTCAGGTTGTTAAAGCGGCGAATGCCTGTCATCTTAGATTTCCAATAATCCTCTGATAAGTAGGAAATGGTCACTTTTTCTGACCTGCTCGCCTGAATAAATCTTCCTCCGCCAGCATAAATCCCGGCATGTGAAATTCCTTTTTTGTACGTGTTGCTGAAATAGACGACATCGCCGGGCTTTATGTTCTGTGGCGCCACCTTCTCGCCCACTGCCCACTGCTGCTCTGCTGATCTCGGCAGATATATGCCAAGCGCCTGTTTAAAGACATATTGCACAAGCCCTGAGCAATCAAAGCCCTCTGACGGTGTGCTTCCGCCAAAGACATACGGAATGCCGAGGTATTTTTCGGCCTCCTGCACAACAGAGACATCAGCAGTTGCCGGATCGGCGGCAATTCGTTTCGCCCCAATGTAAGAGCCGCTCCAATAGCTGCTTTTTTCGTAATTTGTGACAATAACACCTTTTGATAGCGTGCTGTGAATCATTTGCCCGTCTCCAATGTAAAGAGCGACGTGTGTCGGTGCAGTCCCGCTGCTTCCCGCTTTTTTGAAAAATAAAATATCACCCGGCTTTAGATCTGCCGGTTTTACTGCTGTCCCGACTTTTGACTGGTCGTTCACCGATCTCGGCAGATGAATATCAGCTTGACCGAAAACATATTGAATCAATCCAGACGAATCGAAGCCTTCTTTCGGTGTTTCACCGCCGTATTTATACTTATACCCAAGCCATTTCTTTGCTTCACTGATGACCAGATCAAATTTTGTATCAGCCTCCGCAATATCCGCTTTTGTCATAATAGGAACCAACAAACAAATCATAACGGCCACAAGCAAAAACTTCTTCCAGTTTGCCAGTGTGTTCACTTTTATTATCTCCTCCTCTATTTGCAGTTTTAACATCGGTATTTTTCTAGATATGTTAAGAGACTTTTTCATATTTTCACAGAATGAATATGCTGGCTTTCGAAATGGCAAATAAAAAAAGAGAATGTCTCGAAAGACATTCTCTTTTTTTTGTGTTATTTAGCGGCGTTTGCCGTTTCTTCCTGCTGTTGAATTTTATGAATTTCCGTATTGATCTTCTGCTTTTCCTGATCAGTCAGCTGATCGTTGAATTTGAAAGCTGACATAAACATAAACACGACTGCAACGGCAACAAACGGCCAGATGGCTTTGACAAATTTCATCTTATATCACTCCATTATTTAGAATTTAGTTTGTCACTGTGATCGACATCAAAAGTCAGTTTTCCGTCTTCTACTTCCCATGCAAAATTAGAGTCTTTCGTCAGTTCGCGAATAATTGTTTTCTGTTTCAGACTGCCTTTTTTAACAGGGGCTGGTGTCGCTTCATGGATATCAATCGGCGTTACCTCAAAGTGTCCCGTTCCATTTTTCTTTAAATGATACTGCACCAGCGCACTGTCTCTAGTTCTTGTCCAGCCTTGGTCAAACACAAAGTTCCCCAGACTGTAGAAAATGACGGTGCCGTTATAGACTTCGATCGGTTCAAGGACGTGCGGGTGATGGCCGACGATAATATCAGCACCTGCATCAGACATAGCTCTTGCCAATTGGCGCTGGCGGTCATTCGGATCATTATCATACTCTTGACCCCAGTGTGACTGTACAACTACGACATCCGCATGTTTTTTCGCTTCTGAAATCATTGGGATAAAGATTTCCGGATCTGCGGGAAGTACGCCCGGTGTATTCTTTTTAGCCGCAAAACCTTTGCCGGATACATCCGTGAATCCAAGGGTTGCGATTGTTACCCCATTTACTTCTTGGTATGAGATATTCTTTTTCGCATCGCTCAAGCTGTATCCAGCCCCAACGATATCGAGGTTATGTTTTGAAAACTCTTCAAGTGTATCTTTCATACCCTGTGCGCCGTAATCCATGGCGTGGTTATTCGCGCTGTTAAGGACCGTGAAGTTCATATCCTTCAGGACTTTTACTGATTCCTTGTTTGTCTGCAGATGAATTTCTTTTTCTGCTTGCTTATAGTTCTTTTTATAGGTTACCGGGTTCTCAAAGTTTCCGGCTACGTAGTCTGATGCTTTAAAGATAGGCTCAACGTATTGAAAAATACTGCTTACCCCTTTTTGTTCCGTTACTCTTTCAACATAGCGCCCCATCATAATATCGCCTACAAATGAGGCTGAAAGAACGTCATCTGAATAGGTTTTAACCTTTGGCGTCTCTGCTTTGCCTGCCCACATAAAAGCAAACATGAGGACAAAAACGATCGGAATCGCGATAAATACGTGCTTATTGGTTTTCTTTTTCTGCTGTTTTGTCAGCTTCAATAGCTTTTCATGAAAGCTCAGTTCTTTTTTCATCGTTTGACACACCTTACATTAAATTAAGTAGTAAACAAACATGATAGCAAAGGTCGCTCCGCTCAATAGCAGCGTGCTTCCGAACGTAATCGTTAATCCTTGTTTCTGAATGGTATTGGCAATTAAACCCGGTACGATAATGCCGATTCCTCGAAATTCTGCGATTTCAAATGGTACAATCGGGTATAGAAAATCAAAGGCAATTTTCAGGACGATCCCTGTAATCAGCATAGCAGCGAATTTTCTGCGTCCATACAAAATCATAAACTTGGATAATCCGAATTTCACAATGACATAGGTGAGCAAGCTGACTAACAATACGAGTAAAATAAAGACCGGCTGATTAAACACAAGTCCTAAATATCCCGGTACAACAAGCCCTGCCGGCACAATCCCTGTTTTTTCCGCAAAAATTAAACTGAGTAGTACACCTAAAATTAGTGCAATGTATAAATCTGATCCGAACATGTCTGCATTTCCTCCTAGCTTACGAGCTGCTTAACCTTGTATTCGTGGATTTTTTCAATTAATGGCTCTGCGGCACCATGAATGTTGCCGACGCCATATATGACACGGTTGTGCATTCTTTTCTTTAACAATTCCATAATTTCTTCCGTCGATTTGTACTCTAGATCATGCAGTTTGTCTGCAGGAATTTTACCTTCTTCATATGCTTTTACAATTGGTTCTGTTGTTTCACCGATTAAGATCAGTTCACTTGCTTCAATATAAGGCAATACGTCATTTGCGAATTGCTGTGTCCGATCCACACGGTCTGCGCGGCAGTTCATAATGATGATCGGATCATCGGTCGGGTAACCGATTTCTTTTACACGTTTCCATATATTCAAAGTAGAAGAAGCGTCGTTTGCGGCAAACCCATTAACAAAGTGCCCAGGCTCGCTCGGACTGATCAGCGGTAGAATTCTCATTGCTCCCGGATCTGGCGGCGCATTCAGCATTCCTTTAAACGCTGTTTCTTCATCAATGCCGAGTGCTTGAGCCACACCCAGTGCGAGAGAAGCGTTATCAGGGAATACCATATATTCAAATTTACGAAGATATTCATCAGTAATTTTCGAGTTATCAGCAATGATGACTTTTGTGTTTCGCTCTTTGGCTTTTTGTTTAAAGAACTCAGTATATTCACTATCAGTAATAACAAGATGGCCATTATAAGGAATAGTAGCCGTAAACGCTTCTGCAATTTCATCAAGCGTCGGCCCCATAACATCCATATGATCTTCCAGCACGTTTACGATGACGCCGATATTGGCTTGAAGAAGTTCTTCCTGAAAGATAATTTGATAGTCCGGATTAACGGCCATACATTCACTGACGAGGGCGTTGGCTCCTCTTTCTACCGTTTCTCTCATGACTTCTTTTTGTTCGCCAATATTGGGTCCTTGGGGTTTCCGTTTAATTGGCTTTTCCTCCGGTGTATCCCAATAGATCATTCTTGCGTCCGTTCCTGTCGTTTTTCCGACAGTTTTGTAACCGGCTTCTATTAATATTCCGGTTGTCAGCCTTGTCACAGTGGACTTTCCTCGGATGCCGTTAATATTCACTCGAACAGGGAGGGCATCAATGTTTTTCTGATGTCGCCGTTTTTCTAATATTCCGATGACCAGTATGACAGCACAGGCTATAATGAGTAACCACATTGCTTATCGACATCTCCTTCTATATTGTTGTAAATTCATTCATCAGTATATAGAATCACTATGAATTCTCAATCGGCATTATGTAACATAATCTTCCCTAATCTACTGAGCCAAACTTCTCTTTTGAAAGAGATTTTATACCCACAAGCCGTTTTCTTTTTTTGGAAATTGACAGGACTTACATCTTATCGATTTTTTTAACACCAAAAAGGAATGCGCTTTCATTTACCAAATGATTTCCTTCTAGACGTTTAGTCACACCTTGAATGTTCAGTTTAATATGCATTTCAAATCAATCTTTTTTCCAGCCCGGTATATCGGGCTTTTGCTGATACAATGCGTGTTTCCGGTTCTTATGAACACAAAATTATATTTGCTTGTTTCTTAAGGATAAGGTCATAATGTCATCCTTTCTGCACGGAATAGACAATATTAGGCCCATTCCAAATTGACTACTGGCCCCGGCAATAAAAACGGCAATCAAACAGGTCCAGGTTCTCTAACATAATTAAACATTTTCTGGGCGGATAGTCTTTTCTGTTTTATCCTATTTACAGGTCTAAACGCATGACTTTGAAACAATTTTAATAAAACTTAATATTCGTTCATGAAAAGTTCATCCAGATTTGTGAAGACTTTGTCAAAAAAAGCGTGATTATCTTTAAATTCTCATATTTATACACCATTTACAGTTCGGTTTGCTATATCGCCATGGTTGGTTTTTTTCTTATTGCCAATAACGAATTGTCATGATAATCTATCTATGTAAACGGTTACACAAATAAGGAGGAGCTGTGTTGGCTACAATTAAAGATGTCGCGGGAGCCGCGGGCGTCTCGGTTGCAACGGTCTCCCGCGTCCTGAATGACAACGGCTATGTACATGAAGAAACGAGGACACGTGTGATGGCCGCCATGGAGAAGCTGAACTATTATCCGAATGAAGTCGCCAGGTCTCTTTATAAAAGAGAATCCAGGCTGATCGGGCTTTTGCTTCCGGATATTACGAACCCTTTCTTCCCCCAGCTTGCCCGCGGCGCGGAGGATGAATTGAACCGGGAAGGCTATCGGCTTATTTTTGGCAACAGTGACGAGGAATTAAATAAAGAACTTGAATACCTTCAAACCTTTAAACAAAATCATGTCGCAGGCATTATTGCTGCAACAAATTATCCTCATCTTGAAGAATACAGCGGGATTGATCAGCCAGTCGTTTTCCTGGACAGAACACCTGAAGGCGCTCCTTCAGTATCCAGTGACGGACATACCGGGGGGAAATTAGCAGCAGAAGCAATCGTTCATGGAAAAAGCAAACACATTACGCTCCTGAAGGGTCCTGCTCACCTGCCGACTGCACAAGACCGCTTTCACGGCGCTTTAGAGGTATTACAGCAGGCTGGTGTGGATTTTCAGATCATCGAGACAGCGTCCTTTTCTTTTAAGGATGCACAAGCACTGGCAAAGGAGCTGTTTGCCATATATCCTGAGACAGACGGGATAATTGCCAGTAATGATATTCAAGCAGCGGCTGTTTTGCATGAAGCTTTGCGTCGCGAAAAAAAAGTGCCTGAGGATATTCAAATTATCGGCTACGATGACATTCCCCAAAGCGAGCTGCTGTTTCCGCCGCTGTCAACAATTAAACAGCCGGCATATGACATGGGTAAAGAAGCGGCTAAACTGCTTTTGAGCATCATAAAAAAACAGCCGTTCGCAGAAACGGCGATTCAAATGCCCGTCATGTATATAAGAAGAAATACGACAAGAAAGGAAGAAAAGGATGCGTAATATTTGTGTGATTGGAAGCTGTTCTATGGATTTGGTGGTCACCTCAGACAAACGCCCAAACGCGGGCGAAACTGTACTGGGTACTTCATTTCAAACTGTGCCGGGCGGTAAAGGGGCGAATCAGGCTGTTGCCGCTGCCAGACTTGGCGCAAATGTTTTTATGATTGGCAAGGTCGGTGACGATCATTATGGAACAGCCATCATGAATAATTTAAAAGCAAACGGTGTTCACACCGACTATATGGAACCGGTTACACATAAAGAGAGCGGCACCGCCCACATCGTGCTTGCCGAAGGTGATAACAGCATCGTCGTCGTTAAAGGCGCAAATGAAGAGATCACCCCATCTTATGCGATAGACGCACTCGAAAAGCTTGAAAATATCGATATGGTCCTGATTCAGCAGGAAATCCCGGAAGAAACAGTTGATGAGGTGTGCAGATACTGCCATTCTCACGACATCCCGATCATGCTTAACCCGGCACCGGCCCGCCCGCTAAAGCAGGAAACCATTGACCACGCCACCTATCTTACGCCGAATGAACATGAGGCGGAGATCTTATTCCCGGAGCTGACGGTTTCTGAAGCATTGGCGCTTTATCCGGCGAAGCTCTTTATCACTGAAGGCAAACAAGGCGTGCGCTATTCAGCCGGCAGCAAAGAGCGGATCATCCCTTCCTTCCCTGTTGAGCCTGTCGATACGACCGGAGCAGGTGATACGTTTAACGCGGCTCTTGCAGTGGCTCTGGCGGAGGGAAAAGATATTGAAGCTGCATTACGGTTCGCAAACCGCGCCGCTTCCCTATCTGTATGTTCTTTCGGTGCTCAAGGCGGAATGCCATCAAGAAAAGAAGTAGAGGAGCTGCTGTCATGAAAAAACATGGTATTTTGAACAGTCATCTTGCCAAGCTATTGGCTGACCTTGGCCATACTGACAAAATTGTAATCGCTGATGCAGGGCTGCCCGTTCCTGACAGCGTTCTGAAAATCGATCTCTCACTGAAGCCGGGTTTTCCGGCTTTCCGGGATGTAGCCGCAGTGCTGGCAGATGAAATGGCGGTTGAAAAGGTGATAGTCGCATCCGAAATAAAGGTATCCAATCCAGAGAATGCGAGTTTTATAGAAACCCTTTTTTCTGAAGAGGCAGTCGACTGCCTTCCCCACGAGGAATTTAAGGAGCTGACCAAAGAAGCTAAAGCTGTCATACGAACAGGAGAATTCACACCATACGCCAACTGCATCCTGCAGGCGGGCGTGCTTTTCTAGAAAGGAGGATCGATATGCAAATCGAAATGAATGACATTCATAAAGCATTCGCGAAAAACCAAGTGCTTTCAGGTGTATCCTTCCAGCTCAAGCCTGGCGAAGTTCATGCATTGATGGGAGAAAACGGCGCCGGCAAGTCCACCCTGATGAACATTCTGACTGGTCTGCACAAACTGGACAAAGGACGGATCACCATAAATGACAACGAGACGTATTTCTCCAACCCAAAGGAAGCTGAGCAGCACGGAATCGCCTTCATCCATCAGGAACTGAATATTTGGCCGGACATGTCCGTTCTTGAGAATCTATTTATCGGTAAAGAAATGTCAACGAAATTTGGTATTTTACAAACAAGTAAAATGAAAGCGCTAGCAAAAGAGCAATTTGATAAACTATCCGTCTCTCTTTCTCTTGATCAAGAAGCGGGTGAATGCTCCGTCGGACAGCAGCAGATGATTGAAATTGCAAAAGCGCTCATGACTAATGCGGAGGTGATCATAATGGATGAACCTACCGCGGCTTTGACTGAACGGGAAATCAGCAAGCTGTTTGACGTCATTACGGCCTTAAAAAAGAACGGAGTTTCCATTGTATACATTTCACATCGAATGGAAGAAATTTTCACGATTTGCGACAGAATCACCATCATGCGTGACGGTAAAACGGTCGATACAACAAACATTTCAGAAACCAATTTTGCCGAGGTCGTGAAAAAAATGGTCGGACGTGAGCTGACGGAACGATACCCTAAACGCGTCCCTTCACTCGGAGACAAAATATTCGAGGTGAAAAACGCCTCCTCAAAAGGGCGCTTTGAAGATATCAGCTTTTATGTCCGTTCCGGTGAAATTGTCGGCGTTTCCGGTTTAATGGGAGCCGGACGTACAGAAATGATGAGAGGGCTGTTCGGCATTGACCGGCTCGATTCGGGTGAAATTTGGATTGCAGGAAAAAAGACTGCTATTAAAAATCCGTATGATGCTGTAAAAAAAGGGCTTGGCTTCATTACGGAAAACCGCAAAGATGAGGGATTGCTGCTCGACACATCTATTCGTGAAAATATTGCGCTGCCCAATTTGGCCAGTTTTTCTCCAAAGGGCATCATTGATTACAAGCGGGAAGCAGAGTTTGTAGACCTTCTCATAAAACGCCTGACCATCAAAACGGCTTCACCGGAAACGCACGCGCGCCATTTGTCCGGCGGCAACCAGCAAAAGGTCGTGATTGCAAAATGGATCGGCATCGGCCCAAAAGTGCTCATATTGGATGAGCCGACAAGAGGCGTGGATGTAGGTGCGAAACGGGAAATTTATACGCTGATGAATGAGCTCACTGACCGCGGTGTCGGCATCATTATGGTGTCATCAGAGCTGCCGGAAATACTCGGGATGAGTGACAGAATCATCGTTGTTCATGAAGGCAGAATCAGCGGAGACATCGAAGCGCGTGAAGCGACACAAGAACGAATTATGACACTTGCCACGGGAGGGCGGTAACATGAAAACGGAACAACTGAAGCAATCAGAAAAAAAACAGATTCACTTCGATGGCGTCATGCAGAAGCTCGGCCCGTTTCTCGGTTTATTTATTCTCGTTATGATTGTATCGATTTTAAATTCGAGCTTCCTTGAGCCTCTAAATATTTTAAACCTGCTACGGCAGGTGGCAATTAACGGATTGATCGCATTCGGCATGACCTTCGTTATTTTAACTGGGGGCATTGATCTTTCTGTCGGGGCTATTCTCGCCCTGTCCAGCGCCTTAGTCGCGGGTATGATTGTATCTGGTGTCGACCCGATTCTCGCCGTCATCATAGGCTGTCTGATTGGCGCTCTTCTCGGGATGATTAACGGATTGTTAATCACAAAAGGGAAAATGGCCCCTTTTATCGCGACGCTTGCGACCATGACTGTCTTCCGCGGACTTACTCTTGTGTATACAGACGGAAACCCGATCACAGGGCTTGGCACTAACTATGCCTTTCAGCTGTTCGGCCGCGGTTATTTCTTGGGAATCCCAGTACCTGCAATTACAATGGTTCTCGCCTTTGTTATCCTTTGGGTGCTGCTACACAAAACGCCGTTCGGGCGCCGAACATACGCAATTGGCGGCAATGAAAAAGCGGCACTCATTTCAGGCATAAAAGTCACACGTGTAAAAGTCATGATTTATGCTTTAGCCGGTCTATTATCCGCCCTTGCCGGCGCGATTTTGACTTCCCGTCTCCACTCAGCACAGCCGACAGCTGGAGAATCATATGAACTGGATGCCATCGCGGCGGTTGTCTTAGGCGGAACGAGTCTATCCGGGGGCCGCGGGCGCATTATCGGAACGTTAATCGGGGTGCTGATCATCGGCACACTCAATAACGGACTCAACCTGCTTGGCGTCTCATCATTTTATCAGCTGGTTGTTAAAGGAATTGTCATTTTAATCGCGGTATTATTAGACCGCAAAAAGTCAGCATAGGAGGGTTTTACATGAAAAAGGCTGTATCCGTCATTTTGGCACTGTCACTGTTTGTATTGAGCGCCTGTTCACTTGAGCCTCCCCAATGGGCGAAGCCGTCAAACTCAGATAATAAAAAGGAATTTACCATCGGCTTGTCGATCTCAACGCTTAATAATCCCTTTTTTGTCTCTTTAAAAAAGGGAATTGAAAAAGAAGCGGAAAAGCGCGGAATGAAGGTCATCATCGTCGATGCACAAAATGATTCCTCCAAGCAGACAAGTGATGTGGAGGACTTAATTCTGCAAGGCGTTGATGCCTTGTTAATCAATCCAACTGATTCTTCGGCTATTTCAACGGCAGTAGAGTCTGCAAATTCGATTGGTGTGCCTGTCGTCTCCATCGATCGGTCCGCTGAACAAGGCAAAGTAGAAACCCTCGTGGCTTCAGACAATGTAAAAGGCGGAGAAATGGCTGCAGAGTTCATCGCAGACAAGCTTGGAAAAGGTGCTAAGGTGGCAGAGCTTGAAGGCGTTCCGGGTGCCTCCGCTACACGGGAACGCGGTTCAGGCTTTCACAAAATCGCGGATCAAAAGCTGGCCGTTGTCACAAAACAAGCAGCTGACTTTGACCGCACTAAAGGCCTGACTGTCATGGAAAACCTGCTCCAAGGACACCCGGATATCCAAGCGGTTTTCGCTCATAATGATGAAATGGCGCTTGGAGCTCTCGAAGCGATTAACAGCTCCGGTAAAAATATTTTAGTCATCGGTTTTGACGGAAATAAGGATGCGATTTCTTCGATTCAAGACGGTAAGCTCTCAGCCACTGTCGCTCAGCAGCCTGAATTGATCGGTAAACTGGCAACGGAAGCAGCGGATCAGATTTTACATGGAAAGAAAGTAAAGAAAACAATATCAGCGCCGCTTAAGCTGGAAACGAAAAAATAATGAAAGGATCAGATCTTTATCTGATCCTTTTTTATGTTTAGCAACCGGCCAAAACGTGAAAGGGATAATAGAAATGATTATTTCTCTTATGTGAGGAGAGGAACGCAATGTACAAATCCACGAAAATACTGTCTACACTTGCACTTGCAGCTGGAATAACTGCCGCTTCTGCTGGCGGCGCAAACACAATTCAAGCACAACAGCCAGTAACAAACGTAAGCATTGATGATTTATACAGCTACCCGATTGATTCATACTTGGTTTCAGCAGAGGCTCTGAATGTCAGAACAAAGGCCTCCGCTTCAAGCTCTAAAGCCGATACACTTCATCTGGGCGACAGCTTAAAGCTCATTTCGTTTTCAAACGCTGATTGGGCAAAGGTTCATTACAAAAACGGAAAGACAGGCTTTGTCTCCACTCATTACATTGTAAAGGCAGCAACGACGGTAAAAACCAAAACAAAAACGAAAGCATATACATCTGCTGAAGGAAAAAGCATCAAGACACTCCCGGCTAACACAAGCGTATCTTTTTTAGGCTGGAGTAAAACAAAAAAAGGCGGCTTTGACTTTGATTGGGTCTATGTAGATTACGGCGGTAAGACAGGTTATATCAAAACAAAGGACCTGCAAATGACAAAATAACCAAAAGGGATTCCGTTTACAGAACGGAATCCCTTTTTTCTTCGCTAATTATGGATTGAATTGTCGCATTCAAAATATTTCTCAGGAAATATTGTCGTATGCCATGTCGAAACCTATACATGATCAACAGCATTTTTGTTTACGTTAAGAGATGGAGGTGGAAAAATGGATCAATTTGAAGCTGCATATGACTCGTATAAATCCAAACAAACAACTATCGATCAGCCAGTTGATACGTCCGGAAAAGAAGAAATTATCGCGGTCAGAAGAAATGAGGAAGACAATATTATCGCGGTGAAAACGAACACAGGAAGAGAACTGGACTATCCCACTGCGCTATCAGAAGCAAAAGCTGGGAAGCTCGCTCATGTTGATGTATTTCATAAATACGGTCGTGACATTTTACGAAGTGAGCCAGACGGCATAAAGGATAACAACCTATCTGAATTACCCGATTTTTAATAGAGAAAGCCCTGTCCCACACCGGACAGGGCATTTTTCTTTTTAAGAAAAAGGCTGCTGGATATAATCCGCTAACCGTTTTGCACTGATTGCAATATCCTCAGCATTTGCGTATTTCACACCATAAAACACATATGGCGGGAGATATGTCATGCCAATCAGATTGCTTGTCGCCTGAAACGGCTTCAGGAGTTCACTGATCGAATAATGGTTCCCTCCGCCTGCCTGATACTTTTCTGCTTCGCTTCCTGTGGAAACAGCCAGCATCAGCTCCTTGCCATGCAGAGCTTTCCCTTCTGACCCGAAGGCCCAGCCGTATGTCAGCACAAGATCCTGCCATTTTTTAAGAAGCGGCGGAGAGCTGTACCAATAAAGCGGAAATTGGAAAACAATCCGATCGTATTGCTCGCACAGCTGCTGCTCTTTGGCAACATCGATGTCTTCATCCGGATATTCCTTATAAAGCTCCCGTACAGTGATATTGTCATGTTTACTTAATTCCTCTACCCACGCCTTATTGACGACTGAGGTATCCATTTGCGGATGAACAGCCAAAACCAGTACTTTCAAGGAGACCCACACCTTTATCGTTTTAATGTTATTTTAACTAAAATCAGGTAAAGTGCCAAATAAAAAGAAAGCCCTGCACAAGTGCGGGCTTTCTTTTTTATTCCGGGCTTCCTTCAGTGGTTTCGATATCTTTGGCGAAATCCGGGTTATCCAGATTGGCATTAAAGAAATCGGCTGTATTTGGAAGTCTGAGATTCATGTTCATTTTTTGAGAAATCGTCACCGTGCAATCCTCAAGCACATAATCAAAGACGTGTCCGCCTGAATTTCGTCCTTCGTCAATGAAGTGCAGGTGATAGCCCGAAACAGCGATTCCGTTCGCATAAGCAGGAGTCAAGAAACCAACGATTGTCCCTCTGATGTTGTCAAAGTTGAAAATCGGCTGTGTTTTGACCGCCTCAACCATTGGGACATAAGGTTTTTCTTGCAGTTCTACCGTTCTTGTCTGCACTTTTTTAAACAATCCATCAATACGGATGGCATAAAATAGGTTTTTACTTGGCAGAATGCTATTGATTTCTTTTTCAAATTCTTCACGTGTCATTTTCGCATCAATTTTGTGCGTCATGTCCGGTGTAAAGAACGTAAATGAGCAGAACGGAGAGCGGTCTCCGCTTTGCACCGGTGTCGCAGTGCCGTCGGAACGAAGACGGTAAAATTCGCCGTCAAACCCAATCAGCTCTCCATCAAGCTTGTTAAAGGTTCCGATACCGAAGTCACCGTATTTCGGAATATCTGACAGTTCAAAATCGCCGTCATATACTCCGTCTAAAAGAGAAGTCATTGTTGATACTTGATAAATTTGGCTCACGGGCTGTTCTTTTTTGCCGCGGCTCAGCATTTGAATATTGCTTTCGTGTTTCATATTCCCTTCACTCCTTTAGTAATGTGCTGTTCTTCAAAAACAGTGTCTTGGTGCGCAGAGTGCTAGAGGGCTTTTGTTTTCATCAGTTCTCCAAATTCTTTTGGGAGCTTGTCACTCGCTAAATTAACGTTATCACTGTAGTCAACTGGGACATCAATGATAACAGGGCCTTCAGCATTCATGGCTTGACGCAGAACATCTTCCAGCTGGCCTGGTGATTCGACACGCAAACCGGTTGCCCCGAAGCTTTCCGCATATTTTACGATATCAATGTTTCCGAACTCGACTGCAGATGTACGATTGTATTTTTTCATTTGCTGGAATGCAACCATGTCATATGTGCTGTCGTTCCAAACAATGTGTACAATTGGAGCTTTTAAGCGCACCGCTGTCTCTAACTCCATTGCCGAGAATAAGAAACCGCCGTCACCAGAGACAGAAACAACTTTTTCTCCCGGTTTCACTAATGAAGCACCGATTGCCCACGGAAGCGCAACACCAAGTGTTTGCATACCGTTACTGATCATTAATGTTAACGGCTCATAGCTGCGGAAGTAACGGGACATCCAAATCGCGTGTGAACCGATATCGCATGTCACAGTGACGTTATCCTCGACTGCATTTCGTAATGCTTTAACGATTTCAAGAGGATGCAGTCTGTCTGACTTCCAATCTGCAGGCACCTGCTCTCCCTCATGCATATATTCTTTTAGATCAGAAAGGATTTTTTGCTCACGTTCCGCAAAATCCACTTTTACAGCATCATGTTCGATATGATTTAAAGTAGATGGGATATCCCCGATCAATTCAAGCTCAGGCTGGTACGCATGATCAATGTCAGCCAGAATCTCATCCAGATGGATAATCGTCCGGTCTCCATTGACATTCCAGAATTTCGGATCGTATTCAATTGGGTCATAGCCGATTGTCAGAACAACATCAGCCTGCTCAAGCAGCAGGTCACCAGGCTGGTTGCGGAATAAACCGATACGGCCGAAATATTGATCCTCCAACTCTCTCGTAAGAGTGCCGGCAGCCTGATATGTTTCTACGAAAGGAAGCTGAACCTTTTTCAAAAGCTTGCGAACCGCTTTGATCGCTTCAGGTCTTCCGCCTTTCATTCCGACTAAAACAACAGGAAGTTTTGCTGTTTGGATTTTCGCGATAGCAGCACTGATTGCATCATCAGGTGCAGGGCCAAGTTTTGGCGTTGCCACTGCTCGCACGTTTTTGGTGTTTGTGACTTCATTCACAACATCTTGCGGAAAGCTCACAAAAGCGGCCCCAGCCTGACCTGCTGACGCTGCTCTAAATGCATTTGTAACAGCTTCCGGTATGTTTTTTACGTCTTGAACTTCTACACTGTATTTTGTAATCGGCTGAAATAACGCCGCATTATCCAATGATTGATGAGTTCGTTTTAAACGATCGGCACGGATAACGTTCCCAGCAAGCGCAACGACAGGGTCACCTTCAGTGTTTGCAGTCAGCAGTCCCGTTGCCAGGTTAGAAGCACCCGGTCCTGATGTGACTAAAACGACTCCCGGTTTTCCAGTTAAACGGCCTACAGCCTGCGCCATAAATGCTGCATTTTGTTCATGCCGTGCAACAATGATCTCAGGCCCTTTATCTTGTAAAGCGTCAAATACCGCGTCAATTTTTGCACCTGGAATGCCAAATACATGTGTGACACCTTGCTCCGCTAAGCAATCAACAACAAGCTCCGCCCCTCTGTTTTTCACAAGGGATTTTTGTTCTTTTGTTGCTTTTGTCAACACCCTCACTCCTTATTATGCATTTTAAACATAAAAATTTAAATAAATCTTGTGATACGTTTCACTATACACTCTTTGGAAATTGACCTCCAATATCAATTCGACTTATGATTAATATGTATTACGAATTATTAACCTACGAAAGGAATGTGTGATTGATGGAGCTTCGCCACCTTCAATACTTTATCGCAGTTGCCGAAGAACTTCATTTCGGAAAAGCTGCGCTTCGGCTGAACATGACACAGCCTCCCCTCAGCCAGCAGATTAAACAGCTGGAAAAAGAAGTCGGGGTGACGCTACTGAAGAGGACAAAACGATTTGTGGAGCTAACCGCAGCCGGAGAAATATTTTTAACTCACTGCCGTACGGCTTTGATGCAAATTGATCAAGCGATTGAACTGGCACAGCGTACGGCTCGCGGCGAGCACGGCCATCTCGTTATCGGTTTTGTCGGCTCAGCTACATATGAATTTCTGCCGCCGATTGTCCGGGAATACCGTAAAAAATTCCCATCAGTAAAAATTGAATTACGGGAAATATCCTCATTTAGGCAGCAGGATGAGCTACTAAAGGGAAACATTGATATTGGTATACTTCATCCTCCGTTGCAGCATACAGCATTACATACTGAAATCGCCCAAAGTAGTCCTTGTGTTTTAGCTTTGCCTAAACAACACCCGTTAACATCTAAGGAAGCCATTACAATTGAAGATTTGAGAGATGAACCGATTATTACTGTAGCCAAGGAAGCATGGCCTACTTTATACATTGACTTCATCCAATTTTGTGAGCAGGCTGGCTTTAAGCCAAACATTGTACAAGAAGCGACTGAATATCAAATGGTCATTGGATTAGTCAGCGCCGGCATCGGGATTACATTTGTACCTTCCTCAGCTAAAAAGTTATTTAACTTGGATGTGACTTATCGAACAATAGATAAAATACAGCTGAATGCCGAATGGGTTATCGCCTATCGCAAAGACAATCAAAATCCGCTTTTGAAGCAATTTATTAATATTTCAAATTGTCAGCAGTTAAGAACTAAAGAGAGTGATGCAAGTACCTGATATGATACTTGCGAACTCTTTTTTCTTTTGGGATTCTCATGGAATTTTAATTAATATAATATAATCGCTTAGTACAACTTCATATCAGTATACGTATACATACAGTACAAATAGTTGGCAAGGATACGAGTAAGCGCATGACAATCGTTGATTTTGAAAATGATAGATAGAGAGAGGTGACATATATTACACAGTTCACGAGTATATTAACATTGCTCGCTTTTTTCATAACAATGCTTTTTATTTTCTGGAGACCGAAAGGATTAAATGAAGCTATCCCCGCAACAATAGGCGCTTTAATGGTGATATTATGCGGAAGTGTGTCATTGACAGACTTAGGAGAAATAGGATCAAAAGTCACAGGTGCATCGGTCACAATTCTTGCCACTATGATCATGGCCATTGCATTGGAAAGTTTTGGGTTCTTTTATTGGGTGGCTGCCAAGCTGCTCCAACAATCCAGGGGATCAGGCATCAAGCTTTTTTGGTTAACCAATTCACTTTGCTTTTTAATGACCATTTTCCTAAATAATGATGGGAGCGTTTTGATCACAACCCCCATCCTTTTGCTGGTTTTAAAATATTTAGGTTTGAAAAAACATCAAAAAACCCCTTATTTAATAAGCGGCGTTTTAATAGCTACAGCCTCCAGCGCACCGATCGGCGTAAGTAATATTGTAAATTTAATTTCTCTCAAAATGATTGGCATGGATCTATATCTGCACACTGCCATGATGTTTGTCCCTAGTATGATGGGACTCATTTTTATGGCTTGTCTATTGTTTATTTTCTTTTATAAACGTCTTCCTAAAAGCCTGCCAGATATACCGAACCATTTTCAGTCTCTGCAACACAGAAGGTACCATCCCCTTCATTCGCCATCAGCTCCATTACCAGAAGGAAATCAAACAAAAATAATGTTATTTGTACTCGCATTTGTTTTTCTCGTCAGAATCAGCTTATTTGCCGCGTCATATACCGGTATCTCCGTTCCTCTTGTCGCTGTCATCGGATCGATTATCCTTTTGGCCTGGAGATGGGTTTATTTCAAAACCTCTCCTAGAGACTTGTTCTTCAAATCACCTTGGCACATTTTTATTTTTGCTTTTACTATGTATGTCCTCATTTATGGGCTGCACAATATTGGATTTACTGAATTACTTGTCAATTATTTTGAACCAATGCTTTCTGGAAGCCTCTCCTACGCTACTTTCGTATCAGGCATCTCTACCTCTGTTTTTTCGAATCTATTTAACAACCATCCCGCTTTAATGATCAGTACTTTTACTTTAACGGAAATGAGCCTGAATCCTTCAACAGCAAAAATCATCTACTTGGCAAATATTATTGGTAGTGATATTGGTTCCCTATTATTACCTATAGGAACATTAGCAACACTAATTTGGATGCATATATTAAAACAGCATGATGAAAGTATTTCCTGGGGTGAATATTTAAAAACGACCATTTTAATCATTCCGCTGACTGTTCTTTTTACGCTAACATGTTTATATTTTTGGATCAGTTGGTTATTTCTTTAGAAGAGTATGAAAACAAAAAACTGCCTTCTGCTATTCGAGGGCAGTTTATTTTCAGTATAGGCTGCGCTAGGGGAGATGCATTGTCTTTAGGTGATTTAACTTCCAAATGATTGACTCTCCACTTGCGTTAATAAGCTCAATGATATTATGAGATACATCTTTTAATAAACCGACTTTTTCTGGCACTTCCCCCATATCAAATATGACCAATTGACCAACATATTTTTTGATCTGCTCCTCGAAATTACGCACAAGTGAAACACTGGAAGGTACGACAGGCAATTGAGAATTGTCTAGAGTGTACGGCGTTTGTTCTGTTGAATAAGGGGTAAACCATTTTAAGTGATGCATAGATATGAAAAGTGTTTTAAATACAGGTGAAAAAAATACAATATAGTCATTTAAAACACTTGTAACATATCCATGTATCGACCGATCCCCCGTTACATAAACTTCAATAAATTTGCCTTTCACCTTGTTTAATGTGTTTCTATAAGAAAAACTATTATTTTCCGCCTCCATCATTGTATCTTCCGGATCTATTAACATTGGTTTCTCAGTATTCGTATTTATTGCTTTGTTCATTTGATGAAGATGCAGCAAGGGAATATAAAGATAATTACAGCCATCAAATATAACAAAAATATCCTGTCCAATATCTATAAGTGTGCCAACAAATCTTGTTTCTCCTGAAATGACAACATCAACATCTGTGTCAAGAAATTGATTCAAACCTTTCACCATTCTCCCCCTTTAATTGAATGAAAAAGGGCATCACTTTATCTGATGCACCTTCATTATCAATTAAAATTTGCGCTTCCAATGATAGTCTATCGTTTTAACAATCGTTTCATAGCTATAATCTTCCTTTTGGCTTCCGGTACGATGAAAATCAGAAGATCTTGATGACCGATATGATTTAGACGAACTTTTGGTGTCTGATGAACGATCATATGTTGATGATTGATAATCTGAAGATCTTGATGACCGATATGATTTGGACGAACGTTTGGTGTCTGATGAACAATCATATGTTGATGATTGATAATCTGAAGACCTTGGTGACCGATATGATTTAGACGAACTTTTGGCGTCTGATGAATAATCATATGTTGACGATTGATCATCTGAAGATCTTGGTGACCGATATGATTTGGACGAACGTTTGGTATCTGATGAACGATCATATGTTGATGATTGATAATCTGAAGATCTTGATGACCGATATGATTTGGACGAGCGTTTGTTGTCTGATGAACGATCATATGTTGACGATTGATAGTCTGAAGATCTTGGTGACCGATATGATTTGGACGAACTTGATGAGCTATATGATTTTGAAGAGGTTAACGAACTACTGTCCCCCTCTTCTTCGTGTTTTTGTTTTTGGTCTATATCATTTTTGCTTTCTTCTTTATCATCATGTTCTTTCTTTTGATCACCTTTTTTGTAGGAGCCTTTTGGACCTAAGCTGATGCTCTTGATATGAAAAGGATATATCCGAAGCACTTCTTGATTTTTCACTAAAGTATAATGACCATCCGCATTATCTACGAGGATCCCTTCAATTGCTTCTGGTCCTCCTCGATTAATCGAAACCCATTTATGAGTTAAGCTCTTAAAAACTTCGTTTAAATGATCAGCTTCCAAGACACCTGGCGTATGTCCTTCTTTATTTAAAGCTTCCTCATGTTTACTTATGCTTTTGATGTGATGAATATTAAAATAAACTACTCCATCCTCATTTGTGTCTAACGCAGCAAAATCATCACCTAGCCATACCAAACTTCCTTTTTTAGATTCCGGGCCGCCTTGATTTAATTGCACTGATTGGTTCATAAACTGTCCGATTAAGCTGTGAAAATCATCAGCATCAGCCATTTCTGCCGTCTCAATTGTTGTTGTGCTATTATTGGTATCCTCTGTAATACTTTTGACATGATCCAATTGATAATAAATGGTTTTCTTTTCAGTTTGTAAGGCGATATAATCTGATTTTACAGCTACCAATTTTCCTTTTTTAGATTCCGGACCTCCTCGATATACAGTGACAATTTTATCTTGCATTGAATGCAAAAAATGATAGTAAGATATATCATGATTTGAATGATTTTTCATTCTCCTCTTGCTCATTCATTTCCCTCCTAGTCATTTATACATAGATGATAAATATATTGCATATATACGTGTCACAGTTATTTCTTGAACTAATTGAATAGCCTAAATGTCTGATTTTCAGCGAATACCTATAATCATGCATTCACAAATTACTTAAATTGCTTTTGATGTATTGTGAACGATTTTTAATATACTCAAAAATCACTTCCGGCTCACGGTCAAAACGTTCAATATCACTCTTTTTATATGGGTCCATCTGGACAAACGGCCTGATCTGATCATAAAGCGCCAATATTTTTGGTTTCATATATTCAATGGTAAAGAGGGATTGGAGCGTTTTTTCTAACAGAAGCTTGTAGGACCTGCGAAAATCGGGTTCATCCAAAATGCGAGCGGTTAATGTATTAAACCCTTGAATTCTTACATAATCTGCAGCCATCCGCTCTCCGTGGATATCCCTGCCCCAGGTCGCATCATAGTCCCAAGGAATCACTTCAAATAATCCGGTTTCCCCGCTTCTGTACAAAGCGTAATTATGGACAAACCCGTCATAGTTTGAGGTGAACACAATGCCAGCCAGCCAGCGCAAATACTTATCGATATTCACATGCTTTGTCACTTCTGATTTAAATTGAGCTTTAGGGACAGTATTAATTTTAAAAATCATATCCTGTAAATAAAAATCATCTTCCTCGGTCCCTGTCTTCTTTTCATACCCATGCTCAAGCGACGTCTTCGTTTCTCTCTCCAAATCACTCACGAGAGAAAAATTAGCATCATCGTCAACCGCGTAAAAAATGGCTCCGTCCGCCAGCTTCCTTTTCGCTAAATAATATTCATCGACGGATTCAAGCTCAAGATACACTCCTTCATTCTTCCCATTTACCTTTAAAAACACAAATTCTGCCTTCGGAGACAGCGTCCCCAGCTCTGAGAAAAAATCGAGAGACAATTTGTTTCTCATCATGGAAGGATCTTTATATTCCGCATTCAAATGAACCTCGCGGGCGCCGCGAAATGTTTTCGGCTGATAAAAGGAAATATGGTACGACTTCTTTTTGAAATCTCTAATATGAGATCCGCGATAAGCGATGTCGATATCAAATCTTTTCTGATTCACTTTCAGCACAGCCGGAACCGGTTCATCATCCCATATATCCTTTTTTAATTCCCGTAAGTCTTTTGGATGAATAAACAGCTGATACAGAGGCAAATTTGATTGATTCTTCATCCGTAGTCCCCCTTCAAAATTAGGCTTTTATTTTTGTGAGATCTCAGCGGAACACTTATACACTTTTTACAATCGTGCGTACTATGTGTGTAGTAAGGATCTTCATCCTTAAACCAATTACAAAAAGGAGGATTTCAATTGGGCCACTATTCCCATTCTGATATCAAAGAAGCGGTGAAATCCGCAAAAAAAGAAGGTTTAAAAACGTATTTATACCAAGAGCCTCGTGGAAAAAAACGCAGTCATAAAAAGTCGCACCGCTCACACAAGAAATCTCGCAGCCATAAAAAATCTTACTGTTCTCACAAGAAATCTCGCAGCCATAAAAAATCTTACTGTTCTCACAAGAAATCTCGCAGCCATAAAAAATCTTACTGTTCTCACAAGAAATCTCGCAGCCACAAAAAATCTTACTGTTCTCACAAGAAATCTCGCAGCTACAAAAAATCTTACCGTTCTTACAAAAAGTCTCGCAGCTACAAAAAATCGTTCTGTTCTCGCAAAAAATCACGCAGCTACAAAAAGTCTTACTGCTCTCACAAGAAAAGATCACGCAGCTACAAAAAGTCTTACTGCTCTCACAAGAAAAGATCACGCAGCTACAAAAAATCGTTCTGTTCTCATAAGAAAAGATCTCACAATAAATACGGCAGAAAATTTCAGCACCACAAAAAAGATGATTACGACAGCAAAAAAGAATTCTGGAAAGACGGCAATTGCTGGGTAGTCAAAAAGAAATATAAATAATACAAAACTGTCATAGGCTCCGGCATACGTACGGTAGCCTATTTTCTAATTCCCCTATATCAGTTATATGTCATGACATAGCATATGCAACCCGCATTATTTGGTTTCTTTGAATGGATTTCGTTATACTCATGGTATCCTTACAATAAAGGCGGTGTTGTTATGTACATATTTCAAGCAGAAGAGCTTAGTTCCAAGGACACGTATAAGCTGCTGTCAGGTGCCGTTATTCCGCGCCCGATCGCATTTGTTACAACACTTTCTTCAAGCGGGACAATTAATGCGGCGCCTTTCAGTTTCTATAACGTGGTCAGCTCAGATCCTCCGCTACTCAGTATTTCTGTTAACCGGTCAGAAGGACGGCAAAAAGATACAGCCAGAAACGCGATAGAAAACGGTGAATTTGTCGTCCATGTCAGTGATGAAGCCATCATTGAAGACATCAATGAAACGGCGGCAAGTTTAGGGCCGGATGAAAGTGAAATGACACGCACCTCTCTCCATTCTGTAGAGAGCACAGCTGTCTCAGTGCCTGGCATTCAAGAAGCCCGTGTTCGTTTTGAATGTAAACTCGAACGGCATATCACATTCGACAATGATCATGGTGTAACCACGGCTGATCTGCTTATTGGCAGAGTTGTCTGTTTTCACCTCGATGAGAAGGTGTATGACGCAGATAAAGGGTATATTTTGACGGACGAATTAAAGCCGGCTTCCAGATTAGCCGGAAACCATTATGCAAAGCTCGGTGAAGAATTTACATTGATTCGTCCGAGTTCATAAAAGGACTATTTATATAGAAGAAACTAGTCAAAAAGACACTGTTATTAAAAAAAGCCGGCACAGCATGTGCCTGGCTTTTTTTGTGTGAAGGAATGATATTTGCACAAATCGTTTGCACTGATTTGGTCTTATAAATTCAGATGTTGCCCATTACAATTGAAATAAGCCCGCACGAAGAGAAGGACGGCAGACTGATATCACCTGCACATAAGGAGCTGATGGGCATGCCTTTAGACCAAAGAAGATCAGCCATACTTCACCAGGTTCTCAACACAAAAAGCTATGTTACTTGCGGCGAATTAACGGAGCAATTAAACATTTCAAGGAGAACGCTGTATTATGACATTGAAAAAATTAACGGCTGGCTGAAAGAGACAGGACTGACACCGATCAAAAGAAGGCGTTCAGCAGGATTTTATTTAGAAGAACAAACGAAAAAAATGCTGACATCAGAAATGAAAACGCTGACAAATTTAAGTTATGAATATTCTCCTTCAGAGCGACAGGCAAGAGTCATCCTACGTATCTTAACGAGAAACAAACGGTTGCTTCTGCAAAACTTCATTGACGAAAATCACGTTAGCCGCAACACTGCCATTCAGGATATGAAGCATATTCGCGAAAAGCTGAAGACATTCGGTATCATTCTTTGCTTTACCAAAGAAAAGGGTTACTTTTTCTCAGGATTAGAGCAGCAAAAGCGAAAAATGCTGGCTGAATATGCAAATCAGCTCATGCAAAAGAGCAGCAGCACTGCGGCGGTTACAGATCTTTGCCCCGATCCAGCTGCTTGTGAGCAGCGAATCCAAATCATGCGCTCTATGCTACTGACGTTCGAAAAACTTCTTCACATGAAATTTGCTGATCATGTTCTCGCTGGCTTAAGTGTGCACTTTACGTTATTTCTGATCAGAATACAGGCGGGAAAAGAAATTACTCTAGAACAAGAAGAGCAATACGCCATCAGGCAAACGAAGGAATATGAAGCGGCCGTTCGAGCGGTGGAAGCGGCGGAACTGCCTGAAAAAGCCTTTATTTCTGATCAAGAAATGTGCTACTTCACGATCCATTTGCTAGGGGCTAAAATCAGTCAGTTCCCCGCTGCAAGTCTCATTGCAGGTGAGCTGGGTGCGGTACATGATATTGCGGACAGAATGATTGTCGATTTCCAGCGTTACGCCTGCGTGCTTTTTCAAGACCCGGAAAATCTAAAAAAACATCTGGTGCTTCATTTGAAATCAGCATATTACAGGATTAAATATGATATCACCCCTCATGAGAGTGAGATAGCTGCCTCCATCAAAACGAAATACAGTGATATTTTCTGCTTAACGAAAAAAGTCGTTCATCACCTTCAAAAAGAATTAAGAAAGCCTGTCAGCAGTGAAGAAACAGCATTTATCGCCATGCATTTCGGAGGCTGGATGAAACGCGAAGGGGTCGCGCCCTCACTTAGAAAAACAGCGGTTATTGTCTGTCCGGGCGGCATCGGCACATCAAAAATTTTGCAGAGCCAAATTGAAGATCTTCTGCCGAATGTCGATATTCTGGAAACCGTCTCAAGACGTGTCTATGAAACAATGACGCTTGAAACGGATGTCCTGATCTCTACCGTTCCGCTCCCAGACAGAGGGGTGCCTGTGCTCATCGTCAACCCCATACTGAACAGCAAGGAAAAGATCAGCCTGCTGAAAAAAGTAGATGCGCTCTCAAACAGCGCTGCCCATTTCCATCCAAGTGTTCATGACATCATGAGCATCATCGAAAAACATGCAGAAGGCATTCATAAAACAGAGCTGATGCAAGAACTGACCGAATATTTAGGACAGCCGCACAAACATGAAAAGGAGGCGAACCGTAAACCAATGCTTGCTGAATTAATGACAGCTAACCATATAACGATGGCCGATTCTGCCCCCGGTTGGGAAGATGCCGTCCGCATGGCGGCAAATCCACTATTGGATGACGGGTCTGTTACCCCGCAATACGTCGATGCCATGATTGCCACGATTCAGACACTGGGCCCATATATCGTCATTACGCCGAATGTCGCCATCCCGCACGCCAGGCCTGAAGACGGTGTGAATCAAATCGGTATGAGCTTTCTGAGACTGAAACAAGCCGTTTCCTTTTCAGAGAAGCCCGAGCATTCAGTTCAGCTGATTATCGTGCTCGCGGCAATTGACAATGACACCCATTTGAAAGCCCTCTCCCAGCTCACGAATATGCTGGGTGAGCCGGAAAACATTCAATTGCTGATTAACGCTCAATCGGCGGAAGATGTGCTGCCAATGATTCAAAAATATTCAAATTAGGAGTGATTCAAGTGAAAAAAATCTTAATCGTTTGCGGAAATGGACTCGGATCAAGCTTTATTGTTGAAATGAATGTAAAAAAAATCATTGATGAACTGAACATCAGCGCTGATGTGACACATACAGACCTCACCTCAAGCAAAACAGAGCAAGCGGATCTGTATTTAGGATCAGCCGATATTGTGTCAGGCCTTGACGATGGAACGCGTAACGTGGTCGGACTCAAAAACCTGCTGGACCAGAAAGAAATCAAAGAAGCCATCCTTACCAACTTGTAACACAAAAAAACATAGACGACGGGGGTGCATCTGATGCTTGATTTTTTGATAAACGATTTCCTGGGAACTCCTGCTATCTTAATTGGACTTTTTGCCTTAGCCGGTTTGCTTCTGCAAAAGAAAAACGCTGCGGATACCGTATCGGGCACACTGAAAACGGCAATGGGATTTGTCATCCTCAGCGCCGGGGCGGCGATTGTCTCAGATTCACTTGCGGTATTCGGCAGCATGTTCGAAAAAGCATTTCACATTAAAGGCGTCGTACCCAATACAGATGCAATCTCAGCCATTGCTCAAAAAACGTTTGGTACAGAAACGGCACTCATTATGATCTTCGGAATGATTGTTAACATATTGCTGGCGCGTCTAACGCCATTTAAATATATTTTCTTAACCGGCCATCATATTCTCTACATGGCTTCATTGATTTCGGCCGTGCTGATTACCGGCGGCATCAGCGGTGTTCCTCTCATTGCTGCGGGCGCCATTATTCTTGGGGGGCTGATGGTGCTGTCACCCGCCATCCTTCAGCCGTATACAAAAAAAATTACAGGGAGCGATGATCTTGCTCTCGGCCATTTCGGTTCTGCCGGCTATTTTATTGCTGGATTCATCGGCAAACATGCGGGCAATCCATCTCATTCCACTGAGGATATCAAAGTTCCGAAATCATTAGGATTTCTGCGGGATACGTCAGTCTCCATTTCTTTAACGATGGCACTCCTTTTCTTCATTGTCGCTCCTTTCGCCGGAAAGGACTATATTGAAGCATCGTTGAGCGGCGGAAGCCATTTTCTCGTTTATTCCTTTATGCAGGCCATTACATTCGCTGCTGGGGTATATGTCATCTTGGCGGGGGTTCGGATGGTAATCGCGGAAATTGTCCCTGCTTTTAAAGGCATCGCAGAAAAGCTAGTGAAAGGCGCCAAACCCGCTCTTGACTGTCCGACGGTATTTCCTTTTGCGCCCAACGCTGTGATTATCGGGTTTTTATCCAGTTTCCTGGCGGGTATTGTATCGATTTTTCTTCTTCCGGTCTTCGGTCTCAGCGTTATTGTCCCGGGACTTGTACCGCATTTCTTTACAGGAGCGGCGGCGGGAGTTTACGGAAATGCAACCGGCGGCGTGCGGGGTGCTGTACTCGGTTCGTTTGCCAATGGTATTCTCATTTCTTTTCTGCCTGCGTTTCTTCTGCCGGTTCTTGGCTCGCTCGGATTTGAAGGCACAACTTACGGTGATTCAGACTTTGGCATTATTGGGATTCTTCTTGGCTGGATCATACAATTATGTAATTAAAGTGAGGGATGCTGCGTCATGAAACATTTATTTTCACCTTCTCTGATGTGTATGGATTTAACAAAATTCAACGAGCAGATCACCATTCTAAACAGCCGTGCCGATATGTATCATGTTGACATTATGGACGGCCATTTCGTCAAAAACATTACGCTGTCCCCATTTTTCATCAGCCAGCTCAGAACAGTGACAGCTCTCCCGATTGATGCCCACCTGATGGTTGAGAGGCCGGAGGATTTTATCGATATGACAGCAGAGGCCGGCGCTGATTACATTAGCGTGCACGCCGAAACGATTAACCGGGCGGCGTTTCGGCTGATACACAAAATCAAAGATCATGGCGCAAAGGTCGGGATTGTATTGAACCCGGCCACTCCGCTAGAGTGGATCAGCCCTTATGTTCATTTGATTGATAAACTGACGATTATGACCGTTGATCCGGGTTTTGCCGGGCAGCCGTTTATCGCAGAAATGACGGAAAAAATCCGGGCGGCCAAAAAATGGAGAGAAACAAATCATTATACGTATGCCATTGAAGTTGACGGCTCCTGTAATGAAAAAACCTTCCGCATGCTTGCGGAAGCTGGGAATGACATTTTTATCATCGGCAATTCAGGCCTCTTTGATCTCGATGAAAACACAGAAATCGCATGGGATAAAATGAAAACCATTTTTCAGCAGCAGACACACCCTATAAAAATGCAACACCCGGAGTAATCCCCCCCGGGTGTTTTTCTATGAAACATTTTCTCTCCCACAAACGTATAAAGAGATGGGTTTAGGAGGGATTGGTATGAGTACTCATTTTTGGCTGGTATTTCTGGTCATAGTATCGTTCAGCACAGCACTGCAATTTCTTATCAAGAAAAAGTTCGGTATCCATAAATCCGGCTGGCTGTATAAGCCAGTTAGCAGCACACAGAGATTAATAGAAATTTGTTTACTTATTTTATTTGTTTTTTCTATGATCTTTTTCCCTGTGGGATATATGCTTCTTTTATTTTTTATTTCGATTGATTCTCTACGCTTTTTTATAGAATGGAGGTATAGACCTGAAGATAAACAGTATATGTACCACCTGATTGAGGCTGGCCTGTTTCTTGCTCTCTTAATATACATATGTATATTTTTCTAGCTAGTCAAATCCCAACAGCCGCCCCATCCCCCCTTGGGTCGGCTCCTCCTTGGAGAAAGCCCTCCTCATCCACTGCGATTGCTGCTGCGTGGCCCATCAGCGGGTCATAATCACTGACTGTCTCCACGAGATGGCCGCTTTCTTTTAGCATGTCGACCGTCTTCTCTGCAATTCTGTTCTCAACTCTGAGACCTTCATAATCCTCGCCCCACGTTCTGCCCCATACCCAGCGCGGTTCGCTGATTGCCTGCTGTGGATGCATTCCATAGTCCAGCATCCGGGTGATGATTGCTGTCTGAGTCTGCGGCTGGCCTTCGCCTCCTTGCGTGCCGTACAAAATCTTCGGTTTCCCATTCTTACAGACCATAGCCGGCATCAGCGTATGGAAGCTGCGCTTTCTCGGCTCAAGTGTGTTGACATGGTTATCATCCAATGAGAAAAAGGAACCGCGATTTTGCATGAGAATGCCTGTATCGCCGGCAGTAACAGCCGAGCCAAATTCAAAGTAAAGGCTTTGAATGAACGACACCGCGTTGCCATCCGAATCCATCACCGCCGCATAGGCGGTATCACTGCCTACCGGTCTGCTTTCCGCCGGTTCAGCTATATAACCGATTTCTTCCGCCAGCTGCTTGGCATAGCTTTTGTCCAAGAGCCTTTCCAGCGGAATATCAGCAAACGCCGGATCAGTCAGAACGGCATTCCGATCTAGAAAACTCTTTTTCAGTGCCTCCACGAGCACATGATAATAGGCAAATGAACCATGTTCAATTTGGCTGAAATCATAGTTTTCCAGAATGTTCAGCGTCATTAAACCCGTAAAACCTTGGGAATTCGGCGGCGCCTGATACACACTGTACCCCCGGTAATCACAGGATACAGGCTCCATCCACTCACCCTTGTGTGCTGTAAAATCATCAAGTGTCATATAGCTGCCATTATGCTGTAAATACGAGACAATGCGCTGAGCGATATCACCTTCATAAAATGCGCTTCTTCCTCTTTCAGCAATCATTTTCAGGCTGTTCGCAAGCTCTTTTTGCACAAACCGTTCGCCGGGGACCGGTGCTTTGCCGTTTTTCGTGAAGATATCAGCGGTGTAAGGTGTTGACGCCAGCAATTTAAGATTCGTCGCTGTATGCCGGCACTGATCTGCAGATACAGGAAAACCATTTTCAGCATAATGGAGTGCAGGCTCCAATACATCAGAAAGCGACATCCGTCCGTATGTCTTCAATACGGCATCCCAGCTATCGACCATTCCCGGTACGGTAATTGCGCTGTCGATCCCCCGCAGCGGAATCTCATCTTTCCCCTTATACACGTCTCTCGTCACATTTTTTCCTGAACGGCCGCTGCCATTGTACACTCTTACCGCCTTTGTTTTTTGATGAAAGGTCAGCCAAAAGGAATCTCCTCCAAGCCCCGTCATATGCGGATAGACAACCGCCAGACAAGCGCTTACGGCGACAGCGGCGTCAAATGCGTTTCCTCCCTTCTCCAGAATGCGGTTTCCCGCTTGTGATGCGAGGTAATGCGGACTGACGACCATTTGCTTAGTGCCGATAATAGAACTGTTCATCACAAGTCCCCTTTGCAAGAGATTTTCTTCATTATAGAGACCCTGGTTTTTCGCATCTACTGATCCGGAAGAAAAGCTGACGGACTTTCTCCTTTTCGTAAACATAAAAGTATTTTCATATTCATCAAGAAAATAAATTTAAATTTTCTCTTACGAAATGAAACTTATATGATAAAATATTGACTAAAAGTCAAACGAAAGCAGGTGGAACAAATGGGCAATGAGTATCAAATCCCTAACCTTGTTCTTGATGAGATAGACAAACAGATTCTTACCATTTTGCATGAGGAAGGGAGGATTTCTTATACGGATCTTGGCAAAAGAGTTGAATTATCACGTGTTGCGGTTCAATCACGCATTAATCAGCTGATTGAAGCAGGTGTTATTGAAAAATTCACAGCCGTAATCAATCCAGCTAAAATCGGCATTCATGTATCCGTGTTTTTTAATGTCGAGGTAGAGCCGCAATTCCTAGAAGAAGTCGCCCTAAAGCTTGAAGAAGAACCTGCGGTCACCAGCCTTTATCACATGACTGGTCCTAGCAAGCTTCACATGCACGGGATCTTCGCGAATGATCAGGAAATGGAAGAGTTTTTAACGAAACGGCTGTATCCGCTTCAGGGCGTCGTCAGCGTTGATTGCCAAATGCTGATCAAAAGGTACAAAAGCCGTATGGGAATGAAGCTGTAAAGGAGAGAAACTGATGAAAAACCATCCTTATCGGGATATGACCGCCGCAATGGTGCGCACCGGAATCTTAGGTTTCGGGGGCGGGCCATCGGTGATTCCGCTGATCCGCCATGAAGCGGTGAATAAGTATAAATGGATAGATGATGATGAATTTGGAGAAATATTAGCCATCGCCAATGCACTCCCCGGGCCGATCGCTACCAAGATGGCGGCGTATCTGGGATTCAAACTAAAAGGCACGCTAGGCGCGATTGTTGCCACTCTGGCCCACATTCTGCCTACATGCCTTGCAATGGTTGCCTTATTTGCGGCTGTAAACGTCTTAAGCCACTCGGCAGTTGTTGCCGGCATGATTGGCGCAGTAACGCCGGTTATCGCCGTAATGCTCGGTATCATGGCATACGAGTTTGGGCAAAAAGCGCTCAAAGGATTTGGCTGGGTCACCGGAATCCTGTTTTTTATCATCGCTTTTATCGGACTGCAATTGTTACAGATCAACCCCGGTATCGTTATTATCATTTTCTTAGCATACGGGGCATTTCATTTTAAACTGAAAGACAAAATGACGAATAAACATTCAAAAGATAAAGGAATGTCCGCCTCATGATCATTATGTTTTTATTCACAGCATTTTTTATCGCAAACGTTCTGGGGTATGGCGGCGGCCCAGCCTCTATCCCGCTGATGTTTGAAGAAGTCGTAAACAGATACGGCTGGCTGTCAAACGACCAATTCTCTAACATGCTCGCACTTGCGAACGCATTGCCGGGCCCCATCGCAACCAAAATCGCCGCTTATGTCGGCTACAGCGCAGGCGGCTGGCCCGGCTTTCTGATAGCGCTGATCGCAACTGTTGTGCCGTCCGCGTTCGCGCTAATCGTCCTGCTGCGCATCATTCAGCGTTTTCGCCAATCACCCGTGATCAAAGGCATGACACTGTCTGTCCAGCCTGTTATCGCTGTCATGATGCTTATTCTCACTTGGCAAATCGGCGCCGACGGCATCAAAGCCATCGGCTGGATTCAATCCTTAGTGATTGCGGGCATTTCCCTCCTTGCCATGACAAAATTCAAACTGCATCCGGCTTTCCTGATTATCGCGGCTTTTTTATATGGGGGGCTAGTAGTTCCTCATTTATAGAAAAAAGCACCCTCAGGGGGTGCTTTTTTATTTTGGGCCAGAAATGCCATTTGGCATATAAATTGTTTCTTTGCCTGCATCATTTTTGATCACGTTTTTGATTTGCAGCGTGTTTCCTGACATTCTGGCAAATTGCTTCTCTTGAGCCGAGTTTGTTTTGACGTGTATCCATTCCTCAGACCGCGGCATTTTCCAAGATAAAAAGAATCCTAGAATAAGCATTCCAACAATGACGGACAACAGCAGCTTCACACGGCATCACTTCTTTTCAATAGTCTGCACGCAGCTTCTATTGCCTGCTGATCAAATATAATATCGCCGGGACGATTGCCCTCTCCAAGCACATAGCCCTCAAATGACATTCCCATAAAATTAAAAATGTGACCAAACTGTTCTATCAGCGGAAGCCCCTTTATCTTAGGATTGTCTCCTCCGGCTGCCATCACATATGCCTGTTTTGCCGACATTTGTTCTTTAAAATCAGGGTATTTAGGATCTCTCATCGTCTGTGACCAGCGATCAATGAACAGCTTTAATGTCCCTGACATGCCGAACCAATAAATAGGAGTGGCGAATACAAGAATATCGCACAGCAATACCCGCTCAATGATAGAATCGTAGTCATCTTGAACAGGACGAAAGCCGCCTTGAGCGTGACGCAGATCCTCAATCGGCTGGATCTGATATTTCCGCAAATGAATGTGCTCCGCATCGAGTCCTTGAACAGCCTTCTCCGCAAGAATATCCGTATTTCCGCCAGGCCTCGTTCCGCCATTAATGACCGCAATTTTCATGATGCATCTGCTCCTTTGTTTACGAATGATTTTCTCCATCATATAATGGATTTATTAATCAATACAGATGATTATTTCGATTATTCCAATCGATAAAACCGATTTAGAAAGGACGAGAACAGGTGGAAATGAAGCAGCTGATCACCTTTATTACGGCGGCAGAACATGTAAACTTCACCCTTACCGCCAAGATGCTTAATTATGCACAATCAAGCGTTACCTCCCAGATCAAATCACTTGAAGAAGAAATCGGGACTCCTTTATTTGAACGGCTCGGCAAGCGGCTCATCCTGACAGAAGCCGGCAAAACATTCAAATCCTATGCCGAGAAGATTATTACTTTAACAGAAGAGGCAAAAATGGCCGCAAATCAAGTAAGAGAAACAACCGGAACCTTGAAAATCGGGGCGACGGAAAGCCAGTGCACCTATCGCCTTCCCCCTATCATAAAAGAATTTAAACAGGCTTTTCCTCAAGTAAAGCTCATATTCAAACCGTATATTTCCAATGAACAAGCGAAAGAACAGCTCTTACAGGGCCAGCTTGATATTACCTTCATTTTGGATGTGAACCGAACGGAAGACGCACTGCACGTTGAATCTCTGATTCAGGATGATATCAAAATGGTAGCCGCCAATGACCATCCTTTTCCAGCAGACTCATCAGTAACATTGAAGGATCTTCAATACGAAACCCTTCTCCTGACAGAGGACGGCTGCTCATACCGCACGCTCTTTGAGAACACTTTACATGACTCCGGTATCTACCCTAACAAATTAGAATTTGTCAGCATAGAAGCCATCAAACAATGCGTGATGGCCGGACTTGGTATTGGAATCTTGCCTGAAATGACAGTACAAGATGATATTGCAGCAGGACGGATGAAAGAACTCAATTGGCGGAACGAATGCCCCGTTTTTACTCAATTAGCATGGCATAAGGACAAATGGATGTCTGCCCCATTAAAGGCTTTTATTGATTTGACGAGGAGAACATTCAAATAAAAAACTTGCGGCCCATGGGCCGCAAGTTTTTGAACGAGCAATTCATATCGCTATGCATTCAAAGTAAAACCATTTTTTCATTTATCATCCTTACCCCAAACACTCCGCCGGCTACTGTTCCCTCGCTGGATTTGAACGTGACGGTCACCCTCTCTTTTCCTTTCGTATACGCAACAGGGATGTCATAACATACATCAAAAAGCCTTCCTGGGTGATTAGCTTTTAGCTGCTGTCTGGCCAGTAGTTGATCATCAATCATGATCTCAAAATGTCTTTCGTATGTTTGTTCCTCTGATTGAAAGGTATCATCGCTACCAAAATAAGTGACCAGCAAATACATGGGTTGACTCGGCTCTGTTTTCATCTCATAACTGAAAAAGCCATCTCCTCTGCTGTCCCGCCAGCCTCTGTGAACGATACTCGCGTAACCGGAGTAAGAGTTTTCTTTTTTTAGGTGATGTTCTATCTCCTGCTGCTGTTCATTCGGCTGAACGGCATCAACTGTTATGCGCCTGATGATTTCCTGCTTTTCTTTTTCTTCATCTGTAAAATCAAGATATTCTTTTTCGGTCATCACGTACCAGTACACGGAGTATCGCTGATGATGCAAATTGTAAAACGGCACTAATATGATTTCTTTATTCCCCGGCTGGCCAATCGGTTTCGTTTGAAATACGAGTGATGTTTCATCTACCCGCGTCACCCAATGATCCAACTGACCCTGATCTGCAACCAACACAGGGACATCAATTAACGGATGGTTATTAAGGGCGAGATGATCAGCAAGTATATCTGTTTCAGGGAAGTCCTCTCTCCCGAGTGCTCCAGCCAATACGACCGGCCCATACATCAGGACGCTTTTTTTAGGATCGTCCTTCGCTTGATAAATGTGGAGTTTCATCGGAAGATCAATCTCAATGCAATCTCCAGTGTTCCAATGTTTGTGAATAGTAAGGTACCCATTTTTCTTAACCGACTGAAGTCGTTTCCCATTGACCGCAGCTTTGAGGCCGCCATTCATCCAATAAGGAATACGAATATGGAGCGTCATAGGCACACCGCCAGCTTTTTTGACAACCAGCCTGGTTTTTTCCGCTGCCGGAAAAGAGGTTTCCTGTGTGATGATCAGTTGTTTTTCGCGGACGTTTAATTGTGAAGGAATAAATAAATTCACATACAGATCACCTCGATCTATATGATAAATATGCTGCGTATAGCGCGCGGGGTTTTCCATCCCGGTGCCTGTACAGCACCAAAAAGAATCTTCCGGTGAACAATACACCTTAAAATGCCCCGGCTGTGTAGAAACAAAATAGGTTTTCATGCCCGAATCAGGATCTTGGGATGCCAGAATGTGATTATAAAGGGCATTCTCATAGTAATCCATAAATCTCGCTTCGTGAAACCACCGGAACAAATGCCCGGTCAATTTCAGCATATTATACGTATTGCACGTTTCTGCGGTCGTAACCCCTAACTCCTCGCTGCCTTCCGCTCCGAAATGCTCTCCGATACTGTTGCCGCCAATTGCGTAGGAACGCTGATATACAACCTGTTCCCAGAAGAAGAGTGCGGCATTTCTATATGCTTCATTACCAGTAATATCGTACAGCTTGGCTGCCCCGATCACCTTTGGAATTTGGGTATTGGCATGCTTTCCTTCAAGCTCATCCTTCCCCTCTGCCAGAGGCTGAAGAATGGCACGATGGCAGAAACGTTCTGCAAGTTCAAGGTATGCTCTGTTTTTCGTCAGCATATAAAGATCCGCCATCGCTTCATTCATTCCCCCATGTTCACATATCAGCATACGCTGAAATTGCTCGTCCGTCAGACGGTCCAATCCTTTTTTTGCCCAATCAGCCAGCTTGACGACGACACGTAAAGCCGTCTGATTGCCGGTTAGCCGATACATATCTATTAATCCCGCAAACAGTTTATGAATGCTGTACCACGGCACCCAAGAACCTCCCAGACTAAAGTGGTCCACTCGAAAATCACCGCTGAACACCTCATCAAAACACGCTCTAGAGAAACCGCTTACATATCCCTCTTCATCAAATTGCTGGATATGACTCAGCTCATTCACTGCGTACTCTGCTTTCCTTTTCAGTTCTTCATCTCCGGAAGCCTGGTACATGGCTGATGCGGCAGATAGCCAATGACCGATCGAATGCCCGGCAATTTCCTTTGCCTCCCACCCGCCGTAGCGTGGTTTTTTAGGCGTCTGTGATACAGCCTCATAACAAGGCGCCAAAAGACGGTCTACATCCAAAAAAAGCAAATATTCCTTCCCTTTCATCTGAGAATCATAAAACAAGCCCTTTAATAATGTTACATTTTCCATCTTGATCTCCCCCTATCAAGTTTCATCAATTCATGGTGATGCTTTCATTATCCAAATGATTATAAGAGATGTGAATTCAATATTTATCAAAAACATATCCTTTTTTTAGATTGAGCCGTTACACTGGAGATAAGACAAGAGAAAGATGGTGAAGCCATGTATGAAGTAAAACTCCAAGCCAATCATTTGCCTAAAATCCGCGAGGCCGGACATATGAAGGACATTGAAGGGACTTTACGGCACCCCGACAGGACGATGGATGGAATCAGTGTATTTTTTTACGTAAAACAAGGCGCGATCCATGTATTTGAGAACGAAAACGAGTATCGCATTCAGGCGGGGGGATATCTTTTTCTTAAGAACAATACACCGCATTGGGGAGGCGATTTTTATACACCCCACACCGAATGGTACTACATTCATTTTTATGCCGAACCTTCCCTGTATCAGGAGGAAGAGTTTTCTCCATTTCACAATTCACCGATCCTTCTCGACAGCATCTATTCATCGCAATTAACCTTTCCGAAAAGCGGTTCTGTCTCTCATCGTGAGTACACAGAAAAACAGCTAAGCAGCATTATTCATGCCTTTGAATCACCAAGTGCTTTCAGAGCGCTCCAAGCGTGTTCTCTCACCTACCAATTCTTCATTGACCTGTATAGCAACGCTATAGACAGTCAGGACGGCACACGCTCTTCCAGAATCATCAGCCGAATCATTGAATTTCTGCACCGCAACAAGCATGCAAAGCTGGTCAGCAGAGATTTAGAAAACGCGTTAGAAATGAATTACGCCTACCTTTCCTCCCTTTTCAAAAAGCAAACAGGGAAAAGCATAACAGCTTATAAAAATGAACTGCTGATTGCACAGGCAATCGATTTATTCAAAACAAGTAACTTAAACGTAACCGAAGTCAGCAGTACATTAGGCTTTTCTAATCCTTATTACTTCAGCAGAGTGTTCAAACGGGTCACCGGAGTGTCCCCGTCTGTATATATAAGCGAAATATACAGGAATCAATAAAAAAACACTTGCAGGTCTTGGCCTGCAAGTGTTACGCGTGATTTTTCTGATAGAACGTTCGCAAAACATGTGTTTCAAGGTCAGCCAAGCGGACAGGGATCGGCAGCCTGCTTTCTTGGTTGATCAGGTTCATCGTGATCTGATAGCTGCTTTCTAAATCAATATGATTTCCGCAAGATAAGAAAATAGGCTTCACGTCCCGCCGCGTCCGCAATGCCCGTCCATATACCTCACCGTCAATGATAATATCGGTATATGCGCCAATTTCATTTTCAGGCATCACGAAATCACAGTCTTTGATTTTGAGATAGGTTTTCGCAATCCCAATTGTCGGCTTACCAAGAAAAAAAGCCGCATGTGTGGCAACGCCCATATGGTTGTAATGCAGATACCCGTTGCCATCAAACAAAAACACATCCGGTTCTGTCTCCAGCTTTTTGGCCGCCTCGATGATCAGCGGCAGCTCACGAAAAGCAAGAAAACCAGACACATACGGCACGCTGATTTTCCCCATGCTGTGCACTTTTTCAATGACTTCTTTCGTATCGGCGTCAATCACGATAATGCTGCACACCCCATACGGCTCGCCGTCCTGCTCCCAATAAGCGAGGTCGACGCCTGCGCAGGTTTTGATGGAGTCTGGAGTGATGGAGGGTGATAGGTTGATTTTATGTTTAAGGGATTGTTGTGTTTGAACAAAATCCGATTCATCTTTTAGATGAAAATCGTGAATTTGATGTATTTTCATGTCACTAGTTATCCTCTCTTTACTTCTTAAAAAAGACTTATCTGCTCAGCTACATCTCAAATCCACTTCACCAGAAAGATCTTGCAAATGGATATCAATTTCTCCAGAAGGATTGTATAAATCTCTAACTTCAATTTTTTTCAAACCTTTTATTTGATTAAACTCTTCAGGCACTTTTATTTTCTCTGTACAGCAGTAGTACAACCTGCTTTTTTATTAGTATTCATTTATCATTTCTTTCATAAAAATATTATCCAATTGTGTAATTAATTCTTTAAGCTCTATACACATAATATCTTCTAATGGGTTTTCCCAATCTTCGTTTTTTATAAGTTCAATGCCATAACTTCCGGTTGGATCCCCTTCTGGGTACCACCCTACATCAAGCAATAAGTTTTTAGTCTTATGAGAGATCTGCAGGAGATCTTGATTAAAGTCAAATAACCACGCATCATCACTTGCCTTTAATGTTATAGGGTCAGTATCTTTTAATGTAATATAGTCAACAGTCCAACCAGCCGGTATCCTAAGTCTTAAGAAATTGGAAACCTGTTGGCTTAGTGGCTGCAACTCCTCTAAAACCCCACTTCCCACACTCCAGATTTGATATTCTAATTTTTCTAATAGATGTTCTATTTCATCAAAAGATTCTACGTCATAAATCTTATCTAATTTTAAGCCAATCACTTTGAAATGGTATAGATCATTTTCATATATTACCTTAATAATGGCATTACGCTTTTCATTTTGCAGTATTAGAAGTTCATATTCTTCTTCCGTTCTTTTTTCTGAGTTTAAATTGTTCAGTACTACAGACCAGCCATCACAGATTTTTAATGGCTGCAATTGAGAAATATAAACTCTGCCCATCCCGCTTCTCCTTGTACTCCACATTGTTATCCTATCTATAAAAAAACTTGCCGATGACAACACGGCAAGTTTCTAACTATAGCAATTCTAATACATCAGTAAACAAGGCATCTCCTAATGTTAATCTTCTGTTGAAAGGCTGTATATGTGGCAATTCACTCCACTCATACACAGTATCGTAGTAATCATACAAATAACTGAGTTCGATAAACCCTTTCTCTTGCATTATTTTATTGATATAGTTCGTTCCCTGAATGAATTCTAAAGATTCAGCGGTCCCTACAATATCATAAGCGCCATCAATTAAATCGTGTCTTAGGGAATAACTATAATCTAGTACATAAACAGGAACCAATTTAGATACTTTCATATTGATTTGCTGTTCTAAATGAAATCCATTTTCTCCAGAAAGATCTTGCAAGTGGATATTGATTTCTCCTGAAGGATTGTTTAAATTTCTAACTTCAATTTTTTTCAAACCTTTTATTTGATTAAATTCATCAGGCACTTTTATTTTCTCTGCACATTTGTTCTTGTACCATTCGTCTAATTCCCTTTTCACAAATAGACGATGAAGCAATTCACCGATTTCAGGATATTCACTAATAAATCTGATTCCATCTTCCATAAATAATAATCATTCCATTCATTAATCCATTAATTATTTAACTATTTCCACCAAGTCCTTGTTACTTCTTTTAAATGATATTCAATATGTGCAATCACTTTTTTATAGTCGTCTGATGAAAATTCTTTAATAGGGGATTCCCAATCATTATTTTTAACTATTGAAACCAGATAGTTACCTTCAGCAGATATGTCAGGAACCCAGCCTAAATCAAGCGTTATTGAGGATTGTTCATGATAAAGCTGCAACAAACTGTCTGTGAACAAAAACCAGGAATCATCATTCGGTTCTAAAGTTCTTGGATCTATTTCAACAAAATGATTATAATTCACTTTCCAACCTTGTGTTATTCTTAGGGGGTGTAAATTTGCTTTTGGAACATCTAATTTAACATATTTCTCAAATCATGACCTCTTTAGTAACTAGTTTGCTCTATGAGGTATTCTTACCTCTGACTTACGAAGACTACTGTCTCAAAAGACTAATTAGATAAATTAAGCCTCATTAAAAAAGCAGGTAGTACAACCTGCTTCTTTATTAGTATTCGTTTTTAATTTCTTTCATAAAAATATTATCTAATTGTTTAATTAATTCTTTAAGCTCAGTGCACATAATATCTTCTAATGGATTTTCCCAATCTTTGTTTTTTATAAGTTCAATGCCATAACTTCCGGTTGGATCCCCATCTGGGTACCATCCTACATCAAGCAACAAGTTTTTTGTCTTATGAGAAATCTGCAGGAGATCTTGATTAAAGTCAAATAACCAAGCATCATCACTTGCCTCTAATGTTTTAGGGTCAGTATCTTTTATTGTAATATAGTCAACTGTCCAACCAGCTGGTATCCTAAGTCTTAAGAAATTGGGAATCTGTTGGCTTAGTGGCTGCAAATCCTCTAACCCCCCACTTCCCACACTAAAGATTTGACGTTCTAGCTCTTCTAATAATTGTTCCATTTCAACAAAAGATTTTTCTTCATAAATCTTATCTATTTTTAAGCCAACTACTTTGATTTGGTATTGATCATTTTCATATATTACCTTAATAATAGCATTACGGTTTTCATTTTGTAGTATTAGTAGTTCATTCTCTTCTTCTGTTCTTTTTTCTGAGTTTAAATTATTCACTACCACAGTCCATCCATCTAGGAACTTTAATGGTTGTATTCTAGAAAAATCATCATTTTTCAAAGTGTATTCACTTCCTATTTTGAATATACTCTTCTCTTGACATCATTTTGTTTAAATAATTTTTTATTCTGTCATCATTCATTGGATGTCCATGGTATTTCCCCCCGCTTGTCAACTCTGCTCTTACCCAGTTAGCAGGTTTCCCCAAATCATAACCGACGGGCTGATCAAAGCGGTGAAAAAAATAAATTGTTCCTTTTCCATCATCAACAATTTTACCTTGTTGTAAAACTATTTTCTCTAATGTCTTATTATCTACAGATGCTAAATATTGGGCTTGTTTCTTTCCAGTCTCACTGAATTGTTTTGCCTGCTCATCAGTCTTAGCTTTTATATGTTTTTTCCCATGATCAAAGTACTCTGCTTTGTTAATAATTCTTCTAAATTCTTTAGAACTATAATAATTATTATGAGCAACATAATCATGAAGTTTAGAAAAATTAGGAGCTTTTCCGCTAACCATCTTCACAATCCCAAGATCTTTAACAGATTTTGTTCCAACATCGACACGGACTGTCGGGAATCCGAATGTAAAGCCATTCGTTGTTACTGGGCGTTCTGCGTACACACGGACGTTTGTCGGGACTTTGAATTGTTTTACTTTTTCTAGTGTTTTGTTTGCTTTTTGGACTTTTGAATGGGTTGCAAGCGGTATGCCTTTGTCTATATGTTTCGCCAATGCACCGGCTCCAACCAAGCTCAATGCCGCTTCCAGCGCGCCCGTCTTTCGCTTCTCCTCAGACACTTTGTTTCCAAACATATCTCTGCCTGTCACGGCTTCAGAGAATCCGTTTGACGCAACAAGGCCGTATGCGCCCATTTCTGACATTTTGAGAATGTCTAAGGATTTTCCGGTTTTGTAGGCGTCTAAAGCGTGTTCGGCCGCGATAGCCGCTTTTCCGGTTTTGTAGATGGCTTTTCCGCCTTTGAAGGCGCGGCCTGCCCAGCCGACGACCGGTATGAATCCGGCTGCGGCCATCGCTCCTGCTGTCACACGTTCTGCGGCGGAGAGTTTTTCTCCGGTAACCGGATCAACGCCTTCGGTTGCTCTTTTATAATCATAATAGCCAGTGACTTCTCCAGTAAAGTTGCAAACTCCATCCCATGTTTTTTCGTACCACGGTTTATTCGCTTCTTCTTCAGCCTTTTCCTGAAGCCGTCTTGCTTCGGCTTGCTGGGCTTTTGCATCGATATAGGTCGTTCCTTGCTTTTCTACTTCAATCACGCTTTTGTAGACTTCATTGCTGTGGAAGGCTTTTTTGTCATAGTACATAGGGGATGCGCTTTTCCCATTGCTGGTGGCCTGCATAAGAACAGAATATTTGGTGAGCACTGCGTTGTCCAAAGATTCTAAATTTTGATATTCAGTGGTCAGGGATTCATCAAGGTTATCGACTGCCGTGATCGTGTCACGCCTGATTTTTTGGGCATCGCCCATCTTATCCGCGTAATTATCAAGCGAGTACATATCGAGATCAATAACATCGCTGATGCCTGACAAAATAGAATCAATTTCTGCTTTATGAGCGGAGACAATTTCCGAGGCTTTTAAATCTCCGTTGGGCAGCTCATGATCCAAAAAAGAAGTTTCCACATATGAATCATTCAGTTCTTGATCTTTGATATCTCCTGAAATGCCGTTCAAAAACGCAATTTGAGCAGAGACAAGCGTCAGCCAGCTGTCGACGATTTCCGCCTGTCCCTGAAAGAAGTCCTTAATATTGTCCGCGCCTTTTCCTTTGAAATTGTCACCTAAATCAGCAACTTCCTGAAACGCCTTTTTTAGCGTGTTCAGCTGCTCTTCAAGCGTCTCATATTGCTTTTTTCTATTTTTCGCTTCATCGATTAAAGAATGTGATTCAAATACTTTACTCATCGCACTGCCCTTTCTCTTCTATTTTACTGCGATCGCCTCATCCTGCTCTTTCAGTGAATCAACATTATCCTTCGTATCCTCGATATTTTTCTGTACCGCTTTTTTGTAGTCTCCGAGCATGGTTTTGATGTTCTCCTCACGCTCATGATATTTTTTCGTGTAATCGAGATTGTTTTTTCCATTGGATCCTGCTGCGCCGATTGTTACGTCAGCAAGCGCATCTTTGACAGACTCTAATGTTTTGATGACTGTGTCGTACTTCAGCTTAATTTCTGACATAAAAAAAGATCACCACCATTTTAGTTTACTAATTTGTCTTCCTGCTTCTTCTACAAAGTCTTCTCCTTTAGCAAGAAGGTCGCCTGCGGCATTCGCTGCGCTTTTTGTCAAATTCAGCTCAAATTTCTCTGTCTCAAGCCAGAATATTTTGCTTTGAATCGAAGCCATATACTCGTTATATTTATCATTCACAATCCTAGATGCTTCCGATTTCGCCTCTTCTCTTCCCTTGTCGAAATCATCCGCTTTTGTTCCTGTCCAGTGTTTGCCCAATTCCGGTTTTACGATTTCTTTGATTTCAGTAATTGCCTCTTCTTGCAGTGTGTCTATATCCTTTTTTGCTTTTTTCAGCTTTTCAATCTTGTCTTCCACGTCGGAAATTTTTCCGTTGAGCGAACTTTTGATATCCGCTAGCATACTTTCATAACCCATCTGAATCACCTCTTAATACTCAAAAAGTCGTATGGAGGGGCTGATGAAGATAGACTTTTCCATACTTTATTTCCATATATTATATTTTAAAATAGCCGGAAGGCGGCTTAAATAGGGTAAACGGCTTAATTTAGGCTTATAATGCTCTGAATACGAAGGTCTAAAGTCTCTTTTTTTGTTCGTTATAAGGTCAATGCGAGCGCTTTATATGGTGAGAAATTCTAAAGTCGTAGTCAAAAAGACACTTGAAAGAGGCAGTTTTGATGATCTGTTCATTTTCTTATGTGGTAAAATCTTGTAAGATTAAGAGGTGAAACGGAGGGATGACAATGAGTTTTTTCAGTCCGATGATGTTATTTTTCGTGGTTTTTCCTTTTCTGTCCTTCTTTGTATTTGGAATGGCAGGCACTTTATTGTTTAGAAAACACGGCCTTTGGTCAATGCCTCTTACAGTGCTCTGCTTATTGGTCATATTTATGTTCTGTATTGACTCAGCCGCGCCTGATTTTATTGTCTGGCTTATTTCATTTCCGCTTCTGACCCTATTGGCGGCAGGGGTGACCCTTTGGATCAAAAGCTTGTATTAGCTGCAGTCCCCATTGTACAGAACGTTTGAAAAGTCTTTTCTCCTAAAATCATCAGGTGTGTTGAAAAAATTTGCGATGCCGGCGTCACCCCACAACAAATCAATATCATCGTCTGTATCAATTTGTAAAAGCATGATGGCATGTTCTTTATACGCGTATTCCAACCGAATGAATCAAAGAACTCCACTGTCCCCATGCCCGCGTATTGCTCAAACTGAAAATCTGTAGGCAGCACCCACTAGTTTCAAACAATAGGTAAACCTTAGCGAATATATCCATCGTATACAATTAAAGATGGATACAAAAAAAGACCGGCATCCCGCCAGTCTTTCCTTTACATCTATGACATTGCACCTGCCGGAACAACCGCTTTCCGGCCTACAGAATAGTATTCCACTCCGGCGGCGGCAGCCTCTTCTAATGAATAGCAATTTCTCCCGTCAAAAATCAGCGGCTGCTCCATCAAATCTTGATAATCTGCTAATGAAAATTGTTTAATCTCATCCCAGTCCGTTAAAATCATGACGGCGTCTGACCCCTTCACGGCTTCCGCAATCGTTTTTTTGTATTCAACAGCCTGCGGCAAAATATGCTTCGCGTGGCTGACAGCAATGGGATCGAAGGCTTTGATATGGGCGTCTAGTGCGGCGAGGCGGTTTGCAATGACAATCGACGGCGCGTCTCTCATATCGTCCGTGTTCGGTTTAAATGACAGCCCCAAAAGGGTGATCGTTTTTCCCGTCACTCCACCAAGCCTGTTCAGCGCTTTATCAACGAGCATCGCCTGCTGATTGTTGTTGACCTTGATGACCGATTTCAGCAGCTCAAAATCATGCTCGACATTGCCCGCAATTTGCACGAGGGCGTTTGTGTCCTTTGGGAAACAAGAACCGCCGTAGCCAATGCCCGCTTTTAAAAACTGGCTCCCGATCCGCTTATCCTGTCCCATGCCGTATGCGACAGATTCAATATCAGCGCCGACCTTTTCACATATATTCGAAATTTCATTTATAAAACTGATTTTAGTAGCCAGAAAGGCATTTGAGGCATATTTGATCATCTCGGCGCTTCTGATATCCGTTTGGTAAATCGGGATATCAAGCGGAAGAAAGAGCTCTTCAAGCGTTCTGGCGGTGTCCTGATCGGCTGTTCCGATCACAATCCTGTCTCCATGAAACGTGTCATGGATGGCTGACCCTTCACGTAAAAATTCCGGATTGGATGCGATCGATATGCTGACAGGCTCCGCAAGATGTTTTGTAATCAGATCGTAAATCCAATCATTTGTTCCGACAGGCACTGTGCTTTTTGTTACGACGATCGTATCTCGCGTCACGTGCCGGGCAATACGCTTGGCCACATCTGTAATATGCTCCAGGTTCGCATGCCCGTCGTTTTTTTGCGGTGTGCCGACCGCTATAAAAATAATCTCTGCCTGGTCTAAGCCTTTCTCGTAGCTCGTTTCAAAGCTCAGCCGCCCATCAGCTATATTTTTTCTCATCAGCTCTTCAAGACCCGGTTCAAATATGGGGGAAATCCCTTTTCTCATTTCTTCAATCTTTTGAGCGTTAATATCAATGCAAGTTACATGATGGCCAATCTCAGAAAGAGAAACACCTGTCACAAGACCGACATAGCCTGTTCCGATGACTGTTATATTCATGGTTTCCCTCCAACAGTTAAATTGCTGCTTTACAGCTTCCGTATTATCGTATGAGAACATCCTGACATGAATGCGGATGATCTCCCGGAATCAACCTGTACAGATTTCTGAAATATGATTCAATCATACAATATACTATTATATCGTTCTCACAAAGAAAGTGGGGAAATGAGAATTGCAGATCAAAAGAGCCCGAATCGTTTTTTTCTTTTGACTGGCTGCGGTGCCTGCCTGTAAATCGCTTGATTTTGCAGTAGAAGCTCAGCATTTTCTGTGAGCATATAAGAATATTCCGTACCGAATTCTTTCTCAAGAACACGGAGTGCCTCCTGATAGCGAAAATCTCTTGTTTTCAGATTATGAGCATCTGAAGCTAAGAAATGTATCAAATTGGCTTCAGCCAGCCGCAGCGAAAATGCTTTCATCTGTTTCCCAAAAACTCCTGCGAGGCTTCCGGTTGTCAACTGAGATGCCGCTCCTTTTTCTATAAGATGATACAGCAAGGACGGATTTTCGCGGATTTCGCTATTGCGTTCGGGATGCGCGATAACCGGAATGAATCCTTTCAGCTGCAAATCATAAAAAAGCTGCTCGGCATATCGCGGGACATGATCAAACGGAAACTCAATCAAGATATATTTCGTGTCATTCAGTGACAGCAGCCGGCCCTCAGCCAATTCCTGTTTCAAGTCCCCGTAAATTCTGATTTCCTGTCCCGGCAGTACGGTGAGCGGGATCTCCTCTTTCATTAAACGTTTGTTTAACAGGTCTGCCGCTTCTCTGACAGCGGTTTGCTCATTTTCATATGAACCATTTTTATGATGCGGGGTTGCAATGATGGTTCTGATTCCTTCACGAACAGCCACCCTGGCCATTTCGATGCTGTCTGCCAGGCTCCTCGCCCCGTCATCCATTGACGGGAGGATGTGGCAGTGAATATCAATCATTTCTAAGCCTCCTTTTTTTCACAAAAATAAATAACGGGCAGCATGCACGTTATTTATTTTTGTATGAAATTGTCTTCCCTTCCGTAGTAGCCGTAATCAGAGTGCTTCGAGCGCTTCTTGCCGTTCATAATGGCTCCGAGGAGCTTGCTGTTGCACGAATCGAGCGCCTCTTTTGCTTTTGCGGCTTTTTCTTTTTCCGTCTTCCCGCTTGAAACAACCAAAACGGAACCGTCTGCAACGTTCCCTAAAATTTGCGCGTCTGCTACAGGGAGAATAGGGGGCGTATCGAAAATCACCATATCATAGGCCGCACACGCTTCCTCCGAAAGCTCTTCCATCCACTTGGAGGAAAGCAGCTCGGCCGGATTCGGCGGGATCGGGCCACTCGTCAGCACATCAAGATTTTGTTCCTTAGACGTTTGCACAGCCTGCTTCAGTGAGTATTTTTTCAGTAAAACGGATGTTAAGCCTGTCATATTTTCTAGTTGAAAGGTGATATGTACTGTAGGTTTTCGCAAATCTGCATCGATGAGCAAAACCTTTTTTCCCTGCTGTGCAAATACGACAGCAAGGTTCGCAGCTGTGGTAGACTTTCCTTCTCCAGGGCATGCCGAGGTGATCATTACTGATTTCATTTGGCGGTCCACTGAAGAAAATTCTATATTTGTTCGAATCGTTCGATATTGTTCTGAATTCAAGGATTTCGGCTCTGTCAGCGCAATGACATTTTTGCGACTCCATGAGCCCTTGCTATTTCTAAGCACCAAAATGTCCACTCCCCGCTTTATCAGATTGAATGCCTTTTAAGCTCTTTGCTGTTTTGTGTTCATTGGCAATGGTGGAAACCGTTCCTAATACCGGTATGTCCAGCAATGTTTCGAGCTGCTCTTCCGATTTGATCGTATTATCCAAATGCTCAAGCAGGAAGGCCAGTCCGATGCTTCCTGCCAATCCTGCCGCAAACGCGATGGCGATGTTCAGCAGCGGTTTTGGCGATACAGGCGACGGATGGTCAGAAACCCCAGCTTTTGACAGAATGCTTACGTTGTCAACATTCATAATCGAAGTGATTTTGTCTTTAAAAACAGATGCGACAGTGTTGGCAATGTGAGCCGCTGTTTCCGCGCTCCCGTCTCTGACAGAAATATTGACCACTTGGGAATCCTGCTCACTGGAAACAGTAATTTTTTCATTCAGTTCCTGGGAAGTCATCGACAAGCCCATCTCTTTAATCACTTCGTCTAAAATAGCTGGGCTCTTAATGATGACGTTATACGTATTGATTAATTGAAGATTGGTTTGGACATCGTTAAATTGGACTTCTTTTTGGTCGTTTTTCGATTGATTGACCAAGATCTGAGTTGACTTTTCATAGATGGGTGTAAGTGCGAAGAAACTGATGAATCCGCCGGCAGCAGTCGCAGCTGCGGTTACAATCATAATCAAAAGTATGCGTTTTCTTAACGTTGATAATATGTCTTTTAAACTAATAGATTCTCCCATGATACCTCCAAATCAGCTTATAACATCCTTTTCCATACGATTATACAACGTTAAAACAGCATTTCTCCATCTTTTCACGTGACAATATTCGACAAAAATTTACAAAATCAGTTTTCAGCCTCTGTCATGTAAGCGCTCTATTTATTGTCTTGCCAGAGCTGAATCTTTTTCTCCTTCCGGTCATGAATCAGAAAAAAATCCCGCCAAAAACCAGCGGGATTTTTATGTTGCGTATCCATTTTTAATATGAGAAATCAAATTTTCAAGCATTTCCTTAGTGGTCATCTCGGATGACTGCTCACCAATATCATGTGCATGCATCAAAATTTTCAGAAATTCTTCTTGATTCAATTTCTTTTCACTCATCATTTTATTCCTTTCAGCTTCCATTAAGTTGAAAACACGATTATTATATGATGCCGGCTCTCGTTTTGCAATCTCTAATACATCATTCGACAGATCCCATTTTTTATGTCCTATTTTAGGAAAAACTTTTTCATGCCGTTGTGTTGCGATATAATAGAGAAATTGGATCTTTTTATTACGTGACTCGGTTAGGAGCGATAATCATGCTTCAGAATATGATTTCTAAAGACGATGTGCTGGCATCGGCTGAACAATTAAAAGAGCTTCTTCCTTACAGAGAGGAAAATGTTCAGCTAATCAAAAAAGCCCTTATTTTATATCGGCAGGATTCAGTCTATCGTTTACAAGCAGTGAGTCCGACGGAAGTTACGGCTTACGTGCAGGATGTTGTGCCTGTGCGGGTCACATTGAACTTATTTGTCATAGCCAAAAGCGGCTGTTCATGTCCGTCTGGGAGAATCTGCCGCCATAAGCTGGCTGTTTTTTTATATGTATATGCAATGTTTGAACGAGTGGGAACTTTTACAGAGCACTGGCTGGAGAGGGAAAAGCTTGAAGAAAGCAAAGAGCTCGTCCGGCGTCAATTCCAAGAGAAGGTGCTGCCTAATGAAGAGTCGCTTTCAAGCTGGCTTGCTTTTTTCGATTCAGAGTTTTCTCTTTGGCAGGCACGCACGCCTGAAGGCAGCCAAAACATGCAGGGCCTCTATTACGGCTATCTGTCTGCTTTGAAAAAGCATGCCCCGATCAAGCCGGAGCTGAAAAGTCTATATCAGATTCATTCAGCGATCGCGGTGTGGCTTCGCATGTTTACATTGATTGAAGAAGGAAAACTGGACCCCGAGCGCGATTTTTATTCCCTCAATCCTTATGTCGAACAGCTGATGGACACGATCTACAGCTCAATTGATAAATTAAAGACGTACGCACTGTCGTTTGCACTCGATCCTTTTCTGGAGAAAACGCCGGATGTCATTCGGAATCTCTTATTGAAGGAGGATATCTTTCAATATGAACGCATCCGCATTTTCGGTGAAATTTGGAGCGCGCTGTTGCCGCGGCCGAAATGGGTGGCGCGTGAGCAAGAAATCCTGCAAAAAGAAGCCGGACGGCGATTTTCTCCTGAATTGCAATTCGGGCGTCTGCATCTGGAATTTTTGCAGAAACATGATGATGCGATTTTTGCGGAAACCGACCAATTCCCTCCGGAGGCGCTGCCGTATACGTTCCAATGGCTGAGTGAAATCACCGCGAAAAAGGATTGGAAACGGCTCAAGGCATGGTACCTCCGTATTGAATCGATTGCGATTGGTTATACGAAGCTGGAAAAGCCGTTCAAAGAAATTCGCGACGTAATTGGCGAGCTGTTCCTTCTGCTGAACGCGTATGTGAAGCAAACCAATGACCAAGCACTGTTTGAACGCTATGCAACAGGCTGTCTGCCGTATACTTTCACAGAGTACAGCCATCACTTGTATGAGAAAAAGCGTTATGCCGAGTGGGTCGAAATCCACAGTCTTGTTGGCTTTTCAATCTATGAAATAGATAAAACGATGCTCAAAGAAATTGCGGCGAGCGATCCCGAGGCCCTTATACCCGCTTACCACAGAGAAGTGGCCTTTTTCATCGATCAGAAAAACCGCAGCTCTTACAAGGAAGCGGCCCGGTATTTGAAAAAACTGCGGACGCTCTACAAAAAAGCGAAAAAACTGAAGGTATGGGAACGCTATATTCAGCAGCTGAGCTCACATTACAAGCGCCTGCGCGCCCTTCAAGAAGAACTGCAGAAAGGAAAGTTGATTGATGGCGAGTCTTAAAGAAATACTTATTCACGTCGAACAAATGGAAGACGGGTCATTCACGCTCTCAGCCTTTGATGAGAATGAGCAGCCCCTTCCCTACAGCCACATGAAAAAGCATTTGTTTCAATGGCACGAATCCTCATTTTACGGAACCTTCCTTGAGGATGTCAGCTTCATCGGGACAACCGCGGTTTTGCTTTCTCCATGGATGACTGTAGAGCTTCTCGGCAAAAACTCGTTCAACTCATTCAGCTCCGTGCAGCTCACAAAAGAAACGGAACCGCTGATTGAGGCAGCGTCCACCATTTACGAATTTATCGCGGACGGCGATTTCCTGCCTGACTACGAAGCATGGACAAACGGTGTTTTCCGCTGGAAGGATCGGGACAGCATACTGGATGGCTTTACTGCGGAATGGTTTTCAGCCGCGGTGCAGGATTATATTCAATATGACGACGAACTGCGTGAGAAATGGGAAAATATCAAAGAGAAATCACCTGCGGTCACAACATTTCGCGGACATTTTCTGGATGAAGAGGATTTTCTCGAAGGCATCGGCTGGGTTGACGATCAAACCCCGTTTACGGTCGGCCTCCGCTTGAACGAACCAGACTTTGACGGCGATGATTGGAAAATCGAAATGTTTTTACGCGATAAAAAGAGCGGCACGGTTGTATTTTTTGACGGGCTGAAGAGCCTCAAAAAATCGTGGCAGGCCTACAGCGATAAAATCGCACGGGAGCAGGACCGCTTTCATAGAACGGTTCCATGGCTGTCATTTGATTCCGGCACGACGCTGATTTCAGAGGAAGAAGCCTGGATTTTCCTGTCAGAGGCAAGTGAGACGCTTGTCGATATGGGCGTTGAAATTCTTCTGCCATCCTGGTGGCAGATTGTCAGAGACAGCAGCATGATGCTTAAAGCAAAGGTGTCTTCCGCCCCGCGCGGCGAGTCATTTGTCGGCATGAATGCGCTGCTTGATTTTAACTGGCGGTTTGCGACAAATGGCATTGAGCTGACAGAGGATGAATTTAACGAGCTTGTCGCGAGCAACAGGCGCCTTGTTAATATTCGCGGGCAATGGGTGAAAATAGATCCTCAGTTTATCAAACAGATGAAACGGCTGATGGAAAAAGCGGAATCAGAAGGGCTCCATATGTCTGATATTCTGGCACGCGAGCTGATGGATCAGCGGGAAGGCGGGCTTGAGGATTCAGACATCATGGATACATCCGCTTTTGCCGGTATTCAATTCGACCTGTCAAAACAGCTCAGATCACTGATTCGAAAGCTGACAACTGCGGAAAATCTGCCGGAGCATGAGGTCAGCCCCTCCTTTCAAGGAACGCTCCGTCCGTATCAGAAATACGGCATGAATTGGCTGCTGTTTCTGCGGCAAAGCGGTTTTGGCGCCTGTCTGGCCGATGACATGGGGCTTGGGAAAACCATTCAGATGATCGCCTATTTTCTTCATGTGAAGGAAAGCGGACGGCAAAACACGCCGAATCTGATTATCGCGCCGACATCCGTACTCGGCAACTGGCAGCGGGAGCTTCAAACCTTTGCGCCGAATCTGTCGGTCGCTCTCCATTACGGCCCGCGCCGTCCGAAGGGAGAAGACTTCACCGGCTATTATGATAACGCGGATGTTGTATTAACCTCCTACGGGCTGTCGCATGCCGATTCTGAAGAGCTTTCTTCCGTGACATGGAGCACAATTTGCCTTGACGAAGCGCAAAATATTAAAAACGCGCACACGAAGCAATCACGCGCAATCAGAAAGCTGAAGGGCATTCACCATATTGCGCTGAGCGGAACACCGATGGAAAACCGTTTGACTGAGCTATGGTCGATTTTCGACTTCATGAATAAAGGCTATCTCGGCAGTCTGACTGGTTTCCATAAACGCTATGTATTGCCGATTGAAAAGGACCGGGACGAAAAAAGAATCGGACAGCTTCAGCAATTAATCCGGCCGTTTTTGCTGCGGCGGACAAAACGGGATGAGGACGTCGCTTTAAACCTTCCCGACAAGCTGGAGCAAAAAGAGTTTATTCCGCTGTCAGCCGAACAGGCATCTCTCTATGAGCAGCTGGTGAAAGATACTTTTGAACATATGACGTCACTGACAGGCATGCAGCGAAAAGCCCTGATCCTCAGCATGCTCGGACGGCTTAAACAAATATGCGATCATCCCGCGCTTTATTTGAAGGAAGACCAAACCGAGCTGCTGGCCGGAAGATCAGTCAAGCTTGAAAAATTGCTTGAGCTGATGACGGCGATCCGCGCCCAAAACGAAAGCTGTCTCATTTTTACGCAATATATTCAAATGGGGAACATGATGAAGCGATTGCTTGAAAAAACCTTCGGCGAACCTGTACAGTTTTTGAACGGGAGTCTTTCTAAGCAAGACCGCGATACACTCGTTGAGAAATTTCAAAAGAAAGAATACCCGACACTGATTCTATCGCTGAAAGCGGGCGGAACCGGACTCAATCTGACAGCCGCCAATCACGTCATTCATTATGACAGATGGTGGAATCCGGCTGTTGAAAACCAGGCCACTGACCGGGCATACCGCATCGGGCAAGAGCGATTTGTCCATGTTCATAAAATGATTACAACAGGAACAATTGAAGAAAAAATTGATATGATGCTTGAAACAAAGCAAACACTGAATGACCAAATTATCCAAAGCGAAAACTGGATTACCGAGCTGTCCACAGATGAGCTCGAAGAATTATTCACATTAAGCGCCTCAGCACAGGCACAATAACCACAAAAAAGCTGGCTCCTAAAAAGAGCCAGCTTTTTCCGTTCATAGCCGTCACGCCGAATTTCACAGAATCCGTTACGCCGGTTATGTTCAGGATGCACTTTTTTTCAAAAAATAAACCTTACAGCAAATGCCGAATCATATGGGCAACGCCGTGTTCATCATTGGTCAGAGTTACAGCGCCGGCTATCGCTTTGATGTCCTCCCGCGCATTGCCCATCGCTACACCTTTTCCGGCAGCTTCCAGCATGGATTTGTCATTTAAGCTGTCGCCCACGGCTGCTGTTTCATTCATTGGGATGTTAAGCCGCTTTGCCAGTCTTTCCAGCGCCTGCCCCTTGGATGCCTTTTTGGAGGATAACTCAAAGTTATGATCAGCAGAGCTGACAAGTGTCAGATCTTTATCATGCTGGTATCTCTGCCAGCCGGCCTTCAGCTTTTCTTTGAAGAAAGAAAAACCAAGAATGTTGTAAAAATCAATCTGTTTATCCTCCTCAAAGAGCTCTTGAAACGTGTCGATATAGGCGAAGCCCGATTGACTGTATTGCACCTCGGCTGCCTGTATCAGAACAGAAAGATCAGCCTCTGGATTCGCACTTTTAACCCGGTCAAGCTCAACATCAAGGAGCTGCCTGCCGTTTTGCGGCGTGTAAATGGCTGAGTCTGTAAAAACCTCGTAATAATAGTTTTCTGATTCGAGCCATGAGAGAATGTCATACGCCCGTTTTTTATCGATTGTTTCCGAATGAAAAAGCCTGCCGTCAGGGTCGTGAATGACGGCGCCGTTCGCACTGATAACCCACGTTTTGATCCCGAGCGGTTGGAATATGGACACGACATCAAAATAAGCGCGTCCCGTTGATACAACAACCTCAATCCCGTCCTGCTGTGCCTGCCGCAGAGCATTTTCATTTTCTGAGCTTACTTGATGTTTGCTGTTCAGCAAGGTTCCGTCTAAGTCAATCGCAATCAATTTCACGTTGATCAGCCCTTTCTTTCATCTTGCTCTGTCACGAGAAGTTCGACGCCATTAAGATCAAGCAAGTCGCAAAACGCCTGATCAGGCAGCCGGTCTGTGATTAAGAGATCAATTTCACTCAGCTCAGCGTACTGATAAAAACCGGTGCTTCCCAGCTTTGAATAATCCGCAAGGGCGATCACCTGCTTTGCCTGCTGAATCATTTTTCGCTTCACCAGCCCATCTTCTTCATGCGCGATCGTAATGCCGTGATCAGAAATGCCGACAACACCGATCAGCGCTTTATCGACGTGATAGCTTGAAAGCTTTTCAATCACAGAGGCGCCGTACAAAAAACGGTGCTCCTTTTCAAGCTTGCCTCCGAGAAGATAGATCTCAATACCACCTTTGTCTGAGAGCACTTCCGCGAGATTAATGGAGTTGGTGATAACCGTGCAGTCATCTGCATTTAAGTGTTTAGCGCACGCCTGAACGGTTGTAGACGCATCTAAAATAACCCGGTCGCCATTTTGGATCAGCGATGCAGCGAGTTTGCCAATCTTATTTTTTTCCTCGGACACTGTTTTCAGCCGGCCGGAATACCCTTGGATTTTCTGATGCACAGACGGCAGAATGGCGCCGCCTCTTGTGCGGATAATGGCATTCTGTTCCTCCAGCTTCACAAGATCCCGCCTTGCTGTATCTCTGGACACCTGAAGGAGCGTACAGATCTGCTCCGTTGTAATGCGGTTATGCTCTTTTAGATAATCCACAATCGCTACTAATCTTTCTTCTTGGTACACGCCCTCAATCCTTTTTATATGTCGTTATCTTTAAGTAATTATAAGTTTTTATATATTAACAATCAATATTTTTAAGTGAAATTAAGTAAAAATGCATCGTAAGAACCAATTTTTCCTAGAGCAAACAGAAAGAAAAAACCAGTCTGGTCGACTGGTCAATTCAGAGGGGGGTGATGCGAAGATAAGTAATCGTGAATGGAATATAAAGCGGGAGGAGCAGGGGTATGTCAATCGGCAGCTTTTTCCCGAGGTTTAGGATCCATAAAACGAACAGTGTCAGCCATCACTTCAGTTACATACACTTTGACACCTTCCGCATTTTCATAGCTCCTTGTCTGAATCCTTCCGCTTAGGCCGACGAGAGAGCCTTTTTGGCAATATAACGCCGTGTTTTCGGCCATTTTTCTCCAAAGCGTGCAATTGACGTAATCCGCTTCAATATCCCCCGAAGCATTTTTGAAGCTGCGGTTAACCGCGATCGTAATGTGTGTGACTGCCGCGCCTGCGGAAGTGTATCGAAGCTCTGGGTCTTTTGTTAAACGTCCGACAAGCATGACCTGATTGAACATTGCGATTCCTCCTCTCCTTGCGGTTACACGTATTGTAGACGATGCATCGAAAAAAGAAAAACGCCTAAAATTGAATCTCAGCCTCTGTTTTTATCTTTCGTTTTCATTTTTCCCTCAGCTAAAAACAGCTTTTGTTTTTTCCCTCTAAAGAAATATGTATTTTTCAAAAACCGGAAAAACAATTTAGATGTCAGCCAATGCTGCGTATTCATACAGACATAAGAAGATCCGTCCCATGCAAACCACTGAAAGCTAAGCTTCTTTTCCGGCAGCGACAGCTGGATTTTGTACTGTTCCATCCCATCATAAGTTTCGTATAAAAAAATCATCCTCTCTTTCCTATATAGATGAACCTCAAAAATATCTTTACGGCTTAACATATAAACTTCGCTCGTTTGAACCATAGGCTGATCCGTCGGAGTGCCGTCAATATAAATTTCCTTTAAATGAAATCGATTCATACACACCTCTCCGTAATCCATAGTCAGTTACAGTATAATGAAAAAATAGAAATTATTAAATGTTGTACCGGACAAAATAAATTGTCCCCAGCATTACAGCGTTTTCACGGAAAAATGAATATGTGTTATAATTCATTTTAAGAATTCTTTGTAAGTAAATGGGGTGAGATAAAATGAAAACCTTTAAACTGGTTGATCTGAACGTGGAACGAGTGGACAAGGAAGAAAAGTCAATTGAACAGTTTCCCCTTATTGACGGACTGATTATCAATAAAGAAGACGGCGAAAATCACTGGCTGATTGAAGCGCTTGTTCCGAAGGAGCACATGTCTTTTTTTGACCAGCTTCAAAAAAAGCAAGCTGAGGTCAAAGTATTTGTGACGATTACGAAAAAAAGCAACCGCCCCGCCCAGCTGACTGCAGCTGTGAAGAATATTGCTGAACTGGAAGAAAGCATTTCGGTTTTAATTTACGGACAAATGGTGACAAGAAAACAGCAAGGCACTGAAACCATTCTGGAATCTCTTGTGAAAGAGGGCTATACAGGAGCGAAGCTGATCGAGGCGTTTAAACAGAAGATATAAAAGAGAGTGGAAATCATCCCCTCTCTTATTTTACATATGCTGAGGTGATACGTATGAGTAAGCGAAAAATTCAAACGGTTATATTATCACTTATCGGCGCGGCTGTCCTTATGACATCGAGTTTGCAAACACCTAGAGAAGCTGATGCTGCCGAGAAGAGGCTTAATCTAAGGAAGATGAATGTCGATGAATTCTTCACTGATCACGACGGAACTTTTATCTTACGTGATCTAAAAAACGAAAAAACATTCATCTATGACAATCAACGCGCGAAACAAAGATTTGCGCCGCAATCCACTTTTAAAGTCCCAAACGCGCTCATTGGATTACAAACAGGCGCCGTTAAAGATGAATATGACATCAAATACTGGGACGGTGTGAAACGTGAGCTCGATATCTGGAATCAGGATCACACGCTCGGATCTGCCATGAGATACTCTGTTGTTTGGTATTATCAAGCGATGGCACGAGACATCGGAGAAGATCGAATGAAGGAATGGATTGATAAAATAGCTTATGGCAATCAAGATATCAGCGGAGGCATTGACCAATTTTGGCTAAGCAGCACACTTAAGATTTCTCCTTTGGAACAGACTGACTTTTTGGAAGCCTTATACAAAGAAAAACTGCCATTTGATAAAAGCGTAATGAAAACGGTGAAGCGGATGATGATTCAGGAGGATGAAGATCATTATACCCTTTATGGAAAAACCGGTTCAGGTTCAGGCATCGGCTGGTATGCAGGCTTTGTCAAAACTGAAAACGGCGTGTATAGTTTCGTGACGAACATTGATGGTACCGGCACAGAAGCGAAAAGCATGACAATGGACATATTAAACAAATATATACTGCATTAGAATAAAGCCTGCCTTTTATCACAAGGCAGGCTTTTTCATTCCCCTATAATCAAGTGAAAAATAAATGGCCTACACACATCTTCACATTCCGCTACTCGATCTGTCATTTGTATGACCGACAATCTCAATCAATTTCCCTTTCACTGCGAGACGTCCTTCGGTTTCCACAGCTTTGTCGCATGTGATTAATGTGATTTCCTTTTCTTTTGTATCCTGGATCACATCTGCATCTACTTCAGAAATATTTTTTATTGATGTCACAGAGTACATATAATCGTTTTTGAAATCTGTGATGACAATTTTGGCACCTTTTTTTATGTTAGCCAGAGGTCCGAATAAAAGGCTCTTCTGCTTCAGGTGATGGCCTGCCAATGGATAGTTTCCCTCGCCCATTTTCTGATCCGGGCGCATTGTAGCCGCTCCGATCAACAGGTTTTCATTGGTGGTTCCTTTTAATATGGGGAGCTCCAGATCCACACTTTCAATGGTAATTCGGCCGATTATGGCCTTCGGATCCCGATCGAAGCCCGCATTTATAGCTTCCTTTAGCGTGGGCGGCTGAATGGAATTGAAATCAAATTCTGCTTCTTTTTTATTATTTTCTTGCAGCTGCTTCACAGTCAATTCTGACTCATACTGGTTTTTGCTAAGGTAGGCGATGAGACTTCCTTTTATGAAAGGAGAAAAGATAAGCAGCAGGCCGGAAAGAATAAACACCGCTATGATTATCTTTTTATACATACTGTACATCCCTTTCTTTTGCGTCATGCTATGGTTTTAAAAAAGCACCTGATCATACCTTCAATGATCAGGTGCCATCACATTTAAGCCTTTCTTTGTCTCTTTCTAGAGACATGAGCCATAGCTCCGCCTGCTAAGAGCAGCAGAATGCCGATCATAACCGGCACCGTACTGTCTGTATCACCGGTTTTTGGAAGGGAATTGTCTGTTTTGGTATGGTCAGATGGATCATCGGCTTTTGGATGTGAATTGTCTGTTTTCACATGACCATCTGTGCCATCGGTTTTTGGATGCTGTCCATCTCCCTTCACATGTTTATCCGGTGTATCATTGCTCGGCGTTGGCGTTTTTAATTTTTGATTAGAAGCAACAACCTCAACAGGTTTTGACTGTCCTTTTTCAATTGTGAAATCGATTGGTGTTTCATCCAGTTTATAGCCATCGGGCGCCTTTGTTTCGATAAGCTGGTAGCGTCCCGGCGCAAGGCCTTTGATAGTGAAATGTCCATTTTGATTTGTTTTCCACAATTCAGGTAGATCTTTGCCGTAGCCGTCATTTTTTACAGGCTTGCCGCTCGCGTCCAATAACTTGAATTCAGCACCCTCCAAAACGGCTTTTTTATCGTCTTGATCCACTTTTGTCAGTTTCACGTCACCTGGTGTCAGTATGTTCTCTGCGGTGATTTCAACTGGCTTTGTTTCAGTATTGGTGATCGTGAACGATATTGGTGTTTTATTCAAACTGTAATTCACAGGTGCTTTTGTTTCGATAAACTGATATTCTCCCGCTTTGAGACCGTGTACGGTAATCTGTCCTTTGTCATCAGTGATGAGACCGGATTTCAAAACTTTGCCGTTGGCATCAGTCAGTTTGAACTCCGCTCCTTGAAGAACTTTCTCTTTATCATGTTGATCTACTTTTGTAAGAACGACACGGTTCTCGATGTTGACAGCTGTTACTTCAACTTGTTCTGGTTGGCCGTCATGTTCAGCCTTAATGGTGAACGGCACCGGGCTTTCGGATAGGAGATATCCGTCTGGCGCCTGTTTTTCAACAAATTGATAACTTCCCGGAGCCAAACCGTCAACCTCAATGTTGCCGCCTTCTTTTGAGACAAGGTCATCTCTTACTGTGTTTCCATTCTTGTCAACGATTTTGAAAATGGCACCGGCTACTCCTTTTTCATCTTGGTCTACTTTCGTTAACTGAACGGAGCCTTTATAGTTAATGGCTATCCCGGCATCAGCTGACTTTGGCTTTCCTTCTGCTGATTCGGAGATGGTGAACTCTTTTCTCTCAGTGTTCAGCACATATCCTTCAGGCGCTTTCGTTTCGACAAAGGCGTAGCGTCCAGGTACGAGACCTGAAGCTGTGATCTTTCCATCTTTATCCGAGGTCAGCTCTTCTTGAACCGTATTTCCTTTGTCATCGACAATCTTGAAGACGGCCCCTTCAAGTTTCTGCCCTTCAGCATCTTCCTTCACCAGCTGAACGGAGCCTTTATCATTAACGGCTATCCCGGCATCAGTTAATTCCGGCTTTCCTTCTGCTGATTCAGAGATGGTAAACTCCTGTTTCTCAGTGTTTAATACATAACCCTCAGGTGCTTTCGTTTCGACAAAAGCGTAGCGTCCAGGTATCAGGCCTGAAGCTGTGACCTTTCCATCCTTATCTGAGGTCAACTCTTCTTGAACCGTATTTCCTTCCTCATCGACAATCTTGAAAACAGCCCCTTCAAGTTTCTGCCCTTTGGCATTTTCCTTCACCAGCTGCACAGAACCTTTATAGTTAACGGCTGCTCCGGCATCAGCTGACTCCGGCTTTCCTTCTGCTGATTCGGAGATGGTAAACTCTTGTTTCTCGGTGTTTAATACGTATCCCTTAGGCGCTTTTGTTTCGACAAAAGCGTAGCGTCCCGGCGCAAGGCCTGAAGCCTCTACTTTTCCGTCTTTATCCGACGTCAGCTCTTCTTGAACCGTATTTCCTTCGTCATCGATAATCTTGAAGACCGCTCCTTCGAGTTTCTGGCCTGCGGCATCTTCCTTCGTTAAATAGGCCCTTCCTTGATAATTGACCATTTCTCCTAATTCTACGTCAGACACCTGATTCTTATCATTCTTTGCGATTGAGAAATGAATTGCTTTTGTATTCACGATAAACCCAGCAGGAGCTTTCGTTTCTGTGAGGCGGTAATAGCCCGCCGGCAAACCATTCATTTCGATTTTTCCGTTTTTGTCGCTTTTGATATCCGTTTCTATCAAAGTATAGGTGCCGTTGCCCGCTTTTTTCTCCAGCTTGAAAACAGCACCAGCTAAAGGATTTTTTTGTTCGTCTTTTTTGATAAGCGTCACCTTGTTCTGTTGATTTACGACTTTGTACAGCGCCCCTGTCTTGGATGAGTTGCTGTCTATCTTAACAGAGACTCCTTTTGCATAAGCATCGCTGATGGTATATCCGTCAGGCGCTTTTACTTCTTTTAATACGTAAGAGCCGTAGCGAATATTTCCGAATGTAAGCTTACCCTCGGCCCCTGTTGTGCCGGTGCGCAGGAGCTGCTTGGCGTCTTCAGTCCATAACTGAAACTCTGCTCCTTCAAGAGCCTTATCGTCCTCTCCTGTCTTAAAAATCGTCAGGCTGCCTTTTTCTCCAGATCCGGAACCGTCGCCGCTTGAAATGGCAACAAAGATCGAGCTGCTGTTTTCCTGAGTCTGCTCTTTCACATTTGTTCCAGAAATGGACACCTTATTTTTAACGTGCCCGTTCGTGCCGGCTATATTAATCAGAGACCGGTATTTGATCACATAGGCACGGTCAATTTGCTTATAGCTGCCTATGAATTGCAGGACAAACGATTGTTCACCTGTTGTATTGTCAGTTTTGATATCTACCGTGTAGTCTTTGTCTTTTTGAAGCTCGACATCGCCTGCGGTCAGATTTCCGCTGCTGTCTTTGACCACTCCGTTTTCATCATATTTTGCTTGATATACTTTAAAAGACGCTGCATCTAGTATTTGATTATCATCTGGCGTGTCAGTAACTTTCACGTCATCCAGCGTTGATTGGCTAGAGTTGACATTGATATTCCAATCGATGTAGCTTCCATTTTGTTTGCCGCCTTTGAAAACCAGGTTTCCTCCGTTCACAACCGAAACAGAACCCGTCAACGTGCGGTCTGCATAACCGTCATTATGGTATGTTGCCTTGTTTGTGTACTGATTCTGGTCAATGACCTTTCCTTTGAGCGATGTCTTAAACTCAATCAGGTATGGCACAGAATCGCTCGTTTTAAGGTGTACTGTCAGAGTGCGTTCATTTTTTTCTGAAGGCTCTTCGACCTCATACTTGGAAGGGTCAAGCGCGTCTCCTTCTGTGATGGAGCCGTTTTTATTGATCGTATAGCTCTTTACCACAATGGAACCCGGCACAAAGTGCTGAGGATCTGTTATGGCATCTTTTATATAAGGATTTTTTGTCGGTTCGCCATTATAATTGATGCCGACTTTCCACGTGATTTCCTTTGAAACTGCGTTATATGAACCGTTTTTGAAACCATTATTTGAAGTCTGATGATTCGGTGTAAAACCGCTTGATACCTTATTTGTGCGGTCATTGCCGTATTGATCAGTCCATGTTGAATGTGCTGTATTCTTGACGCTTTCGTTAGAATAATCAGCATTGAATGTTGTTGTGTAAGTGATCTTAAACTGACTGTCTGTTTTTTTGTAATCCCCGATCAATGCCAAAGTAAAGCCTTTATGGTCGGGTTTTTTTGTCCACGTGTAGTCTTTGTCTTTCTGCAATGTTTTGTTGTTTGTTGTGTCTTGAATCTTGAACGATTCATCAATCAGAACCAATCCGCCGCTTTCGAATTGGTCATCCAACGTCCAATTGTTCATCTCATAGTTGTTTTTATTAATTGTAATCGTCCAATCAACCGTCTTCTTCTCATAATCAACGTTTGAATACCCTTTGATGAGGTTCTGCTGAATGGCTATTCCAGTAGCTTCTTTAGAATCCCCTGTTCCGGTCACCACGCTATTGGTGTATGTTGTCGATTTATCAATGATCACTCCGCTGTTGACCTTTGTTTGATATATGATTTTGTAAGCGCTGGTAACGGTTTTATTAAATTTGATTTCAAATCCGCTTCCATTATCGATCAGCGTGTAATCCTCGCCTTCCTTTAAAGGCGTGCCCGCTTGCTCGCTGCCATTCTGCCCAAAGGTAATAGGAATAACCTTCAAGGAATCTTTTACGAGGTGCAAATCACCAGTTCCAAAAGAATCCTTAATGCTGGCCTTGGATTGGTCGATCTGTTTCTCACCATAGTTGTATGAAAGAGCCCAGCTGAATGTTTGAGATTCTCCATCATAGCCGGTCGATGATTTTGCGATCATTTTTCCATATTTGGCCGCAACAGTGGCTTCTGCAGAAATTGGTTCCAGATTGTCTCCGCTGAATGCCGCCTTGTTCGTCAGCGATATATTTCCGCCTTCACTCGGCTTTGCACTATCGTCAATGTCGGTTTCGTACACAAGGCGGTAGGCTGAATCAATTGTCCCATCAAATGTGACATTTCCTTTTGAATCAACGCTGTAGCCGGAAGAAACTTCATTTCCTTTGCTGACAGAACCATCAATGTTCACATTGAGTTCATACACTTTAACTGAACGGTAGGTTAAACCCTCTGGAAGGCTTTCCGTGAGTTTGGCATTCTTGACTTGATCTAACTTTTTATTGACATCGACCGTCCATGTTACTTTACCGGGGTTGATGCCTTTATCCAGTGCACCTGATTTATCAATGGTTTTACTCACATTTGGTTTAAAATAAACTGTTGTTTCAGGAGTATCAGAATTCACAGGGAATGGAATCTTTTGTGTTGTCGAACCCGTTATTTTTTTCTCATTGAACTGCGTATTGATAACCAATGTTCCTTTGACATTAGAATGTTTTTTCACCTCGCCGTTAAAGGCCATCACCACATGCCCGTTCGTATCAATTGAAAATGTTCCGTATGTGGTGTCTCCGGCGCTTAACGGCAGGTTCATAATGTCATTATGCATAATAAATTCTTTAGGCAAATCAAATTCATATTTGTCGCCGGCATTGATTGTTTTTCCTAAATCGTCAGGAATCGCCCAATCAATTGAAATTTTCACCGGAGAATTCGTATCGGCGCGATTGCCCTTGTCATATGGCTTTCCGTTTTCGTCCGTCAATGTCACACCGGTTAAAATATGTTGCGTGATTTGTTTTTCTTCAGTTTGTAAACTTCTGAAAGCTGATTGACTTGAGGATGACACTTTTTTTGAATCTTTATCCTTTGAGGAATCACCGCTCTTAGAGTCGGCTGACGGTTGCTGTTCTTCCTCTTTTTGATCCTTACTGACTGGAGGTGCAGATTTGTCATCTGTCTCTTTCTGATCACCATCAGTATCAGAAGGGTCGTTTTTTGGCTCTTCCTCCTCGTCATCTGGTGATTCATCTTTCTTAACAGGAATGATCACCTGCTGGGTTTTGCCTCCCCCTAGATGAAAAAGGGCTGCTACTGTATGTTCATCGTCTTTTGCATCTGCAGTAAACGCGGCTGACAGTGTAATGGTCCCCTTGGCATTCGGAGAATCCGCGAATGCAGTTGTTAATTTTACCGTCATGGTGCTGCTGCCCGCCGGCACTTGATAGCTGCCGATGACCTGATCAGCAGATTTGACCTCACCTTCTGCACCTTTATCAAATGTAAAGTTTTTAGGGATCTCCACATTGATATCCTGTTCACTATCTGCTTCTACATCTTTTTTCAATGACCATTCATATGTCAGTGTCACATCATCCCCCGGCGTTAATGCCGGTTCGTTTCCTTTTGATCCGTCTACAATCTGGTTCTTGCCGTCCTTGACAGTCACCGAATCGAAGAATTGGCTGTCACTTGACGTTACATCCACAGCCTGTGCGGTAAGCGTATAGCTGGCGATCTGACTGAAGAAGAAAAAGATGGCAAGGCTTATGATCATAACGATCCGCCCGCTTTTTTTCAGCCCTAAGGGAAAACTCCTCGTTTTCAACTTTTCATTCCTCCCTTTCATATCTATTTTTCACTTGCTGATTGATACACGAGACCATAAAATCATGTCCCATCCCCCACAATTAAACTACTAATGCCGAATGAGTTTTAAAACTAAGATTTTCCATCCGAACCAAACTACATTGTATGAAATGGAACTATACAATTTCTGTACAACAAAAAATCATGTATGATTCAAGTGAATTGGAGAGAATTGGAGATTTGAAGTTTCAGACATATGGCGAGGGCCTTCCCTTTAGGTGACATGTACAAAAAAACCAGTGTGCATCGAAAGGCAATCGACACTCACTGGTTTGGATACGTTTTCTCTTCTTTAATTAATCTGATCTTTCATTTGTTTGTAGCGCTGATATTCCTTTATCGCCTCTTCTACCTTCCCGTTTTTGTTAAATATCTGCATTTTGTATTGCATAATTTTATGATCGAAAGGTTCAATTTTCTCAACCTGCAGACAAATGTCCATCGCTTGACTGTAGTTCATTTCATGCATGAAAAAATCAATCAGTTCATACGCCTTGCCGATCCACAATTGGGCAAGACGCGTTTTTTCCGGTTCTGCCCACAAGTAGCCGTACTCCATAAAGTAATGGTTTTCGTATGACATTAACATATCCATGTGCTGGTGTAAGGTAGATGTATTAAGCGGCGGAGCCTCTTTTAGTGACCTTTCCCATTCAACAACATCAATTTTTACTCCTGAAAAACGAAGAATATATCCTGTTTCGGTTTTCTCAATTGATTGGCCGAAAGGAACCTGGCCGATTAATTTCCGTATTTGGTAAATGGTTGAGTAAAGCTGAGTGCTTGCTTTTGAAACATCATAATTGGGCCAAAAAAGGTCGATTAACAGGTCTTTACTGACGACACGTCCTTGATTTTGAAGTAAAAAAGCATAGATTTCACGCGCCTTGGACGTTCTCCATTTGACCGGTATGTTTGTCTTGACACTATTTAAGGTTTGATGAAACTGCAGGCTTCCAAAACATTGAATGAAAAAATGCGCCTCGGTATTTTCTGCAGGTGCCCTGAGCTTGTTATTCGTTCTGATACGTTCAACTGTTGTCTCAAGCCGCTTGTAAATGACAGGCTTCAGCAAATAATCAATGGCATTCAGCTCAAACGCTTTGATAGCAAACTCATTATAAGCCGTGATAAAAACGACTTGGACGTTTTCATTCTGCGATTGAATCGCTTCAGCAAGCTCAATGCCATTGATCCCGGGCATTTCAATATCAAGAAACACCGCATCTATAGCAGGAATCGCCGGATGCTCCAGAGCTTCAATCGGATCTTGAAATGCCGTAATAGATTGAAAGGCATTTGTCCGTTCAAGCATATTCTTAAAATGAAGCAATGCCAGATGCTCATCATCAACAATTAACGCGTTCAAAAACACATCCCACCCTATATGTAATCGAAATATCAGTAATTCTATTATATCATGCCAAATAGCCCCTTTAATTGGATTCTTTTTCTTTCTATTGTAGCTTTTGAAAGTTTACATTTACAATATTTATAAAAAATAGGAATGTAGAAGATCCTATTATAAAGGAGCATTGATATGAAAGAAAAATTTATTTTCATTTCAATTATTTTCGGTTATGCCGCTTTCTTTATGGCTTTTATAGCGATTGATCATTTTTCTGGATCAACACTTCCTGAAGCAAAGCATGGGGTCATGAACTTGGAGAACTGGGATTTTCAGAAGGATGGGAATGTACAGCTGAACGGAAAGTGGACATTATATCCAAATCAGATTTTATCGCCAAAAGAGATTGCTTCAGCAAAAGGAAAAGATCCCCTCTTCGTTGATGTCCCCAGTAATGTGAAGCTGGCCAAGCAAGGTATCAACGTGGATTACGGAACATACAAGCTGACGATCAAATCAAAGCTAGACAATCAGGTTTTCGGGATCAGCACGTCGTTTATTTACAGTGCAAATCACAGCTATTTTAATGGACAAACCATAGGGCAAAGCGGCAGCCCCTCAAATAAACCTGATTTTACAGCACAAAACAGACCGTATACGAGCTTTTTTCCGCTTCACAAGGGTGATAATGAACTTGTCGTACAGTTTTCGAACTTCGGAAAAACGCCGGGGTGGGGAATCGCAAAGCCGATTACCTTTGGAACCCAGGACCAAATAGTGCGTGAAAACAAAATTTCCTTTCTTAATGATACGGTCATGATTACAGCATTTTTCATTACCGGATTATATTTTCTGGGCTTTTACCTGCAAAGAAAAAAGGATAAACATTTGCTGTTTTTTTCTGTTATGTGCCTTCTGTTTTCATTCATTATTCTGATGATCGGAAAAGAGCGGATTATATTCCTCCTCTTTCCGTCCATTTCATTTTCATTGTTAAATTCAATGAGGGCAATCTCAACTGTGTTTGTCAGTATAGCGGTTTTTCTCTATCTCTATTTTGCTTACAGAGAGATTGTGTCAAAACGTTTTATTCTCATAGCCACTGTTTCTTGCGGGCTGGTCTTGATCATAGATTTTTTAACCGTTGGGTTTATCGGTCACTCCTCATACATACTACATTCCGTGCTAGCCGTTTCGACCCTGGTTTATATCACATATATTTTTACGATCGCAGCGATCCGCAAAATGGAAGGAAGCCTGTATCTGACAATCGCTTCTATATCAATGAGTGCTTTTGTCATTTTAACGACCATCTCCGCTTACACAGGAAAAACGGCTTTTTCTTTTAATTCGATCTATTCATTGCCGACAGTCATTGCGTTGCTGGCGATTGTTCTTCTCATGGCACAGCAATTTGCCGGTGCATTCCGCGAAAATGAAGTGCTGTCGTGGAAATTACTCAGGGTTGACCGGCTGAAGGATGAGTTTATAGCGAAGACATCGCATGAATTTAAAACACCGCTGAACAGCATTATTAATATATGCCAAACGTTGCTGGCCGGCAAAGGAAAAAGAACGATAGAAGAAGAGAAAGAAAACATCCAGCTTGTTATCCGCATGGGCTACAGGCTGTCCAATCTGGTGAATGACATCCTGGATTTAGAAAAAATAAAGCAAGGCATGCTTCAGATTCACCCGGTGCCTGTTGATATTTATGCTTTAGTTTGTTCGGAAATGAATTTCTATAATCTCTTATCGAGACATAAAAACTTAAATATTATGAATCATATTCCAGACGACCTTCCTTTAGTGCTCGCAGATGAAAACCGCTTCCGCCAAATATTAACCAATTTAGTAGACAATGCAATCAAGTATACAGCGGAGGGCCAAATCACACTTTCTGCTTCAAAACTGAACGATAACATGATCAAGGTGACAGTTACGGATACCGGAAGCGGCATTTCCGAAGCCGATCGCCAAACCATCTTTGAGTCTTTTCAGCAAGCAGAAATGAATAAAGACGACGGAGCCGGTCTTGGCCTCAGTATTGTCAAACAGCTGGTCCAGCTCCAAAACGGAGACATTTGGGTTGAATCAGAAGAGGGAAAAGGGTCGGCATTCCATTTCACATTGCCCATTGTCCATCATGAATCTGTGCCTGAAACCAAAACAAATCTTCCAGAATTACAATCCGGGCTAGAGATGTCAGGTATCTCTTTAAGCACGCCCTATTACTCTGAGAAAATTGACGCTCCAACCATTCTGATTGTCGATGATAACATTGACAGTTTAAAAATTTTAAGCGATATGCTTGAAGGCGTGCCCTACAATGTAATTGCTGCAAAAAACGGAACGGAAGCATTAGAAGTGGTTTCTTGCACGAAGCTTGATTTGGTGATTCTGGATTTGATGATGCCGGATATGACTGGTTTCGAAGTCTGTATGAAAATTCGTGAACGATTCAGTATGGTTGATCTTCCTGTCCTGATCATTACAGCAGCCATCATCGGCCATGACAAATACAAGGCTTTTCATGCCGGAGCAAATGACATCTTGCAAAAACCGTATCATTACTCTGAATTTATGGCGCGTATCAAAAACCTGATTATGATGAAACATACAGCAAACCAAGCGACAAATATGGAGATGGCATTTCTGCAGTCGCAAATCAAACCACACTTTCTCTACAATGTGTTAAACACAATTATTTCACTCAGTCATTTGGATATTGAAAAAGCGCGAGAGATAACAGCTGAATTTACTAACTATTTAAGAATGAGTTTTGATTTCCAAAATACATCAGCCATCAGTTCATTCAGAAACGAGCTTTCTATTATCAGTTCCTATCTTTCTATAGAAAAGACGCGCTTCGGCGATCGGCTGGACATTCTTTTCGATATAGACAAAGACATTGACTTCATCCTTCCGCCTTTAATGATTCAGCCATTGGTGGAGAATGCAGTCCATCATGGCGTCAGCAAAAAAAGAGGCGGAGGATGGGTTAAGCTGACCGTAAAAAAACAAAGCAGGAACGAATATTACGTCGAAGTTGAAGATAACGGTGTTGGCATTGGACCGGAAAAACAAAAGGATATCCTGTCTCAAGACTTCGATCGCAGCGTCGGACTGAAAAATATCAACCAGCGGCTCAAGCATTTTTGCGGCAGTGAATTGAACATCCGCAGCATCCCGGATGCCGGCACAGCTGTTTCGATGGTCATACACATTACTGAAACAACAGATTCTCCTAAATTCATAAGCGCGTATCCGGATGCAGAGGAACAATAAAGAATACGGTAATACCTTGATCTAAAAAAAAGACTGCCGCATTCCAGCGGCAGTCTTTTTTTATTCTGGAGATCTTGTCTGCTGCTTGAGCAAGTCCCTGATTTCTTTCAATAACTCTTCTTGCGCATCTGCCGCTTCCTCCTCGGCCTCTTCTTCCGCTTCTTTCTTGCGCCGCAATTGATTCAAAGTCCGAATCATAATAAAGATAGAGAACGATATGATCAAGAAATTCACAATGGTTTGAATGAAGCTGCCGTATTTGACGACCGCATCACCGAATGTAAATGACAGTCCCGAAAAATCAAGCCCGCCCAGAAGCAAGCCAACTAAAGGCATAATGATATCATTAACGAGCGATGTGACGATCTTACCGAACGCGCCCCCTATGACAACACCAATCGCAAGGTCAACAATGTTCCCGCGCATGGCAAAGGTCTTAAATTCTTTCCACATTACAATCACCTGCTTTTTTGTTTTGAAAGAAAAAAAGACAAATGTGCCGCTGCCCATCTGTCTATTTTTCTCACTTACTCGCCAAGGGCAAAAGTCAGTTCCACTTCGCAAACCACTTCGCCGTCAACTTTGGCAACGCCTTTTCCGCGCCCGATTGTGCCTCTCGCACGAATAATCTCAACCTCAAGGTGAAGCTGGTCACCAGGTTTCACTTGTTTTTTAAATCGGCAATTGTCAATGCCGGCAAAGAAAGCCAATCTGCCTCGGTTTTCTTCTTTAATCAGCATGGCAACAGCGCCGACTTGGGCAAGTGCCTCTACGATTAATACGCCGGGCATAACCGGATACTGAGGAAAATGGCCGTTAAAAAATTCTTCATTTGCGGTTACATTTTTAAATCCTGCAGCCCGTTTGCCCTCTTCAACTTCCGTAATCCGGTCTACGAGCAAAAACGGATAACGGTGAGGAATAATTTCTTTAATTTGCTGAGTATCAAGCATTCTCTTGACATCTCCTTCATCTGCGTTAGTATGTATAGCAATCATTTATGATCCAATCTGTACATTTGAAAAGTATATTATGAATGAATCTCTTTTTCAACCTGCACCCAAAGTGTAACCAACTGTCAATGAGAGCCGTCAAAAGTTGTGATATGATAATTATAGATTTTACCATTAGCAAAGAGGTAGGAAAATGATTTCAAAGTTTATAGAAAAAAGAATGCAAAAAATGTTAGACGAGTGGTATACCGCTATTGGCAAACGGAAAATGGATGACGCAGCAGCACTTAAAGAGGAAATCGATCAGAACCTTCCGAAGCTTAAAAGGAACACAAAACTTTGGATGCGTTATCAATTGTTCCTCGCACGGCATCAGCTGCTTTATGAAAACCAGGACGGTCTGGATTCATTATTCCATGATTTATATGAACAGGAAGAAAAAATGGATGATGAATTGAAATATTATCTGCACTTTTTCTCAGGATTATATGAAATGGTAAAAACCGCTCCGAAGCATGCGGTGAATGGTTTTAAAAAAGCTGAGCAGCACCTGCACGCGATACAAAACTCATTTGAAGCCGCTGACTTTTATTATCAAACCGCCGGCGCCTATTACTTGATGAAATCACCGCCGCTTTCCATCCAATATGTTGAAAAAGCTTTAAATATCTACTTGCATCAATTCGGCTATGTAAAAAAGGTAATCAGCTGCAAACTGCTGCTCGCTGTAAACTATATTGATCAAGAACGCTATGATGAGGCTGAACAGCTTTTCAAAGAAATCATCAAGAAAACCCAGCAGTTAAATGACGATAATCTGCTGTGCCATGCTTATTATAATTTGGGCTTTTTAAAAGCAACCGAAAAGAAAGACCATGAAGCACTTCTATACTTTAAAAAGGTATTGAAGAATCAGGAATTTGAAACCAATTCTCCAGTATCCTATCTTCACTGTGTGTATGAATCCGTCAGAGCTCTTTTTAAAACAGAAAAGATTTCAGAAGGAAAAGCGGTTTTGCAAAAAGGAAAAGAATTATCTGAAAAAGTAAACATTCAAACAATTCAATTGAAACTGAAAACACTTGAAGCGCTCTATACGTCTGCTGAAGATCCTTATGATACCTTGCTTGAATATGTGCTTGAACTAGAAAAAATCGAAGCTTGGGTGGATTTAGAGGTGCTTTTGGAGGACATCACGGAATACTACAAAAAAAAGGACGATTTCGAAAAAGCCGCCTTTTTTATACTGCGCGGCTGATTGAAAACGCCCCTCTCTCTATTATCTGACAGAATTAATCAAACCGAGCATCTGATCACCCATTGTAATCGTTCTGCTGTTCAGCTGATAAGAACGCTGAGACGTAATCAAATCTGTCATTTGTTTAGAAATATCCACATTTGACATTTCAAGTGCACCCTGCTGCATGCCGATGTTTTGTCTGTTTGCGCCATTCAGCTCTTCAAAGGCTGCCGCATTATCAATGGAGAAAAGATTATTTCCTTCGGATTTCAGCTCTTGAGGATTGTTTACTTGGATAACTCCGAGATTAAACCGCTGTACTGTATTCCCGTTAGATGCGGTTAAGGTCCCGTTATCATTGACCGTAATTTTTTTCATTGAGCTGTCTATGTTTACTGCATTGCCGTTTTCATCAAGCACGGGATGACCGTTGCCTGTCACGAGCTGAAGCTGGTTGGCATTATCAGCTGAAGGCGATAAATAAAGCGCCCCGTCCCTCGTATACTGGCGATTGCCATTCACGTTAACCTGCAGGTATTGGTAAGGAGACGTAAAAGCGATATCCAGATCGCGCTCCGTCTTCTGAATACTTCCTTGATCAGATACAAGCCGTGAATTCATCATCGCTCCGACGCCAAGGCGCAAGCCGGGCGGCGTTTTGCGGGATTGTGCCACTTCTTCGTTTTTTTCATCAACCTGATCGAATTGCTGTCTGACGAGCTCAGAGAAATTCGTATCCTTAGCCTTATAGCCGGTTGTGTTGCTGTTGGAAAGGTTGCTGCTGATTGTGTCAATCTGCTGCTGCAGCTGGTTTAAGGTTGTTGATGCCGTTAGCATTGACCTGAGCATAGTTGATGTCCCCCGTTTTTTCTTCCGTTATCTTATATTTTTCCGATTTCATTGGCTGCTTTGTCCATACTTTTGTCATAAGCTTGAATGACCTTCTGGTTTGCTTCAAACGATCTGTACGCTTCAGTCATTTCTGTATAGGCGCTCGTCACATCAACATTCGAAAGCTCCGAAACGCCTTGTTTTAATGAATAGGATACTTGGTTATTGCCAGCCGCGCTCGGCAGGTCATTTCCGTCAGCCGTGCTGTACAAATCATTGCCATCTTTTTTTAGATTTCTGACATCCTCTGCCATTCTGACATCAATCTGTCCGGCTGTTCGTCCGTTCGCAGTAACAGTACCGTTTTCAGACACGGTGAAATTTTCATTTTCGACCGTAATCGGCTGTCCTGTCGTTGATAAAATGGTATTTCCGTTAATCGTCAGCTGATTATTCTCATTTAAAGAAAACGTGCTGCTTTTTGAATAACGGACCCCATTCTCCGTTTGAACCGGATAAAAAAGGGCGGCATTTTCATTTGTTTCCGCATGAACCGGAACTTGATTTTCAACCAATGTGATGTCTGTAGGCTGATCCGTCGACTTGAGGCTTCCCTGTGTAAAAAGAGGCTTAAGCTCCTGCATATATACACCGGTATTAACGGAACCGATTTCTGTTTTCGATGTGCCAGCCGGAGATTTTGATTCAATTCTGCTAAGAAGCATCTCAGGGAACGCGCGCAGCGATCCTTGGTCTGCTTTATATCCGGATGTATTTGCGTTTGCGATATTATTTGAAAGCATTTCCGTTCTGCGCTCTTGGGCAATCATTGCGGATGTTGCGGTATATAATCCTTTTAACAAGTTTTCCACCTCTAAAATGGCATTTTTTCCAGTTGTCATATAGGAACATTCGTTCTATAATATAAATCAGGATTTTATCCTATTATCGGCATTTCCCATCAATTCGTGAAGAGTTTTCATAAAAAAACCCCATTCTATTTCAGAATGAGGTTTGAGTGATCAGCTTAGTTTGCGTTTAGGAAGCTTGTCCATATTATCAAGCATAACACCTGTGCCGACTGCCACACAATCCATTGGATTTTCAGCGACAAGCACCGGTACCTTCAGCTCTTCAGCGAGCAGCTGGTCGAGGCCGTTTAAGAGCGCGCCTCCGCCGGTAATGATAACGCCGCGGTCAATGATATCAGCGGACAGTTCAGGCGGTGTTCTTTCAAGCACTTGTTTCGCTGCCTGCACAATAACAGCTACAGATTCACGAAGGGCTTCTTCTACTTCTTTGCTGTTTACTGTAATTGTTCTTGGAAGACCGGAAACCATGTCCCGTCCGCGAATGGAAATTTCTTCGTGACGTGCGTCTGGGAAAACTGTTGCGACTTTAATCTTAATATCTTCCGCAGTACGTTCGCCGATCAGCAGCTTGTACTCGCGTTTGATGTAATTTAAGATTTCCATGTCAAACTTGTCCCCAGCCATTTTAATAGAAGACGAGGTGACAATATCGCCCATTGAGATTACCGCGATATCCGTCGTCCCGCCTCCGATGTCTACAACCATGTTACCGCTCGGCTGGAATATTTCCATACCCGCGCCAATAGCGGCAACTTTCGGTTCTTCTTCAAGGTACACATGTTTACCGCCGCTTTTTTCAGCAGCTTCTTTGATGGCTTTTTGCTCAACTGATGTAATATTCGTCGGGCAGCAAATAAGCATGCGCGGTTTTGAGAACAGGCCTTTTACGTTCAGCTTGTTAATAAAATGTTTCAGCATTGCTTCTGTTACTTCAAAGTCAGCAATAACTCCGTCTTTCAGCGGGCGAATCGCAACAATATTCCCAGGTGTACGTCCAACCATTCGTCTTGCCTCTTCGCCAACCGCCAGCACTTTGCCGCTGTTTTTATCAAGTGCAACTACGGAAGGTTCATTTAGAACAATTCCTTTACCTTTAACATGGATCAGTACATTTGCAGTACCGAGGTCAATACCAATATCCCTTGCAAACATCTATTTATATCCTCCTTGAAAATCTGTTTCACAGTAAATATCCACATTGTGCCCTAATTATATATATTATCATAAAATATAGAAAAAAAGTTGGAAGCACATTAAGTTCTTTACAAATTTTTGCGGATGATCTACAAACGATTTCCGGAAGACAATGCAGGCTGATTTGCCCTGGGTGATTATGGCTGGCGAACAGGCTCTCCTTCGAGAATTTCATCCTTTTTATACTTGAGTTTTGTTGCTTCTCCCCCTCTTAAATGCCTGATGGATTTATGATAATCGAGTATTTCTTTCACTTCGTTTGCCAAGTCAGGATTGATTTCAGGCAGACGCTCTGTTAAATCCTTGTGTACTGTACTTTTGGAAACACCAAATTCCTTCGCAATGACACGAACGGTTTTCTTTGTCTCCACGATGTACTTTCCTATCTTGATTGTTCGCTCTTTGATGTAATCGTGCACACCACTCGACCTCCCTAAAATGGATGTGAGAAGTGTGAAATGAGATCCGTATTCTGTAAAGAGTCATTCATTATGCAGCTTCTTTGTTGTATGATTTTACAAGTAAGTTTGTGAAATATGCCCACGATCCCTCACCTCAAACACTCTCTTTGTTAGGTTTGTAACAGTGTATTAGCATTCTTTTGGGAATATGCTAAAAACTCAATAAGGACAAGGGGTGAAACGAATTTTTCGGCTTGCGCTAACTATTTCGCGTCACTAAATTTTTATCTTTACATCCGTTCATCACTCCTGTAAAATGAAAAAGCAATTAGTTACTTAGGTAAGTTTTTTAGAAGGAGACCGAAATGACCTACGTCAACAGACACCTCATTCATCAAATCAACCAAAGCGCCCGCCTGATTGCCAAAAAAGCCAATGAACAGCTGGAGCCATTCGGCCTTTACTCATCTCAATGGTCAGTTTTATATTGTTTGCGTACGATCGGACCAATGACTCAAAAGGAGATTTGGTCCTATTTAAATGTGGAAGCCCCGACCGTAACCCGGACGATCAAACGCCTTGAAGAAAACGGCTGGGTACAGAGACGGCAAGGTGAAGACAAACGGGAAAAACTCGTTGTCCTCACAAAAGAAGCAGAGAAGAAATACGAAGAAATCAATGTGAAAATGCTTAAATTTGAGGAAGAACTGCTTGCAGATTTCCGTGATGAAGATAAAGAAGCGTTTTCTCATTTATTTCGTTTGTTTTTACAACAATGAAAATAAGGAAGTGACATACATTTGAAAAAGTCTGAACCAATTTGGACCAAAGATTTCATTATGGTCGTTCTCGTAAACTTGTTTGTTTTTGTGTTCTTTTATACATTTTTGACTGTTCTGCCTATCTATATGATGCAGGAGCTTGGCGGTACTGAATCTCAGGGAGGGCTGTTAATCAGTCTGTTCCTGTTATCCGCCATTTTCACTCGTCCTTTTTCAGGGGCTATTATAGAACGGTTTGGGAAAAAGAGGATGGCGATTGTATCGATGGCGATTTTTGCCCTTTCGTCTTTTCTTTACCTGCCGATTCATAACTTCTATTTGCTGCTTGGATTGCGGTTCTTCCAAGGAATCTGGTTCAGTATTTTAACCACTGTAACCGGCGCGATCGCAGCCGATATCATTCCAGTTAAACGCCGCGGCGAAGGGCTTGGATACTTTGCCATGTCTATGAACCTCGCAATGGCTATCGGTCCGTTTCTCGGATTGAGCCTGGTGAAAATTGTGCCTTTCTCTGTCTTCTTTACAATTTTTGCGGTGTTTATGATTGTTGGGCTGTTTGTTACATTACTCATTAAAGTGCCAAACAGCCTCAGTAGCGGAACGACTGTATTCCGTTTCTCTCTTTCGGATATGTTTGAAAAAGGCGCGCTTAAGATTGCGATTGTAGGGCTGTTTATATCATTCTGTTATTCAACAGTTACAGCATTTTTGTCCGTTTTTGCTAAGTCTATTGATCTATTAAATGTCAGCGGCTACTTCTTTGTTTGCTTTGCTGTTACGATGATGGTTGCGCGTCCGTTTACAGGCAAACTGTTCGATAAAGTCGGAGCGGGGATTGTGATTTACCCTTCAATCCTGATTTTCTCTGTCGGACTTTGCATGCTTGCCTTTACGCACAGCAGCTTGATGCTGCTATTATCCGGAGCTGTGATCGGACTCGGATACGGCTCAATCGTGCCGTGCATGCAAACGCTGGCGATACAAAATTCACCGGCACACCGTTCAGGATTTGCGACAGCAACGTTCTTTACGTTCTTTGACAGCGGAATTGCCGCAGGATCGTATGTGTTCGGATTATTCGTTGCTTCCGCAGGCTTCTCATCTATTTACTTATCAGCGGGTCTATTCGTTCTGATTTCACTTCTTCTCTATGCATGGAGCCAGAAAAAACCTGCTGTAGCCGAACCTGAAGGAAAAGTGTCGATTGCAGAATAGCTTGTCAGACTGCCGGTATTTGCCGGCAGTCTTTTTTTGCATAACAAACGGCATTCTGCTCCGTTTAACGGAATAGAATGCCGTTTGTTCATGATTCAATAATCGGACGCGCAGGTGAATCCGGATCTAATGTAAAATCAAAAGACTCTTCGTCGCGATACATCGGATCTGCATAGAGAGAGCCGACATCGTTTTTCGTTGCTTTTTGATAGGACGGAAATGAGTCGTATTCCGTCTTTTTCCACATCCATAAGCCGTCTTTATCTGCTTCCTTATGGTAAACGTTATGATTGACTGTATTTCCTTCATTGGTTTTAAACTCGTTGGCAATAAACAGACTAGAGTCACTTGCCGTCATAATATTCTTTTCTATTATGTTGTTTTTTGTATCATGCTGCAGCAATAGCTGACCGCCATACAGCCCTTTTGTGTCGTTTCTGAAAATAATGTTGCGAGCAATCACAGAACCGGCGGTGCCGCCACGCTCCTTGTCGTATCCGCCAATTGAAATCCCCGTGTACGCATTCTGATACACCTTGTTGTCGGTAATCTTTATATCCTCAGCATATTTCCCTTTGTGCTCAGAAGTTGCTTCAATACCGATATCGTTTCTGTATACCGTGTTTTTCCTGATGTCAATACTGCGTCCTCCGTCGACATAGATTCCGCCCGCTGAATACTCATCTCCATAAGCCGGATTTCCGAAAGTTGACTGATGATAGACAGTATTGTTTTCTACGACGCCGTTCCGCACATAATCGTTTTGATCTGCCGTTCCTTCATATCCGATAAGATCGATGCCAATATTGTTATTATCACGGACCAGATTTCCCGCAATTGTAAAGCCGTCAATGTTTCCGTTTAGCACAACTGCTTCACTCGCTCCGAGTGTCAGCTTTTCAACGGTATTATCCGTGATTTTAATGTCTTTCATGCTTCCCGTTCCATACACTGCAATTCCGTGGGCATTGCCCTCATCTGCCGTTGTTTTTATATTCCGAACATGATTACCCTTAATCGTGATATGGCTGCTGGAGCCAGTCACATAAATTCCCATGGCGGTTGCTTCTTCAGATGAAACAGAAAGATTTTCAATCGTTAAACCGCTGATTGTGATGTAATGTTTATTGTCTATGCCGATTAACGGCGTTTCATATTTTGCGCTCGTCATAGATTTCCCGGTAATCACTGCTTTCTCGTTCTGATAGTTTCGAAACGTGACAGGCTTCCCGTCCGTGCCGCTATGCTTCACCTCAAGCGGTTCATCATACGTGCCTTCACGGATTAATACGGTTGTTCCGGCAACAGCTTTCTTAGCGGCGTGCGCCAGTGTACGAAATGGCTTAGTTTTCGTCCCTTCATTTTGATCATTGCCGTTAGGAGAAACATATAAGCAGTTCACTGATTCTTGTTCATTTGCTTCCGTCTTATCATAGATTAAAGCGATGATCACAGCAGTTAAAACAACTGCAGCAGAAATAAAAATTGATAGCTTCATATGGGATTCTCATTTCTATTTAGAATGGATTTTCTTCTATCATTATAGGTTATCCATTTATGGAAAACCATCTCAAATCCATTCCACTGCAGAAAACGCTTATTCCGCACGAAGCACCTGTTCAGAATCATACTTTCCGACAGCAGATGATACCGGCGGGTGAATCCGCATCAGAGCAATATAGACAAGAAATGATGTCAGTACACCTACAAACCATGAGATGTCATATAAGCTCTTTAATGCGGGGACATACATTCCGATTAATGAGATGAGTGCGCCTAAAAGCGTGGCCGCGAATGCCCGGTAGTTATAGCCTTTGAAATACACATACCGTCCGGTTTCGGAATATAGGTCATCAACCGAGAGCTCCCGCTTGCGAATGATAAAGTAATCAGCCATCATGACGCCTGCCACCGGACCGAGCATGCCGCCGATTAAACCGAGAAACGCATAAACGCTAGTTGCGCTCTCCATGAGCTTCCACGGAACCGTAAATAAAGCGAGCAGGGCTGTGATATAGCTGCCTCGTTTAAAATTAATATATTTCGGCAAAGCATTCGCAATATCATAAGCGGGAGACACGATGTTTGCTGCTACGTTAACTGAAATGGTGGCGATACAGAGCGTAATCACAGATAATACGATGACATAAGGATTATCAAACCTCGCCAAAATATCAACCACGTCCCAAATCGGCTCGCCGAAAGCAACCTGTGAACCGGAGGTCACTGTAATACTGGCAAACGCAAATAACGCGAAGGTTCCAGGCAAGCCGTAAAACTGGCCTTTAATCTGCTCTTTTTGCGTTTCCGCAAACCGTGTAAAATCAGGTATGTTTAAAATTAACGTTGCCCAGATACCTATAATGCCAGTGACTCCGGCAGCAAACGGCCAAAACGTTTCTGAAAACGTGTGAAATTTCCCAGTCTGTGAATAGATCGGCCCGAGTCCTCCGGCTATATCGACCGCCCACCATACCATGCCGCCAAACACCACATATACTAAAGGACCTGCCCATACCTCGAAACGCTTAATCGATTCCATACCGTGATGCAATACAAGTAAGTGCACAGCCCAAAAGAATACGAAAGAGAGGAAACCAGACAAGTGGATACCTAGAATATTCCATTCCCCGCCAATCTCTCCCCAGCCGGGCCACATATTTAACAGCAAAATGTTCAGCGCCGTGCTCCCGGCAAAGGTTTGAATACCAAGCCACATAATGGCTGTAAAAGCCCTCAGAAGCGCCGGAATGTTCGCGCCGTAAATACCGTAAGAAGCCCGGATAATCACAGGAAATGGTAGCCCGTATTTTGTCCCTGCATGCCCGTTTAAAGCGAGTGCGCCAAACAAAATAAGCGAGGCCGTAATAATGATCGCCAGCACCTGCCACGGTGAAAGCCCAATCGCAATTAATCCGCCCACTGTCGCGTAGGTCGGTATATTATGTATGCATCCCATCCAAATGGAGGCGAAGTTCATTGCTTTCCACGTGCGTTTTTCCTGTCCTAAAGGTAGCAGATCCTCATTGCTCAGCCTGTTTGATTGCAGATGACCCTCTTTTAATTCCATAGCCGGCTCCCCTTTCAGCATTGTCTATCTTCCGTTCTATGTATTGTTTTCTAACATCACATGTGACTTAATATAACTGAAAAGTCAGACAAATACATTGGCTATGATCCACAATCCTTTTATTCATTTTTGAGCATCCTAAACAAGAAAAAGAGACAGATTCGTATATCTGTCTCTTTTCTCATGATCTTGTTTTCATTAAGGCGGTGAATCTCAAAGCCATAAACAGACTCAATCCGCCTACAGCAATAAGGATCATTCCCATGATATCAAAATGAGCCGCTGTAATCTCTTTACCGAACAGAAGGCCCAGAATCACCGAGGACAAAATCGAGCCAAGGTAACGGCACGTTTGGAACAGGCCTGAGGTAGTTCCCACCATGTCTGAAGGGCTCGTTTTCAGCATCGCTGCCTGAAGCGCTACGTTTCCAAGTCCGTAACCGATGCCGAGCAGCGACAGGATCAAGCCTTTCCCGATAACCGGAACGCTGATAAAAAAGACCGTTAAGAGCACAGCGCCCGCGGTCATCAGAAGCGATCCCGCCAAAATCGGCTTAATGACTCCCGATCGATCAATCCACTTGCCTGTAATGGGCGATATAGCGATACTCATACCCGACATGAACAGCATAAACAGACCGCTCGTTTGGACAGAAAGTTGCATTTCATCCTGAAAATAACTCGGCAGTCCGAAAAATAAACAGTAGAAGAATACATTAAGTAAAATAAACTGAACGTATACCGCTGACAGAGTTCGCTGCGTTTTAAACAGACGGACATCAATAAACGGCTTCTCCGTTTTCAGCTCACGCCAGACAAATGCGGCAAGCAGAATGACACCAATCACACCTTCTGACATATGTGGGGATGTGCTGAACGAAAGCAAAAAGGACAGGAGCAAAATGATCCCGCCGGCAAACAAAAGGATTCCCGGAACATCTAGCTGCCGGATAACCGCGCTGATCCCCACCCCTTTTTTCTGATCCTTCGGGAACATATACATCCCTAATAGGAAGCTGAGGATAATAAACGGCAGATTGACGATAAAAATCGCCGGCCAGCCGCCCCACACAATCAAAAAGCCGCCGACTGTCGGCCCCAGCGCCGTCATTGCAGATGCAAATATGGACAGAACCGCCATGGCTGAAGCCTGGCGCTCATGTATGTGGTTTCGTATCAGCCCGACTCCCGACGGATAAATCGCACTGCTCCCCACCGATTGAAACAGCCGCATGACCAATAATGTCATAAAGGTTGGCGCAAGCGGCGCCCCGATGGCGGAAACCGCCACAAGAATAAGCCCGAATAAAAACAACCTTTTACGCCCAATCAAATCGCCAAGCTTTCCCGTCACAGGCTGGGCCACAGCACTCGCCAAATAGAAAGAGGAGATCAGCCAGGAAACCGTCGTAAATGACAGGTGAAACTCATGCTGGATACTGTGGAGCGCCAGAGAAATCATAGACGAGTTCAGCGGATTCAGCATCGTTCCTGAAGCTACCGCTGTTAAAAAGACAGCACGGCTCTTTTTTGATATTTTCATTTCACTTGTGATAAAAATTCTTCTGTTGTCCGCGATTTGCCGATTCTTGGAAAAATAAAGCGCAGTGTCGCTTCATGCTCTTCCTCACTGAACGTGGACATCGCGTCGGTAATAAAAATCTGCTGATAGCCAAGCTGAAAGGCCTCGCGAGCCGTACTTTCCACTCCGATATTCGTGGCAATGCCGCATAGTACTATGGTATCAATGCCGCGGCGTCTCAGCTGCAAATCTAAGTCCGTGCCGAAAAACGCGCCCCACTGGCGTTTGGTCACTGTGTAATCTCCGTCCTGCACACCGATTTCCGGAACAAATTCCGCCCAGTCCACCGGCATTTCACCTGAACCTTCCTGCGCCTGTTCATCCGTTTCCGGCTTTAGCGCATCTGCTCCGTCATGGAAGGCTACATTCACAAAGCTGATAAAGCCGTTATGCTTTCGGAATTCGTCAACAAGTTTTTTCGCATTCGGGACAACCTGTCCGCTTTTGTCTATTGGCACAATTCCTTTTTGCAGATCAATGATAACCAATGCTGTGTTTTGAAAATCAATGGTAAGTGTGTTCATTTTACGTTTCCTCCTGATGCTGGTTAGTGTTTCTCACATCCCATATTTTACTCTTCACTTCACATGAATTCTTGCATGACGCTTGTGAAGTTCTCAGGAGAAGCGCTTATCTCACGATTTTTCTTTTATATAAAAATAAAAGGTAGTGCATACAAACATACCGGCAAGCACTGCGATCATAAAAGTTGTCATAGCTTCGTCACCTGCCTGCCGTTAATCGGCTGCTGATTAAACATGCCCATAAATTTGCGGCGGTCAATCCAAAGCAGAATCAAACACATGATCATTAATATCGTACTGAGATCCTGCACGCCAATATCAAAACAATAGTTAATCATGACGATGTTCACAATAATCGGCATAAATACAACGGCACCTAACGCAGATGTTCTTGGAATCAACAGCAAAACTGCAGCAATGATTTCTCCAAAGCCTATAAATACTTCATAGACATGAGAATAACCAAAAAATGTCCACGCAATTGTAAATCCCTTTCCCTTTCCCACCGCAGCTGCAATTTCAGGTGTTACTCCCCCAAACTGCCCCATGACCACTTTCACCAGGCCGTACACAACAAAATTAAAGGCCAAAAACAACCGGAATGTCGCCGGAATGGACTTTCTTAACGCTCTCAGCAGCCTGCTGCCTTTATTCATATCGCATCCCCCTCAGTGTATTATATCAACTAATACAGTTAATACAGTATATACCATTCTATTTTTTGTCAATTCCCTTTTTTCTCATAAAATCAGAATTATTTTATAGACACAAAGTCTTGTATAGTAAATACCGTTTTTTCTTTCCTCTCCCGCATCGATAACATACACTAAAAAAGCATGTTAGGAAATCTCACATGAAAATGTTTTATCGTTCTTTTTTCTCTATAATGAAGAAATATCATAATTGCTTTTATTCTGAAAGATACGGAGGAATGAGACATGCAAATGGGCGATACAGTATTTATGTTCTTTTGCGCTTTACTCGTGTGGCTGATGACCCCGGGGTTAGCGTTATTTTATGGAGGAATGGTAAAAAGCAAAAATGTGCTGAGTACAGCAATGCACAGTTTCTCTTCCATCGCCATCGTTTCCATCGTTTGGGTTTTATTCGGATATACACTTGCCTTTGCTCCAGGCAACTCACTGATTGGCGGACTGGAGTGGGCAGGTCTGAAGGGGGTCGGATTTGATCCGGGTGATTACAGCGACACGATTCCCCATTCATTATTTATGATGTTCCAAATGACGTTCGCGGTTCTGACAACTGCTATCATTTCCGGGGCTTTCGCAGAGCGGATGCGATTCGGCGCTTTTCTTTTATTCTCGGTTTTATGGGTTTCATTGGTTTACACGCCTGTTGCTCACTGGGTATGGGGCGGAGGCTGGATCGGCCAGCTTGGCGCGCTTGATTTCGCGGGCGGAAACGTTGTTCATATTTCTTCCGGGGTGGCCGGTCTTGTTCTGGCCATCGTGCTCGGCAAACGGAAAGACGGCACAGCGTCTTCTCCGCACAACCTCATTTACACCTTTTTAGGAGGCGCCCTGATTTGGTTCGGCTGGTTCGGTTTTAACGTCGGCAGCGCCCTGACCTTAAATGATGTGGCCATGTACGCCTTTATTAATACAAACACGGCAGCTGCAGCGGGGATTGCCGGCTGGATATTGGTTGAATGGATCATCAACAAAAAACCGACGATGCTCGGCGCGGTATCAGGAGCAATCGCAGGGCTTGTGGCCATTACGCCGGCGGCCGGGTTTGTCACACCGTTTTCTTCTATTATCATTGGCATCATTGGCGGAGCGGTTTGTTTCTGGGGTGTCTTCTCGCTGAAACAGAAATTCGGATATGATGACGCACTTGATGCCTTTGGCCTGCACGGCATCGGCGGGACATGGGGCGGCATTGCGACAGGATTGTTCGCAACAACTTCAGTCAACTCCGCTGGTGCAGATGGTTTATTCTACGGGGATGCAAGTTTAATATGGAAACAAATTGTAGCGATCGCCGCAACTTATGTTTTTGTATTTATTGTCACATTCGTTATTATTAAAATTGTAGGCCTCTTCCTGCCCCTACGCGCAACCGAAGAAGAAGAATCACTCGGGCTTGATTTAACAATGCACGGGGAGAAAGCATATCAAGATTCTATGTGAGGAGTGACGCTATGAGCGGTCAAATGTTCAAGGTAGAAATTGTAACGCGTCCGGCAAATTTTGAAAAGCTGAAGCAGGAACTCGGAAAAATCGGAGTCACCTCTCTGACCTTCTCCAATGTTCACGGCTGCGGGCTTCAAAAAGCACATACGGAGCTTTATCGAGGGGTAAAAATAGAAAGCAATGTATATGAACGGTTAAAAATCGAAATCGTGGTCAGCAAGGTTCCTGTTGATCAAGTAACTGAGACCGCTAAGCGGGTTCTGAAAACGGGATCACCGGGTGACGGTAAAATCTTTGTCTATGAAATCAGCAATACGATTAATATCCGCACTGGCGAAGAAGGACCTGAAGCGCTGTAATATTGTTAAGAGATTCGGACACTCCGGATCTCTTTTTTTGCGAACACAAAAACCCCCAGAAACCGTGGTACCCATTCGAATCCTCTTCAAGCACCATGATTTCAGACAATCTCTATTTTTATTTGAAACTTTTTCTGAGTAAGAAGAGTCTACTTAATATAAAAATGTAAAAGGTGATTATTTGAATTACGAAATATTTAAAGCTATCCATGGATTATCTCATCACAATTCTGTTCTCGATTCCATTATGGTTTTCATAACGGAATACGCGATCGTTGCCTATGCGCTTATCTTATTGGTGATGTGGCTGTTCGGGAACACACAAAGCAGAAAGAACGTACTTTACGCAGGAATTACAGGAATTGCGGGTCTTGTGATTAATTTCTTGATTACACAAGTTTATGTTGAACCGCGCCCATTCGTCGCTCACACAGTGCATACACTGATTCCGCACGATGCAGATGCTTCTTTTCCGAGTGACCACACAACGGGAGCGCTGGCTATTTCGATTGCAATGCTTTTCAGAAACCGTAAAATAGGCTGGCCGCTCGTCATCTTCGGGCTTTTAACCGGTTTTTCACGAATTTGGGTGGGACATCACTATCCTGTAGATGTGTTGGGCAGTCTTGTTGTCGCGATCATTATCGGGTTCCTGTTCTTTAGATTTTCAGATCTTCTTCGCCCGCTCGTTGATTTCATCGTCCGAATCTATGAAGCGATTATGAATAAAATAACGAAAAAACCAACCGATCAAAATTTCTAAGATAAAGCCGGCCTCTGAATGGAAGAGCGCCGGCTTTAATATTTTTCATACATCTCATGTCTTTTCCGTTTTGCGAGACCAAATAATCCAATAAACAGGGCAATCCCAACACTGTCAATGAGTACATCCCGGATGCAGCCGTTTCTGCTGAAGAAAAGCTGAATGATTTCTGTAAAAACGGCAAACATGAATGCTCCGGCCGAGGCCCATTTGATATTGTTCCATTGCTTCCACAGCAAATATGTCAGCACGAAGAAAGAAAACGCGTGCCCGATTTTTTGAATTACAGCTTCAGGCGTAGTCAACTGAGCAAAATCCATGTCTAAAAATGGGTATAGATCAGGATGCGGATGAAAGTGAAATGTCACTGTCTGCGACACCACCATATCGCTGAAGCTTTCTGTGCAGACAGAGAGTAAAATGAAGAAGATCCAGCCCGCGAGTAATAGACGATTCATCAAAACAGCCTCCTTTCCAGCAGCTTCTTGTGCATGTAAATACATAGACGGCACAGTGAAACAAAAAGTAACAAAAAAAACGCCTATCACACCGATAGACGTTTTCTTCATTAAGACTGTTCAGTGTCTTCTGTTGTGCTGCTTTCTTTGGAACCTGATTTGTCAGTTGAATCATCCGTTTTGTCTCCGGATTTTTCTTCAGTTCCTTTTTCAGTTGAACCATCCTTTTTTTCTGATGATTGCTGAATGGATTCTTCTGTTTCCTCAGTTGCAGCTTTCTCTTCTGCAGCTGCCGCTTTTTCAATAGAAGAAACCGGCTTGTCCATAAAGTTTAGCGGGTTCATAGCAACTCCGTCTTTACGGATTTCAAAGTGTACGTGGTTACCGCTTTCTTCGCTGTAAAGGTTCTTGCCAGACTTTCCGATGACCTGATTTTGCTTCACCTTGTCGCCTTGCTCAACACCTACTTCAGAAAGTGATTGATACACAGTAGATAAACCATCAGCATGTTCAATTTCCACAACATATCCCAGCACTGGATCTTTTTCAGCTTTGACAACCGTACCGCTTAGAGAAGCAGAAACATCGAAATCTTTTCCGTCTTTCTCAGCTAAGTCAATTCCTTTGCTTAGGCTGTACGTGTTATTATAGGTAACGAGTGCTGCTTCTTTTTCTTCTTTTGCGGCATCAGTTTCATAGAACTTTTTCACAACAGAAACGTTTTCAGAATCAACAACTGGCATTGCGACATTTTCCATAGACTTTCCTACTTCAACTGCATCGTCGTTGTTGTCGTACGCGGAGCTTCCGCCGTTATCAGCTAACTGATCCTTTACCTCATCATTTGATACAGATTGATACCAAAGGACAGCTGTTAAAATGACGGCCGCACTGACTAAGTAAATTGCAGGGAACACCCAGCGTTTACGAAAAAACTGCTGAAGTTTTTTGACTTGAGAAGTTTTCTTTTCTTCCTCTCTCATTGTTTCATCACCTCAGCAACATTCTGAACACTTTTCTGAAAATATATACACTGATATAAAAAACTTTTTTAGATATAGTTTGTGCAGGCTGATAAGAAAGTATGTCATTTTTTTTTGAGAGGAGAACCAGATACGTATGAACTTGACATTACGTCTTGCTGAAAAAAAGGATATAGAAGCGGTTGTTGCGATTTATAACTCAACGATTGCCTCACGAATGGTAACAGCCGATACTGAACCGGTAACAACGGAAGACCGGATGGCGTGGTTTTTGGGACATACAGACGAACGGCCGCTGTATGTTGCTGAGGATGAAAGCGGGGACGTGGCTGCCTGGATCAGTTTCGAAAGATTTTACGGCAGGCCCGCTTATAATAAAACAGCCGAGATCAGCATATACATTCATGAATCATGCCGCGGCAAAGGCGCCGGAAATCACTTGCTTCAGGAAGCGCTCCGCATCGCGCCGGAGCTTGGCATCCGCTCGCTTATGGCCTTCATTTTCGGACATAATAAGCCTAGCCTGAAGCTGTTTGAAAAGCACGGTTTCAAGGAATGGGGGTTATTCCCCGGCATTGCTGAAATGGACGGCAAGCGATATGACTTAAAAATATTAGGGAGAGAGCTATCATGATTAGTCTTGATAAAGATGAAAACCATATTGAAACTCACCACGAAGAAAACAGCGTGACCGAGCAAGAGAACAACAGCACAGAGGGCGAAAAACGTGAGCTGAGCGCTGCTGCTGTCAAATCGCTTTCAGACATTGCAAAGTGGGGCAAAATCACAGGAATTCTTTTAATTGTCATGGGTGCGCTGGCTGCCCTGTCGGCTTTAATGACAATCATAGGCGCTATTCCAGGCGTCCTGCTCATTATTTCAGGCGTGTTTCTGATGCGGTCAGCAAAAGCAGCAAGAGAGGCAAGCGGAAACCTGACCGGCAGTGCGGGTGTAAGCATGCTGGAAAACTACGGGAAATTTATTAAAATGCAATTATTCTACGCTGCATCAAGTATCGCCGCAGGCCTCATCGGAATCATTCTGCTTATTTTCTTCCTCGTATTTGTCGGCATCGCCGCTTTTGAGGATATGGATACGTATGAAGACCCGGATTCCTATTATTATGAAGATGAGCCCGTCTTTGAATAAAGGTGTGTGGATCTGACCTCCGAAGGATAGACACGAATAGCATAGGTATGAGTTCGGTATTGAACCGGACTCATGCCTTTTTATTATGTTCTCCTCAAATTCTCTGCGTTATCGTCATTCATCCAGGCACGCTCTTCGGTGTGACATACTTTGTATAGCATCCCTATCTTATATGTTAGAAACAATCAGGACACATTCCATGGCAATCTCTCCATTTACATCGTAGGACACAGACAGTTATATGATTTCTCATACAAAATATTTGTTTCTATCTTTTATACGTTTAGACCATTAAGCAGCCATTCCCCCACCGCCCCGCAGATGTACGCTCTATGTTTTATGGTTTTTTTAAAATAATAGTTGAATCGATTAGGCTAGAGCAAACACAGAGTTTTGTAACAAGCATATACTTCAATAACCGACATTTTTTCATCCATTTAAGAAAAAGGAAGTGGATATACTTGTGTTTTTCAAAGATAAAAAAATACTCATAATTGGCGGAACAGGTACGATTGGAAAAAGTCTTCTAAAACAAATTCTTAAGGATCAGCCAAAGGTTGTTCGTATATTTAGCAGAGATGAATATAAACAATTTATGTTGGAAAATGAAATCGGTCCCAGAAAGGATATTAGATATTTAATAGGAGATGTGCGAGATTATGACCGGGTGTTAAATGCTATGGACAGCATTGACTACGTCTTCCATACCGCTGCCATGAAGCATGTTCCTGCTTGCGAATACAATCCCTATGAAGCAGTCCTCACCAATATTATAGGAACCAATAATGTCATTAAAGCGGCAGTTGCCCAAAACGTAAAAAAAGTAGTTTTTACAAGTTCAGATAAAGCAATATCACCAACGAATGCATATGGAGCAACAAAACTCACAGCTGAAAGATTAATTTCTGCAGCAGAATACAGTAAGGGAAAAGCTTCGACGGTTTTTTCTTGTGTTCGGTTTGGAAATGTAATTGGTTCAAGGGGTTCCGTGGTTCCATTGTTTATAGAACAAATCTTGACGCAAAAAAAGGTGACTGTTACAGATTTAAAGATGAATCGCTTTATGATGACACTGGATCAGGCGACATCTTTATTAATTGGTGCACTAAAGGAATCTCAGGGCGGCGAAATCTTCATATTAAAAATGCCTGTCATATCACTGCATGACTTAGTGTCAGTCGTCGTTGAAGAAACATGCAAAAAACAGAATATGAATATTGATGAAATAGAAATACAGGAAATCGGGCTGCGGCCCGGAGAAAAAATGTATGAAGAACTGATGACTTATGACGAGTCGACAATGGCTTTGGAGCTGCCTGACATGTTTGTTATCCCTTCCACTTATGGGGAGAAAAATCATTATACCCAAGCGAAAAAAGCAACTGAAGGGACCTATAGTTCAAATGATCAAAAGCAGATTTCTAAAGAAGAGGTCCTTGCATTATTAAGATCGCAAACATTACTTTAATTCGGGAAGGAAGATGATCATGAAAGTTCTCGTCACTGGAGGAGCAGGTTTTATCGGCAGATGGGTTGTGAAAAAATTATTAGAAGACCGTCATCAAGTATGGGTATTGGATGATTTATCGAATGGACGTTTAGAAAATATAGAAGACCTGAAAAACGACCCTGGTTTTATCGAATTTATCCATGGAGATATAAAGGATGTAAAAACATTAGAGGATCTTTTCTCGACAAAATTTGATATTTGCTACCATTTAGGTGCAAGCATAAACGTACAAGATAGCATCGACGATCCGAAAACCACATTTGAAAATGACACAATCGGTACTTTTAACATTTTAGAATTATGTAAGCAGCATAATGTAAAAGTTGTTTTTATGAGTACCTGCATGGTATATGACCGAGCTGCATTTGCTGAAGGTATTAAAGAAACAGATCCTATTAAACCCGCTTCACCTTATGCCGGATCAAAAATCGCGGCTGAAAATATGGTGCTCTCCTATTATCACGCATACGGTCTCCCTGCTGTGGTTATACGTCCGTTTAACACGTATGGGCCTTACCAAAAAACAGGCGGTGAAGGCGGAGTAGTCGCTATTTTTATAAAAAACAAATTGGACGGTAAAAAGCTGCATATATATGGTGACGGCACACAAACCCGTGATCTTTTATATGTAGAGGATTGTGCTAATTTCGTCGTGCAGGCTGGTTATTCCCAAAAGGCAAACGGTGAAATTATAAACGCAGGCCTTGGAAGAGATATATCTATTAATGAATTAGCAGAGTTAATTGCAGGCGATAAACAAAATATTCACCATGTAGAGCATATACATCCTCAGAGTGAAATTCCAAAATTGTTATGTAACTACGAAAAAGCAAAAAAAATTCTTAATTGGAGCCCGCAGGCCAGTTTGGAGGAAGGAATAAGAAAAACAGAAGAATGGATTAAGAGTACGAATCTCATTTAATAGGAGAATGAAAATGACCAGTGAGAATAAATTAGCAATGACAGGCGGTAAGCCTGTCAGAGATTCATATCTTCCATACGGCAGGCAATGGTTAGATGAAGCTGATATACAATCAGTAGTTGACGTTTTACGAGGAGACTATTTGACGACGGGACCAGCAATCGACTTATTCGAAGAAAAAGTCGCAAACTATGTTGGCAGCCGATATGCTGTTGCATTTTCCAGCGGAACAGCTGCTTTGCATGCGGCTTGCTTTGCTGCGGGAATTTCACAGGGAGACGAAGTCATTACGACACCCATCACATTTGCGGCAAGTGCCAATTGCATTTTGTACATGGGAGCCAAACCGGTTTTCGCAGATATTGATCCGCAAACATACAATATTGACCCTGATTCTATTGAAAAGCTGATCACTCCAAAAACAAAAGCCATTATACCGGTAGATTTTACAGGACAGCCGGTGAATCATGATCAGATTCAAAAAATTGCAAAAGCCCATAACTTGATCGTTATTGAAGATGCTGCCCATGCATTAGGCGCTTCATATAAAGGGGAAACAATCGGTTCAATCAGTGATATGACGATGTTTAGTTTCCACCCTGTTAAACATATTACAACCGGCGAAGGCGGAATGATAACAACTAATAATAGAGAATATTATGAGAAGCTGCTCCAATTCCGCAGTCATGGAATTACCCGCGACCCTAAAAAGCTAAGCCAGAATCATGGATCGTGGTACTATGAAATGCACTTTCTTGGATTCAATTATCGGATGACGGATATCCAAGCTTCATTAGGCATCAGCCAATTGCAAAAATTAGATGATTTTATTGAAAAACGAAGACATCTTGCAAGGATCTACAACGAAAAATTAAAAACAATCTCCCACATTCATCTCCCAATTCAAGATGCAGCCTCAACTTCCAGCTGGCACCTTTACGTCATTGACTTAAAGCTAGATTCGCTTAAAGGAAATCGCGATGATATTTTCAACGCTATGCAAAAAGAAAATATAGGTGTTAACGTTCACTATATACCTGTTTATTTACACCCTTATTATCAACATTTAGGTTATCAAGTGGGCTTATGCCCAAATGCCGAAAAGCTGTATAAAGGAATGATCACCTTGCCTCTGTTTCAATCGATGAATGAAAAAGATGCAGACGATGTTATAAAAGCACTAAAGAAAGTAGTGAATTATTATTCGTAGGAGGTGGTTAGGTGAAAGTAACGGCTATTATCCAAGCACGGATGGGCTCCAGCCGATTGCCGGGTAAAGTGTTGAAAAAAGTGTTGAATAGACCTTTGCTGGAATATCAAATTGAAAGAATCAAAAGAGCAGCACTTATTGATGATATTGTGATCGCCACGACTACAAATGCGATAGATCAACCCATTGTTGAGTTAAGTAAGAGATTGTCTCTTACTTATTATTGCGGGTCAGAAACCGATGTTTTATCAAGGTACTACGAAGCAGCAAAAATAAGCAACGCGGAAAATGTCGTCCGACTAACCTCTGACTGCCCTATTATTGATTATCGTGTGATTGATAAGGTAATAAAATGTTACCTGGATTCAAAGGGCCAATATGATTATGTGTCTAACACCTTACAGCGAACGTATCCCCGCGGAATGGATATAGAGGTTTTTTCAGCTTCTTCGTTAGAGAAAGCTTATCACGAGTCCAGCCTTGACTACGAACGGGAACATGTTACACCCTTTATTTACCTGAATCCAGATCGATTTAGCTTAGCTAATATCACCTATACCGAAAATCAGAAACAGCATAGATGGACTGTAGATACACCCGAGGATTTTTTATTAATCAAAAAAATTATTGAAAAACTTTACCCAACTAAACCTGACTTCAGCCTAGAGGATACCCTAACATTATTGAACGAATTTCCAGAATGGTCATTGCTCAATGCCCGGGTAGAACAAAAAGAAATCATCAATGAAGCCGACAATAAATCCAAGTGATTGAGGTGCTGTGATGAACATCCTTATCAGAACAGATGCTTCAATTGAAATAGGAACAGGTCATGTCATGAGATGCCTCACACTTGCTCATGCGCTGCGTAAAAAGGGGGCAAATATTATCTTTATTTGCCGACACTTACAAGGTCATCTAGCGGAGGTCATCCAAGAGAAACAGTTTGATCTCATTATGCTGCCAGAACCTAAAAAGAATGTTTTCATTCCTAAAACAACTCCGCATTCTGATTGGCTTGGTGTCCCTTGGTATGTTGACGCAGCTGAAACCATTAGCGCGATAAAAGACATGAACAAGGACATCTCCCTCCTTATCATTGATCACTACGCAATTGATATCAATTGGGAGATGAATGTGAAAAAACATGTGAAAAGAATGATGGTGATTGATGACTTGGCTGATCGTTTACATGATTGTGATATATTATTGGATCAGAATCTTTATCATCATTATAAAGATCGTTATGTCAATCTAGTCCCCGAAAGCTGCAAACAATACTTAGGACCAGAATATGTCTTATTGCGAGACGAGTTTTATTCATTTTTACCCCATCACATTAACCGCGATGGAAGTGTAAAAAAGATTCTTGTCTTTTTTGGAGGCAGTGATCCCACTAATGAAACGAAAAAGGTGATGAAAGCCTTTCAGGAGCTTTCCCCCCAGGATATTGAGCTTGATATCGTGATTGGAAATACCAATACTCATAAGAATGAAATTGAAACTATTTGTAAGAAACATGCCTTTTGCAGCTTTCACTGCCAAGTGAATCATATGGCTGAATTAATGTACAATGCCGACCTGGCAATAGGTGCGGGCGGAACGACTACTTGGGAGCGCTGCTATCTCGGCCTTCCAGCGATCGTCATCACCGTCGCAGAAAATCAAGAATCGATCGCTCAAACGCTTGATCAATTAGGCGCGATTAAATATCTGGGACCTAAAGAATCAGTCAATGAATCAGATATCGTCTCAGCCATTCAAGACATGATGAATAGCCCCTTGTCACTCCAACAAATGTCAAGAAAAGCCCGACTGCTGCTGGAAGAAAATATTGATCATCGACAGAACCTCTTATTAGAAATTTTAAAGTAAGGAAGGAATAAATCTGTGTTCAAATATTCCCTTAGACCATTAAAAGAAAAGGACTTAGATACAGTCCTCCGTTGGCGTAACGATGAGAGAATCAGAAAATCAATGTATCATGACCAAATAATTAATGAAGAACAGCATCATCAATGGTTCAAGAAAATAAATACATCCAAAACAGAACATTATTTTATATTTACAATTGATCATAAAGAAACTGGCTTTGTTAGCTTTAAAGATGTTGATGATAAGCATAACCACTGCTATTGGGGTTTCTATATTGGAGAGCCCGAGAGTCCAAAAGGCTCTGGCTCTATCATGGGGTTTTTAGCGTTAGAATGGGCGTTTCAAAAGTTGTGTGTTGAGAAAGTATACGGAGAAGTACTTTTGAATAACGAAAGAAGCTTATCATTTCACCAAACATTCGGTTTTTGTAAAGAAGGTCATTTTCGAAACCATATAGTAAGAAATCATAAATACCTTGATGTAATCAGATATGGTCTCTTAAAAGAAGAATGGATTGCTGAAAAGCCGAAATTGATCCAGAAATTGGCTGAAAGAGGAATAGATATCAAGGACATTGATACAGGTTTTAGTGAACTTTAGACTTTGACCAATCATTTCATATAGATGACATCAAAGTCTATTGTTTTACGGCCGGTATTCCTGTGAATAGAAGGGAGTGCAAATATGAACGAAATCAATATAGATGGAAGAAGTATTGGCCCGCATCATCCCCCATTTATTATTGCTGAAATGTCCGGGAACCATAATCAATCGTTAGAACGTGCTTTTCACATTATAGAAGCAGCTGCCAAAGCAGGTGCACACGCATTAAAAATACAAACCTATACCGCTGATACGATGACGTTAAATATAGATACAAAAGATTTTAAAATTGAGGATAACGATAGTCTATGGTCTGGCAGTACGCTCTATACATTATATCAGCAGGCTTACACCCCATGGGAATGGCATAAACCCATTTTCGATAAATGCCGGGAGCTGGGAATGATTCCTTTGAGTACGCCATTTGATGAATCGGCTGTCGACTTTTTGGAAGACCTGGGAGTGCCTATATATAAAATAGCCTCATTTGAAAATACTGATATCCCTCTTATCAAAAAGGTGGCTGCTACAGGTAAACCCATTATCATTTCAACTGGAATGGCTACAGTAGCAGAAATTGATGAAACAATAACGGCTGCCAAGGAAGCAGGCTGTAAAGAATTAATCCTTCTAAAATGCACAAGCACCTACCCGGCATCACCAGTAAACACCAATATTTCTACGATTCCTCATATGAAGGAATTATTTAATTGCCAAGTCGGCTTATCAGATCACACAATGGGAACAGGAGTTGCTGTCGCCAGTGTCGCCTTAGGCGCAACTGTGATTGAGAAACACTTCACTTTATCAAGAGCTGATGGCGGTGTAGATTCTGCCTTTTCACTGGAACCACCTGAATTGAAAGAACTTGTCGTTGAAACGGAAAGGGCATGGCAAGCGTTAGGACAGATCACCTATGGACCAACTGACAAGGAAAAAGCTTCGCTTAAATTTCGCCGCTCTATTTATGTAACAAACGATATAAAAGCCGGAGAGATTTTCACCAAAGAAAATATTAAGGTGATACGACCTGGTTATGGTTTGGAACCAAAGTACTTTGATGTAATGATCGGAAAAACAGCAACGAAACATCTTTCAGCAGGGACACCGCTGGGATGGGATTCTATATAGTTTTATCCCCTATTTTTCTATGTAAAGGAATCATAATAATGCTCATAGAAATCGTATACGTTATCTTCAATAGATATATACATTTTAAAAATACAGAATGAATATCCGGTTGTTTCACGAATTCGATGAAATGAAAAAACGGCACCCTGATTGTTAGATAAATCCGCTAACAGTCAGGGTGCCGTGCCGTTTACAGTATTAATACAGCATTTTCTTCCGTCTGTCTTCTTCAGTCAAAAACTCTACAAAGCTCCGCATCGCAAACGGTTCTTCCGTGATCTGGCGCGTATACGTGTTTTTGCGCTCTTCTGAAAGAATTTCGCTCTTTTTGATTCTGTTCAGCATATAAATATGAACGGTCTTTTGGATTTGTTTATGCTGATAGCCCGCTTCTTTAAAAAATGCTAATCCAAGTGCAGCAAGAAGCGCAAAAAGACCGGCGCTGATCAGGGACTCTCTGTCTGCTGAAGCATGAAAAAGGAAAGCAGCCAAATTAAAGAGAGAGAATGCAGCAAGCGGAACAGCAAGAAAACGGTAGATGACAGTTTTCTTCATTAAAGGCTGTACAGCCTTTTGAATTTTTTGCATTTCTGTTTTAATGAACCCCGGCATTTGTTCTATTCTGTAAAAGTTCATTTATTCTCCCCCTTTATTTGATTTTGCAAGGCTTTACGAACGTTATCATATGAGTTTATTTTAACGCAGGTGCAAGCTGGTTTTAAAGAAATCTGCCCGTGTTTTTCACAAAGAATCTGGATCAACACACTTTATTCTTTTAAAAAGTCAGTGTTATAATTTGTAATGGGAATCAGATTGCTGTTATTCATGGAATACTAATGGCAATCTTCTTGATAAATATGAATTAGCGGGGTTACAAAGTGAGTATTTCTTCCATCCTTTTATCACTTTTTTTCATTTTGAATATTCTTTTGGCCATCATTGTCATATTCAAAGAACGGCGCGATGCCAGTGCATCATGGGCTTGGCTGCTTGTTCTTTTCTTTATTCCCGTTTTAGGCTTTATTTTATACCTATTATTCGGTCATAATCTCAGACGCAAGCATTTGTTTCAATGGGAGGATCGCAAGAAAATCGGAATTGAAAAGCTGCTGCAGCATCAGCTTGAAGAATTAGAAAACAGGCAATTTCAGTTCAACAACCGGGCAACCTTTGATAATAAGGATTTAATATACATGCTCATCATGAATAATCATGCTGTCTTTACAGAGGATAATTCAGTTGATGTCATTACAGACGGACGTGATAAGTTTCAGCGGCTTTTACATGACATATCAAAGGCAAAGGATCATATCCATCTACAATATTATATTTACAAAGGTGATGAATTAGGAAAAAAATTACGGGACGCCCTCATTCAGAAAGCGAAAGAAGGTGTTCAGGTCAGGGTTTTGTATGATGAGCTCGGGTCCAGAACGCTACGCAAAAAGTTTTTTAAAAAACTGCGTGAGGCCGGCGGGCATGTGGAGGTCTTTTTCCCTTCAAAACTCAGGCCGATTAACCTTCGGCTGAATTACCGCAACCACCGAAAACTCGTCATCATAGACGGCATAACCGGTTATGTCGGTGGGTTTAATGTCGGGGATGAATACCTCGGCCTCAATCCGAAGTTCGGCTATTGGCGCGATACCCATATCCGATTGCAGGGAACGGCCGTACACGCCATTCAGACACGATTCATCCTTGACTGGAACCAAGCTTCACATCATCATACACTCACCTATATTCCGAACCACTTTCCCGATTGCAGCCCAAAGGGAAATGTCGGGATGCAGATTGTCACGAGCGGGCCCGATTCCGAATGGGAACAAATTAAAAACGGCTACATCAAAATGATATCAAACGCCAAACGTAGCATTTTGATACAAACACCTTACTTTATTCCGGACGCAAGCCTGCTGGATGCACTAAGGATTGCGTGCCTGTCCGGCATTGATGTCAACATTATGATACCGAACAAGCCCGACCATGCCTTTGTATACTGGGCCACACTTTCGTATATCGGGGATCTTTTAAAAGCCGGAGCTACCGTCTATATATACGATAATGGCTTTATCCACGCGAAAACAATCGTTGTGGATGACGAAATTGCGTCAGTCGGTACAGCGAATATCGACGTCCGAAGCTTCAGGCTGAATTTTGAGGTTAATGCATTTATTTATGATATTAACATTGCCAAAAAACTGGTTTCTACATTTAAAGAAGATTTGCTCGTATCGAGAAAATATACCTACGAGGAATATCAGCAGCGATCATTATGGATCCGCATTAAGGAATCCGTGTCACGGCTGCTGTCGCCGATTTTATAAGATGTGCCAATCCCCCGGCCTTTATGGCCGGGGTTTTTCAGCATGGCATTATCACACATCCCGTAAAAACGCGCGTGACCTTTCCCATATAGCGTGGAATCGTAATAAAAAATCACTAATATGATCATGTAATTTATCAAGAGCGGCTTGCACCTCCGGATCGTCAGACCAAGCTCCATTCACGCCGCTTCAAAATCAAATTCACTATTTTTATTTCTTTATACAAAACTTCTCACAAATAGTGTATAAAAGAAAAGTGAGTATTTTTTTGTAAAGGGGACCCGTGTCAATGAATCCGGAAACGGTCAACAAAACCCTCATCAGTATTTCAAAATGGGGAAAAGCAACAGGCATTTTATTTATTATTATGGGCGCTTTTACTGCGCTTTCAGGCGCTTTCTTTTTTCTTATCGGCGCAGTGCCCGGCGTACTGCAAATCATATCTGGCATCTTTTTGATGCGGTCAGCAAAAGAAGCGGGCTTAATGGCTGAAAAGCATAGCGGGCAATCTGAAGATTTAATGCTGGAGAATTATGCGAAATTTGTAAAGATGCAAGGGATTTATCTAATCGTGAGCATCGCTGTATCGATTCTGGCGATCATCGCATTCTTCATCTTTCTAATGCTTGGAATCGCTGACGGCATATTCAGCGATTATGATACGTACAGCAGCTATTAAGTAAAAAACCCGGAGGTAACCTCCGGGTTTTTTCTTGTTATTCCGCTTCGCTTACTACTGTGAAGCGTTCATTCTTGTGTGACGGATGTTCAAGCTCATCCAAAACAGCAATCGCATAATCGGCATAGCTGATATAACTGTCGCCTTTTGCGTTTACGATCACATTGTCTTTTCCTTTTTGGTAAGATCCCGTCCGCTTTCCTGCCGCATCAAAAAACGCCGCCGGGCTGAGGAATGTCCAGGAAATAGAGTCTGCCTTTTGCAGGTCTTTCAGGTTTTCTCCTTGATTTGATGCAGTCGGAAGATATTCTTTCGGGAATTCCGGTGTATCCATTAAACGTGTTGTTTTGGCTTCATCAACGAACAGGCTTCCCGCTCCGCCGACGACAAACAATCTTGTATGTTTTGCATCCTTTAGCAGGCTGATTAATGTTCTGCCTGCTTCAACATGAAGATGTTCCTGGCCAGGCGCAGCTCCAAAAGCGTTCACGAGTGCATCGAAAGGCTTGAGATCTTCCGCTGTCAGTTCAAAAACATCTTTCTCCAAAATCGCTGTGTCCCGCTCCTGCACTTTAGATGCATTTCGGACAATGGCCGTTACCTCGTGGCCTCTTTCCTTCGCTTCTTTCAAAATCAGACTTCCCGCTTTTCCGCTTGCACCGATAATTCCTATTTTCATTTTTTGATTTCCTCCTTATTTGTAACAATTTTAGTTACATGTTGGCGGTGAGAAGTCATCTCTTTTGATCAAAAGAGATGATTCATTACATCTTTTAATGACTTGCTTGCCAGCTCATTTTCCATCGCTTTTTGCACACTTTCAAATGTCTCATCCAGTGCGCACTGAATTTTTTTGCCTACCGGACACTTCGGGTTCGGGTTTTCATGAACCGCAAATAGTTCCTCTTGGTTTTGAACAGCCCGATATACTTCTAAAAGAGAAATATCAGCCGGATCTTTTGTGAGGCTCGCGCCCGGCACCCCGGCGCGTGATGTGAGAATATCACCCTTTTTCAGCAGGCTGATCATTCTTCTTACAACAACCGGATTGGTGTTGACACTGTCAGCGATAATGTCCGAAGACGCTTTTTCATCCATCGAAATGAGCGATAAAATATGAATGGCAACAGCAAGACGGCTGTTAATCATGTTTTTTCACCACCGTTGTAACTATAATAGTTACATTTAATTCATTTGTCAACATATAATATACACTAAATTTGCGCTTCTTGGACATCCGTTTAGTCAATAAAACGGCCGGATGTACTCCGGCCGCGTCTTGTCAGAATAAGAAATATCGTTGTCCCAGCGGAACATAATCGACAGGCTGGCAGGATAATTCTTCTCCGTCAGCAAAGACCTGATACGTTTTCGGATCGACTTCAATCTTCGGCAAAGCAGCGTTTAATTTCATATCCAGCTTGCTCAGCTTGCGGATGTTTTTCACAGGAGAAATTCTTTTTTCCAGCCCTAACCTTTCCGCCACGCCCCTTTCAATGCCCGCCTGGGACATAAACGTAATGGAGGTTGAGCGGTTGGCTTTACCATACGAAGCATACATTTGGCGCATGAACACAGGCTCCGGAGTCGGGATAGACGCGTTTGGATCCCCCATTTGCGCGCGTGCTATCATGCCGCCCTTTAAGACCAATTCCGGTTTCACGCCGAAAAATACAGGATCCCACAGGACAAGGTCAGCGAGCTTTCCTTTTTCTACAGAACCGACTTCATGGCTGAGGCCGTGAGTAATTGCCGGGTTAATCGTATATTTGGCAATGTAGCGTTTCGCACGTACGTTATCGTTTCCGTTTTCTCCAGTGAGAGCGCCGCGCTGTTTTTTCATTTTGTTAGCCACCTGCCAAGTGCGGATAATGACTTCGCCAACCCGCCCCATCGCTTGGGAATCCGATGACGTCATGCTGATCGCGCCAATATCATGGAGAATGTCCTCTGCCGCAATCGTCGCAGCCCTGATTCTGGAATGGCTGAACGCCACGTCCTCAGGCACCTTCGCGTCTAAATGGTGACAGACCATCATCATGTCAAGGTGCTCATCCATCGTATTGACGGTGTAAGGGATTGTCGGCGTTGTGGATGACGGCAGAATGTTCGCATATGAGGCGAGCTTCATAATATCCGGGGCATGGCCTCCGCCTGCTCCTTCAATGTGATAGGTATGAATCACCCGCTCCCCAATTGCATCAAGCGTGTTTTCCAGAAAGCCCGCTTCATTGATCGTATCCGTATGGATTGCGACTTGAATATCGGCTTCCTCCACAACTTCCATGCACGTTTTAATAGCGCTTGGCGTTGTGCCCCAGTCTTCATGAAGCTTCAGACCGATGGCGCCGGCTTCCACCTGTTCGATCAGCGGCGCTTTATCGGATGCGTTCCCTTTCCCCAAGAAGCCGACATTGATCGGAAATTCCTCGGCTGCTTCCAGCATCCTTGCCATATACCATGCACCAGAAGTACATGTTGTCGCTTTGCTTCCTGTAGCGGGCCCCGTTCCGCCTCCAAGAAGAGTCGTCACTCCTGAGGAAAGTGCAACTTCCATCTGCTGAGGACAAATAAAGTGGATGTGCGTATCCACTCCTCCAGCCGTTAAAATTTTGCCTTCACCGGAAATCACCTCTGTACCCGCACCGATGACCATATGCGGATCAACTCCATCCATGATATCGGGGTTGCCGCTTTTTCCGACACCCACGATCCGGCCGTCCTTTACACCGACATCCGCTTTGACAATGCCTGTGTAATCCAATAACACGACGTTGGTGATCACCAAATCCAAAGCGCCGTCTTTTCCTGTGATGCTGCCGTTTTGGCCCATGCCGTCACGGATCGTTTTTCCGCCTCCAAAGATCATTTCTTCACCATATACAGTGAAGTCCTTTTCGACTTCGATCCATAAGTCCGTATCGCCCAATCTGATTTTATCACCCGTTGTCGGACCAAACAGCTCCGCGTATTGTTCCCGTGACATTTTCATCGAATCACACCCTCCATCCAGCCGGCTTTCTTTAAGTTGGCTAACGTTTTTTCTTTGCCGCGTTCATCGATATACGTATCGGCCATTCCGTTCAGTCCTCTTACTGTTTTTCGTCCTCTGAATTCAACAAGCGTGACCGTTTTCTCCTCACCTGGCTCAAAACGGACCGATGTGCCTGACGGAATGTCGATACGCATGCCGATGGCTTGTTCGCGGTCAAACGATAGCGCACCATTGGCTTCCGCAAAATGAAAATGGGAACCGACCTGAACGGAACGTGATCCGGTGTTTTTCACCGCTATCTCCCGTGTCTGGCGGCCTTCGTTAATCGTAATGGTTCCCTCAGCAATCTGAAATGCTCCCGGCTTCATGACTTCACCTCCGCAGAAATCGGATGGTGTACTGTGACAAGCTTCACTCCGTCAGGGAATGTAGCTTCCACCTGAATGCTGTCCAGCATCTCAGGCACGCCCTCCATGACATCTTTTTCAGTCAATACATGGCGGCCGGCTTCCATCAGCTCCGCCACTCCCTTTCCATCGCGCGCGCCTTCCATGATAAAACAGGTGAGATAAGCGGCAGCCTCGGGATAGTTGAGCAGAACGCCGCGCGCCTTTCGCTGTTTGGCTAATTCTCCCGCTGCAAAAATGAGCAATTTCTCTTGTTCAACCGGTGTCAGTTTCATCTTAGGTCCTCCTTATTATCGTCATTCTAAAGCGGATTGCGTTACATGAATCTCCGGAACGATGCAGGCGGGCCATCACCTCCCTTTTTCAGGATGCTGATCAAACAGTGAGATGCCTTTCAAAACCGCGAGCGGTTTCTTCGTCAGCCTTTCCGTGAGCGACGACCGTTCCCCTGTCCATGACGTAAAGATAGTCAGCGCACGTTAAGGCGTTCTCTAAGCTGTGTTCCACCAAAACAACTGCAGTCTCTTTTTTTCTGGAAATTTCTATGATGAATTTTTGAATCAATTCCACGATTGAGGGCTGAATTCCTTCCATTGGTTCATCTAGTAAAATCATTTTTGGATTACCCATCAGCGCTCTGGCAATCGCAAGCTGCTGCTGCTGTCCTCCGCTCAAATCGCCACCTTTACGGTCGAGCATGTCCTTCAAAACAGGAAAACACTGAAAAATCTCTTCCTTGATCTGCCCTCTCCGCTCCTTCTTAGGAAGCGGTTCTTCTCCGAGCAAAAGATTATCGCGAACGGTTAAAGCGGGGAAGATGTCTCTCCCCTGCGGCACGTACGCCATTCCTGCTCTTGCCCGTTTTTCCGTCTTTTCGTTTTGAACAAACGTTTGATGAAAACGGATTTGTCCCTGTTTGGCCGGGATTAGGCCGATGATCGTCTTCAGCAAAGTGGATTTGCCGACTCCGTTTCGGCCTAATACAGCGACGATCTGCCCGGGGCGGACTTCCATGCTGAGGTTATGCAAAACCATGGATTGATCGTAACCGGATGTCACATTACTGACCGCTATCATGATGCTCCGCTCCTTCCTAAATACACCGCTGCCACCTCTTCATTGCTTGTAATCTCATCCATCGATCCTTCACAAAGCACTTTCCCTTCATGCATCACCGTCACTTTTCTGGAAAACGAGCGGACAAAATCCATATCGTGCTCCACAATTAAAACGGAACACGTTTTGGCAATTTCCTCAAGGAGAGCCCCGGTTTTATCCCGCTCTTTTCCCGTCATTCCGGCGATCGGTTCATCCAGCAGCAAAAGCTTCGGGTCCATGGCGAGCTGCATGCCGATTTCGAGCCATTGTTTCTGTCCGTGTGACAGGCTGCCGGCTTTTATACCCTGCTTTCCTTCTAAACCGATCAGCTTCAGGATGTCTGTCATTCTGTCACGCTGTTCTCTTGTCATACGCGCCAACAGCAGGGAGAGAATCGTTTTTTTCTGCTTCATGGCAAGCTCGATATTTTCAAACACGGTCAGCTGCGAAAAGACACTCGGAGCCTGAAACTTTCTGGCGACGCCCATTTTGGCGATCTGATATTCCGGAACCTTTGTCAGTTCTGCCGTTTCCTGAAACACAACCTCACCCGACTGCGGCTTTGTTTTCCCACAAATAATATCCAGCATGGTTGTTTTCCCGGCGCCATTCGGCCCAATTAAAAAGTGAATATCACGTTCCTGCACACTGATATCCGCCCCCCGCAGCGCCCAAAACCCATCAAACTGAACTTTCACGTCACGGCAGATAAGTATCGGTTTCATATGCAGCCGCTCCTTTCTTTTTCGAGAAAGAAAGCCGGGTTCCAAGCTTCTCAAACAGTCCGACAATCCCTTTTGGCAAGTAAAGCACGACGATCATAAACAGCGCACCGAGGAAATACAGCCAAATGTCAGGATAATATTCGCTTAAATAGCTTTTCATGCCGTTTGTTAACAGCGCGCCCAGCACAGCTCCGAAAATGGAGTGCCTGCCGCCGATCGCCACCCACAGCACCATTTCCACTGAAGGGATGATGCCCATCATTTCCGGCGAGATCATTCCGTCCTGAAGCACAAATAGCATCCCGGCAATTCCCGCCATCGCAGCGGACACACAGTAAATAAACACTTTAAAAACAGTGGAATGATAACCAAAAAAACGCACCCTGTTCTCTCCTTCGCGAACCGCCTGCAAAAGCCGGCCAAAGCGGCTTCTCGTAAGAAACAAAGCGAATACAACAGTAAGGCCGAGAAAAAAGACTGTAGTAAAATACAGGATCTTCTTCAACGCAGGATCAGCCAAAGAGTATTGAAAAATCGTATAGAAGTTGGTAAGTCCATTGGTGCCGCCGGTGATTTCCTGGCTGCCGATGAACAGTGTGACCACCACAACGACGACTGCCTGTGATATCAATGAAAAATATACTCCCTTTATATTGTTGCGGAACGTAAAATAGCCGAGCAAAAACGCCAGTAGCACAGGCACAGCCACAGCCGCCGCAATTGCAGCAAAAGGATGCCTGAACAAAGCCCAGATCCACGGCAGTTCTCTGACTCCCGTCCACTCCATAAAATCAGGAATGCCGGATGGTGAGGCTTCTATTTTTAAATACATCGCCATGCAGTAGGCGCCCAATCCGAAAAAGACGCCGTGCCCCAAGCTCAAAATGCCTGTATATCCCCAAATGAGGCAAATGCCGACCGCTACAATCGCAAAGCATAAAAACTTCGACAACAGCCCCAATCGAAACTCCTGAAGAAAGAACGGAGCGGCGATAAAAAGGGCAAACATCACAAGATACGGACTGAATTGCGAAAACTGCTTCATCCGGCACCTCCTAATCAAGTAATCTCGTTCTGACGCTTGCGAGACCCGAAGGCCGCCATTGCAGAAAGAGAATAATAAACGCAAACACCACAACCTTGGCTATGGTGGCGCTTGCCGAATACTCCACAAATGTACTGAGTAATCCCACCAGCACAGCCCCAATAATCGTCCCTTTTAATTTTCCGATACCGCCTAAAATGACGATCATAAAAGCATCGACCAGATAGGACGAACCGAGAGTAGGCCCGATTGACCCCAGCAATGTGAGTGAGCTCCCCGCAATACCGGCCAGCCCGCTTCCGAGCGCGAAAGCCAATGTATCTGTTTTTCTCACAGATACACCAAGACATGATGCCATGCTCCGATTCATCGTAACAGCCTGCATCCGCCGCCCCGCAGAGGTTTTAAACAAATAGAATCCGAGCAGCGCCAGCGTAAAAAGAACGAGCGCCAAAATAAACAGCCTTTTATACGGAAAGGTAACGGAAAACAGCGTTACTCCTCCCGTCAGCCATTCAGGAGACTTGACGGCCACATTTGGTGCGCCAAAAATCGATCTGGCCGCCTGCTGCAGGATCAAGCTTACCCCCCATGTTGCCAAAAGGCTGTCGAGCGGACGGTCATACAACCGCCTGACAATCACCTTTTCAATAACAATTCCCATAAACGCCGCAACGGCAAATGCCATGATCATAGCAATTAAAAAATAGTAAGAAAACAAAGAAGCCGGCAAATAGCTTAAAAACAGCTGCTGAACGACATATGTCATATATGCCCCCGCCATAATCAGCTCACCGTGCGCCATATTGATAATGTTCATCAAACCGAATGTAACGGCCAGTCCAATCGCAATGAGAATCAAAATAGAACCGAGACTGATTCCGTTAAACAATTGCGTTACGATGACAGACATTTTCCGCCTCCTCTCCCGCAAACGGCTTTGATTTATTTAGATAACCCCTTTGCCCAGTCGTACGTTTTTAAATACGGATCAGGTTTTACCGGATCACCTGAGTTCCATACTTCTTTAAACTGTCCATCCCCCGTGATTTGCCCGATTCTAACTGTTTTGTAAAGATGCTGTGTATCCCCATCGATTTTCACTGTGCCGCCCGGGGCCTTGAATGCAATCCCGTCAGCCGCTTTCTTCACTTTATCGATATCAAAGGACTTGGCTTTTTCAACAGCCGCTGCCCATAGATACACCGCATTATAACCGGCTTCAATCGGATCGCTCGTCACCCGGCTATCGCCGTTCATCTTTTTATAATGCTTCACGAATGTCTGATTTTCGTTTGTATTGGTTGTCTGGAAGTAATTCCACACCGCATAATGCCCTTTTAGCACATCAGGACCGATCCCCCGAATTTCTTCCTCTGCGACACTCGCCGACATGACAGGGATTTCATCAGCTGTCACGCCCGCATCTATCAGCTGCTTAAAAAATGCCACATTGCTGTCGCCGTTTAATGTGTTAAAAATAACATCCGGCTGCTTGTCATTGATTTTGCTGACCAGCGTACTGTAATTCGTGTGGCCGAGCGGCGTATACTCTTCACCAACAATTTCTCCCCCAGCGGCTTTCACTTGCGCTCTAATGATCTTATTAGCTGTTCTCGGAAACACATAATCAGAGCCGATCAGAAAGAATGTCTTGCCTTTATTCTTCAGCAGCCAATCGACAGCCGGCACGATTTGCTGATTTGTCGTTGCTCCGGTATAAAAAATATTTGGTGATGACTCCATGCCTTCGTATTGCACCGGATAGAACAGCAGCCCGTTATTTTGCTCCACAACCGGGAGCATCGCTTTGCGGCTCGCTGATGTCCATCCTCCGAAAACAGCCGCCGCTTTGTCCTGCTGAAGCAGCTTTCTCATTTTTTCGGCATATGTAGGCCAGTCAGAAGCCCCGTCCTCCACGACAGGTTCAAGCTTTTTGCCAAGAACGCCGCCTTTTTGATTGATTTCTTGAATCGCCATCAGCTCTGCATCATGAACGGATACCTCGCTGATGGCCATTGTCCCGCTTAATGAGTGAAGAATCCCAATCTTCACTGCATCCCCGCTTGTGTCAATATCAACTGTTTTTTTCGCATCCACGCTGGCTTCCGACACTTTTTTCGGCGCCGCACATCCCGTGATCAGAATCGTGATAAGAACCATCAGAAAGAAAGCCTGTATTCTAACCCCTTTGCTTTTCATTCACAACCTCCTTTTGTCTGATTGAATCAACTGATGTTATAAAAGTTAACAACTTATGTCATTTATTATATAGAACGAGCGCATTACTTTAAAGAATATTTAAAAAATTTAGATACTTTAACCAAATCGATTGTCTTTTTTGTCATATGTATTCACATAAAAAAAGGCAAGAAACATTGTTTCTTGCCTTGCCGCTCTGATTAATTTTTATCTGTGAATGTATCCTTCGCTTTACCGATATCTTTTTGGACCTCGCCTTTTGCCTTATCTTTTTTGCCTTCAGCCTTCATATCCGTTTTGTCGGTCATATCTCCAACTTTATCCTTCACTTCTCCCTTGGCTTTATTTAAGCCGCCTTTCATTTTATCTTTTACACTATCGTTACCCATGTGTAATTCTCTCCCTTCATTTATGTGTGTACTTGTTACCTTCCCGATCTGAGCAGCGGTAAACATTTGAATATTATTTATCGATTTCATAACGCTCTCCGTAACGGAGCACCTTGTAGAGCGCCAGCCCGTCAGATGATTTATTTTCTGAGTAACGGACCGGCAGCAGGGCAAAAAACACATAATACGTAGAAAAGTAGACAAACTGATAAAAAAACACATTCGGCTTCAATACACTGTGTATAATGAGCAAATTCACTGCAAAAATGGTGATTAAGTTAAACAGGCAGCCTCCGGCATAAACAAGTGCGTGTGTGAATCGGTTGTCGATCTTCAGTTCGCCGTACCGGCAAAACGAATCCATAAAATAAATGGTTCTGACCTGTATCGGCCCGATCCTGAACAGCTTTTTGCCCATCCCGATATCCAATGAACCCTTCCCGCCAAAAATAAAGGCCATAAAGCTGTGCCCGGCAACATGTATAATAGATACAAGCGGCAGAACGATGAGGAAAGACCACAGAAACTTCACCATATCATCAAATCCAAACATTGAATTCCCCCTCACGCTTGTCATAAACAACGCCATTTCCCGTTTCACAAAATCGCGGCTAACCATTCGTTTGTGTTCCAAAACAGTATGTAGCGATTTTTCCTGTTCTCCACGGAAATAAACGTCTCGATGCTCCCCTTTTTTTGTATATAAAAAAACCATCTGGAGTCAGATGGTTTTTACACTTGATATAAACAGTCTTCCTTCTGGATCAGCGCTCTCATGCTGACCGCTTTTTCATAGAAAAACACCGCATCTTTATAGTTTTCGTGAAGGCTGGAATATGCAGCTGCATCCAGAGCAAATTCCTCAATATACACATACAGGGACTTGGCTTCCATATACTCAAATACCTCTTGAATCATATCCATGTTAACGGATTCCACATATAGGGCCTGCAGAAATTTGTATTTTTCCAGACTAAAGCTGTCGTTTCGTTTTCGGGCGATGGCAATCCCTTTTTCATAATAATGCATAGCCGCTTGTTCAGCTTGTTTTTTGAAGAGAACACGCGTTAAGCTGAACAGCGCTTTCGGGAGCTGCTCCAGCTGATGTTCCTCAAAGACAGGCAGCGCTTTTTCAAAGTAGGCAGCCGCCTGATCCAGCTCTCCTTTTTCATCATAACAGTTCCCCATGTTGTAGAGGGCTGACCCGATCAAGCGGGGCTGTCCTTCCAATAAAGCCAAACGATAAGCGTCATCGAGATGCTCAAGCGCTTTTTCATAATTTCTGTAGTCTATATAGTTTCCCGAAATGACAAAGTGGCATTGAATTCTTCTCACCCTGTAAAAATCATGAGCCTTGTAGGTCTCAAGCGCCTGTATCGCATGATTCATAGAAAAGTGGGTCTGCTTCATAATATAAAATACTTCCGCTACTTTAAAATGAAATTCCGCTCTTTCAATATCATCCTCTACAAACGCAAGCATTTTCTCAGCTTTTCGATAGAAAGATATGGCTGAGATGTAATTGTTCTGTTCAAATTCATACATTCCTCTGAACAAATGAAAATAATACTCAGATAATCCCGAGATGCTGTCCTTGCTGCTTTCCAGCCTCTCGATTAATTCACGATATTGGAGCTGAGATTCCTCGTGCAGGTCGGGCTTTACATAATCAAGCATAATTTGATGACGGTAGCTGATCAGCTGATAGTACAACAGAAGCAGCTGATCCTCTTCCATTCGTTCTATATCATGATCAATCTCTTCCTTCAGCTGAACGGCATCAGCCACTTGAAATGCTAAAATGTGCTTATACCACTGATTGATTTTAACTCCTACTTGAGATGACGGGATCTCGTAAGCGGCCATGCCTCTCCAACCCTTTCTATGAACTAGTGGTTATATTTTATCATATTGTATGGCTTCGGAATTAAAATTCCTTCCAGTGATTCCTTCTTTTTGCCTATCCTTATATCTTTCGGTTTATGAATGAATTTTTTGCACTTTTTTACGCATTACAGTTTTTTACACAAAAAAGCTTACCGGACTTAGCCGATAAGCTTTTATCATATTAACCGCCGATATAAGACATTTCCACTTTCTTTTTCCCTGCTGTTTTTGAAAGCGTCCGGTCTACTGAATATTGGTCTATCCGATTCTTCCAAACTGTGCCGATCATCTCTGTCAGCTCGCCATCACTTAATCCCTGCCGAACCGGCGCTCTGAGGTCATATCCGCTTGAAGCGAATAGGCAAGTAAACAACTCACCGCGCGCAGACAGGCGGGCCCTGTTACACGAGCCGCAGAACGCATCAGATACAGAAGAAATCACACCGATTTCGCCAGAGCCGTCCAAGTAGCGGAATCTTGAAGCAACTTCCCCTTTATAGTTAGGCTTGATCGGTTCAACCGGCATGTGTTCATTGATTACATCAATGATTTCCGCCTTTGTCATGACATCTTTCTTTTCCCATTGGTTGGTGTTGCCGACGTCCATAAATTCGATGAATCTCAGGATATGCCCATTTTCTTTAAAATAGCGCGCCATAGGCAGTATATCTTTTTCATTGACGCCCCTTTGGACAACCATGTTGATTTTAACGCCGAGCCCCGCTTGTTTCGCCGCTTTAATGCCTTCAAGCACCTTACTGACAGAAACCCCTCGCCCGTTGATCAATTTAAAGCGTTCGTCCTCTAATGAATCAAGGCTGATGGTAACCCTTTTCAAGCCGGCTTCTTTGAGTTTCTCAGCATAAACAGGCAGCAGCGACCCGTTTGTCGTCATCGCAATATCACGGAGACCCGGAATGCGGGCCAGTTTTTTGATTAAGTCAGGCATGTCTTTTCTCATAAGCGGTTCTCCGCCGGTCAAGCGGATTTTTTCCACTCCGAACCTGGTAACAAACAGCGTCGCAAGCCGTTCCAATTCCTCAAATGAAAGCAGCTCTTCTTTCTTTAAAAAAGGATAATCCGGCCCAAATAATTCGGCTGGCATACAGTACGTGCATCGGAAGTTGCAGCGGTCTGTAACAGAAATGCGAAGATCTCTGAGCGGTCTGTTCCTTTTATCTAACATCTGGCGAGATTCTGTATTCATTGCGCAGCCCCTCCTATCCCCCAATTCTTTCGGGATGTGTATATACATTAAAAGATCCGTTTCTCACAAAACCGATCGCTGTGATATTTAATTCTTCTGCCATTTGAATCGCAAGCTCTGTCGGGGCCGATTTTGAAATCACAATCGACACGCCGATTTTTGCCGCTTTTAACAGCACTTCTGATGAGATTCTCCCGCTGAAGACAACCAGTTTATCGCGGACGGACATCCCATTCAGCAGACAATGTCCGTATAATTTATCAAGCGCGTTGTGACGGCCGATATCTGTGCGCATCAAAAGCACTTTCTCCGTATCGCAAAGCGCCGCGTTATGCACGCCTCCCGTCTCCTGAAACGTCCCGCTTTCTTTTTGCATATCCTTCATAAGCGCCAAACAAGTTTCAGGCGAAATCTTCATTTGGCTGACAGCCGTCTTGGCGGTTTTGACATCCTGCTGAAAATAAAAATGACGACCTTTTCCGCAGCACGAGCCGATCACCCGTTTCGTATACTCCTGTTGATCCAATGTCCCAGGATGAACAAGATCGACATACACAAAACCGAGACTTTCATCTATTGTAAACCTTTTAATCTCTTTTTGAAATCGAATAACGCCCTCAGATGCGAGAAATCCGATGACGAGCTCTTTGATATGCTCCGGCGTGCAAACGAGCGTGACAAACTCACTGCCGTTCACCATCACCGTCAACGGATATTCCGTCACCATCCGGTCGGTTTGCCTGCTCATTTCCCCTTGTTCATAACGCCATATCTCCCTGACCGCAGTTACTTTATCATTCAATGTCTCTTCCCCTCCGCAATGTTCCTGCCTTTATATTTTTTCACACTCCTCAGATTTTGTCGAATCCTGTTATAAAAAAAAGAGCCCATTCTAAAGGACTCTACGTTTGGTTATGCTGATTCTTTTTCAGGATCATAAACAGCACAAGAGCTGCGATCAAAGTGAGCATGCTGACAAAAAAGAAAGCTGCCAGTTTCAGAAAGACACCGAGCAATATGAAAACCACGGCCGCTATAAGAAATATCAATCCTAACAATCTCATGTTTTCAACCCCTTTTACCGGTATCATTCCCGCAGGCGCTGTTTTTAAACCAATAGAAAAAGGCGCCTGGGGCAGCGCCTTTTCATTGGGTTAATCCGTAAATTTTTGTGCTTCTTTTTCCCAGGCCTGCTCGAATTCTTCCGCACTGTCTGCTGAAATATATTCTCCGCCGCCAGCAACAGCCGCCTGTTTCATTTCCGCGTTTCCTTTCACATCAAAGTTGAAGCCGATAATGTTTACAATCGTATCTACATTCGCTTCACGAAGCTTTTCAATTTCATCAGCAGGATTTCCGCCGCATGTTTCTTCGCCGTCAGTAATTAAATACACCACGTTTTTCCCGTCTGCATCAAACGCTTCAAATTCTTTTCTAGTATCAGAAAGCGCTTTGGCAATTGGCGTCCAACCGGTCGGTTTGATGCCGCTTAAGGAATGGTCAAAGAGCGTTCCTTCATATGGATGGAGGCCGTAAATCGTTTCTGTTGTGCTGCATGAAAGAGCCTTTCCGGAGAGTTTATTGTTTCCGGCATGTCCAAAGACACGAAGCATCAGATTTGTATCCTCAGGAAGCAGCTCGGCAAAAGACTTTACAGATTTTTTGGCAATGTCTATCTTTCGTTCTCCTCCTGTTTTTTGAACCATACTTCCGCTTCCATCAAACAGGACAGCTACATTCGTGTCGGCTTTTTTCTCAGCGGCAAAAGACGGGGACGCAATGGAGACAGTCAACAGTCCAATCATACTTGCAGTCAGCAATTTTTTCATGTTCAACTTCCTTTCTTTATCATATTTTCCAACGTCTTGTTGGATTCTTCTTAATGCTAGAATACGAAACCTCAAATTGATATAGGGCAAGCTGCCTTTTATCTCCTTTTACTCTCTATTCAAAATCACTGGAAACCCCATTCGTTTTTAGCCATTTCCACCCAAAAAATATAGAAAGAATGTGACACCGTTCATTCTTTTTTCTCCGTGATCAGGAGAGAAAAGCTGAAATCTGCTACTATGCTACAGGCAGGCAGCTGCTTACTTTTGAACGTTTTGTTAAAAACAAAAAAGAGGCTGACCTTTCAGCCTCTTCTTTTTTTCTTATTTAGATAACATCAGAGATTGCTGAGTAAAAATTTTCTCAACATCTTTTTGTGTATAAGCAGGGAAATATTCTCCGCCGCCAACTTTAGCAATTGCGTTCAGCTGGCCTTTATACCCTTCTTTATAGTCAAATCCAATTACATTTACTGTGATGTTGTCTTTATGAAGTTCTCTTGCTGTTTTGATCGGGTTGCCGCCGCATGTTTCCTCACCGTCTGTTAGCAGATAAACGACTTTTTCTCCCTTTGCATCAAGCTGATCGAAAGAAGATTTCGCCTCGTTCAGCGCTTTTGCGATCGGTGTCCAGCCAGTCGGCCCGATTGTGTTAAGAGAATTGAGGAAGCTCTGTTCGTTAAAGCTTTGGAAGCCGTATACGTTGCGAATCGCTTCGCATGATTGAACTTTTCCGGAATTTTTATTGTTTCCTTCTGAACCAAACACACTCATTTTCACTTGAGTGTCTGCAGGCAGTGAGCTTGCAAACTTTGAAATTTCTTTTTTGGCTGAATTAAATTTAGATACACCGTCTATTCTTTTCGCCATGCTTCCGCTGGCATCAAGCAAAACCGCCACGCTTGCCGGAGCTTCAGCCTTCGGTTCTGTTTTTTCAGCAGCAAAAGCAGGTGACGTCAATCCAAATAGCAATCCTGTCATCATGATCAGTGAAAATCTTTTTTTCATGTTCTTGCCCCTTTTCAAGTTTGTTTCTGCGTGCAGATGTTCAACGCTGAACATAACTAATCGTAATCGACAAAAACAGAGAAATAAATAGGGCGGGCTTCCCCATTGCCTCTGTTTACTTTTGCATAGAAATCTTTGTTTTTATTAGTGATTTCCGCCTAACAGCAGGATGAAAAATCATGATTGTCAGCCTTTCGCCTTTCGTTATATGAGTCTGTCGAAGTCAGTCGATCAATGTGGATTTCTTTACCACAAGCTCAGTGTCAGCAAATATGAAAAAGGAACTGATTCCCTCATCTTCATATAGACTATAAAATACGCAGAAGACCTTTAGGCGGTCTCTAGCCGCTTTTAAATAAAATGGGGCTTAGGAACAGAATAAGCGCTTATACACGGCAAAAAAGACGCTTTATGAAGCGTCCTTTTATTTCTTCGCCATATATTTATTCAAAAACGAATCAGCGGTTGAAATCTGTGTTCCTTGATAATAATACTTCACAATCTCATCAACTGTTTTGCCCTCTTTCGCCATAAAATTGGCTCCATACTGGCTCATTCCCACACCGTGGCCAAAGCCTTTCGTGGTAATGGTAATGGTGTCTCCATTTCGTTTCCATTCAAAATCAGCTGAATTGAGGCCAAGCTTTTCGCGTATGTCCCTTCCTTTCAGCGTCTTGCCGTTAATGACGGCTGTTGCCACCTGATGGCCCGGTGTTTCTCCGGTGATCTTTCCGACTGTATTTGACCCATTCAGCTGGACGCCAAGCTTTTGTTCAAATTGCGCCACTGTAAAGGTTCTGGTGGCCTTATACTTCGGAGATTTTTTATCCCAAGAGCTTTTGACGCTTTTTAAATAAGGGATGGCACTTGTCCAATATGCTTCCGCATTTTCTGTATAACCGTTGCTTGTGGAGAAAAAGGAGGCTTCAATCGGCTGGTTGTTGTACGTTAAAATTTTGCCTTGCGTACTGGCAACCGCATCTGTGATTTTTTTCAGCTTTGCTTCATAATCTGCGCCCCACTGTTTCTTCAGCTCCGGTTTGCTTTTGTACACCTGGAACATCTGAGTATCATCGACCAGCGAGCCTTTAGGGGCTTCTACTGCGGAATTTGAGACCATCAGCCTGACAATAAACGTTCTTGCGGCGAGAGCCTGAGCCTTCAGCGCTTCAGGTTCAAAGGTAGCCGGCATTTCGGAGGCGACGACTCCGATGACATACTCTTCAAGCGGAATATCTTCTACGGATTGATTGGCGGTTCGATAGACTGGGATAGAAACAGGCGAAGCTTTCAATGTTTCCGCTCCTTTAGATTCTTGTATCGTGGTGACTGCTGTCTTTCCTGATTCTCCTCTGGCCCCCGCTTCCTTATTATGCTGAAACGGAATCACTAAGAGTGTGGGGACCAAGAGAATCAATGCACATAGTATGGATAGTGTGATTGCGAATTGTTTCATATTTAGCTGCCTCCTGCTCGAGATTCGACTCTAGTCTAGTCTATGGGCAGGGACAAGCTAATATGACTCTCCTTTTGGACAGAAACTTTATTTGTCATTTACGTATTCTTTTTTGCTATTTTGCGCATAATGATGATAATACACTAAAAATAAAAAACCAGTATGCCAGAATGACATACTGATTTTTAATCCTTTATGCGTTTAAGTCTGAGACTACTTCTTTGTTTTCTTGCTCAGAAGCAGACTCATCGTTTACACGTTCGATGTCTGCGCCAAGACCGGCAAGCTTCTGATGGAAATCAACATAACCGCGGTCTAAGTGTTTCAGTTCAGTAACACGTGTATGTCCTTCAGCCACTAACCCCGCAAGAATCAACGCTGCGCCTGCACGCAAGTCAGTAGCTGCAACTTCAGCTCCTTGAAGCTGTACAGGGCCGTTAATAATCACAGAACGTCCTTCAATCTTGATATCACCATTCATACGGCGGAATTCTTCCGCGTGCATAAAACGATTTTCAAAAACAGTTTCTGTAATCATGCTTGTGCCGCTTGCACGAAGCAGAAGCGCCATCATTTGTGACTGCATATCAGTCGGGAATCCCGGATGAGGCATTGTTTTAATGTCAATCGGTTTCAATTCTTTCGGACCGATCACACGAAGGCCTTCTCCTTCATCCTTAATCGTAACACCCATTTCTTCCATTTTTGCGATTAAAGAAGTGAGATGTTCAGGTACTGCTCCTTTAACTAAAACATTTCCTTCAGTGATTGCAGCGGCAACCATAAATGTGCCCGCTTCAATACGGTCAGGTATAATATGGTGTCTTACGCCGTGAAGCTTATCGACTCCTTCAATTTTGATGGTGCCGGTGCCCGCTCCGCGGATTTTTCCGCCCATGCCGTTGATATAGTTTGCTAAATCAACGATTTCAGGCTCTTTCGCCACGTTCTCAAGCGTTGTTGTTCCTTCAGCTAAAGCAGCTGCCATAATCAGGTTTTCTGTTGCTCCCACACTTGGGAAATCCAGATAGATCTTTGCGCCTTGCAGACGGCCTTTTACTTCAGCTTCAATGAAGCCATTACCGACTTTAATTTCTGCGCCCATTGCTTCAAAACCTTTTAAATGCTGGTCTATTGGTCTAGATCCAATTGCGCAACCGCCCGGAAGCGCTACTCTTGCATGACCTGTACGCGCTAGAAGCGGTCCCATGACAAGCACAGACGCACGCATTTTACGCACATATTCAAAAGGTGCTTCAGTTTGCAAAGCGTATGAAGCATCTACAGTGACTTCATTATTCTCAAAATGCACATCTGCTCCTAAATGACGCAACACTTCATTAATTGTATATACATCGGAGAGCGTAGGTACATCACAAATTACGCTTTTTTCTTCACTTGCTAATAAAGATGCAGCGATAACTGGTAAAACAGCATTTTTAGCGCCTTCAACTTTGACTGTGCCGTTTAACTTTTGACCGCCGCGGACGATGATTTTTTCCAAGGTATTCCCCTCCGCGTCCCTAAATTCTCTATATTAATATTCAGTCGTAACGATTGGTGTGCCAACCGTAACGATATGTTTTCCGCCCATTCCTGCACTTCTAAGTGCAATTTGCAAATTCATTTTATGTTTTGAGGTCATGATAGACTCTTTCCACTCATCTGTATACGCAGAAATAGAAACGAAACTTGGCTCGACTACATGTTCAACAGATCTTGCTTGAAATTCATTTAATAACTGATTTGCTTTTTTTTGCAAAACAATATTCATATTATCATCTAAGTGACCATTTAGACAAGTAAAAATAACTACTTTTTCTTGGAATATCCCGAGTGCCTGCCGTTCAAACTGTTCATATGTATCATTCCAGCTAATCGGTGTCTCAAGACTCATTTGCTCATATAATAAATACGAAGTTGGGTTGTGTTTTTTGAGGGTTGTGACAAGCTGCAGTTTAAAAGAAGTATGATTTTTTTTGTCAGTATACGTGCCAATGGCCTTTACTATTGAATCTTCCTGTGCAAGTGCCCAATTATATTGACGATACTCTGATTTTAAACGTTGCACTTTTTTATAAAATTCTTTTTCGGACAGAGACATATTTTGTTTTGCATGCAATGTCCACTTATCAATTGACACATTCTGGCGTTCCATTCCCTGTGCAATTTGAGCTAATGGCGTTAACTCACTCGCATGAATCGTATGGAAAACAGCAATGACGAAGCTTAACACAACAGATACAATAATAGCATGGCTAACTTGTTTTTTCTTCATTATAATCTCTCCCCCCTAATCTCCAGTTTTACCGGAGGCAGGGGGCGCCATACGTGGAAATCTTCGTCAAAACTCGCGGCATTCCAGGAAGCGTTTTAACCCGCTTCCCCAGCCATTCCCATGTTTTCGGCAATCAAAACCTATCAAAATAAATAGGGAAGCTGCTGTGAATAATTAAGGTAATCTAAAAAGAAGTTTCCGACAGTCGTTCCGATTGCAATAGTCAGCAAAATCATTAAGAGTCTTGCCTGCACGACTTTGCCTTTTCTGATTAACGGATCAATATTGACGGCTTGCAGCGCCCACCAAGTAACCGCGATAAAAATCAAGTGAACGATAATGCCAATTGCAGCCTGCTGTCCCAATACGCTCATCTATCCGCACTCCTTTCATCCATTCTCCGCTTTATACCCTTTCTTATTATATAAGAAGAAGAGATAAAGATGATACATTTTATACAGAACGGAATATTCATCCAAAACTAGGGCTAATCTCCGCTTAAACAGCGGCTCTTTTGCATGGTATACTTTTTTGGAAAGGAGCTGGCAATTATGAATCATTCTTTTTTTCAGCCTGAAAAGCAATATGGTGAGGACTTGCCTGTATTTGAGCAGGAATGGGAAGCAATTGCATTCTATTATGATTATAGACAGTCACAGTTTGAAGAACTGAATGAATTGTGTCAGTTTTATAACATTTCTCTCACCCATACGAGAGAAAGCCTAGAAGAGCTTGAAAATCTTTATTTTCAAAGTATACAAGAGCTTTTGCTTGCTGATTGGAATCTTCCTATTGAAGAATTCGAGAAGATGATCAGTGTTTATCTTATAGATTGTGTGATTGCCCACCACGAAGATGCTGAATGGATCGTAAAGCCTTATCCGTATACAGACGGGGCTTATACAATGGGCTTTAGAAGAAACCGTAAATCATGGCATACCGTGAATTGCTGTGACCGGTTATACTTGCGTCAAAAAGAGAGTCAGCCGCTGCTGTCACTGTTTGATTCTCTTGTGCAGTCATAAAAAAAATCCTTCTCATTAAGAGAAGGATTTTTTATTATTTCCCTGCTACATCCAATCTGTTCAAAGCCCGCTGTAATGCAAGCTCAGCCCGACGAATGTCAGTATCATCTGATTGAGAATTCAAACGCTCCTGCGCCCGCTGACGTGCAGCTTCAGCGCGCTCTTTATCGATGCCTTCCGCTGTCTCAGCAGTTTGGGCAAGGATGGTCACCTGATCAGGACGGACTTCTATAAATCCGCCGCTGACGGCAACCAATTCAGTCTGTCCGTCTTTTTTAAGACGAACAGCACCGATTTTAAGAGGAGCCACGGTTGGAATATGACCTGGCAAAATTCCGAGATCGCCGCTTTCGGCTCTCACACTCACCATTTCGATATTCGCATCGTATACTGGGCCGTCGGGAGTAACGATATTGACTTGAACGGTCTTCATGCTTTTACCCTCCTAGGACCAGTTTAAACTTCTACACCCATTTCTTTTGCTTTCTCAATAACTTCTTCGATACGGCCTACAAGACGGAACGCATCTTCAGGAAGATGGTCGTATTTGCCGGCTAAGATTTCTTTGAAACCTTGAACCGTTTCTTTTACAGGCACGTAAGAACCTTTTTGGCCAGTGAACTGTTCAGCCACGTGGAAGTTTTGAGAAAGGAAGAACTGAATGCGGCGTGCGCGTTGAACGATAAGTTTATCTTCGTCACTCAATTCATCCATACCGAGAATCGCAATGATATCCTGAAGCTCTTTGTAACGCTGAAGCGTTGATTGAACTTCACGGGCAACCGCATAATGCTCTTCTCCGACAATTTCTGGAGCAAGGGCGCGTGATGTAGAAGCCAACGGATCAACCGCAGGGTAGATACCCATTTCAGTTAACTTACGCTCAAGGTTTGTTGTCGCATCCAAGTGAGCGAACGTCGTTGCCGGCGCCGGGTCAGTGTAGTCATCGGCAGGCACGTAGATCGCCTGGATAGATGTAACGGATCCAACGTTTGTAGACGTGATACGCTCTTGAAGCTGACCCATTTCAGTTGCAAGCGTCGGCTGATAACCAACCGCAGAAGGCATACGGCCGAGAAGGGCAGAAACCTCTGAACCCGCTTGTGTGAAACGGAAGATGTTATCGATGAAGAACAGTACGTCCTGTCCTTGCTCATCACGGAAATGCTCAGCCATTGTAAGACCTGTCAGTGCAACACGCATACGTGCGCCCGGCGGCTCGTTCATTTGTCCAAATACCATGGCTGTTTTGTTAATTACGCCAGAGTCGCTCATCTCGTAGAAAAGGTCGTTCCCTTCACGAGTACGCTCTCCTACGCCGGCGAATACAGAGATACCGCCGTGCTCTTGCGCGATGTTGTTGATCAATTCCTGGATTAATACGGTTTTACCTACACCGGCACCGCCGAACAATCCGATCTTACCGCCCTTGATGTATGGAGCAAGCAAGTCAACAACTTTAATTCCTGTTTCAAGGATTTCAACTTCTGTTGAAAGCTGATCAAATGAAGGAGCCTGTCTGTGAATCGGATCCTTCTTCGCATCCGCAGGAACCGGCTCATTTAAATCAATATTTTCTCCGAGTACGTTAAATACACGGCCGAGTGTCACATTACCAACCGGAACTGAAATCGGCGCTCCCGTATCGACAGCTTCCATTCCGCGCTGCACACCATCCGTAGATGCCATTGCGATTGTACGGACTGTGTCATCGCCTAAATGAAGAGCGACCTCAAGCGTCAAATCAATACCTACTTCGTTTTCACTTCCAGCCGGCTGTGAAATTTTAATCGCATTATATATTTCAGGTAAGTGACCATCTTCAAAACGTACGTCGACAACTGGCCCTAATACCTGGCTAACGCGTCCTTTCTTCATCGCTATCCCTCCTGACAAAATCTTTCTATTCTAAAGCGGCTGCTCCGCCGACAATTTCCGTAATTTCTTGCGTGATCGCTGCTTGGCGAGCGCGGTTGTAAGAAAGCGAAAGTGAATCGATAAGATCCTTCGCATTGTCTGTCGCGTTTTTCATCGCCGTCATTCTCGCAGCATGTTCACTTGCTTTACTGTCAAGAAGCGCACCGAAGATTAAGCTTTCTGCGTATTGAGGAAGCAAAACCTCCAGAACCTCCTCTTCAGACGGTTCAAATTCATAAGACGCCGTTCTTTTTCCGCCGCCGCCCAAATCAGATAGCGGCAGAAGTTTTTTCTCCGTCACTTCTTGAGAAATGGCGCTGACATAATGGTTATATACAAGGTGCAATTCATCAAATGCACCATCTATAAACATTTGAATCGTTTGACGGGCAAGGTCCTTAATTTCTGAAAACGACACTTCGTCTCCAAGTCCTGTTAGCTCGGAAATGATCGGAATATCGCGTTTTTTAAAGAAATCACGGCCCACTCGTCCGATAACGATCACTGCATACTCATCCTTAGACTGATGACGTTCTTGAATGGCCTGATAAGCACTTCGTAAAACCGAACTGTTAAAAGCGCCAGCAAGACCGCGGTCAGATGTAATGACGAGGTATGCCGTCTTTTTCACTTCTCTGCTGAGAAGCATCGGATGTTTCGCGCTGCCGGATACTTTTCCGACATTTGATACAACCTCTTGGATCTTATCCATATATGGCACAAATGATTTTGCGTTGTTTTCAGCACGATTCAGCTTAGCTGCAGATACCATCTGCATGGCTTTTGTAATCTGGCTCGTTTTTTTCGTTGACGTGATCCTTGACTTAATATCGCGTAATGAGGCCAAAGATTTCACCACCTTTTCTCTTCATTTGCGTAAAAAGAGAGAAAAAGAGAACCTTTTTCTCTCATCAGCATTCGAGTTAGTTGCTTGGTGCAAATGTGCGTTTGAAGCCTTCGATTGCAGCTGCGAAGTCTTCATCAGCAGGAAGGTTCCCTGTTTTTGCAATTCCGTCAAGCAGTTCTTTATGGTTTTGGTCAAGGTACATGTAGTACTCTTCTTCAAAACGTCTGATGTCCGCTACAGGAATATCATCAAGATATCCTTTTGTCAGCGCATAAAGAATGGCTACCTGTTTTTCAACCGGAAGCGGCTTGTTCAGATCCTGCTTCAGCACTTCAACTGTACGCGCACCGCGGTTCAGTTTCGCCTGAGTCGCTTGGTCGAGGTCAGATCCGAATTGAGCGAATGCTTCCAGCTCACGGTATGATGCAAGATCAAGACGCAGTGTTCCTGATACTTTTTTCATCGCTTTGATTTGCGCGGAACCGCCGACACGTGATACAGACAATCCGGCGTTGATCGCTGGGCGTACGCCTGAGAAGAACAAATCAGATTGCAGGAAGATCTGTCCGTCAGTGATGGAAATAACGTTTGTCGGGATATACGCTGAGATATCTCCGGCTTGAGTTTCTACGAACGGCAGAGCTGTAATTGATCCTGCGCCTTTCGCGTCGCTAAGCTTTGCTGCACGCTCAAGCAGACGGGAATGAAGGTAGAATACATCCCCCGGGAACGCTTCACGGCCTGGCGGACGGCGAAGAAGCAAGGACAGCTCACGGTAAGCAGCCGCTTGTTTAGAAAGATCATCGTATACAACAAGAACGTGCTTGCCATTGTACATAAATTCTTCTGCCATTGTAACCCCTGCATACGGAGCAAGGTACAGAAGCGGTGCCGGCTGTGACGCAGACGCCGTTACGACAATTGTATAATCAAGCGCGCCGTGCTTACGCAATGTTTCTACTACGCCGCGGACTGTAGATTCTTTTTGACCGATCGCTACATATACGCAGATCATGTCTTGGCCTTTTTGGTTTAAGATCGAATCGATCGCAACAGATGTTTTACCTGTTTGACGGTCACCGATGATCAGCTCACGCTGGCCGCGGCCAATTGGAATCAGTGCATCAATTGCTTTAATTCCAGTTTGAAGCGGTTCATGAACGGATTTACGGTCCATAACACCAGGTGCCTGGCTTTCGATCGGACGTGTTTTGCTTGTGAGGATCGGGCCAAGACCGTCTACCGGCTGACCTAACGGGTTCACAATACGGCCGATTAACTCTTCACCGACAGGAACCTCCATGATGCGGCCTGTTCTTTTTACTTCGTCTCCTTCACGGATCTCTGTGTAAGGTCCTAAGATAACGATACCTACGTTTGATTCTTCAAGGTTTTGAGCCATACCCAAAACACCGTTTGAAAATTCAACAAGTTCACCGGCCATACAGTTGTCAAGACCGTGTACACGAGCAATACCGTCACCGACTTGGATGACTGTACCTACGTCATGAACTTCAATTTCAGATTGATAATTTTGTATTTGCTGTTTTATCAGCGTGCTAATCTCTTCAGCTTTGATGCTCACTTAGGTTTCACCCCTTCTATCGATTTTCCCCGGCAAGTTGACGTTCAATGCGATGAAGCTTTCCGCTTACGCTGCCGTCAAAAATCCGGTTTCCAATGCGGACTTTAATGCCGCCTATTAAATCCGTCTGCACTTCATTTCTGATTCTCAGTGAAGCGACTCCGGCTTTTTTTGCAAACACTTGTGATAATGAAGAAATTTCAGCATCCGTCAGTGGTTTAACTGAATATACAATTGCGTCTTCTGTTTGACGGGCCTCGTTTGCGAGTTTCACAAACTCATCTGTGAGATCAGGCACAATTGATGCCCGATGACGGTCAATCAAAAGAAAAATCGTATGAAGCACGGACTGTGATAAAGATCCAAAAGCATTTTGGATGAGCTCTTTTTTCTTTGCGCCCGGCACCTTCGGATGGTTTAACACATCATTTAGCGCTTTTTCATTTTGAAATACTTCTTTTACAACTTTTAGCTCTTCTTCTACCTGATTGAGCTGAGAGGACTCATTGGCAATATCGAAAAGAGCTGATGCATATCGTTTAGAGACAGCTGATCCACTCATCGGCTTTCTCCTACCTCTTTAAGATAGTCCTGGATCAATTTCTCTTGAGCCTGTTCATCCAGTTCTTTTTCGATTACTTTCGACGCAATCATGACAGAAAGAGACGCTACTTGCTCACGGAGAGCAGAAACCGCCTGTTCTTTTTCCTTCACGATTTCAGTTCTGGCTGCTTCTTTCAGACGTTCAGATTCTGCACGCGCAGCCTGAATAATCTCTTCTTTTTGGTTCTCTCCCAGTTTCTTCGCGTTTTCGATAAGCGTTTGGGATTCCTGTCTTGCTTCTTTTAACAGAGCGCGCTGCTCATCAATAAGCTGCTGCGCTTCTTTATTTTTTTCTTCAGCAGACGTAATTTCTCCAGCGATATGATCTTCACGCTGTTTCATTATGTTTAATAGCGGCCCTAAAGCGTATTTCTTCAGAAGCGCTAATAAAATTAACATAGCTAACAGTTGGAACAGGATATCTCCGCCGTTAAACGACAGTCCTAGTTCAAGTGGTAATTGAGACATCTACTACGGCAACTCCCTTCTGCAGGTTTTTCTTTGCTGATCCAGCAGCCGCACTTGTCTCTTTTCAGCCGGCAAGGCGGGATGCTTATCAGACATAAAGCAATGGCGAAGGTTCTCTTGGAATGATCTTCGCCATTTTTAGTTCATATAAGGCTTTTATGCTTAGCCAAAGAACGCTAAGAATGCGATAACGACAGCGATAATAGGAAGGGCCTCAACTAATGCGATACCCATGAACATAAGAGTTCTAAGTTCTTTACCTGCCTCCGGCTGACGGGCAATCCCCTCTACCGTACGTGAAACAATCAAACCGTTACCAATACCTGCACCAAGTGCGCCTAAACCAATTGCAATCGCAGCTGCTATTAAATTCATGAAAAAGTTCCTCCTTTAAAATGTTATCCGTTTGGATATAATGTTTTAATGATCATTACTGATTTTATGAGACATGTACACCATCGTCAGCATCGTAAAGATAAACGCCTGGATGGCACCTATAAACAAACTGAATGCTTGCCATGCCAGCATCGGCAGAATGGCGCCGATTGTACCGACAAGTCCGAGAACCACGCTTTGCGAATAGAAGCTTGTCGCTAATCCCGCAAGCAGGCCGAGAAGAATCTCACCGGCGAAGATGTTACCATAAAGCCTCAAACCGAGAGTCAGCGTATTCGCAAACTCTTCTATGATTTTCATCGGGAGCATGAACGGAACAGGTCTCAAATACTCCTTGGAATATTCCTTGAGCCCTTTCATCTTTACACCATAATAATGGGTTAAAGCGACAACCATTACGGCAAGCGTTAATGTAATGGCAGGATCGGCTGTCGGAGATTTCCACCAGAGCTCATGTCCGATTGTGACAGAGAACGGCAGCCCCAGCATATTCGACACAAATATGTACATCAGCAATGTGACACCAAGTGCCAAGAAGTTAGCCCCTGTTTTCAAATCCATTGTACTGCCGATAATATTGCGGACAAAATCAACAATCCATTCCATAAAGTTCTGGGCTTTTCCCGGACGGATCGAAAGCGTTCTTGTGGTAAGGATGGCAATCAATAACACGATCACACTCGCCACAGTAATCATCAGAATGTTTGTCAGATTAAAAGTAAGACCTAGTAATTCAATAGTTCTGTATTCATGATTCAAAGGGTTTTCACCTCTCTTCCATTGATGAACGTTTAAGCTGGATAAAGGAATCTATCATAATGACAGGATAAATTGTCATTAATCCAATAACTGTACTTGCCATATGAAAATGCTCGGGATATTTATAGGCAACAGCCGCAGCAAGTATCGCATTGCACCACCGCGCTGCGCTCCCAAGGGATCGTATGGACTTGCCTTTCGCAACGGCCCTGTCAAAAGCATTCATTCTTCTGACGAGCAGTAAATAATTAAACAAACTGAAAACAGTTCCCAGAATAAGGCCTAAAAAAACGGTTTTATACGCTGTTAAACCATAACCCAGTACATACGCTGCCAAAATGAACAATAGATATTTTCGTTGTCTGCTAAATTGTAGCTTGGGATCGTCCATCAACTATCTGTCTCCTGATGAAAAAATAATGTATTTCTTGGATACGGCAAAATCAGCGGTTAACCCTAGTAGAAGACCTTTTTTGTCCGGCAAAACGGGCCTGTTCGAAAAAATCATTCATCCGCAAGCCTTGCAGGGATGCTGTTTCATTCGCTTGAATAAATCCTCATAAAACGGGTTTTCTGGGAGGATTTACATTGGGGATGAGGACTATAATGAAAGCTATGAAAACCTTCTCATAATACCCTCGTTTAGCATACAATAGCCCCTAACATGTGTCAATCTGTTTAAAGTTAAAAAACTTTTTATACTGTAAGCCTCCACAGAATGTTCACATTTTCACCTATAATTGTATAGAGATTCACCGAATAGCAAATAACTGGATAATAAAAAAGAAAACCCGTTGGCGGGGTTTTCTTTTTTTATTTTGTTCCGAACATACGGTCTCCTGCGTCTCCAAGACCCGGAACAATATAACCTTTTTCATTTAATTTTTCATCAAGCGCCGCTATGTAAATATCCACGTCAGAATGATGCTTCTGCAATTCTTCCACACCTTCAGGCGCAGCTACGAGACACATAAAACGAATATTTTTTGCACCGCGTTTTTTGAGGCTGTTAATCGCTTCAACTGCGGAACCGCCTGTAGCCAGCATCGGGTCAACCACGATGAATTCACGCTCTTCCACATCAGAAGGAAGCTTCACATAGTATTCCACGGGTTTTAAGGTTTCAGGATCACGGTACAGACCGACATGTCCCACTTTTGCCGCAGGGATCAGTTTTAAGATGCCTTCAACCATTCCTAAACCTGCTCTGAGAATAGGAACAACCCCCAGTTTTTTCCCTGAGATGACTTTCGATTTCGCAGCCTGAACCGGTGTGTTGATATCCACTTCCTCTAGAGGGAGATCACGGGTAATTTCAAACGCCATAAGCGTGGCGACTTCGTCTACAAGCTCTCTAAAATCCTTCGTGCCTGTCTCTACATTCCGAATATATGTCAGCTTGTGCTGAATTAAAGGATGATCAAATACATAAACCTTTCCCATACTGTGTTTCAGCTCCTTTTTTATTGTCCCATCGACAATTTCACACTTCTATTGATTCTACAAAAAAAGACATTGAGTTTCAAGAACATCGTCAAAAAACCCGCCGGGCATAAGCCCGAGCGGGTTTTTCAATCTTAGTAATCTAATTCTTTATATAGAGGGAACTTGCCAGTCAGAGCAGCTACGCGCTGTCTTGCTTCTTCAAGTTTTCCTTCATCTTCGTGGTTTTTCAATGCAAGCGCAATGATGGCACCGACTTCATCCAATGCCTCTCCGTCAAAACCGCGGCTTGTCACAGCAGCTGTTCCGAGACGGATACCGCTTGTTACGAACGGTTTTTCAGGATCGTATGGAATTGCGTTTTTGTTTGATGTAATCCCGATTTCATCAAGCACATGCTCTGCAACCTTACCTGTCAGTCCAAGAGAACGAAGATCAACTAGGATGAGGTGGTTGTCAGTTCCGCCTGAAACGAGCTGAATGCCCTCTTTTGTTAATGATTCTGCAAGACGCTTCGCATTTGAAATCACGTTTTGTGCGTACGTTTTGAAATCATCACGCAATACTTCGCCGAATGAAACAGCTTTTGCGGCAATTACATGCATCAGCGGGCCGCCTTGAATGCCAGGGAAGATAGACTTATCAATTTTCTTGCCGAACTCTTCACGGCAAAGGATCATACCGCCGCGAGGTCCGCGAAGTGTTTTATGTGTCGTTGTTGTAACGAAATCAGCGTAAGGAACCGGGTTTGGATGGAGGCCTGCCGCAACAAGTCCTGCGATATGCGCCATATCCACCATAAAGTAAGCGCCGACTTCATCAGCAATTTCACGGAATTTCTTAAAGTCGATTGTACGAGGATACGCACTTGCTCCTGCCACAATTAGCTTAGGCTTGTGAGCGAGGGCTTTTTCACGCACGTCATCGTAATCAATATATTGAGTTTCTTTATCTACGCCGTACTCAACAAAGTTATATTGAACACCGCTGAAGTTAACTGGACTTCCGTGTGTTAAATGACCGCCGTGGGAGAGGTTCATCCCAAGTACAGTATCGCCTTGTTCCAAAATCGTGAAATAGACAGCCATGTTTGCTTGTGCGCCTGAATGAGGCTGAACGTTTACATGCTCCGCTCCAAAGATTTCCTTCGCGCGGTCACGAGCGATATCTTCAACGACATCGACGTGCTCACATCCGCCATAATAGCGTTTGCCAGGATATCCTTCAGCGTATTTGTTTGTTAAAACAGAACCTTGTGCTTCCATAACCGCTTCACTTACAAAGTTTTCTGAAGCAATCAATTCGATTTTAGTCTGTTGGCGTTCACGCTCATTTTTAATGGCGTTAAACACCTGTTCGTCTTGCGCAGGTAAATGTTTCATCAGCGAGATCCTCTCCTATCCGTATCCTGTTCTTTGTTTTTACCACCACTATTGTACATGGTTTTTTAGGCCCATGTAAAAGATTATTTTCAAAAAAACAAAAATTTTATTGGCAAAAACGAATATTTATTACTTAAATTTAATTTAAAGTTCGGAATTTATTTTAGCTGCGCAAATTAAAGAAAAGACTGGCCCATGCAGTCCTTTCTCATTCACACTCATAAACTGCCCGCATTCCGCCGATCAGCTTTGGCCGGGTGCGCGCCAATGTCACATGGGCTGCACCGAGACTGTTCTGAGAAATGCGTACAGGAACAGCTACCGGCTTTAAGTGCATGCCGATAAACGTGTCGCCTATATCTATTCCGGCATCTGCCTGAATGGTTTCTACCAGAACAGGAGACTTCATCTGCTTAAACGCATAAGAAGCCATCGCCCCGCCGGCTTTTGGCACAGGCACTGCGGAAACGGCCGGAAGCCTAAACAGCTCGGCCGTTTCTTCCTCCACTACAAGCGCTCTGTTTAAATGCTCGCAGCATTGAAACGCCAGATGGATTCCCGTTTGTTCCTTCAGCTCTGCAAGTCCGCTGTAGATGCTTGCCGCGATGTCTGTACTGCCTGATGTGCCGATATGGCTGCCGGCCACTTCGCTTGTGCTGCACCCAAGGACAAATATCTGATTCTCTCTCAATCCCGCTTTGTCCTGAAACTCCGACAGCATCGTCTTCCATGTTTGTGTGATCTCATTCATAGAACAGCACCCCTACAGGTTTTTCTCTTCATAGTCCGAGATTTTTCCGATGCGGGTCTGATGTCTTCCGCCAGTAAATTCAGTGGTCAGCCAAATTTTCGCAATTTCCCGTGCCAAACCGGGTCCAATTACCCGTTCGCCCATCGCGAGGATATTTGTATCATTATGTTCTCTCGTCGCCTTTGCACTAAATGTATCATGTGCCAGCGCACAGCGGATGCCTTTGACTTTATTGGCGGAAATACTCATGCCAATGCCTGTCCCGCAAATTAAAATCCCTCTGTCCACTTCACCGCTTACTACTTTCTCGGCCACCGGAAAAGCGTAGTCCGGATAATCGACAGATCCGCTGCCGCAGTCACAGCCCATATCAATATACTCAATTTGCAATTCGTCCATTAGTTCTTTGATTTCGTTTCGAATATGGACGCCGCCATGATCCGATGCTATGGCTACTTTCATCAGCTTTTCCTCCCAGCGTATGTAATGCGGCCCGCCCGCTTTGTTGACCGCGCAGCCTGTCCGCTCTTTGATCTACACCATATCGATGTGCTTTTCACTATATTCTACTCCTTCACGCAGGATTTGCAAATGACCTGTTTGCAGATTCTCTGACAAGTTATTTACCGTCATTTTTCAATTGTTCTGCAAGCTGCTGAAGAAGCTCTTCAAGCTCATCTCTTGTTTTTTTATAGATCTCAATGGTGCCGCCAAACGGGTCTATAATATCGCCCCGGCTTCCTGTCACGTATTCTTTTAGCGTAAACACTTTATCACGATAACGTTCGAATTGGCTGACGATGACCTGTTTGTGCTGGTGGGTCATTGCCAGAACCAAATCTGCCGATTCCATATGTTCTTCAGTTAATGGCGAAGAAACATGATTAAGGGCAATGCGTTTTTCAAAAAGCGCTTCGACCGCGTGAGGCGACGCTTTCCCGTTAGGTGAGGCAAATACGCCTGCCGAGCGGACGCTGACATCCAGCCCTTTCATTTCAGCGATTGATTTAAAAAGCGCCTCAGCCATTGGACTGCGGCACGTATTTCCAGTACAGACAAAAATGATGTTCATGTCAGTCACCCCTTGTTTTTTCTATTATATATGAAGAAAAAAGAAACGGCGACATCGTTTCTTTTATTGGTATATTAAATTGGCAAAAGCAGCTTAAGGCCAAATACGATTAATATGGTTCCTCCGAGCGCTTCACTGTATGAGCCGAGCCAGGACTGCACTTGTTTTCCAATCAGCAGGCCCAGCCAAGTCAACATCATGCTGAAAAGCCCAAACAGGGTAATGGTGAGAAGCGGGTGCGAGCCATATATTCCTAGGCTCAGACCAACGGAGAAACTATCGAGGCTGACGCCGACTGCAAATAACAATAAGCCAGGCCCAGCCGGCGACATCAAACGTTCTTCTGACTGTTTAAAAGATGCGATCACCATTTGAACACCGAGAACAAACAGCAGTGAACCCCCGATATATACAGCTACCATACCGAGGAGCCCTGACAGCATATTTCCCGCCGCCATCCCTCCGAGAGGCATGATGACGTGAAAGAGACCGATAATGAATCCAATATAGAATATCTGTTTTTTTCTGAGTTTGACCATACCCATTCCAAGGCCCACAGAAAAAGCATCCATTCCTAAAGCAAACGCCATAATGCTTAAGGTAATCAGTTCGCCTATAAACATATCCGACATCACATACATAACCCCCTTGGACACGCCCGCTTTTTTAGCCTATGCATGTCCAAAAGGGGTTAGAACTTCTGACTTTGTCAGCGAATCACTCTTCCTCCGGCTGCTTTCATCAGCCTGTTCATAATAGCAAGTCCGACGCCTGTGTCAGGAAACGATTCTGCAATAATAAAATCAACCTTTTCTTCATCAAAACTGCGCAGTGCATCATAAAGAGCTGCCGCGACTGTTTCAAGCTGATCTCTTCTGCCGCAGCTCTTAACATAGTCAGCTGAATAAAAATCTGCGTTTTCTTCTGTCGTCAGGACGCCGACCCGTTTTCCGCCCCGCTGATATTCTTGAATGAGCGTTTGAATGCGCTCAGGGCTGCCTTCAGATATAACAAGCGGCGCTGACGGCGCGTAATGTGTATATTTCATTCCCGGAGAAATCGGCTTCTCATTTTGATCGGCAAGCCCTTTATCCACAAGAATCGGTCCGATTTCAGCTTCTATTTGTTCTTTTGTAATGCCGCCCGGACGAAGGAGCACAGGAATGTCTCCCGCACATGAAAGTACGGTTGATTCGACACCGATTCCAGTAGCTCCCCCATCCATTATTCCCGCTATGCGGCCCTCCAAGTCGTGAGCCACGTGTTTAGCCTTTGTCGGGCTTGGTTTGCCCGATAAATTAGCACTCGGCGCTGCAATCGGGAGACCCGCGGCACGAATGAGTGCCAGAGCCAGAGGATGATCAGGCATTCTGACGGCCACTGTATCCATTCCTGCGGTTACACGGGGTGACAGCGCACCAGGTGTACAAGGTAAAATAAGTGTAAGCGCCCCTGGCCAAAAGCGCTTCATTAATATTTTGGCTTTTTCTGGCGCCGGACCGGTTAAGCCGTCAAGCTGGCTGATATCCGCAATGTGGACAATCAGGGGATTATCACTCGGCCGCCCTTTCGCTTCATATATTTTTTTGACAGCATCTGTGCTTTTCGCATTTGCGCCGAGACCATATACAGTTTCTGTCGGAAAGGCGACAACCTCATTTTCTCGGAGCAAAGCGGCTGCTTGTGTAATTTGTGGATCATTTGTGGATAACTCCCCGGTTACATCCACAAACCATCTTTTCGTTTTCATTTCTGACCAAACTCCTTATTCACAACAATAAAACGATCGTTTTACGCGTGTAATCCTTTTGAAAGTATAAAAGATGTCCTGTAATAAAACAAGCGTTATCCACAAATTGTGGACAACGCATATAAAGAAGTGGATAAGTTTGTGTATAAATCTCACTTATCCGCATGCTTTTTTCATTAAGACGGCCCCTTCCGCTTGCCTTGATTCACAGAAATGATCCGAGGCAAACAGCTCTTCCGGCACACTCTCCGCCCGTTCAAATCCCATCGCCCCGAGGAAATCAGCAGAAGAATGCTGATTGGCTACCAAATATACCGTTTTGATTTCATGCTTTTCACAAAGCACCTCCATGCTTTGAAAGAGCGACACAATATGACCTTGGTGAAGCTTGTCCGATATCACAAGTGAGCGAAGCAGGGCTTGATCGCAGCTGATTTTTTCGATCCCAAGACAGCCGGCTATGTTCTTCTCGCTGTCCTCCAGCATCAGAAACTGCGTGAACCCTTCCCTTACGCCCTCATGATTCGTTTTGGCCTGTTTTAGAAATTCCTCAAGTATGTCTCCGTCCTTCTCCCTTGCCACCCGCAGTTGATAAAACATTCGTTCACCCCATTTTCAGCGTTCTTTCTTCCAATCTATGAGGCAAATCTATTTTTAGACCTGGTGATTAAGAAAAAAGATCGGAGAACCATTCTACGACGAAGAATTTCACTTCTGTATCGTCTTCTTTCTCTTTCTCTTCTTCTTTTTCAGCTTTTTCCGCTTTGGCTGTTAAGTCCTCAAGAGCTTTTTCTGTTTGTTTTTTTGAGGCTTCTTTATCTTCTTGTTCTTTTACGGCTTCTCCGTTTGAAAAATCAAGAAAGCAGAGCGGCGGGAATAACACACACCACCAATTCGCGCCTTCACCGTTACCAAGCGTGATTAGGATGGCTTCGTATTCTCCAGCAGGATATACCATGCTGCCGTAAAGCTTTGTCGGAAATGAGATTTTGTCAAAATCAACAGATATTGATTGGCTAGCGCCTTCTTTTTCCATGGTTTCTTTTGCAATTTCCTTGATCTCAGGCAGCTTTGAGCGGATCAAACGCCGCGCTTCTTCAATAGAAGTAATATCCTTGACCCATGTTGTGATTTCTTTATTGACGGCGTCTCTGATATGACGCTTTAATTCTTGGTCCTCGTCACGATCGCTGTTTGCCAATATTCTCAGGCGAATCGCCTCGTCCGGAATGACAACCGGCTCATTTTCAGATTGCTGTGCCGTCTCTTCTTTCGCCAATCCTACGAGTGCCCCAGATAATAAAAGAAACATATATATACAAATGATAACTGTTTTTTTCATCGGTCCCCACCGTTCCTCTCCGTGCTTTGTATCTAGCCCTATTATGGACAAGGAACGTATGGAGTAAACCTGCAGCGGCAAAAAAATCTAGCAAGCTTTGAATCTAATTTATGGTACGATAGTGTTTTAGGAGGTTTAAAATGAAATATCATTACACAGTGCTGCTGTCAGCGTTCACGATGTCAGTTCTTTATTCGATTATTTACATTCATTCCTTTATTATAGCTGCTCTCGTAACGATGGCCTTTTATTTCTTATTTCCTTATCTACTATTCGCACTGCCGCTTCAAATCATGATGAATAAAAAGCCGAAACGGTTCAGCCCTTTGTACTTACTGTATTATCTTGCCGCGGCGTTTATCGCCAACGCGATCATCTTTGGCGTGCTGCAGCCTTCCGGGCAATCCCTGCTTCAAAATACAGCCTTTTACATCTTCGCTGTATTAACAGCTGTTGTCTACTGGATATGGGATTCTGTTTTTCTGCAAAAAAAGGAAGCCTCTTAAGGGCTTCCTTTTTCATTAGATCAAAACGGTCAATAGATAACATAGAATAGAAGGTATGGCAGCAACAAAGAAAGCAGCTGATATTTTCAAACGGGCTGTCCGGCCTTCTTTGGTTTCTGAATGATAATTTGCCCGCTGGTCGCTTCCGCTTACAGCCAAACCCGATGTCACAATGGCAAGCCCGATCAAAACAAGAGATGCAATGCCGAAAATGAATTCATAAGAAATCGCTTGCGCAAAAATCGAACCCACCATACTTTCAATGGCAATAAGTAAAATTCCTGCTGTCAGGGCCTTTTTCATCTTTTACATCCCCTTTGCTGGTGTTAAAACAGCTTGCTGGTCCCGTTCTTATCTCAACTCACCAGCAAGCTGCTTATTTATTCTTATGAATTATCGCGCATATGGTTCTGTCTTTTCCGTTAATATCCTTCAGGACTTCAACTTCCGCATCCTTAAACGCATGCAGAATCAGCTCTTTTACAGCTGTGCCCTGCTTCCACCCGATTTCAAAGACGACAAGCGCGGTATTCTTCATCACCAGCGGAATGGCTTCCATAAACCGCTTATAAAATTTCAGCCCGTTTCCGCCGTCAGTGAGGGCATGCAAAGGTTCATGGAAACGGACAATCTCAGATAAATCGGCCATTTCGTCTTCAGAAATATACGGAGGGTTTGAGACGATAATATCCGCTTTTTTTCCTGCCTTTATAAAGGGTTCAAGCAGGTCGCCTTGAAGAAATTGCACCTCAGCTCCGAGCTTTTCAGCGTTGGCTGAAGCAACGTCCAGCGCCTCTTTGGAGATATCAATCGCTGAGACAGAAAAGTTTTTGTTTTCCAGTGCAAGCGTGACGGCTATTGCGCCGCTTCCTGTGCCGACATCTACCACATCGAGCTGTTCTCCTTCAGAAAAGACACTTCTATATTTCTCAAGAAGATGGTAGACAACCTCTTCCGTTTCCGGACGCGGGATCAGCACGTCATCATTCACTATAAATTCACGGCCGTAAAAAAACTCTCTTCCTATAATGTACTGAACGGGTACGCCTTCTTTGTGCATATCGACGTGGCGTTCAAAGCGATACAGCTCATCTTCGCCGATCGGTTCCTGTAAGCTGGCGAGCAGCTTGCTTCTATCCATTCCTGTATCATAAAGCAAAAGCAACTCAGCTGCATTTTCTTCTCTTCCCGCTTCCGTTAAATAAGAAGAAGCCCATTTCAGGGCTTCAAATATCGTCTTCATCTTAACTATCCGCCTGCTGAAGCTTGCTTGCCTGATCTTCTACTATCAGTGCTTCAACCACTTCGTCAAGTTTTCCTTCAAGAATCTGATCAAGCTTTTGAATAGTCAGGCCGATTCTGTGATCCGTCACACGGTTTTGCGGGAAGTTGTATGTGCGGATACGCTCAGATCGGTCACCTGATCCGACAGCCGATTTCCGTGTTTGATCATATTCAGCTTGAGCTTCCTGCTGAAATTTATCATAGATTCTGGCACGGAGAACCTTCATCGCTTTTTCTTTGTTCTTGATTTGAGATTTTTCATCCTGACATGATACGACAACGCCTGTCGGCAAATGCGTCAGACGAACGGCAGACATTGTCGTGTTCACGCTTTGTCCGCCCGGTCCGCTTGAAGCAAACGTATCAACGCGGATATCCTTCTCATGAATGTCAACCTCTACCTCTTCGGCCTCAGGAAGACATGCCACTGTTGCAGTAGATGTATGGATACGGCCGCCTGATTCTGTTTCCGGAACACGCTGAACACGGTGAGCGCCGTTTTCATACTTGAGCTTAGAATATGCGCCGCTGCCCGTAATCATAAAGATGATCTCTTTGTAGCCGCCCGTTCCGGTTACACTTGCTTCCATGACCTCGGTTTTCCAGCCTTGAAGCTCGGCATAGCGGGAATACATTCTGTACAGGTTGCCTGCAAATAAAGCGGCTTCCTCTCCGCCTGCCGCTCCGCGGATCTCCATGATAACGTTTTTATCATCATTAGGATCTTTCGGGATCAGGAGCACCTTCAGACGTTCTGACAGTGTTTCAGTTTCTTTCTGGAGTTCAGAAATCTCTTCCTTCACCATATCGCGCATCTCAGCATCAAGCTTATCCTCAAGCATCGCTTTTGCATCAGCCAGCTGTTCTGACGCATCTCTGTATTGTCTATATACGTCAACTGTTTCTTGTATATCAGATTGCTCTTTCGAATATTCTCTAAGCTTTTTGGGATCGTTGACAACTTCTGGATCGCTTAAAAGCTCATTTAATTTTTCATATCGTTCTTCGATTGACTTTAAACGGTCTAACACGGTCTTCACCTCTGTTTTCCTGTGCGTAACATTCTCATTATAGTATAGGGACTATCGCCAGTCAAAAGCAATTCAATCCCAGTTAAAAAAGCCTCCTCTGCTATACTGAAAAAGAGGAGGGATCGTATTGCTTACATCTATACATCATATTGCCATCATATGCTCGGATTATGAAAAGTCGAAAGCTTTCTACGTACATAATCTCGGTTTTCAGGTGATACAAGAAACATACCGAGAAGAGCGCGACTCCTATAAGCTTGATTTGTCGCTTAACGGCTCGTACGTCATTGAGCTGTTTTCGTTCCCTGATCCGCCCGCACGTCAAACCCGGCCTGAAGGTGCAGGGCTCCGACATCTTGCCTTTACGGTCAGCAGCTTAGATCAGGCTGTTCAGGAGCTTCACGAAAAAGGAATCGAGACAGAGCCGATCAGGACAGACCCGCTGACAGGCAAGCGGTTCACCTTCTTTTTTGATCCCGATCAGCTTCCGTTAGAGCTGTATGAGCAATAATGGTTTTTGAGGAAAAAAGGGGGATGCCCACTTTCTTTGCCGAATCTTTTCTTGTTTTGTCTAATGGGAAGGGAACCGCTCCCCATGGTCGAATACCTAGCTAAAAAGGAGGTATGGGATCATGAATACAAATATGGTAGCAAGTGAACTCGGCGTCTCCGCAAAAACAGTGCAGCGGTGGGTGAAGCAGCTGAACCTTCCGGCTGAACGGAACGAGCTCGGGCACTATTCATTTACGGCTGAAGATGTGCAAATCCTGAAATCTGTTCAAAAACAAATTTCTGAAGGCACGGCGCTTCAGGATATTAATGTGCCGCGGAGCAATAAGAAGCGTACAGGCTTCCTTGTCCAAAAAACAAACAGTGACACAGAGAAAAGACTCGAACAGCTCGAACAAAAGCTGGACACCTTATTACAGCAAAAACAGGAAGAAAACGGGCTGCTGGCAAGAATTGAGGAATTGGAACGCCAGCTTAAACAAAAAGCCGATGAAGGCGTATCCTATCAGCTTCTGCAGCACAGAAGAGAAATCGATGACATTCTTGCCGACCTGCAATCAATGACCTCACAAATGAAAGAATTCACCGCTCAGCCGACCCCTGAGACTGCTGCTTCATCCGAAACAATAAAAACAAGAAAAAAACCGCTGCTGTCACTGTTTAAATTTCAAACGTAAAGTAAAAAAGCTCCCCGTAAAGGGAGCTTTTTTGATTACGCAGTAAGCGCAATAATAATTGGAAGTGAAATCAATGACAGAATCGCACTGATCACAAACGCAGTCGCAGTTTCTTCCTCTTGTTTCTCGAAACGAGTCGCAATCATGGCTGCAACGGCAGAACCAGGGAATGCAACAAGAAGGATCGCTTTTGTTGTTTGGTCAGCTGGAAGTCCGACTGCAAGAGCAATCAGGAACATTAACGCAGGCTGAACCGCAACTTTTAGCAACGCAATACCGATAGCCGGCAGACTGAGTTTAATCTTACGAATACCAACGGTAACACCGACAGCAAAGAGAGCAACACCAGATGTTGTACTACCAAGCTGATCAAGCATTTTAACACCCAGCTCAGGAAGAGTGACACCGCAAAGCACTAGAATCATACTGATTAAAGGAGCTGCTGCAAGAGGCTCGGAAAGACCATGCAGAATGGATTTTCCTGTCATCTTCCAAAAACTGTCGCCGCCCTCTCCATTTTTCTTAGAAGACTCACCCACTGTAGCTACAATGATCGCAAGCGGATCAAGAATCGCGTTAACAACGATACCTGTTACAGCGATCGGAATCGCAACCTCTTGCGCACCGAACAAGCTTCCCAATACAGGAATACCCATAAATGCGAATGTCGGCTGTGCAGAGTTCAAAGAAAATACGGATGAGTTCGTTAAATCATACTTAAAGACAAATCTGCAAACCAATAAAATGATGATATAGAAACCAACAATCCCGATAAGTAAAGAAACCATTAATGGAACTTGTGATAAAAATTCACTTCTGGAAGTTGTCAAAATACCAGCGATAAAGTGAGCTGGAAGTGCGTATTTTGTTACTAACGTACTTACCCCTTTTGCTGACTTGGCATCATAACTTCCGAAATGTCCTGCAAACCAACCCAGCACGATAACAAAGAAGATCGGTGCCAGGAGGATTAAGATATCTAAGATGCTCAAAATATTCTCCTCCAAATCCTATGTCCGTATACTTTAGCTTTATACAAAGCTTTCCCTCGGACAGAAAAATTACACGCTTATTATTTTGCGATGACTTTCTTGTATTCAGGTGTCCACATTGCATCAAGAACAGCTTGTTTTACATCTTCAGGCTGACGATTTGCTACGCCGTCTTTAATCGCTGCTTCAGCTACAGCAATGGCAACTTGAATAGATACTTCTTGAAGCTTGTCGATGCTTGGAAGCAATCCAGCTCCAGGTGTTTCAAAATCAACCATCTCAGCAATCGCATCAGCTGTTGCAGCAAACATAGCAGGTGTAATAACACGCGCTTCAGCTACGATTGAACCAAGGCCAAGACCAGGGAATGCGAATGCGTTGTTAGATTGTCCGATTTCATAAGAAACGCCATTGTACTCCACATTGTCAAATGGGCTTCCTGTTGCTACAAGCACTTTTCCGTCAGTCCATTTGAACAGATCTTCAGGAACAGCTTCTGCAAGGTGAGTCGGGTTAGACATCGGCATGATCACCGGACGGTCTACGTGAGATGCCATCTCTTTCACAATTTCCTCTGTGAACGCTCCTGAAACCCCTGAAGTTCCGATTAAGATCGTTGGTTTCGCTTGGCGAACCACTTCATCGAATGGAATTTGGCCTTTTTCATCGCGTTTCCAGTCTTTCACTTCTGCTGCACTGCGAAGGTAAGGTTTTTGGAAATCAAGGATGCCTTCCATATCGTCTGTTAACAGGCCTCTGTAATCAAGTGTGAAGAACGCTTTGTTTGCTTCTTCTTCAGATAATCCAGCAAGCACCATTGTGTCACGGATTTGGTCAGCAATACCGATACCAGCTGAACCTGCACCGAAGACAACTACACGCTGATCTTTAATAGATGCGCCTGTTTTCTTCATAGCAGCAAGCACACCAGCTAGTGTAATTGCGCCTGTCCCTTGAATATCATCGTTGAAAGTCAGAATTTCGTTGTTGTATTTTTTCATGATATTGCGCGCGTTTTTGTTACCAAAGTCTTCCCAGTGAAGAAGCGCTTTAGGGAAGAATTTAAGCGCAGCTTTTACATACGCATCAACGAATTCTTCGTAACGTTCATCAGAGATACGTTCATGATGGTTACCAATGTATAAAGGATCATTTAAAAGTTTTTCGTTGTTTGTACCGACATCAAGCACTACAGGAATAACACGGCTAGGGTCAATACCAGCTGCAGCAGTGTAAACAGCCAATTTACCGATAGCGATGTTAATACCGCCTACTCCCCAGTCACCGATACCAAGGATACTTTCAGAGTCAGTTGCAACGATAAGATCAATATCGCCTGCTGTCGCATGAAGGTTTTCAAAAGCCTTTTCAATACCGTCAATGTTGTCGATTGACAAGTAGATACCTTGAGGTCTTCTGTATTCATGGCTGTATTCTTGAATTGCTTCACCAACTGTTGGTGTGTACACAACAGGAAGCATTTCACGCAGGTGATTTTGCAGCAATTTATAGAAAAGAACTTCATTGCGGTTAGCAAGATCATTTAAGTAAACATTTTGACGAAGGCGGTCTGGCTGAGCTTTAAATTGCTCGTATGCGCGTTTTGCTTGTTGATCTAGAGAAAGTACAGTTGGCGGAAGAAGTCCTTCTAAGCCAAGTTCTTGTCTTTCTTCTAACGTAAAAGCAACACCTTTATTTAAAGTAGGAATAGACAAAACTTCTTTTCCTCTTAATGTTGTTTCTAAATGGCCTTCCTTAGTTTTTTTTATGTTATTCAAGCAAATCTCCTTCTTTCTTGAAATAGTTAACCAGGTTAAGTAATAACTCATCTAAAAATAACCGATCATGATCTTTATGCGACTTTGTGACAATTATTCGAACAATGTCTCAAAACTATTTACATTACGTTAGTTATTTTATGCCTGTCAAAATCAAAATTCAAGGGAAGAAAATTACTTAATTTTTTAATACACTTATTTAAATTTTTTAATTGATTGTTATCAGAATATATAAAAAAACACCAGCTTTTCGGCCGGTGCTTTCTATCTTTTTACCCATGTTTTGTATTAGTTTTTAGATTTTCCCGGAACTTCGTGGTGGTGTCTGCATCTTGCTTCATAGGATTCAGACGCACCCACCAGAATGACCGGGTCATCATAGGAAGCCGGCTTTCCGTCAATGAGCCGCTGTGTTCTGCTTGCCGGTGATCCGCAGACGGAACAGACGGCCTGCAGCTTCGTCACACTTTCAGCGATGGCCATAATATCCGGCACAACGCCGAACGGCTCTCCTCTGAAATCCATATCAAGACCTGCTGCGATCACACGATATCCTTTATCGGCAAGTGCTGATAAAACATCAATGATCGCCCGATCGAAGAATTGAACCTCGTCCACTGCGATCACATCCGTGCTCTCACTGATATGATCCCAAATGTCCGCAGCCGAAGAAATGGCATAGCTCGTCATAGAGGTTCCATTATGGGAGACAACAGCATCTTCGCTGTATCGATTATCAATCACAGGTTTAAAGACCCTGACCTCCTGCTTGGCGTAAGTTGCTCTCTTCACTCTTCTGATCAGCTCTTCAGATTTCCCCGAGAACATACTGCCGCAAATCAGCTCAAGCCACCCGCTTTGCTTCATTATGTACATTGGCTCTGCTCTCCTCTCTCTGCCAGCTGTGTTTTTGACATACAAAAAACAGGCAAGAACTGCTTCTTGCCTGTTGAAAAATCTATTATTACTTAAGACCGTATTTTTTATTAAAGCGATCAACACGACCATCAGCAGAAGCGAATTTTTGACGGCCAGTGTAGAATGGGTGGCATTCAGAGCAAATCTCAACGCGTACCTCTTCTTTTACTGAGCCTGTTTCAAATTCATTTCCGCAAGCGCATTTAACTGTTGCTTTTTTGAAATTAGGATGAATTCCTGCTTTCATCGTATCCATCTCCTTCCGCCCTGAATCCCGTGTGGAAACAGAGTTATTATTTCGGAGCATTGTCCGAAACGCATATGAGAAAATTATATCAGTGATTTACTTCTTTTGCAAATAGATTTTATCGTCTGGCTGATGATAGATTTGCCTGCTTCCATTCTTGATTGAGAATATCGAAAAATTCCTGGTTTGTTTTGGTTTTTTTCATTTTTCTCATGAATTTTTCCGCAAAATCAGGCGAATCTGACATCGTTTTGCGGATAGACCATAAACGGTCAAGATGCTCTTTAGGCACAAGCAGCTCTTCCTTACGCGTTCCAGAACGGCGAATATCGATTGCAGGGAAGATGCGGCGTTCTGCCAGAGAGCGGTCAAGATGAAGCTCCATGTTGCCCGTTCCCTTGAATTCTTCATAGATGACATCATCCATACGAGATCCTGTATCAACAAGAGCAGTGGCGAGAATCGTTAAGCTTCCGCCTTCTTCGATATTTCTCGCTGCCCCGAAGAAACGCTTCGGACGGTGGAACGCTGCCGGGTCAATCCCTCCGGAAAGTGTTCTTCCGCTCGGCGGAATCACTAGGTTGTAGGCACGGGCAAGGCGTGTGATACTGTCCATCAGAATAATGACATCTTTCTTGTGTTCAACGAGGCGCATAGCGCGTTCAAGCACAAGCTCGGCTACTTTGATATGGTTTTCCGGCACTTCATCAAACGTTGAGCTGACGACATCCCCAGCAACAGAACGCTCAATGTCCGTAACCTCTTCCGGTCTTTCGTCGATCAATAGGACAATCAGCTCTGCTTCAGGCTGGTTTGCTGTAATGCTGTTGGCGATTTCCTTCAGCAGCATCGTTTTCCCGGCTTTCGGCGGCGCTACAATCAAGCCGCGCTGGCCAAAGCCTACTGGCGCCATCATGTCCATAATTCTTGTAGACAAGAAATTCGGTTTTGTTTCGAGCACCATATGGCGGTCTGGATAAAGTGGAGTAAGGGCTGGGAAGTGAACACGCTCTTTTGCGGATTCCGGATCATCTCCATTTACTGCTTCAACGTGCAAAAGTCCATAATAACGCTCATTTTCTTTTGGCGGCCGGACCTTGCCTGATACTTTGTCTCCATTCCGCAAATCGAAGCGGCGGATTTGTGAAGCTGAGATGTAAATGTCTTCAGAGCTTGGAGAATAGTTGATCGGTCTCAGGAAGCCAAATCCCTCTGATTGGATGATCTCAAGAACACCTTCCATAAACAGAAGATCTTCCTGTTCTGCATTCGCTTTCAGAATGGCGAAAATCAGTTCTTTTTTTGTTAGTTTGCTGTAGTAGGAGATTTTATAATGTCTTGCAAGTTCATATAGCTCTTTCAATTTCATATTTTCCAATGAGGAAATAGATACGTCTTTCATAAAAAACACCACGCTTTTCATAGTCAATATCTTACTTTACACATGTAATCTGCTGCTTTTGCACAACATCCGCCAAAGCACATTCTTTTTTTAACATAAAGGAACTTCTATCGGTAACACTTCCACCCATGATCGGCGCTTTTGTTAAAAGGATTGTCTTAATGAGTTTTGAAGGAAGCGAGGACAAAAACATGAGAAGATCAATACTTATATCGTCTGATGCGGTAGAAATTGAAACTTTCCTAGTGCTTAAAAGAAGGAATTACGCAGTTAAAAATCGCAGCACTCTTTATTTTTACCTTATTTCAAAAAATTATTCAACTGAAATAAGGTTTTGACACGCAATTGATAGGGTTGTCTCTTATTTGCAAAAGAAAAGCGGGTCAACACCCGCTTTTTCTCTTTGTTATGGACGGATTACGAGATTTGGTTTTTTCTTCAGGCTGTGTCTGCCGTCAACAAAACGGACAGTGCCTGATTTCGCACGGATGACCAAGCTTTCAGTCGTGCCGACAGACCCTTTGAATTGAACGCCTTTTAACAGCTCCCCGTCAGTTACGCCGGTAGCCGCAAAAATAGCGTCATCGCCTCTCACAAGGTCTTCCATACGCAGCACTTTGCTTAAATCAAGTCCCATTTTGTTGCAGCGTATGATTTCTTCCTCGCTTTGCGGAAGAAGTTTACCGATAATTTCTCCGCCTAGCGCTTTTAACGCGACAGCAGATAGGACGCCTTCAGGAGCTCCGCCTGATCCGAACAGGATGTCTACGCCTGTGTGATCGAAAGCCGTGTTGATGGCGCCTGCGACATCCCCGTCATTGATCAGTTTGATTCTGGCGCCGGCCTCACGAAGCTCAGAAATGATTTTTTCGTGTCGATCGCGGTTTAAAATGGTGGCAACGACGTCCTCGACGTCTTTGTTTTTCGCTTTTGCTACCGCTTTAAGGTTATCAATGACTGGAGCTTCAATATCAATGCAGCCCACCGCTTCCGGACCGACTGCGATTTTCTGCATATACATGTCTGGAGCATTTAAAAGCGTGCCGTGGTCCGCAACTGCAATAACAGTCAGCGCATTCCAACCGCCGCTAGCTAAGATGTTTGTGCCTTCGAGAGGATCAACAGCGACATCGACGCGCGGACCGTACCCGTTTCCGAGTTTTTCCCCGATATAAAGCATCGGCGCTTCGTCCATTTCACCTTCTCCGATCACAACAGTTCCTTTCATCGGGACTGTATCAAAAACGTCTCTCATTGCGCTAGTTGCTGCTTCATCAGCCTCGTCTTTTTTTCCCCGGCCCATCCATCTTGCAGATGCTAATGCCGCAGCTTCAGTCACACGAACCAATTCCATTGATAAACTTCTTTCCATCTCAACACGATCTCCTCTCGCAAATAACCAATTAAGAATTTTGCAGCTGTTCTATCTCTTCATCAGTCATTCTCTCGCGCCAGATTGTGGCTCCCAAACCCTCTAGTTTCTGCTCTAGGCTGCTGTATCCGCGATCAATATGCTCCAGACCTGTAATTTCTGTGACACCGTCGGCCATCAGCCCGGCAACCACTAAACAGGCTCCGGCCCGCAGGTCGCTTGCCTTCACCTTAGCGCCTTGAAGCTCGACAGGACCCGTGATGATTGCAGATCTGCCCTCTACCTTCATATTAGCGCCCATGCGTCTCAGCTCATCAATATGTTTGAATCTCGCCGAATAGATGGTGTCAGTCACGACGCTTGTCCCTTTTGCTCTCGTAAGGAGCGCTGTCATCGGCTGCTGCAAATCAGTCGGAAAGCCCGGGTATACGAGGGTTTTTACATCAACCGGCTTTAGATTTTTCTGTCCTCCGACAATGAGCAGCTGGTCGTCGCTTGTCTCAATGTGAAAGCCCATTTCTCTCAGCTTTGCTGTTAAGGACTCAAGGTGAGTCGGGATGACATTATCAATGATGACCTCTTTGCCCATCGCAGCTCCTGCAATCATAAATGTTCCGGCTTCAATTCTGTCCGGAATGATTGTATGTTTGCAGCCGTGCAGCTCCTTTACGCCATCGATTCGGATGACGTTGGTTCCAGCACCTTTGATTTTTGCGCCCATGCTGGTGAGCAATGTCGCGACATCAATAATCTCCGGCTCTTTCGCAGCGTTTTCGATGATGGTTTTTCCTTCTGCCAAAACAGCCGCAAGCATAATGTTAATCGTTGCCCCGACGCTTACGACATCTAAATAAATACGTGCGCCTCTCAGCCTTTCAGCGCGCAAATAGATCGCGCCCTGTTCATTGGTCACTTCAGCTCCGAGCGCTTCGAAACCCTTGATGTGCTGGTCAATCGGTCGGGGGCCCAGGTGGCAGCCGCCAGGCAATCCGATGACGGCCTGTTTAAAGCGGCCGAGCATCGCCCCCATTAAATAATAAGACGCGCGCAGTTTTTTCACTTTTCCGTTAGGAAGCGGCATGCTGATCATTGATGTGGGGTCGACAATCATTTCCCCATTCTCAAAATGCACATTGCCGCCGATTTCCTGTAACAGGTCACGCAGCGTTTCAATATCTGAAATCTCAGGAAGCCCTTCTATTGTCACCTCGGAATTTGCCAAAATGGTTGCTGGTATTAATGCAACAGCACTGTTTTTAGCGCCGCTGATGTGTACTGTACCGTTTAACGAGTCACCGCCGGCAATATTCAACTTTTCCATGATAGTCTCCTTCCATAAGAAGATAGCTGCGGAGCTAAATAAAATGGCATTTTATTCTGTCTCTGCAAATAAAGCTCATGTCCAAAATCTAGCCAATTCGGAGAGAAAGAATACAACACATTGTAAAATATCAGGAAGAAAATAGCGAAGCTTTGCGGGGGGCATAGGTTTCAAAAAATCGACAGAGACCCGCCGGCTATAGAGACATCTTCGTCATCCGGCAAAAGCAGCACGCAACCCTCATTCCGATATCAGCTTCTGCAGCCCAATGATTCCTTCTCTGTAAGCGGCATGCATCTGAAGGTCCGCTGTATCAGGATGGTGAAAAACAAAGGCCGCGGCAAACAGGCATACACTCTGTTTGCCACCGCTTAAATTACTTGTTCCAGTCTGCCAGGAACTGTTCGATTCCTTTGTCTGTTAACGGGTGCTTTGTCAGCTGATAAATGACTTTAAGCGGCATTGTGCCGATATGAGCCCCTCTTAATGCAGCTTCAGTTACATGCTGAGGATGGCGGATTGACGCCGCAATGATTTGCGTATCAAGCCCGTGGATATCAAAAATCTGCTTAACTTCTGAAATCAGGTCAAGCCCGTTATGGCCGATATCATCTAAGCGCCCCAAGAATGGTGATACATAGGTAGCACCCGCTCTTGCAGCAAGAAGCGCTTGGTTTGCATTGAAGATCAATGTAACATTTGTTTTAATGTTTAAGTCAGTAAGTGCTTTTACGGCTTTTAAACCGTCAGCCGTCATCGGGATTTTCACCGTGATGTTCGGAGCGATTTTCGCCAGTTCTTTTCCTTCCTCGATCATTTCCTCAGCTTTCAGAGAAATAACCTCGGCACTTACAGAGCCCGGAACAACTTCTGTGATTTCACGAAGACGGTCATGGAACGATACGTTAGCTTCTTTTGCTACTAAACTAGGATTCGTTGTTACACCGGCAAGGATTCCTAATTCATACGCTTCTTTAATCTCATCGATATTGGCTGTATCAATAAAAAATAACATTTACAAAAGCCTCCCAGAGTAAGAATTTTCAGAACTGTGAATATGATTGCGCTTTCTAAAGATAGACGGAAAACCGCCTGTCAAGCTGTCAGGCGGCTATAAAAAGTTCCAATTGAATTAAGCTTGGTTTGAAGAACCAAATTCACGCATTTTACCGATAACAGTTTCTTTAATCGCTTCGCGAGCAGGTCCAAGGTATTTACGTGGATCGTACTCGTCAGGCTTAGCTGCCAATGTTTCGCGAACAGCTTTTGCAGAAGAAATTTGGTTTTCAGTATTTACGTTGATTTTAGCTGTACCAAGTGAGATTGATTTTTTGATGTCAGCAGTCGGAATTCCAGTACCGCCGTGAAGAACGAGCGGAAGACCAGTTGACTTTCCGATCTCTTCCATTTCTTTGAAACCAAGGTTTGGCTCACCTTTGTAAGGGCCGTGAACAGAACCTAATGCAGGTGCAAGGCAGTCGATGCCAGTGCGCTCAACAAGCTCTTGGCACTCTTTAGGATCAGCGTAGATTACGCCTTCAGCGATAACGTCGTCTTCTTGTCCGCCGACTGTTCCAAGCTCAGCTTCTACAGATACTCCGTGGAAATGAGCAAGCTCAACAACTTTAGAAGTTGTTGCTACGTTTTCTTCAAATGGATGGTGAGAAGCGTCGATCATTACAGATGTGAAACCTGCATGAATCGCTTTCGCACAAGATTCAAAGCTTGAACCGTGGTCTAAGTGGATCGCAACAGGAACTGTCACTTTGTACTCTTCCATTAGTGCTTTTACCATAGCTACGACTGTTTTGAAGCCGCCCATGTAGCGTCCCGCACCTTCGGAAACACCAAGGATCACTGGAGATTTTTCTTCTTCAGCTGCTTGTAAAATCGCTTGAGTAAACTCAAGGTTGTTTAAGTTAAATTGTCCTACAGCATAACCTTTTTCTTTAGCTGTATTCAACATTTCCGTCATTGAAACTAAAGGCATGTCGAATGTCCTCCTTATGTAGCCTGATTGTCTTCTAGCGAAAAAAGCTTTCCACCCTAGCATGACCCATAATTTGCTGTCATATGTAAATACTCAGATCGCTTTTTCTCCATAACTAGAATACCAACTTTTCGACAAATCGGCAACACAATGACCTCATTCAATTGTTTCTTCTTTTTGTCAGTTAGACTTCAGGGGCAGATATTTCTTGACGGCGTCTCTGATTTCGTCGATGTCAAACGGCTTCGCAAAGTGCGTCAATGCGCCCAGTTCCTTTGATTCTTGGATCATATCGAGTTCTCCGTAAGCCGTCATGATAATCACGCGGATGTTTTCATCAATGACCTTCATCCGTTTTAAGATTTCGATTCCGTCCATACCCGGAATTTTCATATCCAGAAGGACAAGGTCCGGGCGTTCTTTTGTCACGATATCAAGCGCTTGAAGGCCGTTCGCAGCCTGAAATGTCTGATAGCCCTCTTTATTGAACACTTCGTTAAGCAAAATACGTATTCCGTATTGATCATCAACGATTAAAATTTTTTCATTCATCATTTTACACCCCAATATTATGATTTTCGTCAAAAGTAAGCAGTAGTTTATGTATTCTGTTTGATTTTCCTATTTCCTTTAATTATAATAGTCTACTTTACGACATTTTCTGAGCATTTTCTCTTTTGTTGTATACTGTTATTGTACGTTATAAAGGAGGATTCACTTATGTTGAAAATATTTACAACACAGTTAACAGGTATTTTTTCCCGCATTCAGGATAAGGAATCTGACGCGATTGAAGATGGGGCGCGATTGCTCGCCCAAGCGGTGATCAGCGGGCATTCCATCTATATATACGGGGCTAATGAGCTTCAGGGCATCTTACATGAGGCCACCGAAAGCAAAGAACCGCTTCCTTCCGTCAAAGCGTTTCCCGCTAACGCTGATGATGTGACAGAAAGCGACAGGGTGCTGATGTTTTGCTCAGGGACAGGTACAGATGAAGAAGAGGCGCTCGCGAAAGAGCTTTATGAAAAAGGCACGGGAGTCGTCTGCGTATCACCGGCAGCCAAAGACAGCGCCGGAATCGAACAATATTGCGATGTGCATATAGATTCAAAGCTGAAAATGCCGCTTGTTCCCGATGAAGACGGCACCCGCTACGGCTTCCCTTCATTAATGACAGCATTGTATGTCTACCATGCTCTATCATTTACATTAAAAGAAATTCTGCAAGAGTATGCATAATCATTTATTGTACATGCTGTATCTTGCCGGAAACAAATAAAAAAGACTTGTCCGCTTTTGACAAACGGCAAGTCTTTTTTTATTATTTCTGATTGGCAGCTTCAACAGACGCTCCGATAAAGCCTTTGAATAATGGCTGAGGTCTTGTCGGTCTAGACTTGAACTCTGGGTGGAACTGAGAAGCCACGAACCAAGGATGGTCTTTCAGCTCGATAATTTCAACAAGGCGTCCGTCCGGGCTGGTGCCTGAGAATACGAAGCCTTGGTCTTCCATTTGTTGTCTGAATTCGTTGTTGAATTCATAACGGTGGCGGTGACGCTCGTACACCACTTCATCCTGATACACTTCAAATGCTTTCGTGCCCTCTTCAAGCTTACAAGGGTAAAGGCCGAGGCGAAGTGTTCCTCCAAGATCTTCAACATCCTTCTGTTCAGGAAGAAGGTCGATAATCGGGTATTGAGTTGACGGATCAATTTCAGCAGAGTGAGCGCCTTTTAAGCCTAATACATTTCGGGCATACTCAATAGATGCAACCTGCATACCTAAGCAAATGCCCAGGAACGGAATGTTGTTTTCGCGCGCATATTGTGTCGCAATGATTTTACCTTCAACACCGCGGTCTCCGAAGCCGCCCGGTACGATAATACCGTCTGTGCCGCTAGTAAGCTCTCCGATGTTGCTTTCTGTTACTTCCTCAGCGTTAATCCATTTCACTTTTACATCTGTGTCAAACGCGTAGCCCGCGTGACGAAGTGATTCAACGACAGAGATATAAGCGTCAGGAAGCTCAACATATTTTCCGACAAGTCCGATTGTGATTGTTTGAGACAGGTTGCTGACCTTGTTCACAAGCTCTTTCCACTCGGACATTTCCGCCTCTTTGCATGCCAATTGCATGTGCTCGCAAACAAGCTTATCAAGTCCTTGTTTTTGAAGCTCAAGCGGAATGGAATAGAGGTTGTCCGCATCTTCACATTCAATAACCGCTTTTGTATCGATGTCGCAGAATAAAGCGATTTTGTCCTTCATATCTTGAGAAATCGGCATTTCTGTACGAACAACGATAATGTTTGGCTGAATGCCCAGGCTTCTTAATTCTTTTACGCTGTGCTGTGTCGGTTTCGTTTTCAGTTCGCCGGCAGCTTTAATGTAAGGCACAAGTGTACAGTGGATGTACATCACGTTTTCACGGCCAATGTCACTCTTCATTTGGCGGATGGCTTCAAGGAATGGCAGGGATTCGATGTCTCCTACAGTACCGCCGATTTCTGTAATCACGACATCCGCGTTTGTTTCTTTACCCGCACGGTATACACGGTCTTTCAATTCGTTTGTGATGTGCGGAATAACCTGCACTGTTCCGCCGAGGTAATCTCCGCGACGTTCTTTTTTAAGAACTGTTGAATAGATTTTTCCTGTTGTTACGTTGCTGAATTTATTCAGGTTGATGTCGATAAAACGCTCATAGTGCCCCAGGTCTAAGTCTGTTTCAGCGCCGTCATCTGTTACAAATACTTCACCGTGCTGGTATGGGCTCATCGTTCCCGGATCAACGTTGATGTATGGGTCGAATTTTTGAATTGTGACGTTCAGTCCGCGGTTTTTCAGCAAACGCCCTAATGAAGCTGCTACAATACCCTTTCCAAGTGAGGATACGACTCCCCCAGTTACAAAAATATATTTCGTCATTTCGTTTGCTCCTCTCTTCGCTCTAAGCTACATTTCTTAAAATGTACCGTTTTATAAAAAATCATTTAGCCTTTTAAATGATTTATAAGAAAAATGAGGGGTGAAAATAAGAAAGCTCCCTTTCAATTTCTTGAAAGGGAGCATAACGTTCTATGTTCTCTCTTCGTTTTTGAAGAGCCCAAAATACATACTACCTAGTTCGACTATGAAAGTCAAGATCGATTTGGGGATGAAATTCTTTTACGATTTTTTATCCTCATCGCCTTCATCATAGTCATCTTCTTCTTCTTCTTCATCGTCATCAATGAGATCATCGTCAATTTCCAGCTCGTCTTCGTCGTCTTCATCGATATCGTCAAATTCATCAGCATCGAGATCAAGTTCTTCCTCAACCTCAGCTAAATCGAGGTCGTCTTCGTCAACCACTTCAAATTCATCAAGATCAAGATCTTCTTCGACGGCTTTTTTGGCTTTTTTCTTTTTCGCCTTAACTGTCGGCTGTGTTTCTTCATCAAGCTGATCGTACGGATACCAGCTGCGAAGACCCCAATTCTGGTCAGAGAGCGCCAAGAAACGGCCGTCAATGTTTAAATCTGTATAAAATTGTGCGACGCGGTCTCCTAACTCTTCTTTTTTCACGCCGAGCAATGATGCAATTTCATTTAAAAGCTCCTGAAAAGGAACTGGTTTTTTATGATCTTCAAATAATTCGTGAGCGATTTCAACTAAAGCCATTTCCTTTAGCTGTTCCTGTGAATATTGTTTGATACCCAAGGTCGGACACTCCCTTTCTATTACTTATATGTATCTGTTTTATCAATAATGAAAGCGATATTGTATCGTTCTTATACAAACCATACCTCTCATTATAAACAAAATAAAACAGAATATGCTACCCTTAACAGCGTTAATTTAAATAATTTTACAAGAGTGATCCGACTAATAGATATTTTCCCTTATTCTGCGAGCATTCTGGAGATAACCAGCCTTTGAATTTCTTGGGTGCCTTCGTAGATTTGCGTAATTTTCGCGTCGCGCATATAGCGTTCTACCGGATAATCCTTCGTATAGCCATAGCCGCCGAAAATCTGCACAGCTTCGGTCGTCACCTTCATCGCCGTATCCCCTGCCAGCAGTTTGGACATGGCGGAGGCTTTTCCATACGGAAGGCCTAACGATTCCAGCCATGCCGCTTGGTAGGTCAATAGCCTTGAAGCTTCTATCATTGTCGCCATATCTGCAAGTTTAAAAGCTATGCCCTGCTGCTCGGCGATCGATTTGCCGAACTGTTTTCTTTCTTTTGCGTATTGAAGCGCCGCATCAAGCGCTCCCTGGGCGATGCCAACAGCCTGTGCCGCGATGCCGTTTCTTCCCCCGTCCAGCGTCTTCATCGCGATTTTGAAGCCTTCTCCTTCTTCACCGAGAAGATTTTCTGCGGGAACGACACAGTCTTCGAAGATGATTTCTGTTGTCGGAGAAGAACGGATGCCTAGTTTCTTTTCTTTCTTGCCTGTCAAAAATCCTTCAAAATCCTTTTCAACAATAAAAGCAGAAATGCCTTTTTTCTTTTTTTCAGCGTCAGTGACTGCAAATACAATATAAATATCAGCGGCGCCGCCGTTTGTGATAAACACTTTTGATCCGTTTAATACATAGTCATCACCGATTCGCTCAGCGGTTGTTTTCATCCCGCCGGCGTCTGAACCGGAGCCTGCTTCAGTCAAAGCGAAAGCCCCGATTTTCTGCCCAAGCGCCAGCTGTGTTAAGTATTCTGACTTTTGTTCTTCTGTGCCAAATGTAAACAGCGGCCAGCCGCAAAGTGAAATATGGGCTGAAAGCGTCACGCCGGTGGAGGCGCAGACTTTTGACAGTTCCTCCACCGCTATAACATAAGCCAGGTAGTCACTTCCGATTCCGCCATAAGCTTCAGGCCACGGAATCCCTGTTAATCCCAAATCCGCCATTTCCCGAAACAGGTCACGATCGAAGCGTTCTTGTTCGTCACGTTCTGCCGCTGTCGGTGCAACCTCATGCTTCGCAAAATCACGAACCAATTTCCGAATCATTTCGTGTTCTTCTGTTAATGAAAAATTCATCGCTTTTCCCCCATTGTCATATCAGCGCCCAAGACAGATTGAGCCAGAAGCTCCGCGACATCATACGTTTTGACACGATCTTCCGCTTCTTTTGCCTTTGTGCCGTCCCCAAGCATCGTGAGGCAGTACGGACAGCCGGAGCTGATTACCGATGGATTGACTGCCAGCGCTTGCTCTGTTCTGGCGACATTAATCCTGTTTCCTGACTCTTCCTCCATCCACATTAAGCCACCGCCAGCACCGCAGCACATGCCGGTTTCCCGGTTTCTCTCCATTTCAATAAGCTGCACACCCGGAATGGCTTTTAGAATCTCTCTCGGCGGATCATAGACTTCGTTGTACCGTCCCAAATAGCACGAGTCGTGGAAGGTGATCGTTTCATGAACTGGGTGCTGCGGTTTTAGTTTCCCGTTCTTCACCAGATCGGCCAGCACTTCCGTATGATGATACACTTCGCCTTCAAAGCCGAAATCAGGATATTCGTTTTTAAATAAATTGTATGCGTGCGGGTCAATCGTAACGATTTTTTTCACATTATTTTTTTCAAATTCCGAGATATTCTTTTCGGCCAGTTCTTGAAATAAAAATTCATTTCCGAGGCGGCGCGGGGTGTCCCCTGAATTTTTTTCTTTGTTGCCGAGGATCGCAAAGGTCACACCTGCTTGGTTCAGCAGTCTCGCAAAGGAGATGGCGATCTTTTGGCTTCTGTTGTCGTACGAACCCATGGAACCGACCCAGAAAAGATATTCGAATTCTTTTTCCTCTTTTTTTAATTCTTTTACTGTCGGAATCTCGGCATCTGGAGCTGCGTCGCGCCAATTTTCACGTTCCTTGCGGTTGAGGCCCCACGGATTGCCCTGTCGCTCAATACTCGTCATTGCCCGCTGTGCGTCACTGTCCATTTTTCCTTCAGTCAGCACGAGATAGCGGCGGAGATCGATAATTTTATCAACATGCTCGTTCATGACGGGGCACTGATCTTCACAGTTTCGGCAAGTGGTGCAGGCCCAAATTTCTTCTTCGGTAATGACGTCGCCGATCAAGCTCGGATTGTAATCAAGTGCGGCGGCGGCTTCCTGCGATCCGCTCCCTGAGGCTGCCACTGCCAGCTGGTTCCCTCTCGTATGGCTGAATGCTGCAGCCGGCACCCATGGCGAGCGCGAAGTGACGGCAGCACCTTTTTCTGTGAGGTGGTCCCTGAGGCGTAAAATTAAATCCATCGGCGACAGCATTTTTCCGGTGCCTGTCGCAGGGCACATATTGGTACAGCGGCCGCACTCGACACACGCATACAGATCAATCAGCTGGGACTGCCTGAAATCCTCAATTTTTCCTGCTCCGTAGCTTTCTTTTGTTTCGTCAGTGAAATCAATTTTTTCGAGCTTTCCGGACGCTTCAAGTCTGCTGAAAAAGACGTTGGCAGGACCGGCAATTAAATGAGCGTGCTTTGACTGCGGCACATACACTAAAAAGCTCAGTAAAAACAGGAGGTGCATCCACCATGCGATATAGAAAATCACCGCAGCACCCGTCTCCCCGATGCCGCCAAGCAGAAACGCGATTCCTGAGGCAATTGGCTCGCTCCAAGAAAGCCCGTGATCATGCCAGATCAGATTCATTGCGTTCCCTAGTAAAACCGTTAGCATTAAACCGCCGATAAAAATGAGAACAAGTCCAGCTTTAAAGCCTCGTTTCAGCCTGACGAGCTTTTCGATATACCGTCTGTAAAATGCCCAGCCAACCGCAACTAAGATCAGAAACGTAACGATTTCCTGAAAAAAAGTGAAGGCGGGATAGATTGGGCCAAGCGGCAGATTTTGATCCGGAACCAGCCCTTTGATGATAAAATCAATCGCTCCGAACTGAACCAATATAAAGCCGTAGAAAAACATGACGTGAATGATCCCGCTTTTCTTATCCTTGAGCAGTTTTTTCTGTCCGAATACATTCACCCATATGGCCTGAAGCCGTTCCTTGATCCGCTTATCGAATTGTTCCTTTTGGCCAAGCCTGATGTAAGCAACCCTTGTTTTGACCAAATAGACAAACAAATAAACAGCGTAAGCGGTTACAATCAGAAATAATAATGCATTGACAATAAGAAAGCCGCTCATTCCAATTCCCCCTTTTTACTGATGAAGACCGTGATCCCCTGCCCCAGAATCTGTATAAGGTTATCTTTATGATAAATAATGAATGAGTGTTCAGTCAATAATTAAATTCCCGCTGTTCGGGCACAATATCTACTACTACGGAAAGGAGTGCCGGGATGAAGGTATTTTTCGTGATTCTCATTATTGTCATCATACTTTTGGCTTTAATCCTGCTGGATATCTTTATGGGCCGCGCCGCTTACAGAAAGAAAGCGTACGAGCCTGTTTTTTCAAAAAAGAAAAGTGATATCGAATTAATTCACTGCGGCGCTGACCTTGTTGAACGGATGATGCAAGATATACGCGATGCCGTCTCTTCTGTTCACGTGATGTTTTTCATTATGAAAAACGATGAGGTCAGCCACAATATGTTTACACTGCTGAAAACAAAAGCCCAGGCCGGTGTTTCGGTTTATTTGCTTCTGGATTGGTCGGGCAGCCAAAAAATAAAAAAACCGGCGCTGGAGACGATGAAAAACGCCGGCGTTCACGTTCATTTTCTGAACCGGCCCCGTTTCCCTTATTTCTTTTTTCATATACAAAAACGAAATCATCGGAAAATTGCTGTGATAGACGGAAAAGTCGGCTATGTCGGCGGGTTTAACATTGGTGAGGAATACCTTGGCAAGAAGGCGAAGTTCGGCAATTGGGAGGATTATCATCTGCGTATGACGGGCGAAGGTGTCCGCGATCTTCAAACGCTTTTTACAGCCGACCTGAAACGAAATACCGGATCAGCCGAACTGGGTCCGGATGTTTGGCCCGAGCTTCCGCAAGGGAATATCCCTCATAAGATTTATGCGACTGACGGCTATGCTCTTGAAAAAATATATTTGGCGAATATCGCACAGGCGAGAGAGCGCATTACGATTTGCACGCCTTATTATATTCCGACTAAACCGCTTCAGCAGGCTTTGGTCAAAGCAAGAAAAAACGGTGTGGACGTTACGTTGATTGTGCCCATGAAATCTGATCACCCTCTGGTCAGAGAAGCTGCTTTTACATATTATTCGGAGCTGCTTGATGCCGGCTGTCTCATCTACCGTTTTTACCAAGGGTTTTATCATGTGAAAGCCTTGATCATTGACGATCACTTCAGCATGATCGGCACAGCCAATTTTGATCAGCGAAGCCTGTTTTTAAATGAAGAGGTAAACGTTGAAATAGATGATGTTGCATTTACAAAAGAAGTCTATGCCACGATTGAAGAGGATATTAAAAAGTCGGACCTGCTGACAAAAGAAAATTTCAAAAAGCGCACGTTCAGGCAGCGCCCGGCGGAATGGCTCGGTAAAGCATTATCTTATTTTTTATAAAGGAGAGTTCCTATGATTTTCAGATTCGGGTTCGTTTCAAATGCGATGAGCCTTTGGGATGCGTCTCCCGCCAAAACACTGACATTCGCCCGTTATTCAAAGCTGCCCGAGGATGAGAGAAAAGGAGCCCTTTTGGCTGTGACGGAAGCAAACTTGCGCAATACAATGAGAACCCTTCACTATATCATCGGCCACGATATTCCATTGTACCGTTTTTCCAGTTCAATTGTGCCGCTGGCCACTCATCCCGACGTGATGTGGGACTTTGTGACGCCATTTCGCAAGGAGTTCCGTGAGATTGGGGAGCTTGTGAAAAAATACAATTTGCGCACAAGCTTTCATCCTAACCAATTTACCCTGTTTACGAGCCCTAAGGAATCTATTACAAAAAATGCAGTAACCGATATGGCTTATCACTACCGCATGCTTGAAGCAATGGGGATTGCAGACCGCTCGATTATCAACATCCATATCGGCGGCGCTTACGGAAACAAAGAAAACGCTCTGAAACAATTTCATCAAAACATAAAACTGCTGCCACAAGAGATCAAGCAGCGGATGACGCTGGAAAATGACGATAAAACGTATACCACGGAAGAGACGCTTCAGGTCTGTGAGCTAGAGAATGTTCCGTTTGTCTTTGATTTTCATCATTTTTACGCCAACTCTGATGATCACGCAGACCTGAATGAAGCACTTCCGCGGATGATCAACACATGGCAGCGTATCGGATTGCAGCCGAAGGTCCATCTTTCCTCCCCGAAGTCGGAGCAAGCGGTGCGCAGCCATGCGGATTATGTAGACGCCAACTTTTTGCTGCCGCTTTTGGAGCGCTTCAGGCAATGGGGAACCAATATTGATTTTATGATCGAGGCGAAACAGAAGGACAAGGCGCTTCTCCGGCTGATGGATGAATTGAGCTCAATCCGCGGCGTGAAACGGATTGGCGGCGGCGCTCTGCAATGGAAAACATAAGTATAAAAAAACAGGTTTACAATTTGTACACATTGGGAACATACGCTATATAAGACAAGAATCGATGGAGGAGAAAGAACATGAAAAACATCAAGTCTCTAAAGGTAGCCGCACAGGCATTCACTTTAAGAAATTTGATTCATCTTTATAAAATGTGCCATTCCGGAAGCCACGAGGTTTATATTTACTCAAAGAAAACGATGTGCAAAATCAAAAGCTTAATCGAGCTAGAAACATTCCGCATGGCTCATAATGAAAAGGAATATCTGATTGTGGTTGAAGGGACAAAAGCATCTCAGCTGGTTGAAAAGTTTCAGAATATGATCGAGCCCGCTGAGAGAGAAGCGCTCTAACTTACATAAAAAAGGATAGACAGTGATGTCTATCCTTTTCCTTATGCTCGTTTATCATGGAGCTGCACCGCCTGTCCAAATCGTTTCATATCGGGTAAACGCAGCTTTTTTTCGGTATTTTGTTCATGAAACAGCGGGATGCCGCTCCCTATTACAACGGGAATAACAGTGATGATGAAATCGTCGATGGCGTCCTCTTTCAAAGATGTTAAGCAGCAGGTGAATGCCTGATGTCTTCACTGATAAACGGTCACGGATTCATCATGATAGCTGTCGGGCGTTCCCGTAAAACGCAGCATGTTTTATCCCCGTACGGAATATTGGGTATGAGAATATTAATATGTTCATATGTGCTCCGTCCTAATATAACAGTACCAACGGTCTGATAAAATTCACTCTACCCGTTATCACCTTTGCCTCCTATTGCTGCACCATCTCTCCGAACTGTGCATGATGCAGTCTGCTGTAAATACCGCCGGCTTCGATCAGTTCCTGATGCCGCCCCTGTTCCTCGATACCGTTTTTTGTCACGACGACAATTCTGTCCGCGTGTTTGATCGTCGCCAGTCTGTGGGCGATCACCAGCGTCGTGCGCCCCGCCGACAATTCTTGAAGCGCCTTTTGGATCGCCGCTTCTGTTTCTGTATCAAGAGCAGAAGTTGCTTCATCGAGAATCAGGATAGATGGATTTTTCAAGAACATCCTCGCAATTGAAAGGCGCTGCTTTTGCCCGCCAGAAAGCTTTACGCCGCGCTCTCCGATGACGGTGTCCAATCCATCCGGCATGTTATTGACGAGTTCTTCTAAGTGAGCCTGCTTTACAGCTTGCCAGATTTCCTCTTCTGATGCGCCCAAACGGCCATATGCAATATTCTCTCTCAGCGTGCCCGAGAATAAGAAAACGTCCTGCTGTACAACGCCAATCTGCCCGCGCAAGGAAGACAGCGTCATGTCTTGAATACTGACGCCATCAATGGTAATGTCGCCCTCCGATGCTTCATAAAAGCGCGGAAGCAGACTGCAAAGCGTTGATTTCCCCGCTCCAGACGGTCCGACAAACGCTACCGTTTCCCCCGCCCGTATGGTCAGGTTAATGTCATGAAGGACATGTTGATTCTCATCATAGCCAAACGAAACATGCTGATAGCAGATATCGCCTTTCAGCCCGGAAACGTCTCTCGCCTCAGGAGAATCCTGAATATCCGGCTCTGTCTCCATCAGCTCCATGTAGCTTTTAAAGCCGGCAATTCCCCTCGGATACATTTCAATAATGGCGTTAATTTTGTCAATCGGCCGAAACAGGACATTTGTTAACAGCACAAACGCTACAAATTCTCCGTATGACAAGGAGCCGCGAATCACAAACCATGTTCCGCATAAGAGGACAAACAGCGTGACAAACCGTGTCAGCATATAGCTGATGGAACCGTTTTTCGCCATGATTTTATAGGATGACAGCTTAGTGATCCGGAACCGCTGATTGTTGACAGCGAAGCGCTCTTTTTCAAACGATTCATTGCCGAACGCCTGAACGAGCCGGATGCCGCCGATATTATTTTCTACCCGCGCGCTGAAGTCTCCGATATCCTTGTTCAGCGTCGTAAACGCTTTGGTCATTTTTTTGTTGAAGTAAAGCGCCAGCCAAATGACAATCGGCATGATAATAAACGTCAGCAATGCCAGCTGCCAGTTAATAAACAGCATAACCCCGAACGCCCCGAGAATCGTCATAATGGCGATGAACAAATCTTCTGGACCGTGATGGGCGACTTCGCCGATGTACATTAAATCGTTCGTCAGCTTCGACATTAACGTTCCCGTCTTGTTGTTGTCATAAAATTTGAAGGACAGCTTTTGCAGATGGTCAAATAGCGATTTTCTCATATCGGTTTCGATATTGATTCCGAGCATATGCCCCCAATACGTGACGACATATTGGAGAGCCGAGCTGAGCGCGTAAACGACAAACAATCCGATTGAGGTCGCGATGATCAGGCCCCAGTCTCTCCCCGGAAGCAAGGTATCAATGAAATAGTTAACGATCAAAGGAAAACTCAGCTCCATTAAGCCTCCTGCGATCGCCGAGAAAAAGTCGAGAAAGAACAATGTTTTATATGGTTTATAATACGCAAAAAATTGCCGCAGCACTTTATCTTCCCCCAATGCATCAATAACTGATAAGATTTCTCAATTATACTATACACGGGCTGTATGAAAAGACAGTATTTCTTTTTTCTTACAGAACGCTTGAAAAGAGACGGGCAACTGACTCCTTTGTCCGATCAGCCATTCCTCTTTTATAAAAACCGACAGGACTAAGTTTCTCACTTTCCATCATATCCTCTTCGAAGTGGTCTTCCAGGGTGCGGATCGCTTCGGCATCCGTGAAGAAAACATTCACCTCAAAATTGAGCTGAAAGCTGCGCATATCCATATTTGCGGTTCCGACTGAGGCGATATCGCCGTCAATGATCATCACTTTTTGATGCATGAAGCCTTTTTGATATGAATACACCTCAATCCCCTCTAGAAGCAGCTCAGGGAAATACGATCTCGACGCGTATTGCGTTAAAAAGCTGTCATTCGTCTCCGGCACCATAATCCGCACCTGGACCCCTTTTGTCGCCGCGGCTTTCAAAGCCGTGCGGATGGATTCATTCGGTACAAAATAAGGTGTGGCAATCCACACAGATTTCTGCGCTGTAGAGATCATTTCATAGTAGAGGTCACTCATGCTCTCCTTCATGTCAGGCCCTGTCGCGACGATTTGATAAATGCCTCCTCCCTCCACGGGAACTGGCGTATTGTATTCTTTTTGATCAATTAACACTTCATTAGAGACATATTCCCAATCCAGCATAAAGATGGCGTGAAGCGTTTGCACAATTTCTCCTTCCAGCCGCAGATGAGTATCTCTCCAAAAACCGATGCCCGGGTCTCTGCTGATATATTCCTTCCCGACATTCAATCCGCCGACAAAGCCGATTTTCCCATCTATGATCACGATTTTACGGTGATTTCGAAAATTTAATTTTTGATTGAAGAACCCGTATTTCAGCGGAGAAAAAGGAATGATGTCCACGCCCGCTTTTCTCATTTTCATAATATCTCTACTTGCCAATTTGATGCTACCCGCAGCGTCATACAAAAAACGCACCTCGACACCCTGACGCGCCTTCTCCATCATAATCTCCATCATGCCGCGGCCAAGCATGTCCGATTTGAACATATAGTATTCGATATGCAGATAAGATTTTGCTTTCCGCATTGCTTTGAAAATATCAGGAAAGGTTTCTTCCCCGTTTTTCAAAACCTTTACCTTGCTTTTCGTGTTGATATTCAAATGTGAAGCCCTGATGGAATAGGTAAAAAACCTTTCTTGATTGTCCTTCAATCCGGTCACTTCAGGCGTTTCCTCCATGTCAAACTGCTTTCGAAGCTTCTCCCTGTTGTACATTCGTTTTGTTTTAAACAGCTTTCCTTTTACATACAGCTGTCCAGAAAACAGATAAAACATGTAGCCCGCGATCGGAAAAAAGACAAGAATATGTATCCATAACAGCGTGTGCTGCGATGTTCGGTTTTCAAGGATTAACGAGTAAATGCTGAACAAAATAATGCCGGCATAGCAAAGCAATCCTCCGTAAAACTCAAGTCTGGAAACCGGAAAAACCCATATGATGTATGCCCCAATGAGCATGATATATAAAAAGAAAAACTCCAGTCTCCTTTTCAGCATTTGTCCCCTCTCCAATCCGATCCGATTACCTTCGTATTTCCTCTTATTTCTAACCTTTAAACCTTTCTATGAAAAAAGCCTCTCCGCACACGGGGCGGAAAGGCTTATGATGATGCTTCCTGTGATTGGCCGGGTGTGATGTTCTGGAGCAAGGCCGGATTGAGGGAGTAGCTGCTTTTGATTTTATTTTTGAAAAAGCTGACGATCAGGCCCGTGACCGCAATCGACACCAAAGAGAAGAGCCCTTTCAGCAATCCGACGGAGACAATGCCGACCAGCACTACACCAAAATCGAAAAGGAAATTAACCGTACCCGGATTCCATCCATAGCGCTTTTGCAGAAATAAAGCGAGAATATTAGCGCCGCCAAGGGATGCCTGATGATAAAACATGAGCGACAGGCCGAACCCAATCAATGCTCCGCCGCAAATCGCGCCGGCAAACGGTGAAAAAGAGACAGACGGCAGCCAGTGATCAACGCTTGTAAACAGAGTCAGCGCTGTGACTGCAAATACAGTGGATAAGGTGAATTTGATGCCCATTCTAATGAGAGAAAATACATAAAACGGGATATTGATCAGAAAGAAGATTATGGCAAACGAGGAGTGAAACAAGTATGTCAGGCTTAGTGACAGTCCGGCTGTCCCGCCGGTTAATACGTGAGAATGTCTGAGTGTCAGGACCCCGGCGCCTGTCATAAGACAAGCAGTGAAAATGAGTAACATCCGCTTCATTCTTCAATCTCCTTTTTCACATGTTATGTCCAAATACAAACATAACAGGATTCCTGGCTGCCCAGCCATTACCTTGGCAGAAAATATCTTATGTTATTTTTGCATCAAACGATTTATCATAAACCCCCCCTCTTTGAGGGGGGATGTTTACAAGCGTTTCCGATACACGACATAGCTTCGTGTCAGATACTTGAGCGGCAGACTGAACACGTGAACCAATCTCGTAAACGGCCACAGGATAAAGACGATGTATCCTATCATGATATGAAACTTAAACCATAGGGGGACACTCTCCATCAAGGAGGCGTCAGGCCTGAACAAAAAGATCTCCCTGAACCACGGCCCGATTGTTGTCCGATAATCAAATCCTCTCGAATCGATGTTGAGAAACGTGGCGGCAACACCTGTCAACATCATGAACAGCAGCAGGATGAGGATAAGGATATCCGATGGCGAACTGGTTTTGCGGATTCTTTTGTCAAACAGCCTTCTGTACGTCAGAATGAAAAGTCCGGTACATGCCGCAATCCCCGCCGGCAGGCCTGCGCTAATCGCCATTTTGTGATAAACATGCTCTGAAATGCCAATGGAGGTGTATAAGGCTTCCGGCATCAGAATTCCCATGAGATGGCCGCCGATAACGCACAGCATGCCCCAGTGAAAAAGTATGCTGCCCGCAGCGAGTTTTTTCTTTTCTAACAGCTCGCTTGATTTCGCCGTCCAGCCAAATTGGTCATGCTGGTAGCGGTAAATATGGCCGCCGATAAAGATCGTCAAAACAATGTATGGCATTACGCCCCACAGGATCTGCCCGCTCATGCCTGAACAGCCCCTTCAACGCTTTCACGCACGCCGATGTTTTCCAGCGCGGCCAGCAGCACGTGCAGCAGCTCAGCATAAATGCTCTTATTTTTTTCGAGGCGGGATGCCAGTTCCCTCACATTGGACCTATATTTCTCAAACACGCTTCTCGCTGCTTCAATCTCCGCAACCGCTGCAAATTCCAGCATAAGCGGCAGGTAATCAGGCAGCTCTTTGTCAGTCTGCAGGAAGCCTGATTGCTGGTATGTGTTTTTTAAATGCAGCAATTCAACGCAGCGTTCTCTTTGCTCACCTGAATGAAAGTAAGTGACGTACATATTCGTTTTTTTCCCGAAGTCAAACGTATAGACATAGTGTTCAATCAGTGCTTCTGGTGAAAAACAGGCTAACGCCTCTAAAAAGCGCAGCAGCTTCTCACGGATTTGCCGATTGCCGATTTCATGAATCAGAGCCTTCCAATCGGGAAGCTCAGTCCTCCACTCTTCATCCGGATACGAAAGAAGACAGGAAAGAGCAGAGAATGCGATTTGCCGATCTGTGGTGTTCATGTGTTTACACCTCATTTATCAAAAGTTAGAAACAAGAGCCCGGGCCGCCGGAAAATGATAAGCCGCAGCTCCCTTGTTCAGTGTATAAATCAGAAATGTCTTCACGGTGGCTGCTCGGAATCACAAAGCGGTCATCATATTTGGCAATCGCAAGCAGCCGATACATGTCTTCAATTTGCTGTTCTGTTAAACCGACACTGGAGATCAGTGCCGGGTCGATGGATTTATTTGTCTGGACCGATCTCATATACTGGCGCATGACAGACATTTTCTTTAATGTCGACCGAATATGATCCGTATCACCGGCCGTTAATAGCTGCGCCAAATAGTCAATCGGAATTCTCATTTGGTCAATAGCCGGAAAAATGTCTTCCGCTGTTTGCCGGCTTCCCTCTCCTTCAAAGACATTCATGATCGGGCTCAAAGGTGGAATGTACCAAACCATCGGCAATGTCCGATACTCCGGATGAAGCGGCAGGGCAATTTTCCAGTCGATGATCATCTTATAAATGGGCGATTGCTGCGCAGCCTCTATCCATTCTGTCGGGATGCCCTGTTCTTTTGCTTGTTTAGCAACCTCGGGATCATTCGGATCAAGAAACACTTCTAATTGAGAATGATAGAGATCCTTTTCATTTTCAGCAGATGCCGCTTCCTCCACCTTATCCGCGTCATACAGCATGACGCCCAAATAACGGATTCTCCCCACGCATGTCTCAGAGCAGATGGTCGGCAGTCCCGCCTCCAAACGCGGAAAGCAAAGGGTGCATTTTACCGCTTTGTTTGTTTGCCAGTTAAAATAGACTTTTTTATAAGGGCAGGACGAGACACAATATCTCCATGACCGGCATGCGTTTTGATCCACGAGTACAATACCGTCTTCCTCACGTTTATACATCGCGCCAGACGGGCAGGACGAGACACATGCAGGGTTGATGCAATGCTCGCAGATACGCGGAAGATACATCATAAAAACCTCATCGAATTCTGTCTTGATCGATTCCTCCATCTTTTGAACGTTTGGATCTTCAAGTCCCGTAATGTGGCCGCCCGCCAGATCATCCTCCCAGTTCGGCCCCCATTCAATATTCATAAAATCTCCCGTCAGCGACGATTTTGGCCGCGCTACAGGCTGGTGTTTTTTCTGCGGACTGTTAGTCAGCGTTTCATAATCATAGTTCCAAGGCTCGTAGTAATCATCAATGGTTGGCTGATTCGGATTATAGAAAAGATTTGCAAGGCGGTTGGTTTTCGGGCCTGATTTCAGCTCGAGCTTTCCTTTTTTTAAAGTCCAGCCGCCTTTATATTTGTCCTGATCCTCCCATTGCTTTGGGTAGCCGATACCCGGCTTTGTTTCTACATTATTGAAATACATATATTCGGCACCGGAACGGTTTGTCCATGTGTTTTTGCAGGTTACGCTGCACGTGTGGCAGCCGATGCATTTATCTAAGTTCATGACCATTCCGATTTGCGCTTTAATCTTCAAGCCAATCGACCTCCTTCAGCTTGCGGATGACCACATTCAGATCGCGCTGATTCCCCGTAGGTCCGTAGTAGTTAAAGCCGTAGCTGAGCTGGGCATAACCGCCGATCATCTGTGTCGGCTTGACGTGAATTCTTGTCGGACTGTTATGGGTGCCTCCGCGGTTATTGGTCAGTTTTGTGCCGGGCACGTTGATATGGCGGTCTTGGGCATGATGCATAAACGCCATTCCTTTTGGTATCCGGTGAGACAGCACCGCTCTCGCTACGACAACCCCATTTCGGTTAAAGCATTCAATCCATTCGTTGTCTTTGATATCCGCATCCCCCGCATCATCTTTATTCATCCACACGGTCGGCCCTCCGCGGAATAGCGTAAGCATCGGCAAGGAATCAAAATACATGCTGTGGACAGACCATTTATTATGCGGCGTCAAATAATTGAGGACAATTTCTTTGCCCTCTTGATCAGGCCGCTTGCTTAAGAAAGGGCGATGCTGGAGGATCGGTTTAAAGGTCGCCATCGTTTCCCCGAATTCCATCATCAGTTCATGATCGACATAATAAGATTGCCTTCCGGTCAGTGTTCGCCACGGAATAAATTTTTCTACGTTCGTCGTAAACGGCGAGTACCTGCGCCCGCCTTTTTCAGAGCCTGTAAATGCCGGAGATGTGATCACCGTTTTTGGCTGAGCCGTGATTTGTTCGAATGTAAAGCATTCTTCTTCCCGCTCTTCCGCCAGGTCTTTCAGCTCCAGGTTTGTGATGTTTTCAAGTGATTCCCATGCTTTCACGGCGACTTTCCCATTAGAAGTCGACGATAGGGTTAAAATCGCTTCTGCCGCCTGCTTTGCTTCACTTATATTCGGACACCCCTTTGCAACGCTGTCCGAGGTGATTTCTCCCAATCTCTTTTTGAGTGATTCATATTCATCGGCAATTGACCAGCTCATGCCTTTTGTTCCGCTCGGTTTTAAGGCGGCGTTTGGGCCGAGCGCAGTCATTTTATGATAAATTTGCTTGTAGTCCCTTTCAACGACTTGAATGTTCGGCATCGTTTTCCCCGGGACGGCTTCACATTCGCCTTTGCTCCAGTCCTTGATTTTGCCGAACGGCTGGGCCAATTCCTGCATGGTGTCGTGAAGGAGCGGCGTCGCGACTACTTCTTTCACCGGGTCCATATCGACTTCTTCTGCCAGATCAGAAACGGCTTTAGACAGCGCCTTGAAAATATCCCAGTCTGACTTCGATTCCCACGGAGCTGAGATCGCCGGAGCAAAAGGATGAATGAACGGGTGCATATCGGTGCTGCTGAGATCGTGTTTTTCATACCATGTCGCCGCTGGAAGCACGATATCAGAATACAGCGCGGTACCGGCCATTCGGAAATCAAGATTGATTAACAAATCGAGCTTTCCTTCCGGAGCCTGCTCGCGCCATTTGATTTCTTCAGGACGGATGCTGTCGCTGTCGTCATTCATCAAACCGTTTGTCGTTCCCAAGAGATGCTTGAGAAAATATTCATGTCCTTTTCCCGAACTGGAAATCAGATTTGCTCTCCACACGAACAGGTTTCTCGGAAAGTTCGCTTCATTGTCAGGATCTTCAATGGTGAATTTTAGTTTTTTCTCTTGAAGCTGTGAGGCCACGTACGCACCAACGTCTTCAGGTGTTGTTGCACCCGCTTTTTCAGCTTCTTTGTACAGGTCAATTCCGTTTTTATCAAATGTCGGATAAGACGGAAGCCACCCGAGTCTTGCCGCCAGCACGTTGTAGTCAGCGTGATGCTTGTAGCGGGAGGATGCCGCGATCGGTGATGCCAAGTCACTGACCGGCTGATCCTCGTAGCGCCACTGATCTGTCGCAAAGTAGAAAAATGAAGTGCCGTTTTGCAGCTTTGGCGCCCCCTCCCAATCCTTAGCGTTGGCGATCGTCTGCCAGCCTTCAGCAGGGCGAAGTTTTTCCTGACCGACATAATGAGCCCAGCCTCCGCCGTTTACGCCTTGGGCGCCTACTAATAACACAAGATTTAACACAGCGCGGTATATCGTATCGGAATTGAACCAGTGATTAATACCCGCTCCTACAATAATCATGGAACGGCCCTCTGTATCGATCGCATTTTGGGCAAACTCTCTGGCTATCTTAATGACGGCTTCTTTTTTGATTCCTGTCACCTGCTCCTGCCAGGCTGGCGTAAACGGCTCAGGATCGTCATACGAGCAGGCTGATTTCTCCCCGATCCCCCGATTCACGCCGTAGTTAGCCAAAATCAAGTCAAACACGGTTGTGACATACACATCTTCATTGTCCCTGGCCAGTTTTTTAATCGGCAGGTCTCGCTCAAGCACTCTGTTTCCCTCATTTGAGAAATAAGGGATTCGAACCGTGCCGATCTCGTCCTCTATGCCGTGCACTGAGAGCCGAGGTTCAATCGGTTCGCCTGTTTCTTCATCTATCATGTGCAGGTTCCATTTCTTTTGGCCGTCCCAGCGGGAGCCCATTGTTCCTTGCGGGATCGCGAATGCGCTTGTACGTTCATTCCACACCGCAGGCTTCCACTGATCATGCCCCGTCTGCCGCCCGATGTCCTTTGCATGAAGAAAACGCCCGGCTGTATACACGCCATCCTCTTTAGTTAGAGTGACAAAGAACGGGAAATCCGTGTATTGCTTTGCGTACTCTATGAAACGCTCTGTCTTCTGATTAACGTAAAACTCCTGCAAGATCACATGCCCCATCGCCATCGCAAGCGCGCCGTCTGTTCCCTGGCGAATGCTCAGCCAGTCATCCGCAAATGTTGAGGATTCCGCGAAATCCGGGCTGATTGAGATGACTTTTGCCCCTTTATAGCGCGCTTCTGCCAAAAAGTGCGCATCAGGCGTCCTTGTGAGCGGGACATTGGAGCCCCATGTGATGATATAGCCTGAGTTGTACCAATCACTGCTTTCCGGGACGTCTGTCTGGTCGCCCCAGATTTGCGGGGATGCCGGCGGAAGATCCGCATACCAATCATAAAAACTGAGCATAGGGCCGCCAATCAAAGACATAAACCGCGAGCCTGACGCGTGGCTGATCATGGACATGGCCGGAATCGGAGAAAAGCCGACATTCCGGTCAGGCCCGTATTTCATGACTGTATAGAGCAGAGAGGCTGAAATCAGCTTCAGTACCTCCGGCCATTCAGCGCGCACAAAACCGCCTTTTCCCCGCGCCTGTTTATAGGACTTCGCTTTATCCGGATTTTCAACAATCGATTTCCATGCTTCCAAAGGGTTTTGATGAGCCTGCAATGCTTCCCGCCACAAATTGATCAGCACACCGCGCACGTATGGATATTTCACACGGAGTGGGCTGTAGATATACCATGAAAAACTGGCCCCTCGCGGACAGCCTCTCGGTTCGAAATCAGGCATATCCGGGCCGGTTGACGGATAATTCAGGTTTTGCCCTTCCCACGTGACGATGCCGTTTTTCACGTAAATATTCCAGCTGCAGGACCCTGTGCAGTTGACGCCGTGGGTAGAGCGGACGACTTTATCGTACTGCCATCTGTTTCTGTATATATTCTCCCAATCACGATCTTCATAGGTTGTTTGGCTATGTTTATTTGATTGATGCTCAATAGGAGAGAAATAGTTTAATCTCCTAACCAGCGGACTCATTTTCTTTTTTTTCATGAATATTTCACTCCTTCCGAGTCAGGTATTCTAAGTTCACTATATACAGAGGCAGGATGTTTCCTTGTGAACTATGTCACACACTTCCCTTTTTTCACAGAAAGTTCACATGAGGAAGAAGGACGATCAAAAAACCCGATTCCTATTAGGAATCGGGCTTAGCGTTTTCATCCTGAGATCTATGCAGATAGCGCAAAAACAGCTCATAAGAGAAAAAGACATTTTGCTGGAGCATCACCAGAAAATTCATCTGCAGCTTCGGGTAATAGGACATGATTTTTTTAAATATGTAAAAAGGGATATTGAGCATAAGAATGTCTTCGGATGCGCGGACTGAAATGAATGGAGATAAGAACAGCCCGCCTTTTTGATCGACGGGAAACACATCGCCTTTTTCCCAAAGCGCAACGGTTTGCGACCCTTCAGGCAGCCTGCTGTCAATAAAACGTATACTGCCTTTTAGTACAATATAAATGGATTGAGAATGGAGAAAAGATGGATCCTGATCACATGACCCGCGGATAAACGTCCCGTTATTCAGCAATGTTTCGACAATGGGTAGAGGCACTTCATTAAACATAGGAAGTTGTTTCAAAAAAAATAAATAGTCACACTGATTCATAGGGAAGCCTCCTGTGCTAAGGATAGCTTTAGTGTAGCCCGGCCGATCCATAACAGCAGTGATGTATTTCACAGATGATATGATGAATGTCACTTATTGGCGGTATTGTCGCTTTTATAATGAAACAAGAAAGGAGTGTTCGATGAAGGCGCTTATTCCGAAGCAGCACGGCGCTTGGGCCATGCTGCTCATTCCATTTTGCCTCGGTATGGTGAAGGGAGGAGCGGATCTTTGGCATATTCCCCTATTTTTAGGCTGGCTGTTTCTTTATTTGGCTGTTTATCCTGTTACGCTGGCATTAAAAAAGAAACAAGTCAAACCCTATCAAAAGTGGATATTTTATTACAGTGTTCCAGCCTGCAGCTTTTTGCTTGCCGCTGTCATCCATAAGCCGTCTTTTATCTGGCTTGCCTTTTCTTTGCTTCCGCTGTTTCTCATTCATGTGTATTATGCAAGGCGAAAAAATGAACGAGCGCTGCTGAATGATTTTGCGGGCGTCTTTTTCTTTTGTGCAGGCGGATTCGCCAGCTGCTGGCTGGGGACGGAAACTCTTGACGGCTGGGCATGGTTTATTTTTGCACAATCTTCTTTGTTTTTTATCGGAAGTTCATTTTATGTGAAGTCGGTGATCCGGGAGAAGAATAATCGAGTATTTGCCTACTGGTCGTGGGGCTATCACCTGCTCCTCCCCTTACTCTCCGCAGCTTTCGGGGCGGGCTGGGCCGTTCTCGCCTTTATCCCCAGCAGTTTGCGTGCTTGGTTTTTTCACGGAAAGAAGTGGCCTGTTCAGACGATCGGCATTCTTGAAATCGTCAATGCGTGCTTCTTTTTCGCCATCATGTGCATTTGGCTAACAAGATAAAAACAAGGACATATTGCTGTCCTTGTTTCCACTTAATCAATATTGCAAATCTCTAACGGGCAATGTTCGCATTCAATCTCACACCGTAAATAGTCCCGCTGATGCAGTACAATCTTTCCGGATTCCTCTATTGAAATAACCCCTTGTTTGCGGAGATCACCCAGCATGCGGTTGACGCTCTCTCTTGCCGCCGCGCAAAATTTCGCCAAATCTTGGTTTGTCAGGGCAATGTTAATGAGAATGCCGTCACTCCGGTTCACTCCATAGCTGTTTGACAAGCGGATAAGGGTGGAATAGAGTGCCCCTTTTTTGCCATGAAGAAGAAGGTCTCTGATTTTGGATTGAATTTTGCGCAAATGGGTGCTCATCCATTTCATAAATTCAAATGTCAAAGCACCATTGTGGATTAGTTCCTTTTCAAGTCTGCCTTTATTGATGACAAGCACTTCGCCATCCTCCAGCACTTTTGCACTGAGCATATATCTCGGTTCTTCTGTGAAAAGTGTTAATTCACCGACAATATCATTTTTTTGGCAGATTCTAAGCGTCAGGTCTTTGCCGTCAGACGTTAGCTTCCCGATTTCAATGAGTCCTGATTGAATCAGATAAAGCTCTTCTGCATCCATTCCTTCTCGAAACAGGTATGTGTGTTTTTCGATTTTTCTTTTTGTGCTGATGGATTCCAGCAATTGATGAAGATCACTGGAAATAAGATCCTTATCAGATGTTCGAACAGAGAGAAAGTTCATGAGCTCACCTCGAAGAAAAGTCACGTTGTGTATTTATTGTAACGTGAAATCATTTGTGCTTTTCAGAAAAAACTTACAATCTCGTGAATTCCCAGTCGCTGGCGGCCCTTCAGTTTACGCTGTGCCCGCTTCTCTCTGTATGTGTTTTCATTCTTTCCTGCCAATACATCCATATGACAATGACAAAGCTTGCTAACGCGACTTCCGAAAGCGCCATAAATCCGATGGCGTATTGTCCCGTCGCCTGAAATACACTCGCTAGGATCAGCGGAGGGAAAAAACCGCCTAATCCGCCCATGGCAGACACAACTCCGTTGGCAATTCCCGCCTGTTTAGAAAAATAGAAAGGAACCAGTTTAAAAACCGTCCCGTTTCCAATCCCTGAGCACACCGCAACCGTTAACGCCCCAAAGGCATAAATGCCGATCGTCGGCGAAAACGACAGGATCACGCCTGATAATGTCAGGCCGGCAAAGACAAACATCAGGATGCGGAGCGGACTCACTTTATCAGCCAGCCACCCGCCCGCCGGCCTGAGCAGCGTGGATACAGCAATAAAACCTGCCGTCCGCAGCCCGGCATCCGCAGGACTCAGATCAAACTGTTCAACAAGAAAGTTTGGCAGATAGATTGTAAACGCAACAAAAGCGCCAAACGTAATAAAATAAAAGAGACTCAGAAACCACAGCACATGATTTCGGTAAACAGCTTTGATTTGAGTCTTTACGGACACCTTCACTTTCTTCTCATGCCGGTCACCGAAGAAAAAGTGCAGCAAAGCAAATAAAGCCAACAGGACCATATACATTTGCACCGTACTTTTCCACCCCGCCGCTTGTGCAATCACGGGAGCTGCAAATGTAGTGATCGCGGTTCCGATATTCCCGGCGCCGTATATACCGTTTACAACGCCATGTTTTTCTTTAGGATAGTACTTCGGAAGAGATGTAACCCCAATGGAAAAAACGGCTCCCCCAATCCCTAAGAAAAAACCGCCCGCGATTAAATCAAACAGAGAATCTGCGATACTGATCCAAAATACAGGGAATAAAAGCAATATAAAGCTGATCATAAAAATGATCCGCGCGCCAAACCTGTTGGTCAAATATCCCAACGGAATGCGGAGAAGCGATCCTAATATAACGGGTATGGCCGTTACCAAGGAAATTTCGCCTTTGCTCAAATGAATATCTAATGTGATCTGGGAGATAAGTGACGAAATCAGCACCCAAACCATAAACCCTGCCACCAAGCTCAATGACTGCAGCGATAATTGAAAGTGTTGACGGTTAATCATTCGGCTTGCCCCTTTCACTGATTCAATAATCAGCCTTATCATACAAAAACTCGGTGAAGAAGATTGTGAACTATATCACACGATTCTGTAACAAAAAAAGGACAAAGCCCTCTGGCTTTGTCCTTTCAGCATGATTACATTTTTTCAGGAGCCGATACGCCGATCAATTGAAGCGCGTTGTTCAGCGTGATTTGCGTTGCTTTCATTAAAGCTAAGCGCGCACGGCTTTTCTCTTCGTTTTCAGGGTCGATGACTTTCTCCGCATTATAGAAGCTGTGCAGAGCTGAAGCCAAGTCATAAATATAATTCGTCACACGGTGCGGAATTCGTTTTTCCGCCGCTTCCGCCACTGCCTCTGGGAAGCCGCCGATTGTTTTCAGCAGATCATATTCTTTTTCTGATTGAATAGGGCTGAAATCTAGATCCGCCGCCGGTGTGAGTCCTTGTTCTTCCCCTTGGCGAAGCATGCTGCAAATGCGGGCATGTGCGTATTGCGCATAATACACAGGGTTTTCGTTAGATGTTGATACAGCAAGATCCAAGTCAAAATCCATATGCGTGTCAGCGCTGCGCATCGCGAAGAAATAACGCACGGCATCCAAGCCGACTTCGTCAATCAGGTCGCGCATCGTTACCGCTTTCCCCGTCCGTTTGCTCATTTTCATTTTCTCACCGTTTTTGTAAAGGTGCACGAGCTGAATGATTTCTACTTCCAACGTTCCTTTTTCATAGCCAAGCGCTTCGATTGCCGCTTTCATACGCGGGATGTAGCCGTGATGGTCAGCGCCCCATACGTTGACCAGCTTATCAAAGCCGCGGTCAAGCTTGTCCTTATGGTACGCGATATCAGGAAGCAGGTATGTGTATGTGCCGTCCTTTTTGATCAGTACGCGGTCTTTGTCATCACCGAACGTTGTGGAACGGAACCAAGTCGCACCGTCTTCCTCATAGACATGGCCTTTCTCACGCAGCGCGTCCAGCGCTTTATCGATTTTTCCGTTTTGGTACAGTGAGGTTTCAGAATACCACACGTCAAACGGCACGCGGAAGTTCTCCAAGTCTACGCGAAGCTTTTCCAGCTCGTATTTCAAACCATACTCACGGAAAAATGCAAGGCGTTCGCTTTCTTCTTCGTTGACGAAACGGTCGCCGTATTCCTCAGCGATACGCTTTCCGATTGAAACGATATCCTCGCCGCGATAGCCGTCCTCCGGCATCGGTTTTTCCAAGCCGAGCGCTTCAAAGTAACGGACTTCCACAGAAAGCGCCAGGTTGTTAATCTGGTTTCCGGCATCGTTAATGTAATATTCGCGGCTCACATCATAACCCGCTTTTGCAAGCACATTGCACAAGGAATCGCCGACAGCCGCACCGCGCGCGTGGCCTAAGTGAAGGTCGCCCGTCGGATTTGCAGATACGAATTCGACTTGAACGCGTTCACCGTTTCCGATGTTTGTTTCTCCATACGCGTCTCCCGCTTCCAGTACAGAAGGGATCAGCTTCGTTAAATATTGATTGTCCATATAGAAATTGATAAAACCAGGACCGGCGATATCAAGCTTTTCAATAGAAGCCTTTCCTTTATCAAAAGAAGTGACAATCTCCTCAGCGATTTGGCGCGGCGCTTTTTTTGCGATTCTCGCCAGCTGCATCGCCATATTTGTTGAATAATCGCCGTGTGTTTTATCCTTCGGTGTTTCTAAAACGACGTTAGGAATCTGGCTTTCTTCAGCCAGTCCCGCTTTCAGAACGGCTGCTTTAATTTCCTCTTTCAGCACGTCCTTCATTTGTTCCGCAATGTTCATGCGTGAGTTCCTCCCTCATACGTAATCGTCATATTATGTAAATGCTGCTGCTCGTCTCCGACATGCATATCATATGCGATACTGATACGGCCTTGTTCTTCGCCGAGATCAGATTGAATTGATTTTGTGCTCGTTTTCAGCTCAAGCTCACCAAATGACATTTTATATTTGGCGATTGTGGAAGCTCCAGGTACGAAACGCTGGTTCATTTTGACAGCGCCTGATCTCATGACAAGCACTTCGCCTTCGCTTACTTTCACAATCGTTTTCACTTTGCCTAAGTCGTGTTCTTCATAATAAGATAGATACACTTTATTCTGTTTCACATAGTAAAATCCGGTGGTGCGGAATTCAATCACTTCTTCGTTTCCGTCATCCTCGACTACAGATTTCACATGGATTGTTATCGGTGTCTCTTGCTTCATTCTGACACGTCCTTTTCATCTTTCCACTTTGACTTGAATAGTATAATCATTCGGTTTGTAAACTTCAACTGCTTCTATCTTACCATCATTGCTCATCAGATTTGAAGATAAACCTCAGAAAAAGCAATTCCTTTATAGAAGAGAAAATCATACCACTAATTACCTTGAGGAAATATTACATTTTTCCGAATTCTACCGTTTACAATTCACATTTTCTTCAAAATATATGTATTGAATTGGTAATTTGATAGTTTTAATATAAAAGTACATCAAAGATCTGCTAGAAAAACAAAAAAAGGGAGGATTCAATTATGAAAAAAGCTGTCATTGTAGAAAACAAAGGTTGTGCAACATGCTCAATCGGAGCCGCTTGTTTAGTGGACGGCCCTATCCCTGATTTTGAAATTGCCGGTGCAACAGGTCTATTCGGTCTCTGGGGATAAGGTTCTCCGGAAAAGGGCATAGTAATTTACTATGCCCTTTTTAACTAAAATACAAAATTTAACTAAAATCTACATCTTGGTTATACATACACAATGATTTTTACATTTGAATCATATGTATAGGGGATGGTATTTTGTTTATAGAGAAGATGTTTCCATTTATCAATGAAAGTGTAAGAGTTCACCAGTTGCCTGAGGGCGGTGTGCTGGAAATTGACTACTTGCGTGATAACGTCTCGATCTCTGATTTTGAATACTTAGATCTCAACAAAACGGCTTACGAGCTTTGTATGCTGATGGACGGTCAAAAAACGGCTGAACAGATTTTAGAAGAGCAATGCGCAAAGTATGATGAGTCGCCGGAAGACCATAAGGACTGGTACTATGACATGCTCAGCATGCTTTTGAATAAGCAGGTCATTCAGCTTGAAAACCGGGCACGCTATCACAAAATCGTCACCAGCGGAAGCAATGAATTTCCAATGCCGCTGCATGCCACCTTTGAGCTGACACACCGCTGCAATTTAAAGTGCGCTCACTGCTATTTAGAAAGCTCGCCGGAAGCGCTCGGCACCGTATCCATTGATCAATTTAAGAAAACAGCTGATATGCTGTATGACAACGGCGTTTTAACGTGTGAAATCACAGGCGGCGAAATTTTCGTCCATCCGAACGCCAATGAGATTCTTGAATATGTGTTAAAGAAATTCAAAAAGGTCGCCGTCTTAACCAACGGAACGCTGATGCGAAAAGAAAGCCTGGAGATGTTAAAAGCCTATAAGCAAAAAATTATCGTCGGCATATCACTGGATAGCGTACAGTCCGACGTGCATGATTCATTTAGAGGGAGAAAAGGCTCTTTTGCCCAAACCTGTAAAACGATAAAATTGTTGAGTGATCATGGTATTTTTGTCAGAGTCGCCATGTCGGTTTTCGAAAAAAACATGTGGGAAATCCACGACATGGCCCAAAAGGTACGCGATCTCGGTGCGAAAGCGTTCTCTTACAATTGGGTTGATGATTTCGGAAGAGGCAGAGATATTGTCCATCCGACGAAAGATGCCGAACAGCACCGCAAATTTATGGAGTATGAGCAAAATGTCATTGATGAATTTAAAGATTTGATCCCAATCATTCCGTATGAAAGAAAACGCGCGGCGAACTGCGGCGCCGGCTGGAAATCAATTGTGATCAGCCCGTTCGGAGAAGTACGCCCGTGCGCGCTCTTCCCGAAGGAATTTTCATTGGGAAATATATTTCATGATTCATATGAAAGCATCTTTGACTCCCCTCTTGTCCATAAACTGTGGAAAGCGCAGGCGCCGCGGTTCAGCGAGCATTGCATGAAAGACAAATGCCCGTTCAGCGGCTATTGCGGAGGCTGTTACTTAAAAGGGCTGAACTCCAACAAATACCACAGAAAAAACATCTGCTCCTGGGCCAAAAATGAACAATTAGAAGATGTGGTCCAGCTTATTTAGGAGGGAAACAATTTGTCACCAGCACAAAGAAAAATTTTACTGTACATCCTTTCATTTATCTTTGTCATCGGCGCAGTCGTCTATTTTGTCAAAAGCGATTATCTATTTACGCTGATTTTCATTGCCATCGCCATTATTTTCGGGATGCGCGCGCGGAAGGCTGACTCGCGATGAGCATTTTGGATATACACGATGTATCCGTGTGGTATGAGCAAGACAACGTCATCTTAGAAAACGTAGATTTACATTTAGAAAAAGGCGCCGTTTACGGACTGCTCGGGGTAAACGGCGCCGGAAAAACAACGCTGATCAATACGCTGACTGGGGTTAACCGCAATTTCAGCGGACACTTTACGCTGTGCGGCATTGAAGCGAACGCCGGCATGCCGCAGAAAACATCAGATGAGCTGAAGATCCGCCGCTACTTCGCTGCCGATTATCCGCTTCTTTTTACAGAAATTACGGCGAAGGACTATGTTTCTTTCGTTCATTCTCTATATCAGAAAGATTTCTCAGAACAGCAATTTAACAGTTTGGCAGAGGAATTTCACTTTTCCCAATACACAAACCGGAGAATTTCCGAGCTGTCCCTCGGCAACAGGCAAAAGGTTGTGTTGATGACTGGGCTATTGCTCGGGGCTCCCCTGTTTATTTTGGATGAGCCGCTTGTCGGCTTGGATGTGGAGTCAATAGAGGTCTTCTATCAGAAAATGAAAGAGTATTGCAAGGCAGGCGGAACGATTTTGTTTTCTTCCCATCTGCTCGATGTGGTGCAGAGATTTTGTGATTATGCGGCCATCCTTCATCACAAACAGATCCGGAAGGTCATTCCGATTGGAGAGGAGACCGATCTTCGGCGTGAATTTTTTGAGGTGATCGGCCATGAATAACCTGTTTCCGATTCTGTCATTGCTGTTCAAGCAGCTTTACGGCCGCCAAGGAAAAAAAGACGCCATTCGTATCACCGCAGGGCTTGCCGTTCTGGCCTTGTTTGAAATCGGGCTGATCCGCCAGGCAGGCATTGATGAATCAACTTTAGGAAAAACATACATCACACTCGCGCTTCTGTTTATGAATGCGTACATGGTATTTCTCTCTGTTACATCCCAATGGAAGGAATCCTACATGAAGCTGAGCTGTCTGTTGCCAATCTCTTCCCGGAGCTTCTGGCTCGCTCAGAGTGTGGTTTTGTTTGTTGATACTTGCTTGAGAAGGACGCTTTTCTTTTTCATATTACCGCTGTTCTTATTCGGAAACGGAACGCTGTCTGGAGCACAAACCCTGTATTGGCTCGGCAGATTTTCGTTTTTTACTGTCTATTCAATTATTTTCGGCGTTCTGTTAAGCAATCTCTTCGTCAAAAAAAGGAGAACGTCACTCCTGCTGCATTCGGCGGTATTCACCTGCGTGTGCTTCAGTGCGGCTTTGATGCCTGCCCTGACGATCTCGCTATGTACGATTCACATGCTCTGGGCTATTGTGATTGACTTCCCTTCATTTTTGCAGGCGCCTCAGCAGCAGAGCAAGATGCATTCTTTTATGCGGACATCAGAATTTTCGTTTTATAAAAGAGAATGGAACCGGTTTATTTCCTCTAAAGCGATGCTGTTAAATTATATTGTGATGGGGGCATTCAGCGGCTTCTTTTCGTTTCAGATGATGAACACCGGCATTGCCGATCAGCATGTCGTCTATATCGTGATTAGCGCTCTCCTGCTGATCTGCTCACCGATTGCTTTATTGTATTCTCTTGAAAAAAATGACCGGATGCTGCTGATCACGCTTCCGATTAAACGCAGAACGATGCTTTGGGCGAAATATCGCTTTTATGCCGGTTTATTGGCCGGCGGGTTTATTTTGATTGCCATGATAATGGGCTTAATTAGCGGCCGGCCGATTTCACTTTTGACTTTTTTGCAGTGTATGGAATTGCTGCTGGCGGGGGCTTATATTCGGTTAATTTCAGATGAAAAAAAGCCGTCCTTCAGCTGGCAGACGGAGCAACAGCTCTGGAGCGGCTTCTCTAAATACCGTTCCTATTTATTTTGTATTCCTCTTTTTTTAGCAACTTTAACAGGCACTGTTATTTCCTTGGCAGTCATTCCGATTGCCGGGCTGATCATTGTCTATTTACTGCAAAAACAGGATGGTGGTTTCTTTGATACAAGCGGAAAAAGAGAACGGCTTGGAAGTTAACCTGCTGACGACTGATCAATTTTCAACCATCTCGATCGCCGCGAGCTTTCTGAAGCCGATCGAAAGTGCGGCGGAACCTGAGGAGGAAGCAATCTATTTTTACGGCGCGGCTGCACACCAGAAGCAAAATATCATCGACACCTTTGGCTATGCCGCCGGCCGCCGCTTCATGTATTCAGCAAATCTCTTTTTTGACCAGCAGCTGAAAACGTACGGGACACGCATGATTCACCCGTTATATGGTGAGGGGTTTCAAACAGATACTCTTCTGAACACTTTTGTTGACATGTCCTCTTTTCCGGCTTCTCTTTCTGCCAGCGCAGCGGAAAAGGCAAAAGCCGAACTGCTGCTGAAAATGGAAAAGAAATTCGCTGACCCGTTCTCCTATTCAGCAGCCCGTCTGGCGGAGGAAGCCTTTGGAAACCCGATGTACGGCACTGCTATGTTTGGCCGAAAAGACAAGCTAATGGCTGTGCATCCTAAACGTTTTCTGGATGCATCGGAATTTATCGCTGATTTATTTTCTCAGCAGAAACAGCTGAACATATTAGGAAATATACAGTCATGTGATGTTCAGGGACATGCCTCAAAGGCGTCTGCCGTGTCTGCTGTAAGAAAACCTGTGAATCAGCATATTTTTGAAACAGAGACACGCAGCACAGCGGGACCGTCCGTTATGACACTTGGCTTTGACTGCGGGGACATGAAAGATGTCCGCGATTATTTAGCCATCCAGCTGATAGACGGATTGCTCGGCAAGTACGGCCATTCCGCTTTATTTCGGCATTTTCGCGAAAAAGATTTGGCTGTTTACCATGTGATCACCCGCTATGACATCATGAGCAATATGCTGCTGGTTTCCGTATGCACCGACCAGATTTATGAAAACGAGATTCCTCCAAGAATATTGGAGGCTGTATCAGGTTTTCACGCGGATGGACCCGAATTATACAAGGCAAAGCAATTTTTAATCAATGAAATCCTGCTGCAATTTGATTCTCCTGAAGGGCTCTTAGCCTATATGGGAATCCTGCGCCGTTTCTCTTGCAAAAAAGAAGACTTGCTGGACAGCATCTCAGCGGTCACTTGCCGTGATTTGCTGCAATTCACCAAGAAACTTACATATATCGGAGCTCATGTAGTAAGGGGATGAGAGATATGGAAAAGGAAGCCTTTTTTCAACAGCTGGATGGACGAACCGATATCAGATACGCAGACAACGGAATGAAAATATTTAGGTTACAATTCCCCCGCGCCCATTTAAGACTGTGCAATGTCAAAACCGGCTTTGGAAGCCGGGATGTCCGCTTACAGTCAGAAACCGGCGACAGGCTGCTGCCATATGGCACAGCGCACTTTTTAGAACACCTCCTCTTTTGGCATAATGGCCGGAATCTGTATAGTGATTTTTTTGAACACGGAGCGCTGTTGAATGCGTTCACTACTTACACTGATACAAATTTCATGTTTACCTCATTGCCGGATCGGCTTAGACAAACCATTCCAATCCTGCTTGACGCTTTATGGAACCACTCGTTTGATGAGCAGATCATTGCTCAGGAAAAAGCCGTGATTACAAGTGAAATAGAAACGGCGCTTCTTAACCACCAGCTTCATTATCATTATCAGCTAATCCAGATGCTGTCTCCTGCCTCACCAGCCGCAGTCTTCCCCGCGGGCAGAAAAAAAGACATTGAGGCTCTAACGGTCTGTGATCTGCAGGAAGCCTATGCGGCCGCCTACCAGCCCCATCAGATGACGCTATTTCTGATCGGCGGCACAGAAGATGCGGAAACTCTTTTGCCTTCTCTGCTCAGGCTGGAAAATCGCTCTGGAAGCCGCTCTGACAGAAAAATCATTCCTGCATGCCCTCCCCTCTCACAAAAAGTCGTAAAGGGTGATGAGGAGCAGCCGGAGGACACTTGGACCGGAATACAAATCGGGGCGCTCCCAGGAGAAAACGGACTTTTGACATTGAAGCTGTACTGGGACATTGCCTCTCGCATCCTGTTTCACATGGATTCGCCGTTTTTTCAAGAGATCCGGCAAACGTACCGCTTGAATATCCAAAGCTTATCAGCGGATGTTCACTTATCAGAGGATGGCGGCTTTTTGATCCTTCACAGTAAAGGGGCACATTCTTCCGCATACATCGATGTGGCATCTTACTATATCACGCAGCAGAAAAACCGTACCGAAGCCTGGCTTGAATACGGCAAGGATTCTTTAGTCAACGCGATCATCTATGACAGTGATTACGTGCGTAAATGCTTTGAATGGGCGGCAGAGTGTGAACAGTATGATTGCTCATTTCTAGGCCTTTACCGCACCATTCAGCAGATGAATGCTCATGATTTCTTGGCTCTCATTGAAGCAATGGTTTCTTCTAACAAAGCAGTCATTCATGTGCCTCAGAAAGAAGTGATGACACAATGAAAAAAAGCACTGTCTTTACTGTGTTATTGCTGTTTGTGGCTATGGCGGCTTATTCCTTCGGCTGGTTTCACTCAGGCGCCGAAGCCGCAGGCCGATATGTACAGCTGATCGAAAGTGACGTTGCCCGCCTTGGGCTGTTGGCTTGTGCCGCTTCAGTACTAATGCTGCCCGCCTATCTGTATCTTCGCTACGTCACGCAAACTGTCAAAAGCATGACAGCAGCTTTTCAAAAACTCACACAGTCTCATCAAAGCTGCTGTGACTTTCAGCATCGCAAGCTGTGCAGCCGTTATGCCAGCGATGTAAAATTGCTGCGCGACAGCTATAGGGGCATCCGACAATCATATGTGATGGCTGCTGTATTATATCAGGTCATCGCTTTCGGCTGCATGTTCGAAATCGTTAAAGCCGTTCCCTTCAGCTTTCACACGCCCGCTGCCGTTACAATGGGGCTAGCGGTGTTACTAATTCTGTATTTATTGTTTTATATGCGAACGTATTTGCTTCAGCTATTCCAGCATGGCAGCCTGTTCAGAAAAGCACTTGTGGGCGTGCTGACAGGAGCCGGGATATGGTGGATGTTCAGTTTTACTATAAGTGAACTGCTGTTTCTGATCATCTTAGCTGCCATCCAGCAGATCGGATCATTTATTTATAAACAATTCTCTTATCGCAGTTCCGCTTCTCTCGACCTGTGAAGTAAGCTACATCGCAATCGCAGACGAACCGGCGCCAACCGGAATGACCGTTACGGCTGTATAATCACTTGTGCGATACACGGTCACTGTGTTGTCGCCGGGCTGTGCCGCGTAAATGTATTGATTGTCGGGTGTGACTGTTAAATCAAAGGCATTAGGAAATGATACGTTTGCAATGATGCTTTGTGTAGCGGTATCAACGACATGTAAATTGTCAATGAGAAACGGTTCACTATAAGTCTCTAAAAAGTAAGCTCTAGTGCTATCCGCAGAAAATACAATCGTCCTCAGGGTGTCAAATAGGCGGTCAAAGTCGCCTCCCCTGCTTAATGGTGACAAACTGATTTCTGTTACACTTTTCGGCCACAGTTCATTATTCATCACGTAAGCAAAATTACCAGCGTAAGGGGTTTGAATTAAGCTTGGATATTCAAATGTATTAATGATACTTGCTACCAACTGGCCTGTATTCACATCATATTGATCAACCGACCATCCACTCGTATTGGCGATATAGACAAACTGTCCATTTGGATCTAGGGCAAAATCTGAGGCACCAGGTACTGGGAAGACATTAATCACCGTTTGGAAAGCCATGTTAATTATATAAATAGAGCCAGCGGCCATCACATACGCGAACTCGTCTGTTGGATCAAATTCAATCTTTCTAGGCCCTCCTCCAACAGTAATGGTATTTATAATCGTTAGTGTTTTGTTATCAATTACTGAGACAAGGTTTGTATTCTCATGAAGGACATACGTGTATGCTTTATCAAAAGTAACGCCTAAATTAGTCGGGACAGCAGAAAATGGAATCGTTTCTACAACAGTGTTTAATTCTGCATCAATAACTGAAACCGTGCTGTCTCCAGTATTGGCAGTAAACACGTAAGAACGTTTCTCCTGCTCCGGCACTAGAATGATTGTTCCCGTTACGGTCAGTGGATTTCCGTAAAAAGGCGGAACAATCACTATATTTTCTACTGTGACTTGGCTCAGATCCGGACAGTCCTCTGCCTGTCCGGAATAATTAACAATTTGATCAATTTCCGCTGTATGAACCTCTGAGATTGCTGCCTCTCCCTGTCCATATTCATTTCGTACGGGTTCAACACTAACCAATAATTCAATCGTTCCTTGAAGGCGAATGCCATAAACAACCCCTGTCTCGGTTATACAAGGTTCACTGATACATGCAAGATTATCAGTATTCCACGTCACGTTCCCAACTGCCTCAGCCGGATCAACAGTAAAATCTAGCGGCACTTCTATAGGGACTTGAAATGGTGCTTCACGGCTATCTTCCCCACAAAAACATAGACAACCTTCCTGATTTATCCCCGCTTTTCCTTTAAGAGAGAATTCATCCTTCTTCATAGCCCTTCACTTCCTTTGAGACATTTTTCAATTTAAATTTTTATATCCCAATGGCCATTGGTCCGCCAACGACGGTAATCACCGTTTCAACAGATAAATTATCAGTTCGATAGACGGTTACTGTGTTTTGCTCTGGCTGCGTGGTATATATAAATTCCTGATCAGATGTGAGCGCGAAATCATTGGTACCAAGAAGATCGGCATCGGCAATCTCTGTATAAGTGGCTGTATCAAACACATAGAGCCGTCCTGGTACAAGCAAATAAGCTCGTGTACTGTCAGATGAAAAGATCATTTTCGGACTTCCAAGGAACAAGTCGCTAAGTAAATCCTTTTCCGCAAACGTATTTAAATCAATCACCCTAACGTAATTCAAGTTCAAATCGTTTGGTTCTCTTGTCGTCACATAAGCAAATTGATTGTTTGGGGCTATCGCCATGTTATTAGGAGAATACAATCCAGTCAGAACTCCTGCGCTCAAACCGGCTTCAAGATCAATTTTATGAATAGATCCGCTTGCATTATCCACTACATAGGCAAACTGTCCAGTTGTATCGATCGCAATACTTGCTGGCAGAACAGCAACATTGTCAATCACACGCTCTACTGATTTTGTTCCTGTATTAATGACATAAATGGAATCAGAAAAATTGGTTAATACATATGCAAATGCACCAGCAGGGTCAAAAGCAATTTGAAACGGTCTGCCCTCAATCGGGATGAATGCAGATGCTCTTAATGTTGTATTATCAATTACAGTTACGAGATCATAGTTATGATGCAGAACATAGGTGTACCGTTTATCAGGTGTAACTCCAAGCTCATATGGTGTATAAGGAACAGAAATGGTTTTTACCACAGTGTGAGTATTCGTATCAATGACTGTTACAGTCTGGTTGCTTTGGTTAGCTGTAAACGCATAAGATCCAAGTTCCGGCTCAGGAACAAGAACCATTGTGCCCGTCACAGTTAAAGAGCTTCCATAAAACGGCGGAACGACGACGAGATTTTCTATGGCAATGTCGCTGAAATCAGGACAATCGTTAGATTCATCCGAATAATTAACGACTTGATCAATTTCTTTCGTGTGAATGACGGATACAGACCCGTTCCCTTGTCCATATTGATTTCGTACAGGTGAGACACTGACAAGAAGCGTGATGGTTCCTTGAAGGCGTATTCCATAGATCACCCCAATATCCTCAGTATCAGGTCCTATCTCTGTTAAGCAGGGCTCACTGACACAGGAAAGATGATCTGTACTCCATGTAACCACAGCGACTGCTTCCGCAGGATCAACGACAAACCCCTCCGGCACTTCTATAGGGACTTGAAATGGCGCTTCACGGCTGACTTCTTCATCACAAAAACAGAAACAATTTTCCTGTAAAACAGAAAGATCATTCTTTTTCATAATTTCACATCCCTTTTAGAAATGAATAGTTGGTTAAATCGCAATGTCACTCGGTGAAACGCCAAGCGATATGACAGTTTCCACAGAATAGTCATCCGTGTTGTAAACAATGATGCTTTGCTCTATAAAACGAGTTGCATACAGAAATTCGCCATTCGGGGTAAACGCAAAATCTCTTGCCGATTGCGGAAGATTTCCTATTACGCCTGCACCACTTGGACTGACGGAATATAGATTGTGAGTGAAACCATCAAACAAATACAATCCTGATCCGCTCTTAAACATTTGATACTCACCCTCATACTCCAGCTCTTGGGTGCTACTGATCGTAAACGTATCTAAATCAATAATCGTCAAATCATTTAAGAAGTGATCTTGCTCTAATACATAGGCATACCGCTCCGGCGGCTTTGTTTCTATAGAATTGACAATAAGCTCTCGTTCAATCGTTCCTGTAACGTCACCGGTAGATAAGTCCACTTTTTGCACTAAACCAAAATCAAGAACATATGCGAACAACCCATTGGGATCAATTGCAATATCATACCCTTCAACAGGAATAGACCTTTCTACAGTTGACGTATCCATTCTGATCACATAAATGGCATTACCGGCGAGAACATATGCGAAATCATGTTCAGGCATAAATTTAATAGTTTCAGGCGGCTGATCCAGCAGAATGGATGCAGTAACAGTCAATGTGTCATAATCGATGACAGAAATCATATTATTGTTAAAATGCAAGACAAACACAGAGCTTTTATCCGGGGTCATCTCAATACCTGTCGGCTCGTACGGAAGAGCAATCGTTGTCACCACGGTATGAGTATTGGTATCAATCACAGAAACCGACTGATCATCTGGATTCGCTGTAAACGCATAAACAGGCTCCGGTCCCGGTACAAGCACAATCGTTCCCGTCACCGATAAAGGACTGCCGTAAAACGGCGGGACGACAACAAGGTTCTCGATCGTGATGTCACTGATATCCGGGCAATCATCCGGTTCATCAGAATAATAGACGACTTGATCGATCTCTGCATTGTGAATGACAGAAACAGCCCCCTCCCCTTGTCCATATTGGTTTCGCACAGGTGAGACACTGACGAGGATCGTAACGGTCCCCTGCAGGCGTACTGCAAATTGAACACCGACCTCATCAGGCTCAGGCCCCGTTTGAATTAAACAGCGTTCACTGACACAGGATAGGCTGTCTGCATTCCACGTGACATTCGCTACCGCTTCAGCCGGATCAACAACAAACCCCTCGGGCACTTCTATCGGCGCTTGAAACATGGCTTCACGGCTGACTTCTTCCTCACAAAAACACAAACAATCTTGTGTGGCTTCTGCTTTTTCTTTAAAGGAAAGCTTGTTTTTCCTCATTTCATCACTTCCTTTTCAGCATACACTGCTCACGCAGATACAACAGAATATGGAAGGTGAATGTGTTTGCTTGTACAAACAGCCGAGGGTAAAAGCTGTTTTTGAAGAAATTCCGGCCACCATGCGGTGTAACGAAAAAAAAATTGCGGTTTTTTTGCGCTTTTGATCTGAATGAAAATGATAAAATATGACATATATAGAATGGTGAAGGGAGGGATTTTCAAAGGTGACAAGTGTCATATCTTCTTCTTCCGTGGGAGAAAAGATTAACGAATGGTACATGTACATACGCCGATTCAGCATACCGGATGCGGAATACTTACGAAGAGAAATCAAACAAGAGCTGGCTCAAATAGAGGAAGACCAGGATCTTCATTTGTATTATTCACTGATGGAATTCCGGCACAATCTGATGCTTGAGTATCTTGAACCGTTAGAAAAAATGCGGATAGAGGAACAGCCGCGACTGTCCGATTTGCTGCTTGAAATTGATAAAAAACAGGCTCGTTTAACCGGAGTCCTTGATTATTACTTTAATTTTTTCAGGGGCATGTACGAACTGGACCAGCGGGAGTACTTGTCTGCTATTAAATTTTTCAAAAAAGCCGAAAGCAAGCTGATTTTTGTAAAGGATCGAATAGAAAAAGCTGAATTTTTCTTTAAAATGTCTGAATCTTATTACTATATGAAACAAACGTATTTTTCCATGGACTATGCACGGCAGGCATATGAAATATACAAAGAGCACACGGCATATAATATTAGATTGCTTCAATGCCATTCTTTGTTTGCTACCAACTTCTTAGATCTAAAGCAATATGAGGACGCCATATCACATTTCAAAAAAGCTTATACAATGGCTGAATCCGAAAAACAGCCCCAATTAATGGGGAGAACGCTGTACAACATTGGGCTTTGCAAAAACAGCCAAGAGCAGTATGAGTCAGCAATCACATATTTCAAAAGAGCCATATCCGTTTTTGAAGAAGCTAACATTCTTCCTTCTCTGCCCCAAGCTTATTTTTTGATTACACAAATTCATTATAAATTAGGAAAAATGGATAAAGCTCATGAATATCATAGTAAAGGAATTGCTTATTCTAAAGAGGCCGGAGATATCATTTACTTATCAGAGTTTGAATTTTTGAAATCTTTATACTTATCTGGCCCGGATGAAGAGGCAATTCAAACATTCTTCGATTTTCTCGAAAGTAAAATGATGTATGCTGATCTTGAAGATTTTGCGCTTGATGTGGCAAAATATTATCATGGACGTGAAAATTTCCAAAAAGCTTCCGCATATTTTCTGAAGGTGGAACGAGTAAGACAGCTTATCCAAGGAGGAGTGAAATTGTATGAAATTGAAGTCTAAAATATTACTCTCTTGTCTGGCCCTAAGCACAGTGTTTGTCGCAACAAGTATTGCAACTGCACCTGCACATCAAATGGAAGTTGCTCAGCGAGGAATGATTTAAGATAAACCGCCTTTATCGGCGGTTTTTTTGTCCCCTCTTTCCCGTCTCCCCATCCATGCTGTCTTATCCCTTGAATAAGATGTTTGCAAAGCATGGGAACAAAAAACATCCAGACAAGAGTCTGGATGTTTCTCTTATTTCACAAACCCAAGCAGCATTTCACGGATGATTTTGCTGGCTGTGTTTGCCGTTTGTTCTGAGTGGTCGTACACCGGTGCGACTTCCACTAAGTCAGCGCCCTTCACATGTACCTCTGAGCGCGCGATTTCATGCACGGATGCAAGCAGTTCTTTAGACGTGATGCCGCCGGCGTCAACAGTTCCTGTTCCCGGTGCGTGTGCAGGGTCTAATACATCAATGTCGATTGTGACATATACCGGACGGCCTGCCAGCTTCGGAAGTACCTCTTTCAGCGGTTCAAGCACTTCAAACTTAGAGATGTGCATGCCGTTTTCCTTTGCCCATTCGAACTCTTCTTTCATGCCGGAACGAATTCCGAATGAATACACATTTTGCGGTCCGATCAATTCTGCCGCTTTGCGGATCGGCGTGGAGTGAGAAAGCGGTTCTCCCTCATAATCAACGCGAAGATCTGTATGTGCGTCAAAATGGATAATCGCCAGGTCTGGGTATTTCTTGTACATCGCTTTAATGACAGGCCATGACACGAGGTGCTCCCCACCCATGCCCATTGGGAATTTCCCTTTTTCTAAAATGCTGTCCACATATTCTTCAATCATATCAAGACTTTTTTGCGGGTTGCCGAATGGCAGCGGAATGTCGCCGGCGTCAAAGAAGTTCAGGTCCGCCAGATCACGGTCCAGATACGGGCTGTATTCTTCAAGGCCGATTGACACTTCGCGGATTCTTCCCGGGCCGAAGCGTGATCCCGGACGATAGCTCACTGTCCAGTCCATCGGCATGCCATAAAGGATGGCGTCCGCCTCTTCCCACTCTGGACGGCTCGCGATAAATACTTTTCCTGAATAAGCTTCATCAAATCTCATCTATAAAACCCTCGCTTTCCTGTAAAAAAGCGCAAGATTCGCTCCTGCGCCATACATTCATTATTTAATCAAGTCACTCACAAATTTCGGCAGAACAAACGCTGCTTTATGAAGATCTTTTGTGTAATATTTCGTGTCAATGTCAAAGAAACGGCTGTCCTCCACTGCAAGCGGATCATATTTTTTCGAACCGATTGTAAATGTCCACAAACCGCTTGGATATGTCGGAATGTTCGCCGTATACAGCTTTGTAATCGGGAAGATTTCCTTCACGTCACGCTGTACATTTGTGATTAATTCCGGTGTGAACCATGGGTTGTCCGTCTGAGCGACGAAAATGCCGTCTTCTTTCAGCGCCTTCGCGATTCCGGCATAGAACCCCTTTGTAAACAGGTTAACAGCAGGTCCGACTGGTTCAGTTGAATCTACCATAATGACGTCATATTGATTTTCAGATTTCGCAATGTGCATAAATCCGTCATCCACTTGCACGTCAACACGCGGATCGTCAAGTTTTCCTGCAATAGAAGGAAGAAACTTTTTAGAGTATTCGATGACCTTGCCGTCAATATCAACAAGTGTCGCTTTTTTCACGCTTGGATGCTTCAGAATTTCTCTGATGACGCCGCCGTCACCGCCGCCGACAACCAGCACATGCTCAGGATTCGGGTGCGTAAACAATGGCACATGCGCCACCATTTCGTGATAAACGAATTCGTCTTTTTCAGATGTCATCACCATGCCGTCCAAAAACAGCATGTTGCCGAACTCTTCTGTTTCCACCATTTCTAAATACTGAAACTCCGTTTGTTCTGTATGTAACGTTTTGTTAACCTTCATCGTAATGCCAAAGTTTTTCGTCTGCTTCTCTGTGTACCAAAGTTCGCTCAATTGTCATCTCCCTTTCGAGGCTGTATTCATTTATTGTAAGCGTCTAATCAGCTTTTATTCTCGGTTGAAATCTCATTTTCACCTAAGGAAAAAGTATAGAGGATGGCGGGGAAAAAGTAAAGATGCGTCCTGTTCTGTGATGTTTAAAAACGATCTTTTTTTCTCATAATAGTAGAAACATAAAAAAAGGGGGAACCATTGTGGATGCAATGACAAATAAACGGCTGAGACTGACGCTGAAAACCGTTCGCGCCTTTATCTTTTTAGGGGCTTTTGCGGCCTTGGCGGCAGCTGCTGTGTTTATGACTGTCATTTTGATAGCCAAATACCAGGGCGCTCCCTCGGTGCAAGTGCCGCAATCCACGATTTTGTATGCGAGTGACGGCTCAAAGCTCGGGGAAACGAATTACGGCGAAAAGCGCTATTGGGTCCCCTTAAAGGACATGAATCCGACGATTGTAAAAGCGACAGTGGCGGTTGAAGACCAGAATTTCTACGATCATCACGGCTTTGATTATAAACGTATGGCGGGTGCGGCGCTTGCTGACCTGAAAGCATTTGCCAAGGTTCAGGGCGCAAGCACCATCACCCAGCAATATGCGAGAAACTTATACCTTGAACACGATAAAACGTGGAAACGGAAATGGAATGAGGCGTTCTACACAATCCGTCTGGAACAGAACTATTCTAAGGACGAGATATTAGAAGGCTATTTAAATACGATTTACTATGGCCACGGCGCCTATGGCATCGAAGCCGCATCCCGCCTCTATTTCGGCAAGCATGCCAAAAACCTGACAGATGCGGAGGCGGCGCTTTTGGCCGGTATTCCGAAAGGCCCTTCCGGCTATTCGCCTTATGTTAATGAAACAAAGGCTAAGGATCGCCAAAAAACAATTGTGCGGATGATGGAAAAGCAGCGGATGATCAGCCGCAAAAAAGCGGACGAGCTGATCAAAGAGCCTCTTTCCTATCAGCCGTTGAATAAACACGCCATCAGCAGAAAAGCGCCTTATTTCTATGATAATGCGATGAGAGATTTGGAAAAAAAACTCGGCATGACGCGGGAGCAAATTGAAACGAGCGGGTTAAATGTGTATACAACTGTGAATAAACGGCTTCAGCGCATTGCCGAGGAAACCATTACCGAAACGGTTAACGCCGGTTCTGATATTCAAGTCGGATTTTCAGCCATTGATCCACGTACAGGACATGTTCTCGCTCAAGTCGGCGGCAGAGATTATCAAAAAAGCCCATTTGACAGGACGACACAGGCGAAACGCCAGCCCGCTTCGACAATCAAACCGTTACTGTATTATAAAGCGATCCAGAGCGGGTTTACGCCAGTGACACTGATGAAAAGCGAAGAAACCGAGTTTCAAATAGACGCAAAGGGAGAAACCTATTCTCCAAGCAACTATAACGGTTATTATGCAAACAAACCGATTACGCTTCTTCAGGCGCTGGCGCTGTCTGACAACATTTACGCTGTGAAGACCCATCTCTTTCTCGGGATGAACAAGCTCGTTCAGGCGGCAAAGGAATTTGGCATCACCGCGCAGCTCCAAGCGCTGCCATCCTTGGCCCTCGGCACAGAACCGGTGCGCCCGATTGAGATGGTCAATGCTTACGCTATGCTTGCAAATGGTGGGAAGCAAATTGAACCGACCTTTATCACGAGGGTAACTGATGCGGCCGGCCATGTACTGTACGAAAGCCCGAATCAGCATAAACAAGTACTGGATGAAAAAGCTGCCTTTGTGACCGCTAATATGATGACAGGCATGTTTGATACCGATTTAAACGGCTATACATCCGTGACAGGACGGACAATCACGGACCGCCTGACTAGAACCTATGCGGGAAAATCAGGCACAACAAGCGCGGACAGCTGGATGATCGGCTTCAATCCGAAGCTGGCTGCGGGTGTATGGACGGGCTATGACAAAAACAGCACCATCGACTCAGTCGAAGAAAAAAACTATGCCAAAACCATTTGGGCGGAGTTTATGGAGGATGCGCTCAAAGGAGAACCCGAAACAGCCTTTAAACCGCCAAAAGGCGTGACCGGCGTCTACATCGATCCGGCAACAGGCTACTCCTCCGGCCCCGGCTGCGCAGCCAAGCATTACACGTATTTTGTGAAAGGCACAGAGCCAGCGAATGTGTGCTACGGTTCAGAGCCTGTCAAACAAACAAAAGACCAGCATCCAGTCAAGGAAAAGCCCGCCTCCCCGAAAAAGTGGTGGGACAAATGGCTGGGACGGAATCAGTAAGAAATAACCCGGCTGCTTAAATGCCGGGTTATTTAGTATGGTTCTTCCATTATCCATGAAAGCAGCGTCACGCAGTCAAGCTGGAGAACCGGTTTCGGGAATCCTTTGGGGATAAAGTGGTCATCTCTCGGCACTTCAAATGATATATACCAGTTACGGTCCGGATCCCATTCTTTTTTCCCTTCTATAATACGTCCGACAATAAAATAGCTGGCCACATAAAGATGACGGTCACCCTCCTGTCCAAATTCATGAATATCGGTACAAACAGACGGCTGAAGACCAAAATCGTCAAACATCTGCGCCTTCTCACGCGGCAGTGTTTTCATTACTTCCCGGTCATTTTCATAAAGAAGACATTCGCACATATCCTCAATATCTTTTGCATACTGCCTTCTCGTTTCCTCCACGTCCGCTTCAATGACCCAATCACCAATCCTCATGGTTTGAAACATGATATCTCTCCTATCTGCAAAAAAAAAATGAAAAACCCCGAGTCTTGGTTCGACTCGGGATTTTCCATGTCCTATTTCTGTATCACCAGTTTACTCAATGTTCACAGAAAATAATTCAAATTTTCTAAATGTTCACAGAAAGTTCACAAACTAATTTTCTTCTTGAAGCAGTCCTTTTTTCAATTCCTCAGAAGAGCGTTCCCACAGGCCTTGGTCATGGTTTTTCAGAAATTCGCCAAGCACTCGCTTCGAGCTGTCATCCATTTGATCAATGATAATGTTCCGTTTCATCGATTTATCCATCAGATTCACATGCTCCGGCAGCGATTTGTAGCCTCTTCTGATGCTTCTGTCGACCGTCATTTCACAGGCTGTTACCCCTGCGTAATAAGGGCCCTCTTCTCTTCTGTCAATCGTCACCCATACAAGCCAGTATGGTTTGCCGTTTGGAACTTCTTCTTTATTAGGAAGAAATTTAATTCCTTTTTCAACGACGCTGCGGGCGTGCATCGCGCCGATGTCAACGAACGCTTCTTTTTCCTCTACATCGACGAATACAGGGGAAATGTTATCGAGACTGAGTGCCCCTACGCCGAATCCGCCGTGTCCGTCTGTCGGATCACTTTTGATAATATTAAACCCGATTGATTTTTTCTTTTTTTCTTCCATGAGTTCTACCTCCTACAAAAGCGGTTGAAATATCGCTGAAAACAGCTGTAAAATCCGGTCTCTTCCGGCATTTAGCAGTGGCCAAAGCACGTAGGATCCGAGCGGTGTCACAAACAGTACCAAAAAGACGATAAAGCCGTAGCTTTCCGCTTGCGTCATCTTGGCACGCGCCCCCGGCGGGACGAGATCTTCAATAATACGATAGCCATCGAGCGGCGGCAGGGGCAGCAGATTAAATAAAAACAGAACGAGGTTCAGCTGTATCCAGATTGAAAAGAACTGATCCAGTCCTGTACTGAATGCCGCAAGCAGTTCCATTCCGTAAGCATGCATCAACACTAACAAAGAGAAACCGATAAACGCAAGAATCAGGTTACTGATCGGCCCGGCAATGGATACGAGTACGCCGGCCAAACGAGGTTTCTTAAAGAAACGGCGATTGACGGGAACAGGGCGAGCCCATCCAAAGCCGGCCACCAGGATCAAAATGGTTCCGAACGGATCAAGGTGTTTGATAGGATTCAGCGTCAGTCTTCCTTCTCTTTTCGCCGTATTGTCACCAAATTTATATGCGACATAGGCGTGAGCGAGCTCATGCATTGTAAACGAAACAATTAAAGTAATGACCAGATATGGCATTAGAGACAACGGATAATATAAAAAACGGTCCAAGTGAAATGATCCCTCTTTCTAAAAATGCAAGAATTTACTTTATTCAGTATACTATAAGAAGCCTCTTTTCCTAAAGGGAGGAAAACGATATAAAGGAGGATTCACACCTATGCCATACGTAACCGTCAAAATGCTTGAAGGCCGTACAGACGAGCAGAAACGCAAACTAGTTGAGAAAGTAACAGAAGCCGTGAAAGAAACGACCGGTGCCTCTGAAGAAAAAATTGTTGTTTTTATAGAAGAAATGAGAAAAGACCATTACGCGGTCGCAGGCAAACGCCTCAGCGATATGGAATAATCTTTTATAAAGCCGGCGCTTCGCAAGCCGGCTTTTTCATCTCTATTTCGTCATTTTTTCAATAATGGCTAAAAACGATGCCTTCTCTTCGGCAGTTAAACGTTCAAACATGCCGTCAATCAGCTGCTGGCGGTTTTGGATCATTTGAAGAGCCGCTGCCTGCCCCGATTCAGAAAGCGTAATCCATACGGTGCGGCGGTCATTGTTATTTCTGGATCTCTCAATAAACCCTTCCTGCTCTAAGTGATTCAGAGCGGTTGTGGTGGCAGAGGGAGACAGTGTGACCTCCTTCAGAATATCCTTTATGGTGCAGCTCCCATGTCTGTATATGATCCGCAGAATAAATCCTCTTACATTATTCACGTGTTTTGGAACAGTGGCTTCATCTAATTGCTTCGTGCTTTTCAAATATTTTGTAAGTGCGTGATCCAGCAAGTTTGCTTCCAGTTTGTCATGGTCCATGTAGATTTCCCCATTTCGAGATGCATTCATAACATACGAACGATATGATTTACTTATTATTTTACTGATACCAGACAGGGAAAGTCAAAAAAGCAAACAGCGAATTCGCAACTTTTCTCCTACATGCTTCGATTTTTCACCTGTTTGACAATATTCTCTTTAAATACCTGAAAAGGAACTTGTTCACTCTTCTGATGTCCGAACTGACGGACGTTCACCGCCTTTTCATTCACTTCCTGATCCCCAAGCACCAGCATATACGGGATTTTCTGCATCTGTGATTCTCTGATTTTGTAGCCAAGCTTTTCATTGCGTTCATCAATATTGGCCCTTATCCCGAGCCGCTTTAGCTCACTCTGCACCTTTTCGCAGTAGTCCATATGAACGTGAGAAACCGGTATAATTTGGACCTGCGTCGGCGCAAGCCAGACTGGGAAAGCTCCGCCAAAATGCTCGATCAAAATGCCGAAGAAACGGTCAATTGAGCCGAATACCGCCCTGTGAATGACGACGGGACGAACCTTTTCATTGTGCTCATTTATATATGTTAGATCGAATTTTTCCGGCATTTGAAAATCAAGCTGAATTGTGGCACATTGGTGGCTCCGTTTCAGAGCGTCTTTAATATGAAAATCGATTTTCGCTCCGTAAAACGCTCCATCCCCTGCGTTTACTTCATAAGGAAGACCCAGGTCCTCAAGGACGTGTTTCAAAGCGTTTTCAGACATAACCCACACGCTGTCTTCACCTGATGAATCCTCCGGGCGAGTGGAAAGCTCAACCGTATACTCAAAACCGAATGTGCGGTATACCTCGTCAATCAGCCGAATGGCTTCTTTGATTTCACTCTCGATTTGATCTTCCCGAACAAAGATATGTGCATCATCCTGGCAGAACGTCCGGACGCGGAGCATTCCGTTTAGAGCACCGCTGTATTCATGGCGGTGCACCTGGCCGAACTCCGCCATACGAATCGGCAGATCCCGATAAGAGTACAGGCTGTTTTTAAAGATGAGCATATGGCCGGGGCAGTTCATCGGCTTCATTGCAAATGCAGTATGATCTACTTCTGAAAAATACATATTGTCGCGATAGTGGTCCCAGTGCCCCGACTGCTCCCATAACCGCTGATTCATCATAAACGGCGTACGCACCTCGGCGTAGCCGGCATTTGTTTGCAGCTCACGCGAAAAGCGTTCCAGCTCATTGCGGACAATCTGCCCTTTTGGCAAATAAAACGGCATTCCCGGGGCTTCTTCCGAGAACATAAACAGCTCTAATTGTTTTCCCAGCTTGCGGTGATCCCGTTTCGCTGCTTCTTCCAGCATATGCAGATGCGCCTCAAGATCTTTTTTCTTTTGAAACGCAACACCGTACACCCGCTGAAGGACTTCATTTTGGCTGTCTCCTCGCCAATAAGCACCTGACACCCGTGTTAATTTGAACGCCTTGATCATTCCTGTTGAAGGAAGATGCGGCCCGCGGCACAGGTCAACAAATTCTCCCTGCTGATACAGCGTAATGTTCTCCCCGCGCGGAATGTCTTTCAAAATTTCCAGCTTATACGGCTCGCCTTTTTCTGCAAAAAGCGCTTCAGCCTCCTCGTAAGAAACCTCTATTCGCTTGATATCCATATTTTCGTTTATCAAATGCTTCATCTCTTTTTCGATGGCCTCTACATCTCCGGAAGTCAGGCTCCGATCAAGCTTCATATCATAATAAAATCCATCTTCAATGACAGGCCCTATTCCCAAGGACACATCGCCGTACAGCCGTTTCACTGCCTGAGCCAGCACATGCGCTGATGTATGGCGAAGCACCTGTAAGCCTTCTGGAGAATCCAGTGTGATAATTGTAAGCTCAGCATCTTCCTCCAGCTTAAAGCTGACATCAACGAGCCGGCCATTAACCTGTCCCGCTGCTGCTTTCTTTTCCAGACTGGAGCTGATGGACGCAGCCACCTCTTTGACTGTAGTGCCTTTCGGATATTCCTTTACCTGTCCGTCCGGAAGCTGAATCCTCACATGTTTACTCATTTCAAACACTCCTTATTAATTGTTGTATATAAAAAAACACACCCGTCCCTCTGTAAGGGACGAGTGTGTGATTAACCCGTGGTTCCACCCAAGTTCCCAACGAACATAAATGTTCATCGGCTCGGTGCTGTAACGCAGCATAAACGGCATTGGATACTGGTTGTTCCCCAATGCTGCTCCAAGGCGGTAAATGATATTCCTAAGCTGGGAAGCTCGCACCTTTCCCTCCCTCTCTGAAAACCGTAAATAACATTCATGTCCTTTTCATCGCATTTCTATATTTATATAAAAAAACACACCCATCCCTCTGTAAGGGACGAGTGTGTGATTAAACCCGTGGTTCCACCCAAGTTCCCAACGAACGTTCATGTTCATCGGCTCGGTGCTGTAACGCAGCATAAACGGCATTGGATACTGACTGTTCCCCAACGCTGCTCCAAGGCGGTAAATGATATTCCTAAGCTGGGAAGCTCGCACCTTTTCTTCCCTCTCTGAAAACCGTAAATATCATTCATGTCCTTTTCATCGCATTTATTGACTCATATAAAAAAACACATCCATCCCTCGCAAGGGACGAATGTGTTAATATTCGTGGTTCCACCCAAATTCCCAACAAACATACATGTTCGTCGGCTCGGTGCTGTAACGCAGCATGACGGTATCAGATACTTGATTTCCCCGATACGGCTCAAAGGCGGTAAGCTGCTTTCTCTGCGTTAGGAAGATTTCAGCTAGTCCTTCCCTCTCTGGAAACCGTAAAAAGCATCTCATGTCCTTATCAGTGCCTGTTTCAATAATTTCATATATCTTACTATAAATTCCTTGAAAAGACAATGGACGATTTTAAGATGATGCAGAAGCGGACGTTTCTTTATGAAAAGTCAGAAACCGCCACACAAGGAATGCGGCAAGACTGTATGCCGCGCCCATCATCAAAAATGTAAACCCAGCTCCTGCGTACCAAGTGGCGGACAGATGAATGACCACTCCGGAAACCGCTACGCCAACCAATGCCCCGATTTGCCGGTTGGCATTTAAAGCTGCTCCTGCGATATTTGCATGCTCCTGTCCCGCTGTCTTCATAATCATAGCCGTCATAGCAGGAACCGTAATGCCAACACCAAGATTCATGACAGATGTCAGAACCGCAAGCTGCCAGTAAGGCAAATCCGGAGAAACCATGACAAATAACAGCAAGGCCATGATGCAGCTGACAGCCATTGAAACAAACATAAGAAGCCCCGCTTCAAAACGGTTCGCCAGCCGGGCAAACAGCAGATTGCCGACCACAAAGACTGCCATCATCGGCAATAGTTCAACTCCCGCTAAAAAGGAACTTGCGCCTCTTGCTTCCTGCAAAAATAGACTCAGCATAAACATGCCGCCGAAAAGAGCAAAATTCAGCAAAAACCCAACGAACTGCGCTGCCGAGAAACGTCCGTTTCTATATAATGACGCAGGCAGAATAGATGTTGCCGAAAAAATCTCTCTCAGAATAAAAAGCACACACGCCAAAACGGCCGCCGCGAAAGCACCGAGAATGGAGGGCGAACTCCAGCCTATTGAAGTGCCCTGTATCAGCGCAAATGAAAGAAATCCGAGAGTCGCCATTCCAAGCAAATGCCCTGTGATATTCACCCGGCTTCCTTTTCCCGGAAAACTGCTGAGCGTTCGATAGGCGCAAATAAGCGTCGCAACCCCTAATGGCACATTGATCAGAAAAATACTCTGCCACCCTGCCGCATTCACCAGAACACCGCCGATAAAAGGCCCCAGTCCGGAGGCGGCAGAGACGAGAGCAGCCCACAAGCCAAACATTTTGGCCCGCACCCGTTCATCGGGGTAAGAGGCAGCCAAAAGGCTGAGTGAACTCGGCATAAACAAAGCCGCGCCAAGTCCCTGCAATAGACGGCCTGCGATCAGCATTTGGCCATTTGCTGCTACAGCACATAGACAAGAGGCAAGAACAAAAACGGCCAAACCCAGCATATAAATGGTCTTTGAGCCGTAACGATCAGCCAGCGCGCCGCCGGCAAGCAGAAGCGAAGCAAATGTAAGCATGTACCCGTCTACACCCCACGTCATACCTGAAAGTGAAAGGGAAAGAGCGTTTTTCATATCAGCAATAGCAACATTCACCACGGTCACATCAAGCGTAGCCATGAGAAAACCGAGAGCGAGCACGATTAATACTGAGATGCCTGTTGATCCTGATTGATGTAAAGGCCCGCTGTTGTTCATTGCCATTGCCCTTTCAGCTGATGATGTACCCAATTATCGATTTTTTTGAGGTCATAACACTCCCCGATTCTGTTCATGACACCCTGCAAGGTTTCCTCCTTCATGAGCGAAGCCCATTTATCCTCAATGTCCCCCATTACCGTTTCCAGCACACAGTGATCTCCGCTCTCAAATACAGATGGCAAAAGGCCTTTCCCTTGATACATGGAACCTCTTCCTTCAACAGCTTGATAGACATCATAGAGGGTAATATCCGTCAAAGGCTTCGTTATCGTAAAGCCACCCTTCGTTCCTGGTATAGATTCTGCCAATCCAGCCTGCACCAAAGTTCTCATCAGCTTCTTCAGATAAGACGGAGACATGTGCAAGCGCTGGCTGATCGCCTCTGATGTTAAAGAGGCCTGCACGGGCAGCCGTGACAGTAACAGCAGTACAGAAACTCCCTGCTCCATTCCCGATTTCATTTTCATTATGCTCACTCCCACCTTATTATGGATAACTATTATCCACAATAGATCCCTTAGCAGGATTTGTCAATAAAAAAAGCAAAAGAAACGATTCGTTTCTTTTGCTTGGTATGGTTAACACATCTGCTTCAGCTCTTCTATGTATTGAAGCGCTTCGTCATATTCTTCATTGGTATACTTTTGCTTGCTTTTGATTGTAAATACTTTTTCTTTCTTTTCCTCAGCCTCAAGCCCGTCAAAGTATAGAATCGTGGAGACCAGCTCTAAAAACCGGGATGAACGGCTGTTTACACTGTCAATATAGCGCTTGATATCAGGCATATCAAGATCGGCGTGGTCTAAAAACGCGGAGCCCGTCTCTGTCAGCGAATAACGGTATTGAAAGTAGCCGCCCTTTTTTTCCTTTACCTCATGCAGGAATCCAAGGTTGCACAGCTCTTCAATTTGGAGCGTCAGTTCCTCCGAATACGGCCCGTAAAAGTGAAAATCATATTTCTCATAGAAAGGAAACTGCATTTTCTTCGCAATATAAATCATTTTTTGCAGCTTCTTTCGCCCGATGATTTCTCCAGAATCCGAGAACACCTTCATCAGTTTTGCATGTTCTTTCAACAAATTCCCGACATCTCCTTTTTCCTTCTTTACCAATTTCTATGTCAGTCCCAGCAGCTGCCGGATTTTCATTTTCGCTTCCGGGTGTTCAGAGCCGTCAAAAATCAGGTCCTTCGGATAGTACAGCTTGTGGTCCGTCCGCCGCTTCCCGGAGATGGATTCCACAATAGCCGACTGTCTGGACAGCTCTTTAATTTGACCGTTTTGCGTCAAGAGGTGGATCGGCAAACGCTCCTCTTCCTCTCCTGGACGGTAAAAGTCATATGGCAGATCTGAAGAAGAATCCACGACCAAATAATAGCTCGGATCGATTCCAGCCTCTTTGAATAATGAGGTCAGCTCAAAATAGGCCGACATCTCTTCGTTCGGATTAAATTCAACGTATTGGAACAGCTGGCGGTTAATGAATCTGCGGCACAAATCGGATAAAATCGGGTCTTCTTCATCCTCCCAGGCCTGGAAGTAATACAAAATAATAGATTCATCCAGCTTCAAATAATCCTCCAGCGTCAGTTTCCCTTCAAAAATAGAATAGAAATGAACCGGAGCATGAGTGAACACATAGCCTTCATCATGGAGCTGCTTCGCTCTGTGGAGAATTTTCGTTAAAATAACCTCCGCGCTTCTCGTCACAGGGTGGAAATAGACCTGCCAGTACATTTGGTAGCGGCTCATGATATAGTCTTCTACAGCGTGCATTCCGCTTTGTTTAATGACGATCTGATCCTCACGCGGGCGCATTACCCGGAGAATCCGCTCCATGTCAAAATGGCCGTAGCTGACGCCTGTATAGTAAGCGTCGCGCTGCAGATAATCCATGCGGTCCGCGTCAATCTGACTCGAAATCAGGCTGACCACTTGTTTGTTTTTATATGTTTTGGCAATGACTTCAGCAACATCCTGCGGGAAACGCGGGCTCACCTTTCTGAGCACCTGGTTAACCTCTGTGTCTCCCAAAATGATATCTCTTGTAAAATCTTCGTGGTCAAGATGAAAGACTTTCTCAAATGAATGCGAGAACGGCCCGTGCCCGAGATCATGAAGCAGCGCTGCGGACAAACAGAGTTCGCGCTCACTGTCATCCCATTCAGGACGGCCTTTAAAGACATCATCAACCATTCTCCTGACAATTTCGTAGACACCGAGAGAATGATTGAACCGGCTGTGCTCAGCGCCATGGAACGTCAAATACGTCGTGCCGAGCTGCTTGATTCTGCGGAGACGCTGAAATTCGCGGGTTCCGATCAGATCCCATATCAGCTTGTCCCGTACATGAACATAGCGGTGCACCGGATCTTTAAACACTTTTTCTTCTGATAATTTTCCATTTGGATACGCCATCGTCATTCCCTCTTTTTTTTAGCCGTGTTTCTATTATATCGACTCTATTCTTTGAAAACATCCTTGAATTTGTCCGGCGATTTGTTCCATCTTTCCGAAAAACACATCATGTGAAGCAAAAAAGCCTGACCAGAGGGCCGAGGCTATGAAAAAATATGTTTTACTTTTTTAATTTCTTTTTTACTTTGTCAATCAGCTCATCCTCTGTCGGAGCTGACAGCGGGCGATTGTTCACAAAAGCAAACGATTTTTTCCGTCCGGGCCCGCAATAAGATTGACACCCTATCTCAACCTTTGCATCCGGGTCTACTTCTTTTAACCGCGGCAGCAATGTTTTGATATTAGTGGCTTGGCAATCATCACACACTCGAAATTCATTAGCCATGACGTACGCTTCCCTTCATTTCTATGTTCATCTATGTTTTAAACCTAAAATCGCTTTATCAAAAAAATCACATCGCTCTTCATTGTACAAGGATTCGACTGTTCCTGCAAGCCGCTCCAGCCTCCGTATCTCCTATTCTTTCAGCCAACTTGTATAAATATTTTCCATTCTGGACATTCTAATATCATGAAAAGAAAAATGGGAGTTGAGATAAATGACAAAACAGCGACAGGACGCTTGGTCAGAAGAAAATGATTTGCTTTTAGCCGAAACTGTGCTTCGGCATGTAAGAGAAGGCAGCACTCAGCTGAATGCCTTTGAAGAGGTCGGCGATAAATTAAATCGGACGTCCGCAGCCTGCGGATTCAGATGGAACGCGGTAGTGCGCCATCAATATGAAAAAGCGCTTCAGCTTGCAAAAAAGCAGCGAAAACAGCGCATGAGAGCTCTCGGAAACGGGCAGCCTGCGAAGAAAAGACTGTTATATCAGCCTCCTGCTGTTGATCATGAAACAATTCAAGAAACTGCAGTGCAGGAGGAGCAGGTAAAGCCTGAAACCCCGACTGCCGAAAATGAGAAGCAGGCTTTGATGTCAGGCGAGCACATGCCTTTTGTGGATGAAAGCTTTAAGGAAGAGTTAGCTAGTCTATCACACTTATTGTCTCCTCAAACGTCTGCGCCTGATATGACGATGGGTGATGTCATCAGATTCCTGCAGAATTACGAAGGCAATCATGAGCAATCCTCAGCTTTAAAAATGGAAAATGAGCGTTTAAAGAAAGAAAATCAAGAATTACAAAGCAAAATAGAACAGCTGGAAGCAGACGTTCAAAAACTTGAAAAAGATCAAAAAACGATCCAAGAAGATTATGAAACCTTGGTAAAAATCATGAATAGAGCAAGAAAACTAGTTTTATTTGAAGAAGACGAACATGCCTCTCCGTCCTTCAAAATGGACCGGAACGGAAATTTAGAAAAAATGGCGGAATAGCTTAAAAAAATCCCAAGACGATGTCATGTTTTGGGATTTTGCCATAAAAAAATCCCCTTTTCCTTTTGGAAAAGAGGATTTTCTGTTTTTGCGGCGGCTCCGTTCGTCTTGTAAAATGAGCACAAGCTTATGCTAATCTATTAAGACACATGAGCCGCATCAGCTGTCTTTTGCTTGCGAGGCGCTCCTGAAATGACCAGAAGTCCTAACATCATCAGCACGATGCCGAGCCATGAGGAAAGAGAAAGCATTTCACCTATGAAAAACACGCCCAGCAATGAGGCGGTCAGCGGCTCAGCCAAGGACAGTGTAACTGCTGCCGAAGCCGGAACCCCGGTGAGCCCTTTTGCAAACAAAAAGTAGGCCGCGCATGTCGCAATTAACCCGATGTAAAGGCTCGTTCCCCATCCTTTTGGGGTCAGCATCCAAGAGAGATCTGACTGCCACAGTAGCGGCGTCAGCAATATGGCGCTGAGCATGAAGACAACAGCTGAGGTCGCTCTCGGCGGCTGTGTTTTCATCATTGATTTACTGATCAAGGTATAACCCGCAAAAGAAGCACCCGCTCCAATCGCCATGAGAACCCCTGACACATCAACACGAACATTGGAGCCGCCTGAAAACAGGAGCCAGCATCCCGCCAAAGCAAATACAGTTGCAATCCACCAGGAATTTCGCGGCCGTTTTTTTAAAACGGCCCACTCTAAGCTCCCGGCAATAATAGGCGCACTGCCGATGGCAATCACTGTCCCGACCGCAATCCCTGTTTCTTTTACGGCGGTGAAAAAAAGCGGCTGATAACAGGCCATACAAATCGCTGCTAAAATCACGGGGGGCCATGACCAATTTTTTACGTGAAGCTCACGGCTGATCCAGACCACAAGAAGCATGGCGCTGCCTCCTATCAATAATCTGACCGCTCCAAATGCCAGCGGAGTGGCGCTTTCTGGAGCCAGCGCCTGAACGGTGCCGGTTGTTCCCCAGAAAAAAGCCGCGACCAGCACAAACAAGCTGTAAACATTACCTTTCATTTGCCTCTCCCCTTTGTATGCAGATGCTGCTGTTATTTTATCGCTTTTTTTGCAGTAATTGTTTTCTGTTTATAAGAAAGATTTATCTAAAGACAAGATGATAGCGAAAAAAAAAGCATGCCAGCCGTATCAGCTGACATGCAAGTGACGTTTATCCAAACACCTTTTCATTCCGTTCTGTCATCCGGACAAGGTTTTTCTCAAATTCCAATTCCTCGTCAATGGACAGTCCGGCTGAGTAGAGGTGGGTGCTTAACGCTTTTAATTCCGTAAGCAAAGCGAGCATTAAATCCTGTACGGAGATATCGGTATGCAGAAGCTCACTTAACGATGCCATGGTTTCCGGATGTATATCCGGGTAGATGCCTTTTTTGTCGTTCTGTTTATCCTTCAGAGCGGCTTGATAGAATCGTCTGATCAGATCCGCCCTGTCGCTGCCGCTTTTATCTGCACAGAGATAAATTTGAACGGCTGCCCCGCCGCGAAGACGTCGTTGAGAAATGCCGGCGAACTTTTTGCCGTCAATGCTGAGATCATAGCTGCCTGGACAATAGGAGCCCTCAATTTCATAGGCTTCAATCTCTGCACCATACGGCTTGAGCATCCGTTTCATCAGTTCAACCATTGCTTCGTATCCTCTGTCTATATCGATGCCCTTCTTTTGGTCCTCGAATATGAGAGAAATATTTAAAACGCCTTCATCCAAAACAACAGCCAGACCGCCGGAATTGCGTACGATGACGCGGTATCCCTCATTTTCCAGCAGGGCAATGCCGTCCTGCAAAAACGGGAGGCGCGTATCCTGAATACCAAGGACAATCGTGTCGTGGTGCACCCAAGAGCGTGCTGTCGCCGGCGACACGCCCTTTCCTACAGACGCGCACAGCGTATCATCCATAGCAAAGGATTGCTTCGCATCAAATAAAGGGCCGAGACTGGATTGGTCAATAACTCTCCATGTCGGCTGCATCAGTAAATCAATCGGTTGGTTTGCCATCTATGTAAAACCCTTTCATGTTAGGCTTATGAACGAAAACTATTATATCATTTCAGCCGTGATGATTGAAAATTGCTTTTCAGCATCGTAATGAAAATTTCTTTATTTTTTGTATTCTCCATGAGAGGAGAATGAATATAAGACAGCTTGCGCTTTAATGAGAAATCTTTAATGTGGAGAATTGAAATGTCGCGGTGAATCAAATCCTTATGCAGCACGCTTCTTGATAAGACCGATAAACCCATGCCGCTGATTACCGCTTCTTTTACACCTTGATTGCTGCTGATGGTGAACATCGACTTTGGCCGCAGTCCGTTCGAGCTCAGCACATGATCGAGATACTCCCTTGTGCCGGAGCCTTTTTCCCTTGTCACCCAAGCTTCATTTTGCAAATCGCTGATTGAAATATCTCTTTTTCCGGCAAGCGGATGCTGGTTCGGTGCTGCGATGCACATTTCATCCTCCATGAACGGTTCAATGTCCAGTTCATTCTCGTCGGTATGACCTTCAATCAGCCCGATATCAGCCTGAAGCATTCGGACACGTTCGCTTACTTCTTTTGTATTGCCAATCATGACGTCCAGATTCAGCTCAGGATACAGCTTTTGCAGCTGGGCAAGGAGCGGCGGAAGAATATACTCTCCGATTGTAAAGCTGGCGGCTATTTTCAATTCACCTTTTACATAATGATGATGCGCGTAAATTTCAGCCTTGGCCTGCTCGTAGAGAAATACCATTTGCTTTGCCCTTTGATACAGAATGTCCCCTGTCGGTGTTGTCGTAAAATGCTTCGGCGACCGATTCAGCAGAGCCGTTTGAAATTCTTTTTCAAGATTTTTGATATGCAGACTGACGCTGGGCTGGGAAATCATCAGCTTTTCTGCTGCTTTTGTGAAGTTTTTTTCTTCCACCACCGCGATAAAGGTTTTCAGCACGTCGTAATACAAAGGCCCCACCCCTGTCATGAATAAGATTTATGATGATGATCAGTTTTCTTTATTTTACTCATATCATCTGCCCTGGTAAAGAAGGCGCAAAAAAAGCAGCCCTCTGCGAGAGAGCTGCTATCGCTTTACTTACAGTGCTTGTGCCGCTGTAATTAATGCGAGATTGTAAACATCTTCAGCGTTACAACCTCTTGAAAGATCGTTAACAGGCATATTTAAGCCTTGCAGGATTGGTCCTACAGCTTCAAAGTTGCCTAAACGCTGAGCAATTTTGTAGCCGATGTTTCCTGCTTCCAAGCTTGGGAATACGAATACGTTCGCGTCACCTTTGATCTCGGAGTCCGGCGCTTTTTTCTCAGCTACAGATGGCACGAATGCAGCGTCAAATTGGAATTCGCCGTCAAGCGTTAATTCAGGCGCTTTTTCTTTCGCGATTTTCACAGCATCCGCTACTTTTTCTGTTTCATCAGATTTTGCTGAGCCTTTTGTAGAGAAGCTGAGCATTGCTACGCGAGGATCGATGTCGAACATTTTTGCTGTATTGGCGCTTTCGATCGCGATTTCCGCAAGATCTTGGCTGTCTGGTGCAATGTTGATCGCGCAATCCGCGAATACGTACTGCTCATCGCCGCGTGCCATGATGAAGACGCCAGAAGTCTTTTTCACGCCTTCTTTTGTTTTGATGATTTGCAGAGCCGGACGGACAGTGTCGGCAGTTGAATGAGCCGCTCCGCTCACAAGACCCGCTGCAAGGCCTTTGTACACAAGCATTGTGCCGAAGTAGTTCTCGTCTAAGAGCGCTTTTCGAGCCTGTTCTTCTGTTGCTTTGCCTTTACGGCGTTCCACGAATGCCTGTACAAGATCTTCCATGCCTTCATATGTATGAGGATCATAAATATCAACGCCGTCAAGCGTCAGATTCAGTTCTTTTGCTTTTGCTTGGATCTCATTTTCATTGCCGATCACAATCGGATTCAGCACTTTATTGTCTGCAAGCTTGCTGACCGCAACTAAAATACGTTCGTCCAAGCCTTCAGGAAATACAATTTTAACGCCTTTTCCAGCTACTTTTTCTTGCACTGTTGAAAATAAATCTGCCACAATAAAACCTCCTCAAAAAGTTACAAAAACGCTTTCTTTTACTAGCATACTCTTCTTCCAGTGAAATTCAAACAGCCAACTTTTATTATAGCGCTTTCATCAAAAAATCTTATTTTTCTAACTAATTTAAGTAACTGATGCTTTCCTTATATGTTCTCTTATTTTTGAGGAGATATACGAATCGGATGTTCAAGGTTTCTCCACAGTAGAATCGGATAAACTATGATATAGTGAAGGCATTAACGAAAAGATAATAGGAGTGAAGATAAATGAGTGAACAGCAAATGACAAATGAAGCGGCAAAAACGCTGGACGGCTGGTATGCGCTTCATGATTTCCGCACAATGGACTGGACTTCCTGGAAGCTCCTGACCAGTGATGAGCGCCAGTCTATCATTCATGAATTTACAGGATTGCTTGAAAAATGGGGAGTCGCCCAAAAAGAAGGGAAAGGCTCGCAAACCCTTTACAGCATCGTCGGCCAAAAAGCTGATTTTATGCTGATGATTCTTCGCCCTACAATGGAAGAATTAAATGAAATTGAGCTCGAATTCAACAAATCAAGACTTGCTGAGTTCACCATTCCGGCTTACTCCTACGTGTCAGTTGTTGAACTGAGCAACTATTTGGCGAGCGGTGACGGCGACCCGTATGAAAATCCGCATGTACGTGCGCGCCTTTACCCCGAACTACCGGAATCAAAATATGTATGCTTCTATCCAATGGATAAAAGAAGATCCGGCAATGACAACTGGTACATGCTTTCTATGGAAGAACGAAGAAACTTGATGAGAAGCCACGGCTTAATTGGACGCAGCTATGCTGGCAAAGTGAAACAGATCATCACAGGTTCAGTCGGCTTTGATGATTACGAATGGGGCGTTACGCTGTTCAGTGATGATGTGCTTCAATTCAAGAAGCTTGTTTATGAAATGCGTTTTGACGAAGTCAGCGCGCGCTACGGCGAATTTGGCTCGTTCTTTGTGGGCAACCGCCTTTCGCTTGATACACTTCCTCAATTCCTATATGTATAATACTCTCCCGCCGCAGCCGGCGGGAGTTTTTTAATTCCTCTTTATCAGAATTTAAATAAAATTTGCTATTTTCTCCGTTTTTTTTTACGATGTAGATAATAATCCAATTTTTTCAAAGGGGTGCAGTTATTTGTCAAAACGAACCGCATTTATTATGGGAGCCAGTCAAGGGATCGGAAAAGCAATCGCTTTGAAGCTAGCAGACCAGCAATTTTCCGTCGTCATTAATTCGCGAAGCTTGGACAATATTGAACCTGTCAAAGAAGACATTTTGGCCAAGCATCCTGAAGCGAGCGTTATTGTCCTTGCGGGTGATATGTCTGACCAACAAACGAGAGCTGACGTTTTTCAAAAAATCGAATCTCAATGCGGACGGCTTGATGTTTTGATTAATAATATCCCGGGCGGCGCGCCTGACACATTTGATAGCTGTCATATAGAGGATATGACGGCCACGTTTACACAGAAAACCGTTGCCTATATTGACGCTATCAAGCGTGCCGCCTCACTGATGAAACAAAACGAGTTTGGCAGAATCATCAACATTGTCGGAAATCTGTGGAAAGAACCCGGCGCCAATATGTTCACGAACAGTATGATGAATGCCGCTTTAATTAACGCCAGTAAAAATATTTCCATTCAGCTTGCTCCTCACAACATTACTGTCAACTGCCTGAATCCTGGTTTTATCGCGACAGACCGTTATCATCAATTTGTAGAGAATGTGATGAAAAAGAACAGCATATCCAAACAAGAAGCAGAAAAACAGATTGCTTCCGGGATTCCGATGAAACGGGTCGGATCAGCCGAAGAAACCGCAGCGCTCGCCGCGTTTCTCGCCTCTGAGGAGGCCTCCTATATCACAGGACAGCAAATTTCCGCTGACGGCGGCAGCATGAAAAGCATATAAAAAAATCCCGCTTTTTAGCGGGATACTTCTTGTAATGAGGAAAACGGCAGGTTCAGCTTTTGAATCCGCATGACAAATTCACGCAGATCCTCCTGCTTCGATACCATTGATATTCTGACATGCCGTTTTCCGTTGCTGCCGAAAATCTCTCCCGGTGTTACGACAACATGGGCCTGCTCCAGCAGGTGGTCAGCGAATTGGTGAGAAGACTCAAACATTTCTGGAATTTCAGCCCATACATAAAATGTTCCTCTTGGTTTTTCTATCTTCCAGCCCAGTTCTTTTTCACATAGCTCCGTAAAAAAGTCAATCCGTTCCGCATAGATGCGTTTCAAGCGGTCTGTTTGCACTGGATCTCCTGATAGCGCCGCACTGGCCGCCTGCTGCAGTCCGCCAAACATGCCGACAAAGACGTGATCCTGAAATTCATTGACCGCTTGAATAATCTTTTCATTCCCGACGGCAAACGCCATTCTCCAGCCGGCCATATTAAATGTTTTTGAAAATGAATAAAGCTCCGCGCCCACAGTTCTTGAATCCTCCGCCTGCAGGAAGCTGGCCGGTTTTTTATCAAACTCAAATGCGCCGTACGCAAAGTCATGAATCAGATGAATCTGGTGCTCTTTTGCAAATGCGGCCGCTTTTGCATAAAAAGCTGCATCCGCCACAGCTCCCGTCGGGTTATTCGGATAGTTCAAAAACATCAGTTTCGCTTTTTGTAACACAGCGGGATCTATTTTCTCAAACTCAGGCAGGTAGCCGTTTTCTGCGTGCAGCGGCATTTCGTGCAGCTCTGCTCTTGCCATTGTAATACCCGAAAGATATTCAGGATAGCCTGGGTTCGGGACCAAAGCGATATCTCCCGGATTGAGCAGGCATTGTGTCAAAACATACAAGCCTGCTTTTCCCCCGCCAAAGAGCGCCACTTCTGTTTCAGGATTGATTGTCACTCCGTATTCTCTTTTATAGAAAGCGGCAATCGCTTCCTTCAGGAAGGGATAACCTCTGAATGGCCCGTACCCGTGAAAAGAAGGGTTTACAGCCGCCTCCTGCAATGCCTGCACGATATGCGGCGGAGTAGGAAGGTCAGGGTTCCCCTGTCCGAGATTAATGACTTGCGCCCCCGTTTTTTCCATTTCTTTTACCTTTTGAAAAACGAGAGAAAATTCTTGCCTTGGAAGTGTCTTGATGACGTCGGACGGTGTTATTTCCATCTGAAAGACTCCTTATAAGTGAATTTGCTCAGTTTTTTTATCCCGTTCCATAAAAGATTTGTTCACCAGTTTCGTATGCAAAAACAAACCGCTTACCATGATGACAATCAGCCCCATGATGACAGGAGCCTCTAACACGTTGATAAGCATGGAACCAACCGAAATGCACAAGCCAATGGACGCTTCAGCCACCGAAAAAATACGCCCTTGAATCTGGTTCGCTGCGTTTTCCTGAACTTTAACCTTTGCAAGCACTTCCCCATATTCCATGGCGATGAAAAAGAGGATAGCGGCAATGACAGATACAGCGAAAATGGGCGTGAATAAAAACAATGCCAGTGAGACGATTGATAAAATGGTAAAGTACATCAAGCCTTTATTGTTGTTAAACCCCCATTTGCTGACAAGCGCCGCACCGATGAAACCGCCGAAGCCGATGCAGAAGGTAAGGATAAAGTTGCCGATCTCCCCGTCACCCAAAAAGCGGCTGACAATCGGAAAATAGCTGTACACGATCCCCCAGAGCATCGCCATCGTAATCATCGTAAACATGGCGTTTAACACGAATGAATTGGTTTTGATTTCCTTCAGCCCTTCTTTAAAAGACTGAAAGGCCTCTTTTACATTTTCAGACTGAATCGGGACAAATTGCAGCTTAATTCGCCTGATAAAAAATGCCGAAACCAGATATGTCACACCGTTAAAGGCAACAGCCATCTCTACAGACCCGGCTAACAGGAATAACCCCCCGGCGGCCGCCCCGACAATGATAGAAATGGTCGTGGCTTTAGCGAATAAGGTATTGATCGTTTTAATGTCTGATTCCAATGAAGACATGACCGCGAGACGCGCCGGATTAAAAAACACGCCGCTCCCGTAAGAGACAAACAGCAGAGCAAGAAAAATCAGCGGATACTCGCCTTTTGGGAGAAAGGTGAGCCCCAAAAAGATGGCGCCCCTGATGACATCTGTCCACAGCATAATTTTAATTCTGTCCAATCGGTCAACGAGCACCCCCAAAAATGGCTGAAACACCATCGGAATGCTTCTGACCGCGATGACTCCCGACGTCACCCAATAATCGTGATAATATGTAGACAAAATGAGCAGGGCCGGGAGAACACAGTAGTCTCCCATAAACGAAAGCGCCTGCCCGTATAGCAAGTATTTAGAATTTGGCTTTAACTGTTTCATACCGGCAGCACATACTTCGCAGTCAGCTTTGCATGCTGCTGGATTTGTTTAATGGAATCGGCTATATCCTGTGAATTGCTGCCTTTCAGTTCAAATGCGGCAATGGAATTGAAGGCTTCAAACAGGCTTAAATCAACAGACGTACCTGGTGCCGCGGCCGAGAAAGAAACAAGTTCCGTATCTCCCTTCAGCAGCCCGTCCGGAATGCTGATGGATTCAATGATCATATCCTCCGCCGCTTCAGGTAGCTGCCCGTTTTGTTTGAAATGCTCCGGGTACAAATGACAGTCGGCAATATAGCAAGGCTCTTGTTCCAGCAATCCATCCGGAAGATCGGCGTCTTTTCCGAAACAGAGAACATCTAACAATAATTGCGCCATGTCGACGCCGAAGACCTTTTTAATATTCGGAATCATATTCCATCCGGCGAACCTGGCCGCAGACTCTATTAAGCCGGCTTCTCTATTTTTCATTAACTTGATTTCTGTATGTGTCGCACAGTTTTCCAGCCCAAGCCCTTCATTTGCCTTTCTGGCCGCTTCAATAATGATCTTTTTCGCTTCATCATCCAAGATGGACGGCGTAATATGCGATGTTTCCGTAAATCCAATTTGCGGTGTTTTGTCATGAATCGCAACTGGAACATATTCTCCGTCCGCCATGATTCCTTCTATGCTGATATAGTCGGAGTATCCCTCGGTTTGATACCAGTCCGGGTACTCTCCCTGTAAAAATTCCTCCGCAATAAACGGCGCTTCAAACGTAACCGCCTTTGGCACATTAATAGATTTCAGGTAGTCATTGACTCGGTTAAACTCAGCTTCTGCTGTTTTGGTGTCCGTAATCAGCGTCACGCCGATTGAACTCGCCAAATATGTCGGTTTTAAGATGAGCGGTGTACCGATCTCTTTCAGCGCGGCGCGGAAATCTTCAAGGGTTGTGACCCGTTTGTTTTTGATTGTTTTGACTCCGGCTTTATTAAACGCTGCCCTCATTTTATTTTTATCTCTGGCATTTTCGGCAGCTTGTACACCGGCTCCTCTTAAACCGAGTCGTTCACAGGCTTTCGCCATCGGAGCGATGAATAATTCATTGTTTGTTGTGATGGCTTCCGCTCCAAACATTTCGGCAACCTTGACGATGTGCTCGACTACCTCTTCTTCGGGTTTGTCATGATCCTCATGCGCCCAGTAAATGGAATCGGGATGCTCAAAATCTGCGATGCTCTGAAAATAATCTTTATCCTTTATGACCGCGACCGAGTATTTTTCAATAAGCGCCGCATGGGAAGCTGTAATGGCAAATGGCCTTGGAATAAAGCTGACCAGGTTATATTTTTCAGCAGCGCTTTGATAAAACATGTGCGGCGGGCAGCCTCCTAGATCAGCGATAACCAAAACTGTTTTTCTCTCCATATGTAAAACACTCCTTCTCTCTCTATTGTGCGGTATATCCTCCGTCTGCGGTGATGGCGCTTCCGGTCATGTAGCTTGATAAATCAGAGGCTAAAAACAGCATCACGTTTGCTATTTCTTCAGGTTTTCCGAGTTTAAGCATCGGATTCACCTTCGCCTTTTCTTTCTTGATTTCTTCAAGTGTGCCTTCATTATTTTCAATAAAGGATTTTTCATTTAACGGCGTATCGATAATTCCCGGACATACACAGTTAACGCGGATTTGATGTTTGGCGTAATCAACAGCCATTGACCTTGTCAGCTGCAACACGCCGCCTTTGCTGGCGTTGTATGCGGGGATATCAGGCCATGCCACGACTCCGCCGACAGAGCACGTATTAATGATATTGCCCTTGCCGGCAGCCAGCATATGCTTGAGTGCGTGCTTGCTCATTAAAAACATGCCCGTCAGATTGACTTGGAGCACCTTATTCCAATCGCTCAGGTCCATCTCATGAATAGGCGCGACGATCTCGATCCCCGCATTATTAATTAAAATGTCTAATCCTCCGAATGTATCGATTGCCGATTGAACAGCGTGCTGGCAGGCAGCTTCGTCTGTGATGTCTGTTTGCACAAAGTGCAGCTGGTCATGATTTTCTTGCCGGACCATTACTTCTCCCTGTGCTGCATCAATATCCGCCACAACCACATTTGCCTGTTGTTTCAAAAAAGCTTGAACTGCGGCATAGCCGATGCCTGATGCGCCTCCTGTTATGAGGACGGTCTTATCGATGAGGTTCATTATGATTCTTCCGCCTTTATCTTTTTCGTTTTTGCTCTGTTGTAGCGCGGCGGAAAGAAGATGTTAATGGATTGAGATTCTTTTTCAAAACGGTTGATGGCACCGTGGTCTTCACGAGGTTCACAGAAATAGGAGGTTCCGAATGTCATATCCACTGTGCAGCCTTCAACGGTCATATCATATCCGCCGCCGATGCAGATGCCGATTTGTTCATTGCGATGTTTATGGAAAGGCATTTCGCCGCCGTTCCCAGGAATCTTGGCCAGCATAATTTCTACCCAATCCTCAACAAAAAACGTGACTTCCATGCCAGGCAATAAATCTCTCGTTTTGAAAATATTCAAAAAGTAGTCTTCAGGACTTGTATAGGTTTCATCAGCTTTATACCGTTTAATATCAATGGCAATGACTTCTTGGTCTGTTTCATTTCTCGCTCCGTGGGGCACATGCGGCGGCGCGATATATGCCGATTCCAAGGCTGTCATTTTTTTTGTGACGTCTCCGACAGTCATGGACAGCTCGCCTGAAACGACCATGCCGATCTGGACTTCCTGATGCTGATGCGGTTCAACGTTCGTATGCGGCGGAACGTAAGACATTAGCACTTCAGTATCGCCGCGGACGGTGGAATACTGTCTCACTCCATTCTCCCACTCTATTAATTTTGGTGTCGGGAAATAAATCTCCTTCAAATTTTGTTCAGTTTTCATAATCAACGTCTCCTTTTCCGAATAATGACCAGCTCATAGGAATGCTTTTAAATGTCTTAACAAATTTAAGCCCGTATTTTTGCCTTGCCAGTTCATTGGTTAAAGCGATGTCAGAAAGACCTTCTTTTACTTTTTTTGCTGCGGCGCTGGTTGAGTTAACCAGCTCGAACCTGACGTCTTTGCGGGTAAAATATTTTATTAAATTGATAGGTGATGGATGTGAAACAATAACAGATGTGTCAAGCATGTCGTCGCTGAATGTGAAATCAGGACGGACTGCCAGGCCGTACATCGGTGTATCGCACCTGAAGATTTGCAAAAGCTGCAAATCCGGCCTCATGTAGAAATGCTTAATGCCGTCGTAAGCATGTGGAACGATGGTGTATTCCAGCGGGCTTTGAAGAGTCCTTTCGATGCATGATTCAAATGTATCATGCAAAGATAATTTACTGTTTAGCCCCTGGAGAAGAGTAAAATTGGAGATGAAATGTTTTGCTGCGTACTCACTGCTTGTCCCTTCTGGGCCGAGCGTGTTGACTGTAATCAGTTTTGATATTGAATAAGCTTTGTTTTTTGTCTGAATGCTATTATCCAATATAATCATGAGCACCAACCAATCTTTTAAATTTTAAGTAAATTTTATCCAGCGACAATCGAACTGTCAACATTTTTTGAAAATACTGATAATTATTCCCATACAAACAAAAAAACCCTTACGACAGGGTTTTTTGTTATAGGAATTTAGAAACTTTGTTTATTGGGATAAGGAATGATCTGCTTTCTGCTCATGCTTGCCGTACTTTTTATATGCGAATACACTGAGCACAAAACCGAGCACTGTGATGGTGGCACAAATCAATCCGACAGCTGCATACCCGTATCCCACATATACAGGTCCCATCAAAGCAGAACCTAATGTCACAGCCAAATTTGAGGCGAGACTATAAAACGCCATAATTTTCCCGCGATGACGCTCTGAGCAATCACTCAAAATGGTGCTGAGCAGCGTCACCGTCAAGCTCTGCATTAATCCCCAGATGAATAGACTGATAATTAGCAGAGGCATTGATGCAGGCGCATACGCGATACAAGCCAGCAGAACGCTGATGACCGCCAGCGCAATGATCAGAGAGCGCATTTTTCCAATACGGTCGGCAATCTTACCTGTAAAGACGCTCATGGAAAACCCGATGCCATAAATCATGATAAATAAGCCGGCAGCCGTATTGCCTCCAGCAAAAACGTCCTGAAGGTAAGAGCCTAAAAACGAATACATACCGTAAAAGCCCATCATATTGCAAAGGGTGATTATGATATAAACGGGAACACGCGGCACTTTAAGCGCGTCTCGAAATGTCCCCGCCGGCTCCTCTTTTTCCTCCAGGCTGCTGTTTTTATTATCGTTATCGCGGCGCATTTCAAATAGGATGAGCAAAACAACAAGCGCACCCATCAAGGCGAAAATCCAGAATGTCCATCTCCAATGTAAGACGCCGCCTATAAATGATCCGATCGGCACACCGAAAATCAGTGCGAGCGACCAGCTTGATACGATCAGTCCCATCACCTTGCCTCGATATGTATACGGGACACGATCCCCGACAACTGCGTAAGCGGTGGGGACAAATGCACCTGCTGCCAATCCTGAAAGCGCCCGGCCTAAAAAGAAGAAAAAGATATTTTGCGCCAAAGCGCATATCACGGTTCCTATAATAAAGATCACAAGTCCCAACATTAAACTCAGTTCTCTAGAGTATTTATCCCCTAAAGGAACCAGCAACGGGGCACCGATAAAAATCATAATCCCATATATACTGATAGATAGCGCAAGCACGCTGACATCTGAGTTGAAGGCATCTGCTAAATCAGGCAGCAGCGGTGAAATGACAAGCTCTTCAGATCCAGCCGCAAATACGCCCATTGTTAAAGCCAACGCAAGAAATAGCGGAAAATGATGTTTTGATTTGCTGTGATTGTTTTGTTTACTCTTCATTCTCCCTTAACACCTCTTCCGAAATCTTTGAAACATAAAGTTGAATTATAGTTTAGCATCCTTTATTTACAATTTACAATTCGAACGAAAATGAATTTCTTTTTATTATTTACATTCGAATATAAACAAGAGATTTATCGTTTCAATTTTAAAATAAAATAAAAACATATCCTGGGATATGCTATAGTAATAGGATCATTTGTTAAGGTGGGTCATGTGATGAATCAAGGTTATTCAACAGTCGCGCGTTTCAGGCTCGGCATGGTATTCATTCTCGGCACGCTGGCGTCATTCGGGCCGCTGTCGCTTGATATGTATCTGCCTGCTCTTCCCCAAGTCGCTGCCGACCTGCATACGACCGCGTCACTCGCACAGCTGAGCTTAACGTTCTGCCTGCTCGGGCTTGCGCTCGGACAGATTATCGTCGGACCGCTCAGTGATATGAAAGGGCGCCGGAAACCGCTGATCATATCAATGGTGCTTTATACACTCTCTTCCTTATTATGCGCGTTCAGCCCTTCTGTCGCGTTTTTAATTATCATGAGGTTTATCCAGGGCTTTACCGGAGCGGCGGGGATTGTCATCGCCCGCGCCACTGCCCGCGATATGTACTCAGGCAAAGACCTGACCGCTTTTTTCTCATTGCTAATGCTCGTAAACGGAGCGGCGCCAATTTTAGCCCCAATTACGGGAGGATTCATCCTTCAATTTACTGACTGGTCAACCGTGTTTATCGTGCTGGCCGGGATCGGGTGTCTTATTTTTGTCGCGGTTCTTACCGCATTGCCTGAATCACTGCCTCCTGAAAAACGGACGAAGGGCGGACTCCGGGAGACGCTGACCACATTTCGGCACTTGATTGTCGACCGGGCGTTTATGGGTTTTGCTTTCAGCCAGGCCTTTATCATGACCGGCATGTTTGCTTATATTTCCGGTTCGCCATTTGTCCTGCAAAACATATACGGTGTGTCGGCCCAGATGTTCAGCATGCTGTTTGCCATCAATGGCGCGGGCATTATTGCGGCTACACAGATGACAGGGCGGCTGGCCAAAAATGTTGATGAGCGCAAGTTGTTCATCTCTGGTCTATTGATCTCCATCATCGGAAGCGCCGCACTTCTTTTGTCGCTCACTTTTGACCTCGGGCTGTTCGCTGTCTGCGCATCTTTATTTATTATCGTCTCCAGTGTCGGTATCGTCACAACGACAGGTTTTACGCTGGCGATGCAAAAGCAGGAAAAAGGGGCGGGCAGCGCCGCGGCGCTCCTTGGGCTTCTGCCCTTTATCGGAGGGGCCATTGCCGCTCCGCTCGTCGGTGTTGCCGGGGAAGAAAGCGCGTGGCCGATGGCGTTGAGTATATTTGGTTTTGATGTGCTCGCGATATTGTCCTATGTGTTTCTTGTCAGACGTAACGCATAAAAAGCTCTCCGGCCTCCCGGAGAGCTTTTCTATTGCGCTTCTGTTTGCTCTTTTTTCAGCGGTTCTTTTTGTAAGCGTTTCTTGATGCTCAGGTGATAGTACGCATAGCAGAAAATAATGAGTGGTACACCGCAGTACAAGCCGATTCTTTGATCTGGGATGAAAATAAGGCTTATCAATATGCATCCGTATAATACAAACCCAAGAATCGGCACCAACGGATAAAGAGGAGTTCTGAATTCCAGGTCGTTCACGTTCCTGCCTTCAGCGAGGAACCGCCTGCGAAAGAAAAATTGCGAGGCGCAAATGGACATCCACGCGACAACTGTCACCATGCCTGAGATTGATATACACCATAAATACACGGTTTCTGCAGCCATGACGCTAGTCAGCAGCGAACAGCCGGAAATCCCAATCGTAATCAGCAGGGCATTGATCGGCACCCCTTTTTTGGTCAGTCTGGTTAAAAGGGCCGGGCCCATTTTGTTTGTTGAAAGCGACCACATCATGCGCGAGGCTGCATATAAACCAGAATTGGCAACAGATAAAATCGCCGTTAATATGACAAAGTTCATCATATCAGCCGCAAACGGGATGCCGATTTGATCAAGCACCGCTACAAACGGACTTTCTATCACCCCCGCTGTTTCGTACGGAAGAATGGCGACCAAGACGAACATGGCCAGCACAAAGAAAAACAGCGTTCGCCAGATGACATTTCGAATGGACTTCGGCAGTGTCTTTTCCGGACTTTCACTCTCCCCTGCCGCAATTCCGACCAGCTCCGTCCCCTGAAATGAGAAATTGACCATAACCAGTGTAAACATAACAGCCAGCACACCATTTGGAAACAGTCCTTTATCGGTCATGAAATGAGATAGAAAAGGCGTTTCCTGACCGCCTTTAAAATCAATCAAGCCAAACACAGCGCACCCGCCGATCACGATAAATACTATGATCGCTGTCACTTTGATGCTCGAAAACCAAAATTCCATTTCCGCAAAGCTTCTGACTGACAGCACATTAATTAAAAAGATGATGATACCGAAAACGAGGCACCATATCCAGATTGGCACGGAGGGCAGCCATCTTTGCATCAAAATGCCCGCTGACGTTAGCTCCAAGCCGACTGTATTCGCCCAGCTGAACCAATACAGCCAGCCGATCATAAAACCTGTCGACGGTCCCAAAAACTTTGCAGCATAAGCTTGAAACGATCCGGAGACCGGCATGGCAACAGCCAGCTCCCCTAAACAAAGCATGACTAGATACATTAAAAATCCGCCAATCATATAGGCAACAATGGCTCCGAGCGGCCCCGCCTGGCTGATCGTAAAGCCTGAACCTAAAAACAGACCGGTGCCGATGACGCCGCCCAAGGCAATCATAAACAAATGCCGGCTTTTCATACTGCGCTGCAATTCATTTTTATGATCCTGCATCATCCTTCTCCCTTCGGCTCTTTTGTGCTGATATTCATCCGATAGCTTTGCAAAAGGTGAACAGTGGTCTGCTGTATCAGATCAGGCAATATATGAAATGTGTACGGCTTGTATACTCTTTCAGTCCATTTATGTCCGTCTTTGCCGTATACCCCCATGTTAATGGAAGGAATGTTCAGTTTCCGTATGTCTTTGAACGGAATGGTTCCAATCATCTTCCACCCCGGGAAGTTTCTGATAAAGGAATCAATTTCGTCATCGGTTTCGTGCAGCGACAAAAAGCTGCCGTCTGCCAAGTAAGGGAAAAACTTTTTGAAAACAAATGTTTCACCTGTCGTTTTGGCTGTTTTGTCCACCGCTTCTTTGATCACATGCTGCAATAGCTGGTCTCTTGTGCTTTCTTCTTTTAAATAGTTATGCGGTAAATAAGGAGGAGCATAAAACAGAATGACTTTTGCGCCCTGATCGGGATCAAGCTTTTGGAGTTCTTCAATTGCATTAAAACATCTCATGCGCAGTTCAAGGTGCTCATTGGCTTTGAATGCTTGCTCTATACACTGCTCAGGATCGATACCGCGGCTTCTTAGCTTTTCCATGTACTGGTCCAGACTGAAGACTTGAATATCCCAAGACAAATGTCTCTTTGGAAGATTTGTTCGCTTTAGATATTCTTCATAATAATCAGATAATTTTTGTTTTGTGATCCGGCACGCCTCCTCAGCGACTTGGGTAAGCTGGTCCATAACTTCCTTTGCTGTTTTTTCATAAATAAAATAATTGAAATACAAATAGCTGCTGACGGCGGTTTGGACGTTATAGGATTCCTTGTTATCACGCTGGTACAAGCAGGATGGGGGCAGAACCAATTCGCCTTCAATCTTTTCTGCTAAATGAATATTGTTGTGGATGCGTCTTGTGATTTCAGAAGAAATGAGATTTGGATCGATGCCAGCAAGCGTATCTCCGACATGCACTTCCCGGCCTGATATATAAAAGCAAGGCAGCAGCTTTCCCGCGGTTCCGGTGTAAATATATCTTGTTGAATCACCATCGTATAGCGGCGTAATGAAATCGGTATTAATAGCAGCCAGATACTGAATCTGTTTCTCCTTTTTTAATCGGTTCAGCTCAGAAATACTGGCGAGAATACCAGCATGCTGACTTTCTTCATCCGGATTTGCCATAAATAATAGATTTCCCGGCAATGCTTCTCGGTTCTCTGAAAAGTGCAGGAGATTGGACAAATGCACCGCGATGCCGCTTTGCATGTCGACTGAGCCTCTGCCGAACATCCACTCACCTGACTTGGCGTCCCGCTGAACGTCTTCATCAAAGTCATAGCTGGAGAAATACTCAGCTAATTTCTCAGAATCAAAAGCGATATCCTTTAGCGGTCCAAAATCTTCAATTCCCACTGTATCCAAGTGGGCGTGATAAATGACGGTATTCCGGCTTTCCCCACTGCCTTTCACAAACGCAAACATATTTTTCCGGTTGTACGGGTCGTTAGGAATAGCCTGCTCCCATACATGGCAAGGATGTTTCTGAAAATAAGGATAGCTCATGATGACTTCTTTGATAAAATCAGCTTTCGTCCCTTCCCCGATGGTGCCATTCACACTGCTGAGACTGACCAGAGACTTTGTCAGTGCCTCAATCCGTTCTGCCGGCAGCATGTGACTGATTTTTGTATAGAGCATACATCATCCCCCTCATCCCAAAATGTAAATAGTGCGATCTAAACACAATCGCACTATTTCCGTTTTCTCAATTAATACGCTTCGGATGTTGTTTTCGCCTGCATATGAAGTATTAAATAATCCGGACCTCCTGCTTTTGAGTCTGTTCCAGACATATTAAATCCGCCGAATGGCTGATAGCCGACAATAGCTCCGGTACAGCCTCTGTTAAAGTATAAGTTTCCGACATGAAAATCCTCTCGAGCCCGCTCAATGTGCGCACGGTTTTTTGTCAGCAGAGCGCCTGTCAGTCCGTATTCTGTGTTATTTGCAATCTCAAGCATATGGTCGAAATCACGCGCTTTGCAGATGGCAGCAACCGGCCCGAAGATTTCTTCCTGCATGAGGCGTGCATGTTCATCAACATCTGCAAAGATCGTCGGCTGGATAAAGTAGCCTTTTGAATCATCACCTTCTCCGCCTGTCAAAAGCTTGCCTTCAGACTTGCCGATTTCAATATAGCGCATGACCTTATTGTAGGATGCTTCATGAATAACAGGTCCCATATACGTATCAGGATCTTCCGGACTTCCGACTGTCAGCGTTTTGGTCAGCGCAACTGCTTTTTCTACGACTTCATCATAGACATCCTGATGAATGACTGCACGGGAGCCCGCTGAACATTTTTGCCCTGAGTACCCGAATGCGGAGTAAACGATAGAAGAGGCAGCAAGATCCAAATCAGCATCTTTGTCGACAAGCACTGTATCTTTCCCGCCCATTTCAGCAATCACGCGTTTCAGCCATTTTTGGCCCGGCTGCACTTTTGCGGCACGCTCATAAATTCGGCAGCCGACTGCACGGGAGCCTGTAAATGATACAAATCTTGTTTTAGGGTGTTCAACTAAGAAATCGCCAATTTCGGCTCCGTCTCCCGGAATGTAATTGAGAACGCCGTTTGGCAAACCCGCTTCCTCCATCACCTCGACAAATTTAGCTGCCACGACTGGCGCAGCATCTGCCGGCTTCAATAGAATTGTATTCCCCGTAACAATCGCAGCCGCAGCCGTTCCTGCCATAATGGCGAGCGGGAAATTAAATGGCGAAATGACAATGCCGACGCCAAGCGCTTCATAATGATATTGATTATGCTCACCTGCCCGGCTCTTTACCGGAGCCCCGTCCTTCAGCTTTACGATTTGGCGCGCGTAGTATTCTAAAAAGTCTATTGCTTCCGCTGTGTCAGCATCTGCTTCCTTCCAAGGTTTTCCCGCTTCCTTTACGAGATAGCTTGAAAATTCATGCTTTCTTCTGCGTAGAATAGCCGCAGCTTTAAAAAGGATATTCGCGCGATGCTCCAGTCTTTGTTTTTTCCACGATTCAAATGCCTGTAACGCCGATTGCATCGCTTTTTCAGCAAGCTCTTGATTAGCCGTTGAGGCGTAGCCGATCACTTCTTCCTTATTGGCCGGATTAATCGAAACAATTTTGCGATCCGTTTCGATCTTTTCTCCATTAATGACAAGCGGATAATGCTTGCCGAGCTGAGTATTTACAAAGGCCAGTGATTCTTGAAAGGCTGTTTTATGCTTCGCTTCCTTAAAATCAGTGAATGGTTCGTGCGCATATGAAACGGTCATATGTAGTCCCCCTCGTTATGTAATATGTCTTCTCACAAATATAAAAGCAAGATTCGTACCAGTGCTTCGCCTTTTCACAAAAAAATTGCAGAATCGCAGAGAACGTTGTCAGAAATCTAAACATATTGCCTTCTGTGAACAGAAAGTGCAAAATCACTTTGCGTTTTTCATCCGTATGCTAACAAAAAAAGCAAAATGTTTTTGCAGGAGAAAGGAGGGATTATCCCCCCTAAACCCACCCGCGGAATTGAGACGCCTCTGCAGACTTTCTGATGCCCGTCATGTAAGCCGCCAAGCGCATATCGACTTTGTGTGTGGCCGCAGTCTGATAAATCGTTTCAAATGAATTGACCATTACGTTTCTCAGCTTTTCCGCAACCTCTTCTTCTGCCCAATAATATCCTTGGTTGTTTTGAACCCATTCAAAATATGAAACCGTTACGCCGCCTGCACTCGCCAGTATATCCGGCACCAGGAGCACGCCTTTTTCATTCAAAATCTTTGTCGCGTCGATTGTCGTCGGCCCGTTAGCCGCTTCGACCACAATTGAGGCCTTAATGTTATGGGCATTTTTGGCTGTGATTTGATTTGAAATAGCCGCAGGCACTAAAATATCGCATTCTTGTTCGAGCAGCTCTTCATTTGTAATGACATCTGTAAATAAATTGGTGACCATTCCGAAACTGTCCCGCTTATCGAGCAAATAAGGAATATCGAGGCCATCCGGGTTGTACAGACCGCCGTGGGCATCCGAAATACCGATAACCTTTGCGCCGGCATCATGCATAAATTTAGCCAGAAAACTGCCGGCATTCCCAAAACCCTGTATGACGATGCGCGCGTTTTGCAGCTTGATTCCTTTTTTCTTAACCGCTTCTTCTATACAAATGGTTACGCCTTGTGCTGTTGCTGTTTCCCGGCCCTGTGATCCGCCTAAAACGAGCGGTTTTCCTGTGATAAAACCCGGAGAATCGAATTCCCGAAGCCGGCTGTATTCATCCATCATCCACGCCATAATTTGCGAATTGGTGTACACATCGGGAGCTGGAATATCCTTAGTGGGGCCGACTAACTGGCTGATGGCGCGGACATATCCCCGGCTCAGCCGTTCCAATTCTCCAAATGACATCGTCCGCGGATCACAAATAATGCCGCCCTTTCCGCCGCCGTATGGCAAATTCGTGATGCCGCATTTGAGCGTCATCCAAATCGATAACGCCTTTACTTCCTCTTCATTCACTTCGGGATGAAAACGCACGCCCCCTTTTGTCGGGCCGACCGCGTCATTGTGCTGTGAACGATAGCCTGTAAACACTTTCACGCTGCCGTTATCCATTTTCACCGGAATTCGTACAGTGAGCATTCTCATCGGCTCTTTCATTAATTCATACATTTCGCTCGGATAGCCCAGTTTCCGCAGGGCTTCCTTTATGATCGCTTGTGTAGACAGAAATAAATTGAGAGCTTCTTTTTCTTCATCCTTTGTGATTTGTTTTTCTGACATGTTTTTCACCTCATCATCATTTTATCTTCAGGAGAATGTAAGCGCTTTTAAAAAACTGAAATCGATCCATTCCTTTCTTCACTGGGTTCACCCTTATTTACATGCAAGATTCGTACCAGTTTTTAAAACATACAAAAAAGAGGCTGATACCACATCAGCCCCTGATCATTTCTATTCCTATTAACGAGGGTCAATCACCAGCTGCGTTTCAGCATTTAAACTGCCGATTCCCAAACCGTTTACTACATCGCCTTTAATCGTGTAAGTGCCTGCGCGCGGAAGCGTTTTGCGCACCATCACGAGGTCAAATTCGGTTGCGCCTAACAAATCAAGCGTAAGCGGGAGTCTGACCGTTTTTCCATCGTTTAAAATCTGTGTTTCTTTCAGTGTTCTTCCATTTACAGAATCTCTTGTTGTCGCGTGGAATCCGTCAGGAAATTGAAACTCAACTGCTCCCAGAGAAAGCACTGCGTTTGGTTTATAAGTCACTTCAATATCTGAAGTTGTCCATTCTTTTGTACTGTTTATCGTTTTTGCCTCAATTGTTGCAGACTGCGCATGAGCTTGGCCTGAAGGAAGCAAGATTGATAGCAAGACAGCTGAACTGATGAAAAATGAAGATACGAATGAAGTTCTTTTTAACATGACAATTTCCCCCTCAAATCACTGTTGAATTTGGCCAGAGCGTCCTCTGCAGAAAAAGCATTTAACCGTAATTCGCGAATTACCAATTCTTTTTCTTAAAAATTAATCTATCATCAATTTCCATGGAAGTAAATGCTTTTTTAGGAATATTAACACTTAAATGAAAATAATAAATTCATCCCATGTTCACAAGATTCTAATAGACTGTTTTCGACCTGTATCTAGTAAAATATGCGCCTATTTTTTCTATCTTTTGTCCCGATAACAAAACAGGACAAAAAAAGTCGAAGATGCCTGATGATCTTCGATGGATAGCTGCTCTATGATCTATTTAAATTCGGTATTCCAGTTAAAACCGATTGTCTCATCATTCCATGGGATTCTTTTTTCATCGGGCTGATCAGAGTTATACGAGGTTGTTGTAAAATAGATAATTGTCAGCGGCGTTTCGCCCAGCACTCTGTATCCGTGAGCGACGCCTTTTGGAATCAACAACAGCATCGGGTTGTCTTCTCCCATATAATAGACATCGGTTTCTCCTTTTGTTTCTGAATCCTCCCGCAGGTCGTAAAGGACAACCTGAGCGTGGCCGGTCGGGAAGAACCAGAGATCGTCCTGCTTCTCGTGATAATGAAACGCTTTAATCACACCCGGATAGCTTTTGGACCAAGACGCCTGCCCAAAATGCTCAAGGAGGTTCTCATCATCGCGAACCAGTTCAGCAAAAAAACCTCTGTCATCACAATGCTTTGTCAGTTTCTTAACTTTGACTCCTTCAATCACAAGCACTGCTCCTTTCCTGCAAATATTCCCGTAAAGCATCCCGCCAATGACGCGGTCGTATGCCGGCTTCTTCAATAGCCCTGTGGCTCAGCACAGAGTAAGCCGGCCGGGGTGTCGAATTCCCATATTCTTCTGTCGTTACAGGTGTAATCGTTGTGTTCAGCCCGCTTTCTTCCATAATAGCCTTTGCAAACTCATACCAGCTGCATATGCCTGAATTGCTGACATGGTAGATGCCCGGCGGATGGCTGAACAGCTTGATGACCGCTTCCGCCAAATCCTTCGTATAGGTCGGCGAGCCGATTTGATCGTTCACAACCCGCAGCTCTTGTTTTGTTTCAGCGAGCTTCAGCATCGTATGAACAAAATTGCTGCCGCTTGGTCCGTACACCCACGATGTTCTGATGATCGTGCTGTCTGTTCTTGCTAACTGGATCAGCTCTTCTCCGAGTTTTTTACTTTTGCCGTAGATGGTGTTCGGGTCGAGGTGGTCGTCTTCCCTGTATGGCTGGGTCCCCTTCCCGTCAAACACATAATCCGTGCTGATATGAACATATTGCGCTCCGATGCGGGCTGACTCCAGCGCTGTGTAGTAAGCGCCAATACCGTTGATCAAGTATGCTTTATCCAGCTCCGTCTCGCATTTGTCGACGGACGTAAACGCGGCGGTATTGACCACGATATCCGGCTGATAATGCCCGAACGAATGCCGTACAGAACGCTGATCGGCGATGTTCATCATCTGCTTTGTTAACGCAATGACCTCATATCCGGCTTGCTTCAGCTGCCGGCACAGCTCCATGCCAAGCTGCCCGCTCGCACCGGTCACCAATACCTTTGTCAATCGGATCACCTTCTCATCGGTCATTGTCTGTATACCAGCGAATCGTACGCGCAATACCTTCTTCAAACGGCACTTCCTGCCGCCAGCCAAGCTCATTTTTCAGCTTTGACGCATTGATCGCGTAGCGCCGGTCATGCCCTTTCCGGTCTTCCACGTGAGCAAACAATTCCTCACAGCCCAAATGTTTCATGATGATACTCGCCAGCTCTTTATTCGTGCGTTCATTTCCGCCGCCGATATTATAGACCTCACCGTTTGTTCCTTTTTCTAAAATCAGCTTGATGGCGCGGCAATGGTCCTCTGCAAAAAGCCAGTCTCTGATCTGAAGCCCGTCGCCGTAAAGCGGAACCGGCAGACCTTGTTTTGCATGGCGGATAATCGTCGGGATCATTTTTTCACTATGCTGATAAGGGCCGTAATTGTTGCTGCATCGTGTAATAATAGCCGGGAGCTTGTGCGTTTTCACATACGATAGCACAAGCAGGTCAGAGCTCGCTTTGCTCGCGGAATAAGGGTTGTTAGGAGAAAGCGGCGTTGCTTCCGTAAATGCGGGATCATTCGCTTCTAAATCCCCGTACACCTCGTCTGTTGAAATATGAATCAGCTTTTTGGCTTTTCCTTGTAAGACTGCCTCCGCCAGACGGTATGTGCCCAAGACATTCGTTGTGATAAACGGCTCCGCTTGGGAGATGCTTCTGTCTACATGCGATTCCGCGGCGAAATGAATCACGGCGTCATAGGTCTCGTCAAACGCCCGGTCAATATCCTCTTGAATGCTGATATCCCCTTTTACAAACCGAAACCGGCTGTTTCCCTTTAGTTTTTCGATTTCCTGCGGGTGGCTGGCATACGTTAATTTATCTAGAACGGTAATGCGCGCATCCGTTTCCTTCAGCATGAGCTTTGTAAACGTGAGCCCTATGAATCCGGCCCCGCCTGTAATGAGATATGATTTTGCCATAGCTATTCGTCCTGTCCTTTCTGTAAAGCCTGATGTACCAGCCGGGAGGCGAGATAAAGCGATTCGTGTGTTCCTGCATCGATCCACCAGCCCGATAACACATCATACGTCAGCTTGCTGTTTTCAATGTATAAATTATTTACATCAGTGATTTCCAGCTCGCCGCGCTTTGATGGTGATATTTGTTCAATATAAGAAAACACTTCTGCATCATACATGTAAATGCCGGTTACACAAAGGTTGGTCGGCGGATTTGCAGGCTTTTCAATAATGGATCGAATTTGTTTGTTTTTTTCGTCAATCTCAGCAATTCCAAAACGCTCTGGATCATCCACTTCTTTCAGAAGCACCTTCGCCCCTTTTCCCTGCTGTTGAAATCGCTCCGTATAAGGCTTTAATGAATCTTCAAAAATATTATCACCTAATAATAAAATGAAAGGCTTCTTTCCGGTAAAGCGTTTTGCATACGATAACCCATCTGAAATTCCAGAGGCGGCGGGCTGCACTTGATAAGTGACGGAGACGCCAAGCTCCTCCCCGCTTCCAAGCAGCTTATAAAACTGAGGCATGTGCTCTTTTTGGCTGATAAGTAAAATCTCTTTAATTCCGGCTTCCTCGAGCTTCATTATCGACCAGTAAATCATCGGATAAGGGCCAACAGGAAGCAAATGCTTGTTGACGGCTTTGGTTAAGGGCATAAGGCGTGAGCCGTTTCCTCCGGCTAAAATGACACCTTTCACATTAACACTTCCTTACATGCATTTTTATATCTTATCATCAAGCAAATCATAATGGATGGGTGATACCCGGTTCATTCCTTTTCCATTTACGAGCGGCAGTTTGATAGAGGACTGAGACCAAGTGATAGTCTTCTGGCCGCCGTTTTGTTGACTTAAAACATTTGAAATTTAACGAATTTAATGACATCCCCACCCGCTTCCGACGCGGCATCAATCCGTGCAAAGGCCTGATCCCATTTTCCGTCATGATTAATTCCTTTCGTCTCAAGACTATTAAAAACGGGAGCGTGCTTGCCGACAGTTTTGTTCGCGATCTAAAAACCCGGCATTATTTCGCCTTCTTGCCCGGCCAAATGTGGTAATTATAATACGCTTGAACAGCGGTAAATCCCATTCTTTCATATAGTCGGATCGCTCTTACGTTATGAAGCTGCGTCCCCGCTGTTACCGTTTTATGCTTCAATGTCTTCGGTTGTTCTATGAGATGCGCCAATAAATGAAACGCGACACGCTTGCCTTCATACCCCGGCTTCACAGCCATCAAATCAAGCACATACTCATCACCTTTTGATAAACCTTGCAGGTAACCGATCATCTCTCCATTATATTTAGCAGCAATATTGATATCTGCTCTCCCCGTCAGATTGTTTCGTGTCCACTCTTGAAAGATGTTGTTCGCCGCCTCACGGCTAAGATAAGGATCGTGAAAATATCTGCTTTTCGCAAATGCATCTCTGGCTAACTGGCAAATCTCTTCGGTGTCTTCAGGCTCAGGCTGAACCAATTCAAAAAATGGCGGCGTTTTTTCATATGGAGACGGAGTGTTCGTCAGTTTAAGCAAACTGCCGACAAAATAAGAGGATGGCTGCTGCTGAATGACATGTACTGCTCCAATATCCTCTGCCGGTACACGCACAAACACAAAATCTGTTTCATCCATTTGCCGAACAGAATACAAGGCCTGAAACAGCTGTTTTAGCTGCCCTGTGCTGTTGGCCGCGAGAAGCTTTACGTTCATGACTTTTTTCTGAAGCATTTTGCTTTCCCAAAGGGCGTCTTCATACAGCATCACGCCTTGAAGCTGACTGTTTTCATACAGGCCGAGCGAAAATTGATACGATCCGTCAAGCGTCATCTGTTTGCTTTGGAGAAATTCCATGATCGCCTCTTGGGAAACACTCTCTTTTATCGTATACACCTAACCAGCCCCTTTTGCGGTGTCCCGCACGGCCTCAATCACACCGTTGACAACTTCGTCAGACCTTGATGGATACAGCGGGAGTGACAGGGTGCGTTTGTAATTATTCATGGCGCGCGGGTAGTCTGTTTCCTTAGACCCAAATTGCTTTTGATCATACGGATGAATATGCACTGGGATAACATGAACACTGTGTGCCGATATTGTATTCATCCTTTAAAGCCGTAAACATCTCATTCCGAGTGACACCGGCCTGCTTTCCATTGGCTTGCAGGACATATACATGCCAGGCGTACCGGCCTTCATTGTGAACAGACGGCGTGATCAGCTCTGACAAACGCGGCAATGTTATTCAGAATGATTCCGCCTGTAATCAACCCCTGTTTTCGCTTCCAGTGCCGAAAACAAGGCGAGAGTCGACTCAGTAACCGGGTAATTGGAAGCCGTAAATGATTGACGCGCCGCTTCTGCCCTCTGATACACGGCGGGATTTCGAAGAACCTCAATCAGGGTATGCGCCAATTCCTCCGGCTTTTCAAATATAAAATTGCCAAGAGACTCGTAATACGGGTACGTGCGGTTTCCGGTCGATTTTCCGATTAGTGCGGGTTTTTGAAACAGCATGGCCTCAAGACCCACCGTTGAGGTTTGCGTTACAGCGGCGTCAGAATACGCCAGGATATCGTACAGATCCATCTCTTTTTTGATGATTCTGCATGCTTTATGTTTTTTTGCCGCCGCATGATATATATCCAGCTTGTTTTTTCCGATTTCCCAAGGGTGAGGTTTAATGATGATTTGCAGTTGTTTTTGCGTGGAAAGCTCATCTAACACACTTGAATAAAATTCCTCCGAGAAGGGCTGTGTCGCGATCAAAACGATTTTTTTAGACGGATGAAAGGCCAGCTTTCGATAAAATACTGACATGTCCATAGGTGTCCTGTTAAAAATTTCGTCAAAGCGGGGATGTCCCGTTATGAGAATCTGTTCTGGTTTGCAGCCTTTTTGCTGATACCAGCCAGCTTCATACGCGCCAAAAACAGCCTGATAGGTTGTAAAAACGGGCAAGAAGGCTTCATCTCCCATCAGCGCTCCATGCTGAAGGCAGATGCTCACGGCCCCTCTCCTTTCGCACATAAGAGCGAGCACCCTGCTGTAAATGTCTTCTGTCGTTCCAACAACAACTGCAGAAATGTTCTCTTTGGTGAATAAAGCATCTACTGTGTCAATGGCTTCCATGAACAAAGGAATATCCTTGAAAAGCCGTTCACGAAATGCTTGATCACCGAATGCCGGGTGGTCATCATAAGCCGAAAGAATTGAAAAAGCTTTTTCAAGATACGGCTTTGGATCGCCTTTTTCACAAGAAGCGGCCACTTCAGGCTTGCTGATCACAGGCAAATCGCAATAATTTGGCTTACTCCATCTTGCCAAAACAGCAGTTTTCTCAGGATCAAATTGGTAGTAATTATCGTTTGCAAAACGAAGGTGATCAAAATGCAAGATCACTTTTCCCTTAACGGGCGCGTCATTTGTTTTGGCAATGCTCTGTTTTTTCTCTTCAAAGAACGTCTGAATCTGACCTTCATCGATATGCTGCTCGGCAGGTCCGAATAATTCCGGTTCTTCTTCCATCATCACTCTCAGCTCAGGGCTGATGTATTGGTAAAAATTACTGATAAGCCCGAGCGGAATCCCTTTGTAGCGAAGCCTGTCAAAAAGTTCCGCATACTTCCGGTACAGCATCCAATAATTGCTTAAATAGGCCGACAAACTCTCACCCCATTCCAAGCTTTCTTAATGATTCACGCAGTTCGCGGCAGTTACGCTGCGGAGGAAGATTCCGTACGAACTCGTTTTTTTCTGACTCAAACAGCTGAAAATGAATGGATTGGTCTGTAATATAGTTCAGATCAAGCTCCTCGGCCAGCGGGTAAAACGGATAAAAATGATTGACTCTCCAAAAGAACCGGGCATCACCGATCCGATAAAACGCCGGGCTTTCATCCCAATAAGAGCCAAACGCCTCCTTCACCTTCTCAAGCACCGTATACCTGTGCATTACCGAGCAATGGTCAATTGCGCACGGGGCGTTCCACGTTACTTGACTGGCGGGCCTGACGGTTTCTTTTACAATGTCTTGATTCTCGTTTAAATGATAGGTTTTCGAACTTGAGTAGATCACAGCCTTTTCCGGGTGATCATCGAGTTCACGCACCATCTTTAACAGCCGATCCGGCATATAGATGTTGTCATCCGTCGCATAGGTGACATACTCACCCTCTGCCATCTCAATCGCTTGATTGATCAGCGCCGCGTATCTCGTTTTTTCCGTTCTCTCCTTCACTCCAGATACATCGCTTTGATAGAAATGCACACGGTTATCATTCAAAAAGGGACGTATTTCATTCAGCGTCTCTTCATTTGAATTGTCATCCATAATAAACAATTCAAAATCAGAAAAAGTTTGTGAGAGTATGCTTGAAATGGACTTTGCCACATAATCGCTTTTGTTATAGCTCGTCATTATCACTGAGACTTTCGGCAAATCCTACACCTCCTTCTTGAATTTTCACACCTGAAACTAACGTTATCTTATGTTGCTTAAGCGCAAGTTGCGCTAGGAAGACAGACTAATATGCGAAAAGATTGTGTACATCGATTGAAAAAACAGTGATCGGCCAGAGAAATCGGCACGCTCACTGTTCTTTTTTTCAGCATATTCCAAGCTTTGGCCTCATAAGGTGAAAGAGATAAAAATCGCACTAGCGAAGATCGTTTTTCATCGGGGGTGAGTCATCTCGGAGCGTTTATTTATACATCCGGAACATGTTCTGAATGGTTTTCATAAAAAGGAGGAACGATATGAAACCGAAAAAAAACCAATATCAGCAAATGCAGGGATATGATATGCAGGGGTATTCTCCTCAATTTGGCGCAAATCCGTATCCGCAGCCTCAAGGGCAAGGCCCGCAAATGCAAGGACCGCAAATGCAGACGATGGGACAAATGCAGCAAATGCCCATGCAGCAGGGGCAGCAGGGCTTCGGATTCCCCACTCAGCAGCAAGGCCAGGGCGGCGGGTTTCAAATTCCATCGGGGCAGACACCATCGGGCGGCCAAAACATTCCCGGCATGCTGCCTGTCGAGGAATCATACATCGAGAATATACTGCGCCTGAACAGGGGAAAAACGGCTACCATCTATATGACATTTGAAAACAGCAAGGAGTGGGGATCAAAGATATTCCGCGGCGTCATCGAGGCGGCGGGCCGGGATCACATTATTATCAGCGATCCGAAAACAGGAACCCGCTATCTTCTGCTGACGATCTATCTTGATTACGTCACCTTTGATGAAGAAATTGCATATACGTACCCATACTCGATGTCATCCTATTCACCAAGATAAAGAAAAAGCCAATCCTCATGATATGAGAGATTGGCTTTTTTTCTTTATAGATATTTGACAGCTGCGACAACGATCATGATCCAAGAAATAATGAACGCCACACCGCCGAGCGGCGTGATTGCCCCAAGAATGGAAATTTGCGTCACGCTGAGGATGTATAAGCTTCCGGAAAACAGCACAATCCCCGCAAACATCAGCCAGCCGGCTGTTGTGACACTGCCGATGCCGGATAATTTATCAGCGAGAAACGCGACAACAAAAAGCCCCAGCGCGTGATACATATGATACTGCACGCCTGTGTGCCAAACCTGAAGATATTTATCGGGAATTTTCCCTTCTAATCCGTGTGCGCCAAATGCCCCGAGTCCCACGGCAAGCATGGCATTAATAGCCCCTAATATGATAAATACTTTCATCTATTCTCTCCCGCCTTTTCGTTAAACTCCTATCAATTATCATATCGCACCTGTATGAAAATTCAATGTTTGTTCTCCGATGACACGAGATTGTCGGATTTTCTCCTGCGCCAAAGCTGAAACTGATCCATCACTATTGCAGCAAGCGTCCCTAAGACAAGCCCATTGCTTAACAGAGAAATAAACACCGGATGCATATCCTTTAATGCACTTCCCGGCACAAACATAATGCCCACACCTGTAAGCAGTGAAATGCCGATCACAGCCCGCACTCTTTTTAGCTCTGATGTCTCATAGGAATCAAATTCTGCAAACGCCAAACCAACCATTGCCGAAAACACAACAAAGTTTACCGCAAATCCAACGGGTGACGGCAGGCTCGCAAACGCATTCATAAAAAACGGAATCACGCTGATGAAAACGACCAGCATACTGCCGAGAACAAACGGCTTTTTAGAAGACATCTTGGTTGTTTCAATAAAACCTGCGGCTCCCGAAATCGGAACCGGTGCAATGGCTCCAGACAAACCGCTCAGAAAATGACTGAATGAAGCCGCAAATCCGGCATGGCGCTCATGACGCTTCCCATCCGTCTGTTTCCCGAATTTTTTCACCGCAATGTCCACAACCTTCATACTTGCCAGCATGTTAACGATCAGCAGAATCGTAATAAAAACCGATGTGATGGCTAGGCCGCTGTTAAATAACGGGGCACCGAACGGCAACAGTGATGGCAGCTGAAACAGCCGATCCGGCCATTCGATCGGTTTTGCAACGCCCGCAGCCGCAAACAGCACCCATCCGCCGAAAAGAGCCAATAAAATAGAATATTGCTTTAAAAAAACGATATTAGAATTTGACATGATAAAAGCCGCGGCGACGACAACCAGCGCCAGGCCAAATACAAGACCATCCACACTGTCTTTTAAATAGCCGATGCCAAGAAGCCCTTTTATAATCGGCTGGCTCAGCTGCATGACGAGCAGCAGCAAATAGACCCCTGTCACAACCGGAGTAAACAAGGCAGCAAGCCGATCAATGACCTTGAAGACACTTAACAAAAAGAAACATACAGCGCTTACAAGAAGCGCCCCCTGCAAGCCGCGCAGTGTCTCGCCATATGTCGCAAACACCGTTCCGGTCAGGCCGCCGTAGATTGTGTACACTCCCCACCACAAGCCGGCAGGGCTTTCATTTATAGGCAGCCGGTGTCCTTTCAAACACTGAATAACTGCGGCAATTCCCAATACAAAAAAAGTGCTTTGAATCAGCCGTGCAGAATCTGAATGATCCAGATGAAACGATTGGGCAACCGCCACCGGAACAACAATCGCCGCGGCAATCATAAACGCTGCCCATTGCAGAGCGCCAAGAACCAATTTCACGTAAGCTCAACCTTTCTGATTAAAAATCAAATAAAGACTCTCCGTTTCCATCCTCTTCCTGCTTATCTTTTTCCTGCTTCCGATACTTGTTTAATCCGGCGCTGCCCATCATTTTTTCCATCAGCAGCTGGTCTGTCGAAGGCGGCGCCGACGGACTTGCCGTAACACTCGGCTGAATGCGCGGCGTGCTCCCCGTCTCCGGCTGATCCAGCACGACGTCGCACAAAGAACGGACGACCGCCACGTGGCGCTTCAGCTCCTCATCAGATTCGGCCGTCTTTGCTTTCTTCAATTCTTCTTCCATCTTCTGAATCAAAGCGGATATATGAATGTTCATAAAAAATCCTCCAAAAATAAAATGTAGTCTCCCTGCATTTTATCAAATTCCTGCCGCAAACGCAGATATGAGTTTGTTATTTTTTCTGACAGGAATCTCGTATTTGACAAGCAGAAGCCAATTTTCACATAATGAATCACCATGACCTGCAGGAAGGAGAGAGATTATGAACAGCATCCCCTCGATTGTCAGCAGCCATCAAGCATTTTTCGCGGCAGGGCATACGAAATCAATTGACTCAAGACTGGACGTCTTAAAGAAGCTGAAACACACCATCAAAGCGTATGAAGCGGACATCACAGCCGCTCTCTATCAGGATCTTCACAAATCTGAACAAGAAGCGTACACAACGGAAATCGGCATTGTTCTTGAGGAAATCAGCTTTGTGATGAAACGGCTGAAAAAATGGGCCAAGCCGAAAAGAGTCAAAACGCCATTGACCCATATCGGTTCCAAAAGTGTCATTTTCCCCGAGCCGTATGGCACCGTCTTAGTGATTGCGCCATGGAATTATCCCGTGCAGCTGGCGCTATCTCCGCTGATCGGAGCCATTGCGGCCGGAAACACGGTCGTTCTCAAACCCTCAGAATATACGCCAGCTGTTTCGTCTGTTCTTTCCGCTCTCATCCGTGACGTTTTTCCGGGTGATTATGTCGCTTTAGCGGAAGGCGGGCCGGACATCAGCACAGCTTTATTACAGCAGCCGTTTGACTACATATTTTTTACTGGAAGCGTCGCCGTAGGAAAAGTTGTCATGGAAGCGGCGGCCAAACAATTAATTCCCGTCACCTTAGAGCTCGGAGGAAAAAGTCCCTGCATCGTCCATAAAGATGCTGACATCAAGCTTGCCGCCAAACGCATCGTTTTTGGGAAATTTACGAATGCGGGCCAAACCTGCATCGCACCGGATTACTTGCTCGTTCACGAAGACATCAAAACAAAGCTTACGGACGAAATGAAGCGTGTCATTGGTGAGTTTTACGGACTGCAGCCCGAACTGAATCCGTCTTATGGCAAAATCGTCAGTGAACGCCACTACCAGCGGCTGCTGAGCTTTCTGAAAGACGGCGTCGCGCTAATCGGCGGCCAAGCAGACCACAGGCACCACAAAATAGCGCCGACCATTCTCGGCCAGGTCACAGATGATTCCCCAGTGATGCAAGAGGAAATTTTCGGACCCATTCTTCCGCTGTTTACATATCGCGGCATCGATGAAGTCATTGAGAAGGTCAAGTCGCGTCCCAAGCCGCTTGCCCTGTATGTGTTTACAACAAACCAAACAATTGAACGAGAGATAATAGAAAACCTGTCGTTTGGCGGCGGCTGTGTCAACGATACGTTGATGCATGTCGCGACACCGTATTTGCCATTCGGCGGCGTGGGAGAAAGCGGAATCGGCAGCTATCACGGATTTGACAGCTTTAACACATTTACGCACAAAAAAAGCGTCGTCAAGCAAACGAACCGCTTCGACTTCGCTTTCCGTTATCCATCATCCAAAAACGGCCTGCGTTTGATACGGAAAATACTCAAATAAAAAAGCGCAGGTCAACTGCGCTTTTTATAAATCCTTTATACACCAATCAATCGGAGCCTCCCCCATTTTCTCCAAGTAGGCATTTGCCCGCGAAAATGGCTTGCTGCCAAAAAATCCGTTTCTTGCTGAAAACGGGCTGGGATGCGTCGATTCAATAATAAAATGCTTGGACGTGTCGATCCGTTCTTTTTTCATTTGGGCATGCCGGCCCCACAGTATAAAAATAATCGGCCGCTCTCTTTCATTCAGCACGTCAATTATCCGGTCAGTCAGCTGCTCCCAGCCTTTTCCTTTATGGGAATTCGCCTGCCCGCGCCGCACTGTGAGCACGGTATTCAGCAAAAGAACCCCCTGCTTCGCCCAGCTGACGAGCGACCCGTGATTCGGTATGCTGCAGCCGATATCATCCTGAAGCTCCAGAAAAATATTTTTCAATGAAGGCGGCTGCTTCACACCCGGCTTTACGGAGAAGCTTAAGCCTTGAGCCTGTCCAGGCCCGTGATACGGGTCTTGACCGAGAATAACCACCTTGACATCATCGTACGGCGTGTAGTGCAGCGCATTAAAGATATCGCGGCTGTCCGGATAGATCGTCTCCTCCATGTATTCCCGCTTCAGCATTTCTCTCAGCTCTAGATAATACGGTTTTTCAAACTCTTCCTTCAGCTGTTCCCACCAGCTGTCCTGCAAAAGCTGTTTCAAGATGCAAACCTCCTTACGAACGATGAAGTCTGGAATAGACAGGTTTGCCATCCCAAACAATCTCACTTTGTGCTTCCCGCCTCTTCATGTCAGGCTCTTCAAGCAGGACGGCAAAGTTTTTCGTCGGCAGTTCCCCTAGTCCGTGCTTCTCACTTAAACGATCCAAATATTGCTTCCGCTTGGCGCCAAGGTCTGCGGACTGATTGTCTCCCGCGTCACTGAAGGCATATATTACACTGGCACAAGGCACACGCTTAACCCGGTAATCCTTCGCTGCACGCAAGTAAAAATCCCAGTCCCAATAATTGTGCACATCAGCATCGAAATACCCGATCTCATCGTGCAGGACACGTTTGTACATGCTGCCCGATGGCACGTATGTCGAGAACACTCTCATATCCTCATAATCAGCGGTATACGCAAATAACTTCCGTGAAACCGGATATCTTGTGCCTTCTCTCTCTTCAAACGATACAATTTCGGCATCAGAATGAACGAAATCTGCCGTTTCCATCTCCTTTGCCATTCTTTCCAGATGGCCCGGCGTGAAGAAATCATCATCATCACAAAGCATGATACAGTCGCCTGATACCTCTTTGACACCCGCATTTCTCGCTGCCACATGGCCTGAGTTCTTTTCTAAATCAATCACAGCAATCGGCAGCTCCGGATACAGTGCTTTGGCCTGCTCAACCGACTCCCCGGCATCATTGACAATAATGACTTCATACGGCTTCATAGTTTGCTGTGAAATCGACTCCAGCAGCTCACACAAAGCCGGAATCCGATTATAGGTCACAATTACGATAGAAATCTTCATGATGCTCTCCTTCTCATTTTCATAGTCATGTACTATTAAAACATATATTTGACGGGAGATCAGTGGGAATATCCTACCGATCTGTGAAATGGAAACTACAGAAACAGCAAAGTGACGCCTACCAGAAGCACCATAATCAGCATCAGCTCTCCACATACACGAACGACATCTTTCAGGCGGACGCCATTCGGCAGGACGAGATGCCATAGCTTAGATTGATAGACCGGCAGCAGCACCAATGCGTAAGAAAGGCACAAAAAAGTGAATGCCGGCGGAACAAAAGCACAGCCTGCATCGTCCCAATCTCTCACAATTTCAGAAACACTCGTTCCATCTGACAAGAACAAACCAATCAACAAGGCCAGCAAAACAAAGGACCCCAATTGAACATCAAACAGACGCATGCGTTGGTGGCAAGCAATCCAGAGTGCCCAAAACCAGCCAATAGAATAGAATAATAATAGAAAAACGATTGCACCAGCAGTAAAAACAACATCTGGCATCCTATCGAGCAAAAAAACAAGCGGTACGGACACAGCCATAACCAAAAGGATGGTGGCACCCACAAACAAAAATACAGCCACATGAATAACAAAACCATATAACCAAGAGCCGAGTCTCATGACAATCCCCCTTCATTACATAGAATTCCTATGTATATACCTAAAAAATCAGGCAAGCTGGCGCCTGCCAAAATAACAGCCTATTCGCCCGCACGCCGGAAATAACAGCGTAGCACAAGCACACGCCCCTATAAACCAAGGTGTCAGCAAGGATTGAAACAGCGCAGCAGGAACTAGATCAAACAGAAAAACAAACATAAAAATAACGTTCGGCACCATAGAAATAAGAATCGTATGTAAAACAAGCCGTTCACCGCGTTGCCCGAACTCCCTGACGCCTTGGTACCCAATCAGCACCCAATAGAGAATATAAGCAGCTAAAATCAGCCACACAGAAACAGAAATGCCTTTCCACACTGCATGAACAAAGGGAGATTCTAACCATGCATGCAATACTGTAATGGTAATACCTGCTGCAAATAAAGCACTATTGCAGAATAGATGGAATAATAAAAACGTACGGGCGGATACAGGCTGTTCTTTCTGAAAGTAAGATACAATCTCATCCGGTGTGCCAAATTCCCGAACCAAACATTCCATGGCTTCCGCCTCACTCTTCCCCTCTTGAATGGAGTAAAACAAGTGGTGTTCAATATGGTTTTCGATCTCTTCGATCATCGCTTCACTATCAGAAACCCCTTTAAGCCCGTTTTTCACTTTATATATATAAGTAGCTTTATCCATTCTGTCCGCCCCGCTTCAGCATTCGGTCCATCATAGCTGAAAACACGCTCCATTCCTTTGTGCGCTCTGCCAGGATCTCTCTGCCGTCTTCTGTAATCCGATAATACTTACGATCCGGGCCTTTCTCCTGCTTCTCCCAATATGAAGAAATATATCCTTGCCGTTCAAGTTTATGAAGGGAAGGATACAATGTTCCCTCTTTCATCTGCAGTTCATTATCGCTGCGGCTTCCCATCTCTTTTACAAGCTCATAGCCATACATCGGCCTCTCATTCAGGAGCGTTAATACCAATATCACAGTGCTGCCTTTAATCAGCTCACGATTTAACATGACAAAACCCCTACCTAGTTTTCTTATGTAGCATTTTACGAAATTACTCTGAAACTGTCAATTGATTCCTATAAACCTTTCGTATTGTGATAAGCAGAAAATCTAACTATAATGAGATATAAAACATTGATGGAGGTTCAACACATGTCTATGCATAAAGCTCTCACGATTGCCGGCTCCGATTCCAGCGGCGGCGCGGGAATTCAAGCTGATTTAAAAACCTTTCAAGAAAAAAACGTATATGGGATGACAGCCTTAACGGTGATCGTTGCAATGGATCCGAACAACAGCTGGGATCATCAAGTCTTTCCGATCGATCCAGACACGATTCGCCCACAGCTCGCAACGATTGTAGATGGCATTGGTGTGGACGCCATGAAAACGGGAATGCTGCCAACCGTTGAGATTATCGAGCTTGCGGCGAAAACGATCAAAGAAAAACAACTGCAAAACGTCGTGATTGATCCGGTTATGGTGTGCAAAGGGGCAAATGAGGTTCTTTACCCGGAGCACGCGCAAGCCCTGCGTGAACAATTGGCACCGCTCGCTACCGTGATTACGCCAAACCTGTTCGAAGCCAGCCAGCTCAGCGGCATGGGCGAATTAAAGACGATTGAAGACATGAAAGAAGCGGCGAAAAAAATCCACGCCCTCGGCGCACAATATGTTGTGATTACAGGCGGAGGCAAGCTGAAGCACGAAAAAGCTGTAGACGTTCTGTATGACGGAGAAACAGCGGAAGTCCTTGAAAGCGAAATGATTGATACGCCTTATACACATGGCGCCGGCTGTACGTTCTCCGCAGCGGTGACGGCAGAACTCGCGAAAGGCGCGGAAGTCAAAGAAGCAATTTACGCGGCAAAAGAATTTATTACTGCTGCGATTAAAGAGTCCTTCCCGCTGAATCAGTATGTCGGACCTACGAAGCATTCTGCTTTGCGCCTGAATAAGCAATCATAAACAAAATCGGCTGCCTTCCAGAGAGGCAGCCTTTTTTTATATTCTCGGAGATTTTTCACAGAAAAAACTGCCGATCACATCGGCAGCCTGTTTATTTGGTCTTTAAATTGTTCGCAGATGACCTCAAAAATGTCTCTATCGATTGAACAAAAAGTGCATATTCCTTCATTTGTTCATATGCCCGTGAAAGGGTTTCTGCCGCTTCACTATGTGGTGTTGTTCCCCGTAGCATTTTTTTCAGCTGAAGCAGCACATCCTTATATTCTTCCCGCTTATCCTCAACTTGATCCGCAGCCTTTTCTAAACATTCCGGTGTTATCTTCTGTTCATGTATATTCAAGAAAACAACTCCTTTTACAGAAAAAAATGTAGGTTATCGTTGAAGAATAGCACAGATGGCACAGATTTCACATAAGAAAAAAGAAGGATTTTCTACATAAGTGTCCAAATTCCGACTTTCATTTCAGATCTTCCGTTTGATCTCGCAGTCACTTCATCATTTCCCGGGAAAGGAAAATATCTTGCGCTGAATACCTCTTCCCCATGATTGATAAAGACTTCCACTGATGACGCATCGATAAACATGTGCACTGTGTGCAGATTGCTGATGCGGCAATGTCTCGCTTCTGTTTTTGTACCGTCAAAGCTTGTGCGCTCTAGTGTGATAAGCCCCTCTTCCTTCCGGAAAGAGAATGTGGCAGTGGCGCGGATATCGATTTCAAAACCAGACTCCGTATCAATGTCTTCAATCAAAATCTCAGCTCTTTCAGGATTTTCAACTGGCAGCGTACCAGACGATCCATACATGTTGATTTGAACTTCCTGCCCATTTTTCCGCATCGCTTTCAGCTCAGGAAGCGGCTGCTGTATCAGCTTCTCCCCTGATAGCGTCAGCTGTCTCGGCAGCGTCATACAGTGAATCCAGTGATAATCTTTCGTCGGATGATACTTCTCATCCTGATCAGGTACAGCCATCCACGCAAACAGTATCCGGCACCCCCGATCGTCTTCAAGTGTTTGCGGCGCGTAAAAATCAAAGCCTTGATCAAGCTCCGTAAACGCAGCATGCATCAGCCCCGTTTTTTCATAATCGAGCTGGCCTACAAAATATCCAGATTGATACACATTTTGATAACGATAGCCGTCAGCTTCAAGTCCTTGGGGCGAGACAATCAGCACATCGGAGCCTTGAAGAGAAAACAGGTCAGGACACTCCCACATATATCCGAAATCATTCAGTCCGTTGAGGCCGGCACCTGTTATCGGGCCGAGAAACGTCCACTCTGTCAGGTTATCGGAAGTAAACAAAACAGCTTGACCCTTCATGTTCTCGGTTTGCGCACCGATCACCATATACCATTTTCCTTCATGCTCCCACACCTTCGGATCACGAAAATGAGCTGTAAAGCCTTCAGGAAGACGGGCCACGACACCTTTTTTCTCAAAGGTCAGCCCATCGTCCGATACAGCAAGGCACTGATACGTTTCTCGATTCCCATCCTGGTCCCTGACATTTCCTGTGTAAAACAGATAGAGCCGGTCATCCTTGACAACAGCGCTGCCCGAGTAGCAGCCATTTTTATCAAACCAATCACTCGGAGCCAGCGCAATCTCTTCCCGCTTCCAACTCACAAAATCGCATGTCGTATAATGCCCCCAAAACTTTGCCCCGTGCCCCGTCTGAAACGGCTGCCACTGAAAAAACAAATGATAGACTCCCTTCCAATACACCACGCCATTTGGATCATTCAGCAAACCAACCGGGGGCATGATGTGAAAGTGCTGGCGATGCGGATCGCTGTCAGCAATATGTTCTTTCTTCTCAACTTCTTCATAAGCCCGGCGACGCAGCTCCTGATCATGTGCTGTCATTTTTTTCTCTCCTCATCTTCGTTAATTTTCATGACAAACGCCGCAATGAACGCTGATACTGCCGCAATAACCATTCCAATCATATAGTTTACTAGATTTCCAAATCCAAACGGTGCTGCAATGGCGATCATAGGAATGCCTGTTAACCCGTAAGCGTTTGCAGCAACATGTGTAAAGACGACATACGCGCCGCCCAACGCGCCTCCAATCATCGCGGCGATAAACGGCTTCCGGTAGCGAAGATTCACCCCGAAAATGACAGGCTCAGTAATGCCAAGAAAAGCAGAAAATGCCGCCGGAAGAGCGATTTCCTTCGTTTTTGCCTTTTTCGCTAAAAAGAAGACGGCAAGGCCGGCCCCGCCTTGGGCGACATTCGCCATAGACCAAATCGGCAATAAATAGTTCCTGCCAAGATCTGAAATAAGCCCCGCCTCAATCGCATGGAAGCTGTGATGAACACCTGTCAGGACGATCAGTGAATAGGTGCCTCCGAAAAGAAGGCCTGCGACAAAACCGGCATGATCATACACATATGTTAAAGCAACAGTAATACCGGAGCCAAGCGCTCTTCCTATAGGGCCGATGGCAATAAATGCGACAAATCCGGTGACAATGACAGTAACAAAAGGCGTAACAAGCAAATCGACCGCATGCGGAACCACTTTTCTTGTCCATTTCTCTACCTTGCTCATGACGTAAACTGCCAGCAGGACAGGGATGACGGTTCCCTGATAACCGAGGAGCGCGATATCAAACCCGAAAAGATGCATATAATCAGGTGACGCTTCCGCCAAACCCCATGGATTCAAAAGCGTGGGGTGGATCATGATTCCTCCGATTACCGCTCCTAAATACGGATTGCTTCCAAACTCTTTTGAAGCGCTGACCCCGATCAAAATCGGCAGGAAGATGAATGCCGCGCTTGAAAACATATCAAGGAGCTGCAGCAGCGCAGAGTCCTTACTCATCCAATGAAAGGCATTGATCATTCCCAATAAACCCATTAACAGGCCGCTGGCTACGATGGCTGGAATGATCGGAACAAAAATATTCGAAAGCGTTTTCGCAAATCTCGCTGCAGGATTCAGTTTCTCTTTAGCAGCATCCTGGTGATTCACATGTTCTTCACGCTCTACATCGGCTTCCTTAGAAAAAGCATCATACACTTTATTGACAAGGCCTGTTCCAAAAATAATCTGGTACTGGCCAGAGCTGCTGAAAGCGCCTTTGACGCCATCAAGCTCTTCTACTTGTGCTTGATTGATCTTTGATTCATCCTTAATCACTAAACGCAGTCTTGTCGCACAATGAGCCGCGCTGATAATGTTTTCTTGTCCCCCGAGAAGCTCAATGAGGCGTTTTGCAGTCTCTTTGTAATCCATCTTCTTCTCCCCCTTTTATAAACAAAAAAGACCTAAAATTCGCCAACGAATAAAGGACACAGCGATCCTTTTTCATTTACGCAAATTTTAGGTCTTGCCTGCTTTACCAGTCACAATCCCGCTTATTCAGATTGAGAATACGCTTTCATCATAAAACATGACAGCGTTTTCGTCAACTGTTTTTTAGTTAAAAAGTTTGATAGAACATGTAGACAAAAATTCGTAAAAATTATATGTGAAATACTTCACAATATCATGATATACTATGCTCATCTATCAAAGAAAGCAGGAAAAGACAATGGAAACGCAAGCATTGCAAAAGGTTGAACAGTATGCTTTAAGAAAACAAGACATATTCGTTTCGAGCAAAACCCGTTATGTGCTCAGATCCATTTTGGCCAGCATGTTTATCGGTTTTGGCATTACAGCCGCAAGCAAAACAGGAAGCTATTTCTCTATTGCCGACTCACCGTTTGCCTTTCCGGCTGCCGCTGTGACATTTGGAGCTGCGATTGTATTAATTGCCTACGGAGGCGGGGATTTATTCACCGGCAACACCTTTTATTTCACTTATGCCGCACTCCGGAAAAGAATCCGCTGGCACGATACCCTGTATCTGTGGGCTTTCAGCTATACCGGCAATTTGATCGGAGCCGTTTTATTTGCGATTCTTATCAGCGCAACCGGGCTTTTCGAGGGGGCATCCCATTCGTTTTTGATTCAATTGGCAGAGCATAAGATGGAGCCGCCGGTGTCAGAGCTGTTTTTCCGAGGAATGCTGTGCAATTGGCTTGTATGTCTCGCTTTTTTCATCCCGATGTCTCTCAAAGGAGAAGGAGCAAAGCTGTTTGCCATGATGCTTTTCGTTTTCTGCTTTTTTATTTCCGGCTTTGAACACAGCATTGCCAATATGTGCACATTTGCAATCTCACTTATGATTGATCACCCTGATACAGTCACACTGGCGGGAGCAGTCAGAAACTTAATTCCTGTTTCGCTCGGCAATCTGGCCGCAGGAATTGTGATGATGGGCTGGATGTATCACACGCTGAATGCCGATAAATAAAAAAACTTCCAGAGATCACTCCCTGCAAGTCAAAGCGGTTATTCCGAGAGATCTTGAAGACGCTGGACATGCAGCGTGATATAGCCGGCCTCGGACTCCGGCAAATGTAATTGATATTCATTTTTCAGAAACTCCGCCAGCTCCAGCGCACATTGATAGGCAAATGAATACTTTTTTTGGATGAAATAAAGCATCTCTTCGTCCATGACATGAAACGCTTCATTTGATTCCAACCGGCTGACCGCGTATCGCAAATGCGTGACAAGGCGTTGATAGGAAATGCTATTCTCATCCACCTTTCGATTAAAATAGTTTTCTATTTTCTCTATCATTTCTTTTATCATCGTTGTATGCTTCAGCGCTGAATACATACTCTCCGCATCCATCTTTGCCGTATGGATGTGAAGGGCAATATAACCCGCTTCATCTTCAGGCAGAGACACGCCCAATGTCTCTTTTACATGCCCGATCGCCCACAGGCCGATCTCGTATTCTTTTTTATAGAGCGCCTTTATCTCATGCAATAATTTATTTTGCACAAGCAGCCCATTTTGAATCCTTTCGATCGCAAAGGACAAATGGTCAGAAAGCGCGATATGAATATGGTCGCTCAGCGGCGCCGCGAGTTCCCCTTCCGCATAGCTGATGATATCCTCAGCTATATCAATATGCTCCTCCGGCAGCGTTTGCAGGATTTGTTTAAACTTTTCATTCTCGTCGTGCACGACAAATATCTTTTCTACTTTATTCATAGGGATAAGATCATTTTTCTTTTTTTGAAAAGCGATTCCCGGTCCCATCACAATTTTTTCCTGATCATCCTCTTTGATTAAAGCCGCATTGTTGTTTAATACTTTATAGATTTTCAAGAGGCTCTCTCTCCCGCCAATTAGCTTTTATGACTGGGATTTTACCTCCTTTTGACCGCCATGTAAAGATGCGGGCCGGCCCTCTCCTGCTTTGGCGATTCCTTGAAGGCTTGCAGACATCTTCTTTTATAGAGAGCGGCGGCTTTCGCTTTCTGTTTTTCTTCGTCATTCACAGCCATCCGCCATTCATAAAACGAAACCAGTCCCGCGGCTTGCACCGCCGCTTTTCTTTGATATGTACGCTGAGCCGAATAAATAGCGGCAGCCGCATGTTTTCGGTCCGGCGCCACCCAGTTCATCAAAAAGACCATCCACACCCGTAAAGATACAAGCAAACGTTTCATAGAAAAACATCCCTCCGCTTCTTTTTGGCAGGCAGCCTTTTTAGCAGCCCGTTTTTTCAGCCACAGCTCACAGGAAAAGACGGCCGATTTCTTTTCTCGCAAACTAGCAGCTCTAGCAAAACTCATGACTCTATGATAGACCGTGGAAAGAGAATTCTTTGTCACAATATGAGTGAAAAAACCAACTAGTTTTTAGAAGTTTTGTTGAAAGCTGAAAGAAATGAAATGAAAATTGGAGAACCGCTTTAAAAAGTTTATACACAAGTTATCCCAAAGATAAGAACAACTTAATCACAAGAGATATCCACATGTCCACAAACTCTATCTATATTTTGTATAGGAACATATATTCGCAACTATATATATACACAGCTTTATTCACTTATACACAGGGTTCTGTGTATAACTCCTTCCTTATACACAACCAAAATCCAATAAATGGTCCAAATGACACAAGGATTTTTTTGAATTTTCAAGAAATATATACTAGATCTTCAACATTTTTTCTAAACTCAAAGGGGGAAACACATTGAAAAACGGGATTATTCGCTTTCTGCTTCTAGGTCTTGTTTTATTCTTTACGTTATCCACAGGCATGACAGGGGTACAGGCAGCACCGGTTTCTTCAAAAGGATCGGCAGACCTGGAAAAAGCCGAGGTATTCGGTGATATTGACATGACAACAAGCAAACAAACAACGGTGATTGTGGAATTAAAAGAAAAATCCTTGGCAGAGGCGAAGGAAGCGGGAGTAAACCAAACGAAAAGCAAGCTCAAAAACGCCCGCTCAAAAGCAAAAAACAAAGCTGTGAAAGCGGTGAAAAACGGAAAAGTAAACCGGGAATATGAACAGGTTTTCTCCGGATTTTCTATGAAACTCCCAGCTAATGAAATTCCAAAACTCCTAGCTGTAGATGACGTTAAAGCTGTGTACCCGAACGTCACTTACAAAACAGACAATATAAAGGAGAAAGATGTCACCATCTCCAAGGACGCTGTATCTCCGCAAATGGATGACAGCGCGCCATATATCGGAGCAAACGACGCTTGGGATTTAGGCTACACAGGGAAAGGCGTCAAAGTCGCTGTTATTGATACAGGGGTTGAGTACAATCACCCTGATCTGAAGAAAAACTTCGGACAATATAAAGGATACGATTTTGTAGACAATGATTACGATCCGAAAGAAACACCAACAGGTGATCCGAGGGGCGGAGCAACAGACCACGGAACACACGTAGCCGGAACTGTCGCCGCAAACGGAACGATTAAAGGGGTTGCGCCTGATGCCACACTTCTCGCTTACCGCGTGTTAGGCCCTGGCGGAAGCGGCACAACGGAAAACGTCATTGCCGGCGTGGAACGTGCTGTACAGGACGGCGCAGATGTGATGAACCTGTCTCTCGGAAACTCATTAAACAACCCGGACTGGGCGACGAGCACAGCGCTTGATTGGGCCATGTCAGAGGGCGTTGTCACTGTTACATCAAATGGAAACAGCGGACCGAACGGCTGGACCGTCGGATCGCCTGGCACATCCAGAGAAGCGATTTCTGTCGGTGCAACGCAGCTTCCGCTCAATGAATACGCTGTCTCATTCGGCTCTTACTCTTCAGCAAAAGTCATGGGCTATGACAAAGAAGATGACGTTAAGGGGCTTCACAATAAAGAGGTTGAGCTTGTCGACGCTGGTCTCGGCGAAGAAAAGGATTTTGAAGGAAAAGATCTGAAAGGCAAAGTGGCACTCGTCAAACGAGGCAGCATTGCTTTTGTGGATAAAGCGGACAACGCCAAAAAAGCAGGCGCCATCGGCATGGTTGTGTATAACAATTTATCTGGGGAAATTGAAGCCAATGTGCCTGGCATGTCTGTGCCAACGATTAAGCTTTCATTAGAAGACGGTGAAAAGCTCATCAGCGCCATGAAAGCTGGCGAGACAAAAGCAACATTCAAGTTGACGGTCTCAAAAGCGCTCGGTGAACAGGTTGCCGATTTCTCATCCCGCGGCCCTGTGATGGATACGTGGATGATTAAGCCGGATATTTCCGCGCCAGGCGTCAATATCGTCAGCACCATTCCAACACATGATCCTGACAGTCCATATGGCTACGGGTCAAAACAAGGAACGAGCATGGCATCACCTCATATCGCCGGAGCGGTTGCCGTCATCAAACAAGCTAAACCGAAATGGAGCGTTGAACAGATCAAAGCTGCCATCATGAATACCGCTGTCACTTTAAAGGATGGCGACGGAGAAGTATATCCGCATAATGCCCAGGGCGCAGGCAGCGCAAGAATTATGAACGCGATCAAAGCCGACTCGTTCGTCTCACCGGGAAGCTACTCGTACGGCACATTTTTGAAGGAAAAAGGAAACGAAACGAAGAAAAAAACCTTTACAATTGAAAATCAATCTTCCATTAGAAAGTCGTACACGCTGGAATACTCATTCAACGGAAACGGCATTTCCACATCCGGCACAAGCCGTGTTGTGATTCCGGCTCATAAAACCGGAAAAGCCACTGCAACAGTAAAGGTCAATACAAAGAAAACAAAAGCAGGCACCTATGAAGGAACAGTCATCGTAAGAGAAGGCGGAAAAACCGTCGCCAAGGTACCTACATTGCTGATCGTTAAAGAGCCGGATTATCCGAGGGTAACGTCTGTCTCAGTTAATGAGGGCTCTGAGCAAGGCACCTATGAAATTGAAACCTACCTTCCTGCGGGAGCGGAAGAGCTGGCATTCCTTGTCTATGACAGCAACCTTGACTTTGCAGGCCAAGCAGGTATTTATAAACATCAAGATAAAGGCTACCAGTACTTTGACTGGGACGGCACGATCAATGGGGGTACAACACTTCCAGCCGGTGAATATTATATGCTCGCTTATGCAGCCAACAAAGGAAAATCAAGTCAAGTTCTGACTGAAGAACCTTTTACTGTTGAATAAAAAGCAGCCCTGCCGAGAAACATCGGCGGGGCTTTTTCCATACAGGCTTTAGCGGCTTCATGCCTCGGCAATCGCCTCCTGTAAAAGGCGATAAGAATGAAGTTTATCCTCAAATCGGTTCGTAATGGTTACCGCCATGATTTCCTCTGTATCATAAGCCTTACTCAAGGACATCAGCTGTTCCTTGACCTGTTTTTTCGTACCGACAATCATTCGGTTTCTGTTATCAGCAATTCGTCTTTGTTCATAAGGAGAGTACGTATTTTTCCGGACAGCTTCATAATCAGGAACGCCTTCTAAAGGAATGCCCTGCTCCCCCGCCAAGAGAGTAAAATCAAGCACCGCCGCAAGACGTTCCGCTTTCTCCTCTGTATCCGCACATAGAACAAAAACAGCAACTGCCGCACGAGGCGTTTCTCCTAACACAGTTGGCTTAAATCGTCTCTTATATTGTCTGACCGTATCCTCTCCGCCCTCGCCATTAATAAAGTGGGCAAACATATAGCCGGCACCCGATTCAGCGGCAAGCAAGGCACTTTCTCCGGATGAACCGAGCAGCCATACATCCGGCGCGCTGGATATATGAGGCGCAGCCGTCAGATTCGGAAAACGGTGTTTGTCATCCGCCAAATCATGCAAATACATCGTCAGTTCCTTGATTTGTTGCGGATACTGATCAGCATTGCGCTTTCCGCCGTCATTGAGCGCCCAAGATGCAATCGGCATTCCTCCCGGCGCTCTGCCTAGGCCGAGATCAATTCTTCCCGGCGTCAAACCTTCCAGCACACGAAAATTCTCCGCTACTTTATAGGCACTGTAGTGCGGCAGCATAACACCGCCTGACCCCACCCTGATCCGGTTCGTTTTCGCCGCAATATGGCTGATCAGCACCTCTGGACTGGACCCTGCCAGCCGCTTTGAAAAGTGATGCTCTGAAACCCAAAATCTCTTATATCCAAGACCCTCAGCCGCCTGGGCAAGCTCAACGGTTTCCCGTAATGCCGTTTCTGCAGAGCTTCCCTCGGACACCGGAGATTGATCTAATATACTTAATGATAACATCCCTACCACCTCGTCCTCATCGTATCACTGATCCATTATTTTTTCTTCTAAGCCGCTCACACTGTTCATCATTGTCTCCCGATCAACCGTCATTTATTTGTGTCAGCTTGTCTTTATTTGTCGGAATATGTTACACGTGAAACATAAAAACCTCTCCGAAGCGGAGAGGTTTACTTTAGTTTTTATTAAAGCCTTTTTCTTTTACATAGTCATTTAAATAGGTACGCGGTTTCTGCTTCATAAAGTTCAGAATCTGATCAGACCACGTTTCTTCCCGCTGTCCGTTTGTTCTTTCTCTATAATAATCAGAAATGGTTTGATCATACGCATTCATGGTTTCACGGAAATCATCTGCGTTTACATTATACGTATTCTCATGATAGACAGCCTGCTTCGGCAATCTTGGTTTTTTGCCGGATGGGTTGGCAGGATGTCCTACAGCCAGACCAAAAAGCGGGAGTACATGGTCAGGCGTTTGCAGCACCTCTGTCACCTTGTCCAGTTCATTCCGAATGCCTCCAATATAACATATGCCAAGCCCCATTGATTCTGCGGCAATGCTCATATTTTGAGCCGCAAGCGCAGCATCAATTAAACTGACCATAAACATTTCCGTATTTTCCAACAGCGCAGAGATATGTTCGCCTTTTTCTTCAGCCAGTTTTTGATGACGGTACAAGTCCGCGCAAAACACAAAAAAGTGCCCGTTATGTTCAACATAAGGCTGATTCCCCGCAAGCACAGACAGCTCACGTTTTTTCTCCGGATCGGAAACACCGATAATCGAATAAGCCTGCACATAGCTGGACGTAGACGCAGCCTGCGCGCTTTTCACTAATGTATCAATTTCCTCAGCTGTCAAAAGCTGATCAGTAAATGATCGGATCGACCGATGGTTTAAAATGGTTTCAATTGTGTTGTTCATCACAAGAACCTCCTTATCTGTTTTTATCATATCCGAAAAAAAGTGAACTCAAAAGCGAAATGCTCTACAAAAAAAGAGACAGCCTTTAAAGGCTGTCTGCATTTTATGAATTAAACAAATAACTTCTGTATCTCGTCAGCTGAACACTCGCATTATACACAATACCGAAACCAATTAACGTGGCAAGCGTCGAGCTTCCCCCATAGCTGACAAACAGCAGCGGAATCCCGGTAACAGGCATAATACCGATATTCATCCCGATATTCTGGAATGTGTGGATAACAATTAACGAAGTGTATCCCACACAAAAGAAAGAAGCAAAACGGCTGTAAGGATGTATCTTATCAATGAGCACAACAAGTCTGTAGATTAAGAAAAAGAACATGATGACGACAATGGCACAGCCTAAAAATCCGAAACTTTCTCCTAAAATAGCAAAAATAAAGTCAGTCTGTCCCTCTGGTACATAAACCTTCAAGTTATGAACACCATTTCCGATAATCCCGCCTGATCCGATAGCCATGACGGCCTGATCAACCTGCCAGCCGCTATTTGCATCTTCCTGAGTTGTTCCATTTGAATCAGAAACCCAAGATGTAACCCTGTTAATTTGATACTCTTGAATCCCCACTGACTTAGCGACATCAGGAAAATTGATCATGACTAACAAGACAAGAGAAATAAGTAAGACACCTGAACCGCCAATAATCGCAATCAGCTTCCAGTTCACACCAGACATAAAGATCATTACAATCACAATAAACATACAAACCCCTGCTGTACCGGCATCCTGAAGAAGAATAAGCCCGATTGGTACTACAGAAACACCAGCTATCTTTAGTAACAAATAAACATCATCTCTAAGAGTTCGCATTTTTTTAGGATTTGTCTTAGAAATTACCGAGGCCACCACCATCATGAGACCAATCTTCATAAACTCTGAAGGCTGCAGGGTAACTGAACCAAATTTAAACCAGCTTTTTGCACCATTTTTTTCAGGTGCAATCGACTCAGGACTTACTTTTAATATCAATAGGAGCAGAATTCCGAATAAAAATACATACAAACTAAGCTTTTCTAGCTGCTCAAGGTCGAAATAAAGCAAAGCAACTACTGCAATAGCACCTAATATATAATAGACAATTTGTTTCTTCCAAGCCCCGTCCCCATACTGCCCAAACTGACCGGCAGCATAAATCGCCACTACACTTATAATAAAAAACACACCAAATATAAAAATCAAATCCCCCTGATAAAAGGGGCTTTGCTGTTTCTTATATCGACTCATTCTATCCCGCCTTACATTTTCATCGGAAAATCACTAATGTTTATTATACATGAACCACGTTCAAGATGACACGTGAAGCTCGTTTCCTTTTTTGTTTTTTGCGCGCAGTTGTGGCGCTTTTTCAGCTACACGAAATATGACGTATCATAAACCGAAATGTTTCGATTGACACAAAACTTTTCAAATGAAAAAAACCCCACTATAAAAGGGGTTAAAAGAAATCCATAAGAAATGGAGGTTTTAATTGAAATTCGTCATCAAGCCGTTTGATTTCCGGTACCGGTCCTTTTATCATGCCTGTTTCAAAAAGGAAACGAGCACTCCTGGCACCTAGGAAGAAAGCGGTTAAAGAAGATATGCTGCATTCTATTAGATGGTCAGATGACTCTTCCGGAATGATCTGCACCTGCTGGGACTCGACACGGAAAGTCTGTTGATTCCACGGGGCCCATTGATCCGTTACCTTAAAGTCAAAGGGAGCTGTCAGCCGAGATTTTGGATATTCCCGTAAAAAACCTTCAACGTCAACGATGCGCGCCATACTATAAGGATATATCTCTTGTTTGACCCGGGGTTCGGCAGTTAAAAAATCAAGATCTTCCTTCATTTGAACAGTCAGTTCTACTTCATTTAGCATCGAATCATGCTGGCAAATAAAATTCCACAAGCCTCTCTGGGCCTCCCTGTTCAAATAAACAAATTCTTTAACTCGCATCGTTTTATTTTTAATGTCATACACAAGATATCCACAAGGCACTCCATCTTCAGAGATATACATAGCCTTCATACCATCGATCTTCTCTGTCCAGTGCCCCTTTGAACGTTTCATTAGCCCATTATGCTTCGTTCTATACTGATTATAAATGGCATTCACTGCATCTGTTTCATTCTCTTGAAGCCTCCTCATGTATCCAGAGGCATCACCTAGCTTTTGCAATTGTTCTTTAAGGTAAGTAAGACGTTTTTGATAGAAACAAAGTTCCCAGCCAAATTTGCGGTAAAAGGAGATTAGGAACGGATGCAAAAAGCTGATGGTTTGGTTTTCTTTCTTCATGACCGTGAGAGCGTTCCGAATAAGTTCCTTTACTGTTCCTTTTCTTCTGTATTCAGGCCAGGTTGCCACCCCAGCAATACCTCCCATCTTCATCTCCTGCTCCTCAAGCATGACAGAAAAGGGAATAATGTGAAGCTTAGAGAAGAGTTTCTCTTGTTCCTTCATTCCGATGATGTAATGGTTCTCTAAAGCTTTTACTTTCTCTTCTCGTTCCTCATCACTGAGTTCTTTCTGAAAAGCATATTCAGACATGCGGATCACTTCTCGCCAATCTTCTCTTTCAAGCTTTATTACCTGATACATCTGCATCCCCCTTCTTTTAAAAAGAAAGCTCCGTACATTCTCCTATCTTACAGCGTTTAAAAATAAGACGATAGGTCTAACTCATTTTTTCAAAAACCTGTATCAATTTCTGGAAAACATGGTATAATAATTGTAACAAAACGTTCACAAAACAACCACAAAACAGACACAATTCATTTCCTCTACTTCATTTTTGTAAACGCTGTCACAAAATGAAAGGAGACGGGTATGATGGACATGTTTTTTGCTTATTTATTGGTTGCCAGTGCTACTCCCCTCTTTATTTGGCTCGATAACAAAAAAGTCGCACTCTCTGCTATTCCGCCAATTATTTTAATGTGGGTATTCTTCTTCTTTTACGCAACAGAAAGCCTTTCTCCACTCGGACACACTCTCATGATTATCCTGTTTGCCGTCAACGTCATTGTCGCTCATATTGCGGCCTTTATCATTTATGGCCTTCCTTATCTTCGCAGAAAGCGAAGCAGTAGCTGAAACAGCAAAAAAACCCTCTTCTGGACGAAGAGGGTTTTTTGCTTATTCGTTGTGGCCTGAGTGCTCTGAGTGTTCAGCGCCTCCAGGAGGATTTCCATCCATGTGGTCACCGTGATGATAGTGAGCCGCGAAAATCCAGATGGATCCAAGCACGATAACGATCGCGCCGAAGAATCCGAACAGCGTGTTTCCAACTTGGATACCGCCGTTTTCGCTCTCTGTCATGTGCATGAACATGAGGAGCTGGAGCGCCGCCTGAATGAAGGCGAAGCCGAAAATGATCCAAAGTTTTGCTGATGGACTCAATTCAGTATACACTGCAACCCATAGAGCCAGCAGGGTCAAAACAATAGAAAGTGCAAAACCTAAAATGTGCTTCCATGGAAAGTGACTGTGTTCAGCAGATTTGTTTGCCATTTTACAGACCCCCCAATCCCATGAGATAGACACCTGTAAAGATGAAAATCCATACAACATCTAAGAAGTGCCAGTACAAGCTTGAGATAAAGATTTTAGATGAAGTTTGCGGAGTTAAGCCGCGTTTCTTCAACTGAATCAGAATGCCTACAATCCAGAAAATACCGATTGTTACGTGAGTTCCGTGAGTTCCAAGTAAAACAAAGAATCCAGACCAGAACGCACTTGTACCGAGAGATGCCCCTTCATGTACATAGTGGACAAACTCGTTGATCTCACAACCGACGAAGCCGGCGCCGAGAAGAAGAGTGATAATTGTCCAAATGACGACGCCTTTTAAACTTCCGCGGCGCATTTCATGAACAGCGATCCCGCAGGTAAAGCTGCTGATAAGCAGCAAGAACGTCATAATCATTACCAGATTCACTTCAAACAGTTCGTCCGGTAAGACACCTCCTGCTGTTCTGTTTTGAAGAACGAAGAAGGTTGCAAATAGTGTTGAGAACAACACAATTTCTGCCCCTAAAAAGATCCAAAACCCGAGAATATTAAGTCTGCCGGTTTCAGATTGATATTCCATAGGCGCGTTAGAATTGCCGTGTTCTGCATGTTCCATAACTCACGCCTCCTTATTCGGAAATCTTTCTTTCCGTCTCTTTTATTTCATCAACACTAACGTAGTAGCCATTGTCGTATTCGAATGAACGCAGCACCATGCAGAGCAGGACTCCGATTAATCCGACTACGCCCATCCAGTACCATTCAAAGACAAGTCCAAAGCCGGCGATACCGAAGGCAACAGACATAAAGAACGGTCTGCCTGAGTTGCTTGGCATATGGATTTTCTTGAATTTGCTTTCAGGGTATAATTCAGTTTTTTCTTCTTTCATGTGCAGGAATGCATCTTGAGATTTGACTTCAGGAAGCACCGCAAAGTTGTAGTGCGGCGGAATCGCAGATGAAGTCGCCCAATCAAGCGTACGTCCCACACCCCATGAATCTCCGCTGATTTCACGAGTAGAGTAACGGAAGCTGTAGTAGATGTTATAGCAAAGGATTAAGAATCCTACACCCATCATGAAAGCTCCGACTGTTGAAATAAAGTTCAATGTTGTCCAGCCGTCATTCGGTCCGTATGTGTAAATACGGCGAGGCATACCTTGAAGCCCCAAGAAATATTGCGGGAAGAAACAAATATTGAACCCGATCATAAAGATCCAGAAGAACCATTTTCCGATTTTTTCGTTCAGTTTGTGGCCGAACATTTTTGGATACCAGAAAATAAATCCTGCGAAACAAGCAAATACAGTACCCGCGATCAGCACGTAGTGGAAGTGAGATACCAGGAAGTACGTATTATGGTATTGATAATCCGCTGCTGCCATCGCAAGCATAACCCCTGTAACCCCGCCGATAACGAAGTTAGGAATGAACGCAAGCGCCCACAGCATAGGCGTTGTAAAGCTGATTCGGCCTTTATACATTGTAAAGAGCCAGTTAAAGATTTTAACCCCGGTCGGAATCGAGATTGCCATTGTCGTAATTGAGAAGAATGAGTTAACGGACGCACTGTTCCCCATTGTGAAGAAGTGGTGAGTCCAAACTAAGAAACTCAATACGGAGATGGCGATAATAGAACCAACCATCGCTTTGTAACCAAACAATTGTTTTCTTGCAAAGCTTGAGATAATTTCTGAGAAAATACCGAACGCCGGAAGAATAACGATATATACTTCAGGATGTCCCCAAATCCAGAACAGGTTGGCCCAAAGCATCGGCATACCGCCTGCTTCCAGTGTGAAAAAGTGAGCGCCGAACAAACGATCAAATGATAAGAGTGCTAAAGCTACTGTAAGCACAGGGAAAGCAAACACGATAATAACCATTGTGATCAGTGTTGTCCATGTGAACATTGGCATACGCATCAGTGTCATGCCTTTTGTTCTCATTTTTAAGATTGTGACCATAAAGTTGATCCCTGTCATCAGGGTACCGATACCGGCAATCTGAAGTCCGAGGAGGTAGTAGTTCTCACCCGGTCCAGGGCTCATGTCGTTACTTGCAAGCGGCATGTAACTTGTCCAGCCTGCATTCGGAGAACCTCCGATAACGAAAGAAATATTGAAAAGCATAGCCCCTACGAAGAACGTCCAGAAACTCAGGTTGTTCAAGTAAGGAAATGCAACGTCGCGAGCACCGATTTGAAGAGGTACAACAACGTTAATAAGACCGATTAAAAACGGCATCGCCATGAAGATGATCATGATCGTACCGTGAGTCGTAAAAATTTCATTATAGTGGTTTGAGTCTAAAAAACTGTTATTCGGAAGCGCTAGCTGGGCACGCATCATCAAACCGTCGACACCGCCGCGGAATAACATAATTACAGCAGATATAATATACATGATTCCGAGTTTTTTGTGGTCAACAGTTGTTATCCATTCAGACCAGAGCCATTTCCATTTCTTGAAGTAAGTAAGTACAACAATGATGGCGATGGTAGATAGTGCAATGGAAACTTGTGCGCCCAGAATTAATGGGTCACCTGTTACAAAAAATTCATCCCATTTAAATTTCATGCGGGCTTCCTCCTTTCCTGATCAATATCATTCTTCTGTATCATCAGACTTCTTAAATTCATTTTCCTTTACGTTTTCAAACGGATCTGTTTTAGAGTGCGGTGAAACGGCTTGGTAGCCAAGGCGTTTGCGGGCCTCCATCGCGTATTCTGCGTCTTGTCCGTGATCAACGTATTTTAAGTGAGTAGAAGAGAACGTTAATTCGTCCACATTTTCAGGAAGCATCAATTGATCATACTTCTCTTTTGTCAGCTTAGGCGCCTCATTTTGAGTCTTTTTCACCCAGCTGTTAAAGTCTTTTTCTGTTACAGCATTCACATCAAACTCTTGGTCGGCAAAATGTTCACCTGTGAAGTTCGCGTTGCGGCCTTCATAAGTTCCCACTTCATCAGCCTGTAAGTATTGATCCATCAGCATTCCAGCCATCGCGTATTTTTGTCCTCCAAGCTGAGGAATCCATAGCGATGCCATTGAATCTGCAGATGAGATTTTAAACAAGATCGGGCGGTCGACAGGAATGTTTAAGTAGTTGACCGTTTCAATATCCTGTTCAGGGTAGCTGAATACCCATTTCCAGTCTACCGAAGTAGCGTAAACAACAAGAGGCTCTTTATCCTTTGTTGCTTCAGGAGCTTTTTCTAACGAATATATCGTCTGTACGGTTGGCACAGAAAGTGCGATGACGATTAAAATTGGGATCACTGTCCAGACTACTTCTAAGAACGTGTTACCATGAATTTCTGGGTTATAAGATCCATTATCTTTGCCTTTACGGTCGCGGTATTTTACTAAAATAATGGTAAAAAGAACAAAGACGACCCCGACGATAAACAGCATAAATCCGATAGATAACAGGATTAAATCACTTTGCTGATCAGCCACAGGCCCTTTCGGATCTAGTACTGAAGCATTGCTGCATCCCCCAAGGACAAAAACCACAGTTAACAGCGCTAATACAAGTAACGGTTTTAATGCTCTGAACAAGAAGATCACCATCCTTCCTATTGATGTAATAAATCTGAAGTGCATACTTCCTCAAAATCTTTTCTCTACTTTGTTATGCTATCAAAAACTTCACTTATTAGCTTTATTTTTTTATAAACTTCATCCCATTTTCGCTTAAATGTCATAAAATCGACAAAATTTGCTCCAACTTTATTCACATCTATCGCTTAATATGAAAAGTTTCTAGTTATTTCCGCATATAAGTAAAGAAAGAAGATGAAGAACTATTTCTGACAAATAAAGGTTTACCACAATAAAAAACCTAGGTCAATCAAAAATTTCATTTTGTTAAACATTCTACAAGGGAATTAATTTTTCCTTGTCTAGCATCTTTTCACACGATTACCATTTTAACGCAATGCATATTGAAAAAAAAGGCTCAATAGAGCGGCGATATGCTCTGAACTGTTCCCTCTTTTTGATTAGCACATTCAATTGTTTATCCTATACAAAAAGGAGGAATGATATAAGCAAATAAATCTAAAATAGGATGTGTTGCATGATGAGTTTCATAATTTCACTTATCGTAGCTATTATTATCGGATGGGTTGGTAGCCTGTTTGTAAAAGGAGATATGCCCGGAGGAATTATCGGGTCGATGATCGCAGGTCTTATAGGTGCCTGGATCGGACACGGGCTGCTTGGAACATGGGGACCGCATCTTGCCGGTTTTGCCATTATCCCGGCGATTATCGGTTCAGCAATTGTTGTCTTTCTCGTAAGCCTCTTAGCAAGAAAAAGAGGATAGAAACAACAGAGCCCAAAGCGTGAGCGTTTTGGGCTCTTTTTTAATAGAAAAAAGCCTCTTCCTTAACGGTTGAGGCTTTTTCCTTGTTTGACGCCTAAAGAATGGATAAACCTGTTGAAGGCCTGTTTTCCGTCGGGTGTCTGTTTAAATACGCCGGCATGTTCAAGAATGCGTGCGAATACATGGCCAAGTTCTTCTTTTATGACCTGTTCCGCATTCCCTTTTGTTATGGTTCTTCTTTCCATCAGACGAAGAGCCCAATCTTTATGTTTAGCGGTCAGCTCATTTTCTTCTAATGCTGTTTTCGGATCAGCAGAGCACATTGCCGCTTCCGTTGCTTTCATTTCTTCCTGTAAACGGCCCGGCAATATCGCTAAGCCCATGACCTCAATCAGACCGATATTTTCTTTTTTGATATGATGAACCTCTTGATGAGGATGAAAGATTCCTAATGGATGCTCCTCATCCGTCCGATTGTTTCTCAGCACGATGTCGAGTTCATATGAGCCTCCCCTGCGTCTTGCAATCGGCGTGACCGTATTGTGTGGCGTATCCCCTGTGAAGGCGGCTATGCCGGCTTTTTCATCAGAATATTGCTGCCATGCACGGAATATATGGTTCGCTGCGTCAGCGACTCTATCTGGATCGTCCCCCTGGAGCCTGAGCACAGACATTGGCCATTTCACTAAGCCCAGCGACACACCGGGATGACCCATCAATTCATATCTTTCCTCCATTTCGGCACGCGCCATCGGAAAATCGTGCGCCCCGCCTTGAAAATGGTCGTGGCTTAGGATGCTGCCCCCGACAATCGGCAGGTCTGCGTTTGATCCGATAAAATAATGCGGATATTGCCCGAGGAATGAGAGCAGTCTTTCAAACGTTTTTTTGCTGATCTCCATCGGTTCATGCTCACCCTTTAAAACGATGCAATGCTCCGGATAATACACGTATGGCGAGAATTGCAAATACCATTGCTCGTCTCTGAGAATAACAGGAATGATTCTGTGATTCTGCCGGGCCGGATGGTTCACACTTCCCTCAAAGCCGACATTTTCCTTACAAAGCACACAAGGCGGATAATTCGTCTGCGTCTGTTCTTTGGCAGCCGCAATCGCTTTCGGATCCTTTTCGGGCTTTGACAGGTTGATTGTTATTTCCAGCTCGCCATATTCGGTCGGCACCGTCCAATGAACGTTTTTAGCGATTCTGTCAGACCTGATATAATAGACATCCTCTGCATACTGATAAAACTCCTTTGTCGCCTGTTTCGGTCCGTATAACGCCTTTGTCTCTTCAAACTTGCGGATGACCTCAGACGGAGGCGGGACAAAACAGCCCATCAGCTTCGCACTGAGCAAATCTCGATAGGTGTCTGTATTTGCTTCTATGCGGCCGGTTTCTGCCGCCCACTCGTAAATAGGAGAAAGCAAGTCAGGAAGACGCTGACTCTGCTTAATAGGTGTGCTTGAGACCGTCTGGGGATGTTTGATGTCCAGCGCTTCAAAAAGTCGGTTTCTCGTATATTCCTGATCCCAGATCGATATCAGTTTTCGTTCCAGCCCATACTCGATCAGCTGTTCCAGATGTTCAAAAATGCTCATGTGTCACTCCCCCTTTAGTTCTCTCGCTCCTTCACCAATATCAGCGACATAAAAATCAGCTTTGAGGCCTGTTTTTTCTTGATACCTGTCTCCAACCTTTTGGATAAAGTCATCAACAAACTCATCCTTTACAATACTGATCGTGCAGCCGCCGAATCCCGCTCCCGTCATTCTTGAGCCGATCACTCCTTCTTGCTCCCACGCCGCAAATACGAGCTCATCAAGTTCCGGACATGTCACCTCATAATCATCCTTTAATGAAAGGTGGGATTCCTTCATTAACCGCCCGATTTCGCGAATGTTGTTTTCTTTAAACATGTCGGCTGTCTTGATGGCGCGGTGGTTTTCATATACGGCATGCTTTGCGCGGCGTCTATTCGTTTCATTTCGGATCAGGTCAGCGCATGTGTCGAAATCAGAAGGCTTGATGTCGCCAAGTGATGTAATGTCGAGCTCCTTTTGCAGATCCAGCAGTGCGTCGCTGCACTCTTGGCGTCTCGCATTATAGCTTGAGTCCGCCAATGTCCTTTTTTTGTTTGTGTTCGCAATAACCAGCGCAAGCCCGGAGACATCGAGTTTGCTATATTCATAGTCCAGCGTATCGCAGTTCAGAAGCATCGCATGATGTTCTTTCCCCATTCCGATTGCGAATTGATCCATAATTCCGCAATTGACCCCGATAAATGTGTTTTCCGCATGCTGTGCCATTTTGACAAGCTCCAGCGCATCGAGTTGAGGATGAAAATAGCTTTGGAGCACGACCGCCATCAGCAGCTCAATGGAAGCGGAAGACGAGAGCCCTGCCCCGTTTGGAATATTCCCTGAAAACACGATGTCAAAGCCATTCGGAATCGAATAGCCCCTTTGTTGAAATTCATATATGACGCCTTTCGGATAATTGGCCCAGTCGTCTTCTTTTTGATAACGGATGCCGTCAAGACTGCATTCCTTTATGCCGGCTTCCTGAAAGTTGTCCGAATACATCCTGACCAGCCCGTCATTTCTTTCTGCAACAGCAGCATATGTACCCATTGTCAGCGCGCACGGAAACACGTGCCCGCCGTTATAATCCGTATGTTCTCCAATCAGATTCACTCTTCCCGGTGCGAAAAAAAAACGCAATCCCTCTTTTTCTCCGAATACACTTGCAAATATCCCCTTCAATTCTTCCCGCATGTGCATCACCTTTCATGGTTTTTATTTTTTGTTTCCCGGTCTTTCTGTAACGAAAACGGAAGATCATTTGCTGCCGTCCCTGTCATACCCCTTCTTCTTTTGCCTTTTTAAAGACGAGCCATTTGCTTGCGACATAGTTGACGACAACAATCACCGCATTATCGAGTATTTTGGCCAGCGTTTCATTGGTATGGAACTGTCCCACAAGGAGGATCATCATGCCAAGGTCTATGCCGAGGGACAGCACCCGGACGCTGAAAAAGGCAGTGAGCTCTTTCAGCAGGCTTTGCAGATCATCTGTTTTCTGCTGAAACACATATATTTTATTTGTTATGTAAGCAAACAGCACAGACAAAATCCAAGCAGCTACTGTTGCAGCTTTATAATCCACATTCATGATCTCTACCAATATATAAAAGCTGGCGATATTCACGATTGTCGTGAAAACCCCCATAATGATATACATAATCAATTCTCTATACTTCACTGATGTTCCTCGCTTTCTGAAAAACTTTTCAAATTTCTTCGCTTTGCGTATTCGCGGTTAAAAGAAACAAAAACGGAAAGCGCGTCAAAAAAGCTGCGGAATGTGGCCGGATGACCCAATACACGCGATTGTTTGATGATTCCGTCAAGCACCGCACATATTATTTTAGCCGTATATTCCGGATCAATACTGTCGTCAACCAGCTTTCTCTCCTTCAGCCAATTAATATATGACGTATTTTCTTCGACCCACAATTCGTACAGCCCCACATAAGCCTTGCATTTTTGGACAACTTTAAAGGTCGGCATATTCATTGCAAACGAGGTGATGTCCCACGATGGTTTATTTTTGTAGTAAGAATACAGCAGCTCGGCGGCATGTTTTGCAGCGTCTTGAAGAGTCAGCGGTTTCACAGATGTCCGCTCGATTTCATCCAGGTAGCCGATGATAATCTGTTTTTTCATTTGATGATTTTCGAAGATATGCTGCAGGAAGTCTTCCATGTTGGCAAAATGAACATAAAATGCGCCTTTACTGTACCCGGCAGCTCTGCTGATTTCTTCCACAGACACAGGGTCATATGCTCGGTCAATCAATAAATTCTGGCCAGCCTCTATAAACCTTTCAAATGTTTGCTCTCTTTTAATTTGAAATTTGTTTTTTTTCATATTTTTCTCCAGCCGTATGATTACCCTTATCTTACACCGGATCAATCTTTTGCGGTATTTATTTCTTTCCAAAGGTATGCTATTCGGTTGTGAAGGGGTCATATTTAATAGGCAATACGATTTATTTTCATTTACATACTATCCAGTCAGTATTTAATTGTTTATTATTATAAATAAGGCCCATTGGTTATATTAGTCATTTTTTTAGGGAATAGGTAGGTGATTTTTCCTTCAGTTTGTGAACACCGAGCAACTATGTGTGAAATTTGTTGTACTCGCCTCATCATCACACCGGCTTGCCTTTTATTGCCTGGATGTTGCAGGAAAACATTTTATACAATTGGAGGTTACTATGAAAACTCAAGTTAAAAAAGATTTGGACAAAGATTGGCATATGTTGATTCAAGAAGCTAGATCCATTGGATTGGGCATTCATGATGTGAGGCAGTTTTTAGAATCTGAAACAGCGATGAGAAAAACCAATCACAAAAAGACCGTCCGCCAAGACTAATCCGGACAGGCGGATCTTTTACCTCTGGCTTTTCTATCATCTGATCTGAGTTTTCACCATTTCCTCTATTCGATAGCTTATATACTGTGGGATTTTGAGGACAAACGGTGTTTCAGCCTAAAATATGACAGGCAGCTGGTGATGCGGTCACCTCTTGGCACATGCATTGTCATAAAGAGGTGATGCGAGCATAAAACCGGACTTTAGAAAAAAGGGCGGCTTTGCATAAGCTATTTGGTGAGGTTTTGAAAGCAAACAGCTGGAAAACCTTCGCCCGTTTTATACCCCCGCGTCTTATCTTCACGTTTCCTGCTTTTTTCATCCCCTTTATGATCCCGAAGAATAAATTAGACTTTCTGTACATACCTATTGGTGTACCTTTATGCTTATTTTTCAGCAGGATAATAAGGAGGAAAGCCATGTACAGATCGCAAGCTGATTACCAAAAGATTGCTGAATCTCCGTCTTTTCAAGCCTTTTTGAAGCAGAAACAGGCCTTTATTGTTCCAACTGCGATTTTCTTTTTTGTCTTTTATTTTTCACTCCCTGTTTTAACGTCTTATTTCACCTTTTTGAATACTCCGGCAGTCGGTGCTGTTTCATGGGCTTGGCTGTTTGCCATCGCTCAATTCGCTATGACCTGGACACTCAGTACGGTGTATTCCCGAAAGGCAGCTCGTTACGACCAATTTGTAAACGCTTTAAAAGAAGAGCTGAAGGGTGAACAGACATGAACCTGACAGCGTTTCTGTTATTTTTAGCGATTGTCGGACTAACGCTTGTGATTACGTATTTTGCCGCGAAACAGACGAAAACGACGAGTGAGTTTTATACGGCCGGCGGCGGGCTCACCGGTGTTCAGAATGGACTGGCAATTGCCGGCGACTACATGTCTGCCGCGTCGTTCCTCGGCATTGCCGGAATGATTGCATTATATGGCTTCGATGGATTTTTTTACAGCATCGGTTTTCTTGTCGCTTATCTCGTTGTCCTCTATATCGTGGCGGAGCCGCTTCGGAATCTCGGAAAGTATACGATGGCTGACATGATTGCGGCGCGTTTTAAAGAAAAAAAGATCCGCGGTGTCGCCGCTCTCAATACCATCGCCATCTCTACCTTTTATATGATCGCTCAGCTCGTGGGAGCAGGGGCGCTGATTAAACTGCTGCTTGGGCTCGATTATACCGCGGCCGTTCTGATTGTCGGAGTGCTCATGACCATTTATGTTGTGTTCGGCGGAATGATCGCGACGAGCTGGGTTCAGATTATTAAAGCCGTTTTGCTGATGGCCGGCACCCTCGTCATCTCAATCATTGTTTTTTCTAAATTCGGTTTTAACCTCAATACAATGTTTGAGCACATGAAAACGGCTACTCCGCTTGGCGCTGATTTTTTAAATCCAGGCAACAAATACAAGGTCCCGCTTGAAACCCTGTCGTTGAATTTGGCACTTGTGCTGGGGACCGCCGGCCTTCCGCACATCTTAATTCGCTTTTATACAGTTAAGGATGCCAAAACTGCCCGGGCATCGGTCGTTTCAGCAACGTGGATCATCGGCGTGTTTTACATTATGACGGTATTTCTCGGATTTGGCGCGGCCGCGTTTGTCGGTTTTGACGCAATTACAGCGGCTGATCCAGCGGGAAACATGGCGGCGCCGCTTCTGGCAAAAGCACTCGGAGGAGATTTCCTGTTCGCGTTTGTATCAGCCATCGCCTTTGCCACGATTTTGGCAGTGGTGACAGGCTTGGTGCTTTCTGCCGCTTCAGCGTTTGCCCATGATATCTACAGCCAGATTATCAGAAAAGGAGAAGCAACTGAGAAAGAACAGATGAAAGCGGCCAGATGGGCATCTGTCGCCGTGTCAGTGCTGTCTATCATTCTTGCGATTTTTGCGCAATCCTTAAATGTCGCATTTCTTGTCGCATTGGCATTTGCCGTTGCCGCCAGTGCAAACCTACCGCTGATAGTATTTACTGTGTTTTGGAAAAGATTTAATGCCTCAGGCGCATTGTGGGGCAGCCTGACTGGGCTGATCAGTGCTCTTGTCCTCGTGTCGATGAGCCCGAGTGTGTGGGACCCGGCCGGAGGTGCTATTTTTGTAGGCGAGCCGCTCATCCCGCTTTCTAATCCGGGCATCATTTCGATTCCGCTAGGTTTCCTCGGTGCGTGGCTTGGAACGCTTCTGTCTTCTGATAAAACTATTAATAAAGATACATTTGCGGAAATACAGGTGAAGGCACATACCGGGATTCATATGGATCAGGATTAAAAAAGGCTCTCTAAACAAATTTTTGTTTAGAGAGCTTTCTTAGGTTACATTTTCTGTTGTTCCTGAGAAATCGCGTTTTCAAACACTTCCTTGCCGGCTGCTCCTGGAATCACAGTGTCACCGATGACAAAGGTTGGTACGGCTGTAATGTCAGCTTCTTCATAGGCGTGCTTCAGAGCTTGCCGCTGCACGTCCTGATATGTTCTTGCTTCCAGTGCAGCTTTGAACAATACTCCGTCTAAGCCGACTTCCTCGGCCAGCTTCGTCAAGATTTCAATTTCTCCGATGTTTTGGCCCTCTTGGAAAAATGCTGCAAATACACGGGTATTGTATGCATGTCCTTTTTTGTACTCTTTGGCAAAGTGAAAGCCTTCAAAAGCCAAGTCTGTATATGGGTGAGGCGAGACGTTTGGAAATTTGATGTCGACTCCCAATTTCTCCGCCATCGGACTGATCGAGGTTTGCCACATATATTTCTTGGAAGGATCGTTTACAGGATCAAGCTGCGGTGAAGGACTTGGACGCAATTCAAACGGCATCCACTCGACTTCAACATCCTTTCCTTTTATCGCCTCTTCAAAAGCGGCTTTTCCAATGAAACAAAATGGGCAGACGTAATCTGAATAAACTTTTATCTGTACTGTCATGATTGTCTCCTTTCGTATAGGTTGATTTTAAACTGTAACAATAAAAGTTACAACTGTTTTTTTAAAAAAGAAGCCTGCATGGCTTCTTTTTACGATTCAAGCAACCGCTGAGCAATATATTCTCCTTTTTTGCACCCGCCGGGGATTGCATATAAAGCAGAACCAATCGTTTGGGTATATTCATTTAACGCATCCTTTGCCGAAAGTGCCTTCAGCATGGGGATGAACTGATTGTCGGGATTTTTTTGAAAGCTGATAAACAGGAGACCTGCATCCATATAGCCGGTTTTCGAGTCAATGCCTTCTGTGTAAGAAAAGGCTCTTCGCAAAATCTGTTTCCCCGTAGATTTCGCAAGGCTGACGTGCGAATTTGACGGGATTTGATTCAGCTTGACAGGGTCTGTTTCTTTTTTTTGGCCAAAAGGTGCCCCCGAGCTTTTTCTGCGGCCGAAAGTATCCTCTTGATCCTTCAGGGAAGAGCGGTCCCAAATTTCAAGGAACATTTTGATTTTCCGAAAAGCCATATAAGTTCCGCCGGTCATCCAGTCAGGCTCACCGGACTGAATCCATACGATCGAGTTCATCAAGGTGTCATCCTTGGTGCTTTGGTTTCCTGTTCCATCTTTAAACCCAAATAGATTGCGCGGCGTTTCTCCATTTTTGCCTCCGCTTAAAAAGCCTTTGTTTATCAAGCGGACTTCACAGGTGCCCACCGCTTGATTCAGCAGGTTTCGCAGCGCGTGAAACGCCACCTGTTCATCATCCGCGCATACTTGGATGCAGATGTCTCCGCCTCCCTGCTTCGCATCGAGATTGTCATTCGGCATAGCCGGAAGGGCAGCAAGGTGTTTCGGTTTCTTGCTTTTCAGTCCGAAGCGATCCTTCCCATCTTTTTCGAAAAAGTCAGGCCCGAAGCCAAATGTAACCGTTAAGTTGGAAGGCGGTAAATCAGCCGATTCACCCGTATCCTGCGGCGGCAGGTATTGATTTTTCTGTTTGCTCGACATTTTTTTGCCTGACGTCAGCATGTGTGTCAGGCTGGTCCAGTTTCTGAATAACGTGATGATATCGCTTTTCTCCTTCGCCGTCACATCAAGCGCGGCAAAATACACATACGTCTGATGGGCAGTGGTGATTCCGGCCTGATGCTTTCCGTAAAATGGAACAATCTGGTCATCCTCTTTTTCGTCCTTCTTCGATGACTTAGCCGCGGTCTGAACAAGCGGAGCGAGACCGCCGAGGCCGCTGGCGCCAATCGCCACGGCCGCCCCAGCCATCGCTCCCCATTTTAAAATGTCCCGTCTGTGTATTTGTTCTGGCTTTTTTTGTTCATCGCTCATGCTGTTACAAAACTCCTTTTATAGCACATTCGCAATCTTCGACATGGTTTCAGAAAGAGTCGTGAGCTTTGTGCTCAGCTCTCTGATTTGATCTTCACTTAATTTATCATAAGACGTATAGGCCTGATCATTTGTTTTGTATTTTGCCATTAAAACTTCAAATTCACTGAATTCGGTATCCAGCTTTTCCGTCAGGTCAGAGTGATCTTTTACGAGCGCGCTTTTCACAGTTTGATACACGGCCTCAGAGCCTTCAACATTTGCCATAAGATCGACTAAATCGATTCGTGAGTAGCGCTCCTCTTCACCCGTCATTTTAGAAATACCTGCTTCGTTCAGAAGCTCCATCGCACCCGCGACAATTTGTTCTGGCGTTAATGTCAATGATTCAATCGAACCGTCAAGCTCTTTTACATCCTTGACAAGCTGGTCAGCCGTCGCCTTTTCCCCGGAAATATTTTTATCCTTCCAAATGGCTTTCTCAAGCTTGTGGAACCCTGTCCACTTGTCCCCTTCTTCTACATCGTTTTCACGGGCATCAATTTTCGGGTCAAGATCTCCGAGGCTTTCCGCAATCGGTTCAATTCTCTCGTAATAGACGCGCGCTTTCGCATATAACGCCTTTGATTTTTCAATATCGCCGCCCTTCACGGCAGCTGTAAATGCTTCAGTTGCCTTCACAAGCTGATCGCTCTGCTCTTTGACGTATTCTTTATATTCATCTGCCGCTTTTGCCAGCTGATCGCTTGCCTTTTTGCTGCTCTTCTTCGCTTCTGTCAGATCTTCTAAGGACGCTTTCAGTGACTCGGATTCTGTCTTAATTTTGTCTGTATCCGGTTTGGCTTTTTGCGCCTCTGTATAGATAGGCTGAAGGTGCTTTTCGATTTCTGTGTATTCGAACGGATAGTCGCTGCGAATATCATTTTCAAAAGAAAGCCAGTAGCTGTTTAATTCTTTCCCCTTCTTTTGAATCTCTTTTTGATCGGCTTTTTCTGCTGATTTATTCAGCTCGGAAATCATGTTCCCCATTTTATCGACGGAAGCCGTAATCTCTTTGCTTACTCCGCTTTTTTCAGATGAAGCTTTTTCTTTAGTTGACGAAGTGTCATTGGCTCCGCATCCTGCACACAGTGCAAGGATGCATCCGGCTGTTACAGCAATCTTTGTGATATTCATTTTGTCAGTTCCTTTCCGTTTGTAAAATGTTTTGCCGCTTCTGAGACAAGCGCAATCAGTAAAAATAGTAAAATTAGCAATTGCGGAATCGTACTGTACACGGACGGGTAGATTCCGAGAACGGATACAGACGGCAGCCAGCTTTCTGCGTCAGACGGAAGAATTCCCGCGAGCTGCAGGCTGTGAACGCCTGTTCCGAGAAATTTCACGCACATATACAGGACAACCGCCATTGACAGCAGAAAAAACGGCTTCAATGGAATACGCATTCCGAGCTTTATCATAAGAATACCGACAATGACGAGAACGACAAGGCCCGCGGCTGTCCCGCCGATCAGCTCAGGGAGAGAGAGTTTTCCAACAAGGCCGATGAAAAAGATGACTGTTTCGAGCCCCTCCCTCACGACTGCCAGAAATGCAATGAGCGCAAAGGAAAGCAGGCTTCGTTTTTTCAGCGCCTGTGATTTCTGGATATTGATTTTTTCTCTCCACTTGTCCATCGAGGCATTTCTATGCAGCCACACCCCGACATACAAAAGCATGACAGCGGACAGCACGCCGGTGATTCCGCCTAGCAAGAAATTGTTTTCTCCAAATACATTCGAGGAGAACAGGAGGGTGACGCCGATTCCGGCTGCTAAAGAAACAAACATGCCGGCTGACGCGCCGCCCCAAATCCAAACAGAAGAACGAATGACACGGGCTTTTTTTGTCATGGTCAAAAGCGCCCCGATGACAAGCAGCGCCTCCATTCCTTCTCGAATTGGAATCAATGACGCGTCCCACCAGCTGTAGCTGCTCGAAGCAATCGGCTCAAGCAATTGAATCATTTCGTCAATAAGCTTTATTACCTGATCGGGATGGCTGTCGATTTCAGCCTTCATGAGTGCCAGATTTTCCTCCGATATGGTATAGGCTTCTTTGGATTGGGATACGACATCTCCTTCTACGGCCAGCCAAGATGTGATTAAGTTGTCGATAGCGGCTGACGCCTCATCCAGCTGGTCTTTTTCTATCAATTGTTTTGTTTCTTTTAAGCTTTGAATATAGGCTGTTAAGGACGTCCTTGATTGACCCGAGGATGCCTTTTTCAGCACAACAGCCTGCTGGTAGGTTTCTAAGTGAGAAGAAAGCTCTTCTAGCTGTGTTTCGAGTTTGTTCGCGTCTTGATTCATGAAAGAAAGAGAAATCATAGCGATATTCGAGTCCATTTTGCTGTGGGAAGAAAGATTTTCCTTCTTAATAGATGGTTCTTCCTTTTTCCACGCCGATTTGAAGGTCTTAAATGTTTGCTGTGCGGAATCTATATCTCCATCTTGTACTGATTTGATCATTTGCTTGTTTAATTCAAGCAGGGAAGCAATTGGATCATTTTCCGCATGCGCCGCTGAACCGAAAAATATCAACAAGCTGAGTAATATAAGTGCCAGCCCCCGAGCCATCATGTTCCTCCTATAATTGAAAATGATTATCATTATATATCATAATCATAGCCAGTTCCCGCTCTTTGTCAATGAAAATTTGAAGGTCTGAAAACCTTGGCAGAACAGCAAAAAGGCTGCCCTTTACAGGACAGCCTTTTGAAAGCAAAATCGGGTTATCGGCCGGTCTTATATGTGTGAATAACATCGTAAAATTTGCGTGCAGCTTCTACCGGATCTTCCGTCAGACTGATAGCGCTGATCATGCTGACACCGTCAGCCCCCGCTTCGATTACAGGGCCGGCATTTTCTATTGTGATACCGCCGATGCCGACAATCGGGATGCTGATGCCTTGACGTCTCACCGCTTCAATGAGAGACACACCCTGCACAGCTCTTGTATCCTTTTTCGTTTCCGTCGGGTAGATCGGCCCGAGACCAACATAATCTGCTCCATCTTCCTCGGCTTGCTTCACCTCAGACATCGTATGGGCGGACACGCCAAGGATCATATCGCCAATGGCGTCGCGTACCTCTTTTGCTTTCGCATCCTCTTGGCCGATGTGCACACCGTCTGCCTTCAGCTTCAGTGCCAGCTCCACATCATCATTGACAATGAAAGGGACTCCGGCTTCACGGCATGCCGCCTGAACCTTTGCGGCGAAGTCAATCCGTTCCTCCCCTGTCAGTGCGCCTTCGCCCTTTTCGCGAAACTGGTACAGAGTGGCACCGCCTTTTAATGCGTTTTGCACAACCGCCAGAGGATCGGCTTTTGTATTGTTTGAACCCATAATAAAGTAAACAGATAATAGCTCTTTCATCATTTCCCGAGAAATACGTGTCATGAGACTGTCACCCTTTCTATTGTCGCTAACTCTGATACATCTTGTTCAGAGACAGAAGACAGCTTGTTCAGCAATTCAATCTGAAAGCTCCCCGGACCTTTGTCAGCTGTCTGCTGCGCGGCAAGCTGAGCCGCAACACCATATGAGGAAATCGCAGCGATGGCAGCGAATAACGGATTTTTTTCCACTGCACAAAACGCACCGACTACTGAAGTCAGAAGACATCCGGCGCCTGTCACCTTCGTCAGCAGCTTGTGGCCGTTTTGAAGAGTGTATACGTTAGATGCGTCGGCAATTACGTCGACTTCCCCAGTAATCGCAATGACCGTGTTCAGTTTTTGCGCCGCCTGTTGAGCCAGACGGACAGTGTCGCCTCCGCCTTCACCGGCATCGACTCCTTTGATCATCCAATCCGCAACACCCACGGTATGTGCAATTTCAGCGGCATTTCCTCTGATTGCAGAGAGGCGCACCTCACGAATAATCTCACGTGCCGATTCAGTGCGGAACGGTGTGGCACCAGCCCCCACGGGATCAAGAATGACGGGTACGCCATGTTCATTCGCTGATTTACCCGCAATGATCATAGCTTCGACAGTTTCCTTGCTTAGCGTTCCAATATTTAAAACGAGCGCGCCCGCGATTTTCGCCATGTCGGCGACCTCTTCTTTCGCATAAGCCATTACGGGTGATGCACCGAGGGCGAGCAGACCGTTCGCTGTAAAATTCGTCACCACATTGTTTGTTATGCTGTGCACCAGAGGGCTATGCTTCCGGACGGCTGTTAGTCGTTTTGCTGCTGATTGTGCATCCATGTTAGCATCATCCTTTACTCTCTCTTTTTTTCGAATCCCATAAATACGATTTCGTATGTTCAAGCCAGGCTCTTGCCGCAAAGGACAAATAGCGGTCCTTTCTCCATATAATCGCAAGATGCCAAGGAATGACCGGATCGACAAGCGGAATGACTTTGACCTTTTCCGGGTCAAGACCGCGACATATGCGTTCCGGCAAAAGTCCGATCCCCAGGTTGGCTGACACCATCTCACTGATAAAATCCCATTGTGAGGTTTCGTAAATGATATGAGGTCTGAATCCGGCCTTGATACATTCCATCATAATTCGATTGTGGAGAACAAAATCCTCCCTGAAGAAAATAAAAGGCTCTTCCTTCAAATCCTGTAATCGGCTCTCTTTCTCACCCGCCAGCCGGTGGGAAGGGTGTACGACAAGCATTAATGTTTCTTTTACGATCGTAAATGAATGAAAAATGTCTTCGTTTGCGGGAAGAACAACAACGCCAATGTCGAGGGAACCGTCTCCAACGCCTTCTTGGACTTTGATAGAGCCGTCCTCAACGAGCTGAAAGGTCACATTCGGATAATTTTCCCGAAAATCGCCGAGCACTCGCGGGAAAAATCCTGATCCGATCATCGGCGGCAGCCCGATTCGCACATGCCCTTTCTTGACCTCCATAATATCATTTAACTCGGATGTCAGGTTTTGAAATGATTTAATAATTTCCTGCGCCTGCACATACATGCTATGGCCGGCGTCCGTCAGTTCCACCTGTCTGCCGTTTCGGTAAAAAAGCTCGATCCCAAGCTCCGCTTCTAAATTTTTGATCATTTTCGATATCGTCGGCTGAGAAACATAAAGTGATTGAGACGCCTTCGTAAAACTTTTCAGACGGGCGACCTCCAAAAAATATGTTAAATGGCGGATGTCCATTTGTTTCACCCTTTCTATAGACAAAAGGAATACTTATTATGCTTAATATATATTTTACCTATAGCGTAACCTCATGTACAATATGAATATAAGGGAGGCATCAAAATGAAAAAACTGTTGCTTACCGTTATTCAAATCGCTCTGTTATTTATATTCGCTCGGCTGATCAATTGGGTGACAGCCCTTCTTCATATAAATATTCCCGGCAGTATAATTGGGATTGTGATTCTTTTCACATTATTACAATTTAACATCATCAAGCTTGAATGGATAGAGCTTGGCGCGGCGTGGCTTCTTGGGGAGCTGCTTTTATTTTTTATCCCGTCTGCCGTCGGAGTGATTGAATACGGAGACATTATGTCAAAATTCGGTGTCAGCATTTTGCTTGTTGTCATCATCAGCACGTTTGTCGTGATGGTGTCCACAGGAACGCTTACACAACTTATTGCAAAAAGAAAGGAGAAAAAACATACGTGCTCATCGGAATTGTAAGTTTGTTATTAACGGTTTTGGTGTATTTAGGAGCAAAAAAAGTATATTCGCGTTTTCCGCGAGTCTATACGTCGCCGCTATTGGTGACGCCCGCTGTGTTAGTCGGTCTGCTGCTGCTGGTGAATGTCCCGTACGAGACATATAATCTCGGCGGAGAAGTGCTGACCGATATGCTTCAGCCGGCTACCGTGGCATTTGCGATCCCGCTTTATAAATATTTCCCTGTTTTAAAGAAATACGCAGTGGAAATTATTTTGAACGTCGCCTTCGGCTCATGCATCGCGATTATTTCTACAGCTCTTATTGCGAAATGGCTTCATCTCGGAACTGGTTTGATTGACAGCCTCGTTCCAAGATCAGTGACAACGCCGATCGCCATGAACGTATCTGAAATGATCGGCGGAATGCCTGCGGTCACAGCGGTATTTGTCATTTTGACCGCTTTGTTCGGCACCGTCATCGGCCCGATGGTCATCCGCTATTTCCGCATTGATAACGAAATAGCGCGGGGCGTGCTGCTCGGCACAAGCGCACATGGAGCGGGCACATCTAAAGCATTTGAGCTCAGCTCTGTGTCCGGCACGATTTCCAGCGTGTCAATGATCCTCGCAGCGATTATGACGCTTTGCGCGGCGCCGTTTTTAATTTCATTTATGTAGGAAGAAAAAACTGTCCTGGCAAGGGCAGTTTTTTTATGTCTCCTTCCATTGAAAAGCTGAGAAATTACAATATAATGTAATTTGTGGATACCAAAGGAGGCACCCCCATGCACAACTTGCAGGTGAAACGGCACTACGCAGCGTTAAAAGGATTTTATTTGTTTGCTTTCCTGGGCACAGGCAGTATCATTCCCCTGCTCAGCATGTATTTAACAAAGGAACAGCATTTAGGTGGCTCACAAGTCGGCTTGATTATGTCACTCGGCCCGATTGTGATGATCTTTTTCCAGCCGTTTTGGGGTATGCTGAGCGATTATACGAAAAAAACAAAAAGCCTGCTTGCGGTTTGCACATCAGTAACGGGTGTAATTGGGCTCGGCTATGTCTTATTTGAAAGCTTTCCGCTGTTTATTCTGGTTGCGGCCTGTTTTGCAGCCTTTCAGAGCACTATCATTCCATTGTCAGACAGCATTTCTTTACGCTACACACAACAAACAAACGGAAACTACGGCGGAATCCGCCTGTTTGGTTCTCTCGGCTTCGGCATTGCGGTGTTTGTCATGGGACAGGTGACGAATCAGCTGTACCCCATTCACGTCATCTTTATTTTTGGCTGTGCCTTTCTGTGCATGGCAGCCATATTGGCCTCACAAATGCCTGGGCAGCAGAAAGCCAAAACAAAGATCAATATCCGCAAAGGGTTCCGGGAGCTGATCAGCAACAAACCTTTCCTCATCTTTATGATCATCACCTTTACGTCATTTGCACCAAATTTAGCGAACAATACATACTTCAGTCTGTTTCTCGACAAAAGCGGCGCGTCTCTTTCCGCCATTGGCCTTTTATTTTTTATCGGAGTGATCTCAGAGATTCCGTTTATGAGGTTTGCGCAGAAATTCATAGATAAAATGGGATTGCTCACTGTCATTATGCTGTCAGGCGGCGTTTCATTATTCAGGTGGACGCTTTACTTCACAGAGCCTTCGTTATGGATTATTTATGCGACGGTATGTCTCCAAGGCGTTTCCATTGGTTTATTTATTCCGGCGGCGCTGCAATACGTCAAAAAAATTACCCCAAGCCACGTGGAGGCGACAGCGCTAACCATGTACGCCGCCATCGGCAACGGATTCGGCAACTGGTTCTGTACGTTTGTTGGCGGATACATTTTTGACTACGTTTCCATTTTCGCAGTCTATCTGCTCTTTGCCATTCTTAGCATAGCAGGCGCAGGGCTGACATTATATTTAATAAAAGCAGAAAAAAATAAACATTCGCTTCATCAGACGGCTGTTACTTTTAAAGCATAACGACTATAATGAATAAAAAGGAAGGAAGTGTGCTATGAACGGGCAAGAACGGAGCAGCATTTCTAAAGGATTGCAGGTCGATATTGTCTTGAAAGCGGATCAAAAAACAGGAAAACTGACGCGAGGCACAGTGAAGGATATTTTAACGAAATCTAGCTATCATCCGCACGGCATTAAAGTCCGTCTTGAAGATGGCCGTATCGGACGCGTCCAGCAGATCATTTCTACATAAAAAGCTGCCCCTGAACCGGGCAGCTCTCTTTTTATTTTTTCTGCAGAAAGACAACTTTTAAGTAATTGCCTTCTGGATATGCCGATATCGTTTTGAAGTCCTCCGGCAATGTAAATTCCTCTATAATCGTATAGCTTTCATTTGTTTCTTTGAACGCGGTATCGATAAAGCCTTTGAATTTCTTCATTCCGAAGGCGCTGCTGTTTGTAGAGGCGACAATGATGCCCTTGTCGGCTGTAATGGCGATCGTTTCCTTCAGCAGATTTTTATAATCCTTGGCCGCGCTGAAGGTGCGTTTTTTTGTGCGGGCAAAGGATGGCGGGTCGAGAACAATCAGATCAAAGCGCAGATCCTTTTTCGCCGCATATGAGAAGTATTTGAAAACATCCATCACTTTAATATCGTGCGCCTCGTAATCCAGCTTGTTCACGCTGAATTGCTCGATCGTTTTGGCCAGGCTTCGATTTGCCACGTCCACGCTTGTTGTTTTCTCCGCTCCGCCAAGCGCTGCCGCCACTGAGAACGCCCCTGTATAAGAAAACGTGTTTAAGACGTTTTTTCCACTGGCATAGCGGTCTCTGATCGCTTTGCGCACATGTCTTTGATCTAAAAAGATGCCTGTCATGGCGCCTTCGTTTAAATCAACCGCGTATTGTATCCCGTTTTCTTGAATGATGATCGGGAACTCGCCTCTTTCTCCCTTCACGAAGTCATCATCCTCGACATATTGTCCAGCCGTATCGAAGCGTTTCTTTTCGTAAATCGCTTTATATTCAATATCCAGTTCATCCAGAGCGGCAATTAACGTTTCTTTAAAGGTGTAAATGCCTTTGCTGTACCATTGGAGGAGCAGGTACCCGTCATAATAATCAACAGTGACACCGCCGATGCCGTCGCCCTCCCCGTTGAAGAGTCGGAAAGCCGTTGTATCAGGCGCCGCGAAAAGACTTGCACGCGCTTGTACCGCTTTTGTTAATTTGCTGAGGAAAAATGTTTGGTCGATATGTTCATTTTTATTGCGTGTGAGCGTCCAGCCGACCCCTTTGTTTTGCAGGCCGTAATAGCCCCTTGCGAGAAACTCGCCGCTTTCAGATACGACATCAACGAGGTCGCCTTCTTTGACGTGCCCCGCACTGCCGGTGAGAGCTTCCTTTTCGATGAGCGGATAGCCTTTTTTGATTTTTGCAGCGTGTGCTTTCTTTAGGGTGAGTAGCTTCATATATGTTCGTCCTCTTTCTGTTTGCTTTTTCTTATCGTACCACAAAACGCCAAGATGTCTGCATTGACAGAAAGGAAAGGTTTTTCTACGATAGACAAAAAGAGTTTCTAGGAGGAACAGCATGGCAAAACGAATTGACCATACAGGCATTATGGTAAGAGATATTAACGCGTCTATTACATTTTATGAAGAGGTTCTCGGCATGAAATTGAAAGACCGCATCACTCATACGAACGGTATTATCGAGCTTGCTTTTCTTGGCTTTGAAGATGGTCCGGAAACAGAAATCGAACTGATTCAAGGCTACAGCAGCGAGCTTCCCGCCGAAGGTAAAGTGCATCACATTGCCCTGCTGACTGATGACATCGCGGCCGAATATACAAAAGCGGAAAGAATGAATGCGAAATTTATCGACGAAGAGATCACAACACTTCCAAACGGGTATCGTTATTTTTATATCGAAGGCCCTGACGGCGAGTGGATTGAGTTCTTTCAGCGGTAAAAATCAAAGAACGTACATTTTGTCATGTACGTTCTTTGTTTATCTATACCAACTGATATACGTTGACTCATCGCAAAACATGGCTTCCCAGCCCATACCCTGAACCATGTCATGAATGTTTTCATCTTTCGCAAGAAAAACATTAATGAATGAGTCGTATACACTCATAAATACAAAATCCATTTTCTCATCAGTCAACATGAGCTCTGCGGCGGCTTCATCAAGAACCATCCGCAAGTTAGCCTCAGTTGTGTCCAGAAAGCCGCTGTTTTCCACAATTGGTTCTGAGTAATAAAACCCATTGGACCCGTTGTAACGAAGCACTTTTACCAAACCGGGAATATGAAAATTTGAAATATGGTCCTCACTAGGATAAAAGAGATCTCCTTTTAAGTTCGCATGTAAACGTTCAGCTAAATCCTCTCTCGCGTACTCATCCCTTAAAGCAAATATCGATGTCTTCAAAGCCAGCCCCAGCTCTGCATGTGTTTGGAATCCGCATGAAGACATGATTTCTTTCCATGTAACTGCTTTTCCTTTTTCCCTTACTTCTTGATCATTTGGATAAATATGCTCATATTCATTTTTTCTCTTAGCTTTTTCCCACCCTTCAGGCATTTGAATAAAAGGAGAAAATAAAATAGCAGCTGATGTATATTCAACTGGTAGTTGTTTTAAGATTGGTGATTCGTCATCTAACCATATGTATTCTAGCATGCGCACCTCCTTTACATATTCTAACATTCACCTATAGTTAAAAGAAGATCATCAGCCCTTTAGCAGCTGATGATCTATAACATTACATCAAGACATATTTTTATCCCCGGATTCAACCACACTCTCTTCCTTCCATTTTTGATAATCCCAAATTCTGAAAAACGGATAGTAGATAGCACATGTAATGAGCAGGTTCACCAGCTGCATGACGGCGCCCGATACTTTTCCGCCTGTCGCCAGGTACCCTGAAATGATCGGCGGCATGGTCCATGGCACGGCAATCCCGGCGGGCCTTGCCACCAGTCCGGTGCTCATGCCAATATAAGTGGCGGTAATGGTGAGGAGCGGGGCTATAATGAACGGAACGATAAGGAGCGGGTTCATCACAATCGGCATGCCGAAAATGATCGGCTCGTTGATGTTAAAGAGCGCGGGCCCGATGCCTAAGCGGCCGAGCTGTTTCATCTGTTTGCTCCGGGACCGCACAAGCATAGTGAGTACAAGTGCCAGCGTTGCCCCGCTTCCGCCGACATTAATCCAAATTTGAAAAAACTGAGTCGTAAAAATGCTCGGTAGCGCCTCGCCCGCTTGAAACGCGAGACGGTTTGCATCCATGGCGCCATACCAAATCGGCGCCATAATACCGCCGATGATCGAAGCGCCGTGAATGCCGCACGACCAAAGCAGCATTTGCACGAATTCAGCGATCAGACTCCCGCCGAGGCTGCCGCCAAGGATGGAAAGCGGTGTGCCGAGCAGGTCTCCGACAACATTGTGCAGGCTTTCAAAAGGCGTCATTTCAACCAAAAGACGCGCCAGCCATATAAGAAATACGATGATAAAGCCGGGAATCAGCGCGACAAATGATTTGCTTACTGCCGGCGGCACGCCGTCAGGCATGTTAAACACAATATTTTTTTGAATGATGTACCGATAGACTTCAGTCGAAAACAAGGCGATGATCATGGCGACAAATAGTCCCTTGCTGCCGAGCAATGTAATGGGAATTCCGCCTCCGACCATGATTGATTCTGTTGAGCCATCCGGCGTAAAAGGCACCTCAAACGGCGTTGCCAATAAGAAAGCTGCAATTGAAATCGCTCCGGCCGACAGCGCATCAACACCGTAGCTTTCCGCCAGCCGATAGGCGATCCCGAAAGCCGCAATCATTGCCATAATATCGAATGAAGCATTGACAGGATAGCCGAGCTTATCCGCCCACTGTTCCCCAAACACACTCGCCATAAAATCAGCATAACCGGGAATCGGCAGGCTGGTTAAAATCAAAAAGACAGAACCGATAATAATCAGCGGCATGGTCAAAACAATTCCGTCACGCAATGCGCTGAGATGCCGCTGTCCGGCAATTTTCCCAGCGACAGGCATGATTTTTTCTTCCATCACCCGAGTGAACGCGCTCATCTGAAAAGCCCCCTTTTCTCATTGCTTTGTGAACAACCTTTGCAATGTTTTCTTTATCTTATTTTGAAAACGCTTACAAATTCATGTGGAAAATTTCCTCTTCCTGCGGAAAAAATCTGAATTCTCCTGAGCCATCCTATCAATGAAAAAATTTTTCCTTCTTACTATCAAAATCACATTATCCTCCGATATATATATCAAACATCATAGAAAAAGGAGAAGAACTATGAAAAACACGTTTTGCAAACTTGTTGTATCAGCCACTCTGTTTTTCAGTTTTCTCGCCCTAGGGCCACTTGCACATGCAGAAAACAGCAGCGGGAATGAAATCATTGTGGTCTATAAAAACAAAGACGGCAAGGAAACTGTACTAGACAGTGATGCTGAGGTTGAGCAGCAGTATAAGCATCTTCCGGCGGTAGCGGTCAAAGCAGATCAAAAGACAGTAAAAGAATTCAAACAGGATCCTGATATTTTGTATGTCGAAAACAATGTCACGTTCACCGCAGCGGACAATACAGACCTCAAAATACTGTCAGAGGACGCCGACAACTCTGACAACTTCGAACAATGGAACCTTGAACCGATTCAGGTCAAACAAGCTTGGAAGGAAGGGCTGACAGGGAAAAACGTCAAGATCGCTGTCATCGACAGCGGGATCTCCCCCCACGACGACCTGTCGATTTCCGGCGGGTACTCAGCTGTCAGTTACACCTCTTCTTACAAAGACGATAACGGTCACGGAACACATGTCGCCGGGATTATCGGCGCTAAGCATAACGGCTACGGAATTGACGGCGTCGCACCGGAAGCACAAATATATGCGGTTAAAGCGCTTGATCAGAACGGCTCGGGAGATCTTCAAGGCCTTCTCAAAGGGATCGACTGGTCGATAGCGAATGGGATGGATATCGTCAATATGAGCCTTGGTACGTCTTCAGACAGCCAGATTCTTCATGACGCCATGGACAAAGCATATGAAAAAGGCGTACTGCTCGTTGCCGCAAGCGGAAATGACGGAAACGGAAAGCCAGTAAATTACCCTGCGGCATACAGCAGTGTCGTTGCAGTGTCAGCGACAGATCAACACAATCATCTCGCGGCCTTTTCGACAACAGGAAATGAAGTTGAATTTTCAGCACCGGGAACAGACATCACGAGCACGTATTTACATCAATATTACGCGACGGGAAGCGGCACATCCCAAGCGACACCGCACGCCGCTGCCATGTTTGCTTTATTAAAACAGCGAGATCCTGGTCACACGAACGTGCAGCTTCGCGCCCTTATGGAGAAAAACATCGTTGATCTCGGAATGACGGGGCGCGATCAGCAATTCGGCTATGGCCTGATCCAGTATAAAGCCCAGCAGGCAGATAAAGCGTACGCGGCTGCTGAGCAAGCGGTTAAAAAAGCTGAACAGACAAAAGCACAAGCCGATATTGACAAAGCGAGAAAGCTCGTCAGCCAGCTGCCAGATTCCAACGCAAAAAAAGCTTTGAAAAAAAGACTGGATAACGTTCAGGCATACAGAAATGTAAAAGACGCGAAGGACAAAGTGGCAAAGGCAGAAAAGTACAAAACCAAGCAAACCGTTGATACAGCACAAGCCGCAATCAACAAACTGCCGAACGGTACGGATAAAAAGAACCTGCAAAAACGCTTAGATCAGGTCAAGCGCTATATCGCATCAAAGCAAGCGAAGGACAAAGTCGCCAAAGCGGAAAAAAGCAAAAAGAAAACAGATATCGAAATCGCTCAAGCGGCAGTCAGCAAGCTTTCGGCAAGCTCAGAAAAAACGTCCCTGCAGAAGCGTCTCAACAAAGTGAAAAGCATCAATGTAAAAACGGCGAAGCAATCTGTCGCCGCAGCGGAAAAGAAATCAACTGACGCAAATGCGGCGAAAGCCCAAAAGGCTGTCAATGAACTTCAATCCGGAAAAGACAAAACGTCATTGCAAAAACGGTTAGATAAAGTGAAGAAAAAAGTAGCGGCAGCTGAAGCCAAAAAAGTCGAAACAGCCAAAGCCAAAGTGAAAAAAGCGGAAAAAGACAAGACAAAAAAATCAAAAACAGCCGCTCAGTCCGCAGTAAATCAATTAAAAGCGTCCCATGAAAAAACAAAGCTGCAAAAACGGCTGAACGCCGTTAAGCCGAAGAAATAATTGAAAAACCTTTAAGGCATAACGCTCGTCTTAAAGGTTTTTTCATCTGTTACATTGTGTACGCAACCTTTTTCCCATTTGCTTCACAGGCTTTTCATACTATTGCTATCCTGCTGTGAACAGCATAAAATGAACGTTACTACAGATATCAACTGCATAATGCGGGATTGTGACTGGCAAGCAGGCAAGACCCAACGATGCAAAGGGAGTATTAGTGCCTAGAAAAAGAAAGGTATTTTAACTCTTCTTTTCGTGTTGGGCTCGTAACGGCGCCATGGACATTTCTGCTTTATATGTTTCGTAATGCCCCGTCACCGACGAGGGCATTTTTTGATGGCTCTGCATGCTTTATATTTTTTCTCACTTTTTTCATTTTGATTGTCAACTTTTCATTTGATACGATGAACAAGCCGACTTTTCTTCAGCAGAGGAGGTTTTTATTGTTTGCAAAAAGAGATTGCGAAAGAATTATTGCTCCTCGCAGGAGGAAAAAACAACATTATCAGCATCAGCCACTGTACAACTCGTCTTCGTTTTGAAGTAAAGGATGAAACGAAAATCGACATACGTGCTATTGAAAATCTGCAAGGTGTGCAGGGCACCTTTTTCAGATATGGCCTGTTCCAAATTATTTTTGGGGCGGGTGTCGTCAACAAAATTTATAAAGAAGTCGTTTGTGTGTGGGAGGAATCTCCTTCTGAAGAGGCTGTTCAAGAGAAACATGCCAGCCGCAAACTGAACCCCGTCACAACATTTGCTAAAACGCTGTCCGATATTTTCATGCCGATTATCCCGGCGATAACAGCAAACGGTTTGCTCATGGGGCTGATCGGCATGATTCAGGTCTTTCACTGGTTCTCTGCCGACAGCCCGTGGATCAAAATGCTGGATCTCGTATCCAGCACCGCATTTATTCTGCTGCCGATTTTGGTTGGCTTTAGTGCCGCCAGACAATTTGGCAGCAACCCATTTTTAGGGGCATTGATAGGAGGGCTTCTGACTCATCCTGATTTGCTTGATCCATCCATGCTCGGCAGCAAGACCCCCGCTTCCTTGGACATATGGGGGCTGCATATTCCATTGATGGGCTATCAGGGCGCCATTATACCGATTCTTCTCTCCGTTTATATCATGAGCAAAATTGAGAAGCTTTTAAAAACGATTGTGCCCAAGTCACTTGATGTCGTGATCATTCCCTTTATCACTGTGATGGTGACGGGGTGTCTCGCGCTGATTGTGATGAACCCCGCCGCAGTTATTATCGGCCAGGTCATATCGCAATCGATTGAATACATTTATCACCACGCAGGCATTGCTGCCGGAGCACTTTTCGGGGGCATCTATTCCACTATCGTTCTATCAGGCTTGCATCATAGCTTTTATGCAATTGAAGCGACTTTGCTTGCCGACCCTCATGTGGGTGTAAACTTTTTGGTGCCGATATGGTCAATGGCGAATGTGGCGCAAGGCGGAGCGGGACTGGCGGTTTTCTTCAAAACGAAGCAGTCCAGCCTGAAGAAAATCGCGCTCCCCGCTTCCCTTACCGCGTTTTTAGGTATTGTGGAGCCGATTGTGTTCGGGGTAAATGTGAAGCTGATCCGCCCCTTTATCGGAGCCGCTATTGGCGGTGCTCTCGGCGGGGCGTATGTAGTTGGGGCACACGTCGTCTCGAATTCCTACGGACTGACCGGCATCCCGATGATTTCAATCGTGCTGCCATTTGGCATTGCGAATTTTGTTCATTATATGATCGGTTTTTTGATCGCGGCCGTCTCTGCTTTTATAGCTACATTGTTTCTCGGGTTTAAAGAAGAGACAGAATAACTGGATTTATTCGATTTCATTCATAAAACGGGGGATGAAAGGAAAAAAGCTATGAAAATTAAAAGAATCTTAAATCATAATGCAATCGTCGTAAAGGATCAAAATGAAGAGAAGATTCTCTTGGGTGCAGGTATTGCGTTCGATAAAAGAAAAAATGATATTGTCGATCCGTCTAAAATAGAAAAAACATTCGTCAGAAAAGATACACCTGACTATAAACAATTCGAAGAGATTTTAGAAACGTTGCCGGAAGACCATATTCAAATCTCCGAGCAAATTATTTCTCATGCTGAACAAGAACTGAACATTAAAATCAATGAACGGATTCACGTCGCGTTTTCAGATCACCTCTCATTTGCGATTGAACGCCTGAGCAACGGAATGGTCATCAAAAATCCGCTGCTGAATGAGATCAAAGTTCTTTATCCGAAGGAATTCCAAATCGGCATGTGGGCTAGAGCGCTGATTAAAGAGAAGCTGGGCATTGAGATTCCTGAGGATGAAATCGGCAATATCGCCATGCACATTCACACAGCCAGAAACAACGCCGGCGACATGACACAGACACTTGATATTACCACGATGATCCGTGACATTATCAACATTATTGAAACCCAGCTGTCGATCAACATTGTGGAGGATACCATTTCTTACGAAAGGCTCGTGACCCATTTGCGCTTTGCCATTCAGCATATCAAAGCAGGCGAAACCATTTACGAGTTGGATTCAGAAATGATTGCCATCATTAAAGAAAGATTCAAGGATGCTTTCCTATGCGCCAAAAGCATCGGCACATTTGTAAAAAAGGAATATGGCTTTGAGTTTCCTGAAAAAGAATTGTGCTACATCGCCATGCATATTGAACGGTTTTATCATCGGTCAGTGGCGCGCTGACAAACAAAAAAAAACGCTTTTGATGATCTCAAAAGCGTTTTTTCTATATATAGATTATTGGTTGATGGCCGGGCTCCCAATCGTATTCCACTTCGTATAGGACATGTAATGGAAATACTCATCGCGGTACGGATGCTTTGTATTGGAGTTCCAAGGCTTTTCTCCGCCGCAGAAGTGGACGATTGCCGGGTCTTCTCTCGTTTCATTATATTGCTTCCGTCCTAACAGTGTCGGTGGTGTTTTCAGTTTTAACATGATATATGTTTGAGCGTTCCAGCGCGGATGAAGCTCATACCACTTATCATATAAGATCGCGTTCAGCGCATCTTGGTCATGTAACACAAGAAAATCTTCAGAACCGTTTTCATTGATAAAGTTGAGAACTTTTTCTGTGATGTTTTGCTTTCTCCAAGGTTCCATATCAATAATCATAATACCTGAGTTAAAATACTTTCCCGTGTCCGTGATATTCATTTCTTTCAAACGTTCATGCTGCCCCGCATCTTCCACAGCAGCAACGGTGTATGGAGAGATGTCCAAGTCCCATAGTTTCGAAATATCCTCAAGGACAAGTGCATCACAGTCGACATATATCATACGTTTGATGCTCTCATCCTTAATTAAGTCAGGAATCGAAATGCGGTAATACGCCGCTTTTGTAATGTGGCTGCTTTCCACCGCATGTTCATACTGGTTGGCATCCACTTCTAAGAACTCAATCGGCACGCCGAACTTCAATGTCGTTTCTTCCAGCCTTTTTTTGTTATCAGGCTCAATTCCCCCATCAATCACATATAGCTTTACTTTTCTGTTCTGGTCCATGTTTGTCAGTAAAGAAACGAACATCCCACCTAAATGACGAGCATAATTATCATCTGCGCATGATACGATATGCATAAATTCATCTTTCTTCACTGGTATTCATCTCCCTTTGTGTTGTACAAGTTACATTCCCTTTTTCAGAAAATTAAACACCATTCTCCAATATTTTTTTTAATAGAATGTGCTATACAACAAAAAGGCTATTATTTTTTGAACATGCGATAAAGCCAATAAAGGATGAAAAAGCTCGCGATTGCAATCGCTTCAGCTGAGGCGATATACCATGGCCAAGGCCCCAGAACATCCAAAAGTGAAGAGCCGCCCGGCTTTTTCGTTAAATACATATAATTCGCATTCAGCCAGCGGTCAACCAGATAAATGATCCCTCCGTACAGATTGACAATCAAAACAGTCACCCATAAAGAGCGCTGTCTGAGTCTGTACGTGCCAATCACCGCCATAAGCAGACAGGATAGAAATACGGACCCATGCGAAATAAAAAAGAGAATATATCGCACATGCGGAAATGAAAACATACCAAGATCTGGGGTCAGAAGCGCCTGAAGCGAACTTCCAATACCGACAAAATACAAAAACACAAACAGCTTCCTGCTCTTTGTCACCAGCATGATCGCTGATAAATAAACAGACAAGTCACTCAACTGAAGAGGCAGAGAAGTCCGCACCGACCACCTGCCCGTGGCGATCATCCATATTTGGTAACCAATTTGTGAAGCAAGCAAAAGAAACACAAATAAATAGCGCAGAAATGTACTGAATGCAGGCTGCTTCACTGACCGGCGGAACAGAAACAATAGGATGGCAAGCACGCCGATCAAGCCTAATGTCACTGCATGCTCTGTCGAAAACAGATGAAATGGATCGTGTCTATACACGCCTTGAACATATTTTTGCACAACTGCACCCCTCGTTAGCGGATTTTTCTTTATTGTGGTGTTCTTTTGGCTTTTTTTATTCAACTGAAATATATAGGCTTGAAGTTCACCATCGTCTCTGCTACAATTCATTTCATAGCTAATGATTCTGATAATTTAAGGCAGGCCTGATAAATGGAACGTTTAAATACACAGCAGCAGCTTCGCAAAGAAGAGCATGACACACTCAGCAAGCTTAGACAAATGCCCGTTGAGTCACTCAACCTGGAAGCCATTTCGATCGCGACGAATCTGTATCGGTCTGCGCAAAGGCTTCGTGTCAAAATGGAGACTGAGGTCCTTTCTTCTTACAAATTATCTTGGACCGCTTTCTCCATTCTTTACGATCTATGGGTATGGGGCAAACTCGAAACGAGAAAAATCGCTGAGCTGTCAGGCATTTCAACAGCTACAGCAAGCAACGTGATCAAAACGCTCGAAAAAAAAAGCTTTTGCTCCAAAAGCATCGATACCAGAGATCGGCGACTTGTTTTTGTCACAATTACTGAAACTGGCAAACAAGCGATCGAAGAACTCTACCCCGAGTTTCACAAAGGGGAAACGGAATTGATTACGGGCTTGACAAAAGAGGAGCAGAAAACCCTGACAGGACTGCTTAGAAAAGTAGCGGACAATCTTCATACATCATAAGCTTTGACGGGAATCCAGTAGCGGTTTGTCTCCCTGTTTCAGAGAGCCGGCGGAAGGTGCGAGCCGGCACACAGGCAAACGCGAATTACCTCCCCGAGCTTTCTTTGTGAACGTTAGTAGCAAAGGACGGGAAACCGTTATTCGAATGAGCGGAAGACGATGTCTTCAACCAGGGTGGTACCGCGTGCATTGAGCCACGTCCCTTATCGGGATGCGGCTCTTTTTGTGTTTCTAAAAAAGGAGGAAGAACGATGAAAACATTTGATCAGCTCACAGCAGCACAGCAAAAAGAAGTCGAAAGACAGCTTGATTTATATATGACAGGCGCCCAAGAAGTCATACCGCCGGAGGAATTAAAGGCCAAGCTCGTGAAATCAATTTCTACAGGAATACCATTAAAAATTAAGCTCGGATTAGATCCGTCTGCACCGGATGTACATCTGGGTCATACGGTTGTGTTAAACAAGCTTCGTCAATTTCAAGAAAACGGCCACATTGTCCAGCTGTTAATTGGGGATTTCACAGGAAAAATCGGTGATCCGACCGGAAAATCAGCAGCCAGAAAGCAGCTGACTGATGAAGAAGTGCAGCACAACGCCAAAACATACTTCCAGCAATTCGGGAAAGTGCTTGATCCAGAAAAAGTCGAGCTTCACTACAACTCGAAATGGCTGAAAACATTGCATCTGGAGGATGTCATTGACTTGGCAGGCAAAATAACGGTAGCGCGTCTAATGGAACGCGATGACTTTGAAGAACGCATCGCCATGCAAAAACCGATCTCCCTGCATGAATTTTTTTACCCGTTGATGCAGGGATACGATTCCGTCGTTCTGGAAAGCGATATCGAATTAGGCGGAACAGACCAGCATTTCAATGTGCTGATGGGACGGCATTTCCAAGAACGATACAACAAAGAAAAACAAGTCGTCATCCTGATGCCGCTTTTGGAAGGCTTGGACGGCGTTGAAAAAATGTCGAAGTCAAAAAACAACTATATCGGCATTGACGAACATCCAAACGACATGTACGGGAAAACGATGTCACTGCCCGACAGCCTAATGAAAAAATACATCCATTTGGCTACGGATCTTGAGCTTGAAGAAAAAAAACAGCTCGTGAAGGACTTAGAAACCGGCGCCGTTCATCCAAGAGATGCCAAAATGCTTTTAGCCAAAACAATCGTCCGAATGTATCACGGATTGGAAGCCGCTGAAGCAGCCGAACAATCTTTCAAAACAGTCTTTCAGGAAAACAGCCTGCCTGAGGATATTCCGGCTGTAAACTGGAAAGGTGAGAAAACAATAGCGATGATCGATCTGCTCGTCACTCTTGATCTTCTCTCTTCGAAAAGCGAGGCGCGCCGCATGATTCAAAACGGAGGTGTCCGGATGAACGGAGAGAAAATAACAGACATTCACGCCGATGCAGAGATAAAAGAGAATATGATCATCCAGGTCGGCAAACGCAAGTTTTTAAAACTCCAATAATTTGATGTCCTGACGCTTATGAAATCGGCTTTCATAAGCGTTTTTTTGCAGGTATAAAGCACTGTCTTTTCAAAAATGCGCTTCAGGTAGCAGGAAAACCCTTTAGCATCCCGAAATATTCCCCATCCAAACATTAGGGGAGGTTCATGTTTATGAAAAAGCTTTTGACTGTAATAACAATGGCCGTTTTCACGGCCGGCACGGTTCTCTTGCCAGCACAGAGTGTCACCCCTGCTGCGCACGCTGTCCAAGTATCAGATAGCCAGCGGGAGCTTCCATTCAAAGCAAAGCGTGCGTATTCCACCATTTCTCAGCTTAGTGAAACAATCGGCCCCAGAATAGCCGGAACTGCCGCTGAAAAAAAGAGTGCCTTATGGATCGTCTCAACCTTGAGAAAATTAAAGCTTGATGTGAAGGTTCAACGATTCGGCATTCCTGACCGGCTTGAGGGAACGCTGTCTTCAGAAGGACGCGACATTCTTCTCCGGGCGGCATCCGGCTCAGCCCCGACTGAGGAAAAAGGGCTGACGGCTCCGCTTTACAATGCCGGCTTAGGCTATCCAAAGGACTTCACCGCTGACGCCAAGGGCAAAATCGCCTTGATTTCAAGAGGAGACCTGACATTTTACGAGAAAGCCAAGAACGCCGAAGACGCCGGAGCGAAGGCTGTCATCATTTATAACAACAAAGAAAGCCTTGTTCCTGTCACCCCAAATCTATCAGGAAATACAGTCAGCATCCCTGTCGTCGGAATTAAAAAAGAAGACGGTGAAACCCTTATCCAGCAAAAAGAAGCAACCTTACAAATAAACGCGCTCTCAAATCAAACCTCCCAGAACATCATCGGTGTCAAAAAACCAAAGAACATCAAAAATCCTGATATTGTGTACGTCACAGCACATTATGACAGTGTTCCTTTCTCACCCGGCGCAAATGACAACGGATCAGGAACTTCTGTCATGCTGGAGATGGCACGCGTCTTGAAAAGCATTCCTTCTGACAAGGAAATCCGCTTTATCGCTTTTGGCGCTGAAGAGCTCGGCCTGCTCGGCTCCTCTCATTATGTAGATCATCTATCAGAAAAAGAGTTGAAACGAAGCGAAGTGAACTTCAATTTAGACATGGTGGGTACAAGCTGGGAGAATGCGTCTGAGCTGTATGTCAACACATTGGATGGACAATCTAACTACGTTTGGGAATCCAGCCATACGGCCGCTGAAAAAATTGGATTCGACAGCCTGTCTCTGACACAAGGAGGCTCATCCGATCACGTGCCGTTCCATGAAGCCGGTATAGATTCCGCTAACTTTATTTGGGGAGATCCAGAAACCGAAGACGTAGAGCCGTGGTACCATACCCCTGAAGACTCTATCGAACATATCAGTAAAGAACGCCTTCAGCAGGCCGGCGACCTTGTGACAGCCTCTGTCTATGAAGCTGTGAAGAAAGAGAAAAAACCGAAAGCCAATAAGAAACAAATAAAGGCAAAAGCCTCTGACATTTATGAAGATATGAAATAAAAAAAAGACGGCACATCGCTGCCGTCTTTTTTTAATCCACTTCTTTCTTAATCCCCAGCATTTTCTCATCTAAATAATGGGCAATCTCCGCCGCTTCCTTCAGTTCATCGGTTAAATGTTTAGGAACGTCGTTGTTCAATTTATAGTAGATTTTATGCTCCAAGCTCGCCCAGAAATCCATGGCGATGGTGCGGATTTGAATTTCTGCTTTGACGTATTCCACCCTGTTCGTTAAGTTCACAGGCATTTCAATAATCAAATGCAGGCTTCGGTAGCCGTTCGGCTTCGGATTCTGAATATAATCCTTTACCTTCACGATCCGCAAATCCTCATGCTGCTTCAGGACGTTCACGACATTATAAATATCAGAAATAAAGGAACAAATGATACGCACACCGGCAATATCGTTGATATGTTCCTTCATTTCCTGTGTCGTAATCTCGCAGCCCTTTCTCATGAGTTTATTTACGATGCTTTCAAAGCTTTTCACACGCGATTTTGTATGCTCAATCGGATTGTGGCCATGAATTAAATTATATTCCTGACTGATAATCGAAAACTTTGTATCAAGTGCATCAAGTGCGAATTTATAAACCAACAGTTCGTTTTTCCAATCTTCCATGACCGTTTTTAGATCGTCCATATGTGTTACAGATAAATCCATTTTCGTCATCTCCTTTAACGGATCTTTATCCGCTGTCCATGTACTAGACGTGCCTGCCTGCTGCTAGGTTCTATGAATTTTTTTACAAAATCCTGTCGAATGTAACAAAAAAAGACCGCATGAAAAAGCGGTCTTCTTTCTTACCGGAAATAACTGATCAATAATCCAATTGACAGCAGGAATCCGAAAAATGTATTGGTTTGCGCTGTAGATTTCATCGCCACAATCATATTCATTGGCAATTCTTTTTTGACGAAGCCTTTCACCGCCTGAACTGGTTTAGGCACGCTCAAAAAGACGACAAACAGCCATGGGCTTGCAGCTCCTGTAATGACCAAGCCGACAACCCAAATATACGCGACAGCAAAAGATGCAGCCAGCAGAGTGACAGCTCCTTTATGCCCCATCAGGATTGCCAATGTTTTGCGTCCGCCTTTTTTATCCTCTTCGATATCGCGAATGTTGTTCGACAGGTTAATCGCGCCGACAAGAATCGCAATCGGAATCGAAATCAAAATGCTTTGCATATTGATCTTATCTGTCTGAATAAAAAATGAAATCAGCACAAATACCGAACCCATGCAAATGCCTGAGAATAACTCACCGAACGGTGTATATGCAATTGGCAGAGGCCCGCCTGTATACAGGTAACCGATCGCCATTCCCACGAGGCCGATGACAGCCAGCCACCAGCTGCTGCTCATGCAAATATACACACCGAGCAAAATGGCAATGCCGTATGAAGCGAGAGCTAATTGCAGAATCGTTTTGGGCTTCATACCATGTCTGACAATTGCGCCGCCGATTCCGACAGATTCAGCTGTATCTAACCCGCGTTTAAAATCGTAGTATTCATTGAATAAGTTCGTCGCGATCTGGATCCATAAGCAAGAAAACAGCATAGCCAGAAACAGCAGCAAATCAACCTTCACATAAAACATCGCCAAAACTGTTCCTAAAAGCACAGGAACAAACGACGCCGTTAATGTATGCGGACGCGTTAATTGCCAAAGAATCTGCCCCATACTTTCTTTTTCCGGCGCTGTCTGACCCTCACCCTTATTTGTTTGGTTCATCTTCCTCTTCCTTTCTATTAAAAGGCTTACTTTATTTCAGCCGGCCACTTGATGAGACTTGCGTTTTGCTTCCTTATCTATCATAATGACTTCTCCACCATTTCACAAGATACCTTGAGCGGGCGTTTTCCTTCTTATTATACCCTTTCTGCCCTGATTTCATTAGGGTTCTGCCTGTGCCTTTACAAACAGGAGCGGAAAAATTTTTTTAAATACATTTTCGCTTTTTAAAAGTTAAAAAGTTTTCTTCATTACATTTGATCTTTCCTTTATAATGAATCAGTCAGAGAAGCTTCATTCATACTCTCTCTCTGAGATAAAAATTCACTTCTGAAGGCAGAAGCCGATATATAAATTTGAGGGAGATTAGGGAAAATATGAAACTTTTTGCGCATCCGCTCGTCATATACTCATGTAATTATCGAAAAAACGGGAAGGGAATTTAGATATGCTGCAATTGATGAAACAGCTGTATGAAAAACCCGCTGTCAAGTGGACTTGTCATACAGGCTTTTATTTGTTGATACTGCTTGTTTTGTTTTTTATGTATGGTTTTCACACCGCGAATACCGGTTCTTATATTTATAACGATTTCTAATTGGAGAGAGAATAACAATGAAACTTTTAGATGCTATTCAAACACATGCGGAAACTTATCCGCAAACCGAAGCCTTCCGCTCTCAAGGCCAGTCGCTCACATATCAGGAACTTTGGGCACTGTCTGACCGCGCGGCTGCCGCAATCAAAAAACGCGTTTCCGGAGAAAAGGGTTCTCCTGTTCTGGTGTACGGACATATGGAGCCGCACATGATTGTCTCCTTTTTAGGAAGCGTCAAGGCGGGACACCCTTATATCCCGGTTGACTTGTCCATTCCGTCCGAGCGGATTGCGAAAATTATTGAAAGCTCGGGCGCCGAATTGCTGATTCATGGATCTGGTCTTCCTGTTGATATTGACAGCGGGCTGATTCAAACAGTTTCAGCGGAAGAACTGCTGGAAAACGAAGGCACTGTCAGCCGTGATCAATGGGTGACGGAACACGAAACGTTTTATATCATTTACACTTCCGGAAGCACGGGCAATCCGAAAGGCGTGCAGATTTCAGCCGAGAACCTTCAAAGCTTCACAGACTGGATTTGCGCGGACTTCCCGATCAACGGAGGCAAAACGTTTTTAAACCAAGCGCCGTTTTCATTTGATTTATCCGTCATGGATCTTTATCCGTGCCTTCAGTCAGGCGGTACTTTACACTGTGTGACAAAGGACGCCGTGAATAAGCCGAAGATCCTATTCGAAGAGCTCAAAAAGTCCGGGCTGAATATATGGACATCGACGCCATCCTTTGTGCAAATGTGCCTGATGGACCCTGGATTTTCACAAGATCTGCTTCCTGAGGCGGACACATTTATGTTTTGCGGAGAGGTTCTCCCGGTTTCTGTAGCCGAAGCGCTGCTTGAGCGTTTCCCGAAAGCTAGAATCTTTAATACGTACGGTCCGACTGAGGCGACAGTCGCTGTTACGTCCGTTGAAATTACAAGTGACATCATCAGCCGGCACGAATCTCTGCCAGTCGGCTTCGCCAAACCAGATATGAACATTTTGATTATGGATGAACAGGGAAATCAGCTCCCGGATGGAGAAAAAGGCGAAATTGTCATTGCAGGTCCGAGTGTAAGCCGCGGCTATCTCGGTGAGCCTGAGCTGACAGATAAAGCGTTCTTCTCTTATGAAGGCCAATGGGCATACCGAACTGGCGATGCTGGTTATACACAAGATGGTCAGATTTTCTGCCAAGGCCGCTTGGATTTCCAGATTAAACTTCACGGGTACCGAATGGAGCTGGAGGAAATTGAGTTTCATGTGAGACAGTCTCAGTACGTGCGCTCAGCTGTTGTGATTCCGTATCAGCCAAACGGAACAGTTGAATATCTGATAGCTGCAATTGTGCCTGAGGAGCATGAATTCCAGAAGGAGTTCCAGCTGACAAGTGCGATTAAAAAAGAGCTTGCCGCTTCCCTGCCGGCTTATATGATTCCGAGAAAGTTCATTTATCAGGATCACATTCAAATGACGGCTAACGGCAAAATTGACAGGAAACGCATCCGCGAAGAGGTTCTTGTATGACGCCTTACAGCTCATTTTTATTCTTTATATTGCTTGGCATTCTTCTTCTGCCGACCATTATTCTCGGCCTAAACGGGAAAAGATTCCAGGCATACAACATGTTTATATCCATTCTTATATTGGCTCTGATTTTCTCGCATGACTTACACGGCGTCATCGCCCTGTGTCTGTTTACCATATGGCAGGTGCTCCTGATCAGCGGCTACCTGGCGTACCGGCAGAAAGCGAACAGCGGCTTTGTCTTTTGCTCGGCTGTTATCGCGTCTATTCTGCCTTTATTCTTGTCAAAAATATGGCCGTTTCTTTCTCATCCGCAGCCGCATCATCCGGCGCATAACCTGATCAGCTTTTTAGGGATTTCGTATTTAACCTTTAAAGGCGTTCAGCTGATTATGGAAGCGAGAGACGGGCTGCTGAAGGAACAGCTGCCGCTTCACCGCCTGCTGTATTTCATCCTGTTTTTCCCGACGATTTCTTCCGGTCCGATTGACAGGTACCGCAGATTCGTCAAGGATGAGCAGAAGGCCTGGACAAAAGAGGAATATGCCGATCTGCTGTATACGGGGATTCACAAGATTTTCATTGGATTCCTTTACAAGTTCATTATCGGCTATGCGATCAACACATATTTCATCATGAACCTTCCCGCGATCACGCACAATAAGATCCTCGGGAATCTGCTGTACATGTACGGCTACAGCATGTATTTATTCTTTGATTTTGCCGGCTACACGATGTTTGCCGTCGGGGTCAGCTATATTATGGGGATTAAATCGCCGGAAAACTTTAATAAACCGTTTATCAGCAAAAATATTAAAGATTTCTGGAACCGCTGGCACATGTCTCTGTCATTTTGGTTCAGAGACTATGTATTTATGAGATTTGTATTTTGGATGACAAAGAAAAAGTGGATCAAAAACCGTATGGCCGTCTCAAATATCGGGTATTTCCTGCTGTTTATGCTGATGGGGGTTTGGCACGGCCTTGCGCCGCAATATATCATCTACGGCCTCTATCACGCCGTCCTGATGACGTGTTACAACTTTTTCGAGAAGTGGAATAAGAAATATAAATGGCTCCCGTCCAACCGCTGGACAACGATTCTCGCCATTGTGATCACGTTCCATTTTGTTTGCTTTGGGTTTTATATTTTCTCAGGAAAACCATTTCATCACCATCATTAAAGGAGATTAGAAAACTATGGATTTTAAACAAGAGGTATTAGACGTTTTAGCAGAGGTTTGCCAGGATGACATCGTAAAGGAAAACCCTGATATTGAAATTTTTGAAGAAGGTTTGCTTGATTCTTTTGGAACAGTAGAATTGCTGCTTGCGATTGAAAACCGTTTTGATATTCTGGTGCCTATCACTGAATTCGACCGGGATGTATGGAATACGCCTAATAACATTGTAAACCAGCTGTCTGAGTTGAAATAATGAAAAAGCGTTTTTTCGGTCCAATTATTTTGGCGTTTATTCTATTCGCAGGCGCCATCGCAGTTCCATCTTCATGGCTGACTCGTTTTATTACTGATAAACGGGTTGAAGAGTCAGCAACAACCTTGAACCCGAGTATGTTTCAGGGGCTTTATTTACAAAATCAGATGCTCAATGATCCGAAGTATCTTCCGATTTACGGGTCTTCTGAGCTTTCTCGGCTGGACGAGTTCCACCCATCTAATTATTTTCAAGTAAACAATGAGGGATTTACGCCTTACCTTGTCGGCAAAGGCGGGTCCCAGTCATTGATACATTCTTTAAACTTCGCTGCCCATATGGATCAGCTGAAGGGCAAAAAAATTGTTTTCATCGTTTCTCCGCAGTGGTTTATTAAGCGCGGGTCTGATGAACAGCATTTTGCGCCGAACTATTCCGCGCTTCAAGGGCTGGATCTGGCATTTAACGAACAGATCGATCCTGACGTGAAAAAGAAAATGATGAAGCGTATGCTGCGCTTCAAAGCTGTTCAAAACGATGCTGTACTTTCCGAGCTTTATAAGGCGATGGTGAACGGTCAGACATGGAAAGTGAACGCGCTGAAGCCGGCGGCAAAAGTTTATTACAAGATGCTCGAAAAGAAAGACCTTTATTATTCAGCGACGGAAACCACAGGACCAAAGCGTTATATCTCACAATCCGTGAAGGATAAGTCATGGTCGGAATTAAATAAACTGGCCGATGAATCAGGCAAACGCCACTCCGGGTCTAACGATTTTCACATCGACAATCCTGTTTATAAAAAGCTAAAGCCGAAAGTGCCTAAGCTGAAAGGGAAAAACAAAGGCAGATCGTATGCGAAGTCACCGGAATACGGCGACTTTGAGCTGATGCTGAATATCCTGAAAGACGCGGGCGCAGAGCCTATGTTTGTCACCATCCCTGTTAACGGAAAATGGTATGACTACACAGGCTTCCCGAAAAAAGGGCGCACTGACTATTATGAAAAGGTCAATAAACAGATTAAAGCGAAGGGCTTCCAAGTCGCTGATTTTTCTGGTCATGAATATGACCCTTATTTTATGAAAGATACCATCCACATCGGCTGGAAAGGCTGGGTGTATGTGGATAAGGCAATTGATGAATTCTATAAAACCGGAAAGGTTACTTCATCGTGAGCATCTATTAGGACGCGGCTGCATATTTCCTGCTAAGATTTGAAATAGTAAAGGAATCACAGCCAGCTTGATAAGAGGTGTTACATCAATGAAGATGACAGGCAATACGGTTTTAATCACAGGCGGTTCAGCAGGCATCGGGCTTGAACTGGCCAAACGGCTGCTTAAGCTCGAGAATGAAGTGATCATTTGCGGACGCAGCGAAACGCGTCTTGCAGAAGCAAAAAAACAGCTCCCAGCCCTCCATACAAAACAATGCGATGTCGCAGACCGCACACAGCGTCAGGCATTGTTTGAATGGGTCCAGAAGGAATTTCCAAAGCTGAACGTTCTCGTTAACAATGCGGGCATTCAAAAGGAAATCGACTTTAAAAAAGGGACTGAGGAGCTTTTTGTGGACGGGGATGAAATTGAGCTGAATATCCAAGCGCCTGTCCATTTATCAGCTCTTTTTACACCCCACTTGATGAATCAGCCGGAAGCGGCAATTGTTCAGGTAACATCGGGGCTCGCGTTTAACCCGTTAGCTGTTTATCCGGTGTACTGTGCAACAAAAGCGGCGCTCCACTCCTTCTCACTCACGCTCAGACACCAGCTTCGCGATACAAGCGTTGAAGTGATTGAGATGGCGCCCCCTATGGTTGACACGGGATTAAATCAAAAATCACGCGATAAGCAAGGTTTGACGCACCGCGGCATTACACCTGAAGAATATGTTCAATATTTCTTAGACGGCTTAAAAGAAGGCAAACAAGAGATTACAAATGAACGTGTCGAAGGTCTGCGGAATGCAGTCCGTGCCGATTACGACAGAGTATTTGAACAAATGAATGCGCAGGAGAATTAAATTCTCCTGCTTTTTCTTATAAATTTCTTACAAATTTGAGCAAACCTATTGCGATTATTTGGTGAAGGTATACAATAGAATATAAAATATTTTCAAATAAGTTTGATAATATAAACAATTTAACAACAGGGAGATTGACCATGACTAAACAAACGATTCGAGTTGAATTAACATCAGCCAAAAAACCGAAACCAGATCCACATCAGCTTTCTTTCGGAAGAGTGTTTACAGACCACATGTTTGTAATGGACTATGCATCTGATAAAGGCTGGTACGATCCGAGAATCATTCCTTATCAACCCGTTTCAATGGACCCGGCCGCAATGGTCTATCACTATGGCCAAACGGTGTTTGAAGGCTTAAAGGCTTACGTCACAGAGGATGACCATGTTTTGCTTTTCAGACCGGAAAAAAACATGGAGCGCCTGAACAAATCAAATGACCGCATCTGTATTCCGCAAATTGATGAAGAACAGGTTCTTGAGGGTTTAAAACAGCTGATCTCTATTGATAAAGACTGGATTCCGAATGCGGAGGGCACGTCCCTTTACATCCGTCCATTCATTATCGCAACCGAACCTTTCCTTGGTGTCGCGGCATCTCATACGTATAAGCTCTTTATCATCCTTTCTCCGGTCGGCTCATATTACAAGGAAGGCATTAAGCCTGTCAAAATAGCTGTGGAAAGTGAATTTGTCCGCGCGGTAAAAGGCGGAACGGGAGATGCGAAAACCGCAGGAAACTACGCTTCAAGCTTAAAAGCGCAGCAGGTAGCAGAAGAGAAAGGATTTTCTCAGGTTCTCTGGCTGGACGGCATTGAGAAAAAATACATCGAAGAAGTCGGCAGCATGAACATCTTCTTTAAAATCAACGGTGAAATTGTGACACCGATGCTGAACGGCAGCATTCTGGAAGGCATCACGCGCAATTCCGTCATTACCTTGCTTAAGCATTGGGGGCTTCCGGTATCAGAACGAAGAATCACCATTGATGAAGTCATCCAAGCCCATAAAGACGGTGTTCTTGAAGAGGCCTTCGGAACGGGTACAGCGGCAGTTATTTCTCCAGTCGGCGAGCTGATCTGGAATGACGAAACACTGATGATCAATAACGGAGAAACAGGAGAAATCTCCAAAAAGCTGTATGACACGATTACAGGCATTCAGAAGGGTACAGTTCCTGATGAGTTTGGATGGACCACTGAAGTCGCAGCGCTCACTGAAAGCAAATAAACAAAAAACGGCCCGAAACGGGCCGTTTTTTTATGCTTCAATTTTGTTAAAGAACTGCGGCAGATGTGTTTTGTGCGCCTCCAGCATTTCATCTAAGATCTGTTTGGCCACTGTGTCGGATGGTACGAGAGGGTTAATCGTCATGGCGAGCAGCGCTGTTTGGTAGTCGCCTGTGACAGCCGCTTCTGCCGCAACACGCTCAAATGATTTGATTTGCTGGACAAGGCCGCGGACAGATACTGGCAGGTCGCCTACGGCGATTGGCTTAGGGCCGTTTTTCGTCATCACGCAGTTCACTTCAACAGCGGAATCATCTGGAATGCTTGCAATCGCACCGTTATTGATCGTGTTCACCGGCTGAATGTCGTGTTTATCATTGTAAATGGAGCTGATGAGATTACACGCTGCGTCACTGTAGTATGCCCCTCCGCGTTTCTCAAGCTGCGGCGGCTTGATCGCCAAATTTGGATCTTTATAAAGCTCGAACAGCTCTTGCTCTACCTTTTGCACCACTTCAGCACGCGTGCCTTCCGTTTGTGATGCTTCAAGCTCGTGCTCGAACATTTCTTTTGTTTTGAAATAGTAGCGGTGATAGCCGCAAGGAATCATGTTGAGTGCCTTTAAGAATTCTGGCTCCCACTCAGCGCCGGAGATGTTTTTCATTGTCATCGCGTTTTTCGGATCACCCATCGCTTCAATGACTTTATCCTTGACGCTGACACCGTCTAAGAAGACGTCCATTCCGAACACCATATGATTCAATCCGGCAAATTGAACCTCTACCCGGTCAACCTCTACATCGAGCGCTTTCGCTACGCCCATTTTCATGCCGATTGGAACATTGCAGAGACCAACAACTTTCTTCAGGTTGGAGTAGCGAAGCAAGGCCTCCGTCACCATACCTGCAGGGTTTGTAAAATTAACGAGCCATGCATTCGGACAAAGCTCCTCGATGTCCTTGGCAATCTCTAAGATGACCGGGATCGTGCGCAATCCTTTAAAGAGTCCTCCCGGGCCGTTTGTTTCCTGGCCGATGACGCCATATTTTAATGGAATGCGCTCATCCTTGGCTCTCGCTTGCAGCAATCCGACCCGAAATTGAGTCGTCACAAAGTCTGCATCTTTCAGCGCTTCCCTTCTGTCCAAAGTGAGGTGAATGTCAATCGGGACACCAGCTTTTTCAACCATCCGCTTGGCGAGCGTGCCGACAATGTTCAGCTTTTCCTCGCCTTCAGGAATATCAACGAGCCATAATTCACGTACAGGCAGCTCTTCGTACCGTTTGATTAAACCTTCCACGAGCTCCGGTGTGTAGCTTGAACCTCCGCCAATCGTTACAATTTTCAATCCTTTTGTCATATGCTTGCTCCCCCTTGCACGGTGATTTTTTCATATAGCTCAATGAATTCAGCCGCCAAATCCTTGACTGTCATGGCATTCATTAAATGATCCTGCGCGTGGACCATCAGCAGTGTCATTTCTGTTTTATCTCCGCCTGCTTCACTTTGGATCAGTTCTGTCTGATAATGATGGGCTTTTGACAATTCATCCGCAGCGTCTTGAAGCTTATTCCGCGCCTCTTCGCTGTCGCCGTTTTTCGCGGCGGCGATCGCTTCCATTGCGGAGCTCCTTCCGTTTCCTCCGTGAAGTATGATTTGAAAAATAATTTGCTCCATTTTCTCATTCACGCGATTCACTCCTTTCTTTACAAAGCTGCCTCTTTGTCGTCTGAAACAGCAGGCGTTTGAACGAGCTCTAATTCGTTTTCTTCTTTCAGCTTCTGTTTATCCCACATTCTGAAGAACGGGTAGTAGACAACAAAGGAAACGGTGATATTAATGGCTTGCATGACCGCGCCTGATATTTTGCCTCCTGTCGCCAAATAGCCTGAAAAGATCGGCGGCATGGTCCAAGGGACTGCGATACCCGCCGGTTTGGCGACAAGTCCGGTGCTCATTCCGATGTATGTGAGTGTCAGTGTGATGAGCGGCGTGACGATAAACGGAATTAAGAGCATCGGGTTCATGACGATCGGCATTCCAAAAATGATCGGTTCGTTAATATTGAAGACCGCCGGGCCGATCGCAAGCTTTCCGAGCTGCTTCATTTGTTTGCTTCGGGCGCGAAGGAACATCGTGACAACCAGTGCAAGAGTGGCACCGCTTCCGCCGATATTGATCCAGATATCGAAAAATTGCTGGGTGAAAATTTTAGGCAGTGCCTCACCGGCTTGGAAGGCGATCCGGTTGGCATCCATGGCGCCGTACCAAATCGGTGCCATGACGCCGCCGACAATGTTGGCGCCATGAAGACCGCAGGCCCATAAAAGCATTTTGACAGCTTCTGCGATAAGGCTTCCCCCAAGACTTCCGCCAAGAATGGAGAGCGGCGTCCCCAGTAAAACGCTTACAATATTATGAAGGCTTTCAAACGGCGTCGCTTCCACAATCAGTCGGGCTGCCCAAATCAGGAAGATGACGGCAAAGCCGGGGATTAAAGCGACAAATGACTTGCTGACCGCTGGCGGAACGCCATCCGGCATTTTAAAAACCATATTACGCTGGATAATGAGACGGTAAATCTCTGTTGACACCATTGCGATAATCATGGCGACAAACAGGCCTTTACTTCCCATCAGCGATAGCGGAATACCGCCGCTGACCATCATCTCTTTTGTCGAGCCATCCGGCGTAAACGGCACTTGATATGGTGTCGCTAAGAGGAAAGCCGCAAGAGAGATGGCACCTGCCGACAAAGCATCAACCCCGTATTTCTCGGCCAGCCTGTAGGCAATGCCGAATGCAGCGACAAGCCCCATAATTTCAAAGGTCGCGTCAACCGGGTAAGCGAGCTTCTCTGACCAAGCGCTTCCAAACGTTTTTGCCATAAAATCGGCATATCCGGGAATCGGGAGGTTGCCGATGATGAGGAAAAAGGAGCCGATGATAATAAGCGGCATTGTTAAAATGATACCGTCACGGAGCGCCTGCAAATGACGCTGTCCCGCAATTCTTCCTGCTATAGGCATGACCTTCTCTTCTAACAACTGATTGACTTTATTCACATAGCCCGCCCCTCTCTATGACGCGTTTCCAAGCTGTTCAGCCGATTTCAGCACTTCCGCTCCGTTGCACGTCCCATAATGGACTGTGTTAATGACGTCTACCGGAACACCCTTTGATTCACCTAGTTTTTTCAGCTGAGGAAGCATGTAACGGACTTGCGGGCCGAGGAGCAATACATCCGCTTTATCGATATGATTTTGTACAGAATCACCTGATACTGCCCAAATGGTATAGTCTTTTCCTTGTTCCTGCGCGCTTTTTTCCATCTTGCTGACGAGTAAGCTTGTTGACATGCCTGCTGCACAAACGAGTAATATATTCATGTAAGAGACCCCCTAAGAGTTTGATAGAATTTGTATGTCCTGCTGTTGATAACATCATATTATGAAATCGCTTTCATAAACACTCAAGGTTTTTCCGCAGGAAACGGAAAAAAGGTATATCCAGGCTGTCAGTTTATCGTTTTTTGTCAAACACATCGGAGAGCTCTTGGTATGTGCGGCTTTTTAACAGCTGGCTTACCGCTGCCGGGTCATCCAAAATGCTGCCGAGCAGTTTATACATGCTTTGCAAATCCGCCTTGTTTTCCTTTTCGACACAAAGCAGGCAGACAAATTGAACCCGTTTATTCTCCCAGTCTATCGGTTTTTTGAGCGTGCAGACGGCCCAAAATGTCGTTTGCGTCTGCGGGACGAGCGGGTGCGGAATGGCCACGAGGTTGCCGAAGCACGTTGGCGACATCTCTTCTCTTTCAAATATAGAATCTATGATTTCCTTATTCGCATAGCCGCCTTCCACTGCTTTCTGACCTAAAAATTGAATCACTTCTTCTTTCGAACGCAGATCCTTCTGAAAAAAAACGAGATCTTTTTTGAGATAGCTGATCGCTTTTTCTTTCTCATCATTGAGGATAGATTCTATTTTTGCAAAATCGGTTCCGCCTAAGATGGTGTTTACCTTCAGTACAGGCACAGGGAGTTCTTTTTTGATCGGAATGGTGCTGACAACAAAATCAATCGATTCGTAAGACATCTGGTCAAGACTGTAATATTCAGCCGTGCCGAGAATATCAATCCGTTTGCCGAAATGGGAGCGAAGTTTTTCCCTCAGAAGCTGGGCGCTTCCGGCACCCGATGCACAAACGATGATGCAGCGCTTCGGCGGGCTTTCTGTTTTCTTCCGTTCAATTGCGGCGCCGAAGTGCAGAGCTAAATAACCGACTTCATTTTCATGGATATCAATGCCCGTTTTCTCTTTTATGACGATTCCAGCGATGATTCCGGCCTCAAAGGCGAGAGGATAATTTTCTTTGATCGCTGCCAGCATCGGATTTCTCAGATTCATACCATACCGGTTGCGGGTGACCGCGGGTTTTACATGCAGTGCCAAGCCGATTTTCAGCTCTTGATCATGCAGGATGCCGAGCTTTAATTCTCGATCGACCGCTTCGATCATGGCGGCAGTCAGCCGATCTGTTTCTTCATCAATTGAAAATTCGCCGTCCCCGCACTGCGGCTGTGTCATTCGTTTCGTGCCGAGAAGATGCATGGCGATATATGCTGTTTCTTTTTCCGGAAACGTGACATCAAGGGCTGATTCCAGTTCTCTCACAATGGCTTCTGCAGTCTGGTATTCTTTTTGATGCAGAATGTGTTCCATATCTTCCGGGAAAAGAGACACATAGTGTTCCGTTCTGATCCGCTTACAGGCGATGGCGATATGAATGATGAGGTTATTCAATCCAAGGTTAGACAGAGGAATCCGGTCATTTTTGACCCTTTTCATAATAATAGAATGGATGATATCGATTTGTTCCTTCGGCAATATATCAGCCTTTTCATTCAGAACATCGATCTCTGTTTCTCTTTCATCGACAATGTACTCCGCCATACAATACCTCATCTGCACCTCATCTCCGCGCAGCTTGAAGCCGTAATTCGGGCGTGTTTCCATGACAATGCGGTAAGGGAGCAGCCGTTTCTTCACTTCCTTTAAATCGGTTTGAAGTGTAGATTTTGAGATAAATAGTTCTTCAGCCAGCTCATCCAGCTTGAGATAATGATCCGCCAGCAGCAGCCGTTTCATGAGATATGTAATCCTCTCCTCGGGAATTACCGGCAGTCCCTTTTTCTGATGAAACTCGTCTTGCAGCAGCATTCTAAAGGTCTGGTCGTCATGAATGCGCAGCTTGTATCCCGAGCCTCTTACCGATTGAACCAAAGCGCCATGGGCGCTTATCACATCTTGGAGTTCCTTTATATCATTGCGGACCGTCCGCGTCGTCACATGTAAATGTGCGGCAAATACCGAGCTTGTCACCGGAGCTTCTGCCGCCATCAATAAGCGCAGAATTTCACGAAGTCGCCCATGCAGCATGAGAAAAACCTCCTATCATGATAGATGCAGGAATTACATAAGTAGGCAGAAAGGATGTGGTGAAGGGAAAGCAAAATGTATATAAATTCTATAATGGGGAGAAATGCAAGTCAATGAACATCGGGAGGACAAGAGGGAAAACAGACCCATAAAAAAACAGCCGGAATCAGCCGGCTGTTCGGGATGCGGACATGTTCTTTTGTTTAGACGCCTTGCGGTCTTTCATGATTTTTCGAACGATCGGGTAAATGACCGGCGCCCATTTGATAACGGTTTTGACCATTTTTTTCAAAGCTCCGATTCTCCCTTCTTTTTTCTCAACTATTCCCTAGATTCCCCTTTGCTTAAACATGCTAACGCGATACGTACCTGTTTCCCGTCACCCAGAAACGCCACGGATAATCGCGCGCCTCTCCGCTGTTGTCAATGCCGATCCGCGGGCCGGTTGATATTTCTTCCGGTGTGTACCCACTTTCAATGTAAAGCGGCTGTTCCGTGATCCAGTGCCCGTAGTCATTCATCGTGACGCCAAGCGCTTTCGTCAATTTTCCGGGACCATTTGTCCATTCCCTCGGACACCGGCCCGGCCTTCTTTCCTCCATTAACAGCTGGCCTTCTTGAGGCTCAATCGCCCTGATTAATACCGCTTGCGGAACATCCTCTTCTGCGGCAACGACGTTCAGCAATGTATGGGTGTGCATCACATACGTATACACACGGCCAGCTTCAGCAAACATAATCTCAGTCCGTTTCGTCCGGCGGTTGTTAAAGCTGTGGGCCGCTCTGTCCCCGGCTCCCATATAGGCCTCTGTTTCCACAATATAACCTGAAGCTGTCCCTTCATCCGTTTCTTTTACCAAAAGACAGCCAAGAAGAGAGGGAGCCAATTCTAGGGCCGTTTTTTGATAAAACGTGATGGGCAGCGGATTTCTTTTTCTGGTCACGGATGTCGTACTCTCCTTTTTTCGGTTTGGTAATTGTACCATTCCCGAAGCAGCTAAAAAAAAACTTCAGTTTTAAAATTCTTCCATCTAGGGAATATTGTTATTGTTTAAAAAGGAGGATCAATCAATGAAAGATGATCATCAAAAAGAATATCATGGCACAAATGTCGAAGGCAGTGAGGATGCGCTTTCTCATAAGACATCCGGGAAAAACGAGTCAGAGGATACCTTAACGAACAGACAGGGGCATCCCGTCACTGACAACCAGAATGTGAGAACGGTCGGGAACAGAGGACCAACAACGCTGGAGAATTACGATTTTCTCGAAAAGATCAGCCACTTTGACCGGGAACGCATCCCTGAACGTGTTGTACATGCCAGGGGCGCGGGCGCACACGGTTATTTTGAAGCCTACGGAAGTTTTGGAGACGAGCCGATTTCAAAGTACACGCGAGCGAAGCTCTTCCAGGAAAAAGGCAAGAAAACGCCGGCATTTGTCCGTTTTTCTACGGTCAATCACGGAAAACATTCACCTGAAACCTTACGGGACCCCCGCGGTTTTGCCGTTAAGCTTTATACCGAAGACGGAAACTGGGATTTGGTCGGGAACAACCTGAAAATCTTTTTTATTCGCGATCCGCTGAAGTTCCCGGACCTTGTACACGCGTTTCAGCCTGACCCGGTGACCAATATCCAAGATGGTGAACGTATTTTCGACTTCATTTCTCAATCTCCTGAAGCGACACATATGATCACATTCTTGTTTTCGCCTTGGGGCATTCCTGCCAACTACCGGCAGATGCAGGGTTCAGGCGTTCACGCCTACAAATGGGTGAATGAGGAAGGCAAGGCCGTTCTTGTAAAATACCATTTTGAACCGAAACAGGGCATCCGCAATCTGACACAGAAGGAAGCGGAAGAGATTCAGGGGAAAAACTTCAACCACGCAACACAGGATTTGTATGAAGCGATTGAAAACGGCGATTATCCGGAGTGGGAGGTTTATGCCCAAATCATGAGTGATGACGAGCATCCGGAGCTCGACTTTGATCCGCTTGATCCGACTAAGCTGTGGTATAAGGATGATTTCCCGTGGAAACCGATCGGCAAATTAGTGTTAAACAAAAACCCTGAGAATTACCATTCTGAAGTAGAACAGGCTTCATTCGGTACAGGGGTCCTTGTCGACGGACTTGATTTTTCTGATGACAAATTGCTTCAAGGCCGGACGTTTGCCTATTCCGATACGCAGCGGTACAGAGTTGGCGCAAACTACCTGCAGCTGCCAATCAACTCACCGAAAAAACACGTCGCGACCAACCAACAGGGAGGGCAAATGCAATACCGTGTGGATATCGGCGAAGGTCAAAATCCGCACGTCAACTATGAACCGTCTATTATGGGCGGACTAAAGGAAGCAAACCAGCAGGCAAAAGACCATACCCCGCATGTCGAAGGCGACCTGAAGCGGGAAGCGATCGACAGAACGAACAATTTCGGACAAGCCGGTGAAACGTACCGGAGATTTACTGAGTTTGAGCGTACTGAACTCATCACAAATCTGGTCAATACGCTTTCAACCTGCAGAAAAGAAATTCAGGAGCAAATGATTGAGAATTTCACAAAAGCCGATCCGGACTACGGAAAACGCGTGGCGGAAGGGCTGAAAAAGGCTTCAGAAAATAACAGCAACGGACCGGTTGGCACGACAGAAACGGCTCAAGCCGTCGAGCAGGCCGAACAGGAAAGCCATCCGTCTGATCCGTATTAACACCAAGAACAGGACTTTTTTGAAGTCCTGTTTTTTCATTTCTCTATTGAAACGTTTCCACAAATTGTGTTGTACTGGAAGGAAAGAGGTGGTGAGAACATGGAAATTCAGCAGCCGCTGATTCCTCAGCAAAAAACAATCGGCACTTTAGATCACGCCGTTTTCTTATGCATGGTATTTTGTTTTTGGTTTTCGGGCTATATTTACGTTCCTGTTTTCAGCCTGTATTTGGAGGATCTGCACTTTTCATACGGAGCGATCGGCATGATTCTCGGAAGCTACGGGGTGACCCAAATCCTGCTGCGGTTCCCGCTTGGGGTTCTGTCAGAAATTCTTTTTTCTCTGCGTAAGCCACTGTTAATTGCCGGCTTTGGATGTTCCATTCTCAGCAGCGTGCTTTTTCTTGCGTTTGATTCTTTTTTCTTCGTCCTGACCGCCCGGCTTCTCGCGGGGTTAACAGCATCCATGTGGGTGATGGCGACGATTCTATACGCTCATTATTTCAAAGATGGCAGTGCGTCAAAAGCAATGGGCATTATGCAGTTTTTTACCGTCATGCCTCAGTTTGTCAGCATTGTGTTCTGCGGGCTTGCAGCAGCGCATTTAGGCAGGCAGGTTCCGTTTTGGATGGCACTGGCTGCCTCGTGCATCGGCCTTGTGATATGCTGCTTTATTAAAGATCCGTCCGTTTCTCCTGGGCAACGTAAGGCTCTCCGTATAACACAATACATCAAAGAAACATTGCGGCTGCCGAGGCTGAAGCTCTTCACGATTCTATCTATGACAGCTCATGCCGTGCTATTTATGACGGTGTTTGGTTTTACGCCGCTTTATACAAATCAGCTCGGAATGGGAGACATTGAACTGCTTCGGGTGATGAGCGCCTTTTTTCTCCCTCATGCAGCGGCTACCCTGAGCTTTTTGTTTTTGCGCTTTACCGGGAGAATCGCCTATGGCACCATGCTGATTTGTTTTGCTGTCATTGGAGTCTGTTTGATGTTCGTCCCTTTTTCAGCTTCATTGTCCACGGTTTGCATGACCCATGCTTTCATCGGTCTGGCGCTTGGCTTTGTGTTTCCCCTATTGTTAAGCCGGGTCGTCGATATCAGCTCAGCTCGTTTAAAAATGTCAGCCATGGGATTTTATCAATCGTTTTATGCGCTGGGCATCTTTATCGGCCCCCTTCTCGCCGGAAAAATCGCACAGGTTTTCGGTTTGGCAGAGGTATTTTATGGAGCGGGATTGATGGCATTTTCCGCTTTGTTGATGATGCTGGCCACAAAGCGAAAAATGATCGGTTAATAGCTTTCATACCGCCGGAAGCGCCACACAGAAAAAATGGCAAGAAGTATGATGCACAGAATGGAGAATGTGAGCGACCACCCGAAAAAGTCCGCCTGCTCTCCATGAAGCAGAATATGCTCCGCCTGCTTGCATAGCTCAGCCGGCAGCCATTTCGCACCATCAGGAAAAAGCGAGACAGCAAAGGAAACTGCAGCAGTCAGCCCAATTCCGGCTGCCGCGGCTGCTCCGAGAGACCGAAACATCACGCTTCCGGCTAGCCCTGCAGTAACAATAAACATCATCCAAAGAGAGTAGAGGCCGAGGCTTGCTGCAAAGCGGCTGAACGATGCGTGCTCAAACAATATCCGGACGTAATAATAAGCAAGTCCGTACCCAGCTGCAAACGACGCAATTCCAATCATGCTTTGGGTGATCCATTTGTTCAATATATACTGGGCTGCCGTCACAGGCCGTGACATGATCAGCGCCGTTACACCTTGATTTCTTTCATTCGCCACACTGCCCATGACACTAAAGATGATCAGCGCCATGCCAAGCGTGTTGAATTGGGAAAGCGTGCTCACCATCACCTCAGAGCCGGAAGGCATGGTAAAACTGATTTTCATACCGTCTGGAAGGCTCCCCCCATGCGCAATGATTTCCGGCATGTAATAAATGGTCAGCGGCTGCGTCAGCCCCACGATCATCATTGCGATGGGCAGCCAGATCAGCTTGCCGCTTCTCCAGCCTTCCAGCCATTCCTTTTGTAATAGCGTCATCATGACATTCATGCGTGCACCACCTTAAGATAGACGTCTTCGAGAGACTCGGTTTTCTGTTCAAAACAGGTGATTGTCAATCCCATTTGGATACAATCACTCAGCAATGTCCTGCCAGAGCCTGTATCGCTTAGCTCAAAAACAGCTTGGGACGGATTCTTATAGACGACATGGGATATATAAGGCCTCTCTTCAAGCCAGCCCTTCAGTTTCTCTTTTACAGTAAGAGTGAAAACATTCGTTTGATGCTGTTCTTTAAGCTGCTGTAAAGCGCCTTTCCATGAAATCTCACCATTTTGCATGATCACGACTTGATCACACACCTGCTCCGCATCGTGCAAAACGTGAGTAGAAAACAAAACAGCCATATGTTTTTTCAACTCCCGCATCATATCCAGCACCTCGATACGCCCAGAAGGGTCCAGGGCAGATACCGGTTCATCCAAAATCAAAAGCTTCGGTTTATGAAGCAGAGCCTGAGCCAAGCCGAGCCTTTGTTTCATGCCGCCAGAATAACCGCCGATTCTTTTGTTTGCCGCGTCCTGCAACCCGACAAACTCCAGCATTTCACCTATTTTCTCAAGGCTTTTTTTCTTTGAAAGGCCAGACAGTCTCCCGGCAAAGGTTAAAAATTCATTTGCCGTCATCCATGAATAAAAAGCCGGGTACTGCGGAAGGTAGCCGATCATACTGCGATCTGCTCTTTGCTCCCCGTACAGCCTGATTGTCCCGGAGGTGGGTGACAGCAGTCCGGACAGCATTTGAAGCGTTGTGGTTTTACCAGCCCCATTTGGTCCTAATAGAGCGACACACTCGTTTTCCTTGACTTGAAAACTGACATTCTGGACAGCTTGATGATGCCGATATGATTTGCACAATGACTCAATAGATAGCATGCTCGCTCACCTTTGCTTTCTGCCGACGGTAAAAAATAAAATCGGCCCAATAATATTGATGCATATAATCACTGCTGCCCACATCCATTTCGGCCCGTTTGTCCGCTCTTCTTTCACACAGCTGATCAAGGCAAACACTGCCAGCACGGCCTGTAACACAATCAGCGGTACAATCATTTCCCAAGAAATATTCATTAGCTGATCCCCCTATTTTTTCGGTCCGGCCTTATCACAAAAAAGTAATAGCAAATCAGAGGCATCGGCGCTGTAATCAGTCCGACAATTCCCCACACCCATGCCAGGCGATCCCGTTTTTTCGCATCAATGAATAAAAAGATGCCCTGTGCCAATACAATCAGATAAGCAAACACAAAAATCGTCAAATCTGTTTGGGACATCAGCGCTTCACCTCACGTTCGCCAAGGTATCGTTTTTTCTCAGCTGCAATCAAAATCGGCAGGACAGCCAGCGCACAGACCTGAAGCACGACAAAAGCAGCGGGAACTTGAGTAAATGCCAGAGTCGCCGCGCTTACCACCATCAGTGCAGAGAACACAAATAAGATAACTTCTTTCAGCACGCTTTTTCTTCGTTCGGCTTTCATTTGTGACAGTTGATCAAGCAATTCTTTTTGACTCGGTATAGTCGGGTTGGCGCATTGGTCAATTTTCTGCAATTCCGATTTTAAATGAACAGATCGCTTTTCTTTATTCATCAGTCCACTCCTTTCTGATTTGCTGGAGCCCTTTATGGACTCTGGACTTTACCGTGCCTTCTTTGATATGCAGCATCACCCCGATATCCGCATAGGTATAGCCGTAATAGTGCCTTAATAAGACGGGCGTGCGCAGCTTCGGGTCAAGCTGAGAAAAGAGATCAAGCGTCTCGCTCCACTCAGAGCCTTTCGTTGACACGTCCCACTTGATCTTGCGTATCGTTTCCTCTGTAACAGCCTGATTTCGTTTCCATTCTCTCTTTCTCTTTTTCTGGTGATCAAGGTAGAGTCTTGACGCGATAGAGATCAGCCAAGTGGAGAATTTGGATCGTCCTTGAAAACTCCCCAGATGGACGTATCCTTTCAGAAAGGTTTCCTGAACTAGATCCTCGCTGACGTCAGGGTGAAGGGAAAGCTTTAACAAGTATTTATATAGAAAAGAATAATAATGCTGAAAAAGGGCTGTAAACGCCTCGTCGCTTCCCTCTTTCGCCTGCTGAATCAATTGCTGTTCTTCATTTGTATCCAACGGCCGCGATCCCCCCTTTTTTTGTTATTTTGCCTTATGAGACGACACCGGATTCCAGAGCGTTCAACTTTTTTTATAATTCTTTTGATCTATTGACTTTACTGGCCTCTCATCAGTTTTCGTGAACATCTAAATTTGTAAAGCGAAGTACAGTCTGTTAAGCTATGTTTTTATGTCTATTTCAAAATTTCATTATATATGGAGGACGATGCATTGAAAGTAGAAAGGCGAACGATTGAATATATTCCAAATGAAGAAAGACATGGTAAAGCAAAAGATTTATTTCCCGTATGGTTCGGGGCCAATATGCATATCACCACGTTAGTGACCGGTACTCTTCCCGTTGCAATGGGACTTAATCTGTTTTGGAGTGTTGCCGCTATTATTTGCGGAACCTTAATTGGTGCCATATTTATGGCTTCTCATTCCGCGCAAGGACCTCAGCTCGGCATCCCGCAAATGATTCAAAGCCGTGCCCAATTCGGCGTAATCGGAGCGATTCTTCCCCTCTTCTTAGTCATGTTTATCTACCTTGGTTTCTTCGCAAGCAGTACGATTCTGGCGGCCGGGACCTTAAGCAGCTTTGTTCCCATCCCGGGATCATGGAGCATTATAGGCTTAAGCGCCGCATGTTTTTTACTCACCATTTTCGGTCATGATTTGATTCATAAAATGCAAAAAATCCTTTCTTGGACCTCTTTTGCCGTATTTTTTGCTGCAACGATACTCATTTTCCAATTACCGATTCCGGCAGGCAGCTGGGTGCCCGGAACGGTCGACTTGCCCGTTTTCTTGGTGGCAGTCAGCGCAGTAGCGACTTGGCAGCTTGCCTATGCGCCTTATGTCGCCGATTATTCCAGATATCTGCCCATTAAAACACCGGCGTCCAAAACGTTTTGGTACAGCTACGCAGGAACATCTGTCAGCTCCATCTGGATGATGCTGCTCGGCGCGCTGCTGACCACAGCACTTCCTGATTTTACGACAAACTCAGGGACCCAGATTGTGCAATTGTTCGGCCCCTTCTCGTTCATTATGCTGATCATTGTTTTATTTGGCCAGATGGCGATTAATGTCTTTAACTTGTATGGAGCTTTTATGTCCACGACGACTACGCTTGAGCCGTTTCTGAAATTAAAAGTCACACCGAAAATCAGAATCATCATGATCCTTGGCGTCACAATCGTCGGAACAGTCCTAAGCCTTCTCGGGCAAAGTAATTTTATGGAGCTGTTTTTGAATTTCATCTTTTTTATCAGTTATTTCTTAATTCCATGGACGGCGATCAATTTAGTGGATTACTACTTCGTCCGCCACGGGAACTATGAGGTCAAAGCGATGTTTGATGTCAACGGGCCATATGGAAGAGTCAATTGGATCACAACGATTGCTTTCATTCTATCCATCTTGTTAGAAATTCCGTTTATCAATACATCCTTTTACATCGGGCCATTGGCAAAAATGTTTGGCGGCGGGGATATCGCATGGATTATCGGGTTAGCCGTGCCTTCTGTTCTATATTATGTACTCATGAAACCACGCCTGAAAAAACGAGCGAGCTATCAAGAAAAGCTGTCTTCCCTATGAAGACAGCTTTTTTCATTCAAATCGTTTCCACACACGAGGCAACATGTCAGAGAGCTCGTGGGCGAGCAGCGTATGAGCAGAGTGTTCGTCAGTCCAAAGCTCGGCGCATGCACCGTGCAAGTATACGGCATTTAATATGGCATGTTTCGGGTCTTTGTGGCAACAAAGCATGCCCAATATCATTCCCGTTAGCGTGTCGCCGGTTCCTCCTTTGGCGAGTGCCCCGTTTCCGGTCGGATTGCTCCAGCAGTCGCCATCGGGAAACGCGATGATGGTTTGATTTCCTTTTAACACGATCACCGTTTGCAGCTGAACCGCCCACTCCTTGGCATATTCCGCTCTTTTGTTTTGTAAGTCTTTCACCGGAACCCCTGTCATTCGGGAAAACTCACCTGGATGCGGCGTGAGGATGACGGGCGCCTCCCGTTTCGGATACGTGCGTTTTGTCAGCGCTCCGGCATCCAAAATAACAGGGCAGTCTTTCTCAAGCACATGATCAACAGCCTGCTGCACTCTCTCTGTTTGCGGAAGCCCCGAACCGATCGCAATCGCCCGGTACGTCTCTTCAAGCCGAGAGCCCGCCGCTTTTTCCCAGCCGTCACGCCAATACGTGGCCTCCGGCAGAACCGGAACGATCAGCGGGATCACGCTTTCAGACGTGCCGATGACAAGCTTGCCGAGACCGCTCCGCATGGCACCAAGCCCGGCTAAAAGCGCAGCGCCCGGCATGTCATCGCTTCCCGCCAGCAGCAAAGCCGTACCGTACGTACCTTTATGGCTCGCTGCATCTCTTTCAGGGAGCGCAGCCCTCACATGCTCTTCCGTCCAAATCGGAACATTCATATTCATACCTCCTCTTATTATCTCTTCTTATTTTTCCTGCACTTCTTCCTTTTCAAACAAAAAAGACAGCCCAAAAGGCTGTCTTCTATTTTACAGGAACGTCGAGGTGATAAAGACGGCGATATCGTTCGTTCGTCGCCAGCAGTTCCTCGTGCGTTCCTTCCATTTCTGTTTTTCCGTTTTCCAGAAAGACGATTTTATCGGCTGCTTCCACACCCGCCAAGTGATGCGTAATCCATAGAATCGTTTTACCTTTCAGCACCTCAAACACGGTTTCCATCAGTTCGCGTTCCGTAATAGGGTCTAAGCCTACTGTAGGCTCATCAAGTATAATGATCGGCGTATCCTGCAGCAAAATCCGGGCGAGCGCGATCCGCTGCCGCTCTCCTCCTGAAAATCGGATTCCGGTTTCCTGAACTGAAGTATGATACCCGTCAGGCAGCGACTTAATGTAATCATGCAGTTTCACCTGCTTTGCGGCGCGGCGCACATCCTCGTCGCTCGCCTTTCCGTTTCCAAGCCTGATGTTATTCAAAATGCTTGTATCAAACAAGTGAGGCTTTTGATTTAACACAGCCACCGCATCAGCAATCTGGCCCTTTAAAAACGCCGTTTCCACTCCGTTTAACGTTACCGAGCCTGAGTCAGGTTTCAAGGCGCCCTCAATTAATGCGAGTGACGTTGATTTTCCTGATCCGCTCCGGCCGAGCAGCGCCATTTTTTCTCCTTGGCGCAGCGTAAAGGAAAAATGGTTCAGTACTTGGCTGTTGTCATAAGAAAACGTCACATCTCGAAACACCAAGGTGACATCTTTGAGATCAAGCCTATCAGCCGCAGACTCTGTTTGCGAAGACTCAGGCTGAGGAGCCACCTTGTTCATTCTTTTGATAGAATCCTGATAACCCGGCACTTCGCCCAACGCATCAGAAAGCGGCAGAAAAGCTTCTGTCAGCGGAAACACAACAAGCACAAAGGCTGCAATCATTGTTCTGGCGAGTTCGCCATTTGCATGCTGCCCCGCCGTCCAAAACAGCATCAGCAAAATGAGGCCGGCGACAAGGCATTGTGCGGCGAAATCCCGCCATCTTGTAAAACGATGTTTTTTACGTTCCAGCTCAAACCACGTATTTTCTTCTTTTTCATAGGAATCAATAAAAGCATGCCGGCGTCCGCTGAACATCCAGTCGCTGACACCCATCACGGCATCTGTGAGACGGCTGTAGAGCACATTCCGCCCGCTTTTCAGCTTGGCATTCTTCGCCCTCGTCACAAGCAAAGACACAACCGGAAACAGCACAACCAGAACAAACAGATACACCGCCAGCAAAATGGCAAACGGCCAGGAGAAGAAACCAAGCGCAATCACTGAAACAGCATACAAAAGCAAGGCTGAGATGGCAGGGAAAATGGTTTTTAAGAAGGCATCCTGCAAATGCTCAATATCCTCAGATAAAATGCCGAGCATATCTCCCGTGCGAAAACGGGATCGCAGCATCAAAGCGCCCGGCTCAAGCATGTTGTAAAGGCGGACGCGCATGTCGGACACGATTTTCAAAATGATGTGATGGCCGATCAGGCGCTCCACATAGCGTGACACAGACCGGGCAATCCCAAAGGTTCGAACGGCGACAATCGGGACATAAATGAGCAGGATGTTCTCCGGTCTTGTCGCCGCTTTTGAAATTAAAAACCCTGACGTAAACATGAGAAAAGCAGCGGAAAAAATCGTCACCGCGCCTAAAAAGACAACAAGAACAAACAGACGGGCATTTTGCTTGATATACGGCAGAATCCATTCTTCTTTCTTCATGCTCTTTCCCCCAGTTGTGCCTTCACGAGTTTGGTGTACACACCGTTTTTCGCCAGCAATTCATCGTGAGTCCCGATTTCTGCAACCTTGCCTCCGTCCAGCACGATCATTTCATCCATATCAAGCATCCAATGGAGGCGGTGTGTCGCGAGAAAGACAAGCTTATCATCAAATAGATCCAGCATCGTTTCTTTTATTTCATATTCTGTTTCGATATCCAGATGGGCGGTCGGCTCATCCAGCAGCAGAATTGGCCGGTTTCCCAAAAAGGCGCGGGCCAGCGCGACACGCTGAGCCTGACCGCCGCTGAGCGCCCGGCCGCCTTCTCCGATCCGTCCCTCCAACCCTTCATGAAGGGTGTTTACAAACTCCGTCAATCCCGCTGAGTCAGCAGCGCGGGCTGTATCTTCAGCAGAAGCGCTTGGGTGATAAAAGCGGATATTGTTCGCCAGCGTATCATCAAAAATATAAGGATGCTGCGGGATATAGAGAAGGTTTTTCTGCCAGTTCCCGTCCTGCAGGTGCGAACGGCTTGAACCGTTCACATTAATAACACCGCCATCCGGCTCCAAAAACCCGCCGAGGATATCAATTAATGTTGATTTTCCGGCACCGCTTGCACCAATAATGCCGATTTTTTTCTTGCCTTTGAATGACAAATCAATATCAGACACCGACCGGCCAACTGACACGCCTGACAGCTTCAGCTCATCTTGATCGGACCACATCCCAAGCTGAAGAGGCGCCTCTTCTCTAAAGCCAGGCTGCGACAATATCTCTTGAATGGTTTTCCCTGCCTCCTGCCCGTTTAGCGTTGCGTGATAATCGTTCCCCACTTCCCGCACCGGCAGAAAATACTCAGGTGCCAGGATAAGCGCCGTTAATGCAGGGCCAAGCAAAATATCGCCGTCAATCAAACGCAGTCCCAAAAACACAGCAACTGTCGCCACAGACAGCATCGTGAAAAAGTCGAGAGCAAATGAAGATAAAAACGCCACCCGCAGTGTACTCATTGTCGCTTTGCGATACCGCTCACTGACGTGGAAAATGTTTTTGCTATGCGATTTGCTCAATCCTAAAAAACGCAATGTCTCCAATCCGCGAAGAGAATCAACGAAATGGTTGGACAATGTCTGATATGATTTCCACTGGCGATCCGCTTTTCGCTGTGCGACAAGGCCAAGAAGAATCATGAAAATAATCAGAATCGGCAGGGCCGCGACTAAAATAATCGCCGACGTCCGATCCTGAAAAAACACGTAGATGACAACCGCAGCTGGCACAATCGCCATGCTGACCATTTTCGGCAAAAACAGTTCAAGATAGCGGCGGAACTGGCTGATGCCTTCCATCGCCAGCGTCACCATTTGTCCCGTCCCCTCTTTCTTTGCAAAGCGGGGGCCTAAACGGAACAGCTGATCGAGAAAGCTCTTTCTCAAATCAGCTCCCGTCTGGGCGGCATAATGATAGACGAGTTTCTGACGCGCCACTGTCACCCCGTGCCGCGCAACAAAAGCGATGAGGAAAAAGCCGATCACCGGAAACAGGGAGGCAATGCTCTTCCCGTTGAACAGTCCGGTTACAGCTTCACTCAGCCACTCTGCCTGCATGATAATAGCGGCTGTCTGAATCAGCGTTAAGCAAGTAATCACGGTGAGAATCCGCTTCATTCCTTTATATCGAAACAGGTCTTTTCCCATTAATAAGTCATAGGCTCCTTATGACTGACGCGCTTCCGGAAGACATAATAGCTCCAGATCTGACTGCCGATGACAAACGGCAATAGCGTTAATGCTGCAATTGACATGACTTTAAGCGAATAATCACCGGAAGAAGCGTTAGCTACTGTTAAATCGAACGCGCTTTGAATCGAGCTGACCATCACCCGAGGGAATAACGAAATGAAAATCATTCCTATGGTCAGAGCAAGACCCGCGCCTGTCATCGCAAATGTCCAGCCGTCTTTACTCTTACGGATGAATAAAGCTGCAAGCATAAAGCAGATGACAATCAAAACAACAAGCGGTATTGTAATCTCGCCGCGGCGTGTAAACATGTCTGTCTCATAAGCAGAAAGAGCCGCGAAAGCAAGCACTGCCACAAAAACAATACCCATTATCTTTTGCGCCATTTGTCGGGCGCGCTGCTGCAAATCATCAATCGTACGCAGCGTGATGAACATTAATCCATGCAGGAAGCAGAGAAGTGTTACGGTCACGCCGCCAAGTACAGAATATACATTGATATAATCAGAGAAATGCGCGTGAATGTTCATATCGGCATCAATCGGCATACCGCGGAATAATGTCGTAAATAACACACCAAGCACAAACGGAGGAATCAGACTGCCGAAGAAAACCACCCAGTCCCAAACCTTTACCCATTTCAGATGATCAACCTTGCCGCGGAATTCAAACGCGACTCCGCGGCCCATTAACGCAAGCAGCACAATGACAAACGGAATGTAATAACCGCTCAGCATCGTTGCATACCAGTTTGGAAACGCCGCGAAGATAGCACCCGCACCAGTCAAAAGCCATACTTCATTCGCGTCCCAGAACGGCCCGATCGTGTTGATCAGCACTCTGCGCTCTAATTCATTATGGCCAAGAAAACGGGTCGCCATGCCGACCCCGAAATCAAAGCCTTCCAAAAAGAAGAAACCGATAAACAATACAGCAACGAGTATAAACCAAAGATCATGAAGAGATGCCATGGTATACCTCCTGACTAAAAGGATCTGTTGATACAGGAACATCATGATGGTTATCATGCTCCGCGCCTTTTTTAATTTCACGGATGAACAAGAAGACGAGCAATGCGCCCAAAATCATATACATCACACCGAATGCGATGATTGAGAATAAAAGGGAGCCCGCCGTTACGTTAGGCGACACGGATTGAGCCGTTGTCATCAAACCCATGACCGTCCAAGGCTGACGCCCGATTTCTGTCATAATCCAGCCCGCGGAGTTCGCAATAAACGGGAAGGAAATCAATGCGATCATGATGCGCAAATACCATTTGCTGTTTTCCAGCTTTTTGCGGCGGTTCAGCCAAAGGCCGCCTAACGCAGCAAGTATCATGACAACACCTGCTCCAACCATAATACGGAAGCTCCAGAATGTCGTTTTGACAGGCGGAATATAGTCGCCTTTTCCATACACTTTTTCGTACTCTGCCTGAAGTGTTTTCATTCCCTTGACACTGCCGCTGAATTTTTGATAAGCCAGGTAGCTCAATGCGTATGGAACTTTGATTTCATTTGAGCTCTTTTCATTTTTCGTATCAATTGTGGCAAAGGCCGTCCAAGCAGCAGGGTCGCCGCTGTCTTCCCAAAGCCCTTCACTGGCAGCCATTTTCATTGGCTGTGATTCCATCAAGTGTTCAGCCTGCATGTGGCCGCTCAGGCCAACGCCAAGGCCTGCGCAAAGACCCACTATCATTGCGAGTTTGAAAGATTGTTTAAAGAATGGCACTTCTTTTTTCTTTAATAGTTTAAAAGCACTGACACCCGCGATAAAGAAGGCCCCGGTGGCAAGCGCACCGAAAATGACGTGCGGGAATTCAACCCATAGCTGCGGATTTGTTATCAGCGCGCCAAAATCATTCATTTCCGCGCGGCCGTTTTTGATCGTAAAGCCGACCGGCTCCTGCATAAAGGAGTTCGCTGTTAAAATCCAGAAGGACGACATAATCGTTCCGAATGACACGAGCCAAATGCAGAGCGCGTGAATTTTTTTAGGCAGACGGTCCCAGCCGAAAATCCACAATCCGATAAAAATTGATTCCATGAAAAACGCCAATAATGCTTCAATCGCAAGCGGCGCGCCAAATACATCTCCGACAAAACGGGAATAATCAGACCAGTTCAGCCCAAACTGGAATTCTTGCAAAATCCCCGTAACAACACCGACTGCAAAATTTATTAAGAATAAGTGTCCCCAAAACTTCGCCATTTTGAGGTACAGCTCATTTTTCTTCACAAGATAAAGAGTCTCCATCAATGCAACCATAAACACAAGCCCGATCGACATTGGCACAAACAAGAAATGAAACAACGTTGTTGATGCAAATTGAATGCGGGCTAATACTAATTCACTCATGCTTTATCCTCCATTTCCGGTTGAAAATGTTATATTGTTCACTACTTCACAAGCAGAACCGAAACTTTGATCAGTATTTCACAAAATAGACGAAAAAAATATTGCTCAATATTTCACAAATACGTCAAAAAGTCATCCAATATGATTCAAGATTGCCAGACTGACGAATGGCACACATCCCTGAATGGTTCATATTAAGTACTTTACAACGATCTGTTTCAAAAATAAAGCCCAAAATACCTAAAAAGCCCTGCGCTATGTGACGGATTATTGTCTATTTTGTTGCTGATTTATGGCGGTCGCTAGGATAAATGACCCTTTATTATCGTACATCAACACCTCGCTCCTTGCGAATAAAATGCTTGACCGGCATCAGCACTGGGTTCTCGGCACTCCGGCACATCCGGAATTTAGTCAGAACATCTCTTTTCAGCTGAATCATAAAAAAGAAAAGTTTGAATAGTAAATTTTTAATATATTAATAATTTCAATTTTTTAGTATACTTAACATAGTGAACAATTTCACTGGCAACAAGATTAGGGGAGGTTTTTTAATGGGAGAGCTTCAAACTCAATTACAAATGCAAACGGATACAATTCACGAAGGGGTTCGAAAAGAGAATTGGTTTGCGAAGGCTATGAATATAAAAGTAGGTATTATACCGCTTCCTGTTTATGCCCTGCTGTTTATATTAATTACTATTTTTGTATTGCATCATGATGTAAAAAGCGACCTCTTGACATCCATTGCCGTCATGGCGTTTTTCGGATTTACCTTTGCCCAAATCGGAAAATCAATACCGATTGTGCGCTCTATAGGCGGTCCGGCCATCCTTGCTACTTTTATTCCATCTGCTGTCGTCTACTATCACCTGCTGCCAAATGATATTGTCAAATCCACCACAGAATTTACAGAAAACTCAAACTTTCTTTATTTGTTTATTGCCGGAATTGTTGTCGGAAGCATCCTCGGCATGAAAAGAGAAACACTTGTAAATGCATTTATGAAAATTTTTATACCGCTTATCGCCGGTTCTGTCGCGGCCGCCATTGTGGGACTGGCTGTCGGTACATTGCTCGGCCTCGGATTTCAGCACACCCTTCTGTACGTCGTGATTCCTATTATGGCTGGCGGCGTCGGAGAAGGCGCCATCCCTCTGTCCATCGGTTATTCCGATATCATGCCGATGACTCAAGGGGAAGCGTTTGCACTTGTTCTTCCATCGATCATGCTCGGCAGTCTGTGTGCGATCATTTTAGCGGGCCTGCTCAACAGAATCGGCAAGAAAAAACCGGAATGGACCGGCAACGGTAAAGTTGACCGTTCAGAAGATTCACCTGCGCTGGAGGAATCGCAAAACGGCCAGCACATGTTCAACCTTTCTCTGTTTGCGTCCGGGGGAATCCTTGCCGTCTCCTTGTATTTGGTCGGTATGCTCGCCCACGACTTTTTCGGTTTTCCTGCCCCTGTTGCCATGCTGCTGTTAGCTGTTTTGATCAAGCTGTTCAGACTGGTCCCTGCCTCAATTGAAAACGGCGCGTTTGGCGTGTCCCGCTTCTTTTCCACGGCAGTCACCTATCCGCTGCTCTTTGCAATCGGCGTGTCCATGACGCCGTGGGACAAGCTTGTGGCCGCCTTTAATCTCAGTAATATTATTACGATTCTGTCTGTCGTTGTGACAATGATGACGGTCGGCTTTTTCACGGGAAAATGGCTGAACATGTACCCGATCGAAACAGCCATTATTAATGCGTGCCATTCAGGGCAAGGAGGCACCGGTGACGTCGCGATATTAAGCGCCGCAGAAAGGCTTGAGCTGATGCCTTTTGCCCAGGTGTCCACTAGAATTGGAGGGGCCATCACAGTGTCCCTAACGTTATTGCTGTTACACCAGTTTTATTGATACGCTGAAAGCAAGCTCTTCGTATAACGAAAGAGCTTGCTTTTTTGCATTTCCGTGTTTTTACAAATTCCCGCCGCATGCTATAGTAGTAGTTGGAAAGATTATGATAGAAAGGACTCTAGCATGCCTATGGGAACCAGTCTTTTTCTCTTTATCATTCTCGGGCTGGGCATTCAGCTGATATCAGCCCTTGCAGCAAAGCTTCTTCCGGCATTAGAACTCTGGATTGATATTGTTCTTTGGGTCGGCGCTGCTAGCTTTATCTTCTCTCAACAGCCTTTCATAGAAGGCATCGTCTCTCTGGCATTGATGTTCACCAGCTACTGGACCGCATTGGATCTGACTGTCCCCAGCCGTATTGAAAAACCATCAGGCGATTGGCAGGAAATTGAGCTTGCAAGAGACCACACACGCCTCCTCTCGGACATTGCCCTGACTGTCATTGTGTTTGCGGGCGCTATTGTTTTCTTCATTTACGGGCCTGACACCAGTGTTCTAAAATATGTGATCCTGTTCGGTTTCATGTCGGGCGGCGCAGCACTGGTAAAACGCATATTAAATTTTCTAAGTGTAAAAGTCTTTTATTCTTCATCTTTAGAAACATGGCATATCAGCTCACGTTATGAAACCCGCACCTATCCGCTTTCAGACCTGAAAGACATCCGGCTTGAATCGACGGCAGATTTGTTAAAACTTCATCCGCTTTTGACAATGTATTCATCCCGGCTCGATATGACGACAAGCTTTCAGCAAGTCATAAGGCTCTCTCTTCCCGGCGAAACGCTATATCTGACCGTGAAGGAACCTAAAAAATGGAAATCGATCCTCGGGGAATTTCTAGAATCCGAAAACAAAGAGGAAACGGTTATTGCTGTCCTGCCGCTTTATCATCGGAAAAATGTGAAACGGCTTTTAGGTAAACTTTATTTTGCCGCAAGCGTAAAAGGGATATCTGCTTACGCCATATTGGTGCTTGCTTTATATGCCTTACACGCCTCACCTTGGGTCATGACTGGTGCCGTAGTTTTGTACTGGGCTTTGAATATGTATCTATCTGACCGAGTGCTGCGGACAGCAATGGATGCCAGGCCTTGTCTGAATTCAGACGTTCAGGCAGCGGCAGATAAGATGTTTAGAAAAGCAGGCATTTCGCATGTGGAGGTATATGAAACGGATAGTGATGAATATAACGGCATGGCTGTCGGAATGAATGTAGGAAGATCAATGGTGATTCTGACAAGCGCTACATTAACCCTTCCGCCGCATGTCATTGAGGGTATTCTTGCCCATGAAGCTGTTCATATTAAAAAACGTGATGTGCTGTCCATGCAGCTGTTGCGCTTTCTTTATCTTGGGGCAGTCATCGGGATCATTCTTTTACTTGAGCATTACATCGCCCATCCCGGCGCTTACAAAATCGCACTTTGGGCGTTGATCATGGGAATCATCATTCTATTTCAGCTTTATCAGTCATTTTGTTCCCAATGGATGGAGGTGCGCGCCGATCACCTTGGCGCTTCACTGCTGGAGGGCGGATACAGGCAGATGGCCGAATCCTTAAAGATCCTGGCGGTTCGCCAGGATGAAGCTCTGCAAAAACAAAATACCTACAGCTCTGATATAAATGAAGAGGAGGTTAAGGTGAACTCTCTCACCCGGGATAATAGCTGGCTTTTCAGAATCATAGACTTTCAGTTTTCTCCTCATCCGCCTATGTATTGGCGTGTCAGCGCATTGCTTTCGAACAAAGGACACGGCATGGTCAAGCGCTGGCTGAGAGATCGGCTGAAAGAATCTGTCTCCCTCAAGTGAAACTTTTCAGATTTTAAAACGTATAAAAAATCATTGTTTAAGGGGGGAGCCATATGATTGTTATTCTTATCGCTTTGATCTTCGGTATGATCGTCATTTATCAATCGGCTCGATCATTCGATTCAGAAACCAAAGGACGCCAGCGGGCGGACAGCGGTTTTTTCGGATCCGATGGTGATTCCCGCCATGATGGATGCGGCAGTGACGGAGGCTTCGCGGATTCCGGCTGTGACGGCGGAGGGGGCGGCGGCGATTAATCGCCGCCATTTTTATTTCATCGACTCAATGTACGCACCAAAGGACACCCCTGACATTCCCGGGGATACACGTACGCGATGGAGGGCGTACATCCCCTGATCTCTGGAGGCTGCACCAGGTTCAGTCGTCACTCCCATTTGATAACCGGTTTCTTCAGCGGCCTTCAGCGTATCTTCGTTGTAGCGCCCAACCGGATAGCTGATGATGGCCGTTTGCTGATTGAACATCCTATCAAACAGTTTTTTTGAATCTGCCATTTCGCTATATTGCTGTTCAGTCGTTAAACCGTTCAGCTCAAGGTGGTCAATCGTATGGCTTTCAATCGATATGCCATGCTGTGCCATTTCTTTCATTTGATCCTCTGTCAGATGATGTTTATGTCCAATTGATTTGCCGATCATAAAAATCGTCGCCTTCATGCCGTACTTCTTTAATACCGGATACGCGTCTTTGTAATTATCGGTGTATCCGTCATCAAACGTGATCAGCACACATTTCTCACTCGGCTTCTTGTCCTGAGTCAGCATGAGATACGCCTCTTTTGGGGTTAATGTCTGGTAGCCGTTATCATGCAGCCATTTCATATGTGCCTCAAATTCTTTCTTTGGCACACGGAGGCTGTTGCCTGAAGAGATGCTGTGGTACATCAAAATCGGCAGCTTTGCCGGTTTCTCTGTTTTGATCCATCCGGATGTATCATCTTCTTTTTTCTGCACATGTACTGTCTTTTCTTCCGGTTTCTTTTGTTCCGCTTTTGGCATCTGCTGCTCTGCGTTCGCCTCTTTATCAGCGCAAGCGGCAAGAGCCAAACAGCTGCCCAAAAGAAAGATGCATAAGATAAATCGTTTCATCGTTTTCCTGCTTTCTGTCTATTTCTTCCTCCTTTTCATCGGTTGATTTGCGTGATTTTCAAGTGAAAAAACCAGACATGTAGCCATGTCCGGTGCAGATTAGGAAAACTGATTCAAAATCAAAGACGTTAAAAGACCAAGAGCAGCAATTAACCCTGTCATCGGACCGCTGTCTTCATATGCCTCGGGCATCATCGTGGATGCAATCATTGCGATGATGCCTCCGCCCGCAAAAGCGGCGATTGCCGACATCATCTCCTCAGGAGCACCATCCAGGAAATAATATCCTGACCATGAGGCAAAAATAGAAATCATCAGTACCGCCGCCCAAAGCAGCAAGATTTTCGCCTTTGAATATCCGCTGTTCTTCATGCCGGCCGTGCTGGACAGCCCTTCAGGTATATTGCTGATAAAAATTGCGACCACCAAAAGGAAACTGACGGATTGTTCCTCAAGAAGACTGGCTCCAATCATAATAGACTCGGGGACAGCATCCATGATGGTGCCGATAAAAATCGCGATCCCCCCGCCGCCTGCAGCTGCTTGTCCCGACCTTTTTCTTTGTGACGCACCTCTTTTCGAAACCGCGTAATCAAAAAGGGTAAACACGACAGCGCCTGCTATAAATCCAGCGCCTGTCGAGACCATTCCGCCATCCTTCACCGCATCCTCAAAAAGTTCATAGGCGGCAGCGCCGATTAATACCCCTGTGCCAAAAGCCATGATATAACCGATGATACGCTTGCCAATCGGAAGAAACATCGACGCCAGCGCGCCCAGCAAAACAGCAGAGCCGGAAATCCCGCCCCACATCGCCGCATTCCACATCTCGATCTCTCCTTTCTACAAACCACTACCCGCCGCGATTTTTGCTGTAAACCTTGAAAGAGAGGGAATGCAAAAAACCGGACATCTCTCCATGTCCGGTTTTCCAGCTTAACGAATTCTATTTTCTGTTTCACTATCAAAGAAATGGCCTTTATTCATATCAAACGCAACTGTCAGCTCATCACCTGACTGAATATCGAGACGGGCATCGATCCTCGCAATAAAGTCCTGGTTATCAATCTGCGAATAAATCATGATCTCAGATCCCAGGAGCTCCGCAACATTGATTTTCGCTTTAATTGAAGAGCTCTTATACGATTCCACGACAATCAATTCATCATGAATATCCTCAGGGCGGATGCCGAAAATGACTTCTTTGCCAATGTAGCCCTTTTCACGAAGCACCTTCATTTTCCCCTCCGGCACGCTCAACACGGAAGAACCGATTTTGATTGTGCCGTCAGACAGCTTTCCTTTGAAAAAGTTCATGGCTGGTGATCCGATAAAACCGCCCACGAATACGTTTTCAGGGAATTCGTAAACATCCTTCGGCGTCCCGATCTGCTGAATTTTGCCGTCCTTCATGACCACAATTCGAGTCGCCATCGTCAATGCTTCTGTCTGATCATGCGTGACATAAATCGTGGTGGTTTGCAGTCTCTGATGGAGTTTAATGATTTCGGCTCTCATTTGCACCCGAAGCTTTGCATCCAGATTCGACAAAGGCTCATCCATCAGGAATACCTTTGCATCCCTCACGATCGCCCTTCCCAGCGCAACCCGCTGTCTCTGACCGCCTGAGAGCGCTTTTGGCTTGCGGTGCAAATATTCTTCCAGCCCGAGAATTTTAGCGGCTTCCTCCACTCTTTTTTTAATTTCAGGCTTCGGCATTTTGCGGAGCTTCAGCCCGAATGCGATATTATCGTATACCGTCATATGCGGATAGAGTGCGTAGTTTTGGAACACCATCGCGATATCCCTGTCCTTTGGCGCCACATCATTTACCCGTTTTCCTTCAATATAAAAATCGCCTTTCGAAATTTCCTCAAGTCCTGCGACCATCCGCAGTGTCGTTGATTTGCCGCAGCCGGACGGGCCGACAAATACGATAAATTCCTTATCCGCTATGTGAAGATTAAAGTCGTCTACCGCCGCTTCCTTCTGATCATAAAATTTATAAATGTGCTCCATCCGCAATTCAGCCATCTAACATCCCCCTTTAATATTGTAAACGCTTTCTTAAATCAAGTGTATCAGCATTTATCCAACACTGAAATGGGCAGCATTCATAAAATCACACGGCCGTTTTCGTGCATATTTCCAGTTTATTCTGAACCTTTGTCTTGCAGGCAGATAAAATACGCAAGCAGAGCGCCTGTATACGTTTTAATGTCTATTCCTGACCGCTCGATAAATTTATCAATTCGGTACTGCAGGCTGTTGCGGTGCAGATGCAGTTTTTTCGCTGTTAATGTCACGTTTGAGTTGTTTTCAATAAACAGCTTGATTGTTTTTCTCAGCTCAGGTTCATTTACAAATAATAGCTCGGCTTCTTCACAAAGCAGTGATTTCAGCCGTCCCTTTTCTTCTTCCAATAATAAAAAAGGGAACATGATATCAAACGTCACACTCTGAACCTGCGGCAGCCGCTTTTCAGCAAATAGAAAATACGTTTGTTCACGGGCATAATGCTTTCGTAAGCGCTCATCTGTTTCATAAAACCTTCCGGCGTAAAAACGGACACTGAAGTAGAAATCACTTTCAAGAACCCTGGCGAGCGACTCCAGTTCGTCTTTCCCGGCCGCCGCTTCACTTTCCTGCTCAACAATCACGCCTCTGTCCTCATGCATCCAAACGATCACAAAAGACACCGGCCAAAAGTGGCGCATCGCTTCCGCAAATGACGCCCGTTCTGTTTTGCCAATCAAATGAAAATGAATGAACCTTGTCCTCTTAGTGATATTCGGGGGCACTTCTCCTTTCGAGAATAGAAACGCAAACCACTTGTTTTCTTCTGGCGATTTGAACGACTTGTGATCTGCCTCTTCCGCTAGCGTTAAAAATGACTGGAGCAGCAACGTCTCCTTTTGGCTGATCTCCGTTTTTGGGATCGAGATATATTTCTGACTGTTTTCATCAAAAAAACATAGACAGTCTTCCTTTGTACAAAGCTTGTCAGACACAATCGAACCGGGGTAAATAGCCAACAGCGACTTCATATGGTCTCCTCTCCTATGTAAGGATATGTATTTTCAGTATAAGGCGAAATACACATGTTCTCCAGCTACTTTTTCGCATAAGATGGGCTTCCTTTCGTTTACAGCCTTGCTTCAACGGCAATAGAGGATATGCATGAACTGAGACGAATACAGAAACAATACCGCACATATCCATTCTAAACAAATAAATCCCTCTGCAGCTGCGCAGAGGGATCTCCTTATTTTGAAATATCCACAAACCCTTCACCAAACACATCGCGCACGTCATGGACAATCACAAATGCTTTTTTGTCACAGCTTCTGATGATTTTCTTCAGCATAGAAAGCTCCTGTTTGTTAATGACGATGTACAAAATCTCTTTTGACTGGCCGGTATAGTTTCCCTTACCTGATAAAATGGTGACGCCCCGATCCATCAGCGTATTGACCTGCTCGGCAATTTCACCTTTATTTTCCGAAATGACGGTAATTGCTTTTTTTGTATTCAGTCCTTCAATAATAAAGTCCATCACTTTCGTTCCGATATATAGCATCACAATCGTAAACATCATGTTTTCCACACCAATAATAAAATAAGAGCTGAAGACGACAATTAAATCAAAAAAGAGCAACGCGTAACTGATATTCCAATCTAAATATTTATTGGCGATTCTGGCCAGAATGGCCGAACCGGCTGTTGTGCCGCCGACCCGAATGATCATACCGATCCCGACACCCGCAAACACTCCTGCGAAAATCGTGTTAATGATCAGCTCATCAGACGGTGTGCTCCACCCGTGAGTCAAATGCAGAAAAAGCGAGTTTGCTGCCACGGCGATAATCGTATAAACCGTAGTTTTCCCGTCGAGAAATTTATATCCGATCAATAGCAGAAAAGCGTTTAATATAAAGTTTGTCACCCCGGGAGACCATTGAAACACATAGTACAAAATCAGCGTAATCCCCGTAACGCCGCCTTCCCCAAGGTCATTGGGAATCGCGAATAAATTCACAGCAAGCGCGAAGAAAAAAGCGCCAATCACAAGCATCAGCACATCAAGCATTTTCTTTTTCATCACAAACTCCTCCTTCAGATCGTATCAACAAAAAAACCCAGGAGTACGCTCTCGCAAAAGAGCAGAAACTCCTGGGCTTTTATCCCACCGTGTCATAACAGCCAGGCTGTTATGTGTTTTCTCTCGGTCACAGGCCAATATGCATTGCGGAACCCTAGAAAACCAATGTTTTAGTATATCCTTTTCACTTTCCAATATTAGCATTATAAGGGACTGAGCAAATTGGTTCAAGGGGTATTTGCGGAGATTTATATACAAGTGAAAATTCAAGAAAATACAATTTAGCTATTAACATATGTGTGATATAGACGATAAGAAAATAAGCATGTATTTTCACAAGAAAATATAACTATGAATGATAAATAATATAATAAATTCATAATTTTGTATTGACTAAGTGAAATAATATAGGCATTATAGTACATATGTTTTGTGTATTTTAATGACATAGGAGGAAATATAATGGCAGGAAAACTAGTTCCTTGTAAAGCTTGCGGTCAAGAAATTGCAAAAGGTGTAAAAAAATGTCCTAACTGTGGTAAAGATCAGCGTAACTTTTTTATGAGACATAAAATTATTACATTTATTCTCGCAGTTGTTGTCATCATTATTATTGCTAACATTGGCGGCGGAGGCGGTTCAGAAGCCACTTCCAAAACATCAAGCAGCAGCAAAGCAGAAACTGAAAAAACATACAATATCGGTGATACTGTTAAGACTGAGAAAACTGAAGTGACAGTTACGAAGGTAGAGGACAGAGATACTGTCGGTACTCAATATGTTGAAAAGAAAGCTTCTGATGGAGGCACTATTGTAGCTGTTCAATATACAATTAAAAACGTATCTAAAAAGCCAATAAGTTCTTTTTCAATTCCAACTGTTAAATTAGTTGATGCCGATGGCACTTCTTATGATTCTGATATTGATGCTTCTGTAAACTATGCAACTGAGACAAAAGTTGATAACTCTAAAATTTTGAGTGATCTAAATCCTAATATTAAAGTAACAGGTGTAAAAGCATTTGAAGTTGACAAGGAAGCTTATGCAAAAGGAACTTGGAAACTCAAATTCAGCAATGATGTTATTGTAAAAATCAAATAATAGTAGAGTAGGGTGCCTTAACAGGCACCCTTTTTCTTAAAAAAAGGCCTTCTCTGTTGAGAAGGCCTCCATTCTTATTCCAGACTCTTATACCCATTCACATTAGAAGACTGCCATCTCCAAGAATCGGCACACATTTCCTCAAGGCCTCTTTTTGCTTCCCAGCCCAGTTCCCGCTTGGCTTTTGCAGGATCTGCGAAGCAGGTTGCAATGTCTCCAGGGCGGCGGTCCGCAAATCGATACGGAACCTCTTTCCCTGACACTTTTTCAAAGGCTTTGACCATTTCAAGCACACTGTAGCCTGTGCCTGTTCCGAGGTTGTATGCATCTGCTCCAGTGGAGTTCAATACTTTTTCAAGCGCTTTGACGTGGCCTTCTGCGAGATCGACGACATGAATATAATCGCGTACGCCTGTCCCATCTTTGGTCGGATAATCATTTCCGAATACGCTTAATTGCTCCAGCTTGCCGACGGCTACCTGCGCCACATACGGCATGAGGTTATTTGGGATGCCATTCGGATCTTCACCGATTCGTCCACTTGGATGTGCGCCGAACGGATTAAAATAGCGCAGCAGGGCAACACTCCACTCATTGTCGGCTGTATGCAAGTCACGCAATATTTGTTCAAGCATGAGCTTTGTCTGTCCATAAGGATTTGTCGCGCCTAATGGAAAGTCCTCCGTAATCGGTGATGTTTCCGGAACGCCGTATACTGTCGCAGATGAACTGAACACGATTTTCTTGACGCCGTATTTCTCCATGACCTCACATAAAATAAACGTTCCCGTGAGGTTGTTATGATAATATTTGAGCGGAATTGCAACAGATTCACCGACTGCTTTTAATCCCGCAAAATGAATCACAGCTTCAATTTCATTTTCCGCAAAAACCGAATCTACCGCTTCCCGATCCAATAGATCCGCTTCATAGAACGTTAATTCTTTTCCCGTAATCTCCTTGACGCGGTTCAGCGCCTCAGCTGAGCTGTTGGACAGATTATCAAGAACGACAATCTCATAGCCGCTGTTCAATAACTCCACACATGTGTGACTTCCGATGTATCCGGCGCCGCCTGTAACAAGTATTGCCATGATGTAAACCCTCCTAAAAAATGACCTGCTATTATTATATAGTGTTTAGAACTGGTCTACATCCATTTTCATGAAGTTTAATCGTTTATTAATCGTTTCTTCATATTTTCTGCCCTAAACCCTTGCCAGCAATTCAATAGAGGCCTCAGCGAGAATGCGTTCTTTCATGTCTTGGTAGAGCTGATTCATATAAAAGCCCTGCTGAAGATTTAGTTCAGCATCCAAAGCATAGACCGTCAGCGTATATGTATGATCCTCGTCAGGCGGCGTCGGCCCGCAATACTGGTGAATCACCTTTGGATTGATGCTTCCCGCAAGCGCTGAAGCAAAGCTGTTTTGCCCCTGTATCATCAAGTCCTGTCTTTCCTCACTCGCATGTTCAGGAAGCTCTCCGATGTGTGCTGGGATGTTCGCCGCTATCCAGTGAATCCAGCTGAATCCGCATACGGGAATGGCGTCATGGTCGATGAAAGTCAGTGCGAGCGTCTTTGCACCAAGCGGGACTTCCTCAAAACGAATCGGAAAGGATACAAATGGATTCCCGTCTCTCTTATATTTTTCATCTGCATATTTTGAGTATTTGTCATGTAAATAAGGATTTGCTTCTACGTATATGTTCATGTGATTCCCTCTCTCCATTTTTTCGTTCTATAGGTATACTAAACGAATGGAAGTATAATCAGTGATAAGCAAATACGCATTTTCAATTAACAATTTGTTATCAATTAGCAGTGAAGGAGGTATTTCATGGATTTAAAATGGCTGCAAACGTTTATTTCCGCAGCGGAATCAGAAAACTTCAGGGAAACGGCTGAGCGTCTTTATCTCACGCAGCCGGCTGTTTCTCAACATATGAGGAAATTGGAAGATGAACTGGACATGCAGCTGTTTTTGCATAGCGGAAGAAGGGTTGTCCTGACTGACGAAGGCAGGCTGTTTTTGCCTTATGCCAAAGAAATGATCAATGCATACCAAGCCGGAAAGCACAAAGTCAGCCAATGGAAGCAGGGGTACAGCCGGGCACTTACACTAGCCGTACACCCCTATATCGCGTCCTATATATTGCCTCGCTTTCTGCCCGCCTATATCCAAAAACATCCGCATGTCGAGCTTTCAACTCATGTAGCTGAATCTGACGATATCAAACTAGCGGTAGAACACAATGAAGCTGATATTGGTTTGTCGCGAAAAGACCCGAACTCCGGCACTCTTTATTATCAGCACATATGCGAAGGTACGCTGTGTCTGGCTGCTCCTTTTCAAAAAAGCAGGCCTGCGGATGCTGCATCTATCTTCAGCCGCTATCGGCTGCTAACGCATGATCATCCGTCATATGGGGATGCCTTTTTGGACCGCATCCATTCACATTACCCGCATATTCAAACGATGGCTGTCGGGCAGACTGATACGGCTGTTCATATGATAAAAGCGGGAATGGGTGCCTCTTTCCTCCCCACCTACATCATTAAACAGGAAGAGGACGAAAAAAAGCTGATGGCTGTAAACACGCCGCCGCATCTTGAATTGCCGGCGTCCCGGACATTTATGATGTGGAAAAGGAATAGTGAGGACATTCAGCATTTTCACGCCATGCTGCAGGACTTCATGCAGTCCGAACAGGTCTAAAATCAATCTGCCGATTGACGTTTTCTTTTCCTAGAATCGTTATACTTATGGCAGAAAGGATTTGATGACATGGCGATGAGCCCATATATTTTTATTGTATTTATTCTTATTATTTTATCGATGTATCGAGAAAGAACTGTAAAGCCCGGGAAACTGCTGATCATTCCGTTTCTTCTTTTATGGGGCGTATCAGCATCATTTCAGCCGGCATATTTTCATTCCGTTTTACACGCGGCGATCAGCGGTATGTTATTACTGATCGGGCTGGCCTGCGGATTTGGCATCGGGAAGATGGTAAATGTGCGGATTCACCCAGAAACCGGAAAGGTCACTTCACGCGGCTCTCTTGGAAGTGTTATTCTCATTTTAGTGATACTTTCTTTGCGCATGGCTGCGAGAATATGGCTGCCTGAGAGCAACGAGCTTTTTATTGCTATTATTCATTCTATGTTCTTCATTCCCCTCGGTACCATCACAGCCCGTAACATCATGCTTTACAAAGCATACAGACGGCTGACCGCAGGCAAAGTATCGATTCAATAACTGAAAGAAGGACCCGCATGAACCGACAATCTTCGGCTCGGCACTACAAGAAACTTGTGCCGAGCCTTATTCTCATTTTGAATGGCTTACAATTTTTATCTCACCCATCCAAAGCTGATCCTATTTTGTTAGCGTTTGTGTTTGCGGTTTACTTAGCATTCGTGTGGATCATTTCCTATGTGGCATCCGCTGCTGTCAATTTGGGCATATTCATCGGACTTTGGCTCCTGACCGTTTTCCTTTGGGCTGTTTCTGGCCAAGAGCAGGGAGCCGCCTATTTTTTGATTGTATTTTTAATGATTTATGCAGCCTTTAGGCTCCCTTCACGGCTTTCCTTGATATTTACAGCATGTTTAATTGGAGGCAACATATTATTACTATCCTCAAACGGAGGAAACTTGAATACCATCATTGGCAACATCTCTATCATGATCGGACTGTACGTATTCTTCTCCTCAATGCGCTTTAGACGCGAAGCGAGAAGAGAGGCAGAACGAAATCATGCTGAATTGGCAAACATGCATGTACAGCTGGAGCAAGCTCACGAAGAACTTCAGAAAGCGCATACTGAGTTACAGGAGGCTTCTGTTCTTTCCTTGAGATACGCTGTGCTTGAGGAGAGAACGAGAATCGCGCGGGACATACACGACAGCATCGGCCATGAGCTAACCTCTGTGATCGTCCAGCTTCAGTCTCTCCCTTATATCCTGAAAAGCAGCAAGGAGGATTCAGAAAAAGTCATACAAAATGTACTGACTGTCGCCAGAGAATGTCTTCAGGAAGTACGGTCTGTCGTTCACCAAATGGGCCGAAGTGAATCAATGGTAGGTCTTTCCGCTTTACGGGGCCTTATCCATCAAGTGGAGGAGCGTAGCGGCTTATCCATTTCATTAGACACCTCCGTTCTGCAGGAAGAATCTTGGCCCCAGAACATAAGCGAGACGATCTACCGTGTCTTGCAGGAAGCACTGACAAATACCATCCGTCACGCCAACGCTTCCCGTATAGCTGTCGTCTTTTGTAACGATGAGACCCATCTCCATGTGAAAATCACCGACGACGGACAATTCACCGGCAATCTCACTTTCGGGTTCGGGCTGTCAGGGATGAAAGAGCGCGCCGAAAAAGCAGGCGGTTCCCTTTCTGTTAAAGCTGTTCAGCCGAGCGGCCTGCAAATTGAGCTGTCATTGCCGCTTACAACAACGAATAAGGAGCAAAGAGATGAACAATCATAAAATACGCGTCGCACTTGCGGATGATCAGCCGCTTGTGCGTGAGGGCTTCCGCTATGTCATCAACGCTCAGCCGGATATGGCTGTTTCCGGTGAGGCCGGCGACGGTCATGAAATCATTGACCTCGCTAAGAAAACAAAACCTGACGTCATCTTAATGGATGTCCAAATGCCGTCATGCTCAGGCATCGAAGCGGCCAAGGACATCATGTCCGCCCTCCCGGATACAAAAATCGTCATTTTAACGACCTTTGACACTGAAGAATACGTATTTGAAGGCATTCGCGCCGGCGCTGTCGGCTACCTGCTGAAGGACACGCTTCCTGAAGAACTGATAGACGCCATTCGGGCTGCCTCCAGAGGCGAAGCGATTTTCCGCACAGTCACAGCCGCTAAAATCATCAGTGAGACATTCCGTGCAAAGCAAAAGTCTTATACTGAAAAACTGACTGAACCGTTTACCAAAAGAGAACTCGAGGTACTTCAGCAAATGGCCTATGGCTTGAGAAATGAGGAAATTGCCGACAAGCTTTTTGTCAGCGAAAGCACCGTCAAAACCCACGTGCATCGAATTCTGCAAAAATCCAATGCCCAAGACCGGACACAGGCAGTCGTTTTTGCCATTCGAAACGGCATTGTGAAATAGAAATCTCTCATCTCGGCATGATAGAATAAGACAAAGGAGATGATTGGAAATGAAAGAAGACATCATTGAACGGTTTACTACATACGTAAAGGTCGACACGCAGTCAGATGAATCAGTCGACACCTGCCCTTCCACACCCGGCCAATTGACGTTAGGAAACATGCTTGTTGAGGAATTAAAGTCAATCGGCATGGAAGACGCAGCCATTGATGAAAACGGCTATGTCATGGCGACTCTTCCTTCCAATACTGACAAAGACGTGCCGACAATCGGCTTTCTCGCCCACGTTGATACCGCCACAGACTTTACCGGCAAAAATGTCAATCCGCAAATCGTTGAAAGCTACGATGGAAAAGACATCACGCTCAATGAAAAGCTGCAGGTCATCCTATCGCCTGATCAATTCCCTGAACTGTCGGGCTACAAAGGACACACTCTGATCACCACTGACGGCACAACCCTTCTTGGCGCTGACAATAAGGCTGGCATCGCTGAAATCATGACTGCCATGGATTATCTCATCAAACACCCTGAAATCAAGCACGGCACCATTAGAGTTGCATTTACACCTGATGAAGAAATCGGCAGGGGCCCGCACAAATTTGATGTTGCGCGGTTCAATGCCTCCTTTGCCTATACTGTTGACGGCGGCCCGCTCGGTGAGCTTGAATATGAAAGCTTCAATGCTGCCGCAGCGAAAATCACGATCAAAGGCAACAATGTACATCCCGGCACGGCAAAGGGCAAAATGATCAACTCTGCAAAAATCGCAATGAAGCTGAACAGCATGCTGCCGGCAGATGAGGCACCTGAATATACAGAGGGCTACGAAGGCTTCAACCACCTGCTTTCCATTCAGGGAGACGTAGAAGAGACCAGGCTCAACTACATTATCAGAGACTTTGACAAAGACATCTTCCAAAACAGAAAAAAAACCATGCAGCGCATCGTTGAAGAGCTCCAAAACGAATACGGACAAAATCGCATTCAGCTTGATATGAACGATCAATACTACAACATGAGAGAAAAAATTGAGCCTGTCATCGAAATCGTCCACATTGCCAAACAAGCAATGGAAAACCTCGGCATCGAACCGAAAATCTCTCCAATCCGCGGCGGCACGGACGGCTCGCAGCTTTCTTACATGGGACTCCCGACGCCGAACATCTTTACCGGCGGGGAAAACTTCCATGGCAAATTTGAATATATTTCTGCCGACAACATGGTCAAAGCCGTAAACGTTATCGTTGAAATTGCAAAACTGTTTGAAGAACAGGCGTAAGCTGAAAAACCAGTCCAAAAAAGGACTGGTTTTTTGCGTGAAAATGAAACGTTTTAAAAGCTCTGTCCGTAAAACAACTATCAACGGATGAGGAGGAAATGCAAAGATGAAGAATACAATTGCCGCAAAAAGCCTGTTCAAAAAATGGATGATTACGCGCCCGCTCAAAATGCAAACAAAACGATCAAACCCATTTAAAAAGATTAGAAGAATGTTCAAACGCTTTTTCTGACCCTTCGCCAGACTCCCCTCAAATCAGGCATCCATTCCAAATTCCCGCCCAAATGCTCCGAAATTTGGGTTTTTTGTGTTCAATTCCTCAAAATAGGGTATATATCAAACAAAGAAGAACACATTATCCATATATAGTTAATTTGGATTACAGAAATTTAGGTTAAAAGTTATATAAAGGAATTCATTTTAACGTCGATAGTAACTATAGAACCAATCAAAAGAAAAAACACTAGCTTAATGCAAGACTATTTTCAGGTCATCAACGAAAAGGATTTTTGAGGGACACGCATTTATTATTATTAGATTTAGAATTTTTTGAATACTTTTAGACGTTTTATCCGTACAATAGAGAATACCAAAACTTTTTTTGGGAGGTATGTAAAATGATCTTATTTATTATCATCGCATTATGTGGCTATCTTCTCTTTTCATTCAGCAAAGACAATAGACGAAAACCGCAAAAGACAAGCCCTCTGCCTGCACCCGTTCCTCATCATAACAACCTAATCGACCTTGACGCCATCCGCCAAAAACGCCGGATGCATCTTTCCTAAGACATACCTTATAAATGAAAAGGCTGCAGATATGCAGCCTTTTCGTTATTCCTGAAACTAGACTTCAGTAATGATCGAATGATTGTTGAAACAACGGATCTTTTCGTTTAAAAATGCTTTTCACATTTATGGTCAGAATGAACAAGAGAAATTCAAGGTGGAGAGCCGATTGTTTTCATTCGGAGACTCGCTACACATAACAGATTCCTCTGGAGAAACGCTCGCTTCCATTGAGCAGAAGCCCATGTCTTTTTTGCCCCGTTATGTCATTTCTATCGGGGGAGAAACGGTTTGTGAGGTGATGAAGAAATTAACGTTATTCAAACCGAAATTTGAAATTACCAAACTGAATTGGGAAATCGACTGTGATTGATGGAAGGACAAATTCCAGCTGACGGACGGCCAGAATGTGCGAATGTCTGTCAGCAAAAAGCAGCTCAGCTGGGGTGATACGTATCGCCTGCAGATTGCACATGAGAAGATGTGCTGATTTGCACAGCCATCGCGATTGTGCTGGATATGGTATTGGTTGACGATGAAGATAAGCCAATCTTCTAAAAAACTGTTGACAATTCATGCAAAACTAATAATATTAAGATAATTGAAAACTCAATATGTAGATTTACCTTATCAAGAGAGGTGGAGGGACTGGCCCTATGATACCCGGCAACCGCTGTTTTACACAGAATGGTGCTAAATCCTTAAGAACATCGCGTTCTTGCAGATGAGGCAGAGATTTGATCGTTCAAGCTCTTCCTTACACAAAGGAAGAGCTTTTTTCATGCAGCAAACATTTTAGAAAAGAGGCGAATGATATGGCTCAGCAAGTAAACCTCGCAGCACAGAAATCAGAAAAACAGAAGAAAGCTCCTTTCCGCGCCGATCATGTCGGCAGTTTATTACGATCCGCACCAGTAAAAGAGGCGCGGCAAAAACAAGCTGCCGGCGAGATCACGGCAGAACAGCTTCGTGATATTGAAAATAAAGAAATTACCCGCATTGTCGAAAAGCAAAAGGAAATCGGCCTAAACGTCGTAACTGACGGAGAGTTCCGCCGTTCTTGGTGGCATTACGATTTTCTTGAAGGGCTTGATGGTGTAGAACCCTTCATTCCGGCCGAAGGGATTCAATTCCATCATGCGAAAACAAAAGCCCGCAGCATTAAAGTCACAGGAAAACTGGATTTCACCAGCCATCCGGCGCTTGCCGATTATCAATTTTTACACAGCATTGCCGGAGATGCGACAGCAAAATTGACGATTCCAAGTCCAAATATGCTGTTTTTCGGTGAAAAAGCTGATCAAGGCGTATATCCCGATCAGGAGGAATATTTTCATGACCTGGCCCAGACGTACAAAAAAGCGATTACCGCTTTCTATGATGCGGGCTGCCGCTATCTTCAGCTCGATGATACGTCTTGGTCTCTCTTCTTTGAAGAAAAAGGCAGAGAGGTTGTCCGTGCCCTCGGCGGTGATCCGGAAACATTGCCTGCGTTGTTTGCCAAAACAATTAACGATGCAGTGGCGGACCGTCCTGATGACCTAACGGTTACGATGCACATCTGCCGCGGCAACTTCCGCTCGACTTGGGCCGCATCAGGAGGCTATGACGCTGTAGCGGAAACGATTCTTGACGGTTTAAACCTTGATGGCTTGTTCCTGGAATACGATGATGACCGCTCCGGAAACTTTGACCCGCTTCGCTTTGTCAAACGCAAGGATCTGCAGATTGTCTTGGGCTTGATTACATCCAAATACGGAGAGCTTGAAGATCCAGAGGATGTCAAACGCCGAATCAATGAAGCTGCGCGCTTTGTCAGCTTAGATCAGCTTTGCTTAAGCCCGCAGTGCGGTTTCGCTTCTACAGAAGAAGGAAACCTTCTGACTGAGGAGCAGCAATGGGCGAAGCTCCGTCATGTGGTCGACATTGCCAATGATGTGTGGACATAATCTATCGTTGACAGAAGCGAAAAATGTGTGAATAATAGATACTATCAGAAAATTTAATAAAAAGGTTTTCCTTATCAAGAGAGGTGGAGGGACTGGCCCTGCGATACCCGGCAACCGCTGTTTTACACAGAATGGTGCTAAATCCTTTAGAGCAGATTTGTGCTCTTGTAGATAAGGTTGAGATTGTTCACGCAAGCTCTTCCTTATCCAGAGGAAGAGCTTTTTTATATTCGAATGGAAAGAAGGAATGGACAACATGTCACAGCAAACAACACCCGCAGAACAAAAACAATCGCTTCAGAGAAAAAAACCGCCGTTTCGCGCGGATCAAGTCGGAAGCCTGCTGAGATCTGAGCCCGTCAAAAAAGCGCGGCTGCAAAAGGCGGCCGGCGAAATGACTGCCGAACAGCTTCGCCAGATTGAAAACGATGAAATCATCCGCATTGTGGAAAAACAAAAGGAAACCGGCCTGAACGTCGTGACAGACGGAGAATTCCGCAGAGCGTGGTGGCATTTTGATTTCCTGGAAAATCTGGATGGCGTTGAGCCGTTTATACCTGAACAGGGTATCCAGTTCCATAATGTGCAGACAAAAGCACGCGGCATCAAAGTGACGGGCGATATTGATTTCTCAGATCACCCCATGCTCGAAGATTACTCATTTTTACATGGCATCGCTGGTGATGCCACGCCAAAAATGACAATTCCGAGTCCGAATATGCTATTTTTCCGAGGGAGACTGGAAAAGGATGCCTACAGGAACGATTATGCTCTTTTCCAGCATGATGTATCAAAAGCATATAAGAAAGCAATTCAAGCGTTTTATGACAGAGGCTGCCGCTACCTCCAGCTTGATGATACAGCATGGGCTGTTTTCTTATCTGAAAAAGGCTTAAAACAAGTGGAAGCATTCGGAACAACGCCTGACGAGCTTCGCCAACTGTTTGCGAAGTCGATCAATGACGCCATTGCTGACCGTCCGGATGATATGACAATCACCATGCATATCTGCCGCGGCAACTTTCAGTCCACTTGGACAGCTGAAGGCGGTTATGATGCGGCGGCCGAAACCATTTTTGACGGCTTGAATCTGGACGGGCTTTTCTTAGAGTATGATGATTCACGCTCAGGCGGATTCGAACCGCTCCGTTATGTGAAACGCACTGATCTTCAGCTTGTTCTCGGTTTAGTTACATCTAAATTCGGTGAGCTTGAACATCCGGACGACGTGAAACGCCGTATTGAAGAAGCGTCACGTTATGTCAGCTTAGACCAGCTGTGCCTGAGTCCGCAATGCGGGTTCGCTTCGACTGAGGAAGGCAACAAGCTGACCGAGGAACAGCAATGGGCGAAGCTGCGCCATGTTGTTGAGATCGCTAACGATGTTTGGAAATAAAGAACAGAAAAACACACTTGATTCCTTGGCGGGACAAGTGTGTTTTTTATGCCTGCTCAATTTGATAGGCTTTGCATTTTTCATATAAGCTTGTTTTTCCTATGCCTAATAGCTTTGCTGCCATTATTTTATTGCCGTCTGCTGCGGCAAGCGCCTCGATGATCGCGTTTTTTTCCGCCTCAGCGATTGTCTCTTTTAATGGCTGTATCGATTGATATTCTCGGACTTTGATTGTTCTTTGGATGGGTTGATCTTCAGGAGCGAGATTCAGGTGTTTCGGTTCGATTCGTTTGCCGTCGAGGACGTTGACAGCCCGTTCTAGGACGTTTTCCAGTTCACGTATGTTGCCCGGCCAAGAATAGCTCTGAAGCACTGCAATCGCTTCTTTAGAAAGCTCCAAGCCATCAAAGCCAAATTTCCGTTCAAGTTTTTTTAATAGAAGCCCTGCGATGGGCACAACATCCTCTATGCGCTCTCTTAGGGACGGGATTTGAATTTTGATTACATTCAATCGGTAATAGAGGTCTTGCCGGAAGTCTCCTTCCCGGACCATTTTTTCGAGGTTTCGGTGTGTCGCCGCAATCACTCGTACATCTATCGGGACCGGGCTTCCTGCGCCGACCCGCTCTATCTCTTTCTCCTGCAGGACGCGAAGGATTTTGCTTTGCATATGCAGCGGCATATCACCTACTTCATCAAGGAAAATGGTTCCTTGATGCGCGAGTTCAAATTTTCCTTTTTTCCCGCCTTTTTTCGCCCCCGTAAACGCTCCGTCTTCGTATCCGAACATTTCTGATTCAAACAATTGCTCCGGGATCGAAGCGCAGTTGACGCGCAGAAAGGGAGCATACCGGCGGCGGCTGTTCTGATGGATGGCGTGGGCAAACAGCTCTTTTCCCGTGCCGGATTCTCCTAAAAGCAAAACGGCCGATTGGCTGTCAGATACCCGTTCAGCCAGCCGTTTCGCGTCCATAAAGAGAGGGCTGTTTCCAATCAAGTCGCCAAAGTGATATTTACTGAAAAGCTCTTTTTCGTATCTATTTTTATAATAATTGAGTTCATTGAGGATGGGTTTAATTTTTCTTGAATAATCCATCCATTCCTGCGGATTGCGAAACATAACGGTTCCGACCGCTCCGACAAGCTGCTGGTTCACATAGAGCGGATACCGGTTGGCGATCATTTCGCTGCCATTAATCGGATGAATAGCGGCGGCCTCTGTCTGCCCCGTCTTCGCCACGATATGCATTCTCGAATTTTCAATCACGTCCTGAACGGGTTTTCCTATCGCTTCGTTCTCTGTTTTTTTCAGAAAGTCACAGTATGCCGGATTGATATAGAGAATGTTCCCCTCATGATCAACCACAACAATACATTCCGCCGCAAGGTTGATGATTTCATCCAGCCATTCAAAGGGTAATCTTTTAATAGAATGTTTCATCTCCCTGTCGCTCCCGTCACTTTGTAATCGCTTTCACCCTTATGATAAACGAGAGCCTCCTATGAATACAAGAATCTATTATTGAGCTGTATAGCCTCCATCCAGCACGACCGCCTGGCCTGTGACGCCTTTCGCCTTTTCACTCGCCAAAAATACGGCATAATCAGCAATTTCTTTAACCGATAGAAGACGTTTTTGCGGAACAAGCGGAAAAATCACCTCTTCCAGAACCGATTCATAGGGAACATTTCTTGTTTTAGAAAGATCGCTCAGCTGATTGCGGACAAGCTGTGTGTCCACATATCCCGGGCAGAGTGCATTCACCGTAATCCCGTGGGGCGCGCCTTCCAGCGCTCCCACCTTTGTCAGCCCAATGACGCCATGCTTTGCGCTGTTATAAGCGGCTTTTCCTGCAAACCCCACCAGTCCGTTCACAGACGCGATATTGATGATCCTGCCGAACTGCTGTTTTTTCATAAGGGGAAAGACATGCTTCATCGCAATAAATGGCGCGGTCAGCATGACGCGAATAAGCTGTTCAAACCGTTCTGTCGGAAACTCTTCAATCGGCGCGACATGCTGCATGCCTGCGTTATTCACCAAAGTATCCAAACGTCCGTATCGGGTCTTGATAGTATGGACGATATCAGCGATTTGCTCTTCCTTTGTTACGTCACATGGAATGCCCGTGATATTAAAGCCTTCCTCGTTCAGCTTGGCGGCGGCCTCCCCGCACGCTTTTTGATTTACATCTGAAATAATGACTTCGGCGCCTTCCCGGGCGAATTCCTTTGCGATTTCAAATCCGATTCCGCCGGCTGCGCCTGTCACAAGAGCGACTTGTGTTTTCATGTCATACACCTTCCTGCTTAAGATTTTTGCCGGATGACTGACTGGCTTACGGCGAAGTCAGCTTCAGTTTTCTCATATACCTCTTCCAGCGTGACGCCGTCCTGGAGCTCAGTCAGTGTCATATGGCCGTTATCAAAATCAAAAACAGCTAAATCAGTGATCAGCCGATGAACGACTTTCTGTCCTGTCAGCGGGAGGGAGCATTGTTTTTTCACCTTCGATTCCTCATGTTTATTGACGTGCTCCATGATGACAACGATTCGCTTAGCCCCGTTGACCAAATCCATAGCGCCGCCCATTCCCTTCACCATTTTCCCCGGGATCATCCAGTTCGCCAAATCCCCTTGCTCAGAAACCTCCATGCCCCCGAGGATGGCCAGGTCGATATGACCGCCTCGTATCATCGCAAAGGATTCTGCGCTGTCGAAATAGGATGCGCCTGTTACGGCGGTGATCGTTTCTTTCCCCGCATTGATCAAATCCGGGTCTTCTGTTCCTTCCAGCGGATAGGGGCCGATCCCAAGCAAGCCGTTTTCTGATTGAAGCATCACATGCACGCCCTCCGGTATTTCATTTGCGACAAGTGTCGGCATCCCTATCCCAAGATTGACGTTCATACCGTCTTTTATTTCCTTTACAGCACGTTTGACCATTCGTTTTCTGGCTTCCTTCATTGTGCCGCCCCCTTTCCCTCCGCTTGCTGAACAGTTCGTTTTTCAATCCGCTTTTCATGTGTGCCGAGCACAACATGCTGTACGTAAATACCAGGCGTGTGGATGTGGTCGGGATCGAGCTCTCCCGCCTCAACAATTTCTTCTGCCTCGGCAATTGTGATCCTTCCCGCCATGGCGGCAACCGGATTGAAATTTCTTGCCGTTTTCCGAAAAACTAAATTTCCCATGGTGTCCGCTTTCCACGCTTTTACAATGGCGACATCCCCAGTAATCCCTTTTTCTAACACATAGGTGCGTCCGTCAAAGGTTTTATGCTCTTTCCCGTCAGCGATAGATGTTCCGACGCCTGTGGCTGTGTAAAATCCCGGTATACCCGCTCCTCCGGCTCGGATTCTTTCAGCGAGCGTTCCTTGGGGGACCAATTCCACTTCCAATTCTCCGCTTAAAAATTGCTTTTCAAAAATTTTGTTTTCTCCGACGTAGGAAGCGATCATTTTTTTGATTTGTTTGTTTGCCAGCAGCAGACCGAGCCCCCAATCATCAACTCCGCAATTATTGCTGACGACGGTTAAATCTTTTACCCCTTTATCCCTTATCGCCAGAATGAGCTGCTCGGGAATTCCGCACAGGCCGAATCCGCCCGCGATCAGTGTATCCCCCTCCCGAATGAGTTCCGCGGCTTCCTTACTCGATGACAGCACTTTTCCCATATCTGATTCCCCTTTCGTTTTGTCCTATACAAGACCAGTCAAACTGTAAATCGCGATAATCACAAATACGGCGGCGGTTTTGATGAGAGTAATCGCAAAAATATCCCGATACGATTGGCGATGAGTCAAACCCGTCACAGCCAGCAGGGTGATCACCGCCCCATTATGCGGAAGCGTATCCATGCCTCCTGACGCCATCGAAATAACCCGGTGCATCACTTCAGGCGGTATGTTGTAGGTCTGAATCGCTTTCACATATTGATCAGACATCGCGCTTAACGCGATTCCCATTCCCCCTGAGGCCGATCCGGTGATCCCTGCCAGCGTTGTTGTCGTTACCGCTCCGTTTACAAGCGGATCTGTAAACGTATGTGAAATGCCGCTGCTCAGCTTATGAAACCCCGGCAGCGCAGCAATAATGCCGCCGAAACCATACTCGGCGCCTGTATTCATCGATGCCAGCAGGGCACCGCCGATCCCTTCATTCAACCCTTCCTTTAGCTGTCCAAACACTTTTCTCCAATCAAACAAAATGGTTGCGATGATTCCGATCAGGAGGGCCAGCTCCACTGACCAAATGGCAACCGCGGAGGAGATATCAAGTTTCCCGAACTCTCCCAATCCTATGGCGGAAAAATCGAATTCATTCGGATACCACTTGGGGAGGATCGTAGTGAAACATTTGTTCATCACACCAACGAGAATAAGAGGAACAAAAGCGAGTGCGTGCCGGACCTTGCTTGTGTCAGGCTCTAAGGCCGGCGGGCTTTGTTCCGGGGCAAGATCAGTTGGCTCACGCGCGGCAGAAATCTCCGATCGAAAACCGGCGAAGCCTTCCCCTGTTTTTTCTGCTTTTTTGCGCCTCGATTCCAAGTAGAACATACCCGCCGCCAGCACAAATACCGCGCCGATTATACCAAGCCAAGGGGCGGCATAAATGTCTGTTTTGAAAAACGTCGTAGGAATTACATTTTGGATTTGCGGTGTACCCGGCAGTGCGTCCATCGTAAAAGTAAAAGCCCCGAGAGCAATCGTTCCCGGTATGAGGCGCTTCGGGATGTCAGCTTCTTTAAACAGATTTTTCGCAAAGGGGTATACAGCAAAGACGACAACAAACAGGCTGACTCCGCTGTACGTTAAAATAGCGCCCATCAATACGATAGCGAGTGTTGCTCGTTTCGCCCCGACCAATCTGACAATAGTCTTCGCAATGGAAGCCGCCAAGCCGGACATCTCGACAACCTTTCCGAAAATGGCGCCAAGCAGAAATACTGGAAAGTACAGCTTAATAAAGCCTGCCATCTTCTCCATGAATATGGTTGAGAAAAAAGGAAGCACAAAGCTTGGATCTGTCAGCAGCACAGCAAATAAGGCGCAAATCGGGGCAAACAAAATGACAGAAAACCCTCGATAGGCGACAAACATCAGCAAACCCAAAGCCAAAAGAATAATCATAATGTCCACAAACATCCCTCTTTTCCGCTTGTCTGAGAAAAGGAAAGCGTTTACAAAATTTCTCCTCCCTTTCCGTCATTTCTAATGCAAGTTCTGTGCCAATTACCAGATCACCATTTCAAGCCTTTCCTCTTCCATATTTACGGAAAATGAGCGATAACTATTCCAACCCAGTGGAAAATTCCGTTTTTGCGGAAAACAAAAGGAAAGCTCTTTTTGGGAGCTTTCCTCTTTCACTCATTTCGTTCCGATTAATACATCGACATCAACTGTCAGCTGAGCCGATTTCATTTCTCTAAACTGGTTGATTTTTTCAGCCGATGCGCACCAGGCTAACGGTGTCATGTTCAGAAGCCATTCTACGCCTTGCTGATGAAGCGTTTTGGTATAGCACAGCCTCATCAGATGATCGAGCTGAAAATGTGTGGTAAAGCGCTCAATTGCAGGTGTATTGGAATAGGTTCGTCTTTCTGAATCTGCATATAAAACCTGCCTTAGTTCTGTTAAGTAATCCTTTTGAGGGACAACCTTTATAACCAAACCATCTTTTTTCAGCAGTCTGTGAAACTCTGCATAATTTGAAGGTGAGAAAATCGATAGAATGACATCAAATTGCCGGTCTTGAAAGGGCGCATTAGCTACATCAGCTACGGCCCACAGCTTCCCGCCAATATTTTTTGAAGCTTGTAATATGCCATCCTTGGCAATATCAATCCCAATGCCGTGAACCGTTTTCTTCTCTTGAAGCAGCTCGCAAACCGCTTTCAAGTGGGTCCCCTCACCGCATCCGCAATCTAAAATGGTTAACGTCTCTTTTTCAGACTTCCGGTCACTGATCAAGTCAGCTAATGCCTGATGTAGCGGTGCAAAAAAGTGATATTCTGCCATCAGCCGGCTTCTTGCTTCGAAAAGCCCCGCCCGATAGCTGCTTTTGACCGGCTTTGTCAGGAAATTTACGTACCCATGCCGGGATATATCAAACGTATGCCCGCTCTTGAAACAAACCAAACTTTTCCAAGATGTGACCTTCATTGAAGAATCGCAAATCGGGCATCGAAATAGAGAGACAAATTGATTCATATAAGCAGCATGCTTCTTTATGTTTGACACAAAAAACACCTCATTCATTCGTTTTTAAATAAATGAAAAAGGCATAGACAAATAAACCTGGGCCTATCTAACTTTTTGGCCAGGTCTGGAATGTCGTCTATACCTGTCATTATCTATAACGAATGAATTGAATAATCATAAAAAAGAACTCCTTTTTGCTGCATAGAGGGTTTCCCCCCATTATTATGATATATCAATCATCCAGGAATAGGAACGAGATTCTCAACGACAGACGGCTGCCCGAACTCCTCACTGTTTAGAAGATCAATTAATAAGCGGGCTGTTTCTTCAGCAGACTGCAATCTTCCTTCTTTTTCTAACTGAATGAATTGATCAACATAAGGAAAATCCTCTTTACCAACTGACCGGATTTCAGTTTGCAACTGGGTATCAATCACCCCGGGATAAACCGCTGCGATTTTAACCGGATTCAGCTGATCCGCCTGCTCCAGACTGATGCTTTTAGAAAATGAATCCAGACCCGCTTTTGACGTGCTATAGCAGCTTTGTGAAGGCAGTTGATATTTGGCTGAAGCTGACGAGATATTCATGATTCGCTTATCCGTTTTGATGTGCTTCGTGTGCTTCACAAAATGGGAAGTGATCACCATAGGTGCAATTAAGTTGACCTGCAGGTTTTCTATAATGTCCTCCGTTTTATTTTGTTCAATCGGCCCAATGGCGCCAGTACACCCGCATTATTGATTACATAAATGCTTCCGGCTCCTTATTAAGGCTAATGGGCTGAAACAACTCATCAAAGAGCGCCTCAATCCCGTGGCTATCTCTAAAATCACTGCTGTCCAAGTCGATCAGCTTTTGATTATTCTGTCTTGAAATACAGTACAGCCGATGGTCAGCATGTATTGGCATGCCTGTGATGATGATATGCTTCGTTTTTTCCTCCTGATCACAATTTCAGCATAGCAATCCAATATGATTTTCCTTTATTTTCTCGACTTCGAAATATAAATTTATTATTTTGAAAATAGTTAAAAAGGTTGATTTTCAAAAAGTGAAAGGATAAAATACTGCTATCATCTTAGAAAAAAGACATTCTTGTATATGATCAGTAATATGGTCTGATTGTTTCTACCTAGTAACCGTAAAAAACTAGACTACAAGAAAGTTTGAATAAATTTGAACGAGTTGAAAAGGACAAGTTCTTTTCTGTTTGCTCTTATTTTTCACACTTTCTGCACTTCCAGAATTTGTGAAGAATAAGGGCTTTTTTCATTTCCATAATAAACCTCATAGGAGTTGCTATCATGTACTTTTTATTAAACCTTGTCGGTCTCATTGTGATTATGGCAGTTGTGTTCCTATGCTCCCCGCAGAAAAAGAAAATCCAGTGGCGTCCGATCATTACGTTAATTGTTCTGGAGCTTTTGATTACGTGGTTTATGCTGGGGACAAAAATCGGCAGCTGGGCCATCGGACAAATTGGAAATTTCTTCACTTGGCTGATTGCTTGTGCCAGTGACGGGATCGCCTTTGCCTTCCCTTCTGTGATGGCAAATGAAACGGTAGACTTTTTCTTCAGCGCACTTCTTCCAATTATTTTCATCGTCACATTTTTTGACATTTTAACATATTTCGGCATTTTGCCATGGCTGATTGATAAAATCGGCTGGGTGATCTCAAAGGCTTCCCGCTTGCCGAAATTAGAGAGCTTTTTCTCTATTCAAATGATGTTCTTAGGAAATACAGAAGCACTGGCAGTCATCCGCCAGCAGCTCACAGTATTAAACAACAACCGCCTGCTCACATTCGGCTTAATGAGCATGAGCAGCATCAGCGGCTCCATTATTGGATCTTACCTGTCAATGGTGCCGGCGACATACGTGTTTACAGCCATTCCATTAAACTGCTTAAACGCGCTGATTATCGCAAACCTGCTGAATCCTGTGCATGTGCCAGAGGATGAAGACATCATCTATACACCGCCTAAAGAAGAGAAAAAAGACTTTTTCTCTACGATTTCTAACAGTATGCTTGTCGGCATGAACATGGTCATCGTTATTTTGGCAATGGTCATCGGATATGTGGCGTTAACGTCAGCGGTTAATGGCATTCTTGGTGTTTTCGTACACGGCCTGACCATCCAGACGATTTTCGCTTATCTCTTCAGTCCGTTCGCATTCCTGCTTGGGCTAGGGGGACATGATGCGATGTATGTTGCGCAGCTGATGGGAATGAAATTGGCGACGAACGAGTTTGTTGCGATGCTTGACTTGAAAAACAACCTTAAAACACTACCGCCTCACACAGTTGCGGTAGCGACGACATTCCTGACGTCATTTGCCAACTTCAGTACTGTCGGCATGATTTACGGAACATACAACTCGATCCTTGACGGCGAAAAGTCAACGGTCATCGGGAGAAACGTGTGGAAGCTGCTCGTCAGCGGAATTGCGGTATCTTTACTAAGTGCTGCGATTGTCGGTCTGTTTGTGTGGTAGAAAAATGGAGCCATATCCCTTTTAAGGATATGGCTCTTTTGATTATTGATAAATAGAGGAAGGCACCTGCACATCACGAATTCCAGCTGCATAAGGTCCCAAGTCATACTGGCCGAAGACGATGGCGATCCCGTTTTTCGTAAAGTAAAACGTTGTGTCTTGGTTAAGGGTAATATCCTCTTTCTTTACATCAGGGAAAAACAGCGTGTCATGTTTTTTGATATAGCTGTATAGGTAATCTTTCGTTTTGCTGACTTTTGTTTTGGTATTCAGAATCTGATTCAGTGTCACCCGCTTGTGTGTGTTCAAGTCGTAGTTGAAGGACTGAACAGATGTTAAGCCGTGGGCGCCGCCTGAATAGATATAATTAAGCGTTTGAATGCTGAGCTTGCCCGCCGCATTATATTTGACGCTGAAGGATGTTTGATATTCCGCTTTGAAGCCCTGCTGTTCACCGGCTTTTTTGTTTTTCAGGTATTCTTGATACGATTGTTCAATGTAGGCTTTCAGCTCTTGATTGATGTTTTTTTCAAACGCGGCATTCCCGATGTGATGCACCTGAGGATACTTTAATTCCTTGATCTTCTTGTACGTATGGCTGCTGACAGTCGGCGTTTTCGCTTGAACTGCTTTTAAAGATGGGGCCGCATATGCAAATACACTAAAAAGCAGGACAGCAGCAGCTACGGCAAATTTCATCATTTTATTCCATTTCATACAATCTCCTCCTTTGATTTTCTTTGTTTATCATTCCCTTTTTTCTGCAACGCACACTGTTATAGACCGATGAAGTGAAAAGAAGTTTCTAGGTCGATCTGCTCGATTTTTCCCAAATAAAAAAGAGACAACATACTGTCTCTTTTTTACTGTTTACGCTCAGCAATCACTTCGTGAACCGCTTGTGCCAAATCAATATTCCCAAACATCTCTAACACCGCAATGACGGTCTGGTCAGGTATGTGTTCTGACTCGTTCTTCGGCACGATCAGTTCTTCCACTGTTTTTTTCAAGCTTTCATTCAGCTTTTGCTGCGGATACGCTTTGGCATATAGCTCCAATGGATCAAGATCATGGTTGACACACCATTGGGCGAACACTAATATCATCATATTTTCGTCGCGCTCGTAAGCCTCTGCGAGCTGTTTTTCGTTCATCTGTCATGCTCCTTATCCTTAAGTATCTTCCTCTACGATACAGGAGCGAATCAAATTCGTCTATCCCAATGGCGGTGGGCGGCAACTGCTTCGATAAACGCTTTGCTGAAGCCGGTGTAGTCCTCTTCGTCTTCTGCTGTCACAATTCCCGGCCCCTCTGTTGCGCCGACAGCTGATTTGAGGAGGCCAACTCCTTCATTTGCCGCACCGATCGCCTTATAGTGATTGTAGGCTTCTCTGATAAACGCCATCGCTTGTTTATCTTCTTTTCGTTCAGGTCCTCCTGCAGCATAAACCGCGTCATATAGAACGGAGTCTGTCGTCAGGAATGTGCCGCCGACCTCAAGCTGCTGTCCGGCGCCGCTTGTGATGTACCCCAGCGTTTGACTGATGACATCCGCTATGATCCCTTCTTGTTTTAAGGCGTCCAGCACTGTTTGCAGTTCTTTTTCATCAAAACCATTGCCGGCGAGAACCGCGACTTTTCTCGTTGACGCTGTTTTCACTGTACGGGCTTGGCTTAATGCAGGTGAGGTAAGGATTTCTTTTGATGCTTTGCGTTTCGCCGGCGGTGCCACACCTACTCCTTTTGCGATTTCTTCTGCCAGGACAGTATCTACGTTGCTGAAGACATCTACGACCTGCCGCTGCACATCTTTGCTTTTGACCTTCCCGACCTCGAAGCAAAAGGCGGAAATGATGTGCTTTTTCTCAACCGGGGACATGCTGTTCCAGAACAGTTTTGCCTGTGAATAATAATCGTTAAAACTGTCGCTCCGCTGGCGGATTTTTCTGCCCTCTACTTTCTCCTGATAGTGGACGTAACCGCCTTCTTCGGCTGACGCAGGAGACGGGTCATTGTTCTGCAGAGAGTTTTTATGATAAGCAACCGGCCCCTTATTGATGGTCATCCGATGATAACCGTCGTATTGGTTGTTATGGAACGGACATACCGGGCGGTTAATCGGAATCTCGTGGAAGTTCGGGCCGCCAAGACGGATGAGCTGTGTATCTGTATAAGAGAAAAGCCGTCCCTGCAGGAGCGGATCATTTGTGAAGTCGATGCCCGGCACAACATTTCCTGGGTGGAATGCGACTTGCTCCGTTTCCGCAAATACATTATCCTGATTGCGGTTCAGCGTCATTTTCCCAATGATCTTCACCGGCACAAGCTCTTCCGGCCAAAGCTTTGTCGGATCAAGAATATCAAAATCAAATTTGAATTCATCTTCTTCCTCTATCATCTGCACGCCTAGCTCATATTCAACCGTACCGCCGTTTTCAATCGTTTCCCACAGATCGCGGCGGTGGAAGTCGGGGTCTTTTCCGGCAATTTTCTGCGCTTCATCCCATACGAGAGAATGCACGCCGAGCACCGGCTTCCAATGAAATTTTACGAAACGCGCCTTTCCTTGTTCATTGACAAACCGGAACGTGTGAACGCCGAAGCCCTCCATCATTCTGTAGCTGCGGGGGATGCCTCTGTCAGACATCGTCCACATCACCATGTGGGCCGACTCAGGGTTATTGGCGACAAAGTCCCAAAACGTATCATGAGCAGTAGCGGCCTGCGGCATTTCATTGTGTGGCTCAGGCTTAAACGCATGCACCAAATCCGGGAATTTGATCGCATCCTGAATAAAGAACACCGGGATATTATTGCCTACAAGATCATAGTTTCCTTCTTCAGTATAAAATTTTGTTGCAAAGCCTCTAGCGTCACGCACCGTGTCAGCGGAGCCTTTGGAGCCCGCAACCGTTGAAAACCGGACAAATACCGGTGTCTTCACCGAAGGGTCCTGAAGAAATTTCGCCCGGGTGAATTCTGTCATCGGTTCGTAAACCTGAAAAAAGCCATGCACGCCATACCCGCGCGCATGCACGATCCGTTCAGGGATTCTCTCATGGTCAAAATGGGTCATCTTCTCCCGAAAGTGAAAATCCTCCATCAACGTCGGGCCGCGAACTCCGGCTTTTAACGAATGTTCGTCTTCAGACACCCGTACGCCTTGGTTTGTCGTCATTTTCTTTCCGCTGTTATCAACCCTGTACTGTTCGAGCTGCTCGTCTTTTGAGTGTTCATTGACTCGTTTGTTTTGATCATCACTCATGTCTGCTCCCCCTTTTCCTATTCCAGATCTCAAAAAATAAACATTCTACAGCACATTTACCCTTGGCGATCTGTATATAAACTGCTCATCTGCTCTATAGGTTTTTAGGTCTACTTGTCAACATGAGGTCATAAATATTTGAAATAAGCCTTCTCGAAATGCGGAAGCGCTTACAAAATTGTTCTGTTGAATGGGGGAGGTCATATCGTGCTTGCCATACTTGGTTTTGTGATGATCATTGTCTTCATGTATCTTATTATGTCTAACCGGCTTTCCGCTCTTATTGCCTTGATTGTCATTCCTGTTGTGTTTGCCCTGATCAGCGGATTCGGCAAAGACCTGGGCGATATGATGCTTCAGGGTGTAACAGGCCTCGCTCCGACAGGCATCATGCTATTATTTGCGATCCTGTATTTCGGCATCATGATTGATTCAGGTTTGTTCGATCCGCTCATTGCCAAAATCTTATCCCTTGTCAAAGGAGATCCATTAAAAATTGCTGTCGGCACAGCGGTACTGACGATGACCATTTCGCTGGACGGAGATGGGACAACAACGTACATGATTACCATTGCGGCGATGCTTCCGCTATACAAACGGCTCGGCATGAACCGGCTGGTATTGGCGGGAATTGCAATGCTCGGGTCGGGAGTCATGAATATTATTCCGTGGGGAGGGCCGACTGCAAGGGTTTTGGCTTCTTTAAAATTGGACACGTCAGAAGTCTTCACTCCGCTGATTCCTGCTATGATTGCCGGCATTCTTTGGGTGCTTGCCGTAGCCTATATTCTAGGAAAAAAAGAACGGAAACGGCTCGGCGTCATTTCAATTGAACACCAGCACGCGTCCAATCCGGATACAGCGCCGCTCAAACGCCCCGCTCTCCAGTGGTTTAACCTGCTGCTGACTGTCGTGCTGATGGCCGCTTTGATCACCAGCCTGCTCCCGCTCCCTGTTCTTTTTATGATCGCATTTGCTATCGCCTTGATGGTGAACTATCCAAACGTAAAAGAGCAGCAAAAGCGAATCTCAGCACATGCAGGAAATGCCTTAAACGTTGTCTCCATGGTGTTTGCCGCCGGTATTTTCACAGGCATTTTGTCGGGCACAAAAATGGTAGACGCCATGGCGCATTCTCTCGTATCACTCATCCCTGACGCCATGGGTCCGCACCTGCCCTTGATTACAGCCATCGTCAGCATGCCATTTACCTTTTTTATGTCGAATGACGCCTTTTACTTCGGTGTCCTGCCGATCATCACAGAAGCCGCCGCTGCTTACGGAATCGATGCCGCAGAAATCGGCAGAGCCTCTTTGCTGGGCCAGCCTGTGCATTTGCTCAGTCCTCTCGTGCCTTCCACTTATTTATTGGTCGGAATGGCGGGCGTCAGCTTTGGCGACCATCAAAAATTCACGATCAAATGGGCCGTGGGAACAACCATTGTGATGACGATTGCGGCACTGCTGATGGGGATTATTTCGTTTTAACGTGAGAAAAGGATTTCCGCTGCCGGAAATCCTTTTTTGGTCATTTAATTGATATATTTTATGACAGGCAAGCTTTCAACACCTGAAGCATAGTAGTAATTTAAAACACTGAAAAAGTCTACCGCTTTGCCGGTTTTTAGATCAACGATTAATATATGATCCCCATAGTTCTGATCATCCGCATCAAGCCTTCTCGGTGTTTTTTTACCTAACGTATCAAGGAAAGAATCATCATAACCTACCCCGGACTGATAAGCTGATACATGATGCATAAAAAGCGTGCCTGTGTCTAAGTAAACCATGATGGCTGAGCTAGAACTTGCATAACTCGAACGATAAGTGACAGGGTCAGAAATATGTTTAACCTTCACATCAGAAATGGAATGGGTGCGCTGATTATACCCGCCACCATAGGAAAAATAATATACTCTTTCCCAGTTTAATGAAGATGTTTTCGTATTAGAATTGTACAGCAGTGTACCATTCGCATAAACGGAACCGTCTCCATACTCAGCAACAAAGGCTTGTAAATTAGACGTTACCGATTTTACACTTGAATAATTAGAAGGGTTTTTCGCATTTAACTGAATGTTATATGAATCTCCCGTCGTTCCTTCAGAGTAAACCCGGATCATATAATCGCCAGCGGGAAGCTCTTTTAAAAGCACTAAGTTCCCTGCTGCCATTGATATATTAGACGGCTGAGCTTCTCCTGTATCCCAATTGACAACATACAATTTCAGATGGTAATCGCTGTTGTTTGAAAGAATTCTTGTGATAAGGGTTCGATCTGACGAAGTACTGAAAAAGTACATATCATCTGGATTATTTTCATCAAGAACAGAGGTTGTATTGAAAACCTGGTCATCGGAGTTGTACATGGAACTTGTTTTAAAAACATTCTCATCCGAAGGCTTCTTCACTTTCATCTTTTCTGTGTTATTGTCCGTTTTAAGGCTTACTTGCTTCGCTTGATTTAATGAAACACCCTCAGTTTCCTTTTGTTTTTTCAGTTTTTCCTGCTGCTCCATAATTGTTTTTTCTTTTAACACACTTTGCGCTGAGGCAGCATTTGAATTCATACCTAAACTAAAAACAACAAGCAACACAGTACACAAAAAAAGCAGTGAAACAATTTTTTTGTTCTTCATATACAAACCCCTTTCCAATTTTATACTATACATATCGGCAAGGGGCTTGGATCATTTACATAATTATATTTATTTTCATGAATTGTTTATTTTTTCTATCTGTTCGATGACCTGCCATTCGAAGCCATCAGCTCTTTATACCAATAAAAGCTTTTCTTGCAGCATCGAATTTATCGAAAGCGCCTAACCCGTTTTCTGTCATGATTAATGGCAGCTGGTAGCGGTCATAGACTAAACATTTTGTAAAAATTGACGGTGGTTTCATCCTATTCTACGTGGTTTCTCGTACAATAGAAGTATCGTGACTGGGGAGGGGCTCTGCAGATGAAACGTTTTACGAAACAAGAAAACAGCTGGGTTGTATATGACTGGGCAAACTCTGCTTATTCAATTGTCGTCACAACCGCAGTCTTTCCGTTGTTTTATAAATCAGCCGCTGCGGAAGGCGGTGTCAGTGCTGCTCAATCTACTGCTTATTTAGGCTATACGATTGCGATTTCTACCTTTATTCTCGCCATGCTCGGCCCGATTTTAGGAACCATCGCCGACTATGAAGGCTGCAAAAAAAAGTTCTTCGGCTTCTTTGTGTCAGCGGGTGTCGCCAGCACCGCGGCGCTTGCCTTTATTCCAAGTGAACATTGGCTTCTTTTGCTGCTGTTCTACACCATATCGGCTGTCGGTTTTTCCGGCGCCAATGTATTCTACGACGCCTTCCTCGTTGACGTCACGCCTGAGGAGCGAATGAATCTCGTCTCCGCCCGCGGCTTTGGCTTAGGCTATATCGGCAGCACGATCCCATTTATCCTCAGCATCGCCGTCATCCTGCTTGCACAAGCAGAAACAATTCCGATGTCTGTGTCTGCCGCAAGCCAGCTGTCCTTTTTTATAACGGCCGCTTGGTGGGGGCTGTTTACCATTCCGATGCTGAAACACGTTCATCAGCGCTATTACATTAAAAAAGAACCCCGCATCATAGCCAACAGCTTTAAACGCCTCGGGCAAACGATGAAACGGATCCGGCGGTACCGGGCGCTGTTCCTTTTTCTGCTCGCTTATTTCTTTTATATCGACGGAGTCGGCACCATTATTACGATGTCGACGTCCTACGGGTCAGACTTGGGCATCAGCTCCACAAGTCTCCTGATCATCCTGTTTGTCACTCAGGTCGTCGCCGCGCCGTTTGCCATTTTATACGGAAGACTGGCGGAACGCTTCACAGGGAAAACAATGCTGTACGTTGGCATCGTCATATATATGATTGTCTGCGTATATGCGTATTTTCTGGAAACGACGTTTGATTTCTGGATTCTAGCCATGCTTGTCGCCACCTCGCAGGGCGGCATTCAAGCATTAAGCCGCTCCTATTTCGCCAAGCTCGTCCCAAAACACCATGCAAATGAATTCTTCGGCTTCTACAACATTTTCGGGAAATTCGCCTCAATTATGGGGCCGCTGCTCATCGCCGTTACCGCCCAGCTAACCGGGAAATCCTCGACTGCGGTGTTCAGCCTAATCATTTTGTTTGTGATCGGAATTGTCATCCTCGCGTTTGTGCCGGAAGAGAACAGTGCCGATGTCAGCCATCACAAAAATGACCTGCCCCTTTAACTGGGAGCAGGTCATTCATCATTTATTCGCTTTATTCACCTTAAGCTTTTTCCCTTTGACGGTTGTATCCTTCATGGCTTTGAGAACACGAGGGCCTTTTCCGTTTAAAATTTCTACGTACGAGGCGTTATCCATGATTGTAATGATGCCAATGTCATCAGCAGAAACCCCGTCTATTTTAGCGATCGTTCCGACAAAATCAACGGCTCTGATTTTCTTTTTCTTTCCGCCGTTAAAATACAGCTTCATAATGTCTTTATTCAGCTCTTCGCTCTTGTCTTTTTTGATCGCCGGACGGTCCTTCAGTTTAGCGAGAAAATCCGGTTTCTTTTTTGCGATTTCCTCTTGGGACGGAGCTTCTAATGTCTGAATCCCGAATCCGATATAGTCTTCTATTTCAGCTAGGAACCGCTTTTCAAACGGCGCCACAAATGAAATCGCTTTTCCCTGTTTTCCGGCTCGTCCTGTCCGTCCTGTACGGTGTACGTAGCTTTCTTTCTCAAGAGGCAGATCATAGTTGATGACAAGGGCGATATTCTCTATATCGATCCCCCGTGCGGCGACGTCTGTCGCGACTAGATACCGGTACTCGCCTCTTTTAAATTCATTCATGACGTCAAAGCGGTCTTCCTGAATCATCCCGCCGTGAATTTTATCACATGGATACCCTAAGTCATCCAATTCATCAGTCAGCTGATTGACATGCTCTTTCGTCCGGCAGAAAATGATGCAGCTGTCCGGGTTCTCAGTGATGAGTACATCCTTCAGCAAAGAAAACTTATTCTCTTCTCTGACTTGAATCACCGCATGTTCAATATTCCTTGTGGTGAGGCCAGCCGCTTTGATTTCGATATGCTCTGGGTTTTGCATATATTGACGGCTTAATTTCTCAATATCCTCTGGCAGTGTCGCAGAAAACAGCATCGTTGTGCGCTTAACCGGGAGATGCTTGATAATCGCCTCCACCTGATCGATGAAGCCCATATTCAGCATCTCATCCGCTTCATCAATGACCAGATAGGAAAGGCGATCCAGCGGCAGCGTGCCTTTTTCAATATGATCTAGGACGCGTCCCGGTGTGCCGACAACGATATGGCTTTTTTGCTTCAGCTCGGCTTTTTGTTTATCAAAAGATGATTTTCCAAACACAGCTGTGGCTTTGATTCGTTTAAATCTTCCGATGTTCGTGATATCCTCTTTTACTTGCACGGCAAGCTCACGGGTCGGTGTCAGCACCAGTGCCTGCGGTTTGTTTTCGTCCCAATCCGCCAGCTCGCAGAGAGGAATGCCAAACGCAGCTGTTTTCCCGCTTCCCGTCTGTGATTTGACGACAAGATCTTTTCGTTCAAGGGCTGCCGGAATCACGTTTCGCTGCACCTCGGTCGGTTCTGTATACCCCAGTCCTTCCAATGCTCGTAAAATGTCATGACTGATTTGATAGTTTTTAAAATGACTCATGTATAAACTCCTGTCTCTTGCAGATGTTCTCATTATACTCTAATTTCCGGCAGCGTATGTGTTTTGCCGAAAAATGACGTTTTAGAAGCCATCAATCCCCTGTCTTTTTAGTTCATGAACGGCCAATCGCGCCAGTGCATCGGCCCCCGCGCGGTTCGGATGCAGTGTATCTCCATCCATATAAAGTGCGAGCGTTTTTTCCGGACCGATCGATGTAAAGTATGCCGAACTGAGGACATTCAAGTCAATGAGATGTGTTTTTTCCTCTTCGGCCAAAGCCAAAATAGAAGCCCTGTACCATCGGTTTACAGACGAATGGATGCCTTCAGAAGTGAAATCGGTCGCCCGGCCCTGAGGTGTTGAAAGGATGACTTCCGCTCCCTTTGCTTTCACCTGCCGGATCATATCACGCATAATCTCCTTAAATTCCGCTTCAGATTCATTATGCTTCGGATTTGTATCGTTAATGCCGAGCTGCAACATAAAGTAATCACCCGGTTTGATGTACTTCAAGATCGCTTCCAACTGTCCGTCATTTCGAAACCCTCTCGCAATCTGCCCGCCTGATGCCATGTTTCTCACTTGAAAGGTACGCTTGTCGACATAGTGAGGCAGCATCTGCCCCCAGCCCGCCTGCTTGCTGCTGTTGAGCGGATAATAATTGCACACCGTCGAATCGCCGCCGATATAGATCGTTCGGTTTGTCACCGGCTGATCAGACAATTTCTTGATCTTCAGGGCGCTGAGCGTAAAAGCGGTACCCGCCTTGCCTTCAGTCACCAGCAGATTCAGCTGCCCGTCGGTGACAGGAATTTGAAACGTATCCTCCGCACCGTCTCCCGTCATATTGATGACCTGAAACACACCCTCCGCCGCCACACTGGCCCTTGCCGTATTGCCAAGCGTCACTTTCACCTCATAAAGTCCGTTCGGAAGATCCACGTTAAACGTATTGTCGCTTTTCGTCCCATACGCCAAAAATTGAACCGCATCACTTTTCACGCCCGTCCCGAATGCCGCCACATCCTTCATATGTTCCGGCGTTTGAAAACCGTAGCCCTTTGACGGGTTATAACGGTCAGACGCCCTTACCCCAATGTAATTGGGCTCAACCGAACCGCTTCCAAAGTCAAACTGATATACCTTCGGCTCTGACGCCTTCACACTCTCCGCCCCGCTGAAACCCAACATCAACATCATCACAAAACCCGCTGTTATCCATTTTTTCATTAAGAATCCCCCTCTATGAAAACACATTCATTAATGCATACTCGGTGATTGTTTCTTTATGATGACTGAATGCAGAAAAAAATTGCATTGACAAAGGAAAAGGAAGATTTTATTATATCAATAATTGATATATCATTAGTTGATATAAGAAATGAGGTGACCGCTTGCCAAAGCAACGTCCGCAGGAAATGGATCAGCTTACCGATCCAGCCTATTATATTGTCTTAACCTTGCTGGAGCCAAAACACGGATATTCGATCATGCAGGAGATTGAGGACATGACCGATGACTCCTTTACGATCGGCCCAGCTACCCTATATACATTGTTAAAGAAATTATTACAGGAAGAGATCATTGAGCTTGTCAACAATGACAACCCGCGCCGCAAAGTGTACCAGACAACCCTGCACGGCCAAAAATTACTCAAAAAAGAAATGCAGCGCAGAAAAGTAATGGCTGAACACGGCGAACGCGCTTTTCAACAATTGAAAGGGGATTCGTCATGAAACAGAAAAAATTTATGATGTCTGAAGGATTGGCCTTTTCAGAAGAAAAGGATATGAAGAGACTAAGTGATATGGCCAGCAAAGGCTGGGTACTCGATTCTTTTGCGTTTATGGGGTATAAGCTTAGAAAAGCTGAGCCGCGGAAATTGATCTACAGTATTGATTATCATGATGTTGAGGAAGAAAGCTTGGCGGAATACACCGCGATGTTTGAAGCGGCCGGGTGGGAACGTGTTTGCTCTTCACGAGGTATGCATATCTTTTCGGCTGAGCCTGGGACTTCGCCGATATACAGTGATCAATCCACCATGAGAGAGAAATATAAAAGAAGTGAAAAAGACATTCGAAATGTCACCTGCACCTTGAGTTTCCTGACTCTCTTGTCCATTTCACTCCATTATGTAACCGGATTATCAAATTGGGTGCCTTTGTTTTTCCTGATTGTGACTATCCCGTTTCTTGTGACATATGCGGCAACAAAAGCAAGAACGCTGGGAAAGTGGGGAAAATCAGTGTGACTTCTTGTCACACTTGATTACATCCCATCCTCCGCAATAGAAGCTTATTTGGTTTTCTTCGTCATACACATAATAACGGAGCCTTTCCCACTGATCATCAGTCGGTTCAATCTCTAACTCAACCGCATTGATGGATTCAAGGTCATCCAGCTTTGATGCACTAATGTTTTTTTCAAACCGCAATTGAATGTCACAGGTTTGAGCAGAAAGTTTTAATTCAAACACAGGAATATGAATATAACGATCATCTTCTTTCATATAGAAAGAAAACTCGTTTAATGTAAATGGACCTATATCTGCATGATGCTTTTTCAAATTCTCGTATTGTGATATTCAAATGGATTCCTCATATTTTTATGTTTCATCTAAATTTCTCACTTTCACTGCTAACCAAATTTGATGAGTCTACTTGTTAAGTATCCCCTTTTATAAACTTTGATTATTTAACAGAAAAAGCTTATTATTATGATCAATTCCTGCAACCTTATCTTTATAGGAAGCTACTTGTGTAAAACATAGACTTTCTCCATTGTTTTCATTTGAAATTTTTTGTTCTACATAATTTTGCATGTCATTCGTCTTGAATACTTTTTTAATATTGTAAGAGTCATCATCACGACTGAAAAGATAAATAGATGATCCATTTTTGATGCATGAACTACACTCTATTCCAACCTCAACTCTTTCTAATGTTTCTCCAAGTAAATTCAATTTTTGTAAATAATCTTCACCCATCGATCTGTAATACAAATAGATGGCATCCTCACTTACAAAAGTAGAATAATATTGGTCAATCACATAAGAACTAACACCGTGGGAATACAATTCATATTTTCCATTTTCCAAAACGAATTTATTAATCCCTCTCGTGCTTATTTCCTGATCAACGCATGAAAATATACCCGTTTCATCATAGCCGACCCATAAATTCTTATTTTGATCTATTATCATTGAATTAATGTATCGCCCCGCATAAAAAGATTGATGGAATCCTTCAATCGGATTCCACAAATATATATTGGGTTCAACGTCTCTAACACTATCCTCGTACTCTTTATCAATTAAAAACAAGAATGAATCATCAACTTTTTGTACATTTATGACTTGTTCGTTTGTTTGTATGCTAAAGCTATTTAAGAACCGTCCATCAGTGTTACAGTAGAGAACAATATGATTTATATATTTAGCACCATAATCGATTTCCTTTTTAGTCAATACAATTATTTCTGATTCAGTCATCGATAGTAATACTGTATCTTCCTCATTTACTTCTACATTCAAATCTCTAAATTTTAGTTCATGCATAGATGACATCCTTTCTATTTTTAAAAAGGAAGAAAGAATCATCCCTCTTCCTTTTATTCACTTTTTAATAAGGGTAACTCGTTACAACATACCTTCCAGACTTAACAACCTTTACAGTATAAGTATGCCGACCATTCGTTTTTCTTCCAATAGGCTTTTTAAACTTCTTAAAGTGAACTGTTCTACCATCTTTTTGGACGTATGCCGGTCTAGTTCTTGCTGTTGCCTTAGTTGTTCTTCTTAAAGTTTTAGCACTTCTAAACTTGCTTTTTGGTTGCCCATTTGGCATTCGTGCCCTCGACTTAGGACCATGATCTTTTTTGATATGTTTCCAGTTGAAATTTTTACCTGATTTCGCAAATCTATAAACCCTCTTAGCACCCTTAAATATCTTCCCAGGACCAAAGTTAGAAGCAGCTGCCCAAGCAGCACCTTTCCACCCCTTACCTGATTTATATGCCTTATATCCATCATAGGCTGCAAATCCGGCATTTACCACAAGCCATACCCAATGCCCATCCGGGTCAACATTCATCACCGGGTTATTATTTCCATAAGCATACCCATTCTGATCCAATGAATCTCCGTCGCTGCCCGGGTCTGGGTCGAGCGATAGGAACACGCCGTTTCTTGGCTCGTAGTAGCGGGCCATGAGATAGTACAGGCCGGTTTCTTCGTCGTATTGGTAGCCTGCGTAGCGGTAGCGGTTGTCTTTTACTTCATCGCTTGCTTCGGTTTTTGTTGGATTTCCCCATGCGTCGTACTGATATTTGGCAACGGTTTTTCCAGTGCTGTCTGAGATTGCAATGACGTCACCTTGTGCGTTGTAGTGATAGAAATATTTCTTGCCATTTTGCGTGACTGCTAGCAGTTGTCCACTATCACCGTATGTGTATGCTTTTGTGAAAGTATACACATTCAGACTGTCGCTGTAAAAATAAATTGTGTCTTTCCCGAATTAATTAAAACAGCTGTCAAATATACTTGACAGCTGTTTTTGTTTATTATTTTAGTTTAAAGATTCATACTCCTGTTATAAGCTTATTAATCAAAATCCTAATTTTTTCATGAAATTCTAAGCATTCACTTAATTCTTGATATTTTAAAATATCACTTTTATAATTCCTAAAATGAGGATAATGTTCATAGAACGTTTTTTTTAACATTTCTCTTTGATATCTAGGAATTTTTTTATCTTCAATTATATAATTTAAACTTCCAGTTATTAAGGCAAAAAATTCATAAAATTCATCTAAAGAAGTATTTGTTTCTTCTTCAAAATCATACATATCATTTGGAAACGGACCATGTAATAATACATAATATTTTTTGAACTCATCTAATGTTTTTTGATCAATATTATATCTTTTAAAAAATTTCATCCATATTCAGGCCCTTCTATATTGTAGAAATTAAAATTAACTCTTTTTCTTTTTCTTCCATTTATTATTCACAAATGTAACTACCTTTCCACTTCTTGTGTAATAACCAGTTCTTTTTCCATTCTTAATCCTGTAACCTTTTTTTCCAGTAGCTAGTATTACTTTTTCGCGTAAATGCTTATTAGATCTATAAAATGCTCTAGCAACTTTTGTATATCTCTTTTTACTGTAAGATTTACCATTTCTCACAATATGTTTATTATGATGATAGTCCAATGACTTTCTTTTAGTTTTAAATGTTCCTTTATACCAATGTCTTGAGGTGGCCCATTTTCCGATTTTTTTTGTTAATTTTAACTTTCCACCACCTACAAATCCTGATGCGGCTGCAACCGCTACGCCTTTCCAACCCTTGCCTGATTTATAAGCTTTGTATCCATCATATACCGCAAATCCTGCAACAAACCATACCCAATGGCCGTCTGGATCGACATTCATGACCGGGTTGTTGTTTCCATAGGTATATCCGTTTTGATCTAGTGAATCTCCATCGCTTCCTGGGTCTGGGTCGAGCGATAGGAACACGCCGTTTCTTGGCTCGTAGTAGCGGGCCATGAGGTAGTACAGGCCGGTTTCTTCGTCGTATTGGTAGCCTGCGTAGCGGTAGCGGTTGTCTTTTACTTCGTCGCTTGCTTCGGTTTTTGTCGGATTTCCCCACGCATCGTACTGATATTTTGCAACGGTTTTTCCAGTGCTGTCTGAGATCGCGATGACGTCACCGTGTGCGTTGTAGTGATAGAAATATTTCTTACCATTTTCTGTGTAGGATAACAGCTGGCCGCTGTCTCCATCTACGCCAATTTCTCAAGTTCTTTTCATTTGATTATTCTTTCTCTTGTTTTCTTTGTCATTTATCATTCAGATTTGTTCTAAAAAAAGCTTGTATCGCTTATTGATACAAGCTTTTTTTTTGCTCTTATAACAAATTAATTTGTTTCCCATAACCACACTACACTAAGTATTATCCTAAATATTCCTCAATTGTTTTTACATTTGGTAATAGCCTTTTGAGATTAACTATTAACTCAGGGCAGCCCGTGAAGACAATATCAGAGGAGTCAAAAAAACCGACTTCGAATACAGCTCCTTCTACTGGCGAGTTGTAGTCTTTATCCCAATAAGCCCTATTCTCATTAATAACTGGTACCGAGGATAGAGACAGTTTATTCAATGATTTAGAGACAGCTGTAAATACTCCAAAAGTGGGAACGATGTCATAAGTACTGAGTATCTCCTTTAAATTTTCACCTTTTATATACACGAATTCTAAGTGTCTTGAGAATAATTCATGCTCAATATAATTTTTATTTTCAAACAATGTTATATCAGAAAGATCACTGATAAGCCAATTATATTCTTCTATTTTCAAATCTATCTTGTCTAATAAGAGTTTTAAATTAAAGTATTGATCATTATCTTCTAACACAATTCTCATTCTTTGCCTCCTAATCTATACCTTATGGTCTCTCCCATCGTTGTCTTGGCTTCACTTTACTCCAATCCCATCTATGCTTATGAGGAACTATTGGATGTTCTTTTGCGTTTCCATGATTAGTATAATCAATATCGTATTTTGCCCATCCTCGATGATCATATCTTCTTTTTTGATGCATTTTCTTCTTCTTTATCCAATATACAGTGCTGTTCCGTTTTCCCCCCTTCGCTACTGGTTTTTTAAATGTAACATATCTATTACTCTTTCTTATTTTCCCTCTATATTTTACACCTTTTGATTTTCGAACGAATTTGTAACTTTTAACCGCTTTATAAACCCGACTAGCACCCTTAAATATCTTCCCAGGACCAAAGTTAGAAGCAGCTGCCCAAGCAGCACCTTTCCACCCTTTACCTGATTTATATGCCTTATATCCATCATAAGCCGCAAACCCGGCATTTACCACAAGCCATACCCAATGCCCATCCGGATCAACATTCATCACCGGGTTATTATTTCCATAAGTATACCCATTCTGATCCAATGAATCTCCGTCGCTGCCCGGGTCTGGGTCGAGCGATAAGAACACGCCGTTTCTTGGCTCGTAGTAGCGGGCCATGAGATAGTACAGGCCGGTTTCTTCGTCGTATTGGTAGCCTGCGTAGCGGTAGCGGTTGTCTTTCACTTCGTCGCTTGCTTCGGTTTTTGTTGGATTTCCCCATGCGTCGTACTGATATTTGGCAACCGTTTTTCCAGAGCTGTCTGAGATCGCGATGACGTCTCCGTGTGCGTTGTAGTGATAGAAATATTTCTTGCCATTCTCTGTGTAGGATAACAGCTGGCCGCTGTCTCCGTACGTGTATGATTTTGTGACGTTGTTGTCCGCGTCTGTTTCATACAAGACGTTCAGGCTGTCTCCATCGTAGAAGTAGTTCGTGACGTTTCCGTTGACGGTTTTTTGGATTCTGTTTCCTTTTTCATCATATTTGTATGTTGCGAACGGCTTGTCTTCGCCTTGTTTTGTAACGGCAGTCAGGTTATCCTCTGCATCCCACGTATATGTGAATTTGCCGTCGGATGTGCGGTTGCCGTTTTTATCGTAAGAGATGCTTTCATCATTGACTTTTGTCAGCTGGTTCATGATGTTGAAGGAAGCGTTCACCGTTTTGCTTGTACCGTCTTTTACAGTTGTAACGGTTTTCCGGTTGCCGAATCCGTCATATGTGTATTCAATGACAGTTCCGTCTTCATGGGTTTCCTTGATAAGCTGATTCAGCTTTCCATACTCATATTTCACCTTGCCGCTTGCTGAGCTGTTTATCGTTGTGCGGTTGCCGTTTGCATCGTATTCATAGCTTTCTGTCAGAATGCTTCCGCCATTTTTGTCGCCGATATGAAGCGAGCTTACAAGGTTTCTTTCGTCATATGAAAAACTTGTTCCGCCGCCGTTGCCCGTAATAAAGGTTTGGACGTTGCCATTTTCATCATAATCAAATGAATAGGAAGATGTACTATCTTTCATCTCAACCATTTGATCCAGCTTGTTATACGTAAATTGATTCGTTCCTTTTTGGTCCCCATGGCTCCATGAGAAGGTTTTCAGCTTATCGGAGTCACTAGGGTATGTCCAAGTTTGGCTGCCGCCGCGGTCAGTCAATTCGGTTAAACGGTTTTTGTTGTCAAATGTCCGTTTCTTTGTGGTGTTCTGCTCTTTATTGACGACCGATGTTTCATTTCCATTTTTGTCATACGTGAAATTGTACTTTTCTGTACCGTTATACGATTTTGATTTCACCCGGTCTGTTCCATCATAAGAAAGAGACACTTCGTTGCCATTCGGTGAAATGGTTTTGGTCAGGTTGCTGTTGGCATCATATTCACTTGCTAGCACATTACCCAGAGGGTCAGTTGTTTTGACAAGCTTGCCCATGACATCATATTCGTATTGATAGGTTTGATCTGCTCCCGCCCGAATGGTTTTGCTTACCTCATTGCCTTCCTTATCATAGCTGTGAAGGATAGACGTGCCGTTAGAGAGCGTCATGTTTGTCAATTGGTCTGCCTGATCATACGTATAGGTTGTTTTTTCACCTTTTGCATCCGTTTCAGCTGTTTTCTTACCCGTTTCATCGTAATCAGTTGAAGTAGAGTATCCTAGTTCATCTTCTTCCTTGGTCACATAGTTTCCATTGCTGTCATACGTGCTTTTTGTTAGAAGGCTTCCTTCAATCAGACGGATATCATCAAACCAGACTGTTCCTGTCGCACTCTTTTGGAACAGAATGCTGATATCGACTTTATTAATCGGTTTTGTTTTTGGTATGACGACAGCTGCGCGGTTCCATTCCTGTGTTCCAGAAGGGAATTTCGCATTGTATACGCCTGTGCTTCCGTCCGCATAAGTGACATTAGCCTGCAAAGAATAGTCTTTTTCATCTGTGAACTTGACACTGCTTGCTTTCGACATGCCTGTCAGTGTGAGATAAACCGGTTTGTCGTTTGCGCTTTGCCCTAAGACAACGGTTTGTTTTGTTACTGATCCGGCTTGGGACGCACTGGTCCGGGCAGCTTTTAATGATACGTCATCATTAAAGCCTTCTTCAGAATCAACGGATGCCCCGCTTGCGCTCCAGTTTTCCGTTGCTGATGTGAAACTGCTGTTTTGAACTGGGTTATAGCTTGACGATACTTCGCCTTTTTCCAGCTGAACTTCATCAAACCATGCTTTCCCTTTGCCATCTTTATCTTTATGGTCGACTTCCATATACACTACGGCTTTTCCTGCATTTGCTGGTGTCGTAAAAGTGATTTGCCGTTTTGTCCAGTTATTTTTTCCGGCTAATGCACTGTATTCATTGTGAATCCATTGAATTCGCTTTTGATCTTTGTCTCGCAAATCAATGTTAAAGTAGGCTCTTGATTTCGCAAGATCCGTTTTGATTTTCCCGCTTAATGTATAGGTTGTATTCGGCTCCAGTTCCACTGTTTGAGTCGCTGAGGAATACCCGTGATCTGTTCCTGCAGACGTTGATTGGCTCAAGACTTCCAATGCCTTTGATCCGGAAAGAACCCCGCTTTTATCGGTGATGACTGAAATTTTGCCGCTGTCTTTAGAAGCAGTCAGATTCCAGCCGGATTTTTGTGCTTCAAAGCTTCCATCTTTCAAAATATTAGTTGAAGCTGATAAATCTTTGCTGGATTGAATCTGATTTCCGTATTTATCATAAACGGCTGCTGACGATGATTTTCCGCTCTGATCGGTTTCGGATACAGCATCCAGTCCGTCATAAGCAATATCCGTGACATTGCCCTCGGTATCCTTCATTTTTGTGACATCGTTGTTTTTGTTGTATTCGTATGTCTCAGTTCCATATGCGTCTTTAACAGACGTAACGTTGCCATCTTTGTCATATTGATAGCTTTCCGTTGCTTTTCCGGTGCCGACGTCGTTTGGATCTACATCTTCTACGACATTGTTGCCTTCATACTTTGTATTCGTTGTAATTTTTAACCCTTCCGCATCATCAATGACCTGAATCGGATTTCCCGCTTCATTATAGCCATACTTTACTTTCCGGCCATTCGGCTGTGTCATGAGAAGCGTCTTTTTATCAGCATCATAGCTATAGACATATGTTTCTTTCTTAGCGTTAATCGCTTTATCGAGACGGTGCCCGCTATACTGATATTCGGTAAAGACAGGCTTTGCTTCGGTACTGTTGGCTGAATATTGTTTGATAAGGCGTCCTTCACCATCATAGTCATAGCTTGTGACAGTCCCATCTGTATCCGTGACTTTCTTCAGCAAATCATTTTCATATGAGTAGGTGACTTTCTTATTCTTAGGCCCGATGATGGAAGTCACATGGCCATTTTCATCATATGCGAGTGTGAGCTTGCGGCCTGATGCATCTGTAATGGCTGTCAGTTGATTCTTGTCATTATAAGTGTAGACGGTTGCATTGTTGTGGCCATCCACTATCTTTTGAAGCTTGCCGCCTTTTTTATTGAAATAGGCGTTTGTTTGATCCTTTGTTTTTAATATGAACTGATCAGCTGTTTCTGTTAATTCAAGATAGACACCGGTCGGCGGCTGATACGTGCCATCGGCTTTTTTAGTAAAGCGATGTGTCGTAGCGTCTTCATCAATATACATTGCCCCGCCGTCCGTCGGGATGACAGATGTTTCTGCATCAGCATACCAGCCTTGTCCAAATAAGTGATCAGAGCTGTCAAGACTGTTGTAGGTTCTCGATAAGCCCAGTCCCGGTCCGCGTCCGTCAATTGACAGATCTTCTTCATTCACGATGACATTTCCTGTCGCACCGTTTAACTGGCCGCTTGGGATATCAATGATAGACCAGTATTCTTCTGTTCCAAGGAATTCTGCGCCTTCATGGAACGTTGGGTTAAAGGGTGCTGTCGGGATCGTTTCACCATTCGCATCATAGGCGGAAAGCGTGAAGGAATAATTCTTCTTCCCTTTATAATTTCCATTTGCATTGTTATAGACAGGTGACGGGTCAAGCGCCAATTCACGGCCTTTTCCATCTGTATGCAGCTTGTAGCTTCCGGCTTTTATTTCCTCAGAAGTCGGCCAAATGTTTTTATTTTGGGTTGTCCAATGATCCACGTCACCAACATCATAAGACTGATATTCTTTGCCGTTATAGATATTAATTTTATAGCCTTTCGCATTTTGAACCTTTTCCCATATCAAATTCACATAGCCGGTTTGACTCGACTTTGTGTTTGTATACAAATAGCCAGTTAAATTTTTCGGCTTAGCGATATCAGGAAGTGTCGGGTTGGCAGCCGGTGATGCGATGGCTTCGCCGTCTTTGTTATAGGCGATTATCTTAAATGAGTAATTTTTTTTGGCTGCATCCCCACCAGCGTTTTTATAGGTTGGTCCGGGATTGATCGGCAGCTCTGCTCCGCTTCCATCCTTTAGGTGAAGAGCATATTTTCCCGCTTTCATTTCTGCACTTGTCGGCCAGATCTTTTTCCCCTTGGTGGTCCAAGACGTCTGATTTCCGAGATCAAGTGTTTCAAAGCCTTTCCCATTGAACACCTGGACTTTATAGCCTGTTGCACCGGATACAGCTTTCCAAGAAAGGTCGAAGTATCCTGTGGCATTCCCATTATTAAAGCCCTTTGTTGACGGTGCTTGTGCTTTTCCTACATTAGGGATAACAGGCTTTGCCGGTGCGGACATCGCTCCTTCTCCCTGATCAAAGATTGCACTGACGCCAATCCAATAGTTTTTGCTTGTGGCATAGCTTCCGCCGGAGTTTTTATACACTGGAGATGGATCTAGCGCTAATTCAGTACCGCCTTTGCCATCAAGGTGAAGCTTGTACTTACCGGATGAAATTTCTGCACTTGTCGGCCAAATGTTTTTCCCTTTTGTGCTCCAGGATGTCGTGTTGCCGACTGAGATCGCTTGATATTCTTTCCCATTATAAATCCATACCTTATAGCCTTTTGCACCCTCGGCCTTTTTCCAGCTGATATTGAAAAAACCAGTGCCGTTCCCGTTATTGTATGCCTTAATAGCAGGTGTGCTCGCCTTCGGGATGGTGTATGTCACTTCAATATAAGGCTTATTGTTTGAGTTCGCTGAGGAAATTAGTTTTTTCCAGTATTCCTTACCGTTTCCGTTTGCATGAAGCTTGAATCCATAGTTGGCCCCGCCGGAGTTCCATGCCTTTACAGCGGCGGTCACATCGTAACTCGCCCACTGTCCTTTATGGACGTCGGCTTTTCCGATATTTTTAGATGCCGGTTTGGTGTTCCATGTTACTTTCGCATGATCATAATTGCTGTTGACCGTATCCAGCCAAAGACCAGTTGCTTTTGTTCCATAATAGGAATGGGCGACGTATGTTTTTAATGTCGCTTTGGTGACCGTCATATTTTGAATCGGTTTTAGGTTGTTAAATTTCATGAACGCATAGTTTGTGCCTGTTGTTTTGTCGTAATAACCCGTTTTCAGTACATAGGCCTTCAGATTAGCATCCCATTTCTGTGAAGATGCCGAATAGTTGGTCGTCGGGTAGGCACTCATGACAAACGTATCTGATGAAACAGATAAAGACGTTGACGGGTCGATAGACACTGGATACACGCGTTCAGGGTCTTTCAGCCAGTTCTCGTCTGCCGTGAGATGAAGCAAATACCCTTCATCATTCTTTTCCAGCTTATAGCTGACTTTTTCTGATCGTCCCACCTCACCGGAAAGCTCATCCAGTTTTGAATCAGTCATAAAAGGTTTAGGCACAGAAAAAACAACTTTTCCTTTTTCATCAGAAAAATCTATTGATCCGTCCTCTTGTTCTTTTGCCTGCAAATCGGTTTTCACCTGAAATGTAAATGTGTTGTACCCATCATACTGATGAAGGACTACATCTTCTTTTATGTTTTCGTTGAATGTGAAAGTCTGAAGATCAATGTTCGGAAAAACATCCGGATAAACAATCTCATTACCATCAGTCTTATAATCTGCTGGAGTATCTTTCGGAGTAAGTGAAGTTTTATTTGGACCTTTTGCTTCTACAAGTGAATATGTAAGCTTGTGATCATTGTGCTCAAAAGTCGCATAAAGTCCGTTCTTCATTTGCTTTTGAAAATCTGAATTCAAAATGGCATTTTCAGTTTCGACTTGTTTGCTTGTCGTTTCTTTTAATTCAGGAGAAATCTCCTCCCAGTCTGCATTCGATGTTTCCTTTGTATGAATAGGATCAAGGTATACTTCCTGTTTATAAACACCGTCCCCTTCATAATAAAGCTTTGTGTTTTCCGTTCTTTCTGAGGTGATTTCTCCCTCTTTGTTTATATCCTTCTCATTAAATGGTACAGCTTTCTCTGTTTGATCATTCTGAAGGGTTTCTTCCGGATCAGCAGCTGCGACACGATTTCCGGACTCTTCTTCTGAAGTTTTTGCAAGTACATCTACTGGCAATAATGAAATCATTAGCGCCAACACTAAACATACGGCAATGAATCTCTTAACGTTCCGCCTCTTTCTTTTTTTCATTTCCTCTCTCCTTTTGTAATAAAAGTAATATTTACTCAACAATGTTAACGTTACTGAAATATTATTACAATATTTTTCTAGAAAATTTATCTTATTTTAAGATTTAAACAGAGCAAAAAGACCCAAAAAACCAAAAAAAGGCCCATTTAAGGCCTTTACACGTTTTTCTATCATGATTGAAATTGTTCTAAATCCTTTTCTTCAGCAGCTGCATCCGCCTTCCCCTGCCTCCTCACAAGCGTTAAAGCCATACCCGCAAAGATCATCACAATGCCGATCGTTTGATAAAGGTCCGGGCGGAACCCTGTAAACACGGTATCAAGCACGATCGCGACAGCGGGGTCGAGGAAGACAATGATCGAAATAAATTTCGTTGATAAAAATCGCAAGCTGTCAAAAAAAAGCAAATACACAATACCTGTATGAATAATACCAGTGGAGACGACCATGATCCAGTTCCCCTGAGACAGGTCAGCAAAAGCGCCAAAATGAATAAACGGAAGGAGGATGATGACACCTAATCCGGTCTGCAAAAAGGTTGTTGTATAGGGGCTCAGATTGTGAATGCCCTTTCCTAATAACGTTGTGAATGCGTAAAACAGAGCAGCGAGAACAGCCCAAATGATCCCCGATCCCATCAGCTGGCTGAATGAAGTATTGCCGTTAATGCCGGAAATCAGCGCCGTGCCAAGAAAACAGATCATAATGGAACTGACGGAGATGACATTCAATTTTTCTCTATAGATGATGCTCCCCAGGAGAAGAACAAGCACCGGTGCAAGGTGGTATACAGAAATGGCAATTGTAACTGACGTTTCTTCAAAAGACTTAAATAAGAAGACCCAGTTAAATACAAGAAAGAAACCGCACGCCAATGTTTGCAGCACGTCTCTCTTTATCCACTTTTCGGTTTTATACTGACCGGACGCCAGCCAGCAAAAGCTTAAAAATAGCGTCGCGCATAGGCAGCGGACAAATACCAATTCAAATGAGGGGAGATTGGTATGCTCTGAGAAAAAGCCAATGGAGCCGAAAATGACCATAGAGATGACCATTTTGATTACGGCTGTTGATTTTTGTTTTGGTGTAATTGAGAGATCCTGCTGCATCAAGTGTATTCTACCTCCAGTTATGTATATGGAAAAGCACCCCAACTGCAAGGTGCCTTTCCCTTTATTATAGTTTCTTGCCGGCCGTCCAGCCGTCTATGGCTAAGTTTGAGCTGTAATAAAGTGTGCCTCATTAGAAGCATTAACTTCATAGAGAAACGTATTACTGAACCATTTCATCGTCCTTGAAACGATTCTTCCGTTAATTCTGTTTGGATCACACCCGTTGAAATGCTATTCCTGATTCCCTTTGAACATAGCGAGCTGCTTTGTCAGTCCGATGACCGCATGCTTGGAGGACATATAAATAGCCCGCGCAGGCTATGCCATTAAGTGGACACAGAGCGATGTTAATCATACACCTTGTTTTCCCCCCTCAGATTACAGCCTTGCTATCATGTATATGACTATTTGAATGATGCGGCTGATCATTCTAGAACAGGGGTGATTTCCCTTATTCCTGCTGCGTTGAATAAGATATCCGGATGTAATTGGCTTTTCTTCAAGCTTTGGCATCAAAGATTCCGTCTGCTGGACTTCAGACAAGTCTGCCTATTCCTGTTTACTATAAATTCTGACATTTCATTTGTTTGAATATCTACTCCATCGACCCGGAAGCTGTTCGCTAAAGATTATGTGACCGCCGAAAAGCTGATTGCCGTTTCTCTATTTACCCCAGTAATTAGTTATTTTTTTTTTCCATTTTCTTCTTTTACTCATTTTGATAATTTTACATAAGCTTGCATATTATAGTTTGTAATATCATGTAGGATCGCCACCCATCCTCTATTTTCCATATGTTTATCATACAGACCTTTACCAAAAAACTCATCTGTTTTTTTAATTAGAGAGATCATTATGGTTCAAGCTACAGGTGCACGATGAAATGATCATATGACTATTTTACATCTGTATCTGTTTCAAAAAAGCCTCGGATTCCTTTCTTGTTCCAGGTTATTTTTTCTAGTAAGAAAGAAAAATCCATTAAATACCGAACTACTCTTTAGAGTTAACTATAAATGAGAAGGGTAATACTGTTGATATTGATACTTTTACAGCATACTTTACATTTTAGAAAGGAAAGATGTGGATGGAGTCTATCTGGCTTGAATATGTCTGGACATTGTTCATTTTAATCGGATTAGAAGGACTGCTATCGGCTGACAATGCTCTTGTACTGGCAGTTATCGCCAAGCATTTACCCAATGATCAGAAAAAGAAAGCGATAAATTATGGTATCATAATGGCATTTGCCTTCCGGTTTGCGGCGCTTTTTGCCATTTCGTTTATCGCAAACGTCTGGCAGATTCAGGCGATAGGAGCAGCGTATCTTCTTTACCTGGGCTTAAAGCATGTGATTAAGGCCCGTTTCGGGAAAAAAAGTAAGAATATTCATGAGGAGGACAAAGAGGAGGCTGCCGGGAAAGGTTTCTGGCCCACAGTCGGAAAAATTGCTTTAGCGGACCTCGCTTTTGCCATTGATTCGATTCTGGCTGCGGTTGCTTTAGCTCTCGGGCTTCCTGATTCACCACTTGATGATTTAGGCGGCATGGATGGAGGACAATTTATTATTGTTGTCCTAGGTGGGATTGCAGGCCTTATCCTAATTAAGTTTGCAGCAACTTGGTTTGTAAAGCTTCTTAATCAACGCCCTGCACTGGAAACAACCGCATATGCCATTGTGGCCTGGGTCGGCGTCAAACTGGTGGTCATTACCCTTGCCCATGAAGACATTGGAATCCTAGATCATCACTTTCCACACAGCACCACCTGGACGCTAATCTTCTACGGCGTATTAGTAGCCATTGCTTTATTCGGCTGGTTTGCGCCGGCCAATAAATCAACAGAGAAATAAAGATATAAAAGTATATTGGTCATTTAAACATATGCGTATTAATATTTGAAGCCAAACAAGAAAGAGGCGTCCCCTTACTGATTAACGGAGCGCCTCTTTTGGGTAACATGTACATTTTTATCTATCGAACAATTAATACAGGACAAGGCGATAATTGAGACACTTTACTTTATGGCTGACGCTACCAGCATCATCTCTTTCAGGCCGCTGATGTCCCGGCTGCCGACTTACGATCTTGGCTTAAAAAAACTTGAAAAGCTTAAGAATCGTCATCGTTTAAATTAATTAAAGACTTCTTTATTTGTACTATTATAGTTTTTAGACATTCAATCGGTTTTAAATTAAACGCAGGAAAATACACGCCATCTGCGCAAGATTGAATGTAATCATTTTTCTCATTGTCTGAATGCTCACTTTAAGAAAATCCGTTAAAAAAACAATTGCATACTCCAAATATTCTTTACTTTCCTTTGTTAATAATTCTTGTAAAGCGTCAACAGGAGGTTTCAATATCCTGATGGAATGTTCCAGCCAAAAACTGAAAAACAGGGTCCTCTTGTTTATTGATCGATAACATGTCATCTCGCTCCTTTTAGGGAGAGCTAATGGGATAACTACCCCATATTAGATATTTCATTTTAAAGCTATAATATGTAAATCACTCATCATCTAATAAATCAAGATAATACTGATCGTTCTCTTCTATTTTTCTTAAAAATTCGGTAAGAGAAGTTGCAATTTGAATATCATAATAGTAAATCGGATTTTCAATGCTTTCATTTAAATCAATTGACATTAATGCTGATTCACTACCTTCAAAAAATATTAATTTATCATTTTCAAACTAATAAAACATATGTAGCCAATGTTTTTCCCATTTTAAAACCAGCTTTCACTATGCAGATCCAATTGACTGCACTTTTCTTTTACCTATCCTCTTTTTTTGATAATATAGGTAACAAATTTAAAGCCAAGTATCTCAATTTTGTAGATATTTGTGTTCTTTGTTCAAGAATACATTAAACAAGTTAATTAACCTAGCTATATTCTCTTCTTTTGAGTATTTTGATTGAAGGTTATCTTTAGAAGGTAAATAATTAATAAAACTATCCATATCTTCTGGATAATTAAAATCTGCATATACTTCTGCAATCTGATTTAATAACTCCTCAAAATCTTTTTGATGCTTTTTTTTCAAAAAAACAAGCATACCAAATCTCCATTTTCTTTTTTCAACTTGCAGAGCATCGGCATCTAGATTCAAGCCATCAATATTTGACTCTTTTAATATACTTAAGAGTAAACTCTCGTAATCAAAATCTTGATCTCCCCAAGCTAGCTGAATAATATTTTGATCATTAGTTTCCGGATGCCTTGTTAAAAAATCTACCGCATAATTAGTGACATCACCATAATTTATTAGATCAAGTTTTAGCCCAACATAAAGTGTTTTCCAATCATACTTTATTTTATATTGTTTTAAAACGTCTACATAGACACTCATTTACATCACCTTAACTTTATGGTCTTTGATTTGGAGAACCAGTTATTTGCCCATTAGGAATAAATCTTCTATGTGTAACTCCTTTAGTCGGATCAACAATCCATTCAAATACTCCATTTTGATCCTTAATAGTTGTTATTCTCTCATTAATTCTTAGGCCTTTATTATATACATCTTTATAATCGTAGTACTTCATTCCACCCTCAATTTGATATAATTTCCTTTTGACATTGTCACCACCAACTATCTCAAATTCTTTAGCCTGCGGAGTATAATTATCAATAATATCATTAAATCCATGTTGACCATCAGGTTTCTTTAAAGCACTCCCTGAGCGTGTATTATCAAGTACCGGATGAGAAATATTTTTAATCGTATTTTTAGAAACAACCTTATTAACACCCTTACTTTCCTTCTCCGCAACATGTTTAGCCACATCTGTAACAACACGCTTCCCGCCTCGGACCGCCAATTTTTTAACAGCGCCCTGAGGACTTACCCACTCAATAAATTCGTACTGCGTTCCGGCAAGAAACGAATCAAGTGGCTTAGCTCCGCCTACTTTATCTTCTGGAATGTAAGAAACCTCTTCTAGCCGCTTTTTCCCTCCAGCGTAGAATTCTCTCACAATTTGGCCGTTTTCATATACAAAATATTTGCCGCCGACGTAGTCGATGCTTGCGGTATCGCGAGTTAGTTCGTCAATCACTTCTATCGTATCTATCTTTTTTAATCCTTTATGATTATATAGTTTATCATTTATCACCCGTATGTCTCCATAGACTTTCGGGTGGGCTGCTGCTTCTTTCTGCAGTACCGTCAAGTTACTGTCATCACCATAAATCTCACGCTCGATCTTTTGTTGTTTGTCATCCATCATCACAGAATCAACGTTTGATTGCTTATGTTTCTCCAGCTTTTTCAACATCAACTCCATCGGTGAATCATCAGGCTGCTTCATTTGCGAGTTAATCGCACCAAAGGTTTGGTTGATGTTTTCTTCTTCCTGTGATTTCAAGATGGAGCCGCTTTTGTAGCCCGTAATTTCAATTCTTGGCCCGGTGTACATCGTTTCGAGCTGATCTATGTATTTTTTCATCGTTTGAAAATCTGTTTTTGCCGTTTCTAATGCGTTGGTTTGCTGGCCGTCAAATTGAAAAAGCTTATGCAGGGTGTCTGTAATCAGCCGCTCAGCCTGCTCTGTTTCCATCCGAAAAAAGGAATCCTTGACTGTCGGCAGGCTGACGATGTGATCAATGGTCGACGTCTGACGATTGACTGCATCTGTGAGCTGCTCTGTCACTTCTCGTGCATGCTTGATCCCATGTCTGGCATCGTGTGAGAGAAAAGCCTCCGCAATCATGCCGTGGGAGTCAGATTCTACAGAGGAAATCGCATGCTGTGTTTGTTTCAGCACTTTTTTGTATTCGTCGATAAACATGCCAAAGAAAAGGAGAAAAGGCTTGTGGCACTCCTCGTAAAAGGTCCGGATGGCATCTCCGCCTTTTCCTTTCAGCGCATCCTTCATGCCTGCCAGATGCTCAACGCTTTTTTCCAGCTTCTCCAGCTGTTGTTTTTGCTTGTCCAGTTTCTCAATCGTATGCTGAATGCCCTCGTGAAGAGCGTGGACATCTAATGTTTTCAATCCCTTGTCCTCCCGCGCTTTATTTCATGGAAGATGATATGTTTTCGTCCGTTTCCTTCATGGCGTTTACCGCGCTTTCCGTTTGTGCAATATGCTTGGCAAGAACGGACGCATATGCTTCAGTGAGCTCTTTGATGTCCTCATTTAATTGCTCGATGGACTTCACAACATTCAAATGGTTTCTGCCTGAGAGATGACCGGGCAAGGAGGATTTGAGTTCAGCTGAATTCTTCAGCTGAGAAAGCCCTTGCTTCACTGTGCCATAGACCATTTTGATTTCCTGTGCCATTTGTGCTCACCTCACTTTTTATGTTTTTCCTTCTCTATTTCATGCTCTATTCTCGTGATTTGGCGTCTCATGGAATAGACGTCACCCTCTAGAGAATGAATTTTTTCATCTATACTTTCGATGATTCCGTTGACTTGTTCGCTTTTGATTTGACGATATGCTTTGTTCATTCCTTCACGAATATCTTCAAACCGCTCAGCATGTGTTCCTCTCCATGCATTCCCGTTAAGATGAGGCCGATGAATGAGATGCTGGGCCTCGGAAAATTCGTGTTTGATTTGCCTGATTTCGTGCAGCACTCGTTTTAACTGATGGATCTGTTCCTGTTTTTCATGTAAGTCGGCTTTGACCGAATGTAACAACATTTCACTATGCATGCCGCAACACCTCATGTTTCTATCAAACTATGTTAATCTTTGACAATACAGACTATTTTCATATTACATGATGGATCACATTGGATAAATAGGCAAAAAGGATTGTGTTAAACAGAAATGCAGAGGGACTAAATCGCTATAAACCTATCAACTCTCTATAAAAAGTAGTGACATTCAACATAACAGGACTATAAGGATAGGTCTTATTTCCCCTAATCTTTTCTCTCTCGCTTTCTGTCCTTCCCCATTTCTTATCGTCAATATAGGTGATAACACATTTATAATCTGGAAACGTCATCTTATGTAAAAGGAAAAAGCGCCTTCCCTCGAAGGCGCCTTCTCCATCTTATTTAGATCCCCATACAGCCTCACCGCTGCCATTCAATACACTAAACGTCATCACGTTCTTCTCTCTCACCGAATCCCACTGGCGTAAAAATACGCCATGATACGTCTTGCCAGCTAACGTAAGTTCAGCGGTATTCTTTCCGGTGTTCTGCCATGTTCCGGTCATTTCCCCGGAAATGGTGTGGTTTTTGTTGAGTTTGATGTTGATGGTTTTTTTGATGTCGGCTGAGATGTCTTTTCCGTGCTGGATGAGTTTATATGTTCCTGTGATGTCTTTTTGTTTTACTTTTTTCAGAGTTTCTCCTGCGTAACGATATGGCCCTACAACCGGCCAGCCGTCTTTATTCATGAACATTTGATGGACTCTGACTTCATGTTCTTCACTTCTGCCCGGGAAGCGGGTGTGGAAGATTAAATAGGAGCGTCCGGTTTTTTCGTCATAGTATGCGGAGTTGTGGCCCGGTGAGACATAGCCGGTTCCTTTTTCATTTTCTGTTTCAAATGAATAGCTGCCCATGAGTTTGACGCCGTATGGTTCGATGGAGCGGTCGTCGAAGAATGTGCCTTCTTTGCCGCGGACGTCAATCATTGGGTTGCCCTCTGCATCATAATACGGGCCGTCTGGTTTCTTGGAGCGGGCGACACGGATGTTATAACCGCCTGTTGCATCAAGACCGCCATATGATAGGTATAAGTAGTAATACTGGGTGTCCGGATTGTAGAGCACATATGGGCCTTCGATTCTGCTGTGGTTGCCGCCGAGCAGTTTTTTGCCGTAGCCCTGTCCAGGGAGCGGGAAGCCCGTTTTCGGATTCATTTCAAGAATGAAAATGCCGCCTGAATATGATCCGTACACCATCCACAGCTTGCCGTTTTGATCAAAAAAGGTGTGTGGGTCTACGACGTTCGGGTGTTTGGTTGCGTCATACGGTGTTCCGTCATTGCTTGTGCCTTCCATGCCTGATTTCAAAAAGATGCCCTTGTTTTTATAGGGCCCTTCGATGTTATCAGCGACGGCCACTCCCATGGCGGATCTTGGTGAGTCACCGCGGCAGGCGTTGTAGTACATATAGTATTTGCCGTCCGCCAGCTGCGCGACATCAGCCGCCCACAGGGTATCGGATTGGGCCCATTCGAAGGTATCTTTTAATTCTTCATAGACATTTGGAATAAGTGGGTTGTCGTTGCTGACGCTGGTGGTCAGCTGCTGCCATTGCATGAGGTCATTCGTTTTCGCTGAAGCGAGATGAGATCCAAAAACATAAAAGGTGCCGTTTGACTCAATGATGGAAGGATCATGGACACTGACTTCTTTAAAGACGGGTTTTTCTGCCTTTTGTGCATAGACGGAGTTTGGCAGGGTGAAGGCCATGATAAGGGCTGCCAGAAAACATACACGGAACAATCGGTTGAACATCTAAACAATTCGCCTCACTTTTTTTATTAGATTTTTAAGCGCTTACATCCTTCTATGAAGAAACACTGGCCCGTTATGAAGGCCGGATGTTTTCATATTCAAATGGGTAGGTAATGCCGTAATGCCCCACTATTCTCTTACATTGTCCATGATGCTCATGACATTCCAGGGAGAGACTGATGGTCTGGCTGCCTGTTTGATGCAGGACTGCATTTTGCATATCCTCTACTTCATAGTTCAACCCTTTTGCGGTTTCTCCTTCTTCAATCACCTCTGTTTTTCCATTGGCGTACGTAATGAGTGCTTTGTCCGGCCTTGTAAAGTTGTCGAGGTTTTTTAAGATGATGCCCGACTGCTCGTCTACAGTCGGCTTGGCAGGGCTGAGAATCTCATTCGGCTGGCCCGTGAGAAAATACCTTGCGGAAGAGAGCCATAGGCTCCTGTGTCCAAGAGTGCGCCGCCATCCACACACCTATCTGGCATGAATGATGTGCAATGTGCTGAGATTTCTGCATCACGATATCATAATACCAATCTAACTTGTTAAAGACTGTAAAAAACCTTTTGACTTCTGCTGCTGAACCAATTAATATAATACTCAGTTAATAGTTATCAGAATTTTTAGGAATCGAGTGATTCATATGACACTGCACAAAGAGCGCCGGATCGGCCGGCTGTCTGTTCTTCTGCTGCTGAATGAAGCTGAAGAACGTACACAGGTCGAGGAGCTGGAGCGAGATGGATGGAAAGTCTGTCTTGGCAAGGTAGGATCAATGGACGCGCATAAAGTAGTAGCCGCAATTGAAACCGCTTCCAAAAAGAGCGGTGTCATTCAATCTGAGGGCTATCGCGAGTCACATGCGCTTTATCATGCGACGATGGAGGCTTTGCATGGCGTGACCAGAGGTGAAATGCTGCTTGGATCGCTGCTTCGGACGGTTGGCCTGAGGTTTGCCGTTTTGAGGGGAAATCCTTATGAAAGTGAAGCGGAAGGCGATTGGATTGCTGTCTCGCTTTACGGAACAATAGGAGCGCCGATTAAGGGACTTGAGCATGAGACATTCGGCGTTGGAATCAATCACATATGAAACAGCCCATAGATCTTAGACGATAGGGGGCTATGCGTGAAATCCAATTTTCACAGCATAGCCCCTTTTTGTATGGGCGCTTTACCAAAGTAAAGAAAAAGGAGTTGGGCTTATGGTGACTTTAGACGGTTCTTCATTGACAACAGTGGACGTTGCTCGTGTGCTGTTTGATTTTGAAGAGGCAGCGGCTTCCGAGGAAAGTATGGAGCGCGTGAAGAAAAGCAGAGCGGCAGTGGAACGGATTGTTCACGAGGAAAAGACAATATACGGCATCACCACCGGGTTTGGCAAATTCAGTGATGTCTTGATTCAGAAAGAAGACTCGGCGGCGCTGCAACTGAATTTAATCCTTTCTCATGCCTGCGGAGTCGGCGATCCTTTTCCTGAGTGTGTTTCTCGCGCCATGCTGCTTTTGCGCGCCAATGCGCTGTTAAAAGGGTTTTCCGGTGTACGTGCGGAGCTGATTGAACAATTGCTTGCCTTTTTAAATAAACGCGTCCATCCTGTCATCCCCCAGCAGGGATCACTTGGCGCAAGCGGGGATCTGGCGCCGCTCTCCCATCTGGCGCTTGCGCTGATTGGGCAAGGAGAAGTCTTTTTTGAGGGAGAAAGGATGCCGGCAATGAAAGGCTTGAAAAAAGCTGGAATTCAACCGGTATCACTGACATCCAAGGAAGGGCTTGCCTTGATTAATGGGACTCAGGCCATGACTGCTATGGGTGTGGTCGCATACATTGAAGCGGAAAAACTAGCCTATCAAACAGAGCGCATTGCCAGCTTAACGATTGAAGGGCTCCGCGGAATTATCGATGCGTTTGACGAGGATATTCACTCCGCCCGCGGCTATCAGGAGCAGATCGATGTCGCAGAGCGAATCCGTTTTTATCTATCTGACAGCAGCTTGACGACCTCTCAGGGAGAACTGCGGGTCCAGGATGCGTATTCATTGCGCTGTATTCCGCAAGTGCACGGTGCGATCTGGCAGACGTTAGGCTATGTGAAAGAAAAATTAGAGATTGAGATGAATGCAGCTACGGACAACCCTCTTATTTTCAATGACGGGGACAAAGTCATTTCTGGCGGAAACTTTCACGGACAGCCGATCGCCTTTGCCATGGATTTTCTAAAAATCGCAGTATCAGAGCTTGCGAATATCGCAGAACGCAGGATCGAGCGCCTTGTAAACCCGCAGCTGAATGACCTGCCGCCATTCCTAAGCCCTCATCCCGGTCTGCAATCCGGTGCAATGATCATGCAGTATGCCGCGGCCTCACTTGTTTCTGAAAATAAAACACTGGCCCATCCCGCAAGTGTGGACTCTATTCCGTCATCCGCCAACCAAGAGGACCATGTCAGCATGGGTACCATCGCCGCGCGGCATGCTTATCAGGTGATCGCAAATACAAGGAGAGTCATTGCGATTGAAGCGATTTGCGCATTGCAGGCTGTGGAATACAGAGGCATAGAACATGCAGCCTCCTACACCAAACAGCTTTTTCAAGAAATGAGAAAAGTCGTGCCGTCCATTCAGCAGGACCGTGTTTTTTCCTATGACATTGAACGCTTGACTGACTGGCTGAAGAAGGAATCTTTATTACCTAATTATCAGAAAGAAGAACTAAGGGGGATGAACATATGACTGATGTAAAAAAATCAATCCGTGCCAATAGAGGAACAGAACTTGAATGCTTAGGGTGGGAGCAAGAGGCGGTGCTTCGGATGCTTCGAAACAACCTTGATCCGGAAGTCGCCGAGAAGCCGGAAGACCTTATTGTATATGGCGGGATTGGCAAAGCCGCACGGGATTGGGACGCTTTTCATGCCATTGAGCAATCCTTAAAAACACTAAAACATGATGAGACATTGCTCGTGCAATCCGGAAAGCCCGTTGGCATGTTCCGTACACACCCGCAGGCGCCGCGCGTGCTTTTAGCAAACTCTGTGCTTGTTCCGAAGTGGGCGAACTGGGAGCATTTCCACGAGCTTGAGAAAAAAGGGTTAATGATGTACGGGCAGATGACAGCAGGCAGCTGGATTTACATTGGCTCACAAGGCATTTTGCAAGGAACCTATGAAACCTTCGCTGAGCTCGCGAGACAGCATTTCGGAGGAAGCTTAAAAGGGACATTGACGCTGACAGCCGGTCTCGGCGGAATGGGAGGCGCCCAGCCGCTGTCTGTCACGATGAATGACGGAGTTGTGATTGCCGTCGAGGTTGATGAGAAACGAATCGACAAACGACTTGAAACAAAATACTGTGACCGGAAAACAGCGTCGATTGAGGAAGCCTTAGCGTGGGCTGAAGAAGCAAAGCTAGAAGGAGAACCTCTCTCCATCGCTCTTCTTGGAAATGCGGCAGAGGTTCACCATACCCTTCTGAACCGCGGCGTCACCATTGATATCGTCACCGATCAGACATCTGCCCATGACCCATTAATCGGTTATGTTCCTGAGGGCTATTCACTTGATGAAGCTGATCGTTTGCGCCAAGACAATCCAGACCTTTACGTGCGCCTTGCGAAACAAAGCATGAAAAAACATGTGGAAGCCATGCTGGCCTTTCAACAAAAGGGCTCAGTTGTATTTGATTACGGCAACAACATCCGGCAAGTTGCTAAAGATGAAGGCCTGGAGAATGCCTTCGATTTTCCAGGGTTTGTCCCTGCTTACATCCGCCCCTTATTCTGTGAAGGAAAAGGGCCATTCCGCTGGGCGGCGCTTTCCGGTGATCCGGCAGATATTTACCGTACGGATGCGTTATTAAAAGAACTGTTTCCGACAAATAAAGCCCTTCACCGCTGGATCGATATGGCTCAGGAAAAAGTCGCTTTCCAAGGCTTGCCGTCCCGTATTTGCTGGCTTGGATACGGAGAACGAAAAAAGATGGGGCTTGCCATTAACGAATTGGTTCGAAACGGGGAGCTAAAAGCGCCTGTCGTCATTGGGAGAGATCATTTGGACTGCGGGTCTGTCGCCTCTCCAAACCGGGAGACAGAAGCGATGAAGGACGGAAGTGACGCTGTCGGCGATTGGGCTGTGCTCAATGCGCTTGTCAACACAGCGGCGGGTGCGAGCTGGGTTTCCTTCCACCATGGCGGCGGCGTTGGAATGGGCTATTCGCTGCATGCCGGTATGGTCACAGTTGCCGATGGGAGCAAGCTGGCTGACGAACGGCTCGCCCGAGTCTTAACGAGCGACCCGGGAATGGGCATTATCCGTCATGCGGATGCGGGTTATGAACGTGCTGTTGAAGTAGCGAAAAAACAAGACGTTATCGTGCCGATGCAAAAATAAAGGAGTGATAACATGCCGAAACAAATTGATACGATACTCATCAACATCGGTCAGCTTTTGACGATGGAAAGCAGCGGCCCCCGCGCGGGCAAAAGCATGCAGGATCTTCATGTGATCGAAGACGCTGTTGTCGGAATCCACGAACAGAAGATTGTGTTCGCCGGAAAAAAAGGGGCTGAAGCCGATTACGAGGCAGACGACATCATTGACTGTTCGGGACGGCTTGTAACACCGGGCCTCGTCGATCCGCATACCCATCTTGTATTTGGCGGATCTCGGGAAAAGGAGATGAATCTAAAGCTTCAGGGCATTTCCTATTTAGAAATTCTGGCGCAGGGCGGCGGGATTTTGTCCACTGTCAAAGACACCCGGGCTGCCTCGGAGGAAGAGCTGCTGCAAAAAGGCCATTTACATCTGAAAAGAATGCTGTCATATGGCACGACCACAGCTGAAGTGAAGAGCGGCTACGGCTTAGATAAAGATACAGAGCTGAAACAATTGCGTGTCGCGAAACAACTGCATGAGAGCCAGCCCATTGACCTTGTCTCCACTTTCATGGGCGCTCATGCCATACCTCCTGAAGATAAGGACCGCCCCGATGAGTTTTTAGATCGCATGCTGGATCTCTTGCCGGAAATAAAAGCGGAAGAGCTCGCAGCCTTTGCAGATATTTTTACAGAAACAGGCGTTTTTACAGTCAGCCAATCCCGACGTTACTTAAAAAAAGCGGCTGAGGCGGGATTCGGATTAAAAATCCACGCTGATGAAATTGATCCTCTTGGAGGAGCTGAATTAGCGGCTGAGCTAAGAGCTGTCTCAGCCGATCACTTGGTGGGGGCCTCAAATGAAGGCATACAGCAAATGGCTGAATCAGGAACCATTGCTGTCCTCTTGCCGGGCACGACGTTTTATCTTGGCAAACACACATATGCCAGAGCAAGAGACATGATTGATGCGGGGGTACGTGTCAGCTTGGCAACGGACTTTAATCCGGGCAGCTCCCCAACTGAAAATATTCAGCTGATCATGTCGATTGCCGCGCTTCACCTGAAAATGACCGCAGAAGAAATATGGCATGCCGTCACAGTCAATGCCGCATATGCCATAGGAAAAGGTGATGAAGCAGGGCAGCTCAAAGCTGGACGCTCTGCAGATCTTGTCATTTGGCAAGCCTCGAATTACATGTATATTCCGTATCACTACGGTGTCAATCATGTACATCAAGTCATGAAAAACGGAACAATTGTAGTCAACAGGGAGGGAGGCATTCATGGATAAATACCCTTTTCTCAGAGAGGCAGGTTCTTCGTTTAAAGACCGAGATGTCACAAAAATGAGCGATCTGATAGAAAAATGGAACGGCCAAAGCATTAAGGGGCCGGCACTGATAGGTGTCCCCCTATCAAAATCGTCCATCAGTCATTCCGGCGCTTCCTTTGCCCCCGGAACAATACGCCAGGCTCTAAAACATTCATCGGCCTATTCTGCTGAGCTTGGGGAACATGTCGTATCAGATTTTCTTTATGATCTGGGGGATGTCGATATTCATGTGACTGATATCGTGAAATCACATGATCAAATCTTCCAAACCATGCATGCTCTGCTTTCGGATTATCCAGATTGGGTGCCGCTCATACTCGGGGGAGATAACTCCATCAGCTACTCCACCATAAAAGCGATTGCGCAAACGAAAGGAACGACAGCCGTTATTCAATTTGATGCCCATCACGATGTGCGGAACACGGAGGACGGGGGGCCGACAAACGGCACCCCCTTCCGCCGCCTTTTGGATGAAGAGATCATAGAAGGTCAGCATTTGATTCAACTGGGTATCAGAGAATTCAGCAACAGCTTGGCTTATGAAACATACGCGAAAAATCATCACGTGGACATCCACACGATGAGAATGATTCGTGAAAAAGGACTGATCCCGACTATTAAAGAAATCCTGCCTGCTGTTCAAACAGGAACAGACTATATTTTTATATCTGTTGATATGGATGTCTTAGACCAGTCTCATGCACCCGGCTGTCCAGCAATTGGCCCGGGCGGCCTCTATACAGACGAATTACTTGAAGCAATCAAGTACATCGCACAAGAGCCCAATGTCGCAGGGATCGAAATTGTTGAAGTTGATCCCACCCTCGATTTTCGGGATATGACAAGCAGAGCCGCAGCTCACGTTCTGTTACACGCATTAAAAGGGATGAAACGCTCCCGATTCAAGTGATCTTCCGGCAGGTTGTATGTTGGTTACAAGAAACTCATCTGCCTGATAAACGGCAGCTAAAAGGAGGACGAGACGGTGGGTCTTCAGGAGAAAAGCGGCCATCAGCTGAAACGGACAATGAAAAGCAGGCACTTATTTATGATCTCATTGGGAGGCGTCATAGGAACAGGACTTTTCCTCAGTACGGGCTATACGCTAAGCCAAGCCGGGCCCGGTGGGACGATACTCGCTTATTTAATTGGCGGATTGATGATGTACCTCGTTATGCAATGTCTCGGTGAATTGTCAGTCGCCATGCCGGTGACCGGTTCCTTTCAAAAATACGCTACAACATTCATCGGGCCATCTACCGGTTTTATGGTCGGCATCATGTACTGGGTGAATTGGGTGGTGACGGTAGGTTCTGAGTTTACCGCATCCGGTATTCTCATGCAGCGCTGGTTTCCTGACAGCAGCGTATGGATGTGGAGCGCGATTTTTGCAGCTCTCCTTTTCGTATGCAACGCATTTTCAGTCAAATTATTTGCGGAAACCGAATTTTGGTTCTCGAGCGTGAAGATTGTCACCATCATTTTATTTATCATTTTAGGAGGCGCCGCCATGTTTGGCTTGATCTCTTTAAACGGGACGGCTGATGCCCCTATGTTTTCAAATTTCACCGGTCATGGAGGATTGTTTCCAAACGGCTTCCTCGCCGTATTTATCGCCATGATATCTGTGAGTTTTGCCTTTTCCGGAACAGAATTAATCGGTGTCACAGCAGGAGAATCCGCAAATCCTCAAAAGGATATTCCGCGCTCCATCCGTAATGTCGCATGGAGGACAGTCATTTTTTTCATTGGTGCCATCTTCGTATTATCCGGACTGATTTCATGGAAAGAAGCAGGAGTAATTGAAAGCCCCTTTGTAGCAGTGTTTGCAGAGATCGGAATCCCTTACGCCGCAGATATTATGAATTTTGTTATATTAACAGCCTTGCTGTCCGTGGCCAATTCTGGCCTATATGCCTCAACTCGTATGCTGTGGTCGTTAGCAAATGAAAACATGATCAGCTCTCGTTTTAAAAAAGTCACATCTAAAGGCATTCCACTAAATGCCTTAATCATCAGTATGGCTGTATCTTGTTTATCTCTCGTATCCAGTATTGTGGCACCTGGAACTGTATATGTGGTGATGGTAGCGATTGCTGGATTTGCAGGGGTTGTGGTCTGGATGAGCATTGCGCTGTCTCAACTCTTGTTTCGAAAGAGATTTCTTAAAAAAGGGGGGAATGTAAAAGATCTGACATTTCGCACACCGCTTTATCCTCTTATGCCTATAGCAGCTCTTTTATTATGTTCAGCTTCTTGTATCGGCCTGGCTTTTGATCCTAATCAAAGAATCGCTCTCTTCTGCGGAATTCCTTGTATCATCCTATGCTATCTCATCTACTATTTCAGAAAAAATCTTACGAAAGCAAAAAAAGTCGAACATGAGGATTATCAGGTTGATCATATTCTGTAATCAAAACAGCACACCCCACTCAGGATGGGATGTGCTTTATTTTTATTCCGTAATTAATGTATGAATCAGCTTCGGCGCCTTCGCTTCCGCTGCGATGCGGATGTTGTCATAGACTTTCGCGATGACTTCATCGACGTTTTCGCGGTTGGCGTAAAGCGTCACGAGTGGTTCGCCTTTTTCTACCTTGTCGCCGACCTTTTTGCGGAGCATGATGCCGACGGCTAAATCAATTTCGTCTTCTTTTGTGGCGCGTCCGGCTCCTAACAGCATGGCAGCAACGCCGATTTCGTCCGCGACGATTTCGGAGACCACACCCGCTTCTTTTGCTGGCACATCAATGTGATAAGCCGCTTGCGGAAGCTTAGACGGATCGTCAACAATCGAGCTGTCACCGCCCTGGTTTTTCAAGAAATCTTTGAACTTCTCAAGCGCTTTGCCGTTTTTCATGACCTCTTCAAGTTTTGCTCTTGCTTCGTCTAATGTACCTGCTTTTTTCGCAAGCACGACCATTTGACTGCCGAGTGTTAAGACTAGCTCGTGCAGGTCTTCAGGACCTTCGCCTTTGAGCGTGTCTATCGCTTCTTTCACTTCAAGCGCATTTCCGATCGCAAAGCCGAGCGGCTGGGACATGTCAGAGATGACAGCCATCGTTTGGCGGCCGACTTTGTTGCCGATTCGTACCATTGCTTTCGCGAGTTCAGCCGCATCTTCCTCTGTTTTCATGAAGGCGCCTGCTCCCGTTTTCACGTCAAGCACGATCGCATCTGCTCCGGCAGCGATTTTTTTGCTCATAATGGAGCTAGCGATAAGCGGGATGGAATTTACCGTACCCGTTACATCACGCAGGGCGTACAGTTTTTTATCCGCCGGCGTTAAGTTGCCGCTTTGGCCAATGACGGCAACCTTGTCGCGGTTCACAAGCTTAATAAATTCGTCCTTAGACAGTTCCACGTGAAACCCGTCGATCGCCTCTAATTTATCAATTGTTCCGCCCGTATGCCCGAGACCGCGGCCGGACATTTTGGCAACCGGCACATCAAGAGCCGCGACAAGCGGTGCAAGCACGAGTGTTGTCGTGTCGCCGACGCCGCCAGTTGAATGTTTATCCACTTTAATTCCCTCGATGGCAGAAAGATCAATCGTTTCACCGGAGTTCACCATAGCCATTGTTAAGTCCGCCCGTTCACGATCACTCATATCCTGAAAATAAATCGCCATGGCAAGCGCGCTTGCCTGATAATCAGGAATGCTGCCGTCCGTATAGCCGTTTACGAAAAACTGGATTTCTTCTGTGGTGAGTTCTTTTCCGTTTTGTTTTTTGATGATAATATCTACCATTCTCATTTTAGTCACCGATCCTTTTCGATTATGTTCAGTAAATCAGACCTACAACTGCCGCTGTTAAAAAGCTGACAAGCGTAGCACCGTATAATAATTTCAGACCGAAACGAGCAACGACGTTTCCTTGTTTTTCATTCAGACCCTTTACAGCACCGGCAATGATCCCGATGGAAGAGAAGTTCGCGAACGAAACGAGGAATACTGATACAATCGCTGTTGTGCGGCCGCTGAAGTGAAAACCGTTTTGCGAAAGAGACGTCATGGCGACAAATTCGTTTGATACCATTTTTGTTGCCATAATGCTTCCGGCGTTAACAGCTTCATTCCATGGAATACCGACAAGAAAAGCGAATGGAGCAAACACATATCCAAGCAGGTCTTGGAAGGAAATACCGAGTACAGCGTTAAAGATACCATTGATCAAAGCAATAATCGCGACAAATCCAATCAGCATTGCTGCGACAACAACCGCTACTTTGAAACCATCTAAGATGTATTCTCCGAGCACTTCGAAGAAGGATTGTTTTTCTTCATTTTCTACACGGAGCATATCCTCATCTTTTGCGACCTCGTAAGGATTAATGATAGAGGCAATGATAAAACCGCCAAATAAGTTCAATACAAGAGCCGTTACGACGTATTCAGGCTTTAGCATCGTCATGTAAGCGCCGACGATTGACATGGATACGGTTGACATCGCAGAAGCGCAAAGCGTGTACAAACGCTGCTGTGACAGTAAACCGAGTTCTTTCTTTAAGGAGATAAATACTTCTGATTGCCCTAAAATGGCAGATGCGACAGCATTATATGACTCAAGTCTTCCCATTCCGTTTACCTTGCTGAGGGCAAGGCCGATGTATTTAATAATAAACGGGAGGATCTTCCATTTTTGCAGAATTCCGATGAGTGCAGAAATAAATACAATCGGCAAGAGAACGTTCATAAAGAATGTCGATTGATCTGCATTCACCAAACCGCCAAACACAAAGTTGATTCCTTCTGCCGCATAGCCAAGCAGGTAGCTGAATCCTTGTGCAAATCCTCCTACGAGAAAATTCCCGATCCCCGTATTAAGGAGAATATAACCGAGAATAAACTGCAAAATGAGCATGACAATAATTGGGCGGACCTTAATTCTTTTTTTGCCGCTGCTCGCGATCCACGCAAGGCCTAAAAACACGATTAAACCGATAATCCCGATCAAATACTTCATATGTGTTTCTCCTTTATTTGTATTCGCTTACATTATTATTTCCCCGGAAAGAAAAGCAGGGCACGGAAAGCAATTTGCCTTCCGTCTGCTTCTTAATAATTGTCTCCGCCGGCACCGTTCTCTCCTTTTACAATGGAAACGCCTGCACTTGCGCCAATGCGGCTTGCACCTGCTTCGATCATCGTGTCTACATCTTCTTTCGTTCTGATACCCCCGGATGCTTTTACGCCGATATCAGGACCTACTGTTTTGCGCATTAAAGCGATATCTTCCTTCGTTGCGCCGCCTGTTGAAAAACCTGTTGAGGTTTTCACGAAATCCGCGCCCGCAGAAACTGCTAAACGGCATGCACGCTCTTTTTCTTCATCTGTCAGCAGGCATGTTTCAATAATAACTTTGACAAGTGCTTTTCCGGCTGCAGCTTCCACCACACCGCGAATATCCGCTTCCACCACGTCATCTTCTTTATCTTTCAAAGCGGCGATGTTAATGACCATGTCCACTTCAGTGGCGCCTTTTGAAATCGCATCCTTCGTTTCGAACGCTTTTGTTTCTGTTGTATTGGCGCCGAGCGGGAAGCCGATGACTGTACATACGTCAACTCCTGTTCCCTCAAGCTCTTTCGCAGCCAGCTGCACCCATGTCGGGTTTACACATACAGAAGCGAATTTGTATGTTTTCGCTTCTTCTATTAATTTCAGAATATCCGCTTTTTGTGTATGCGGTTTCAAAGCTGTATGATCAATTTTATTGGCTAATGTCATCCTTCGCACACTTCCTTTTTTGTTAAGATATTTTTTAGCATAACCGACTTTTGAACATATGTAAATTGGTAATTGAAATTTTGTTCAGCGAACGGTCTGAAGGTGTCACAAATCATTAACAAGTGCCCTTGCGGTATGCTGGTCAATGATTAACACGTTAGCATATTTTCCTGTTAACGCACCGTGGATGGAGGGCACTTTTCGGCTTCCGCCGGCCACTAATATAGAGCGTTCCTTCAGCCTCAGATCTTCAAGCTCGACGCCTATGGTCCGGTCATTGATGGCGGTGCTGCAAATATTCCCTTCCTCGTCAAAGAACCGCGAACAGATATCTCCAACAGCCTGATGTTTCAGCAATGCTTTCTCTTCTTCGTTAAAATAGCCGAGCCGGAATAACAGCGCCTCGTCCCGGACGGTACCAACTGTAAAGAGAGCGATATTGGCCTGCTTGCCCATCTCGATAATCCGTGCGATATGGCGATCCTTCTCTACCATTCGCTTTACATCGGCGTTATCAAAAACGACGGGAAGCGGGAGATAGCGCGGCATCGTTTGAAAAGCCTCTGCGAACAGCTGAATCGTTTCAGCCGAATAGGTGTTTACCCGGGAATGGCTGATGCCGCCTTTCAGTTGGACGACCTCTACACCCTTTATTTGCTTTGGCTCCATGTTTTGCGCGATCTGATACATCGTGGTTCCCCAGCTGACGCCGACGATGTCGCCGTCTTTTACCGTTTCATGCATATATTGTGCACCGTAACGGCTCAAGTCATGTGTGATTGCTGCATAGTCCGGTGTCGGAGAAAACACAACGTGTGCTTCGAGAAGACCGTATTTCTCTTCCAGCATCGAACCCAGCGCATCTAAATCTTCAAAAGGGTCCATCACGCGAATTTGGACAAATCCTTTTTCTTTTGCGTATTGCAGCAATCGGGAAACGGTCGGCCTAGAAATACTGAGATGCTCTGCGATTTGCTGCTGACTGTAGTCAGACTGATAATAAAGCCTTGCCGCTTCTATGCTTAATTGTTGTTTTTCCCGATCCATTCCGCACCTCCCTTGGATTACATACAACGTATTAATTGTTTATATTTCCAATCACTTAAATCTGTTATACGAGCTGCTTAGATCATTAAACTTTCCCGCGTATTTAATTTAACTTTATTTTCATATACAGCATACTATGAAGTTTTCCATTCTCCAATATATAAATTACTCTTCCAACACCCAAATCATATTAAAAGCAGGCGAAAAAATAGAAAAAACTTTTGAAATCAGAAAAATACATTTTTATATATAACATTACAAATTTATTCAATTAAATAGAAAAATATAGTTGACTTCCCAGTTTAATATAGTTATATTGAATTAGCACATTTAATAAAAGGAAGGGTTTTGTATTTGAAAAAAGCATCTCTCATATTACTATCTATAGTATCTTTGTACTTATTATCAGCATGTAATAATGACAAAATAAAAATGGTAACAGATGAAATTTCCGAACCAATAATTGTTATTACAGATACAGATAAAAATTCAAAAAATGAAGATAATACGTTTTGGTTGGATTCTGGATCAAAACATATTTATTTCAAAGAAATATTTTGGTCATCAGACATTGATGGTGGACCATTTTATAAAAAACAAATCGCTTCTAATGATGTTGATAGTAAGCAAGTTTTAAAAGATAAAAAGACTGACACAGCTCCCCTTCCTAAACATTATAAAATTTCTATGGTTACAGATTTAAAACATCCTACCCCAGCATATATTTTGGGCAAAATAAATAGTGCTGGTGGAAAAGAAATTACATGGAAACAGGAATATAAGGAGCCTGATAGTGATAGTGATTATTTAATTGAGCTGCCATCTTTTAAAGGCAGTACCGCTACTATCTCTCTAAGGTTTATTTGGATGAATGAAAACCAAGAATGCTACGGTGTGGCGGACAAGGTTTTTAATATAAAAAAAATTTAGGAGTGAATACATTTGAAAAAGAAATTGTTTGTATTGATGCTAGTGCTGGGGATCAGCATTACATCACTTGGTGCAATTAAGGTTTTTGCAATACACCCACCCGATGCTAACTATAAAGATACTTCATTTCATTTTGGATTTTTAAAGGGTAATCCATATGATGAAACAAAACAACGTGATAAGTATAGACCAACCTATGTTTATCAAAAAGTGGAAGATGTTAATATTTCCTATAAATCTTGGGTGAAAGCGAAAGGAAAGGATGCCTCAAAAGGACACATCTACACTGTTAAATCAAAAGGCGTAGTTCTCATGACTAACTGGGCAGTTGAAGACCATAAAGGCTGGTGGGCTGACTATGTACCAACTTCTATTGCAGCTAAAAAGGATGGGAAGGGTCATTCAAACGGCGTTTGGAGTCCTGATTATGATAAAAACTCTTAATAACATAGAATAATCATTTATATTATTTAGTTTAAGGAACATTTAAGTTCATTAGTGACTCCTTAGCTAGTAATATATTATTTAGGTGCTGACTACGCTCAGTGCCTATTTATATTTATACTTTAAATGGAGGGATTATATGGGGGCATTAATTTTACATCGTCTTCTACATAGAAAATCATTTTATATATCGCTATTAGTTGGATTATTTTGTGCAATTGCCTATTTTTATTCTGATGAACTTTTCTTAACTGAATCACTTGAAAAAGATGGGGGAGTTGCATTCACTCCTTATACAAAATGGATGGGTATAGGAGGATTTTCAGATTATCCCGCATTGTTTTTATTTTTGTTACCCATATTGGCCACTCTGCCATTGGCAGATTTATTTGCCAGTGATCATCGTACAGGTTTCACGGCATTTTTATTTTCAAGAAAGAAAGCTAGTTCTTATTTTAAACATTTATTAAGTATAAATTTTGCGGCAGGCTTTTTTGCCGGAGCAATTCCTTTATGTATTAATCTTTATCTATCTTTTATGAAACTTCCTAATATCCCGCCTGACCGAGTAATCAATAATGAAATGCCATTAGTCACAGGATATACATTTTTTCCGAATTTATACTACTCCCATCCGTTGCTGCATATTTTTTTCTATATCATACTGACTGGTTTATTTGCAGGCATCTGGGCTACTCTAGCCTTAAGTGTAGGTATGTTTTTTAAAAACACCTTCGTTGTGGTGTTGTCTTCATTTGCTTTTGAATTCATTCTTAATACTATTTTTTCAACGATAGGGCAGGATAGTTTTCAAGCGTCTAGTTTCTTACAACAACAAGCCTCTAATGGCGCAAGCTTTTCAGGCATGTGTTTTCAATTAATAGGAATGGCTGTTCTTAGTATTATACTTTATGTTATAGGAGTTCGAAGGTATGTTCATAGTTAGAGAGTGGAAAAGCCTTATAGCAGATCTGTGCGCCGATAAATGGAAGTTGTTGGGATGGTTTTGCTTACTGATCCTCACAATTCTTTCTTTAATTAAGAGTGCACGGCTTGAAGACGTAAAAGGCACGATTAGCATTGCTGATGCAATGGATCAATTTTTTTCGGTTTACACATTTGTTTTTCCTGTTATCCCACTTTTACTTTTGTTCATTGCAATTGGTCTTTTGCCTTTCTTTTCTCTATTTCGAGTTATTCGCTATAAATCAAGGGCAGAACTTTTTTTGGCTTTTGTCGGTCGAATTTTTGGGATCTCTTCTTGCTTTACATTTGTTTTTTTATTATTTGGTTTTATTATAAGCGTAATTTGGTGCGGAGGGTTTGTTCATAACTGGGATACAACTAATGGAACGCCCTATTTATTATATGGGGAACAATTGCAGGTTACTATATTTTCTCCTATATGGATGATATTTCGTTATATCACAACAGCCTTTTTAGTTTTCTCTTTTTTTATAACCTGTACCAGTGCATTTTATTTAATCTTTTCAAAATATATTTATAGTTTTATATCAATAATATGTCTCCTTATGATGGATAGAATGTCGAATACATTTTTTAACATATCGATTTTACATGATTATCTCTCTTTAGAATTAACTCAATGGCTAGTACCAGGATCTTTCGAAATTACAGTGTTTTTATATTTAGGGGGGACGATTCTGTTTCTATGTGGGATATATATTGGAATGATAACAAAAGATTTCTCTAACGGAACCATTGATATAAACAAACGAAAATAAAAAGTTTGGAGTGAAAAAAGTGTCAGAAACCTATTTAAAAGCAGAAGGTGTAACCAAATTATTCAAGAAAAATAAAGTGTTAGATAATATATCTTTATCGTTGGAAAAAGGGAAAATATACGGTTTTCAAGGGAGAAATGGATCCGGCAAAACAATGCTTCTCCGTATACTCTCTGGATTAATGAAGCCCACTGAAGGGCAAATTTGGATTAATGGGACTAACATAACAAAACAGGGCAATTTTCCAGATGATATTGGTGTACTTATAGAATATCCAGGTTTCGTATCTAATTACACAGGTTTTAAAAATTTAAAATTACTATCAATGATACGATCTAAAATTAACGATACCGATATTAGAAAAGCTATTACAAGTGTCGGACTTGACCCTGATGATAAAAAAAAGTATAAGAAGTATTCTTTAGGGATGAAACAACGATTAGGCATTGCACAAGCTATAATGGAGAACCAGCAGTTAATTATGCTAGATGAGCCTACAAATGCTTTAGATAGAGAAGCCGTTCATCTAGTTGAAAAGCTCTTTTTCGATTTAAAAGCTGAAGGTAAAACTATTCTAATTGCAAGTCATGATTATGAAACGCTTAAAACTGTTTCTGATAAAATTTTCGATATTGATGGGGGTCGTATTGTTAATGAATCCGAAAGGAATGTAAACTCATGACAAAAAGAAATTTCATTTTAATATTTATGTGCTTTCTGGTTCTAGCCATAGCCTTTAGTATTTTTCAATATACGTCAGTAAATAAGCCTTATAGAGGATATAAATTGAACATCATCAATTCAAAAACTGAATCCACAATTAATGCATTGGGTTTAACACAAACCTTTGGTCAAGCCAAAACTGAAACTATCAAAGATGAAATGTTAAATGAAGTTACGAATTATATTATTCCTTTTACATTTAAAAATAGTACAGGCAAAACAGTCGATCTTCACCCAGAGTTTTATCGTTTAATGCATGAAGAAGATATGACTCAAAGTATTGACTTTATTGACGATAAGACCAAAAAAAGATTTTTAAGTATACCACCTAACACCATAATACATGGGAAAGTAATATTTACATACAACGACAACCATGTTGTGAAACCTTTACAACTAAATATAAATGATCGAAAAGGTAGGGTTATTAATTTATTTAAGATTCCAGTCTTTTAGTAAATACAGGAAGGAGAAATATGAGAGACTTTTATTTATTATTCAAAAGAGATTTATTCACAGGTTATAACCATATAAAGTTTAATTTCTTTTTTTTGATCATTTTAAATCTATTCTTTTTATTTTATCCAATCATCCTAATTAAATCTTATGATAATGGCTTGCATTATTCCTTTTTAGATACATTAATTCTTGGAATTGGCGGAGTTCCCATTGAACTTGTAAAAGAGAAATCTTTTTCGTTTCCTTTTATATGGCTTTTTATGCAATTCAATATGGTGCTGTTAGTAAATACATGGGCAAGAAACGATGTAATAGATTCAGGTTCCTTTATAAGGATTAGAGTGCGTAAAAAGTGGAAACTCATCCTCAGTAAGTTCTGTATTATTTTTATTAGTACATTCATTTTTTGTGCTGTTGTATTTATATTACTCTTTTTTTTATGCGAAATATTTAAAATAGATGCTATCAATTACACAGAGTATACTATACACACACTTAGCTTTACCGAGAGTACCTTTACTTACAAACAATTGCTCGTATTTATTATCTTTTCAACTTTTTTAGGAATGCTTTCAGTTGTTTTCTTTTTCACTGCACTCTCTTATATTATTAAACCTATCTATTCACTCTTAACTGCAGCCACATGGCTTGTTTTATCTATTTTCAATGATAATATTTTTCTTATTGGAAATCTTAGTATGATTCTTAGATCCCTTAATACTTTTTCACATAACTCTATTATTATTACAATATCACTCCAAATATCGTTTATTTTAATTACAATTATTTTAACTATACTCATTATGAATAAAAAGGAAATTATTCATTCTAGCGTTAACGATTAAGTATAACAATAAATAATCATTGATTTTAAAAAAGCTCTGTCATTTCTCGTTCAGAGCTTATTTTTCCCACTTCATATATTGATAAATACCTTTCATGATGGCGTATATTCCATATAACACAAGCCCGCACGCCAAGAAGATCAGAATCAGTCTGCCATGCGGCTGCTGCGCGAGTTCAGCGAGCGCCCCGTCAAAGCCTCTTGTGTCGTCCGGATCAGAAGTAAGAGCGGTTTTTATGAGAAAGAAGCCGATGGCTGAGAAAATAATAGCACGGGCGATGTTGCCTGCGCGTCCTGTGTTTTTTGCAATACATATCATTTCTTTGCTCATTTTGGACGTATCGAATTCTTTCATAAAAGAAGCACGGATACCTTTTATGAATTGAACCACTGCAAATAGGATAAAGCCCGCTCCTGTGAGTCCCGTCAGCCACTGCCCAAACGGCTGCGCCAATATATAAGCAGACCACGTCTGTTCTGATGTGCTGCCGCTCCCTTGATCAAAGACAAACCGAAGGGCATTCCACGCAATTGATGCGTATACGGCGGCACTGAACAAATTTCCCGTTCTTCGTGACAGGCCCCTTCTTCCTGTGCCGTGGCCCTCTGTATCCTTAACCGCACTCAACACCATCCATATAACATACCCGATGAGTCCGACTCCGATGAAGAAAAGCAAAATCGACCCAAACGGCATGCGTGATAAGGTTTGAAGTGCTCCGCTTGAATCCTTTGCCCCGCTTCCAGACCCGGCAGCCGTCATCAACGCCAGAATGCCGAGCAAGATAAAAACACCGCCGAATGTAAAATAACCAAGCCTTCCGAACCGCTTTATCCAAGGCTTGGATTCCTGTTTTATTTTAGAGATGCACTGGTCCTTCGCATCCATGTGCCCAACCCTCTTTCCGGAATCGTTACTGTATCATTTCCCTAATGAGGAGAGTTGAAACAGCCTTCCTCAGTTTTGTTCAAGAGAGTTTTTTCTTTGCTGCCCGGCTGAATAGGCGGGCGTGGCCCACGCAGCTACCGCGACAGCTGTGATACCGCCAGCTAATTTCCCGATGATCATGGCTGCTGCCATATCTTTTTTCATTCCCGCCACAAAGCCGAGGTGGCTGCCGAGCACAAAGGCGGCGCTGACCGCAAACGCGACATTGATAACCTTTCCTCTTGGCGTCATGTCTTTTAAGGTGGCGAGCATTGGGATATGGTGTGCCAAAGAAGCAACCATTCCCGCTGTCGCTGCCTGATCTAGGTGTAATACCCTGCCCAAAGTATGGAGCGGTTTACCAAAAGTTTTTGTGATAAAAGCTGTCAGCGGAAAAGCGCCCGCTAATACAACCGCGATGGTGCCTACGGTTTGTATGCCTGTTTCAATCTTTTCGAGGCCTGGTATTAGTAAAATGCCTGTCAGCGTTTCAATCGAAACAGCAACAAGCCCAATGATCGCAACAATACTGACAGCCTTCCCAAAAACGTGAAATACGCGGATTGTTTTGTCGGTGTAGCGCCATAATCCAAAAGCGATAACCGCAGAAAAAAGAATGGGAATCAGAATGTTTTTCAGGATCAATCCCATCTCAAATCCCGCAGCTACTCCGCCTACAAAGCATCCGATCGGCACAGTGCACAGTCCAATTAAAATGCCTTTTGCAAAATACGGGTGATCCTGTTTTTCAATCATGCCAAGAGCAACAGGAATGGTGAACACGATTGTCGGCCCCATCATCGTCCCCAGAAATACCCATGAAAACACGCCAGCGTCCGGATCTTTCGCCATTTCTGCTGCCAGCGCATAGCCTCCCATATCAATGGCCAGAATGGTGTTGGCAAAGGAGGATGGATCTGCGCCAATGGCGGCATAGACCGGGGACACGACGGGAATCAGTATTCCCGCAAGCACTGGCGCCAGCGACACAATCCCGACCATTGACAGCGCAAGCGGCCCCATGGCCTTAAAGCCTTCCGCAAACCGCTCGCCAAGCCCCCACCTGTTTCCCAAGCAATAATCAGCTGCTCCCAATAATAAAAAGATGGCCAGAATACATACAACCGCATCATTTACCGTCATGGCCTTTCTCCTTTTTCAAACGTAAGATTTGGCTTTATCATATCATCTGAAGAAGGGGATGGGAGGCGAATTCTAATCTAAATGCGATAAAAATTCTTTCATGTCAGCGCGCTCAATGGCTCCTATGATTTGCGCTACTTTTTGCACATCACTTGACAGCGCTGATTTCAATTTTTCTTTTACGTCTTCTTCAGACAGACCGTTTCCAGGAGCTCCCTTTGGGCAGTCCACCCGCGCTTCACATATGCGGCCATCTGATAAAAATGCACGAACAATGGTGAAACGGCCCTTTGGAACCGCTTGAGAGGCTGGCTGAATGCGATTGTCATACACACGCTGAATATGACGCATTGCGGCGTGCATGTGATTTGGTACCGGGTTGCTGTTGAAATGTTCAGCAATCAGCTTCTGTCCGTGCAGGGCGAGGGCAATGACATATTCAACGCTAAAGCGGCCTTCCTCTCCTGTGTTTGGTGATCTTGCCGTTAATGCAGCATCTCCGCCAGGCGGAAAGACGACTTCAATCCGTTCTGTATTGTCAGCAGAAATGGCTTCCTGAGAGATAAGCTGGCGAATGGCATCTGCCGCGTGGTGTGCCGCGGAGCAGAATGGATAGATTTTAAACCATAGGCCTGGCTTCACGATTCTCCATGGTTCCCCCCAATGGCTTAACAGCGTGGTTTGGGCCTTGTCTACATCACCGTATAGGCCGAAGAAACCTTTTTCTCCATCCAATGCCGTACGAGTGCCTCCAACATCAGATTGGGCCAGCTTAACAGCAAGCAAGCCTGATTGAGCTGCCAGCCCTGCGTGCAGCGGTTTCATTTCTGTACCGAATTGCACCCTCATTCCGGCAGACTGCGTTGCGGCAAAACCGATTGCTTTTTCCAGTTCTTCTTGAGTGAGTTCCTCCGCGTACCCTACAGCACAGGCGGCAGCTATGGCTCCGAGCGTTCCCGTATTGTGCCAGCCTTTTTCATAGTGCAGGCTGCCAATTGACTCTCCAAGCCTTGCCATCACTTCCACACCGACAATATAAGCGCCAAGAAGCCGCTCGTCACTTTCGCGAGCGGCAGCTGAAGCAATGAGTGCCGGCAAAATCACTGCACTTGGATGTCCCCTTACATCGGAATGGACATCATCGAAATCCAGAGCATGGGCGATAAATCCATTGAGCAGCGCAGATTGTAATGGCGCTGCCTTTTTCCCTTGCCCGATAACAGGGACAAGGGGCGTGCCGCCTTCCTCTTCGATCAGGTGCAAAAGCTTTTGAATGCCTTTTTCTTCTCTTCCTGCGAATGATGCGGCTGTAAAATCAAGCAATCCCTTTTTGGCTTCACGCATCGCGTCAATGGCGTCCTCAGGTTGTGATAATCTTACGGCCTCAGCAAGACCTGCTGTCAGTTCTGTTCGGATCATTTGATTGACTCCAGTACAAGTACAGCCAGCTCAGCAAAGTAGCTGGATGCAACTTGCAGTGCGTCTTCATCCAATGTAAACGCCGGATGATGCCACTCTTCTGTGCCGTTTGTTCCCATCCAGACAAAGAGGCCAGGAATTTTTTCTTGATAAAGAGCGAAGTCTTCTCCGCCTGGGGATTGCTCCGCTTGCACCGTTTGATAGCCAAGCCGTGCCGCAGCTTTGGATGCCGCGTTTAAAAATGTGCCGTCATTCTGAACGGACGGCAAATAAGGAAACCACCGGAATTCGGCCTGTGCCCCGTAGCCCGCGGCGATTCCTTCAGCCACTCGTTTCATATGCTCTGGAACGGCCTTTCTCGCTTCTTTTTGGAAGGTGCGAACGGTGCCTTCCATCTCAGCCTGGTCCGGAATCACGTTCCATGAACTGCCTGCCTGTAATTTTGTGATGCTGACAACCGCGTTTTGCAATGAGCTGATATTGCGGCTGACCACAGATTGCAGGCCGCTGATAATTTGTCCTGCTGCAGCGATTGGATCAACACTGTTATTTGGGATGCCGGCATGTCCGCCTTTCCCTTTCACAACAATCTCAAACCGGTCAACGCTTGCCATGAGCGGACCTTCCTTTATCCCAATGGTGCCGACAGGCAAATCAGGCTTATTGTGCATGCCAAAAATGGCGGAAACATCATCAAGCACGCCAGCTTCTATGACCTTTCTTGCTCCTGCGGCGATTTCTTCCGCAGGCTGAAAGATAAAGCGGACCGTGCCTTTCAGCTTGTCTCTTCTTTTATTCAACAAAATAGCCGTGCCGATGATGGAAGCGGTATGAAAGTCATGCCCGCACGCATGCATCGTGCCGTCTATCTTAGAGGCAAACGGCAGATTCGTTTGTTCTTGGATTGGGAGCGCATCAATATCCGCTCGTATCGCAATAACGGGGCCGTCTTCCTGCCCTTTGATTTCGGCAATCACGCCAGTCTCTAATTGAGGAACGTCAACAATATCTATATGTTCTTCTTCAAGCCAGCGGCGGATTTTTTTTGTCGTTTCAAACTCTTGAAATGACAGTTCAGGGTGTGCATGAAGGTCACGCCGCATATTGATTAAACGTGTATGAAACGTTTCTTCGGCCATTCTTCTTCTTCCCTTCTATATAAGCTCTGCAGGCTCTCCCACCTGCTTGATAAATCGTTTTGTCCGTTCATTTTTCGGATGGTCAAACAGTTCTTCGGGCGTTCCCTGCTCGATAATATGGCCGTCCGCCATAAAAATCACTTTATCTGCAACCTCTCTTGCAAATGCCATTTCGTGCGTGACGATGATCATTGTTGTTTGTTTTTCAGCAATCGATTTGATGACTTGAAGCACACCCGCCACAAGCTCCGGGTCAAGCGCCGAAGTCGGTTCATCCAGCAAAATTGCATGCGGATTGACCGCTAGTGCCCGCGCGATGCCGATTCGCTGCTGCTGGCCGCCGGACATTGTGATCGGGTAGCTGTCCGCTTTATGCTCTAAACCGACCTGCTTCAGAATCTCCATCCCAATGCGGTTCGCTTCATCGCGTGATTTTCTTTGAACCGTAAGTAAAGCCTCCGTAATGTTTTGCAGGGCGGTTTTATTTTTGAACAGATTGTAATTTTGGAAGACCATGGCCGTTTGCTGACGGAGCTGGTATGCTTCCTTGCGTGTAAACTTTTCCGCGTTCAGCTTGGCTTCTCCAATTTCAATGATGCCTTGATTGGGACGCTCCAGTAGATTCAAGCACCGAAGAAGCGTTGATTTTCCGGAACCGGACGGACCGATGATCGCCACCACTTCTCCGCGTTTTACTTCAAGGTCGATTCCGTCCAGCACGACCAGATCTTTAAACGCTTTGCGAATATTCTTTACTTTTATCAACTGATTTCACCTCTAAGTCCGGTATGGCTTGCTCATGGCGCGTTCAAACAAGTCCTGCAGGATGCTGTATATGATTGTAAGGACCCAGTAGACAATCGCAACCGCCAAATAGGTTTCAAAATACTTCAGATTTCCCGATGCATACATCTTACCTTGCGCAAACATCTCCATGACACCCAAAGTAAATGCCAATGAGGTTTCTTTTAGGAGGCCGATAAATGTATTACCCGTTGCCGGTATCGCATTTCTGACTGCCTGCGGAAGGATAATTCGTCTGTAGGCCTGAAGCTTCGTCATACCGACAGACAGGCACGCCTCCAGCTGACCTTCATCAACAGAGTTAAGGGCAGCACGGAAGATTTCTGCCAAATAGGCGGCGTTTTTTAAACTTAAACCGATAATGGCAGCTGTGAGAGCTGTCATCTTGCTCATCTCCGGAAACAGCTGCGGCAGCCCGTAATAAATTAAGAACAGCTGCACAAGTGTCGGCACGCCCCGGAAGAATGAGATATACAGCTTTGACAGCTGATGAAGCACTGGAATTTTATTCTTTGTAATGAGTGCGAGAATAAGTCCGCCGATAATCGCAAAAACCATGGCTGCTACAGCCATAAACAATGTAATCGGAAGGGCCTGAATTAAAGTCGGGAATGCTGAGATCATGAATTCCCAATCAATCGTATTCATTCTTGTGGTTCACCGCCGTTTCTTAATGCTTCTGTTCTACTGTAATATCTTCGTTAAAATATTTTTCTGAAAGCTTTTTAAGCGTTCCGTCTTTGCGCAGGTCATCGAGCGCTTTATTGACTTTTTTACGGGTCTTGTCGTGCGCGTCATCCTTGGCAAATGGGAATGCGACTTGTTCGTACACAATCGGATCTCCGGCAAGCTTCAATGGCAAGCCTGTTTTCTTAATTTGCGCGATCAGCACACTTCGGCTGTTTACGTAAGCGTCCACACGTCCGTATGCGACATCCTTCAGCGTGCCTTCCTGTGTCTCGTATGTTTTGATATTTATTTTTTTGTCAGGATCTTTGCTTTCAAGATTTTTCGCGTGATTAGAACCTAATACAGCAGCTACTGTCTTTCCTTTTAAATCGTCTGCTGATTTGATGTCATTGTTGTCTTTTTTGACGACAATCTGTGTTCCTGCATAAGAGTACGGTACTGTGAAGTTGTACATGTCCTTTCGTTCATCTGTCACCGCTACCTGATTGGAAATGGTGTCAAGCTTGCCTGTTTGAAGCTCTCCCATCAGACCGCTGAATTCGAGCAGCTTCCAGTCCAGTTTCATGTCGATTTTCTTTGCAACAGCTTCCATTACTTCTACATCAAAACCTGTCAGCTTTCCGTCTTCTTTATAAGCGAACGGGTAGCTCTGTCCGGTCGCACCTACATGAAGTACGTTGTCATCCTCTTTACTGCTGCTGTTCCCATTGCCGCAAGCTGATAGCACGGCTAATAACGCAGCAACTACCAGCACAGTCCATTTTTTCATTTTCATTTGATTTTCCCGCCTTTTATCTTTTATAGGTCATGTCGCAGTTGTTTTTTCATATAGACTGTCATATGTCCTTTGCCCAGATCCTGCTGGCCTGCTCGGACATATCCTTTTCTTTCATACATCTCAATCAGCCACGGGTGCTTATCCGCTGTTCCAAGCGATACAAACGGAACCTTTAACGTATCACGCAGGATTGTCTGCTCCAGCCATTGAAGCAGTTTTGTCCCGACTCCCTTTTGCCCGGTTTCAGGATCAACAGCGAACCACCAGATATGAGGAACGCCATACGGTCCAGGCTGCTGTCCCCAAGGCATTCTTAAGGAGATGGTCGCAATGATCCGCCCGTCTTCTTCCATGACGTAACAGGCGTTTTTTCGGATATTGTTTAAGACCAGATCCAGATCCGCTTGGGCCGCGGCAAAACGAATGCCGAGCTTTCGAATCGGTTCATAGGCGCGCCTTGTCAGCTCGAGAAGCTGTTCGGCATCACGTTCAGTTGCCAGGCGATATTGCGTCTTCATCGAGCGTTCCTCCTTACCTCGCATAACGGTTTACCGGTTTTTCTAAACCGAAATGCTCTCTCAATGTTGTGCCTTCATATTCTTTTCTGAACACGCCGCGCTCCTGTAAAATCGGAACCACTTTGTCAACGAACAGTTCAATTCCTTCCGGAAGAAGCGGGGGCATGATATTAAATCCGTCACAAGCTTTATGATCCACCCATTCCTGCATCTTGTCGGCAAGCTGTTCCGGCGTTCCGACAAAAATGTGATGGCCTCTGGAGCCTGCAACGTATTTGTAAAGCTCACGTATCGTCATATTGTCCCGTTCAGCCATTTCCTGAACAAGCTTAAATCGGCTCTTCACCGCGTTGGAAGCATCCGCGTCAAGCTTTGGCAGCGGCCCGTCAAGCGGATAAGCAGACAAATCAATTCCGCCTAAATAATTCTGAAGGATTTGCAGGCCGACAGATGGAATGATTAAATCCTGAAGCTCTTGATATTTATCCCGCGCCTCTTCCTCAGTGTCCGCGATGACCGGAAAAATGCCCGGCATGATCGCGATTTTTTCAGGATCGCGGCCAAACTCGGCTGCCTGCTTTTTAATTGATTCATAAAATTCCTGTGCTGATTCCAAATGGTTTTGTGCCGTGAAAATCACTTCAGCCGTTTTGGCAGCCAGCGCTTTCCCGTCCCCTGATGAACCCGCCTGAATCATGACAGGCTGGCCCTGCGGTGACCTTGAAACGTTCAGAGGCCCGCGGACTGAGAAATACTCTCCTTTGTGGTTGAGCTCGTGCATTTTTTCTTTATGAAAGAATTCACCTGTTTCTTTATTGCGGATAAAGGCGTCCTCTTCCCATGAATCCCAGAGTCCCTTTACGACCTCGACAAATTCCTCTGCCCGCTGATAGCGCAAGTGGTGTTCGAGATGCTTTTCCCCGCTGAAATTCAGTGCCGTTGACTCAATGGATGAGGTCACGACATTCCATCCAGCACGGCCGTTGGACAGGTGATCCAGTGACGCGAATTGTCTGGCAATGTGAAACGGCTCGCTATAAGTAGTGGAAGCTGTCGCAGTCAGTCCAATGCTTGATGTCACCTGCGCCAAAGCTGAGAGCAAAGTAAATGGCTCAAACCTTGTTAACACATTTGGATGCGATTTGCTGTCAATTGACAGGCTGTCTGCTAAAAACAGCATATCCAGCTTGCCCCGCTCTGCTGTTCTCGCCAGCTCTTTAAAATAATCCAAGTTCATGCTCGCATCCGCAGGCGCGTCCGGATGCCGCCAAGACGCAACATGATGTCCGGTCCCCGCAAGAAAAACTCCTAATTTGATTTGCTTCTTTTTGCTTGTCATGACGTTACTGCTCCTTTTATCATGTTTTAGGCTGAAAAGTCCGAAAAATAAACTCCTATATTCCTAGTTGTTTAATGTGAATAAATCAAAATGTACATTTGTATGGCGAGTTTGTCAATGAATTGAGATCAATTTTTTCTATACAAGCTGAAGAGTTCCTTAGGTGAACATGATGGAATAACATTGGTTCATTCAACTAGTGCAACCTCTATATCGGCAAAAAAAATGAGTCTGATGAAGCAGAGACTCCGTTTTTATCCAAACATTTTATAGAAATGCAGTTTTTTCTTTTCGCCGTTTCCTTTGCCTTTTCTTTCGCTATTGCAAACCGCCTATCGTAACTTTCTAATAAAAAAACAGCTGACTCCGGATTCAGAATCAGCTGATTGATGTGAATTAATTAAGCTCATGAATGCTCTCTTCTGCTTTAGCGGGAAACACTTTAGGCTCTAAGCAATCAAGGTCTTCATGAAATAAATTTACTTTTTGGATTTGCCGATTGTCATAGTGGTGGAAATAGTAGTTTCCAGTGTCATTGCACATCACGGAAGTATATTGCGTATAATCGATTTCATCTTCTTCCGTTATCACTGCGCCCTTGGGTATCGTCATATTAGCCAAAATTTGAAAAGCGGCTGTTACCCCTTTCGTTTCATCGGCCGCCGGCTCTAGATGTTCTTTCAAATAAACAGCTCTGACAAACCGGGAAGGCGGTGTATAATCCCCCGGAAGGCCCACAGTCCCAGAGCCTTGGCCAAAAGCGGACAGCGGTAATCCGCCCATCTCCTTGCTCTCTAATTGCTTCGGTCTGATTCCAATATATTGCCGCAAATTGGTCACATGCCATAAAAAGTCGGGGCTGTTCGTCATGACACCAGGTTGATTGTCATAGACTTTGAGACCGTCTGCTCTCGGTTCTATCGTCAGGCTTCGTCCCGTCCGGTCTGACAATATCCAGTGAAGCGGTAAAACTGTATCCAATAGATCTAATTTTTTCTCTACAATCGTTAAAGATCGAATCTTTTCTTTCACGTCTTCCAAAGACTGACAGACTGACAGCGCCCATGTCACAAACTCATGCGGGGCAATGTGAACGGTGTCTTCCCGTATCGTTTTTTCGTACTCCGCATAGCCCGGAAAATAAAGTGCAGCACACGATAAACCGTTTTCATTAACGCCGTCTGCAAATAAAATATTCCCAAGTTTTCTTCCCATACCGATAAATGCGTACTGTGTCTGATGGGCCTTTCCGTCAGCTTCACTATTCCAACTGTAACGGCGCGGATAGAGAATCACCTCTGTCCCCAGCTGAAATGCAAAATCCATTGTTCTCGCTAATACATGTTTACGGTCAGCAGTTTCCAATGTAAGACTTGTGCACATTTGATCAGTCCCCTTTTCAATTCAGATTCATATCATACATATTGTGAATGAATTGGTTTTATCAGCATAACGAAAGTCAAATCGATTCGTCAAAGAATTGACATTACATCTAATAAAACGAAAAAATCCAGCCTTTAGAAGGCTGGACTTTTTATTTAGCCAAAACAAGCTCGTGAATCGCATGTGCAACGCCATGTTCATTATTGGAGCGCGTTTGAAAGTTTGCGGCCTCAAGCACTTCCGGAATGGCGTTTGCCATGGCAACGCCGCAGCCGGCCCATTCGATCATTGTCAGATCGTTGCCGTTGTCGCCTATGCTCATAACTTCAGCCTGCTCGATTCCGAGCAGATTCGCCAGCTGACGCACAGCATTTCCTTTGCTTGCTTCCGGATGCAGAATTTCGTAAAAGAAAGGCGCGCTTCTGACCATCGTATACTTTTCTCTCACGTCTTTCGGTATCGATGTTATGACGTGGCTTAAGTGCTCTGGTTTATCAATAAACATCACTTTCGGAATGAGAATGTCTTTAGGCATCTCCTCAATTTTGCGGTAATGAAGCGGCACCTGTGTCACGTACGACTCATATACGGTAAATTCGCTGATATCACGGTTAGGCGTATACAGATTGGCTGAGTCGAAGAAGTGCATCGGTGTCTCCAGCTCTAAGCTCAGGTCATATAATGATGCCAAATCATCATATCCTAGAGACAATTCCGTCACCACTTCTTTTGTATGCGTATTTTGAACAAGCGCCCCGTTATAGGCGATCACATAGTCGCCTTCCTCAATTAAATTGAGTTCATCTAAGTATCTCCGAACACCCCCGATAGGCCGGCCGGTGCAAAGGACAATTTTTACCCCTTCCGCTTTTGCGGCATGCAGCGCGTCACGGACCTCCGCCGTCACTTCATGATGATCATTTAAAAGTGTTCCGTCCATATCGATTGCTATTAATTTGTACATTCTGCATCTCCTTCGTGTCGTTTTCAGGCTATAGTCCCATCATATCGTTTTTTCTTTTTGATATTCAACCGAAAGAGATGATTTTCTCCTGTTTCTGTTTAGACGTCTGCCTTGTCTCCGGATCCGCGTGCGCGGCTTGCGTTTTCTTTCTGGACCCTTTTCGCCGGTTTCTGCTTGTTTCTGTTTCATCAGCAGGAAGCCGGCAGCTAAAAATGGAATACCCGTGATATTGAAAATGGCAAGCTTCACACCCGCCGCCGTCAAAAAATATGCCCAAGAAGATGAAGGATTCCGTCTGATCATCACATAAGCGGCTATTTCAAGAATAATCATGATCGCATGCAGCACTAAACAATACATAAGCAATGCAATCACAAAAAACAGAACATAATTCACCAGTGCGCCCGAGTACATCATAGAACGCAGCATTTGCATAAACGATAACGACTGCATCGACCCGTTTATGACATTCGGGTTATAAATCGTATAGTCACTAAATAAATGCTTGATCTTGAGAAAAGCCCATAATACGAATATCCACTGAATGATATGTAAAATAAGGCCTGTCACCACAAGACTTTCCGCTTTTTTATTTCTCATGTTTCTCCTCCTTGCAGGCCTTTGACTCGATTCTTGTCATCGTTTTGGCCTGACCATTTTGTTCCCATATCAACGTTCCGTCTCTCCCTCTTTTCAGTTTGCTTTTGAGCGGATAATAGGAGCCAAGATACTGGATCTCAATAGAGCCATCAGTGCTTTGAGACACCACCTTGTATTCCATAAAGGGCAGCTGTACCTCTCCTCTCCCTTCAATCACCTCCGTCTCCAGCACCTTGTCTTTGGTAAATGTGACCGTTGCTGATTTCACGCCGTCCGCGGGACCGGGGGTAATGCCCTCATCCCAAGTTCCGTAATAAAACGGCGTCTCTTCTTTTGGCTGCTGGCAGCCCGTAAGCATGAGACATGCAGCAGACAGGAACACAATAACAGGTCCTTTTCTGCTCAGCGTCATCACCGTCCTTTCTTACTTTTTTAGGCGAATGCCGTGGCACTGTGCCAATGACTACATAGATTATAAGGAATTCACCCACATTCTTTTTAAGGAGATTGATTACATGAACCCTTATCAATATTACAGCCCGCAGCTCCCTCAGCAGGAACCTTACTATAGCCAATATGAATACAATCCATATCCGCAGCAGGATGTATACCAGCCATACCAGACGGACAGACAGCCGGCATTGGAAAGAAGAATTGCTGCGCTTGAACGACAAAACGAACAGCAAACAAGAGAATTAACCCGTCTGTCGAATGAGGATCGCCGTCAAAACCGGGAAATTGCAAGGATGGCCGATCAGGTCAATCAGCTAAGCCAGGCTGTTGAACGCCATACACGCCGCTTAAACCGGCTCAATCAGCGTCTCCGTACGGTAGAAAACAGGTTAAATATCCCGTTTACTGCGGGCGAAGGCGGTTTCTGAAGCAAGAAAAGAAAAAAGCGGAATACGATTCTCCAGATGTCGGAGTTTCGTTTTCCGCTATTCTTATGTGCAGGGCTGGACATTTACATAAAAAGGGTTTTTACAAGTATACAATTTTTGCCGTTGTCATTCAAAGAATGAGGGGAGTAAGGAAAATAATTGTAGTTCTCCTTTTGCCGCATTTCTTCTGGTTCGGGTTGCATGATAAGACCGACAAATGTCAAATAAACACATGGAGGGATTATACATGCACAATACGCAACACAGTCTGCAGCAGCTGAACCAATGCCGCCAGACAGCTCAGCAGCTTATTCAGCAAACACAGCAAAGCAGCAACCAATATCGTCAAATGCTTCATCAAGAGCAGCAAAACATTCAAATGCTGCAGCAGATTCTAAACCACGAACAACAAGCTGCACATACCATTCAGCAAGCGCTGCAAGGGCATGACGCAGCCATTCAAAAATGCCAGCAGGTTGTCAACATGTGCAACCAGATGCAGCAGGAACTCAATGGACAATCAAGTGTGATGAATACAAATGTATCTACACTTCCATTCGGTCAACAGACGCCATTCCAGCAGCAGTCCTATCAGCAGTAGCATATAAAAAGCTCAACACAATGTTTAGTGTTGAGCTTTTTTCTTACTGCTCTTTGCGAATATGTATATCTTGAATAGACTGTTTCGGCGCATGAAATCGGCTTTCGGCTTCACTTCTTGCCTCGGCAAAGGCCCGTGCCTCCACATTGTCTTTGTAGACATCCAGCTGAATCAAATACAGCGGACGCACTTTAAAACCGTGAATAATGGTCACAGCCCACAACGGGAGCACAATAAGTAGTCCGGGCGGGTCAGGCAGCACGAAAGCAAATGCAAATACCAAAAAATAAATAATTCCGTACATGATCCACTTTTTATTTCTCACCTTGATGCCAATAAATATAAAGGCAAAAAAACTGGTAATGGCAAAAGGCATGAAGATAAACAGCATCCACCAGCTATGCAGCCACTCCCACGCGGCACCTCTTTTTGTAATTTCCATATTTTCTCCTCCTATTTACCTATAATAATAGATTAAGGATACCGCGTCACCTGTAAACAAAAAATTTTCTCCCCTTAAAATTGTGATAGACGGATAACAGGTTTCTTGCTATATTATGAATTGATAATGATAATCATTATTAATGAGATTAAAATACATATTGGAGGGTTCTTAAATGAAAAAGAACACATTGCTTGTGGGCTTGCTGGTGCTGCTTCTCGTGTTTGTCAGTGCTTGCAGCGGCACGGCTTCAAAAGGAAGCTCAGGTGATTCAGCTTCAGATAAGACAGAAATGAGAACATACAAATCAACAAAAGGGAACGTCGACATTCCTGCACATCCGAAACGCATCGTTACTGATTTTTATGCTGGAGAACTATTATCTGTCGGGGCTAACGTCGTCGGCTCGGGTTCATGGTCATTTGATAATCCGTTTTTAAAAACGAAGCTCAAAGATGTAAAAGATGTCGGTGATCCGATCAGCGTTGAGAAAGTCATGGAGCTTCAGCCTGATTTAATCGTTGTCATGAATGATGAGAACGTCGATAAATTAGAGAAAATCGCTCCGACTGTTGTGGTTCCTTATAACACCGCGAAAAACATCGAGGATACCGTTGCAATGTTCGGAGATATTGCGGGCGCCAAGGATAAAGCAAAAGCATTTATGGCTGACTTTACTAAAAAAGCGGAAACAGCCAAAAAGAAAATTGCCGGCGTCATCGACCAGGATGCGACCTTCGGCATTTATGAAAACACGGACAAAGGCGAATTCTGGGTGTTCAATGACAATGGCGGACGCGGCGGCCAAGCTGTATACAACGCGCTTGGGTTAAAAGCGCCTGAAAAAATTAAACAAGATGTCATCAAAAAAGGAGAGATGAAACAGCTCTCTCAAGAGGTTATTCCTGAGTATGCCGCAGATTATATGTTCATTACGGACTATAATCCGAAAGGCGAAAGCAAAACACTCGACAAGCTGAAGGACTCCTCTATCTGGAGAAACCTAGACGCTGTCAAACATCATCGCGTGTTTATCAATGACTTTGACACGTTCTACCCGTACGATCCGATTTCTGTCAGCAAACAGGTGGATATCATCACCGACATGCTGATCAAACGGGCCGAAGAAAATAAAAAATAAAGAAAACGGCACAGTTATGACACTGTGCCGTTTTTTATGATTCACTTTAATGCTGCCTGTACGGAGTGCGGCATATCTTCAAACCTGACTTCTTCCCAAGTCTCAACATACTTTCCTTTTGCCTTCACCTTCAAATACGCGTTCTTTCGAAGGTCTTTACCGGCGAAAAAGGTCACTTCTTCTTTTTTTCCGGATGCATGATATCCATCTAATGTATACTCAGTACCGCCCGGGCTAAGATGTCTGCCATCTCGATCAATCTGGACATAGACATTTTGCTGGTGAATAAACGGATTAAACCTGTCTGTAACATCGTTATGAAAAAAGAGAAGCCCGCATATTGCGACAGCGGCCGCTACGACGGTCAGGATTGCCAATGCTTTTTTCATCTTTGCACGCCCCTTACTTGTTCATTTTTTTCAAATAGCTCGACCGCACCGCGAGGAAGAACAGAAGCTGAAAAATGAAAAACCCTCCGATGGTGAGACTGAGCGGCCCCGCTACTACGGAATAGCCATCCACGGCCAATGTTCTCAAGGCAAACAGCGTATGCATGACAGCAATGACAAATGGAAAGAAAAAGAGAATCGCCAATTGTATCGTCACGCTTTGTGACATCTCACGCTCACTCAAACCGATTTTGGCCAGCGAACGGTAGCGCTCCCGATCTTCTTCTAAATCGGTGAACAGCCTGAAATATAAGAAACTTGCTGCCGCGATAAAGAAGACAATCGCGATAAACAGTCCGATGAATAAACTTAAGCTCGGCAGCTGCACCGTATCATAGTAAGTCCCGGCTTTTGCCATAAAATCAGAATGCACGTCGATATAATTGCCGTAAATCTCATTTTTCAAGGATTGGCTGAACCCTAGACTGTCTTTCCAATGATCATAGCTGTAGCCGTATAATGTCGCTTTATCACCGAGTGATTTGAGCTGATCAAAGGTTTTATCGTTCACCGCGATGATGGCATTTAATGAAATCAGAGGTTTTTTGACTTCTTTTACCGACAGTTTTTGGTCAGACGGCTTGCCTTTTTGGTTCAGCAGCTTCAGCTGATCCGGCGCTTCATTTTTGAAATTTCGGTCATACGTGCCCGGGAAAAAGACAGCCTCATCATTTTTCAGGCCGTTCAGCTTGACATGGAAGTACTTTGATACATCCGATTCGCTGATCATGTAAACAGGGGGAACCGTTTCTCCTTTCTGATAGCGAACATAAGAAACATCTATTTCGTCTTTCTTATACGTAAATCCGTGTGTTTTCAGTTCATGGTCAATTTTTTTCAAATGCGTCTGTTCTTTTGGATTGCCGCTGTAAGATATATACTCCATCTCATAAGCGGACTCTTCCGCCCCGACGGTCGATTTGTACATCACGAGCACGCCCGTAGCCGTAAACGCAACCGCGGAAATCATGCTGACAATAAAGAACAGGCGGGCGTTGTCTTTTAAACGATAGACAAGGTCAGAAACCCAAATGATATTTTTCCCGCGCAGATAAAAGGTTTTCCACTTCTTCAGCGCGCGCAGAATCCAGATGCTGCTTTGGCTGAAAAAGAAATACGTTCCGATGACGGTGAGCAGTAAAATGATAAACGGTTCGGTCCCGTGGACATTGCCTTTAAGGACCATGCCGTACCCGCCGCACAGACAGGCGATGCCGAATAAGGACAGTAGCACGGACGGCTTTGGCTCCGGCTTAATCTTGTCAGTGCCCTTTATTAATTTGATAACCGTATTTGATCTGACAAAAAGGATCGTAAACTGCGATAAAAGGAAAAATAAGAGCAGAAATCCGCCAGCCGTAATACCGAGCGCTTTCCAAGGCATATACAAAGGCAGCGCGTCCATTTCTAAAATATAAGCGCCGACCGTAAAGAACGTCTTTGAAAAAATGAATCCTCCGATAATGCCGGCTGCAATTGACATGACGCCGATGATCATATTTTCCGCAGTAATGAGCTTTCTTAGCTGCCCCGGCGTGATGCCCTGCATGAGCAGGATGCCGAATTCTTTATTTCTCGATTTCAAAAATGCATTAACCGAATACAGAACAAATAAGAAAGAAAAAACAAAGATCATCCATTCCGCAGCGGTTAAGCCTTTTTTGGCGATGCTATTCAGGTAGCCTTCCTTTAATGCCGGATGAAACAGGAACATCGCAAAGGTAAAGAAAATCAAAACGGAAAAGGCGCTGCTTAAAAAGAATGCAAGATAGGCCCTTTTGTTTCTGGTGACGTTTTTATAAGCGAACTGAAGAAAGGTCATTTGCGTTTCCCCCCAGCATAGACAGCACATCAAGAATTTGTTCATAAAATACTTGGCGGTTTTCCCCGCGGTAAATCTCATTAAACAGTTCGCCGTCTTTTATAAAGATGACGCGGCGGCAGTAGCTTGCCGCAACAGGATCGTGGGTCACCATCAAAGCCGTGACATGATCATCCTGATTCAGGCTCTGCATCGTTTCCATGACGTCTTTTGACGCTTTGGAATCAAGGTTTCCCGTCGGTTCATCGGCCAGGATGAGCGACGGCTTATGAATGACCGCTCTTGCGATGGCGGCCCGCTGGCGCTGGCCTCCGGACACTTCAAACGTCCGTTTGTTGAGCAGGTCTTCGATTCCAAGCTTTGCCGCGATGCCTTGCAGTTTTTCTTCCATTACAGACGGCGCTTCTTTTTCAAGCGTTAACGGCAGCATGATATTTTCACCGATCGTCAGCGTGTCCAGAAGGTTGAAGTCCTGAAACACAAACCCGAGCTGCTTTCGGCGGAAATGAGCGAGCTTTGTCCGCTTCAGCCGGTGCGGGTTTTCTCCGTGAATCAGGATATCGCCTGAATCCGGCCGGTCGATCGTTGAAATGATATTCAAAAGGGTTGTTTTTCCGGAGCCGGACGGTCCCATCACCGCCGTGAACCCACCTTCTTCTATTGAAAATGAAATTTGCTTTAAGGCTTGATAGGACACTTGTCCTTTATAGGTTTTATTTATATGTTTGACTTCAAGCATATTCGCCATGAAAATCCTCCTTATGGTTCTATTCTTGTTGGTCTGTGCTGCTTTCATGTAATATCGGGGCGTTCGACATAAAAATTCCCCTTGACGTAAATCCATGTTATCAAGGGGAAACAAAACGAGCTATGTTGTTTTCTTAACGCAGCCTTACACTTTTGTAAGAAATGAAAATCGAACCGATGTCCCTTCACCGGGAGACGAGCTGATGTCCACCGTATGATTGAGCTTGTCCGTAATTTCTTTGACGAGATGGAGGCCGATTCCCGTAGATTCTTGGAAACGCCGTCCGTTTTCACCAGTATAATAAGGGTCAAACACCCGCTTGATGTCTTGCGAGGGTATGCCGACACCGTAATCTTTGACTTCAAGCACCGTCCTGTCTTCATCGCGGGAGACATTCAGCTCAAGTCTGTCACTCTTGCCCGCTGAATACTTGACCGCATTTGTGACCACTTGGCCGATCGCAAATTTAAGCCATTTTGCATCGGTGTAAATCTTATGATCATTACAAATGTTCATTTTCGGATAAACGCGGTATTGAATAAAAAATCGTTTATAGCTTTGAATGACTGATTGGAGAAGCTCGGACAGGGAAACCGCTTCAATTTTAAAATCCCGTTCAAACAGGTCGAGCCTTGAAGAATAAAGAAGCGTCTCCAGCCCAAACTCAATCTGCCGGACTTCTTTTTTGATTTGTTCAAAAACGGGCTCATCCTCTTCCTGAATGATTAAATTAATGACCGACAGCGGCGTCTTTACTTGGTGCACCCATTGATTCATATACGTCACCCGCGCGTCAAGCTTGGCTTCGGTCTCATGGAGCTTCTGGTACTGCAGCCGGATCAGCTCCATCTGCTTTTCATACAGCTCTGAACAAAACACTGAAGAACCGAGATACGGGATGTCCGTCCCTTCCTGTCCTGAACTGAGCCAATGATACACGCCGCGGTCTTTGTACCAGCGATAGGCAAGATAACCCGCCAAAATAAGAAGCTGCACGCCCAATATGTAAAACAAGTGAGAAAAAGAATGAAGACCCGCAAACCAGTAATAAAAGAAGACAAACAGCCCTTGAAGGAGAAAAAGCAGAATTAGCACTGTATGAGACCGGAGAAACAGCTTCATGACTGTGCCCTCAGCTGGTAGCCTTCGCCCCGCACCGATTCAATCGAAACAGGCGCATTCAGCTCCCGCAGTTTTTTTCTGAGCCGCGTGATATACACGTTAAGTGTATTATCATCGACGAAAATGTCGGTGTCCCATGTTTTTTCCATGAGCCGGTCTCTTCCCGTCACCTTTTCTCCCCGCTCCAGCAGCACTTCCAAAAGCTTACTTTCTTTTTTAGAAAGCTCGCTTTTTTCGTCATGAAAGCGCAGTTCAAACCGTTCCACAAAGAGCTGCACGCCGGCATATTCAACCACTTTCTCCCCCTGTTTTGCGGCATACTCTCCGTATGCCCTGCGGATTTGGCTTTTGATTTTCGCCAGCACAATATCGTAGGAAAAGGGTTTTTCGATATAATCGTCTCCGCCGTTTTCAATCGCCATCACCTGATCCATTTCCCCGCTTCTGGCTGAAATGAAAATGATCGGGCTTGTGGAGTGCTGGCGGATCTGGCGGCACCAATAATAGCCGTCATAGGACGGCAGGTTGATATCAAGCAGCACCACATCAGGCTTTTCTCGCAAAAAGACATCAAGAACAGCCGTAAAATCCGCGGCGACCACGGTTTGGTATCCGTATTTTTCGAGATAATTCTGCAATAGTCCGCGAATGTCTTCACTGTCTTCTACAATCATGATTTTATTCAAACTGAACCACTCCCGTTTCTTACACTGCTGCCATCATCATAATCGTTTCGGGGGTATGGACGCAACACCGCACAAAAAAACCGCCATCTCGGCGGTTTCAGGTCTCTTCAGCCGACCTGCTGCTTAGCTGCTTTACCGGCTGATCCGAACTCTCTCATTTTGCTTCGCACTGTCTCTTCCACGGCTTCAATGCCGGGTGTCATATAGCCGCGCGGTTCGTACAAATCGCTGTTTTCCTGAAACATTCGACGTGTTTCGTTTGTCCAGGCTACCATACATTCCGTATTGATATTGATCTTAGCGTGGCCGAGCGTGATGGCTTTTTTGATCTGATCCCGTGGAATCCCGGATGCCCCGTGAAGAACGAGGGGAATATCAGTCATGCGGGAGATAGCCTCCATTTCCTTAAATCCGAGATTCGGCTCACCCTGATATTTGCCGTGTACAGAGCCGAGGGCAGCGGCTAGCGCGTCGATATTGGTTTCTTTGACGATCCGCTCACATTCCGTGATATCGGCATAGCAGACCCCGCCGACCAGCCCGTCTTCCATTCCTCCGACCGTGCCGACTTCGGCTTCTACTGACACGCCGTGCTTTGCGGCATAATCGGTGACTTCTTTTGTCATCGCGATATTCTCGTCAATCGGCTGATGAGAGCCGTCAATCATCACTGAGCTGAATCCGGCATCAATGGCCTGTCTGCAGCGTTCCGCACTGCTTCCGTGATCAAGATGAAGCACCACGGGAACGGTAATCGCCATTTCCTCCATTAACGCGCCGACCATGGCGGCAATCGTTTTAAATCCGCCTAAATAGTCGACAAGGCGATCGGAAGCCGCGGCGATGACTGGTGATTGCTCCTTTTGCGCCGCCTGCAAAATCGCCTTCGTCCACTGCAAACCGTTGATATTAAACTGGCCGATCGCATACTGCTCCTGCTTTGCATCTTCAAGAAGCTCTTTCATCGATACAAAAGCCATGTCCACCCCTCCTTTATCCATTACATGTTGAAGTATTTTGATACGACATCAACCGTTGTTTTTTTCGCTGTTTGAATGGCTTCATCAGCACTCAGCTTATAGTATTCAGGCCGGAAGAGCTCAACCGATACAACATCAGAGAAGCCGATTTCCTTCAGAGCTGATAAGTGGGCATCTAAGTCAATCGCCCCTTGGCCCGGCCATACACGATCCTCATCCGTTAAAAACCCGATTGGAAAATCTTCTGTATCATCGATATGGTAGATGAAAATTTTCTTTCCGTCCGCCTGCTTTAAGCTTTCGATATTGGAACCCATTGCGTGGAAGTGGAAACTGTCAAGGACAAGCCCGACATTGTCACGCTCGACAGTGTTTACGATGTCGTACGCCTGTTCAAACGTATTGACCGTACATTGCGGGTGGCCGACAAATTCAAGCGCGATTTTTACGCCATACGGCTCTGCGATATCTGAAAGCTCAGTCAGTACCTCTACACTGCTCTTTTTGATCTCTTCTTTTACAATCTTCTGCTCAGTCACAAGCGGAACGGCTACGACATATTTCACACCGAGTGTTTTGCACGTTTCCATCATGTCTTTAAATTCAGCGATGATCTCATTGCGGCCTTTTTCATCACGATTGTTGAAGAACACGAGTGCGTTTAAGGCAAGCGGTTTGATGTGATGGGTTTGAAAGTATTCCGCAAGATCGGACAATGAATGGTCTTTTAAGTACTCCGGCAGTTTATCCATTGTGCGGATTTCAATATAATCATAGCCATGCTTTTCACATAGCTCTACATCCTGTTTAAGATTTGAGTTTTCCAATGTTGTTGCTTCGTTAAAACAAAGTTTCATGCCAGACTCCCCCATCTGCAATTTTAGATATGAAGGGAGTTCGGCAGGAAGGCTGTTCGCCATATCCCGCCGAACTCCATGCTCAGCTTATGCCAGACCTAATTCTTCTTTCATTTTTTTAAGCATAAATCGGCTTGATTCATCCGCTCTTTCATCGACCCAAGCAAAAACGGCGTTCGTCGCAATTCCGTCGAACTTCATCTCTCTCAGCTTTCTGAAAATCGTCTCAAAATCAACCTCGCCTTGGCCAATGTCCAAATGCTGGTGAACTGTTACTTTGGCGTCAGGCGGATTGACGATGTAGCGGAGGCCATGAGCCGCTTTATGATTAAAGGTATCCGCAAATAAAACATGTGTGAGGCGGTCGCCGGCTTCGTCAAACATGGTCTCGATGTCGCCTTTGCCGTCATCATAGAAGAACGTATGGGCAGTCGAGTAGACAAGATTGATCCAATCCTTATCAAGCGCGCGGATCATATCCATCGCACCTTTGTGCGTTTCGATAAAATCGTATGGATGGGCTTGAAGATTGAGTTTAATGCCTTCTTTTTCAAAGACCGGCAGAAGCTCATCCATGGATTTGATAAATTTTTCTTCACTTGTCAAAGGATCATATTTTGAACCGCTGAATTCACTGTTCATCAAATCCACTTCAAGTTCAACCGCAATTTCGATCGCTCTTTTCCAGTTGCGTACCGCAGCCTGCCGGCGGTCTTCTTCAGGACCCGCCCAGTGGTAAAGAGGAAGGAGTGATGAAAGCTTAACACCTGTATCCCTTAAAAGCCGCTTTAATTGTTTGATTTTTGCTGAATCGACTTTCGGATATTTATAAAATGGACAAAAATCCTCACGCGGCGACAGTTCAATATATTCATAGCCAAGCTCCGCCGTTTTATAGACCATTTCCTCCAAAGTTAAATCATCTCGATACATCGATGGATCCAATGCTAATTTCATATTTTCACTCCTCTGTTTTTTTAGTTTTCAACTGTTGTAAACGATTGATAGAATGCCGGTTTTTCCTTCAAATCAACCTTTTCTTTTTGTCCAGATTCCTGGGCTTTTACACACGCGTCAGTCGTAACGGCAGCAATATAGCCGTCCCATGCCGTAGGGCCGCTGACCTCGCCTTTCTTTTGAATCGAATCAATGAAGTCTTGGATTTCCACATCGTACGCGGCCACAAAGCGTCTCTGCCAATCCATCAGAATATTTGTGCTGAATGTTCCTTCTTTTCTCATGCTGATGCTTGATGGTTCAGGAAGCTTGATGACGCCGTCTTCTCCGACGATTTCACATTGAATGTCATAGCCGTATTTACAGTTCACATAGATTTCAGCATTGATGACGATGCCGCCTTTAGTTTCAATCAATACAATTTGCGGATCTTTTAAGTGCGGCAGGGCGTTTTTCGATTTTTTCGGATAGATGACTTGAACGGACTCATAGTCATCATTGACGAGCCAGTGCAGCACATCAATTTCATGAACGAGCGTATCAACAACTGCCATATCAGTCGTATAATTTTCAGCTACAGTCGGGTTGCGGTGCGCGCAGTGAATCATCAGCGGCTCGCCGATGACATTATTGTCGAGCGCTTCCTTCAGCTGTACGTAACCGCTGTCATAACGGCGCATAAAGCCGACTTGAACGAGGCGTTTCCCCACTTTCATTTCTTCTTCGACGATGCGCATGCATCCTTCAGCCGTTGTCGCGAGCGGCTTTTCACAGAACACATATTTCTGGGCTTTAATCGCTTTCAGCACGCTCGATTCATGCGCAGGCCCCCAGCTAGTCACTAAGACAGCATCTATATTTTCAGCTGCCAGAAGGCTGTCATCATCAGGATATACTGCTGCATTTAATTGGTAGTGCTCGACCACATTCTGTGCCGCTTCTTGATTGACATCCGTTACAGCCACAATGTCTGCGCCGGACAGTTTGTTTGTGATGCGGTTAATGTGTTCTTTTCCGATTGCTCCAGTTCCAATAACACCAATACGTAAACTCATTGACAGCCACTCCCTCTTGTTTGTTACATCATTTTGCTTTCTTTGCCTTGTTTTACTTGATTGTAAGGCGCTCCGTAGAGTTCCTCTTGAATTTGTTCAAGCGACTTGCCAGATGTATTCGGCGCGAAGAGAAGACCGATGATCATACTGGCCGTCACACATCCGAGGAGAATTGCAGCCATCGTTCCAATGCCGTAATTGGTCATAATCATTGGGACAAACAGACTCCAAATCCCTATTGAAATACGGACGAGGAAAAACATCAGTCCTTGTGCAGAAGCACGATATTGCGTAGGAAAGATTTCACTGGCCCATAACTGATAGTTTGCTTGCTGTCCGGCTCCGTTATTGATGCCGATCACGACAATAAACAGGAGCAGAACCGGCAGGCCTTCAACCGGCAGCAGAAACAGCGACCAGCCAATCACTGCCATAAAAGCTGCGATTCCAAAAACACGTTTTCTATATTGATCTGCAAAAGGCATGAAGATCAAGGCGACCCCCAGTCCGGTAAAGATAAACAGTCCCATTTGCAAAAGATTTGCCATATTGGCAGATACCCCGCCGACCTGCTGGTAAATGTATGGCATAAAAAAGCCCATCACCCCGGCGGCTAAATTCCAAACCAGGTACACACCCATCAAAAACAGGATGCTTTTTAGATACATAGGCTTGAGCAAATCAAAGTACGATGTTTTGTTTAATACAGCCGGCTTCTCTGTTTGTGTGTCTGCGGGCTGATTTTTCTGCTGCCATGCATCTGACTCAGGAAGTCTGATTCTGAGGACATACGTAATCAGCGCAATCACCAGCAGATGAGCAAATACAATTTTATTTCCCAAGAGACCTAAGTCACCGACCAATACAGAGAGAAGCAGCACAACGACTGCCCCCGCGGCCCAAGCGACCTGTGCGACTCCGCAATGGCGGGCCCGGTTTTTCTTAGGCGCGTTTTCCGCGATAATGGTCCACGATGCGGTGATATCAGCGCCAACCGATAACCCGATAATCATGTAACCGCTTAACAACATGGGGAAATTGACTCCAAACAGGACTAAACAAATTCCCAGCGCGTAAACGAGCATGCTGTTGGTGTAAACAGCTTTCCGCCCAACTCTATCCGCCAGAAATCCGCCGAGCAAAGCGCCGACAGCGGCAGAAATGGCGTTTGCGCTCAACGCGCCGAGCAGACCGATTTGGGTATCTGACAGTTTCAGGTAACTGACCCATAACGATAAACCAGCAGATCCAGCCACAATCGAACCGGCATCAATATAGTTGGCCAATGCTGCCGCGATGGTCCGTTTATTGAGGGCCGAATCTGCAATGGTATTGCCCATATATTCACTCCCCCTCAAGTTATTTCGCCACACCCAACAATTGCTCATCAATGTAGTTTCTGGCGATCAATGCGTACTCCAGCGGGTTTGCGATATCGGGATCCTGTTCAGCCTCAACAACAATCCACCCGGAATAATTGTGCTTTAACAGCAGCTGATACACTTCTTTAAAATCAATGCATCCGTCACCGGGAACCGTAAACATGCCTTGTAAAAACGATTGCTGAAACGATTTCCCTTCGAGTTTGCATTGTTCCATAACGTTCAGACGGGCATCCTTAAAATGCACGTGTTTAATGCGATCAATATGCTTTTCCAGCATGCCCATGTAATTGCCGTCAGAAATATATGAATGGCCTGTATCATAGAGGAGATGCACATGTGCAGGGTCTGTTCCCTCCATCAGGCGGTCCACTTCTTCCGCTGTTTGGACACCAGTACCGAGGTGGTGATGATATACCAGCTTTAAGCCATGCTGATCGGCAATTTTTCCAAGATGATTTAATCCTTCGCAAAGCCGTTGCCATTCCTCATCAGTAAAATGCGGCTTCTCTGTAAACACGTTTTTCTCAAGGCTTTGCACGCTGTAGGTTTGTTCAGAGACAACTGCGACATCCGCATTCACTTGCTGCAAATACTCACAATGCAGGGTAAAAGCCTTCGCCGCTTCACCGAGTCCGTCACGCAAAATGAAGCTGCTGAACCATTTTCCGGCAATGCGCAAATTGCGAAGCTTAAGCTCTTTATTGAGGATGGCAGGCTCGGGGAAAAAGCCCCCGACTTCCGTCCCTTGAAAACGTGCGACGACAATATCACTTAACAAATGCTGAAGTGTATTTCCCGCTCCAATTTCAGGCATATCATCATTCCGCCACCCAATGGGAGCGATCCCCCACAGGATTTCATGTTTGCCCATCATGTTGCCTCCCCTCTAATACTGCTTAGCAGATTCGAGCATTTTCTCTTTTGCTTCGTATGCTTTTTGAACGCTTTCTTTTTCAGATACTTCAGCTACTCCGACATGCCACCAGCTGTCATAGCCGTCCGTCATTGTTTTTGGCAGCACTTTCATTTCAATCAACGTTGAAACGTCTTGTTTCTTCGCATCCTCTAACGCCGCTTTTAACTCTTCCACTGTGTTAGCACGGTACGTTTTCGCACCGTAACCCTCAGCGACTTTCGCGTAATCGACATTCAAGATTTGGTTGTCATCTGTGCGGAACTCACAGTAGTAGCTGCCGCTTCCGTGGTCCATTTGCAGGTTGTTGATACATCCAAAACCAGAGTTGTCAAAGAGCAGCACATTGATTTTCTTGTTGTACTGAATCGCCGTGATCAGCTCGGAATGAAGCATCAGGAAGCTGCCGTCTCCGACAATGGAATACACTTCTCTATCAGGGTGGGCTAATTTAAGTCCCAGTGTCCCGGACACTTCATAGCCCATGCAGGAATATCCGTACTCCAGGTGATACGTATTCGGAACATTAGAATGCCACAGACGCTGCAAATCTCCAGGAAGAGAACCTGCCGAACAGATAATCACGCTGTCTTCAGGGATGGTCTCGTTAATCGTCAGCAATGCCGTTGTTTGCGGAAGCTCCGTATTCAACGCGTCAGCGTATTCATTTAGAACCTCTTGAGAGAAATGATGTTTGATTTCCGGATCAAATGCTTCCCGTTTAAACGTCACTTTGCTGAGGCGTTCACGTTCAGCGAGCCATTCGTCCTTCAGCTCCTTGATCGTTGAACCGAATTCACTCTTATAACCTTCAAGCAAACCGTGCAGTTTGCCAAGCGTCACTTTCGCATCCGCTACCACTTGGAACGCGTCGAGTTTATATGCCTGCATTCGGCTGACATTGATGTTCAGAAACTTCGCTTTATCAAAATCAAAAGCGGTCTTAGAGGATGTCGCAAAATCCGTATATCTTGTGCCGATACCAATAATCAAATCAGCTTGGCGGGCCGCTTTATTTGCTGCAAGTGTACCTGTGATGCCCATTCCGCCGAGGTTGTTCGCAAAATCAGCTTCCACAGTCGACTTGCCTGCCTGTGTTTCAACTAACGGAATGTGATACGCTTCAGAAATAGCAACCAATTCATCGCGCGCACCGGAGTATTTTGCGCCGCCGCCGACGAGGATCACAGGATTTTTGCTGGCTTTAATCAGCTCCGCCGCACCTTGAAGCTCGCGCTCGCTCGGCTGCATGCGATCAATATAGTGAACCCGTTTGACGAAGAAACTCTCATCGAAATCGTACGCTTCACCTTCGACATCCTGAGAAATGCATATGGTCGCCGGGCCTGCTTTGGCCGGATCAGTCATGACTTCAAAAGCGCGAAGCAAGCTGCTCATCAGCTGCTCAGGGCGTGTAACGCGATCCCAGTATCTCGATACAGATTTCAATGCATCGTTTGTCGTAACCGCCGCACTGTATTCTTGCTCCATTTGCTGCAGTACAGGATCTGGCTGTCTTGTCGCAAATGTATCTGCCGGAATCAAGAGAACAGGAATGTTGTTTGCCAATGCAGTGCCGGCTGCCGCCACTAAGTTGGCCGCTCCCGGTCCGACAGATGTTGAGACCGCATAAATTTTTCTTCTCAGCATTTGCTTGCTGTACGCCATTGCGGCATGCGCCATTCCTTGTTCATTTTTCCCTTGGTACACTTTTAAATGGCCTGCATCCTGCTCAAGCGCCTGCCCAATCCCTAATACATTTCCATGGCCGAAAATCGTGAAAATCCCTTCAACAAAAGGCTCTTCTTTTCCATCAACATGGATGTACTGCTGGTTTAAGAATTTAATCAGTGCTTGTGCTGTTGTTAAGCGAATTTTCTTACCCACAAACGATCCCACCTTTACTCGATCTTTTTCAATTATGACTGTGCTTCAATAAGCTGTACGATTTCTTCCGCTGTCGGCATGGCTTCCGATGAGCTGTGCTTGCTGACAACAACGGAGGCTGACGCGCTTCCGTATTTCAATGCCGTTTCAATGTCTTTTCCGCTGACAAGCCCGTAGATAAAGGCCGAAGCATACGAATCACCGGCCCCAAAGGTTTTCAGCACGTTTGTTTTGTACGCTTGGGCGCGGAAGACTTCGCCGGATTTGCTGTATGCGTAAGAGCCTTCTACGCCGTGCTTGATGACGACGAGGTCGGCTGAATGCTCAAATAAAGAATTGACAGACTCTTCATTGCTGCCGCCTGTGCGGTTTTCCATGACATCGAATTCATCCCGTGTTCCGATGACGATATCGGACTGCTCAGCGACCAAAGAATAGTAAACCGCTGTTTCATCCGCTGACTGCCAAGTGTATGGACGATAATCCAGTTCGAATACGACTTTTACCTGATGCTTTTTAGCAAATTGAATGGCTTTTAGCACCGCTTCCCGAGACGGGCTTTTGGCGAGTGCTGTACCGGAAACGAGCAGCATTTTCGCATTGGCGATATAGTCCTCGCTTACCTCCGATGGCTTAAGATAAAGATCCGCCACGTCATCGCGGTACATTAAGATGCTGCATTCTTCCGGACTCAGAATCTCAGTAAATGCAAGACCGGCTTTATGCCCTTCCTTATCAACGATCATTTGCGTTGTATCTACGCCGGTGTTTCTCATATAGGACTCTATGAACCTGCCATGCTGGTCATCTGGAATTTTGCCAATAAAGCCTGCTTTTAAGCCGAGCTTTGAGCTGCCAATCGCGATATTCGCAGGCGAACCGCCGACGTATTTCGAAAATGTCATAGTTTCTTCCATTGGACGATTGTATTCAACCGCGTTCAGATCAATACACGCCCGACCGATGGCAACAATATCAAAGTCCTTCTCTTCATTGAATGTATACTTCATCGTAAACAGCCACTCCTCACTTGTTAGCGTTCTAAAATCCACTCATGAGCCGGATCATTATGAAACTTCCATCTTCGCGTCGGCCCTGCCATGACATTTAAATAGTAGGAAGTATACCCGTCCGGCACACCAACTGGATGATATCCCGCAGGTACAATGACAACGTTTTCATTTTCTACAGTCATTGTCTCGTCAATGGAACGGTCGTCAGTGTATACGCGCTGGAATACAAAGCCCTGGCCCGGATCTAATTCATGGTAGTAGGTTTCTTCCAAGAAGGATTCCTCAGGCAGGTTGTCTTGATCGTGTTTATGAGGCGGGTAGCTGGACCAGTTTCCGCTGTCTGTATACACTTCAACAACTAAAAGACTGTTAGCTGAAGGGTCTGAATCCGGAAGAATGTTGTGAACGGTCCGTTTGTTGGAAAACTTCCCGCGATGTTCAATCCCGTTGTCTTCCGCCTTGATCAGCTTTGTCGGAAGCTGCTTCTCTGATGGCGAATAGCAAAGCGCCACTCTCGCATCACTCACTGCCGTAATCTCAAAGGCACGGTCATTGGAGATATAGACGCTGTCTGTCGGTTTTCTCTCAAATACGCTTTCACGCGTACCGATATGTTCAAACGTAGATTCATGATCCGTCACTGTGATTTTTCCCGTCAGTGCCACAATGCAGATTTCTTGTTTTTTCAATTCTTCTGCATAGCTTGCACCGGATGTAAGATCTAACACTTTAAACTCTACATAGGTAAGCTCTGAGTTTGATTTCGTTACTTCATGCACAAGGTTGACGCCTTTTGATACTTCATTCGACTGCGGCTTACGCAACAAATGACTCATGGTTAAGCCCTCCTCTTTCTATGGTAAGAATGAGTCCGAACAGCGCAGAGACACGCCGTTCGGCTGTTCGTCGTTTAGTTGAAATCAGGTGCCGGGTATCTTGCCGTCACCACTTTTTTACGCGTGTAGAAGTCAACGCTGTCTTTACCGTTCGCATGCAGCGTTCCAAAGAATGAAGACTTCCAACCTGAGAATGGGAAGAACGCCATCGGTGCCGGCACACCCAGGTTGATGCCGAGCATTCCCGCATCAATGTTTTCACGGAAGTAGCGGATGGCATTTGCGTTCGATGTGAACAAGCAGGCGCCGTTCGCAAACTCAGACTTGTTGGCAATCTCAATGGCTTCTTTCAGGTTTTTCACGCGGATGACGGATAAGACCGGAGCGAAAATTTCATCTTTCCAGATCGTCATCTCAGTCGTGACGTTATCGAAGATTGTCGGACCGACAAAATAGCCGTCGTCAGATACATTTTCACGTCCGTCACAAACGAGTCTCGCGCCTTCTTCCAGTCCTTTTTCAATATAGCTGAGGGTGCGTTTCTTGTTGTCCTCGCGAATGACCGGTCCTAAGAACACGCCGTCATCAAGGCCGTTTCCGATTTTAATCTCAGCGGCTTTTTCTTGAAGCTTCGCCATGAATTCATCAGCGATACCTTCTTCAACTGTCACAACCGCACAAGCCATGCAGCGTTCTCCGGCTGAACCGAAGGCTGCTCCGATGATGTTTGTGATCGTGTCTTCGAGATTCGCATCATTCAGGACAATCGTGTGGTTTTTCGCGCCTGTCAGAGATTGAACACGTTTTAAGTTTTCGCTACCTTTTTTGTAGACGTATTCGCCAACTGGCTTAGAGCCAACAAATGAAATCGCTTTAATGTCAGGATGCTCCAGAATGCCGTTTACCACATCATGTGCACCATATACGACGTTGAAAACACCTTTAGGAAGGCCCGCTTTTTCGAAGAGCTCAACCAATTTCTCCGTTAACAGCGGCGTACGCTCAGACGGTTTTAAAATAAATGTGTTGCCGAGTGCAATGGCCATTGGGAACATCCAGCAAGGAACCATCATCGGAAAGTTAAATGGCGCGATTCCGCCGACAACTCCAATTGGGTAGCGGTAGTTGGCCGCTTCAACATCCGTCGCAATAGATGCAAGTGAGTCTCCCATCATCAGAGAAGGCGCGCCTGCCGCGAACTCAACGTTTTCAATCCCGCGTCCCACTTCTCCCAGAGCTTCTTTTGTGTTTTTGCCGTTTTCGATGGTGATCAGATGAGCAAGTTCTTCTTTATGCTGAGACAGCAGCTGCTGGAAGTTAAATAGAATTCTCGCACGGCGCGGAACCGCCACTTTCGACCATGTTTTAAACGCCTCAGCCGCTTTTTGAGCCGCGTAATCAATGTCTTCTTTTGTAGAAATCGGCACTTGGCACAGCACTTCTTTCGTCGCCGGATTGATAACGTCTTCATATTGATCTGTTTTGCTTTCAACCCATTCACCGTTGATATAGTTTTTTAATTTTCTGATTTCTGCCATTCTTATTGCCTCCTTCATTAGTAAACACATACACTTGTATGGATGGTTCAGGATAGATTCATATGATAAGAATTAAACGCTTTCAAAAAAACCAAAAAAAATCAATGGTTAGATACATGTGTTATGCAAGCAACCATTTCATCACTGAAATCACACACGACAGGTTACTTCTTGGTCATTTCTTGGTTATATTCTAATCGTATAATACCCATAAGTCAATCATAAACACTAAATTTTTTCATTATTTTTATTATACTAATCTTTCAGCAACGGAAGAGACCGCCTGGAAGTTCGGTGAATCTTGAAAAAAATTTATACCAATGTTATCATTTTTTAAGCAACTATTGATTAACTTTTGGTTTTTATTATATATTTACATTACTTTAAGATTCAAGAAGGAGTTTTTTGTATGAAACTGATGCGGATACAGGAAATGGAGGAGTACATTTTATCGCATGGCACTGTTTCCTTAGATGAGCTGTGCCAGGTTTTCAATGTCTCGAAAAACACAGTCAGACGCGATATCAACAAGCTAACGGAAAAGGGTGCAATCGAAAAAGTATACGGCGGCGTAACATCAATTGAGAAAACCGCATTGGTTCCTTTTGAGAATCGCACCATCCAGCACCAAGATGAGAAAACAAAAATTGCCCATTACGCTTCCCGGTTTATTGAAGACCATGACTTGATCTTCATTGATTCAGGAACAACGACCAAATCGATTCTCGATACGCTTGATCCGAACAAAAATGTCACCATTTTAACCAACAGTTTGGACATTATCAATGCGGCGGCGGCTTTGAAACATATCAACTTAATCATCATCGGAAACAACTATAAAAGAAAAACACGCTCCTTTGTCGGCATGGATGATCCCGGTACCTTGGAGAAGTACAATATCAACAAAGCCTTTATGTCCGCAACCGGAACAACACTGACACACGGATTGACCAATTCGGATCTGCTCGAGTACGACATTAAAAAGAGGATTTCAGAAAAAGCGAAAGAAGTGTATTTATTGGCCGATCATTCTAAATTCGGAAAATCAACGCTGTTGACCTATGCGCCCTTTGACAGACTGCATTGTATTGTGACATCTCAGCCGTTAGATGACGAGTACACGCAGTACTGCCATGAGCACCAAATCGGCATTCATCTGGCTTAACGTTTACAATAGCATTGAGAGTCTTTCATCAATTTTATTCCAGGAGGTAGATCATGAAAAAAGCAACGCTCGGAAAATCAGACTTGCAGGTATTCCCTATCGGATTAGGAACAAATGCTGTAGGAGGACATAACCTCTACCCGAATCTGAATGAAGAAACCGGAAAAGAATTGGTTCGCGAGGCCATTCGCAATGGCGTGACCATGTTAGATACCGCTTACATTTATGGGATCGGCCGTTCCGAAGAATTAATTGGTGAGGTGCTGCGCGAATTCAACCGCGAAGATGTCGTCATCGCCACGAAAGCCGCTCACCGAAAAGAAGGAAATGACTTTGTCTTTGATAATTCACCAGCATTTCTTAAAAAATCGGTTGATGAAAGCCTGAAGCGTTTGAAAACTGATTATATCGATCTGTTCTACATTCACTTCCCGGATGAACATACACCGAAGGATGAAGCGGTTAACGCACTGAATGAAATGAAGCAAGCCGGAAAAATCCGTTCCATCGGTGTATCCAATTTCTCTTTAGAGCAATTGAAAGAAGCAAACAGAGACGGATTAGTAGATGTATTGCAAGGCGAATACAACCTGTTAAACCGTGAAGCGGAAAACACATTCTTCCCGTATACGAAGGAGCATAATATTTCATTTATTCCTTACTTCCCGCTCGTATCTGGATTATTGGCAGGAAAGTATACAGAAGATACAACGTTCCCTGAAGGAGACCTGCGAAACGAACAGGAACACTTCAAGGGTGAGCGTTTCAAAGAAAACATCAGAAAGGTCAACAAGCTTGCGCCAATTGCTGAAAAGCACAACGTGGACATCCCTCACATCGTATTGGCTTGGTATTTGGCAAGACCGGAAATCGATATTTTAATCCCTGGCGCAAAACGTGCCGATCAGCTGCTGGATAACATTAAAACAGCTGACGTGACGCTTTCTCAAGAGGATATTTCATTTATTGATAAACTGTTCTCATAAGAAAAAAACAGCCTTCTCCATTGGGAAGGCTGTTTTTTTTGCCCATAAATTGGTTTGATTTTGATGTAGAACTTACAAAAAGAGCCATGGATCCGATAAAATAAAGGGAGTTTATCTCAGAAAGAAAGTGATTGAAAAAGCTAAATATGATATGAAAGATTGATATGCCGCTAGAATAAGCTCATCTGTCTGGCCCCTCTTTCACTTTTGCTGATGATTCAAACCAGAAATAACGGGCCGTTGCGGCCTATGGAGGAAACAGAATGAAACTGAAATATGTAAAAGCCTTAGTTGCAGTAACCGTTGCTTTAGGTGTACTGCTGCCATCAACCATTTCTCATGCGAAAAGTTTTAGTGGCCGCTCATCATCCAGTCACAGCAGCCGAAGTTCAAGCTCGTCATACAGCGGCAGCTATAAATCCAGCCCGAAATCAAGCTACAGTTCAGGATCAAGCTCTTCAAGCAAAAACGCCAAAACATCTGATGATTCATCATCATCGATTTCGCTGAAAAAGAAATCTTCCGATAAGACAAGCTCATCAAGCTCTAAAACATCGTCAGGCACGTTTTCCGGCGCCACATCAAAAGTAAGCGGAAAGACATACAGCGGAAAAACATCTAAAGCTTATGTTGGCGGACGTTATGTTTCAGTGAATCATTATTACAATGCAGGATTCTCGCCATCAGGATGGTTTGGCTACTATAGCGGATTCACAACGAGCATGTTCATGATCAGCATGATGCACCCTTGGGGTTACACCTATCATCCAGTCGGGGGCCCAGGCTATGTTTCTTATGGCGCTTCGCCTATTGCCTGGATCGTTGATGTCATCGCTTTGATCATTATTTTAATCATTGTCATTGCAATCATTCGCGCATTTAAAACACCGAAGACATACAGAAGGAGCTTTTAGGTAATGAAATTAGTATTAAACGAGCAAGAAATTGTAGACGGGATTTGTGTGTATATTTCTAATGAAGAAGAGATTTACCCTGAAGACGTTGAAGTAAAAGAGCTGTCTTACAACAAGCGTACAGGATTTTTCGCTGAAGCCAAATATGGCCTGCATCACAAGCAGCTTGAGTCAGATGACATTTCAGAAGGCATTATTCAATTCTTAGAGGAGTATCATAACTTCAATCCAGACGTTACCGTCGTTGAATTGCAGTTTGATAAGAAAAAAGGATTCTCCGCCTTGGTTTTCGTCAACGAGGGAGAAGCATAAAAATGTCCTAATTAAAACCTTACTCCGGGCGAGTAAGGTTTTTTAATATATTTTTCCTTTCGTCCATGAAGTGCAGATACAGAAGCAGCCTGTTTTCCGTTAACGGGACGAGCACCGCCTTTTACTCATATCCTTGCGTGAAAAAGGTTTTGGCGCTTACAATGATTGTGAAAGGAATGATTCCAATGGCAAATGCTCATTTCCCTCTTATCACACAAAACCTTTCTCTCGATCTCGTTAATACTGAAATCATAAGCTATGATAAACGGCACGATCTTATCCAGTCAGAAAAAGATCTGATGGCATGGTTAGAATTAATGGGAGAAACTGCTCCTTTTCTCAGTTCTTTTACACTACAGCAAGTCCAAGAACCATTGCAGCGGATTCACCAATTCCGCGCGGAGCTGAGAAAACATTTTGAGAGTATTGCCGAAGGCAGTGAACCTTCTCTAGCTTTTATCGCTTTCCTGCAAGATCAAATCGCCGCCGCTCCTTTTTCTTATCAAATCTTGGATGACAAACTTGCCCGTATTCCAAATGGAAAACTGGATGATTCCATTTTATCGCTTATCGCTTACGATGCATTATGGCTGATTCATACAAACGACATCCATCAGCTGAAACGGTGCGCGAACGAAAAGTGCATTTTGCTTTTTCTTGATAAAACAGGAAGGCGAAAATGGTGCTCCATGAAGATATGCGGTAACAGGCAAAAAGTCTCTCGCCATCAAAAAAAAATTAATAATGAGTAAAAAACCGTCCCCAGAGAACGGTTTTTTTATTGAAGTCAAAAACTAACCATTAAAATGTAATTGACAGGTTAGTTTTTAGCTATTATCCTATATATACTAGGGGGGGATAAATTTGGAAAACAACTTCTTGTTGAAAATGAAAGGAAAAGGAAAAACACCTTTACAGGTGAACGGAAAGGATGCCGTCACAGGCTTTTTAGGAGGATTCATCACCATTCTGACTCTTGCATTATTGACCTCTTATACAGCAAGCCCATGGTTAATGGCCCCTTTCGGAGCTAGCTGCGTACTGGTATTCAGCGCTTGGAATGCACCTTTATCGCAGCCGAGAAATGTGATTGGCGGCCATTTTATATCTGCCCTTACAGGACTGGCTGTCCTTCATATATTCGGGGCTCATCCCTGGACTTTTGCATTGGGGACAGGGCTTGCCATCTTCTTTATGATGCTGACCAAAACCACTCATCCTCCTGCCGGCGCAGATCCCATTGTTGTCATTCAAGGGGCGTATGCTTGGAGTTATTTACTGTTTCCCGTTTTCATTGGATCTGTCATCATTGTGATCCTCGCTATCGTGATCAATAACTTGCGTAAAAACCGCCAATATCCCTCGTTTTGGCTTTGAATTTCCTTTTGTGAAATCAATATTTTTTCAAACAAATGTTTCAAATCGATTAGGAAAAGGGTACTACTCTATTAACTTTGTTAAATATAGTACATACTCATTGGCTCAAAGACTGAGGAGGAACATTTGTGAAGACAAATATAAGGAAATATTTGATCTACTTTTTCGGCGCTTTAGGGGGGCTGCTTTACGGTTACGATACAGGCGTCATCTCGGGCGCGCTGCTATTTATCAACAATGATATCCCTTTAACAACACTGACAGAAGGATTGGTTGTCAGCATGCTGCTACTCGGCGCGATTTTTGGTTCCGCATTCAGCGGGACGTGCTCCGATCGCTGGGGCAGGAGAAAAGTCGTATTTGTCCTTTCCATCATTTTTATCATCGGGGCGCTCGCTTGTGCGTTTTCTCAAACCGTCACCATGCTAATAATGTCTCGGGTCATTCTCGGTTTAGCCGTAGGCGGTTCAACGGCGCTGGTGCCTGTCTACCTTTCAGAAATGGCGCCGACAAAAATCCGCGGAACACTCGGCACGATGAACAACCTCATGATTGTCACCGGTATTTTACTTGCATATATCGTAAACTATCTATTCACACCGTTTGAAGCGTGGCGCTGGATGGTGGGGCTGGCTGCGGTTCCTGCCGTGCTTTTATTAATCGGGATCGCGTTTATGCCGGAATCGCCAAGATGGCTCGTGAAGCGCGGACGTGAAGATGAAGCAAAACGAATCATGAAAATCACTCATGATCCAAAAGATATTGAAATAGAATTGGCGGAGATGAAGCAAGGGGAAGCTGAGAAAAAAGAAACAACACTCGGCGTGTTAAAAGCCAAATGGATTCGTCCCATGCTTTTGATTGGGGTCGGTCTTGCTATATTCCAGCAGGCTGTCGGCATTAACACGGTGATATACTATGCGCCGACCATTTTTACAAAGGCTGGCCTTGGTACGTCAGCTTCTGCACTCGGCACAATGGGAATCGGTGTCCTCAACGTCATCATGTGTATCACCGCCATGATCTTAATTGACCGTGTCGGCCGTAAAAAGCTTCTGATCTGGGGAAGTGTCGGCATTACGCTGAGCTTGGCCGCACTATCGGCTGTGCTCCTGATGCTGGGGCTCTCTACATCAACAGCTTGGCTCACCGTCGTATTTCTCGGAGTTTATATCGTATTCTACCAGGCGACATGGGGGCCGGTGGTTTGGGTGCTCATGCCTGAGCTCTTCCCGTCCAAAGCGCGCGGAGCAGCGACAGGGTTCACCACTTTGGTGCTATCGGCAGCCAACCTGATCGTGTCGCTCGTCTTCCCGCTTATGCTCAGCGTGATGGGCATCGCATGGGTCTTTATGATTTTCTCAGTCATTTGTCTTCTCTCATTTTTCTTCGCCCTTTACATGGTTCCTGAAACCAAAGGGAAAAGCTTAGAAGAAATTGAAGCAAGCCTGAAACAACGTTTTAAAAGAAAAAACAACAGACAAAGCCGTGTGCTCAATGAACGAACGTCATAAATAAAAAAAGGAATCGTCTCATTTGGACGATTCCTTTTTTATTCTTACACCATTACTTTGCACATATTGTTCGTAAATTCCACAGGGTCCTGAATTGGCAGTCCTTCGATCAGAAGCGCCTGATTGTACAGGAGGTATGTGTACAGGCTTAGTTTCTCTTTATCTTGTTCGAAAGCGTTCTGCAGCGTGTTGAATACCTCGTGATTCGGGTTGATTTCCAGCACTTTGTCCGCTTTTACATTTTGGCTGTCCGGCATCGCATTTAAGATCTTTTCCATCTCGATTGTCACTTCACCGTCAGCTGCAAGGCAGACCGGATGAGATTTGAGGCGTTTGGATACTCTGACGTTTTTCACTTTGCCGGACAGAATATTTTTCATTTCCTCAAACAGATCCTTGTACTTGCTTTCTTCTTCTTCAGACTGCTTTTGATCCTCTTCTGAATCAATGCCAAGGTCACCGCTTGATACAGATTTAAACTCTTTTTCTTGATATGAAGCAAGCATCTTGATCGCAAATTCATCAATATCCTCTGTAAAGTAAAGAATTTCATAGCCTTTGTCTGCTACCATTTCCGTTTGCGGCAGTTTTTCAATGCGATCGTATGAATCACCGGTCGCGTAGTAAATATATTTCTGCTCTTCAGGCATTCTGGATACATACTCGTCTAGGCTGACCAGTTTTTTCTCTTTGGAAGAGTAGAATAATAAGAGATCCTTCAATTGATCTTTATTCGCGCCAAAATCATTGTACACGCCGAACTTCAGCTGTCTGCCGAATGATTTGTAGAAGGTCTCATATTTTTCTCTGTCTTTTTTCAGCAGACTCTGCAGCTCGCTTTTGATCTTTTTGCTGATGTTTTTCGCAATCAGCTTCAGCTGGCGGTCATGCTGCAGCATTTCTCTGGAAATGTTCAGCGACAGATCCTCAGAATCGACCATACCCTTTACAAAGCTGAAGTGTTCCGGCAGCAGATCCGCGCATTTGTTCATAATCAGCACGCCGTTGGAATACAGCTCCAAGCCTTTCTCATATTCCTTAGAATAATAGTCAAACGGCATGTTTTCTGGAATAAATAGAATCGCGTTGTAACGAACGGCACCATCCACACTGATATGAACATGTGTGAGCGGTTTATCAAATCCGTAATGCTTTTCAGAATAGAACGTTTCATAGTCTTCATCTGTCAGCTCGCTCTTGTTTTTTCTCCAGATCGGCACCATGCTGTTAACCGTCTGTTCTTCCTGCACCTCTTCAAATTCATTCTCGCTGCCTTCCTTCGGCTTGTTAACTGTTGTATCCATTTTAATCGGGTAGCGAATGAAGTCGGAGTACTTTTTGATGATCGCTTTTAAACGATATTCTTCTAAAAATTCATCATAGCTCTCATCTTCCGTGTTCTCTTTGATCTTCAGAATAATGTCTGTGCCGACAGAATCCTTTTCACACGGTTCAATTGTGTAGCCGTCCGCGCCTGCAGACTCCCATTTATACGCTTCTTCGCTGCCGAGCGCCTTACTGATAACGGTCACCACGTCGGCAACCATAAACGCCGCATAAAATCCGACACCGAATTGCCCGATGATGTCATGACCGTCCTTCAGTTCGTTTTCTTTTTTAAACGCAAGAGAGCCGCTTTTGGCGATTGTACCGAGGTGCTGTTCAAGCTCGTCCTTTGTCATTCCGATCCCTGTATCCGTGATCGTCAGTGTTCTCGCGCCTTTGTCAGTTGCAACTTTTATGTAGTAATTGTCTTTATCGAAGGTTAGCGCATCATCCGTCAGCGCTTTGTAATAGATTTTGTCAATCGCGTCACTCGCATTGGAAATTAACTCGCGCAGGAAAATTTCTTTTTGGGTGTAAATGGAGTTAATCATCATATCCAGCAGTCGTTTGGACTCTGCTTTAAACTCTTTTTTGGCCATTCCGCTCGCTCCTTTTTCATGCTTTGTGATGTTATGTAAACTCTTTTCAGCATCTATTTATCACAAATGATGACTTCTGTCAATATGGTTTTCATCAAAGAACGATAGATGCATATATATGTCAATTTAACATTAGTTGGGTGAGTTTTCACTATTTTTTCCACAGTCTGATAAGAAAAAGAGAGGATCAGCCTCTCTTTTCTCCTGCATCATTCCAACGGCCAAACTCCCGCTTCATCCAAATATGCACCGGATAGAAAAACAAACAGAACGGTATCAGAAACAATAGATTATGCCATGAAGCATTCAGAAGTGCGCTAGCTGTAACCGGAAACGTAATCTCTTTCAATAAAAAAGAGATGACAGTCAGCACAGCAAACGCAGCCGGAATCGTGACAAGACAATAAAATTTGAGTTCCTTCTTATGCTGTATCTTCAAAACACATAAAACCTCCCAACAATTTCTCATTCATCTTACCATATGCAGGTATTACTTTTTTCACATGTTTATCACTGCACACAGCGGGAAGACAAATAAAAAAGGAGGATTCTTGTTATGGGACGATTAGAAAACAAAACAGCTGTGATCACAGGCGCTGCGACAGGCATTGGACAAGCAACGGCAGAGGTTTTTGCCAATGAAGGCGCGCGTGTGATTGTCGGCGACAATAATGAAGATCAAATGAAAGAGACAGTCGAAGCGATCAGACAAAACGGAGGACAGGCTGAGGCTTTTCACCTTGATGTGTCAGATGAGGAAAATGTGAAACAATTTGCTGATCAACTCAAAGACGCGTACGGCACAATTGATATTCTCTTTAACAACGCTGGCGTCGATCAGGAAGGCGGAAAAGTGCACGAATATCCCGTTGACCTGTTTGACCGCATTATCGCAGTCGATCTGCGCGGCACGTTCCTTTGCAGCAAATACCTGATTCCGCTCATGCTCGAAAAAGGAGGCTCGATCATCAACACCTCCTCCATGTCAGGCAGGGCTGCGGACCTCGACCGCTCAGGCTATAACGCCGCAAAAGGCGGTATCACCAACCTGACAAGAGCGATGGCAATTGATTACGCAAGAAACGGCATCCGGGTCAATTCCATCTCACCGGGTACGATTGAAACGCCGCTTATTGACAAATTAGCTGGCACCAAGGAACAGGAAATGGGCGAGAAATTCCGCGAAGCCAACAAATGGATCACGCCGCTCGGCCGACTCGGCAAACCGAAGGAAATGGCGACGGTGGCGCTGTTCCTCGCATCTGACGACAGCTCATACGTCACAGGCGAAGACATCACCGCAGACGGCGGCATCATGGCGTATACATGGCCTGGGAAGATGCTGATTGATGAGAAATGGAAGGAAGAAACGAAATAAGAGAGGGGATTCAGCCCTCTCTTTTTTTCAAAGCAATACAACCTTATACTTCTTCACATCCAAAAACTGCAAAAACTCCCTGGCCAGCACCCTCGGATCGTGCGCCTTTCCCTCATCCAGCCGATACAACATCAAACCGATAATCATAGCGGAAACATAATAAGCATAAAGTTTCTTTCCCGCGCGGATATCAAGCTGCTGATGCAGGTAAAAAGATTCCAGCGCTTTGAACATGCTGGGTATCACATGAGGAATTCCCCATTCAGGATTGAGAAACCGGACAATAGGCGAGCGCTCCGATAACGCAGAAAGCAGGCTGGCAAGCGCCGTCTCAGCTTCCGCTAAAGAAAGCTCATCCGGACTGGCACTCACCGTCAGCCGGTCAATCATATCTGCACACGATTGATGAATCATCGCTTGTACCAGCTCATCTTTATTGGCATAGTGATCATAAAAGGTCGCCCTGCGAATGTTGCTTTTTCTCGTAATATCCGAAATCGTCACCGCCGCATAGTCTTTTTTCTCCGCCAATACGTCCAGCAACGCCTCCTGCAGCGCCTGTCTCGTGCGGACAACACGACGGTCAATTTGCTTGTTCTCCTCCGGCTCCGCTTCAACAGCCTGTCCAAACAGCCAATAAAACCGTTTCTGAGAAACAAGTTCCCATACCTTGTGGCTGATGGCTTCTGGAGACGCTGACGCATCCTCATTCAGCCAGTACAAAATAATCGCATACGTATACAAAGCCCTGTAATGTCCGTAAATCTCCTGCTCCATGGGCGTCAAATTGACATGAATCGGAGACAGCATGACATCCTGCTGAAACACATCTTTAAAAAATCGGTGGAAATTGTGATACGGGACGTTGTCTCTAACCATCATTGCTGAGAAGAAAGATTGATGCTGATGAACAAAAGACAATGTCGGATGCACGGTTTGCCGCTTTTGGCTGAGATGAAGCGTATCCATGTGCTTGAAAGCTTCATAGAGCGCTTCGCTCAATCCTTCCTGCATGTCACCCATCAAATCCTCAATGATTGCAAACTTATCCTCGTAATAAAGATAGAGTGTCCCGCGGCTCACTTGTGCGTGTTCAGCAATTTCTTTCATTGTAATCTGTCGAATATCCCTTTTTTCTAATAAATCCAGAAGCGCCTGTTTGATTTGAGTCTCAGCAGATTCCGGCAAAAGAGTCACCTCCAAACTTAGACAGATGTTCGATATATGTACGGTAACGTATAGATGATTCTCCGTTGTCTTTCTTATAGAAAAGATACCACTTTATAATAGTTCCGAGATAAGCAGAAAGCAAATGAGGGGGATTTTACAATGGAACAGCAAGTAAAAGACGACATTCAGCGCGTCTTCCAACTTCAGAAAAAACAGCAAAAAGTGCTGCGTGCTTCAACAGCGGAACAGCGCAAAGAAAAGCTTCAGCGCTTTTTGGATTCCGTCATCGCACATGAAGAGGAAATCATCGAAGCGATCCGCAAAGACGTGCGGAAGCCGTATCACGAGGTCAAAAAAGCAGAAATCGAAGGTACAAAAAAAGCGATCAGAGATAATATGAACAACCTGGAAACATGGATGGCACCCAAAGAAGTCGGTTCATCCATAAGCTCTGATGCTAACGGAATCCTTATGTACGAGCCTAAAGGCGTTACGCTCATCCTCGGTCCATGGAACTACCCGTTTATGCTGACGATGGCACCGCTTGCCGCTTCTATCGCAGCAGGAAACAGCGCCATTGTGAAGCTGTCAGACTTTACGATGAACACGAGCAACATTGCCGCAAAAGTCATCCGAGATGCTTTCGACGAAGAAGAAGTTGCCATTTTTGAAGGAGAGGTTGAAGTGGCCACTGAGCTTCTTGATCAGCCGTTCGACCACATTTTCTTCACCGGAAGCACAAATGTGGGAAAAATCGTCATGACAGCAGCCGCCAAACACTTGGCATCTGTCACGCTTGAGCTTGGCGGCAAGAGTCCGACCATCATCGACAGTGAATACGACTTAATGGACGCAGCGAAAAAAATTGCTGTCGGCAAGTTCGTAAATGCCGGTCAAACCTGCATCGCGCCGGATTATGTCTTCATTAAAAAAGACGTGCAGGACAAGTTCGCAGGCATTTTACAAACCATTGTCAACGCAGGATTTATGGAAGATGATTACACGCCGGATCGAAACAAATTTACGCAAATTGTCAATGACCGCAACTTTAACCGCGTCAAAGCTTTATACGACGATGCCATCGAGAAAGGCGCGGAAGTTGTGTTCGGCGGCGTCTTTGACGCAAGCGACCGTACCATTTCACCAACCGTTTTAAAAAACGTTACGCGAGATATGAAGATCATGCAGGAAGAAATCTTTGCACCGATCCTGCCGATGATGAACTATGAAGACATCGATGAAGTCATTGATTACGTAAATGACCGCGATAAACCGCTCGCGCTTTATGTATTCAGCCACAACCAAGACCTGATCGACAATGTCCTTCAGCACACCACATCAGGAAATGCAGCCATCAATGATGTCGTCGTTCATTTCAGTGACGTCAACCTGCCATTCGGCGGCGTGAATACAAGCGGAATCGGCTCTTACCATGGGGTATACGGATTTAAAGAGTTCTCCCATGAAAAAGGTGTGTTTATTCAAGCAGCTAAATAAACATGGTTCAGAGAATCTGCATCCCTTGCAGATTCTCTTTTTCTATCATCCCCGACAAAGTTTCATATTTTCTTCCCCATTTCAGTCATTTCCAGTTTGTGAATAAATGTAGTTCACATAAAAATGATGCATGAATGAAAATAGAAAACTATGTAAAGTCCCTTGTGACAGGTTTCTTTGACGAAGAACGAAAAGCGGCAAAAAACCAAATGATGTTTACAGCCGCTGAAGCGAGACAGAGCACCATCACAGTGATTACGTCAGAAAGCGGGTGGTCACCGAATATACTGATCATCATCACAATGGATGCAGTAGATAAGTGAATCAGCAAACCCATGCCGCAAAGCGCCGCCATCACAAATCTCATCGCATCCACACCCAGCATATAAATGAGGGTGGGAATGAGATAGAAAACAAGTACCATACCAATTGCCGACCACATACCGATAGAGTTGAACTGATTAGCTGAGGACCCCGTGTCTGCCAGCGGAGAAAGTGAAGCCGCAGCAATCATAGCGCAAAAAAGGAATGCAGAAATTGTAGTCATGATCACCACGCGATTTTTTCTGGACATGATCAATTGACACCTCCTAAAATAGAAATATTAACCTTTATTATCATAAAGCAAAAACTAATAGAAATCGATGGTGTTTCTACCTTAATCTCAGTGTTGTGTTCTATGCCAAAACCTGGTGTAAATACCCAGTATGCGAGGGTCCAACCCCTTCCTCGCTCTCCAGATTCTCTTCAATTAGCTCCCATACCTGCCGCAGCTCGTGCTATATCATCCAACCCGTCTGTCGATCAACAGCAGCCGTTTCTTATCGTCCACACTAAACACCCGATGCCCTTCGCCTTTCGTTTATCCGGCAGAAGCAAGCCGATTTTCTCATCATAACGAACTGCATCCTCAGTCATTTGGCACTGCTTTATGGCTTCTAATAATGTATTAGACATGTTTTTTAATCATCCCTGGTATATTTATATAGTAGAAAAGAAAGGATAAAAGACTCATTTTTCAGTAATATCAGGATTTTATCACCATATCATATTGCAAAAGCTTTTTTTACAAAGTATACTGTTCCAGATTAATTCAAAGGAGAGAGAAATATACATGGAAAAACCGGCAGGATTTTGGATTCGTGTTTTAGCTTATTTGATTGATGGCATTATTGTATCTGTTCCTAGCTATATAATTCTATTTATTATCAATTCGGTATTTATCGCTGGATCCATCGCAACAGACCCATACATGACACAAGACGAATATATGGTGAAATACTTAACGCTTGCCTTTTTGCCCACCATGCTGATTATGATCGTCATCAGTGTGTTATATTACGGGCTGCTTACAGCTTCTAAAATGCAAGGTACGCTCGGCAAGAAAATTCTCGGGCTGAAAGTAGTCAATGAACAAGGTGGACGCGTGTCTATCGGGCAGGCAATCGGCCGTTACTTTGCGTACATATTATCTGGAATTATCTTTTATATCGGTTTTATCATGGTGGCTTTCGGAGAGAAAAAGGGCCTGCATGACATCATTTGCCGCACACGGGTTGTATATAAATAATTGAGAACATGAAAAAGTCTAGGCTCCAATACGAGTCTAGACTTTTATTTATCTATGATTTCTTCAAGATCGGCTGCCATTTCATATACGTAAGGCTCCTCCAAAGCCACTCAAACGGCCCCATTCTAAATACTCGAAGCCACAGGTGGCTGAGAATCATTTGAAGGGCACATACCGCGATCGTGATCAGCACGCCCGCAGCCGGATACACTTTTCCGTATAACCCCAACCCGTAATGATAGAAAACCCACGTACAGATGATCGATTGCATGAGATAGTTGGTAAATGCCATTCTCCCGACTGCAGAAAAGTATTGCAGCGGCTTAGCCAGTCTTGTCTTATGATATAAATACACAATCGTAGTGACGTAGAAAAACATAAGAAAAGGCGCTCCAACCAGCAAAAATACTTCTTTTTCGGTCACACTGTACAATATATGAGCGCTGATGCCAATGACCAGCCCAGACAGCCATACTCTTTTTAACGCTTTGCGGTGCTTTTCCGGCTGATGCAGCAATCTTGATTTTGCCGCCGCGGCGCCCAGCAAAAACATACTGAAATATGGGATGGAGGCAAAAAAGAAATTCAGCGGATTATAGGTCAGCATGCCATTCATTGACATATAAACGAGACGGTCGTGGATTCGCTGTTCCGCAATGTCTTTCAGGCTGCCATTTCCGTAAGCATGCAGCGCCTGCTTCGCTTGCTGAATGGCCGCTTGTGCCCATTCTTGTCCGTTTGCTTGATGAAAGCTTGCCAAAATGAACGGAAGAGAAAACAGGAGATACAAAGAGACTGCCCATATCAACAGTGTTTTCGGCTTTGCTTTTCTGAACAAAAGGAAAACCAAACCAAGCAGGGCGTATTCCGTTAAGATATCCCCGTCCCATATCAAAAAAGCATGAATGGTTCCAAAGATGAAGAGTGCCAATAATCTTCTGATATAAAGCGGGACAAAACGTTTTCCTTTGCTGAACGCTCTCTCCATCATCACCACCATGCCAAACCCAAATAAAAATGAAAACAGTAAAATACATTTGGTTTGAATCAAAAATTTCAATATGTCTGCTGCAGCAAAATCTGCATCAGACCACTTTTCCGTGAAAAAATTATCGTTCCCAAGCATAGACAAATACATATCCGGATAACTAAAGTGCGCCAAATTCACAAATAGGATAGCGAAAATGGCAATTCCTCTTAACACGTCAAGCACACCAATCCGCTCATTTGTCAGAGTCGGCTGTAATGAAGCCATATGAATCACGCTCCTTTTTTTCTATACCTCAAGCGTATGAAAAAAAGAAGCAAAGAAACATCGATTTAGATGGCAACACAAAGGAAAAACCTTACAATGTTGTCACCTTCACAATAAAAAACCAGGCTTCACAGGAAGCCTGATGATATTATGGTTTCATGACCTTTAAATCTAATGTTTCGATATTCTGCAAGACACGGTCGAATCGCAAAGCTTGAGGTTCACTCGGGAAGATATGCCCCTCATACGGATCTCCTAACGTGCGGAAAAACGGCTCGAATAAGCCCGGAACCAATACCCCCACCATTTTTGTATAGTGAGAATCCAAGCGATAGGAGTGTACAGTGTTGGCAGGAACATGCAGAAAATCTCCTGGATTAAGCTGAATTTCTTCACCATCGGCCCACATCGTCATTTGCCCTTCAAGGCAATAGAATGTTTCTGTATGATGCTCATGGTAATGATCAACGATGCGATCGCCTTTAGGGCCTTCAGATGATACAACGATAAATTGCCCGTCTGTATTCTTTTGCGCAGCCACTATCCGGTGTAGCTGATCGCCCGTCAACAAACGGTCTCCTTCTCCAGACTCAAGCACATATGGAACAACGCTATCAGGAAGTTCTGTATTCTCCACTAGTTTTGGAGCACCGGCAGGGTTTTCATCCTCCGCAAACATAATGTCCGCCACCTCAGCCGCTTTTTCAAAACGCTCTTTTGATACCTCTTCGCTTGCGTGCGGCGGATGTTCAGCGTGATCATATGGCGTTCCAAGCACGGAATACATATGTGCGACATTTCCTTTCATTGTGTAAGACACCAGCCGTGTTCTGTGGCTCTGCATCCGGTAGCTGTGCGGCGTTCCGGCCGGAATGTTCGCATAATCACCAGCTACTAAAAGATAATGTTCACCATCAAGCGTCAGTTCAAGCTTACCGTCCAGAACAAGAAGCCCTTCATGCGTATTTTTGTGAATGTGAAGCGGAAAGGCATCCCCTTTTCCGCCAGAAAGCAGCACGATCTCGAACAAATCTCCCGTACTCTTTCCGTTTGCCATCACTGTTGCGACCTGTCTGCCGAACAAGTAGCGCTCTCCCTCTCCGCTGCGGAGCAAGTAAGGCACTTTTTCTTTGGGCAGTGAATGTTTACTTAACGTTTTCATGTTGTTTCCTCCAATTTAGACCAGTCTATATATTTTAGGTTTCTGAGTAGACCGTTCTATATAATTGTAGGGGAAAGGATAACAAATTGCTACCCTTTTTTTCTCACCAATACTGGAATTTGTTCGGCAATGAGAAGAAGGGGCGTTTTGTCTTTATTCGTTAAAGAAAGCATAATACCGCCTTCAATCATCGAGTTGATCAGCGTTCCCAGCTGATTTGCTTCTTCTTCTGCAAATCCGTTTTCCTTTAATTTTCTGGCGAAAACCGCTTCCCAGCTTTTAAACACCTTCATGCAAACCGTGCGCAGCGGCTCGCTGATTAACGCCGTTTCACTTGCCAGCAAGCCGACTGGAATTCCTTGAATGCTTTCCGTATTGTCAAACTGGCTGGCGGTTTTTTTGATAAAATGCTGAATCGCTTCTGTTGGATCAGAGGATTCATCCATGCTTTGCTGTATCACATGTTCAACGATCTTTCCTGTATATGAAACCGCTTCAATTGCTAACTCTTCTTTGCCATTCGGAAAAAAGTGATAAAGCGATCCCTTAGGAGCACCGCTTTCCTTCACAATCTGGTTTAAGCCCGTCGCGTGATATCCTTGCAGCTGGAACAGACGTGACGCTGTGTGAAGGATTTTTTCACGTGAATCTCCTCTGCTAGTCATTGAAACATTCCCTCCTAGGTATGGTAGAGCGACTTATATAATATAAAAAAGAACCATGGGATTGTCAAAAGGGGTAAGAACCTCCTGGATGGGGTAAATGTAGACAAACATGTCTAGGAGGGGATTCTCAATGACAAATGATGATACGGTCACCAATACTGAACAGCTTGAAAAACAGCAAAATCCGAAAACGAAGCTCAAACTGAAAAAAGTAAAGGATCAAGTCATCGTCATTACCGGTGCTACAAGCGGAATCGGCCTCGTCACCGCGAGAATGGCAGCCGAAAAAGGAGCAAAAGTCGTCGCAGCAGCCCGAAATGAAGATGCCCTTCAGGAGCTCGTTGATGAAGTAAAGAAAAAAGGGCACGAAGCCATCTATGTAAAAGCGGATGTGGGAAAAGAAGAAGACGTCAACCGCATTGCAGAAACCGCGATCAGCACATTCGGCCGCTTTGACACATGGGTTAACAACGCTGCTGTTTCGGTTTTCGGACACGCCATGGATGTGACCACCGAAGACATGAAGCGCGTGTTTGACACCAATTTCTGGGGTCCAGTCTATGGAACAAGGGCAGCCGTCAAACACTTTACAAGCAGAGGCGGTCCGGGTGCTCTCATCAATGTAGGAAGCCTGTTCGGCGACAGAGGAACCGTCATTCAATCCACCTACGCGTCTGCAAAATTCGCGCTTCACGGATGGACAGAAAGCATCCGAATGGAGCTTGAAAAAGAACAGGCACCCGTCTCGGTCACACTCATCCATCCAGGCAGAATCGACACACCCTACAACGAACACGCCAGAAGCTACCTGGACAAACAGCCGGCTCATTACCGCTCTATGATCTATCCGCCGGAAGCTGCAGCCGAAGCCATCCTGTTTGCCGCTGAACATCCGAAACGCGACATGTACATCGGCTCGCAGGCAAAAGCCATCGCCATGCTGGGTGCACTCTTTCCCCAGCTGACCGACAGACTGATGGAAAAAATCATGTACTACAGCCAGCATGCGGAAAGACCGTCCAAACCGCGTGAAGAAAGCGCGCTTTACCATGCGGGCTACGGCATGCATGACAGGGGGACAAATAAAGGGTGGCTTCGGTCAAGAAGCTATTATGTAAAGGCCACAAAGCGCCCGGCGGTAACTGCGGCTGCGGCTGTCGGGCTTGCTTGTGTCTGGGCTGCCGTTAAACGCACCAAATAAGAGCTTCCCATTTGATTGCACACATAAAAACCCATGCAGATTTAACATGCATGGGTTTTTTGATGTTAATCGACAAAGGCCTTGTTCATACGCTGCAGAAGTTCGCCAAACATCTCTTTTTCATGTATTGACCACTCTTTCAGCATCTGTTCATAACGTTCTAGGCGCATCTGCTGATCTGCCTTTAATGCTTGTTTGCCGAGTTTTGTAATAGTAAACAGACTGACTCTTCTATCGGAAGGATCGGTAAAACGATAGATGAGCTCCTTGGCTTCTAAAGCTGCAGCTTGTCTCAAAAGCATTTGAATATGGAGAACTAGCCGTATCCATGAGTTCTGTCTCCATGACACTCTATGCGGTTCTCGGCTCATTTTTCGGACCGCTTGTCATCTGGCTGTTTCATATTTAATAAAGAAAGACTGCCCCGGAGGAGGGCAGTCTTTTTTGGGATACGAATCGGCGAAAGTAAACAGGCATTTTGGCCTGTTTATTTTAGTTCTCCGATATCTCTTAAATATTGTTCACGCTCTTTTTTATCGGGGTAAGCGGTTTTGATGTATTCTTCTTTTTCTTTCTTGGTGTATTCGCTCCAATCTGTAAAACGATTACCTACATCCTCAGGGTAACTCATTCCGTCCACTTTATTGGAATCATAAATTAAATCTGCTGAGAAGTAAAACTTATCTGGATTGTCATTTATATATCCATTTACTATTATTCTTCCCATTGGGTTTATTTCAACTTTATCCTCGAAAGTAATTTTTTTAATAAAATTATGAATATCTTCCTCCTTTAGATGTTCTTTAATTTTTGGTTTCATCTTTTCTACATATTCTTCTGCTTTTTCTTTATCGCTTTTTTCTTCTTTTTTCACTGTCTGTTTACCTCCAGTCTCTTCTGTTGTTCGATCTGATATATTCATTTTTTTTACTATTCCGTAAGAAATACCTAATACAACAATCAATACGATCGTACCTATTATAAGTATTTTTTTTACAAATGACATGGTATTTCATCCTTTTTTAATTTATTATACAATATATACAAGTTTTTGGAGAGTGAAGTTATGTCTAGAAAAAAGAATTCACTTACAGACGAAGATTATAATAAAGCATCAAGTGCTGCATATAATCTTAGAAACTATCGTATTGGTACTAACATTGAGATAAGTAATGGACAAAAGTTATATGTAGTTGATCATAAAAAAACGAAAAAAGGGCTTGATGCCCTTACTTTAGTATCCGAAAAAGATTACAAAATTTCCAACCATGGAAAAGACAAAGAAAAAATCCAAAACGCCATCATCGCATACCGTGGATCAGAACCCATCAGCCCCGGCCAATTCCAAGATACAATAAAACAATATCGTGATGAGCGGGAACAGCTTATTAAAGAAGTAGAGAAAAAAGGAATCAACATTCCTGAAGATGAAGATGGTTCCTTTTATGATTCAGCAAAAGGGCTTCGTGAATATTCAAATGAGATTTTGCAGGATTGGCTTCACATGGATACTAGTTATCTAGTTGGCAAAAAGCCGTTTGATGATGGAACAGATAATCAGGCCATTCAGGCAGATCAATATGCAAAAACAATACATCAAAATTTTAAAAATGCTGACATTCAAGTAACGGGTCATTCATTAGGCGGTTCTAATGCAGGCTATGTCGTAGTGATGAATGACTTTATAGAACGCGGTGTCACTTTCGAGAATCCTAACATATATGAAAACCTGCCTGAGGATGTAAAAGCCCGAGCGTTAAAGGGAGAGTTTCGCAGCCGTTTAACAGAATATATTAATTTAAATGATGGATTATCCTTGCTGAATCGGGATGCTGCTGAGGTAGGCAAAGTGAAAGTGATGTATGACGAAGCTTTGCCGAATGGTGTACAGAATAATAGCCTCCCTGATGAAGTGAAAATGCTGGGCCTTGGACTCAAACATTATGGCAATCAATCTCTTGATATTACACTATTTGCTGAAGCCTTGATGGGAAGTCACGGCTTGGATCGATACAGCTTCCATTCAGATGGCTCTGCCCAAACTGTGGATGATGTTTTAAAGAACAACCCTGACTTTGCATTAGCGATGCTTAAGCAAATGAAATCAACGAATGTGAAGGCCAATACAGGTGTTTCGATTCTTATCAAATCACATGTATTAATGAATACAAGCACCCAGTTAAAACATATCGCTGAATCAGAATGGTCTAAGATTATACGCCAGATTGAAAGAATTGATGACAAAGTAAAGGATTCAATTGAGGATGTCAGGAATATGCATGCACGAATGGTTGGTTTTGGCGCCTATGATGAATTATCAGTTTCCGATGTCGATGATCTGATCAATAAGATCAAAATGAACAAACCGCACCACCTTTTTTACTCAAAAGAAACATATGATCAGGCAGTAGATGCAGCGCTCAATCTGCAACACTTTCTACAGATGATTGCAGATGATCTCGGACATATGGGACATGCGTATCATGATGCAGATCTGGCAGCGGCCAGTCGAATGGGGATTTCATAAGGAGAGAAAGATACATGGATTTTATGAATAAGAAACCAACAGACACTGACCGTTTTATGCAAAGAATGACGAGTCAGCATTCAAGCACTTCAATTTTTTCACATGCTGATGTAAATACCTCTGAAATGACACCTGAACAATTGGCGGCGTTCAAAGAGAAGAAGAGACAAGAACAAAAATTGGCGTTGATGAATTCAATCAAAAAACAATTAAGCTATGCATTTCAGGAAGACCGTAAGAATTTGTCTTCGATCCTTGAAAACATTACTGATGCCGAGCAGGCTATAAAGACAAAACGAGAAATCCTCAACCATCATATGTCTGGAAAAGCAATAGATAGTGTCACTGATAAAATGAAAGATCACCTTTCATTTGATAAAGTTCATTCCGATGTTTCGAGTGTAATCAATTCCATTGGCTTATAAGGTAGAGAGTCCATATCGCTTAAAATAAAGAAGATATTATCTCCGACAAAGTGGCGCAGCACAGAAAAAAGCAGACTGTTCCCAGTCTGCTTTTCCCATTACGATCTAAAGAAATCAACCAGCGGCTGAAAATCCTTAGACAAATCAACATCATTCGGCTCTGCTCGAAGCAGGCGGTCAATCATTTGCTCTAATTCCTCAATATCATTTTTATCTGTGTATTCAATGAAGTTTAAGCTTTCAAGCCAATCCCGGTATGAATGTTTAGCTTTGCCGTAGCTATTTCCAAAGACGAGGCATGGCGTTTTTGTGATAATCGAGAAGATCATAGCGTGAAGGCGATCTGTCACAACCAATTGACTGGAACCAATGCGGTCGAGCATCTCCATAAAATGCTTTTCCCGATCCTCGTAATCAATCATATCGACCGTATCAAGCACCGTGTCTGTACGCTCCGCATAGGTTGTTTTTTCTGCCCATTTCATCATGTGTGAAATAAAATCTTCATCGGTTACCTTCTCCTTATCCGCTCTTAAAATAAAAAGAACGCCGTCCCGTTCAAGCTCTTTCGGTACGATATCCAAAGACAGCACCATATCCGGTGTAAAGATCACATTTGAATTGAAGGTTTCTTTCACAACATCGAGCGTCTGCGTCTCCCGCGCGGCAATCGTTAAATGTGGATTTTGATGGTACGCATCCTGTGTTTTTTTCTTTTCTTTGTTTCCGTCCTCTGTATCTTCAAAATAGACGGATTGAGGAAGAGAAATGGATTTATAGTCTTTAAACGCTGCAAAGACCTTCCTTCTGTCCTCCTCAATATCGAGATAAAGATTGCCCAGATTTCCTCCACCGGTAAAGCAGACAATATCGTCTTCACGGATGATCTCCTTCACCAATTCAATGCCTTCGTCCGTCGCGTAGTCCATAATTTCAATATATTCATAGTACGGAAAATGATTTTTAATAAATTTCTCTTCCGCATACGCAATCGCTTGGTCTCCGATGTTTGTGTAACTCGGGGAACCAAACAAAAATACTTTTCGTTTATCATTTAATAAGGCTTCGGGTTTCACATTCGGCGCGATGCCTTTACCTAGTTTTTTGCCTTTGATTTCTTGTACAGTCATGTCTGCGTCCTCCTTCTAGGTTGTGCTTGTTACCTGTCTGTACCCAGAAAGGAGGGTGAATATGCACGGGCATGTGCTTGACCGGCTTTATATCAGATACATCGTTTTCGCCAGTTTTAAGGATGCCGCAATGTTTCTTGCCGTTCTTTCCATATTCTCGGCTGCATGCCCAAGTGCGTCTGCAAGGGGCACGGCTCCCGGCACGATGCTAAAAAGGGCATCCATCCCGTGTGCATAGACCGCATCACTGTCTCGCGAAACGGATCCCGCAAGTCCAATAACAGGCACATCGTATGCCTTAGCCGCTTTGGCCACGCCAATCGGCGTCTTCCCGTAAACTGTCTGGCTGTCAATCCGTCCTTCGCCGGTAATCACAAGATCTGCATCCTGAACCTCGCTTTCAAACTGGACCGCATCGAGGACGATGTCAATGCCTCTCTTCAAATCAGCACGGAGAAAAGCAAGAAGACTCCATCCGAGACCGCCTGCTGCACCGGCGCCCTCTGTTTCCCTGAAGCTTGTTTCAAGCGTTTTCTCTGTCACATCCGCAAAGCGGGACAGGTTCTGGTCAAGGATACGCACCATGTCAGGCGTGGCGCCTTTTTGAGGACCGAAAACCGCGGAAGCCCCTCTTGGCCCTGTTAACGGGTTGTCCACGTCGCAGGCGACTTCGATTTTTACATTTCGTAATCTGGGATCAAGTCCTGCCATATCTATTGAAGAAAGCTGAGAAAGCGCGCCGCCTCCTGGGCCAATTTCATGGCCTGATTCATCAAGAAGCCTCCCGCCCAGCGCCTGAACCATCCCGGCTCCGCCATCGTTTGTGGCGCTTCCGCCGATCCCGATGATCAATTGCTCTGCACCCGCATCAAGAGCGGCTCCGATTAATTCTCCCGTTCCTCTAGTAGATGTGGCAAACGGATTTCTCTTCTCTGCGGGCACAAGGTGCAATCCCGATGCGGCAGCCATCTCAATCACAGCCGTTTTTCCGTCTCCCATTACGCCAAAAAACGCTTTTACCGGTTCCCCCAGCGGACCCGTAACCATCTGCTCTTTTATGATTCCGCCTGTGGCATCGATTAATGACTGTACCGTTCCCTCACCGCCGTCCGCCATCGGCAGCTTCCGATATTCAGCATTCGGGAAAACTGTTTTGAAGCCTCTTTCTATGGCGTGAGCCGCCTCCAACGCTGATAAGCTTTCCTTAAAAGAATCTGGTGCAATAATGATTTTCATCCAATCGCCTCTTTCAAAAAGTGATGATTCACAGTGTCTTTTCTTCAATTTACCATAATTACTTTTGGCGATATATACCAATTTTTCAGGAAAAATTTTATTAAAAATTAGAAATGAAAGTGTTTGCATTAATAAAACATTCACGTTATCATACTTGTATACAAGTATACTCCTTAGTGAAGAAGGTGAGCGTATGCTAGACTCCAAGGACCTGTTATATCCCGCAAAATGGCTTTCAAAAGCGTCAACCGGCGTTCGCGTTGCATGCGAGCTGAGAATGCGAATTATTTCAGGCATGATTGAAAGCGGTACCATTCTATCAGAAAATACAATCGCGGCTGAGTTTTCAGTAAGCCGTTCGCCGGTTCGCGAAGCGTTAAAAATACTGGCTTCCGAAAAAATCATTCGTTTAGAACGAATGGGAGCGGTTGTGATTGGGTTAACTGAAAAGGAAATCGCAGAAATATATGACGTGCGTTTATTATTAGAAACGTTTGTCTTTGAACGGCTTGTCAAAATCGACGTTGAGCCTTTAGTCAAAGATCTCAGCAAGATTCTAGAAATCATGAAAGTCTCCATCAAATACGAGGACGCGGACGAGTTTTCATTTCAGGATGTGTTATTCCATGAAACGATTATCCGCGCCATTGATCACTCATACATTCAGATGATCTGGAACAATCTAAAACCCGTAATGGAAAGCTTTATTCTTTTATCAATGCGGGTACGGTTAAAGGAAAAGTACGAAGATTTCTCAAGGATTCTGGACAACCATGAGCTATATATTCAAGCGATCAAAACAAAGGACAGGGCGCTGATGGTTCAGTCTCTGCACCAGAATTTTGACGATGTGCAAGAAAAAGTAGAGGACCTCTGGCTCTCACAACAAATGCTGGCAAAAGGAGCTGAACACCAAAATGACTAGTTATATGTTAGGAATCGATATCGGTACGACCAGCACAAAAGCTGTATTATTCACTGAAAACGGAGACGTGGTACAGAAAGAAAGCATCGGCTACCCGCTCCATACACCGGACATCTCAACAGCTGAACAAAATCCGGAAGAGATTTTTCAGGCTGTCATCCATACAACTGCAAAAATCACGAAACAGCACCCGGAAAAACAAATCGCATTTATTTCCTTCAGCAGCGCCATGCACAGCGTCATTGCCATGGACGAAAATGATCAGCCGCTGACGCCATGCATCACGTGGGCAGACAACCGAAGCGAAGGCTGGGCGCATAAGATTAAAGATGAGCTCAATGGGCATGAGGTTTACAAACGAACAGGAACACCCATTCATCCGATGTCACCGTTAAGCAAAATTACATGGATCACAAACGAACGAAAAGAAATTGCTTCTAAAGCCAAAAAATATATCGGCATCAAAGAGTACATTTTTAAACAGCTATTCAATGAGTATGTAATCGATTACTCATTGGCATCAGCGACAGGGATGATGAACCTGAAAAGCTTGAATTGGGACGAGGAAGCACTGACGATCGCAGGCATTACGCCGGATCACTTATCCAAACTCGTGCCGACAACCGAGATTTTTCAGCACTGCAGCCCGAAATTAGCGATACAGATGGGAATCAATCCGGACACACCTTTTGTCATCGGCGCAAGCGACGGCGTACTGTCCAATCTCGGTGTGAATGCCATTAAAAAAGGAGAAATCGCCGTTACGATCGGTACGAGCGGCGCTATCCGAACCATTATCGACCAGCCGCAAACCGACGAAAAGGGGAGAATTTTCTGCTACGCGTTAACGGACAAGCATTGGGTCATCGGCGGTCCGGTGAACAATGGGGGCATCGTTCTTCGCTGGATCAGAGATGAATTTGCTTCATCAGAAATTGAAACAGCGACAAGACTGGGAATTGACCCTTATGACGTGCTGACGAAGATTGCTGAACGCGTCAGACCGGGTTCTGACGGCCTGCTGTTCCATCCGTATCTCGCCGGGGAACGCGCTCCGTTATGGAACTCGGATGTACGCGGCTCATTTTTCGGCCTGACCATGTCACATAAAAAAGAACATATGATACGTGCAGCATTAGAAGGGGTCATATACAACCTGTACACTGTGTTCCTGGCGCTAACAGAATGCATGGACGGACCAGTCACCCGAATTCAAGCGACTGGCGGCTTTGCAAGATCAGAGGTTTGGCGGCAAATGATGTCGGATATCTTTGAATCAGAGGTTGTCGTTCCGGAAAGCTATGAAAGTTCATGTCTCGGCGCCTGCATTTTAGGCCTGTATGCGACAGGGACAATCGATTCGTTCGATGCCGTGTCCGACATGGTCGGCAGCACGTACAGACATACGCCAATTGAAGACTCAGCCAAAGAATATAGAACATTAATGCCGATTTTCATTAATCTATCAAGATCATTAGAAAATCAATATACCCAAATTGCAAATTATCAAAGAAGCCTAATTACACACAAATAGCACATGACATGAAGGGGAGGGCATTACCATGCCGTTAATCATTGTTGCACTTGGGATCCTAGCTTTACTGATTTTGATTATGGGCTTAAAATTAAACACATTTATCTCATTACTGATCGTATCATTCGGCGTGGCACTGGCACTTGGGATGCCGTTTGATAAAGTTGTCAGTTCTATTGAAGAAGGTATAGGGGGGACACTTGGCCACATCGCACTCATCTTCGGACTCGGTGCGATGCTGGGCAAGCTGATTGCTGATTCAGGCGGCGCACAGCGTATAGCAATGACGCTCGTCAACAAATTCGGCGAGAAAAATATACAGTGGGCTGTTGTGATTGCTTCATTTATTATCGGAATCGCGTTGTTCTTTGAGGTAGGATTGGTTCTATTAATCCCGATTGTCTTTGCGATTTCAAGAGAATTGAAGATTTCTATTTTATATCTCGGTATACCGATGGTCGCAGCATTATCCGTCACACACGGGTTCCTGCCGCCGCACCCGGGACCGACAGCGATTGCCGGGGAATACGGCGCAAACATCGGTGAAGTGCTGCTGTACGGCTTCATTGTTGCTGTTCCGACAGTTCTGATTGCAGGGCCAATATTTACAAAGTTGGCGAAAAAAATCGTTCCTGCATCATTTGCGAAAAACGGAAATATTTCGTCACTTGGCACACAAAAAACATTCAAGCTTGAAGAAACACCAGGCTTTGGAATCAGTGTATTTACAGCAATGCTTCCGATTATCATCATGTCGATCGCTACCATCATTGATTTGCTTCAAGAAACAATAGGATTTGCGGATAACAGTTTCCTGGCTTTCATCCGTTTAATCGGAAATGCATCGACTGCCATGATCATCTCACTGCTCGTTGCTGTTTACACAATGGGAATCGCACGCAACATTCCAATCAAAACCGTCATGGACTCTTGTTCTACAGCCATCTCGCAAATTGGCATGATGCTGTTGATCATCGGGGGAGGCGGCGCCTTTAAACAAGTGTTAATCAATGGCGGTGTCGGCGACTACGTAGCAGATTTATTCAAAGAAACGGCATTATCACCGATTCTGCTGGCATGGCTCATTGCAGCGATCCTGCGCATCTCCTTAGGATCAGCAACCGTTGCCGCATTAAGCACGACGGGGCTCGTCATTCCATTGCTGGGACAGTCCGATGCCAACCTTGCATTAGTGGTGCTCGCAACTGGCGCGGGAAGCGTCATCGCTTCACACGTCAACGATGCCGGCTTCTGGATGTTCAAAGAATATTTTGGATTAAGCATGAAAGAAACATTTTCCACATGGACCTTGCTGGAAACAATTATCTCCGTTGCTGGACTAGGATTTATATTATTGTTAAGTTTAGTTGTATGAAATTAATGAAGGAGATGTAATACATGTTCAATACAATTGGTGTCATAGGCTTAGGCGTAATGGGAAGCAATATCGCCTTAAACATGGCAAATAAAGGCGAAAAAGTCGCCGTCTATAATTACACCAGAGATTTAACGGACCAGCTTGTGAAAAAGCTGGATGGACAATCGCTAAGCCCGTACTACGAGCTTCAAGATTTTGTTCAATCACTAGAAACACCTAGAAAAATCTTTCTGATGGTCACAGCGGGAAAACCGGTCGATTCCGTCATCCATTCGTTAATGCCTTTGCTTGAAGAAGGAGACGTCATTATGGACGGAGGCAACTCCCACTACGAAGACACAGAAAGAAGATATGACGAGCTGAAGGAAAAAGGAATCGGCTACTTGGGAATCGGCATTTCCGGCGGGGAAGTCGGCGCATTACAAGGACCTTCCATCATGCCCGGCGGAGATCGAGACGTCTATGAAAAAGCCGCTCCGATCCTGACCAAAATCGCAGCGCAAGTCGGAGAAGACCCCTGCTGTGTCTACATCGGGCCAAAAGGGGCAGGGCACTTTACAAAAATGGTGCACAACGGCATTGAGTATGCAGATATGCAGCTGATTGCAGAAGCCTATACATTTCTTAGAGAAACGCTTCGTCTGCCGCTCGAAGAAATTGCCAGCATCTTTGAAACGTGGAATCAAGGTGAGCTGAAAAGCTATTTAATAGAGATTACAGCGGTGATTTTACGGAAAAAGGACGAACATACAGGTCAGCCGTTGATCGATGTCATTCTTGATAAAACCGGCCAGAAAGGCACAGGAAAATGGACAAGCATGCAAGCCATTGATAACGGCATTCCATCCGCTATTATCACCGAGTCCTTGTTCGCCCGCTACCTGTCGTCCTTAAAAGAAGAACGTATGGCGGCTGAACCATTGTTAGCCGGTCCGGAAACAGAGGAAAAACATTACGATAAGGACCTCTGGATTGAATACGTCAGACAAGCCTTATACATGGGAAAAGTATGCGCCTACGCACAAGGCTTTGCTCAATATAAAATGTCATCTGAGCTTTACGGATGGAACCTGCCGCTGAAAGACATCGCTTTGATTTTCCGCGGCGGCTGCATCATCCGCGCGGATTTCCTAAATGTCATCAGCGAGGCATTCCAAGAGCAGCCTGATCTCTCAAACCTGCTGATTGCACCTTATTTTTCAGAAAAAATGAAAGCCTATCAGACAGGCATGCGAAAAGTTGTTTGCGAGGGAATCAGCGCCGGCAGCGCGTTCCCATGCTTAAGCACCGCGCTCTCTTACTACGACGGCTACCGTACAGGGCGTTCCAACGCCAACCTATTACAGGCGCAGCGCGATTATTTCGGCGCCCATACGTACGAGCGGACAGATATGGATGGCGTTTTCCATACCAATTGGTCTGAATCAAACTAATAGTTAAGGCTGACAGCTGGAGCTTTTATACCAGCTGCCAGCTTTTTTTATAGGATAAACTCACATATCACAACTAATTGAGAATCAAACATATAAAATTTAATATGTGTCAAAGTGCAATTTATGCTGATCACACCAGCACTTTCCTTCACGATGAGAGGAAAAAGAGAAAATAATTAAGGGGTTTTGTCTTGACAAAAAATATATATTAATTAATAATTCATATATAATTAGAATTATTATTGAAAGCACTATTGCTTTCTAAACCATTTTTAGGAGGAATAACATTATGTCTTTAATCGGTAAAGAAGTACAACCATTCGAAGCAAAAGCATTCAAAAACGGTGAATTCATCGATGTAACAAACGAATCTCTAAAAGGTCAATGGAGCGTATTCTGCTTCTACCCAGCAGATTTCTCTTTCGTATGCCCAACTGAGCTTGAAGATCTTCAAAACCAATACGCTGCACTTAAAGAATTAGGTGTTGAAGTGTACTCTATCTCTACAGATACTCACTTCGTACACAAAGGCTGGCATGACAGCTCTGAAAAAATCGGCAAAATCACTTACGCAATGATCGGTGATCCATCTCAAACGATCTCTCGCAACTTCGATGTGCTTGACGAAGAAACTGGTCTTGCTGACCGCGGAACATTCATTATCGATCCAGATGGCGTGATCCAAACTGTTGAAATCAATGCAGGCGGTATCGGCCGTGACGCAAGCAACCTGATCAGCAAAGTAAAAGCAGCACAATACGTTCGTCAAAATCCAGGTGAAGTTTGCCCGGCTAAATGGGAAGAAGGCGGCGAAACTCTTACACCTAGCCTTGATCTAGTAGGTAAAATCTAAGGAGTGCATTCAATTGGTACTTGATCCAAATATCAAAGCACAATTAAATCAATACATGCAGCTAATTGAGAACGACATTGTTCTCAAAGTGAGTGCAGGTGAAGATGACACTTCTAAGGACATGCTGGCTCTCGTTGATGAGCTGGCTTCCATGTCATCTAAAATCACTGTTGAAAAAGCTGAATTGAACAGAACGCCAAGCTTCAGTGTGAACCGCGTCGGAGAAGACACTGGCGTCACTTTCGCCGGTATTCCTCTAGGACACGAATTCACTTCTTTAGTGTTGGCATTGCTGCAAGTGAGCGGCAGACCGCCTAAGGTAGATCAAAAAGTCATTGATCAGGTGAAGAAGATCAGCGGTGAATACCACTTTGAATCTTATATCAGCCTGACATGCCACAACTGTCCTGATGTTGTACAAGCCTTAAACATGATGAGCGTGCTGAACCCGAACATCACTCACACCATGATTGACGGTGCGGCATACAAAGCAGAAGTTGAAAGCAAAAACATCATGGCAGTGCCAACGGTTTACCTAAACGGCGAATCCTTCGGAAGCGGCCGTATGACCCTCGAAGAGATTCTTGCGAAAATGGGCAGCGGCGCAGATGCATCTGAGTTTGCTGACAAAGATCCTTACGACGTTCTTGTTGTCGGCGGCGGACCTGCCGGCGCAAGTGCAGCCATTTATACGGCACGTAAAGGAATCCGCACAGGTGTTGTCGCTGAACGCTTCGGCGGACAGGTTCTCGACACACTGAGCATCGAAAACTTCATCAGCGTAAAAGCAACTGAAGGACCGAAGCTTGCTGCAAGTCTTGAAGAGCACGTGAAGGAATATGATATTGATGTCATGAACCTTCAGCGCGCAAAACGACTTGAGAAAAAAGATCTGTTCGAACTTGAACTCGAAAACGGTGCTGTCCTGAAAAGTAAAACAGTCATCCTTTCAACAGGTGCCCGCTGGCGCAATGTCAACGTACCTGGTGAACAAGAGTTCAAAAACAAAGGTGTCGCATACTGCCCGCACTGTGATGGCCCATTGTTTGAAGGCAAAGACGTAGCCGTTATCGGCGGCGGAAACTCTGGTATCGAAGCAGCGATTGATCTTGCAGGTATCGTCAATCACGTCACTGTGCTAGAGTTCGCGCCGGAACTGAAGGCAGACGAAGTCTTGCAAAAACGTCTCTACAGCCTGCCAAACGTTACTGTCGTGAAAAACGCACAAACAAAAGAAATCACAGGTGATCAGAGTGTTAACGGCATCACATATGTAGACCGCGAAACAGGCGAAGAAAAACACGTTGAACTTCAAGGTGTATTCGTCCAAATTGGTCTCGTGCCAAACACGGAATGGTTAGACGAAACCGTTGAACGCAACCGCATCGGCGAAATCATTGTCGACAAACACGGCGCAACAAGCGTACCAGGCTTATTTGCTGCCGGCGACTGCACAGACGGTCCTTACAACCAAATCATTATTTCAATGGGATCAGGAGCAACTGCCGCTTTAGGCGCGTTTGATTACCTTATCCGTAACTAATATGAAAAGCCGCTATGCTGCTCGAGCTGCAGTATAGCGGCTTTTTTTGCACATCAAAAACCCGAACCAGGCACTTAAGTTAAGTGCTCGATTCGGGCCATCTGCTTTATAATTCCTCACCATTCGTTTGAATGACGTTTTTGTACCACTCAAATGAATCCTTCTTATACCGCTTCATGGATCCATTTCCTTCGTTGTCACGATCAACATAGATCATGCCGTAGCGTTTTTTCATTTCGCCTGTTGTAAAGGAGACGATATCAATAATGCCCCACGGCGTGTAGCCGATTAAATCTACACCGTCATAAGTGACCGCTTTTTCCAGTGCTTCAATATGTGATTTCAAATATTGAATACGTTCCGGATCATGGATGGTGCCGTCCTCTTCAAGCGTATCGACCGCCCCAAAGCCGTTTTCAACGATGAATAACGGAATTTGGTATCGATCATAAAAACGGTTTAACGTATATCTCAGCCCAGTTGGATCAATTGCCCAGCCCCAGTCACTCGATGTGATGTACGGATTTTCTACACCATTCGGTAATCCGCCGTTGACGATATCGCCCGTATTGTCATTTTCGACATCGCTTTTCACAGTAGTCGACATATAATAACTGAAGCCCAAATAATCGACCGTCCCATTTCTCAAAATCTCGTCATCGCCATCTTCGAACGTGATATTGTATCCTTCTCTTTCAAACTCTTTTAACGCATACTTTGGGTAATAACCGCGAACCTGCACATCCGGGAAGAAATAACGCTTTCTCATTTCTTCTTCAGCAAGCATCACATCTTCCGGATTAGAGGAGTAAGGATAAATCGGCACGTGTGACACCATAGCCCCAATTTGGAACTCAGGGTTGATTTCTTTTCCTTTTGCCACTGCCAATGCGCTTGCAAGTAACTCATGGTGCGCCGTTTGGTACATGACTTCCTTGGCATTTTCATTTTCTCCGACCACAACTCCTGAGTTCGTCCATAGGAACAGAGGATTGTTCACATCCATCTGGTTATTGATCTCATTGAATGTCATCCAGTACTTCACTTTATCTTTATATCGGTTGAAGCAAACCTCAGCGAATTTGACGAAAAAGTCTACGACTTTTCGATTTCTGAAGCCGCCGTATTCTCTTGCCAGATGAAGCGGCAGTTCAAAATGAGACAGGGTAATCACCGGCTCGATTCCATGCTTCAGCAATTCATCAAATACATTATCGTAGAACTGCAAGCCTTCTTCGTTCGGTTCAGCCTCATCGCCTTTCGGGAAAATCCGGCTCCAGCCGATGGACGTCCGCAAGCATTTTAATCCCATTTCCGCAAACAAAGCGATATCTTCCTTGTATCTGTGATAAAAATCAATGGCTTCATGGTTCGGATAAAATTCGTTCTCTTCAATGGACTCCGTGATTTTTCTCGGTACGCCGTGCGCACCCGCTGTCATCACATCGACGACACTTGGCCCTTTACCGCCCTGATTCCATCCTCCTTCAAATTGATGGGCAGCTAAAGCGCCGCCCCATAAGAAATCCTTCGGCATTTTTTCCATCTTATATTCCTCCCTAGCTTACGACTGTAAATAATTTTTGGTCTAACGCACTTACTTCAAGATCCTCGATGAGAATCTCCTGATACGCATGTGAATTCGTGATGATGACTGGGGTAATCGTTGTTAACCCTTTCTGTTCAATGAGTGCTTTATCAAATTCGGCAAGCACCTCGCCTTTTCTAATTATATCTCCCTCTTTCACCTTTAAGGCAAAAGGAGTTCCGTCTAACGTCACTGTATCCAGCCCGATGTGCACAAGCAACTCAACACCAGAGGTTGAACGCAGACCGATCGCATGCTTTGTAGGCGCGACCATAACGACGGTTCCGTCAAACGGAGCATAGAGCTTATTATCGGATGGCTCGATCGCCAAGCCTTGACCCATGGCACCTGAGCTGAATACCTCATCAGGCACCTTAGAAAGCGGAATGACCTTGCCGCTAAACGGAGCATATACGGTTTCTTCATTTGCCTGTGCCGTTTGAAGACTTTCCTTTTCCGGCTGTGCAGCTGTATCTTCACCATAGCCAAAGATCTGAATCAGCACAACAGGAAGAATCACCGCAATCGCAGCACCGATTAAAATACCCCAGATGGACGTCGGGAATTGTTCATTGATGCCATTCACGATCGTCAGAGGACCCGGAAGTCCGGCATACGCAAAGTAATACGGATTAAAGAAACTGGCCGTGATGGCACCAACCGCACCGGAAATACAGCCAAAGATAAACGGCTTCTTAAATCTCAAGGTCACACCGTAGATCGCCGGCTCAGTAATGCCAAACAAACCGGTTATCCCAGCTGACACACTGACTTTTCTCGTTTCCTTATTTCTCGCCTTTAAGATGACGCCAAGCACTGCGCCAACCTGTGCAACCACCGCGATCGTTTGATACGCCTGGAATGAATCCCGTCCGTATAGATCATAGTTCGCCAATACCATAGGCGTAATGCCCCAATGTACGCCAAAGATCACGATGACCTGCCAGAATGCGCCGATGATGGCTCCAGCCAAAGCCGGCACGTTTTCCGCCAAGAAGTTGTAACCGTTTGCAATTCCATTTGCGCCTAATGTTGTCACAGGGCCAATGAGGACAATTGTTACTGGCACCATAATGACCATACATAGGAAAGGAACAAATAACGGTCTGATCACTTCGTTCATTCTCTTATTCAAGAATCGTTCAAGATAAGACAACATCCACACTAAAAATAATGGTGGAAGCACGGAAGACGTATATGTCGTTTGCGATAAAGCAATCCCTAAGAAGGAAATGCTTTTGCCGTCGGCGATTTGAGCGGCCATCTCCGCCCATGTCGGGCTGACTAACGCGGCACAGCACGCCACAGCTATATACATGTTGGTTTTAAAATGCTTTGATGCCGTAATCGCGATAAAAATAGGCAAAAACGTAAACGGCGCCCAAGATATGAAACTGAAAACCTGATAAACTCCTGTTTTCTCAAAACCAGAAAACAATAAGTTAATGATAATTAATGCCCCTTGCAAAATACCAGCAGCGGCCAGAATGTACACAAACGGCGCAAACACAGCTGACATCGTCGCAATAATCCGGTTCAACATCGTTCCTTTATTCTCGCTCTGTTCGCCGGAAAGATCAATATTGACCAGCTTAGAAAACGCTTCGAAAACGTCCCCTACATGCTGTCCAATGACAATCTGGAATTGACCGCTGTTCTCTACAACCGTAATGACGCCAGGCATCGACTTTACAATATCCTTCGCTTTAGGGTTAGACCGCTTCAGCACCAAGCGAAGCCTGGTTGCGCAGCGAGAAGCCCCTATCACATTCTCTTCCCCGCCTACCGCCTCCAAAATGTCTTTTGCTAGTCTCGTATAATCTCTCACTTTCCCCGACATTTTCACCCACCCCTTTGTTTTGGTTACGCTTTCATTATAATTGTACCGGTATAATTTATCAATACTCTAACAAAGTATTTATACCTTTATCATTTCTGTAAGCGGTTTATGCTATAATTTTGACAAGTGAAACTAAACGAATGAATGAGGAATGCGTATGTTAAAGTACCAGCAAATCGCAGCGGAAATCGAAAACTATATAGAAGAACACGAGCTGAAACAGGGAGATAAGCTGCCAGTGCTAGAAACCCTCATGGCCCAGTTTGAGGTCAGCAAAAGCACAATCACAAAGTCTCTGGATCTACTAGAACAAAAAGGCGCGATCTTTCAGCTCAGAGGAAGCGGCATCTTCGTCAGAAAGCATAAACGAAAAGGCTACATCAGCCTCCTGTCGAATCAAGGATTTAAAAAGGATCTCGAAGATTTCAACGTCACCTCAAAAGTCATTGAGCTGGACGTGAGAAAGCCGACACCGGAAGCGGCAGAAAACCTCAATATCGGACAAGATGAAGACATCTACTTTGTCAAAAGGGTCCGCTACATCAACGGCGAAACCCTATGCTACGAAGAATCCTATTACAACAAATCCATCGTGACGTACTTGAACAAGGAAATTGTGTCTCACTCAATCTTTCATTACATCCGGGAAGGATTGGGACTGAAGATTGGCTTTTCTGATTTGTTTCTGCACGTGGGTCAGCTTAATGAGGAAGAAGCGGAATACTTGGGGCTGGAGGCTGGACTGCCCAAGCTTTATATAGAAAGTATTTTTCATCTGACAAATGGGCAGCCGTTTGATTTCTCGAAGATATCGTATAATTATGAGCAGTCGCAGTTTGTGGTGCAGGCGAATAGTTTTTTGTTGTGAAACTGTTTTACTTTAACAACCACGAAGCTCTTTTACTAATATTTCAATAGAAAAAATTTGGTTTTCGTAACTAGAAAAAGATTAGTGAGATATTAGAATGAAAAGTCTCTTTCAATTATCTATAACTTTTGAAGGGGAAATGCAAATATGGGTAGTTCGATATAATGAAGTTTCAGTCATTTCTTAATAAAGGGTTTAACAGGCGAAACGTCTCTGTTAGTATGGCAACCAAAGGAGGAGGATAATTATGCACATAATAAAGCTAACCAAAGTAAAACTGGCAGCCTTAGTATTCCTAGTAGGTGCCTTAGCCCTCCCGGTTTTGCCTAACTTTGCAGATGCCGCAGAATCCCAAGCTACATATAAAGTTGAAAACCTCAATGATAGTGTGCTGAAGATGACGTTCGATCATGCAGATGTTCATATTGACGCTGATGGAAATGCTACACTAAAAGATCACGTAGTGGGAAAAGAGCAAGTTCTCCCTAATAGCTCAACTGACAAAAATGGTGATCCTGTTACACTACAATACGAAAAAATTGATCATGGCGTTCTGGTCAAACTAGTAAGCCATGAATCTGGACAAACCAGCGGTACAGTCAGTACCCAATCGGTTGGAAAATGTATTCTAGGTACTGGCGGCGGTGCGATAACTGGTGGAGGTACTCTGGGTCTTGCTGGTGCTGCTGTAGGAACAGTCACGATACCCGGCATTGGAACTGTAGGTGCTGGTGCCGTTGGTGCAATTACTGGCGCTGTTGGCGGTGCAATGACAGGGGCTGCTGCATCTTGCTTTTAAAAGGGGATCACTCCCTCATTTTTATTAACGATAGAAGGTGATCGAAATGTACAAAATCATCATTCCTTCAATACTAGCCATATTTGCCCTATGGATTTTATTACAGCTCTCACTCGATATGAGTATCTTTAAGAATCCAATGAATTACTTTATCGTATTTATTATCTTCTTTCTCTTTATAAAGATGGTGAAAGAAAAACAGCAATAGATTGCAGAAAGATGTTGATGAAATCTAAAAAACACCCCACCTTAACAAAACTCATACACACAGCACGTCATCTTATCGTACAAAAAAAGCTACTTCAACGTGAAGTAGCTTCCTTTTAAATGCCCATTTTGACCCATCTAGTTTTAGAAATACGAAGTACAATTACGTTTATTATCATGATTGAAATTAAATATAAAATAATATATAAAATATCATGATTGCCAAGTGTCATATGATCAGATTGCAACACGTTTTCTATTCGGTGATACATAGTGTTACCTGCCTCAAAAGGAGCAATAAAACCAAACGTTTCATTGCTTATTGCTACTAAAATAACTGAAGTGATCCAATAAACGATACTAACACCTATACTAGTTAATATATTCGAACATAACATACTTATAGTTCCAATAATTAAAATATACTGCAATATAACGGCAGAAAATAAAAAAAGCAATAATGCAAAATGGGAAAAATCATGGTACATCAACGAGATGATGAGCAGACCAAGCGCGATAAACGCAAAACATTCCAAAAATAAAACAGCTATCTTTTTATAAAAGAAAGTAAAAATGTTTTCTCCAATTAATTTATAAAAGAGAATATTTTTATTTGAATATTCTCGATTAATAAAAAAAGCGATAACAAATGAAAATAACATCAAACCAAACTGAGTAGCAACGGTATAGGAGCTAAAGAAAAACATCTCAGGTGTAACATTGCTAACTTTATCGATTCCAACCAATAAAAAATAACCCAGTAAAAATAAAAATACAAACATAGATCCTAAAATAATGAAAACTTTGTTGCTCATACTTTTTTTAAACTCTAATTTCATCATAAGCCCCCACTGTTTTATTACTCATTTATATACACTTCAATTAATTTATCTACTGAATTATATTTTTCGATTTTTTGGTTGTTAAATATGTAATAATGTCCTTCTATCGCCTTTAAATCAGACAAATCGTGTGTAATATTAATGATCGTCTTCTCTGGGTTCTCCTGGATATACTTTTTCAGAAAACGATGAATTTCCATAACCGTTTTTTTGTCTAACGAATTCGTTATTTCATCTAAAACAATAATATTTTTGTCCTCCAGCAAAAAGCTAAGCAATTTCAATTTTTGCTTTTGTCCATCACTTAAGTTTTTGATAAGAACTTTACCATCTATATTATCAAGATTAAGTAAACTCGCAATCTTATTTATCATTTCTGAATCAAACTTTTCACTCAAAAAGTTTAATAAAAAGTCCTTAGAAACATCATGAGGTATATTCGACGAGCTAGAGATTAAAGAAACATTTTGACGAATATCTCTACCGATTCGTTTGCTATTATTTAATAAAAAGTCTTTAGCAAGCTGTGATTTACCGACTCCATTTTTTCCAACAATATGGTTCATTTCCCCATTAGAAAAATGTAAGTCAGTATCCTCAAGTAACGTTTTGCCTTTCACTTTTAAAGTATAATTCGCTATATTCATATACATACTCCTAGGAAATATTTGCATAATAATGAAACGCTTCTACCTTGAAATTTGGTTACTAATGTTTTCGTATTGAGGTACCTCTTTCGTTTACCGATTCGGACTGTAAGAGATGTTCTTTCGATGATTAAATTGGAGATCTTTTACTCTAGTTTACAATATATAATATCCAATGAACAACGGAATTTACCGCAAGGCTAATCCCTATTATTTGAATAGTAAGAACTAACCAATGATTTGTTTTAAAACGACTATATTCGTCTAAGCTAAGAAAAGCTAAAAGAATTTTGTAGCCATCAGAATTCAAAATTGGCACTAAGTTCCACAATAAAGTAGACGAGAAAAGCATAAATGCCATCGTTAAGGGTTCACTGGAAATTGTAAATTGATTTATGGTTTCTAAAGTGTTGATTACAAAATAATTAATAAACAAGCCAAATAAATGAACAATTATCTTTTCATTTCTTGATATCATGTAGGTTGCATTCAATTGGACATAAAAAGCAGGGAATACATAAAAATTCAGTTTAAATCCAACTTTATCGAATTTTTTCCCAAAATATTTTAAAGAATAAATATGTCCCATTTCGTGAAGCACTATGTTCATTATAAAATAAACAACTATAATTATCCACATTTTCCATCCATATAATACAGAAGAAGAAAATTCATTTTGCAATTTTATTAAATGAATATAATTTAATATGAACATAATAGCCGTAAAACATACGAATAGGTAAAAAAACTTTGGTGACACTTTCTCCTTATAAACTTTAAAATATGATAATTGTTCATTTGTAATAGAATCTAAACTGTTTTTATAATAGTCTCCACTTTTTTTGTCTTTTATAAATACGTTATTTTGTACAATCACTTCATATTTTTCATCTTCATACTTCAAAATTTTCATAATAATACTTTTCCATGTAAGGATAAAAATAATTTATCTTCTCTTCAGAGTTGAATAATGATCCACAAACACCACATATAGAAGAAAATTCATAAGGGATATCAAACTCTTCTATTTTATTATTTTCTTTTAAAATATCCAAAAACCATTTGAACCCTTCTTTTCTAATAATAAATAACAACAAATTGGAACTTAGCTTTTCCACTGTTCTTTCGAAATTCTGATTATATTCTTCCCTTAAAGTTATTTTTGTTTCAAATATAGCAGGAGAACAACACGGGTAGATTTCTCCATCATGATGATATACGACTTCATACCCCGGACAATACAAGGAGTCTTCATCGTCAAGATTGTAAAACTTATGTATGTTTTCTTGATTAATCCTAGTTCTGGCAGCTCCAACTGATATCATCGGAAATTTTGTTATCTTTACACCTAAGATTGAATCACCCAACTCTTCCAAAATATGATTTGACATTTTGTCTTTAGTAACTGCCATATTAAGAGAAATATCGATATTTGAGTATTTCCTGCTATGTTCAAATATTCTTTTAATACTTGATGATTTAACGAATGGAGCATGATACTCATCATAGCTTATAGTTAATGCCACTACATTTAATGAATTCATATCATTAAAATATTCTTGAACCTTTTTCTTGCTGACGCCCCAAAACCCATTAGAAATCAACGTTATTTGCTTTTCATATGGTTTAATGATTTCCATTAGTTCTTTCAAAAACTCATAATCTAAAAAAATTTCCCCACCAGTAAATGAGATCACTTGAATGGTTTTGTTTTTTGCAAATTCATTTACTAACTCTCTTATGTAATCCTTTTCCATCTTAATTGTAGAGGTAGGTGAACTAGAAAAACAACAATGGTCACAAGATGCATTGCACTTAGAATCTAAATTGATTGAAACTGTTTTATCATACATGACTAATCCCCCAAAAAAGTTGTAAAGGAGAGATAGACTCTCCTTTATACCCTTCTAATTAATGACCACTTCCAAGAATCCAGCGACTTTCTTTTGATTTTACAAAATACCAAAGGTCATTAACTTTCGCTAACTTTTGTGATTCATCTAATAGACCCTTGAATTCTAAGTTTTTTACAGTCTCATTGTTTGTGTTTTCCTTTTTCATATTATCCCCTCCTTTTCTACTAATATAACCCAATTATTCCATATAGTCCAATGTATGTCAATAAATTATACTAAAAAATCTGAATATTGTTTTTGTTATTAGGATATATCTCTCATTCGTCCTTCTGCATAGATTCCCTACGGACCTATACCGAATAGATTAAAAGTCATAGTTTAATTTAAAGCCTCGAAGGAACCGGAGTACGTAACAAAACAGCATTAGACTACAATAGGTAAATATATATAAAAATCCATTCCGCTTGAATTAGTTCGAATTACTATGTTGAAATTTGTAAATGATCAAATCTTCAAGTAGAGAGAAACAAAGCCAACTGTTCGCACTGTAATAATAAAGAAACAATAGTTCGTCAACACCTTATTTATAAGTATTGGATGTAAATTTTATGGCACGAGGAAGAATCCTTTCTCTCTATCCTCACTCATTTCGCCACCCTCTTTCCCTCATTTTCATTGTCTCTAAAAGGAGTTATGCGTTACTATCGTATAAGGGTCCAATGTTTAAAAATAATGACATACTTTTAAATTAACCTGATATGCACATGCTCATAAATAGAGGTTTATTCTAAAAAGGGGATGGACGGTTTTGGAAAGCAAGTACTTAGATTTACTCGCACAAAAATATGATTGTGAAGAAAAAGTGGTAACGGAAATCATTAATTTAAAAGCAATACTGAACCTGCCAAAGGGCACTGAGCATTTTGTCAGTGATTTGCACGGGGAATATCAAGCATTCCAGCACGTGCTGCGTAATGGTTCGGGACGAGTCAAAGAGAAGATACGCGACATTTTCAGCGGTGTCATTTACGATAAAGAAATTGATGACTTAGCAGCATTGGTCTATTATCCGGAAGACAAACTGAAGTTAATCAAACATGATTTTGATGCGAAAGAAGCGTTAAACGAGTGGTATAAAGAAACGATTAACCGAATGATTAGGCTTGTTTCTTATTGCTCCTCGAAGTATACCCGCTCCAAACTGCGTAAAGCACTGCCTGCCCAGTTTGCTTATATTACCGAGGAGCTGTTATACAAAACAGAACAAGCTGGCAACAAGGAGCAATATTACTCCGAAATCATTGATCAGATCATTGAACTTGGCCAAGCTGATAAGCTGATCACCGGCCTCGCTTACAGCGTTCAGCGATTGGTGGTCGACCATCTGCATGTGGTCGGCGATATTTACGACCGCGGACCGCAGCCGGATCGGATTATGGAGGAGCTGATCAACTACCATTCTGTCGATATTCAGTGGGGAAATCACGATGTCCTTTGGATCGGCGCCTATGCCGGTTCCAAAGTGTGCCTGGCCAATATTATCCGCATCTGTGCCCGCTATGACAACCTGGACATTATTGAAGACGTGTACGGCATCAATTTAAGACCGCTGATGAATCTGGCCGAAAAATATTACGATGATAATCCAGCGTTCCGTCCGAAAGCAGATGACAACAGGCCAGAGGATGAGATTAAGCAAATCACCAAAATCCATCAAGCCATTGCCATGATCCAATTCAAGCTTGAGAGCCCGATTATCAAGAGACGGCCGAACTTTAATATGGAAGAACGCTTGTTATTAGAGAAAATTGATTATGATAAAAATGAAATCACGTTGCACGGAAAAACATATCAGCTGGAAAACACCTGCTTTGCGACAATCAATCCGGAGCAGCCAGATCAGCTATTAGAAGAAGAAGCAGAAGTCATAGACAAGCTGCTATTCTCTGTCCAGCATTCCGAAAAGCTGGGCCGTCATATGAATTTCATGATGAAAAAAGGCAGCCTTTATTTAAAATATAACGGCAACCTGTTAATCCATGGCTGTATTCCTGTCGATGAAAACGGCAATATGGAAACGATGATGATTGAGGATAAACCGTATGCGGGCCGTGAGCTGCTCGATGTATTTGAGCGGTTCTTACGGGAAGCGTTTGCCCACCCGGAAGAAACCGATGACCTGGCGACAGATATGGCTTGGTATTTATGGACAGGCGAGTACTCCTCCCTCTTCGGAAAACGCGCCATGACGACATTTGAGCGGTATTTCATCAAAGAAAAGGAAACGCATAAAGAGAAGAAAAACCCGTATTACTATTTACGCGAAGACGAGGCAACCTGCCGAAACATCCTGGCAGAATTCGGCCTCAATCCAGATCATGGCCATATCATCAACGGCCATACACCAGTAAAAGAAATCGAAGGAGAAGACCCAATCAAAGCAAACGGAAAAATGATCGTCATCGACGGCGGCTTCTCCAAAGCCTACCAATCCACAACAGGCATCGCCGGCTACACGCTGCTATACAACTCCTACGGCATGCAGCTCGTCGCCCATAAACACTTCAACTCCAAGGCAGAAGTCCTAAGCACCGGAACTGATGTCTTAACGGTGAAACGATTAGTGGACAAAGAGCTTGAGCGGAAGAAAGTGAAGGAAACGAATGTTGGTGAGGAATTGTTGCAGGAGGTGGCGATTTTGGAGAGTTTGCGGGAGTATCGGTATATGAAGTGAGGATGTGGGGTTCAGAGATTATAATAGGCTCCCGTAAAGGTTGAAATAAAAAATATGTTTGCCTTTGGGGAGCTTATTGATGGTTGGGAAATGATGTTCAAAAGAAGAGAACTAAACATACTGTCAATCGAGTGGAACATTCTAAATAAAATTCTATTCCACGGAACTAAAACACGTTGTCGTGAAGGACATCTATCCAACGACTACACTTAGAGAGGTGTCACGAAAAGTTTTCCAAAAATCTGCGTTGACCAGATGGAATGAGCTTAATGTTAAAAGAAAGCTAGAGGAAATAATCGTTTTATGAGCAAATGGGAGAACATTTTATTAAGAAGAACCTTGATTTTCATAAAGAAAAAGGAGACCACTTTAACATATTATAAAAATTGAAAAGTGATCAAAAAATTACTAATTGAAATATCGAATGAAGTTAATTGTAAAACACAGTGTAATTTTCATATAAAGAACTTCATAATAAAATTACTATCTTGTCTCCTTTATTTTCGTATTATACACAACCTCATAAATTAGAATATCATTTTCATTATTAGATTGCATTTCTTTAATAATACTTGGATTTATTATTATACTATTTAAGTTTGTGTCTATATCTAAATAAGCCCTATATTTATTCATAAGTAAATTACTAACCGTAAGACTTAAACCATTTTTTATAAGTGTAATTTTATTCTTATCTGATGTACCATACTTAATTCGTTCATAAAATTCTGTTTGAAGTAGATCAAGATCATTTAATACTTCTATATATTTAATAAAAATATTATCAAGAAAATCTTGTTCTTCTTTTATACGAACTATCGCTAAGTTAACTCGTTCTTTATGTGACTTAGTTTTTATATCAGTCCATAGTTCTCTAAAACCATTCTTAGTTTTATCGCCCCATTTTCCAACATATATATCTGTTTCTTCCCTTTCAGTTTCTATCCTTTTCCAATATCTCAAGAAGCTAGATATCATTTCTCTATATGAAGCACTTCTAATTCTCCAATCTAAAAACATCTTATAGAAATTTCGAGATTCAACATAGGATAATCTTCGAAGATTATTGTACTTATCAGCATTTTTCACAAAAGGTAAAAAAATCCTTTGAAAATACTCAAAAACTTCACTTGAAGAATTTAGTTTTACATTTCTATTTAAGTCTAAAATTTTTTGCATTTGCTTTTCATTAGATATTATATCTATTTCTGTAATGTTATTAATAAAGCATAACTTCCCAATTTCAGTTTGAGCATATGATTTATTATAATCTTCTATTACTCCAGGCTCAAAGTTTTCAATAAACTCGTCAGCATCTTCTTTTTGTTGGTGATTTTCACTTGTGATTTCTACTTGTTCTAGTAATACATTAGTTACATTATCGGCTTCTGGTTTATCAACTCTCATGCAATTTTTAATAAAGTTATCTAAATTTGCATTGCTAGATGTGAAATTTGATCCAACTAAATAAATAGTTGGTTCTAAATTTTTTAAATCACCATCAGAGGGAGAAAATAGTTCATTGAATCTGCATATTCTTCCAATTAAATTTTTAAATTGTGAAGGACTTAAATTAGGTTTCCCCTTTTTATTATCCAATAAATACAGTGTAACTGCCGGAATATTAACTCCTTCTAATAAAGTGGAACTTGTTACTATATATCTCAATTCCTCTAACTCCGAATATAAATTTTCAATGTATAACCGCAAATTATCAGGTACCGATCCATGGTGATAAATAAATCCCTTTTTTAAACAATGTATTAACGAATAATCAGGATCTAAAAGGCTACTTATATTCTGTACAGCTCTTTGTATCTCATCATTTATAACATATGATAGTCTGTTAGAAAAAGAAAGTGAGAACTTTTGTATGTCTGCTGGTTTATTTAGATATATTATATTTTTTCTTTTGCTTTTTTTTATTATTAAATCAATCTCATCAGTAAATGTACTAACATCGTCATAATAAAATTCATTTAAAAATTGATCATATAGTTTTAATTTCTTTTCTTTTCTATGATCATAAATATATAATCTTTCAGTCTTTATATATTCGTTAACTTTATAAGCTTCTGTTTTATACTCTGCATATCTAACTAATAAATTGTTACTGTCAACTAGAAATGGAGTTAAAAACTTAAATTTTACATTTTCATCTCGTTTTTTTAGTATTGAAATAGCAGTAGCTAATAAAAGGCTTCTTTCGTTATTTTCTAATAAATTATGTGCTTCATCTACAAAAACAGTATCAAATTTCAACTCTCGTTCTTTTCTTAGAAGCCTTAATAATCGTTCTTGTGTTAAAACCACTGTGATATTTTCATCTGTTGTTAAAAACATCTCGGGGTGAGTAATTATTTTTTTAATATTACTGATATTTGCCTCTATGATTCTTTTTTTTGTTTGTGCAATAAGCGCTTTTGTAGGGACTACAATGCAAGTGTTTCTATTTTGATTTTGTTTTAATGTTGAGATTATTAATTCAGACTTCCCATAAGAAGTAGGTGCTATTACAGATACTGATTCTTTTTCTTTTGTTTGAAAAAATGAATATAAATCAGTTTGTTGTTCACTTAAATAAATATTTCCCTCTTTATAATTTTCTCCAAAGGAGGCATTAAACAGTTTAAAAAAAGATTCTTCGATTTTTTTACTGTAATTTTCAATTTTTTCTATAGATTTAACTACTGGGTAAAGACCTTTGTTCATAGAAATATCATATAATGGTCTGTAGTCTTTGGTTTGGTTAGAATAGAATACTATTATTCTGTAACCAAGTTTAAATATGTTCTCATCCTTTTCGTTAATAAATATTATCGCTAACGACAGTAACTTTTTATATTCTAAATCTGACAAATTCTTTTCAAGTGCTAATTTTTTGAACAATTCGCTGAATTTTGTATTTCTTAATCTCCTTAATGAAAGACTTTTCATATTTCCGCCTCATCTTTTAAGAATTCTACTACTTTTTTATAAGTATTTTTTTGAATAGATAGAACTAATACCTTTCTAAATATTTTTTCATTTAATGTTGAAGTATAGAATCTTTCAATAGTACTTTCTTGTAATTGGTCTTTTAAATTGGAAAAAAGTGAAGTAACTAATATTACATTTTTATCTGTACTTATCGCTTTTTGTTCATAGATTTCATCTTCTATATCACCTAGTATTGAAATAACTGCTTCTTTTGTATCTTTGATATTATCCAGAGCAATTGTCGCTCCATTTATAGCATTTTCCCACAAGGTATCTTTATTCTCGTTTAATCTTGTTTTTAGATCAATTTTTGCTTTTCCTAATAATATATTATTTGTTTGGTTTGAATTTTTATCTTTTTGTAGTTCTCCAGACTTTACCTCTGTTATCCATAATTCATTTTGATTTTTAGAATATAATAATATATCAAATCCTTTTGTTATACTCCTCTCTTCCATATTGAAAAAAGGGGACACTGTCTTGAACTCAGTTAAAAATTGTAGTATAAAAATATGAGTTAATAGCTCACCGACCATCCCAATTTTTGTTTTTTCTGCTTTTTTTTCATATCTTTCTAAAAAAGACCTAACGGTATTTTTATAATTATATGCTTTTCTAGGTTGAGATGCTTTTGAAGGGCCATGACATATTGAAGATAAATGTTGTTTTATAATATTTTTTAAGTCATCAGAAAATGTTTCAATATAACAAACAGCATAGGTCTTTTTAAAAATAAACCTTACCCCTTTTATTATCTTCGAAGCCAATGATTATCCTCCTTTAATTAATATGTGAATCAAGTTCAAAGATTCAATATAAAATTTTATTATAATTGAGAATTTTATTTACTTATGATAAGGCTCCCCACGATTAATCCGAAAAGCCCGATAAATCTGCTCTACTAAGATAAGCCGCATCAACTGATGAGGAAACGTCATTTTCGAGAACGACAGCTTTTCATCCGCTCGCTTCATCACCGCGTCACTCAATCCAAGTGATCCGCCGATGACGAAGGTGACTTTGCTTTTTCCATAAGTAGCCAGCTTATCTATTGTATCGGCTAGTTCTTCGGATGTTTTCATTTTTCCTTCGATGGCGAGGGCGATGACGTGGGCGTCGGGGCTGATTTTTGATAGGATGCGGTCGCCTTCTTTGTCTTTTATGATTTTCATGTCCTGGTCGCTTAGGTTTTCCGGCGCTTTTTCGTCCGGGAGTTCAATGATGTCGATTTTTGCGTAGGCCGAAAGTCGTTTGGTGTATTCTTCAATGCCTTGCTTGAGGTATTTTTCTTTTAGTTTTCCGATTGTCACAATATTGATATTCACAGGTCATCCCCACTTTAAAAACAAGTTATTCATATATGTTGTCCACAATTGTGGATATCTTTTCTGTATTTTGTGTAAGATCATTCGTTCCCCACTATATATATTGCGGGATCTCCACATAATTCACAGGCTGTGGATAAACTGTTAGTATGTTCGATTTTTCTGATTTCGGGCGGCAGCTCGTGGTCGTCTATGTACATATCCAGCACGGTTTCGATGTGTTCTTCACAGGAATAATACGTTTGTTTCATGTTCAAATCCTCCGATGGTTTCTTGCATTTTGCAAATATTCTCTTCCCAATATAACCTATTTATTCACATGTTAGTAGTGCTTCGGGCTGAGTTTTATCCACAAATCGACAAACAAGCTGTTGATGACTCTATTTCGCTCGTATGTTAGTTTGGATGTAACCGATGTTTGGGGAGGTCTGCATGTGCGCTTCAGATGGGTTCGGCTTTTTGTGATCATGTTGTTGCTTACTGGGTGTCAGTCGTCTTATTGGGTGTTAGAGAAGGATCGGATCGGTGAAGGCAGTTCCGAGCTAGAATTATACGCAAATTACCTTCAAACACATGATGACGTAAAAGGGTATCAAGTCTTCACCATTTTAGAAGGCAGAAAGATGGTTATTGTGTCTCTCGGAAGCAGCGATAAGGATAAGAAGCTTGAGGTGTCAGACGTCAAATACTCGCCTAAAGAAACGATTGTAACTGTGAAACGAAAGCCGGCTCCCGAGGAAAATGAGAAAAACCCCTATATTCTGATTGGACTGGACAAAATCGAAGGGGATTTAATCGTCCAAGACGAATCAGGAGATCGCTTTGAAGAAACCGATTATCAGCAATAAAGCCGGCGTTCGATTGAACGGCCGGCTTTTTTTTATTTCAATGTTCCATGCGGATCAATCACAAATTTCTTCGCCGCTCCTTTGTCAAAGTCGCTGTAGCCTTTTGGCGCGTCGTCCAGAGAAATGACGGTGGCGTTGACGGCTTTTGCGATTTGCGCTCTGCCGCTTAGGATCGCTTTCATCAAGTTGCGGTTGTATGTCATAGCGGGTGTTTGTCCGGTGACGAAGGTGTGGGCTTTGGCCCAGCCGAGTCCGAAGCGGATTTTTAATGACCCTGTTTTGGCGTCCGCATCGTTTGCACCGGGATCTTCGGTCACGTATAAGCCTGGAATACCGAGACTTCCGCCAACCTGGGTGACGTCCATGATCGAGTTCAGTACGGCGGCCGGCGCTTCTCCTTGGCTTCCGTGTCCAGATGCTTCAAAGCCGACACAGTCCACTGCGGCATCAACGGTTGGTTCACCTAGTATTTGTTCAATTTGCTCGCCAAGGCGGTCGTGTTTTTGCACGTTGACCGTTTCACAGCCAAAGCTTCTCGCCTGTGCCAGTCTGTCTTCATTCAAATCGCCTACAATCACTGTGGAAGCGCCAAGGAGCTGGGCGGAGTGTGCGGCGGCTAAGCCGACAGGTCCCGCTCCTGCGATATAGACGGTCGACCCTGTTTGCACACCCGCTGTATATGCACCGTGAAATCCTGTCGGAAAAATGTCGGACAGCATCGTCAAATCGAGAATCTTTTCTAACGCCTGTTCTTTATCCGGGAAGACCAACAGCTGAAAATCAGCGTACGGCACCATGACGTATTCCGACTGCCCGCCGACCCAGCCGCCCATATCAACGTAACCGTAAGCCGATCCCGGCCGGTCCGGATTGACATTCAGGCACACGTGCGTTTTCTGCGTTCTGCACATCACACAGCGCCCGCAGGCGATGTTGAAGGGAACGGATACGATGTCGCCTTTTTTGATAAATTCAACGTCCCGACCTGTTTCAATGACTTCTCCCGTAATTTCATGCCCCAGCACCAAGCCATCTGGCGCCGTCGTGCGGCCTCTGACCATGTGCTGGTCGCTACCGCAAATGTTTGTGGTAATCACCTTCAAAATAACCCCGTGCTCACATTTCCGATTCACATTCGCCTTCGGAACGCCGGGCCCGTCCTTCAAGATTAACTCCGGATAGCCGATATCCTCCACCGCCACGTTTCCTTTGCCTTTGTACACAACCGCTTTGTTTCCTCTCAACGCCATTCCTCCCATTCATGTCTTTGGACTCTTGGTCCTTGAACATGACTTCGGTTCGGCATGACCCTTTCCCTTTTTCACGCCTGCTTTTTCTGCATTCTTACAACAACAAATATGCCAATAAAGCAGCCCATAATGGTTCCGATGATGTCGAACCAATCTGCTTTTCCTCCGTTTAATAGGAACATCGTAGCCGCCGAAATCAGACTGATGATAACTGCAAGAAGAATGACCCATTTGGTGCGCATATGATTCCTCCTTTATCTGCATCCATTTTATATATTCATTTTACAGTAATTAACACCTGTTTGCTTGAAAAGGCCATTTAAGCTTTATCGTTTTGAACCATTTTTAGATGGAGGCTGGACAACGTTCTATCATTGGTATGTATCAAATTGCGCAACAGAAAAAAGAGACTTCACAAGTCTCTTCATAAACAGCGGTCAGTTGAATAATAATTTCCTGAGAAATAATGTGACAACACTGGCTGCTAACGCAATTGCAGTATAAAGCACAACCCAAAACATGAATGAACTGTTACCAGAGGCTAACGTAAACAACAATATCAAACTCGCAATAAGCACGATGAGCGGACCCATCCAAACTTTCTTACATATGAAATAACCCGCTGCACCAATTACGCCTGACATCATCGGAAAAACAAAAACGACGAGCAGTATAACGGCTCCCAAGTCGGAACCCCCTTCACCTTAAAAATCCTTCATCATCTCAAAATCATACAGCTTCAAATGACTCTTCGGCGTCACAATCTCCTTTACCTTCCCGATTTCTTTTTCCTTCACTTTCTTTCCGGTTTTCAGGCTGTATTGTTCAATGTATGCAGGCTGGTTGTAGGTATATGTGAAGAAATAGAGGCTGCTGCCTCTTTGTGTGATTTCTTTAAAATCGGCCTTCATTTTTTCTGGGGAAAGGGTGAAGGCAATCCGGCTTTTTCCTGTCTTTGCATCGATCTTGTATACCTTTCCGAAGCCTTCAATGAAGTACAGATATCCATCATGAGAGAAAAAGCTTTTTTTGAAGCTGAACGGCATAGAGCTGTATATTGTTTGCTCGTCGTTTTTGTATTCGGCGATATCATAAAGCTCCACCTTGCCGTTTTTCTTATTGATTTTCACCATTTGATAGAGATTGCTGGCTTTTTGCCCACGAACCATCACATATACAGCTTGATCGTCCGCAGCAAGCTGAGATTCGATTGAAGCTCCTTCCCCATACTGCCATTCCGTGATGGCGTGATAGGTAAGCTTCTTTTGATCAGCCTGAATCTGGAGGAGCTGATAGCCTTTCTCGTCGCCTGTCGGGACAAGTGCGTAAATGGCGCCACCGTGAAAACCGGAGGCTCGGATGTAGTACGGGATGATGTCTTTTTTCCACTCCCCGTTCATCTGGCGGTACAGCTCAGAGCGGTACCCGTCTCCCTTTTTGTCGTAGCCGGAATTGTAGAGGGTGTAAAAGCCGTCCGTGTTTTGCAGAAATCCTGCGCTGTCGCCTGTATGCTGATAGGCTCTTTTATGGGAGTGCAAGCCGTTTTTGATCGTGAAAATCGTGTTTTTGTCCTCCAGCATCACACTGTCGTCATGAACCTTGGCGGAACCCAGCTCAAGGCCCTTCATCTGAAATGAAGACAGCGACCTGTCTTGGCTGATAAACAGGGCATAGCTTTTCCCGCCGCCGAATGCATCTTGATCTGCAGAGGTTGAGAAATACAGCAGGACTTCTTTGTCGTTCAGAAAATCAGGGTCTCGGAGATCCTGCTGACTCACGGTTTTATGGCTTTTGAGAGGAGAAACGAAGACAAATAGTGCGATTCCTGCGAGAATCAGCATAACAATGGTGATCATCCATTTTTTCATATCCGTCTCCCTAATTGATGGTCATGACGGTTGTCGTATAGGAAGAACTTGTGATGTCGCGCGGGTAAACGCCTAACCCTTTATTGCTGTCGATATCAATGCCGGCTTTCAGTAAAAATGCAGACCATAGGAGCTTCGAACAGTTTTTGGCGCCGTCATGGCCGGTATTTCTGTTATTGACGAAGTTAAATGAGTATGGATCGCCGACTCTTGATACCGCCCAGTCGGCAGCGGATGTTTTTTTAGATGAGGTGACGTTGACTGTTTGTACGATGGAGTTGTCTTCCACGTCTCTGGCATTATAAGCGATCTGCCTGACACCGTCGCTTGGAACCGATTCAACAATCTTGTCAGCGGCGGAATACATGCCGACGTGGCCATGGTTGTAGTAGGCTGTGTAGGAGTTGGTGTAGTAGATGTTTCCTTTCGTGCTAGTGGGAAGTTTTTTCGTACCGGAGGAGCCGCCCATCACGGACATGCCGCTTTCCTTGGCGAGCTGGTCTCCTTCTGCTTTATCGGCGGTGATTTCCTTGTAAAACTGTTTGAGAATCACATCGGTCTTTACGTGTTGCTGTTTGGCAATCTGGCTGGCGGACTTTGTGATTTCTTCTGGGGTCGTGCCTGGCTGAAGCGCTGCGATTTGTTCAGCATAGTTCGTGGTCCTTGCAGCTTTTGCGGGAGAAACAAACAGGCCGACGCACATTGTAAGCGCTACCAAAATAATTGATACCTTTTTCTTCATACTCATGACATCTCCTCTTTTCATGTGTGTAGGAAAGATGCTTTCCTTTATCAACATTATATTAGGGAAATGTGGAAGGTAACTAGGTGATTTACAGAATTTTTAGAAATCATTTACAGGGAGGTTGTCTCACAAAAAAGGCCTTCCCCAGGCCTAAAAATTCTTACTCATGATCACATCAGTCTCCTGAAATCCAGTTTGCTCATATAGCCGCCTTGCTGTCTCATTGTGAGCGAATACGTGGAGAGACAGCTTTCGAATGCCCATGTTTCCTGCCATCTCATCCAGGGCGTTCAAGGCTTGCTTCGCAAAACCTTTTCCCCGATATGATTCATACAATCCGAAATCGTAAATAAACGCTTCCTGCTGCGGGTGTTCCGGTTCTGCGTGAATCCAGAGCCAGCCAGCCGTTTCCTTACCGTTCAGGATGATACTCCACAGATGGTGATGATGCGTGTGCAGCCCATTCGGCAGCAAATCAGAGAAAGTCTGTTTGGACAAAAGCATGGTCTCTTCAGGGAGCCACGATCCTGCCTTTATCTTTTCTTTTGCATAATGCTTAGTCGTGTATGTCAGATAGGATCGAAATTCGTCTTCTTGCATAGGGGTCAGCGTAATGGTCATATCGCCTCTCCTTTATTTATTGACTAGAGGATTTTACATAAAATAGAAGGAGGTGTTACTATCATGATAAGCAATGAGATTGATAAATGAATAGAGAAGGGAGTTTCAAATGAATAAGATTGCACCTGCAGAAATCGCTAACATGCTCAACGATTGGTACCTTGCGATCAAGAAACATGAAGTTGAAGAGTCCGCCCGTATCTTTGAAGAAGTGAAGCCTTTATTGGATGATATGGAAGAGGATCAGGAGGTGCTTGCCTACTTCTCCTTATTAGAATTGCGCCATAAAGTTTTGCTTCATGAAGCGAGAGGGCTGGGCTTTCAGCATGAGGAGTCTCCTCATATGAATGCTACGTCAGACATGCTGAAATATTACTTTTTTCTGTTTGAAGGCATGTATGAAGCCTATAAAAATAACTACGAAATTGCCATCGGGCTCTATAAAGAAGCGGAGCAGTATCTCAGCAACATCCCAGATCCGATCGAAAAGGCCGAATTTCATCTGAAGGTCGGAAAGCTCTATTATAAGCTGGGACAAAATATTGTGTCTCTCAACCATACAAGGCAAGCGGTCAAAACCTTCAGAGAAGAAATGGATTACAAAAAGAAACTCGCCTCCGCGTTAATTACGATGTCAGGCAATTTTACCGAGATGAACCAGTTTGAAGAGGCGGAAAGCTATTTGGATGAAGCCATTCGCATGACGAGAGAATTAGAGGACCATTTTTTTGAAGCCCAGCTTTTACATAACTTTGGACTTCTCCATGCCCAAAGCGGCAAATCAGACGAGGCGATCTCAAAATTAGAAGAGGCGTTACAGAACGAAGAGTACGCCCGATCTGCCTATTACTATCATTCTGTTTACTTGCTGATACGAGAGCTGTTTAAGACGGAAAAGAAAGAACAAGCCCTAGCTTATTACCAAAAATTGAAGGAAAAATTAAATACTGAGCCGAATAAGGTATGTGAGGCAAAAATTGATATTTTATATGCCATTTACGCAGAAGGAGGTCATGCGGAAACGTTTCACTTATGCAAAGAACATATGGGTGTGTTGATGTCGGAAAGAGAATACGACAGTGTAAGAGAACTTTCCATTTTGGCTGGCGAACGGTATAGGGAAAATGAGCTTTACAAAGAAGCTGCCCACTTTTTTTATGAAGCATTACAGATTGAAGAACTCATTAAACAAACGGAGGTTATGTAAATGAAAAAATTTCTAATTGGCGCAGGCGTTGCAGCAGTGATTTTATCCGGCTGGTTTATTGCAGATCATCAATCGCATTCACAAGAGATGAAAGTCGCTGAAAAGATGATTGGATAATAAAAAAACCCCCGTGGGATGCGGGGGTTTTCACATGTCTACAGCAATTTCTTCCCTAGCAGGGATTCTACGAGCTCTACTGCTGTTTGGCCAGTCTTGTTTTCATGATCAAGGATCGGGTTGACCTCAACAAATTCAGCTGAGGTAATGATGCCTGCGTCATACAGCATTTCCATAGCCAGGTGGCTTTCGCGGTAGCTGATGCCGCCGACGACAGGGGTCCCGACACCCGGTGCGTCGTTTGGATCAAGTCCGTCCAGATCAAGGCTGAGATGGACGCCATCGCAGTCTGATAAATAATCGAGGGTTTCTTCGATCACCTTTGTCATGCCGAGTCGGTCGATTTCATGCATGGTGTACACCTTCATGCCGCTTTCCTTAATATACTGGCGCTCTCCTTCATCAAGTGACCGGGCGCCGATAATGACGACATGTTCCGGTTTGATTTTAGGCGCGTAGCCTTCAAGGTTAACCAGTGACTCGTGCCCGATGCCAAGACTGACCGCAAGCGGCATGCCGTGAATATTGCCTGAAGGTGATGTTTCAAGCGTATTCAGGTCACCGTGCGCGTCGTACCAGATGACGCCGAGCTTATCGTAATGCTTCGCTGTACCTGCGAGCGTGCCGATCGCGATACTGTGATCGCCGCCGAGGACAAGCGGGAATTTTTTCTCTTCTATCACGGTGTTCACCTTTTGAGCGAGCTTTTCGTTTCCTGCCAGTACGGAATTTAGGTTTTTCAGTTCTTCATCGTTTTTGATCTTTTCACGGCTGATCTGAATGTCACCGAGATCTTCAACCGTATAACCCATTTCTGACAGCCTCTCAATCAGATGGGCATACCGGATGGCACTTGGCCCCATGTCCACTCCTCGTCGTGCTTGTCCTAAATCCATTGGCATTCCAATAACCGAAATCGTTTTATCCATCTGTGATTCCACCTCAACATATAAGATAATGTCCTATGCGGGTTATAACAAAGATGACTTACGGACAACGTTTTTAAAGCTCTAGCTGACGATTTGCCTGCTTGCGTTTTTTAATGACGACATGATAAATGATGTAGCAAATGACCATAAACGGTACTCCGCAATACAGCGCGATACGCTGCTCCGGATCAAACGCGAGACTGATGAGAACGACTGTATTTAACGTTAGGCCGATCAGCGGAAGCACCGGATATAGCGGTGTTTTAAACTTCAAATCTTCCGTCTTGCCGCCTTCACGGATATATTTGCGTCTAAACATGATTTGGGAAAGCGAAATCGTAATCCAGCCGACCTGTGCGCTCATGCCCGCCAAGGATAGAAGCACCATATATACGGTTTCAGCCTGCGCAAATTTTGTCAGAAGTGACAGGCAGGCAACAGCCATCGTCACGATTAACGCATTCATCGGCACACCGCGTTTATTTGTCTTGCCAATCGCTTTGAAGGCCTGTCCTTCATTCGCCATCGCGAACAGGATACGTGTCGATGCGTATAAACCTGAGTTTGCAACGGATAGCAGCGCGATTAATATCACAAAGTTCATGATGTCAGCAGCGTATGGAATTCCGATTTGCTCAAATACGACAACAAACGGACTTTCCACAACACCCGCCTGTTTCCACGGAATCATGCCGGCAATGACAACGATTGATAGAACAAAGAAGACCAGTGTTCTCCAAACCGTCTGTCTGATTGACCGCGGAATCGTTTTTTCAGGGTTTTCACTTTCTCCCGCAGCAACCCCGATCAGCTCTGTTCCCTGGAACGCGAAGTTCACAGTAATCATTGTGATCAGCATTGCTTTTATGCCGTTCGGGAATAACCCATCTTCATAAAAATGCGTCAGAAACGGTGCTTGCTCTCCGCCTCTTAGGTCAATGAAGCCGAACATAGCGGCTCCGCCGAGAATAATAAATAAAAGGATAATCAATATTTTAATGCCCGAAAACCAAAATTCAGATTCTGCAAAGGCTTTCGCGGTTATCGCATTTAAGGTAAACATGAGGGCCGCAAAGACCAGACACCAGATCCAGACCTCCACATGTGGAAACCAGCGCTGCATCAGCTGTCCCGCTGATAAAAATTCAATAGCGCATGTAACCGCCCAGCCGAGCCAGTACAGCCAGCCGAACGCAAACCCGAAGGCCGGACTGATAAATTTTGTCGCATAGGTCTGGAAGGACCCAGACACAGGAAAGGCGACCGCAAGCTCCCCTAAGCAAAGCATGGTCAAAAACATGATAAAGCCGCCCACTAAATAAGACAGAACCGCACCGAGCGGCCCCGCTTGGTTAATGGTAAACCCGGTTCCCAGGAAGAAACCGGTTCCGATCACTCCGCCCAATGAAATCATAAACAAGTGGCGAGATTTCATTGTCCGCTGGAGCTGATTTCCGTTATCTTGGTTCGTATTCACATTCTGCACCCCTTCAGCAACTTGTATTGGATCTAAGCTGGAACATCTACATGGTGCGTATCCCAGTTTGCTGTCCAAAGAGTCTCTATCTATTTAATATAAAATTCACTTCTTCTCATAAAGATACATTATACTAAAATACTGTAGCTGAGCAAATAGGGAGTGCTGATTTTTATGTTGTAAATTTATACAAATGAAGTGAATATCCCGCCATGATGCGGATTTATGCCTTTTGCAGCACATGCTTAATCTTTTCAATCGCCCAATCCAAATCCTTTTTGGAAATGATTAATGGAGGGGCAAAACGAATGACGGTATCATGCGTTTCCTTGCATAAAAGCCCTTCATCTTTTAAACGCTCACAATACGGACGCGCCGCTTCCGTCAGTTCCACACCGATAAACAGCCCTCTGCCGCGGACTTCTTTAATGATAGGGTTATCAATGCTCTCCAGCTCTTGTTTAAAATACTCGCCAAGCTCAAGAGAACGCTCCGCCAGCTTTTCATCTTCCAGCACTTCCAGTGAGGCGATGGACACCGCACACGCCAGCGGATTTCCGCCAAATGTGGAGCCGTGTGAGCCCGGGTTAAACACGCCTAAAACGTCGCGGTCCGCCGCAATGCATGAGATCGGGAATACACCGCCGCCAAGCGCTTTTCCTAAAATGTACATATCAGGATCAATGCCATCCCAGTCACAAGCGAATGTCTTGCCTGTACGTCCGAGACCCGTCTGAATTTCATCGGCAATCAACAGCACATTTTCTTCCTTACAAATCGCCGCCGCTTCCTGCAAAAACCCTTCAGGCGGAATCACAATGCCCGCTTCGCCTTGAATCGGTTCAAATAAGAATGCCGCTGTGTTTGGCGTAATCGCCTGACGCAGCGCTTCCGCATCTCCGTAAGGGATTAGTTTGATTCCCGGAAGCATCGGACCGAATCCTCTTTTATACTCTTCTTCAGAAGAAAGAGAAACCGCAAGCATCGTCCGGCCATGGAAGTTCCCGACACATGCGATAATTTCCGCTTGATTGTCGGCTACGCCTTTCACTTCATAAGCCCAGCGTCTCGCTGCTTTTACCGCAGACTCAACCGCTTCAGCCCCCGTATTCATCGGCAGAATCATCTCTTTGCCCGTCAGCTTAGCCGCCTTTTCGTAAAACGGTCCGAGCTGATCGTTGTGGAACGCGCGAGACGTCAGCGTAATTTTATCAGCCTGATCCTTTAATGCCTGAATGATTTTCGGATGTCTGTGTCCCTGATTCACCGCAGAATAAGCACTCAGCATGTCCATATATTCATTGCCTTCCGGGTCCTTTACCCAAGCACCCAGCGCTTCAGAAATAACAATCGGCAGCGGATGATAATTGTTGGCACCGTAGTGAGACGTCTGATCAATAATTTCTTTGGATTTTGATAAAGCTGGCATATTTGAATTCCCCCTTGTTTTCTGTTTCCACACTATATCCTGCTTTCCCTTTTTATAAATGCAAGTTTCGTGCCAACTCGCACATTCGTGTATTTTCTACAATATTCGAGGCAAGGGTGCAAAAATATTCAGATATTTTGCGCGGGATTTTCTTTTAGTGCAAAATTCTTTTGCATTTTCGAATGAAGATGTTCAACAAAAAAGGTATACACAAGTCCGATAAGAAGAATTCCTTTAAATAAATATAATTGATACAAGAATGACATGTTAAAAGAATGCGTATTCGTTACAATATAAAAAGGCGTAATCCGTAGGATGATTACGCCTTTTTATCCAGTTCTTTTTGAAATATGAAATAAGATGCGAATACGGATAAGAGTATGCTGCCTATTGCTGCTATAAAAATAATCGGCTCGGTAAAAGACTCAGGAATAAATGCAGTTAAAACAATAATGATTCCGGCTAAAACAAATATTCTTGAACTCAATCTATGTGTAAGCCTCCATACATTTTCACTGCTTAATGTCCAAGGAGTTCTAATTCCCAAGAAAAAATTTGGTCTAACCTGCTGAAGAAAATTACCGAAAACCATAAATATAGCCCCAAGAATAAATGATCCTAAATATGGAATAGGAAGTTTAACCCCCAACCCCGTCAATATTGTAATCAAATTAATGATAAATAAGACGAGAAACATGGTATTAAAAATAGTTAAGTATGCACGAGTAAAAGCCGAATAGTTCCGACGGGGATCAATTTTAGGAATAAGCACCATAAGAATATATTGGACTATCATTATACCTACCAATGTAGCTATAGCGGTAGGTTTCTTAGAAAAATCATCTGCTTTACCGCTTATTCCCCAATGTGTTGCCAATTCATTAGGTAAGTGTGAATATGTTATAATCCAAGCTAAAACTGTTAATGCTATCATAACTAGTGCAAAGAGATATTTTTTCATTATTCTTCACCTTCCTTCTTTGTCATGGTCTGTTTCTGTAAGGGAAAAAAACCAGCCAATAAGATCTTGAAGTACAGTCGTATTTAAAGAATAAATAATATATTGTCCCTTTTTTTGATCTCGAACTAAATCAGTGTTTTTTAAAATATTTAAGTGATGAGAAATACTAGGTTTTGACATATCAAATTGGTCAGCAATTTGCCCGGCTGTTAAATCTTGTTGTTTTAATAAATCAAGAATCCTTCTCCTTGTAGGATCGGCCAGAGCTTTAAAAGCCTTATTCAAATAATTCTCCCTCCATTTAGAAAACATTACCATTTAGATATTTACCTAAATACTAAATCATTTTGTTTTTCCAGTCAATATACAATATAAGAGTGATAAAGGATTGACTGTGACTGAATCATAAGTGCAAAATTCTTTTGCATATCCTCTCCATTCTTTTATAAAATAGAAGCAATATTAAGAAAATAAATGAGGGAGGTTTATACTTTGGTCAAAGACAGCGAATTCCTCACATTAGTGTTTCAGAGCATTTTGGATGAAATTGATGTCGGCCTGCACGTGGTGGACGAGCATGGAAACACGATTGTTTATAACAACAAAATGATGCAGATTGAAGATATGGAGAAGCAGGACGTCTTAAATAAAAACCTGATGGATGTATTTATGTTTTCGAAGCAGCAGGACAGCACGCTTGTGCAAGCCCTTCAGGAAGGCAAAACGATCAACAATGTAAAGCAGAGCTATTTCAATAATAAAGGCCAGGAAATCACGACGATCAATCATACATATCCGATTATCCAAGACGGCGAAATCAAAGGCGCTGTCGAAATTGCCAAGGATGTGACAAAGCTTGAACGCCTGATCAGAGAGAATATGAATAAAAAAGGAAACGCGACGTACACATTTGACAGCATTCTCGGCACCAGTCCGGCGATTCAGGATGTTATCGAAAACGCCAAGCGGGCGACCCGCACGTCTTCATCGGTTCTTCTCGCAGGTGAAACCGGCACGGGTAAAGAGCTGTTCGCACAAAGTATCCATAACGGCAGCGACCGATCAAGCGGCCCGTTTATTTCTCAAAACTGTGCGGCTCTGCCGGACAGCTTGGTGGAAAGCATCCTGTTCGGGACGAAAAAAGGCGCGTTTACAGGTGCCGTTGACCAGCCTGGCCTGTTTGAGCAAGCCCATGGCGGCACACTTCTGTTAGATGAAATCAACTCACTGAATTTGAGCTTGCAGGCAAAATTGCTGCGCGCCCTGCAAGAACGGAAAATCAGACGCATTGGTTCGACCAAGGATACACCGATTGACGTGCGCATTATCGCCACGATGAACGAAGACCCGATTGATGCCATTGCGGGTGAACGAATGCGCAAGGACTTGTATTACAGGCTGAGCGTCGTGACGCTGATCATCCCGCCTCTTCGGGAGCGCAAAGAGGACATTTTGCTTCTCGCGTCGGAGTTCATCCAGAAAAACAACCACCTATTTCAAATGAATGTCGAACAGATCAGTGAAGATGTGAAGCAATTTTTCTTATCCTATGATTGGCCGGGCAATATTCGCGAGCTTGAGCATATGATCGAGGGTGCGATGAATTTCATGACAGATGAACAAATGATTACGGCTAACCACCTGCCATATCAATACCGCATGAAAATCAAGCCGGCTGACACATCGGAGCCAGAAACCGAAGGGCATCAGCCAACAGCTGATTTAAAAGAAAAAATGGAAAGCTTCGAAAAATATGTAATCGAGAACATTCTAAGAAAACACGGCCATAACATTTCAAAAACCGCCCAGGAGCTCGGCATCAGCAGACAAAGCCTGCAATACCGGCTGAAGAAGTTTTCTCTGCACGCAAAATAAAAACCAGTATCATACAGAACAAACCATAAAATAAACGCTGAAAATGGAAAGCTGACAAGCCCTTACACACTGTTTCACGTGTAACATCCGTGTATTTTCTATGGAACGGGCGTAACCCCCGTTCCGCTTTTTTACATAAAAAACAGCCTGGCATTGGTGCCAGACTGTTTCTATTATCTTCCTAACTGATCTGCAGAGGACAGTTTCACTTCAACGGACTTTTCTTTTCCGCCTCGGTAAAACGTCACCTTCACCCGATCACCAACACGTTTTTGATAAAGCCGCTTCCGAAGATCCACAATATCATTTACTTTTTGCCCGTCAAATTCAGTGATGACATCCAGCTCCTTGAGTCCCGCTTTTCCGGCAGGTGAAAAGGCATCTACACCCATTATCACCGCTCCGTTGGTCACATGTTTAGGAAGCTTCAGCGTTTCATTCCAATGGTAGCTTGCGATATCATTTAACGATTTCATTTCAATGCCAAGGAACGGGCGCTTCACTTTACCGTATTTCTCTAAATCCTCAATCACCGGAATTACAAGTTTAGATGGAATAGACAGGCCAATCCCTTCAACCGCTGACTCCGCGATTTTCATTGAATTGATGCCGATGACTTTACCATCCATATTTAACAAAGCGCCGCCGCTGTTCCCCGGGTTAATAGCCGCATCGGTTTGCAGCACCTCTGCATTCCAGTCAGGCTGACCGTCATCATTGGAATCAACCGGAATCGCTCTCTCTGTTCCCGAAATGACGCCTTGTGTGACAGAGCCTGCAAATTCAAGGCCTAACGGATTGCCGATCGCAATTACCGGTTCGCCTGATTTCACTTTATCTGAATTGCCAAAATCAGCGACGGCTTTGATTTTATCGCTTTTCACCCGCAAGACGGCAAGATCCATCAGCTGGTCGCTGCCGACAAGCTCAGCAGACACGCGCGAACCGTCTTTTAAACTGATTTCAATTTGGGAAGCGCCCTCGATCACATGATGGTTGGTGACGACATAAGCTGAGTTGTCATTTTTCTTGTAGATGACGCCTGAGCCGCTCCCAGCTTCACCGCTTTCTCCCCAAATATCTGTTTTTTGAATGTTTACGACACCGACAACAGCTGGCGACACATTGCTGACAATCTTAGTGACAGCGTTGTTCACACTAACATTCACTGTTCGAATTGGCTCCCGCCTGTTGTTCAGCTGCTGATCTGCCTCACCTGTATCTAACCCCTCATTTGAAAGGTATGGCATTAGAAACGCCATCAATACAGCGCCGACAATCACCCCGATCAGACTTGAAAGAAAATAACCTTTTTTGCTTCTCTTCGGCTGTTCAGGAGTATTATGTTCCTCACGCTCGTAATCCACCATATTCCATCCTTTCAGAGAACGTTGATATGGTTATATTGTGGATTAGAAACGCCTATAATAGTCATGTTACATAAGAAAAAATTATACAGCGCAAAGCGGAGTAGCCTTTTTCGGGTCGGTATCAAACAAATCAAATGTCTCGCCTGCCACAAACCCTTTAGAAGCCAAGGTCTGCTGGACAGACATTCTGGCCAGCTCTTTCATATTGTTGTCCTGACTCAAATGGGCGAGATAGATACGAGATGTCTCATCGCCGATGACATCAGTCATCGCCAAAGCAGCATCTTCATTTGAAACGTGCCCGACGTCACTTAAAATCCGCCGCTTAATACTCCAAGGGTATCTTCCCATTTGCAGCATGCCGACATCATGATTGCTTTCAAAAACGAACACATTCGCAGACCGGATAATGCCCTTCATCCGGTCGCTGACATATCCTGTGTCTGTCATTAACGCGAGCTTGCGCCCATTACAATGAAACACATAAAACATGGGCTCAGCCGCATCGTGAGAGACGCCAAACGATTCTACATCAAGTCCGCCAAATGACTTCACCGTCTCCATCGGAAACTCAAACTTTTGATCGGTATCAATTTTGCCGATCTGGTTCTCCATCGCCTTCCACGTCTTCTCGTTCGCATAGATCGGAAGCTTGTACTTTCTGGCGATGACGCCGAGGCCTTTAATATGGTCACTATGCTCATGCGTCACAAAAATGCCGTCCACATCATCAAGCTTACGTCCGATTTGCGCCATTAATCCGTCCATGGCTTTCCCGCTCAAACCGGCGTCCACTAAAAACGCGTGATCCTCTGTTTCCAGGTAAAACGCATTTCCCGTACTCCCGCTCGCAAGTACGCTAAATTGCAAGCTCATTTCAGTTCACTCCATTATTTTGATTGATCTGTATCTAAAATCGTACTCTCCAAAGCATTCACAGTAAAATACTCTTGTACTTTCTTTTTCTCGCCGTTCACTTTTTTATCATACTCCACCGTAACTCTCCATACCGGCGCCAGCACCTGCGTACTTGTCAGCGGATATTGCGCAACATAGCCGAATTTCACACTCTTTATGGTGCAGTATTCTTTTAACTGATTTTGATAGTACAATAATTCAACCGCATCAAGCTCAGTAATTAAGCTTTCTTTCTGAATCTGCTTAAAGGTCTCAAGCGTCGACTGCTCGTATGACACAACCTCGTTTTTATCGTTTAAGTGCAAAATCACTTGTCCGATCATATTAGAGGAGTTGTCAGTCTTCTGATAAATGTAATGGCCTTCATACGTTTGGAAGTAAATGATTTCTTTTTTAGATTTATCCACCTTCCAAAGCTTATATTTTTCACCATCTTGAATTTTAGAAGCCACAAGCGCCTGTGCATCGCCCTCTATGTTTTTCTTAGAAAGGCCAATCGGGCTCGTAAACTTCATCTTTAGGTTCGTTACTTTATGATCATCACTAGGCATATCCATCATAGGCTTTTGATCCTTGAGTGATTCGATATCATCCTTCGTGAAGACCTTTTGATTCGCCGTGATCCGATAGCCTTCTATCGCTTCCTTATCCAGACCTTCATACGTGATATGGTCTGCCTTCATGTCATGCTCTACATCGTTTTTAATGACTTCATATTCTTTACTGATCGATCGCTTCTCAAAAAACTGATAGCCTAAGAAAATATCTAAAATGAGGAAGGCAACGATGAAGATTGTTTTTGTCTTATTCCACTCCATTGTCTGCCCCCTCCTTCGTCAATAATTCCTTCGTAATCGGCACCATTTTTCCGTTTATTTTCATAGCCCAAACCGGTTCAAGCTCAACAAGAGGATCATCGTTGGTTGATGTTGACACCAACTGATACGCAGGGAAAATCTGATCAATTTTGTCCGTATCATACGCCGTTTGTTTGGACAGAAGAGCTCTCACTTCACTGCCGCTCATCAGCTCTGTTTCACTTGTTTTAATCGGATTCGTTCCGAGACTGTAGTTCGGCCGTTTATAGCTGAGAATATCGTCATTGGCCCATTGCACGGTGATTGCCGAAGTGCCGCCAAACGGTTTAGACATGCTGTTAATGACCGGGAGCTGGTCCATCGTGATATAGAAACTCAGCTGCTGGCTGTCATTGATATTAAAAAATTGATAGTGATCCGTCCAACTTCCTGTATCCTCTAGGTATTTCTGACTCTTTTTGATTAACTCACCTGTTTGATACGAGGTGCTCTGCACTAAATTACGCTGCTGAAATTGAACCTGCCGCTGAGTCAGGCTGACATCTAAACGGCTGATGCCATCCGTCAGTACATTTCTGTTATTATAATTTGAATCTTCTCTTACGATGCTCGGATCGCTGAACAGTGCCTGTTTAAACGTGTTTGTCTTAATAGATTCCGTGACAAATTCCTTTTTATCCATCGTAAGCGATTTGTTCGGAAGCAAGAACTCTTTCTTTGTTCCGATCGAAAACAAACTGTACGCAGGCATGTTTGATTTTTTGTTTTGTAAATCATTCATGATATTCCGATAGTTTGCTGATTCAACCGTCACTTCCAGAATAAGCTGCTTGCTGTATGATACCAAATAAATCTTCTTATTCGTTTTTGTTTCATCGAATGGGATCATAATATGATCAAACGAGCTGTATTCAAACGATTGATTGGACCATTTAAGAAGCGTTTGAATAATATCAATAGGTATCGTGTCACTGAATTGCAGATCAAGCTTGGCAGCAGAACCGCCTCTTCCATAAAACCAGCTTTTGAATCCGGCTTTATCATATTGATCCGATATATCTTTAATGCCTTTTACATCCCAATGCGGCAAATCTGACCAGACTTCATCATAAAGTGTTTCATCATCGACCTTATAATGAGCACCGTCATCATGAATGAACATTTCCCGCGGTTTTACCGTTTCAGACAGCTTTTGGGTATTTTTTTCAATTTTATGTTTCTCACGCACCATAGACTCTGCTGATGACGAGCCTTCAGAAAAATTAGGCTGAAATGTCCATATGCTCCATGTAAAAACAAGACTGATGACGACGAGTACCGTAAGTAATATTGTTTTTATATTTTCACGCTTCATCCCAATCATCCTCTTGTTCTTCTTTATATGGAAGAGTAAAAGTTATCGTTGTGCCTTTTCCTTCTACACTGTCTGCCCAAATATCTCCGCCATGCGCCTGAACCATTTCCCTCGCAATGGCAAGTCCCAGACCGGTCCCGCCGAGCTTTCTCGTTCTCGCTTTATCGACCCTGTAGAAGCGGTCAAAGACTTTTTCAACATCCTTTTTCGGAATCCCGATCCCTTCATCCTTAACACTGATATAGAGAAGTTCTTCCTCTTCATTTACGTCAATCGAGAAGGTGACATGTCCGCCTTCAGGAGAATATTTTAAAGCGTTGGAAATAATATTATCGAGCACCTGCGTAATTTTATCCTGGTCAATCTCCACATACAGGTTTCTGTCCGGCAAATTGCGGATAAATTCCACATGCTGTTCTTTCGTCATTTCAAAACGATCAATAATGAGGGACATAAATCGGACGATTTGAATCCACTCACGATTAAATTGATAATCCTTGCTGTCAAATTTAGATAGCTGCAGCAAATCGTTTACAAGCCGAATCATCCGCTCTGTTTCATTCTGCGTCACCATTAGGAAACGCGGTGCAATGTCTTTGTTTTCCCATGCACCTTCAGCTAACGCCTCTAAATAACTGCGCATTGTCGTAAGCGGCGTCCGCAGCTCGTGTGATACATTCGCCACAAACTCTCTGCGTTCCTGATCAATTTTCTCCTGCTCGGTTACATCGTAAATGACCGCAATTAAACCGTCGATTTTGCCATGCTCCCTTTGAATCACGGAGAAATTGACGCGAAGCACTGTCAGTTCGTCGTCCCGCTCAATTTCGAGCAGCATAGAGTCCTGCTGTTCAACTAAATCTTCAAAGGTATAATTCTCTTGAATCCCCAGCAAGCTTGTAATCGGCATTTCCAAAGCTGTTTCACGTGAAACGTTCAGCAGCTCCAGCGCCGGGCTGTTCAAGAGGATAATCGCTCCGTTTCGGTTTGTGGCAATAACGCCGTCCGTCATATAAGCAATAACAGAGGAAAGCTTCCTGCGTTCACCCTCTGTCATGGCCTGTGCATCTTCAAGCTCTCTCGTTAAGTGATTAAATGTTGTGGCGAGCTGTCCAATTTCATCATGACCATACTTTCTAACCTTCCTGGAGAAATTCCCTTTCGCAAGCTCCATTGCCTGTTTCCTCATATCTGAAAGCGGGTGGGTAATAGTTCTGGCCAGAAAAATACCGAGAAGGGCTGTCAAAACGAGGGCCAAACCAGTGCCGGAGGCCAGTATTGTGTTGATGGTCTTCATTTGGCCAAAGACATCTTCCATGCTCGCTACCACATAAATCGCCCCGACAACTTCTTGGTTTTCAGTGGTAACGGGCTTTGCGGAAATGAGGACTCTTATTTTGCTTTTCGGGTCATAATATTTTCTAGAATAAGACTGTTTAGTAGAAAAAATTCTTTTGAAAATGAGATCCGTCGTTTGTTTCCCTGCAACTTCTTCTCCATATGGCCTTGAAGAGCCAACCACTTCATAGCTTTTATCAACAAAAGTAATTTCCCGAATCTCATCACTCTTCGTGAAGTCATTCAAAATACGGCTGACATCATCCTTAATGACGGTGCTGTCATTATCACTCTTATATTCCTGCTCAATATAATAAGAAAGGTTGTCGATTCGCTGATTAAGCGATTGTTCATAAGATGTAATCAGCGACTTCTCTACCTGATTGACAAAATACACACCAATGACTTGCATCGCGATGATTATCAAAAGCACATAAATCAAGGTAATCTTAAATTGGATCGACCGAAAAAAACCAACCTTATTCATTGGGCATTAGTCCTGTTCTGGGTTTCTCAAGTAATAACCGACGCCGCGGCGTGTGACAATCCAATTTGGATGGCTTGGGTTGTCCTCAATTTTTTCACGAAGGCGGCGCACTGTTACGTCAACCGTTCTGACATCCCCAAAGTAATCGTAGCCCCAGACTGTTTGCAGCAAGTGTTCACGTGTCATGACTTGACCGATGTGTTTTGCCAGGTAATGCAGCAATTCGAACTCACGATGGGTCAATTCGATCGTTTCATCTCTTTTAGACACTACATACGCGTCAGGGAAGATCACGAGGGAGCCGATATGAATGTCGTTGGAAGATGATTCTTCCTCCGCTGGCGCTGTTGTCAGCTGGCGGCGCAGGTTCGCTTTCACACGGGCCAAAAGCTCACGTGTGCTGAATGGTTTCGTCACATAGTCATCAGCGCCGATTTCAAGCCCAATGACCTTATCAATTTCTGAATCCTTAGCCGTCAGCATAATGATAGGCATATCGTATTTCTTTCTGACTTCACGGCATACTTCAACGCCGTCTTTATTTGGAAGCATAATATCTAAAAGAATTAAATCAGGCTGAAGCTCTTCCACCATTTCGACGGCTTCATTTCCGTCATAGGCGCAATGCACTTCATAGCCCTCTTTTCTTAAGTTAAATTCCAATATATCTGCAATCGGTTTTTCATCATCTACTACAAGGATCTTTTTATCCATCATTTTTGATTTTCCTCCTGCCGAATGGTCTTCATTTCATCTATATCACATTCGTTACATCACTTATGGCCCAAATAGAACAATGGGTCCTTGTCTATTATAACGGTTTAAGGTCAAAAGATAAAAAAAATAAAGGTTTAGAAAAAAACACATTTTTCACCTTCATCCACCAGTTGTCTATCTTTTGTCATGTTTTTCAACTTTTCTTAAAAAAGATAATTTAAATGAAACCTCCCCTCACCTGCGTGCGTCTTTTCATTGACGTCTTCTTCTTTGAACCGGCCGCAGGGCCGGTTCTCCCTTTTTCTTCTATTATAACACTCCGCATGTCTATCTTTTCTTAAAAGAAAAAACGCACCTACGATTGCAGATGCGTTTGGTAAGTGGCTCGGGACGGAATCGAACCGCCGACACACGGATTTTCAGTCCGTTGCTCTACCAACTGAGCTACCGAGCCAAATGATTTATTTTTCTCTACTAAGTAAAGTAAAATGGCGGTCCGGACGGGACTCGAACCCGCGACCTCCTGCGTGACAGGCAGGCATTCTAACCAACTGAACTACCGGACCTTACAGTAATTTGTCTGGAGAGCTGTCGTGTCAGCTCTCGCAGACAAATAAGGAATTTAGCAATAACGCTAAAGTAAATCAATGACCCGTACGGGATTCGAACCCGTGTTACCGCCGTGAAAGGGCGGTGTCTTAACCGCTTGACCAACGGGCCTTCACAAAAATGGTGAGCCATGAAGGACTCGAACCTTCGACCCTCTGATTAAAAGTCAGATGCTCTACCAACTGAGCTAATGGCTCCTAAGATGCCGGATTTTTCATAGAGCAAACGACTTGGATCAAGTTCTTATCTTGTACTCTATTGAAGTAGTTTCCGTAACAACGAGATTTATAATATCACGAACAAATAGAAGTGGCAATAACTTTTTTGGTTTTTTTTCATATTTTTTTCTCAGACCAACTTATCTGCATTTTTCAAACAAAAAAAAGCCCCTGAAAACAGGGGCTTACGGGTATTCTGCTTAGTTCGCACGATACACGCTGCGAAGGACATTTGTTTGTGAACGGTCTGGGCCGACAGAGAAAATAGAAAGCGGAATGCCTGTCAGCTGAGACACGCGCTCAAGATAGTGACGCGCGTTCTCAGGAAGCTCGCTCAAGCTTTTCGCACCTGTAATATCCTCAGTCCAGCCCGGCATTTCTTCATATACCGGCTCACATTCAGCAAGTGCTTTAAGGCTTGCAGGGAATTCTTCGATGATTTCGCCTTTATAGCGGTACGCCACACAGATTTTCAGCGTTTCAATTCCTGTTAGAACGTCAATTGAGTTCAAAGAAAGATCTGTGATTCCGCTGACACGGCGGGCGTGGCGGACAACGACACTGTCAAACCAGCCGACACGGCGTGGACGGCCTGTTGTTGTTCCATATTCACGTCCGACTTCACGGATTTGATCTCCAATTTCGTCTTTCAGCTCAGTCGGAAAAGGACCATCGCCGACACGAGTCGTATAGGCTTTTGAGACGCCAACTACGTGCTTTATTTTTGTCGGGCCGACACCTGAACCGATGGTTACACCGCCGGCAACCGGGTTAGATGACGTAACAAACGGGTATGTTCCTTGGTCGATATCAAGCATAACCCCTTGTGCGCCTTCAAATAACACGCGGCGGCCTTCATCAAGCGCATCATTTAAAACAACTGATGTATCGCAGACATATTTCTTAATCTGCTGTCCGTATTCATAATACTCATCTAAGATATCTTCTATTTTAAATCCTTCTGTCTCGTACATTTTCTCAAGCAGACGGTTTTTTTCTTCAAGATTACGTTCGAGTTTCTCCGCAAACGCGTCACGATCCAACAAATCCGCGATACGAATGCCGATTCGGGCTGCTTTATCCATATAAGCAGGGCCGATTCCTTTTTTCGTTGTGCCGATCTTGTTTGCTCCTTTTCGCTCTTCTTCCACTTCATCCAACTTCAAATGATACGGCAGAATCACGTGAGCTCTGTTGCTGATTCTCAGGTTATCTGTACTGACGTTGCGCTCATGAAGATACGCAAGCTCTGTGACTAATGCTTTTGGATCTACAACCATTCCGTTTCCGATCACACACGTCTTATCTTTATAGAAAATTCCAGACGGGATTAAGTGAAGCTTGTATGTGACTCCGTCAAACTTGATGGTGTGCCCTGCGTTATTTCCGCCTTGATAACGGGCGATCACTTCTGCATTTTCTGATAGGAAATCTGTGATTTTACCTTTTCCTTCATCGCCCCATTGCGTACCTACTACAACTACTGAAGACATGTCCGTGCACCTCCGTTAACCTTTCAAAAACGATTCTATTCAAACAAATCAAGTTTATCAGTGAAGAAACAGAAAGTCAATTGCAAATCCGAACATTAAATTCTTGTAAATCCTTATTCGTTCGCTTTAATTGATATTAGAAGCGTTTTCTTGAAGCTTTTCCTCGAAAAGCTCATGAAACTTTCATCCTTTAGCAGAGGAAAGAATCACTTGTCTGAAATCCCTTTAGTGTTCATGAAAACGATCCGCCAGCCGTCCGGGTCTTCTATTGTCACCCCTCCATGACTCCAGTATGGGTTCTCAGGTTCCGCCTCCTGATAGCCCATGCTTTTTAATTTTGCAGTGATGGCTTTGATTTCTTCTTCGTTTGGCACATAAAAGACGAGCAGGCTGTCTGGATGGGGAACGGGCGCTATACTTTCTCCTTCATGCTGGGTGAATTCCAAGTGGTAATCGGTGTGGGGGAGTCCAAGCATGACACCGTCATACCCATTATGCTGATGAAATTCACCAAGTCGTTTTAAGCCCAGCCCTTTTTCATAAAACCGAATGATCTGGTCAAGCCGGCCCGTATGTCTTGCTATCCGAATTTGTGCGGCATGAAATTGTGAAAAACGATTCCTCATTGTTACCCTCTCCTTTTTGCCTCATTTTATTAAACCGCTTTCATTATTACATCCACTAAGCGGCTGGTTTCTCTTCCGTCTTTTGGATGAAAAAAACCCCAAGAAGAAGCTCTTGGGGTTTACGCACCGGGCGGAACACCTGCGTCATCAAAACGCCGTTCCAGGTTGACGAATTTATTGTATTCTTTTACGAACGCAAGAGACACGGTTCCTACCGGGCCGTTACGCTGTTTGGCAATAATGATTTCGATAATGTTTTTGTTCTCAGTTTCTTTGTCATAGTAGTCATCACGATAAAGGAACGCAACAATATCTGCATCCTGCTCGATACTTCCTGATTCACGAATATCAGACATCATCGGACGTTTATCCTGACGCTGCTCAACGCCACGCGAAAGCTGAGAAAGCGCGATAACAGGGACTTGAAGCTCTCTGGCGATCGATTTCAGTTCACGGGAAATTTCTGATACTTCCTGCTGACGGTTATCCTTTGAACGTCCGCTTCCCTGGATCAATTGCAGGTAATCGATCAAAATCATGCCAAGACCGCTTTCCTGCTTCAAACGGCGGCATTTGGCACGGATTTCACTGACACGGATACCTGGTGTGTCATCGATATAAATTCCGCTGTTGGACAGGCTTCCCATCGCCATCGTCAGCTTGCCCCAATCTTCTTCTGTCAGATTTCCTGTACGAAGGTTTTGGGCATTGATATTTCCCTCGGCACAAAGCATACGCATAACGAGCTGCTCGGCACCCATCTCAAGACTGAAAATGGCTACACTCTCGTCGGTCTTCGTCGCTACGTTTTGCGCGATATTCAGGGCAAAGGCCGTTTTCCCTACTGACGGACGGGCAGCCACAATAATCAAGTCATTGCGCTGGAATCCGGCAGTCATCCGGTCAAGCTCAGAAAACCCTGTTGGAATCCCGGTAATATCGCCTTTTCGATTGTGAAGCTGTTCGATGTTGTCATACGTCTGAACAAGGACATCCTTGATATTTTGAAAGGCGCTTGTATTTTTGCGCTGCGCTACTTCCATAATCGTTTTTTCCGCTTCACTGAGTAAATCTTCGACCTCGTCCTCGCGGGTATATCCGTCCTGAGCGATTGTTGTCGCTGTTCTGATTAACCGGCGAAGAATTGATTTTTCCTCAACGATTTTTGCGTAATATTCTATGTTAGCCGCTGTCGGCACCGAGTTTGCGATATCAGTCAGATACGATATGCCTCCTACTTCTTCCAGCAGGTCCGTGTTGGCAAGCTCTGACGTCACCGTAACTAAATCAACCGGTTCACCGCGGTCTCCGAGCACCAGCATCGCATTATAAATTTTTTGGTGGGACATTCTATAGAAATCATCTGGAATCAATACCTCTGAAGCCAGTGTTAAAGCAGACGGCTGTAAAAAAATAGCGCCTAACACGGCTTGTTCGGCTTCTATATTTTGCGGCGGCAGCCGATCATTCAGAAGGTCTGTCATGCTAAGCACCGTCCTCTCATTAAAAAATCTCCAAACTCCATTTTACCATTTATCCAGAAAAAAAATAGAAAAATTCTTTGTTTCCTATTTTTTTCAGTCAGCAGATTGGATAGTTTCGGACAGTGTCAGCCTGGGGAAAAAAACTGATAAAACTTGAGGGAGGAATAAATATGCTGAAAAAATACGCCGTAACACCCAACGTCGATGTGGACGGCTGGTTTATCACAGTGGATAATGTGGCGCCTACAGCTTTATACACCTCTAAAGACGCCGCAATTGAAAAAGCGAAGCAGGTAGCCAAAGAGAACAGCCCGGCAAAGCTTGTGATTTATGACCAGCATAAAAATGTGGAAGAGGAACTCTCTTTCTAACAAACTGAAGCCTTCGCTGCCGCGGGGCTTTTTTTAGCGGGTAAGACACGCTATTCCATCCATTTGAATCCGGTACGCATCATGATATCCGCCGCCTTTTGATACAGCTCCCACTCTTCAAATGAAGCAAATTTCCCCATCAGCTCCTGAAGCTTATGCCGCAAAGCGATATATTCTTCCAATGTGACAGCTCTCTCAGTGTCTATCTGATGCTCATACAGCATTTGTTTTAATAATGATAACGGTTTATTCATGATGAACCCTCCTTATCTCTTTTATAAGGGGCATTTTCGGATTGCACCATTCCTTTGTGATATCTTCTTACGTTTCACATCTGATTCTTGTACAATGGACAAAAGAGAGGAGGGATCTTTGTGAGACCTTTGCAAATTTCTGCTGAAACTGCACAAAAGCTTGCAGAGTCTTTGAATCTGCCGCTTGAACAGATCATGCATATGCCTCAGCATATCCTGCTTGCCAAAATGGCTGAATTGCAGAAAGAGGACAAATCATAACCCGCACTCGCATACTTGCTTACATGTATCGGAATGATATTAAGTATATGTTAGAAAAGAGGAGTAACTGCTTTGCCACATCCACAAAATAAAAAAATCCAATCGTTTTGGCTGATTGCCGGTATTATCTTTATCGCGTTTAACTTAAGACCTGCAATCACTTCAGTCGGGCCGGTCATCAGCTCCATCAGGACCGAGCTGCACATGTCCAATGGGGCAGCCGGGTTTTTGACCGCACTGCCGCTGCTTTCGTTTGCCGTTCTTTCTCCGCTCGCGCCTAAGCTAGGACGTCGTCTTGGAAATGAGCGAACCTTATGGCTTGGTCTCCTGGTACTGTTTATCGGTGTTTTGATTCGCTCTGCCGGCCATACTGCCGCTTTGTTTTTCGGAACGGCACTCATCGGAATCGGAATTGCGATCGGAAACGTACTTTTGCCAAGCTTAATCAAACATAAATACCCTGAAAAGCCAGGGCTCATGATCAGCCTGTATACGACATCAATGAATATATTCGCTGCTTTAGCATCAGGTATCAGCGTACCTTTAGCGGCCCAGTTGGATGGCGGATGGAAACAGGGCTTTCTTTTATGGGGAGGCTTGGCATGTCTAGCCTTGCTGATTTGGATCCCCCAGCTTCGCCATCGGGATGTGTCCAACCAGACGCCGCAGCTTCAAACCAGTCCGATTTGGGCTTCCAAAATGGCATGGTTCGTCACCATCTTCATGGGTCTGCAATCCTTTTTATTTTACAGCAGTATCGCCTGGTTTCCTGAGATTCTCCGTTCACACGGGATTGATACGTCAACCGCCGGATGGCTGGTATCACTCATGCAATTTGCGAGTCTGCCTTCCACGTTTCTGACACCGGTTTTAGCTGACCGCGTGAAACATCAGCGCGGGATCGTTGCAGCGCTGACCGCAGTCTATCTGATTGGTCTATGCGGATTATTAACAGGCGGCAGCCATGCTATGCTTGCCATCTGGATGGTGATTATCGGTATCGGACAAGGCTCCAGCATTAGTCTGGCACTTGCTCTCATTGGGCTCCGCAGTGAAAATGCGTATCAGGCTGCAGCGCTGTCAGGCATGTCCCAGTCATTTGGCTACCTTCTTGCTGCTGTCGGGCCGATCTTTGTCGGGTTTCTCTTTGACCAGACACATTCATGGACAATGCCGATTGTGCTTCTTATTGCTGCTTTAATCGTCATGGGAACAGCAGGACTCGGGGCAGGACGCGATCGATACGTCCTTCAGAAAGAGAGAAAGCGAAATTCAGCATAGAAAATGGGCGGGGAACATGTCTCCGCCTCTTTTTTATGAAAAAAACTGTAAGTCATTCTTTGAATCTTTATGGTTTATTCATAAGTTTTTCATATTTGTTTTTTACAATAAGACATCATAAAGAGGTGAAAAACAATGAGAACCAAACGTTTCGACACAGTCCTTATTTTTATTTTGCTTGCAGCGGCTTACCTCAACACCTATCACATTTGGCAGGATGACGCTGCGAACCAATATTATCTGGCAGCGGTGAAAAGCATGACGCAAAGCTTCCACAATTTCTTCTATGCGTCATTTGACCCTTCCGGATTTGTAACAGTTGATAAACCGCCTGTTGTACTATGGATTCAAACCCTCTTCGCGCTGATCTTTGGTGTTCATACGTGGAGTGTCATCATTCCTCAGGCTCTCGCTGGGGTTGGTTCGATAATCCTCCTGTACAGAATGATCAAACCGACTTTCGGCATTGGAGCGGCCCGCACCGCCGCGCTTGTCATGGCGCTGACACCGATTGCAGTCGCCGTCAGCCGGACAAACAACATTGACAGCATGCTTGTCTTTACCTTATTGCTCGGTTCATCATGCCTGCTTCGGGCGGTCAAACAAGGCAAGCTGGTTTGGCACCTGACGGCATTTGGCCTAATCGGCCTTGCATTTAATATGAAAATGATGCAAGCCTTTATGGTATTGCCTGCATTTGTGTTATTCTGCCTGATTGCTTCTCGGGTTTCGCTTAAGAAAAAAATAGGATCGCTGCTTCTGTCTCTTATCCTCCTAACCGGTATATCGCTCTCATGGGCGATTATTGTGGATTCAACATCCTCCTCCAGCCGGCCTTATATCGGAAGCAGCCAGACAAACTCTGTGTTAGAACTAGCCTTCGGATATAACGGAACAGAGCGGCTGCTTGGGCAAACCACCGGCCTTGTACGCGGTGATATGAATGCCGCAGGCGGCGGTAGCATGCAGAGTAATGGCACGATGCAAATGCCAAATCACAATGAATCATCTGACGGAACCTCTTCATCTCAGAACAGAAACAGCAAGGCAGCTGGAAATCAAAACAGCAACGGTTCCTTCGGGGGCAATGCACAGGCTCCTCAGCCGCCTTCTGGATTTAATGGAGACGGAGGTACACCTCCAACAGGCGGCCAAGGGAATGGAGGACCTAAAGGCGGAAATGGAGGACCCGGCGGTGGCGGAGGAAAAAGCATGAACATGTTCGGCACAGGTGATGCAGGACCGCTTCGTCTCTTCCAATCGGCTCTTTCCGGCCAAATCAGCTGGATGCTTCCATTCGCATTGATCGGATTACTTGGTGTAATTGTCAGCTGGTGCCGTGATCGGCGCGGTCAGGCGGCGGAAATGAAAGAAACGATATTCTGGACAGCATGGCTCGTGCCTGTGGCAGGTTTCTTCAGCATCGCAGGATTCTTCCACCAGTATTACTTGATTATGCTGGCACCGCCGATCGCCGCCCTTTCCGGTATCGGATGGTATACAATGTATCGCCTATACAAAAACAATAAAGATTGGGCCAGCTACCTGCTGCCGGCAGCCGTTCTGATCACAGCCGCATTCCAGGTCTATATGCTGAGTGCTTATACAAGCCCAATCGGCAATGTATGGATGTACGTCCTGGGACTCTTGGGACTCGGCAGCACCCTTGCGTTTCTGATGCTTAAACGCAGTCAACCTTTCAGCAAGCAGCTGACCATCGTCAGCTTGTGCGTTCTGTTGCTTACACCAATCTACTGGTCAGCAACGCCGCTTCTATACGGAGGCAACAGCGTGCTTCCTGAATCAGGTCCGCAGCTCAAAAGCTCAGCAAACGGCGGAAACATGTTCTCCTCAGAGGTTGATACCGGACTCTTGTCCTATCTGAGAAAGCATAATACCGGAGAAGAGTATCTATTTGCTACTTTGACAACCGTAACGGCTACGCCATATATCATCAATACAGATGAATCTGTCATGGCACTCGGCGGCTTCAACGGCACAGATCCGATCCTGACTGTCTCTGATCTGAAAAAACTAGTCAAAGAGGGCAAAGTGAAATACTTCCTGCTGACAGAAAAGGACTCAGGCAATACTGAACTCGTTTCTTGGATCAAGAAAAACGGCCAAGAAATATCTTCTGACAAGTACAGCAGTTCCTCGAGCAGCACAAGCAGCCAGCAAAGCATGAAAGGTGGACCTGGCGGAGAAAGCCAGCAATCCCTTTATCTCGTAGAATAAAAAAAGAGGCTTGGATCAATCCAAGCCTCTTTTCTATTAAGCTTCTTCTTTCACATGTACCTTTAACACAGCCTGGACCTCAGGATGCAATTTCACAGGAACGTTTGTATAACCTAACGCACGAATGCCATCCGGCAGTTCCAGCTTCCGCTTATCCACTTTAATGTTATGGTCTTTTTGAAGCTGTTCAGTAATTTGCTTGCTTGTGACAGAGCCGAATAAACGGCCGCCTTCACCTGATTTCGCGCTGAGCTCAACAGTCAGTTTTTCTAATGTCTCTTTTAAGCTCTTTGCCTGTTCAAGCTCTGCAATGGCTTCTTTTTTCTCTTTCTGCTTTTGACCGTTTAGTACACTGATGTTTGACGCGTTCGCTTCAACCGCGAGGCCTTTTTTTATCAGAAAGTTATGCGCATAACCATCTGCTACGTTTTTTACTTCGCCTTTTTTTCCTTTTCCTTTTACATCTTGTAAGAAAATAACCTTCATCTTTGTACGCCTCCCTCAAAATACTCATCTATGGCGCCCTTCAGCCGCTCCAGTGCTTCTGTTACTGAAATGCCGGATAACTGAGTCGCCGCATTTGTTAAATGTCCTCCGCCTTCCAGCGCCTCCATGATGATCTGAACATTCACATCGCCAAGAGACCTTGCACTGATACAAACAGTTTGTTCATCACGTCTTGCTACCGCAAATGAAGCCTCAACCTCGCTCATCGACAGCAGAGAATCCGCAGCCTGCGCAATCAGCACTTGATCGAAATATTCATCCTCATTCTCAGGCAGAGATGCAATCGCGATGTTCTCTTTATAGAGGGCCGTATGCTGGATTAGCTTCGCTCGTTTAATATAGGAATCAACGGTTTCTTTGAGGAACTTCTGCACAAGCACCGTATCGGCGCCTTTTGCTCTTAAATATGAAGCCGCATCAAAGGTCCGCGAGCCAGTGCGGAGTGAAAAGCTCTTTGTATCCACTATTATACCAGCTAATAGGGCCGTTGCTTCAATCATATTGATTTTTAAGCGCTTCGGCTGATACTCAAGCAGCTCTGTCACCAATTCCGCTGTTGATGAAGCGTACGGCTCCATATAGACGAGCAGCGGGTCTTTGATAAATTCTTCGCCTCTACGGTGATGGTCGATGACCACAATATGCTCAATTTTGTTTACCAGCCGTTCTTCTATAACAAGCGACGGCTTATGTGTATCCACGATGACAAGCAGCGTGTCGTCATTGGCAATTTCCATTGCTTCTTCAGGCGTGATGAACCTTGACCACAGCTCTTCATATTTTTTAATTTCTTCAATTAAGCGCTGCACACTTGAACCGATTTGATTCGGATCAATCACAATAAATCCATCTTTGTTATTTGCCTGTGACACCTTTAATATCCCGATCGCCGCACCGATAGAATCCATATCGGGAAATTTGTGTCCCATGATAATCACATTGTTGCTTTCAGAAACAATTTCTTTTAAGGCATGAGAAATCACGCGGGCGCGCACCCTTGTTCGCTTCTCCATCGGGTTCGTTTTACCGCCGTAAAACTTCACTTTTCCGTTTGGCAGCTTTATGGCTACCTGGTCTCCGCCGCGGCCCAGTGCTAAGTCCAGACTGGATTGTGCCAAATCGCCAAGCTCTTTCAGCGATGAGACCGAAGCTCCGACACCGACGCTTAAGGTCAGCGCAACGCCGTCAAATGAGGTTTTTTCCCGTACCTCATCCAGAATCGAAAACTTCGAATTTTCAAGTTCGGTTAAAATGTTTTCATTAAGTACAGCGATGAAACGTTCTGACGATGTCCTTTTTAGGAATATTCCATACTCCTGCGCCCAAGCGTTGAGCAAAGAGGTCACTTGGCTGTTCATCGTGCTTCTCGTCTGGTCGTCTAATCCTTGCGTCACATCATCGTAGTTATCAAGGAAAATATAGGCCAGCACAGTTCTTTCATTTTCATATTGCTTTTCAATCTGTATCTGTTCCGTCACATCGAAGAAATAAAGCAGACGCTCATCCCGTTTGATGACAACTTTAAATTTTCGGTCATTCAATGTAACCGTTTCCGATTCTACCTCTTGTTTGATGAGCGGCACAACGGATTCACAAGTATCATAAAGTGATCTCCCCACTAATGTACTTTCATTAAAGCAAGAAGAGAGAAACGGATTTGCCCATTCTATATAGTATTGATCATTAAAAAGCATGATGCCGATCGGCATTTCCATCAATGCCTCTTCCCCGACTTTTTTCAACCTGTAGGATAACGTAGAAATATAAGCGTCAATCTCTTTTCGAATAAGAGAATCCGCGCGTTTTATAAAAAACAGTATAACTGCCAGCAGCAACACTTCAACGGTTCCTATGATCCAGTTAAAATAAAAGCTGATGAGGATTGTAATGATTGACAAAGCAATCAATGCATAGATGGGATACCGAAACAACGGTTTTTCATAAAAGCTTGGCATTTCTATCACTCCCCACCATGTGAGTAAAACTCATTTTCACTTCACCTTATTCCTTATGTTAAAGCCCATGTCTATAACGCCTAAAATGCGAATGGCTGCCATAAAAATCGGTTGCAGCAGACCAAGAATGACTGCAATGACGGCCACTGCCTTTGGATATTTTTTCTTATGGCAATAGAAAAAGATAAATGATAAACCTTGGATAAAAATAAGAAACCCGAGTATAAACTCCCCATTTAAAGCGATAGAGTACAGCATTTGGCCTTTTTCTAAAGGCAGAAATGAAAGCATGACAATCAACAAATACAGTACTACAACACTTTGCGGAAACTTCAACTCTCTAAAAGGCTTTAGACTAGGAATATCGGGGGAGAATCGCCTTAAGAGCGGCTTAGCGATAAGGTAACTGAGGAAAGAAAAAATGGCTCCTACCATCACGATAGCTGTTGGAAAAAGATATTGAACCGTACTCAATTGTTCTTCCATCAGTTTCATTTGTTTCTCAAGCTCTTCAGCATTACCCGATTGTTTCAAAACGGATTCAACGATATCGAGTGATTGCCGATATTGTGTCATTGCTTCATCAATGATATTGATACCCAAAAACTGAATGCTTATCACAAAATAGAACACGATACAAAGCATATAAATAAGGGCACCCGAAATAATAGCATGACCGGGTTCTCTTTTTTTGAAAAAATGCCCCATGGCTATGCCCGCACAAGCTGACATAAAAGCTACAATCAGTCCGTTAAAGGACCCGACAATAAAGACAACAGGAAGACTGACAGCGCCCATCCATAATCCTAATTTCAATCCGTGTCTGATCGTATAAAGGATCATAGGCAGCGGCAGTGCAAATAACAGAATGGTTCCAATCAATGGAACATAAACGACCAACAGTGTGATGATCGCAAACAAACTGATTAAAATAGCACCTTCCATTAATGCTCTTGTTTGTTTCACTTAGTCACCTCGTATCATACTGAACATACGAATAGAAAAGAGCAGCATAAACGACTGCTCTTTTTTTCATCGCCGCAACATGTTTTGCACCAATGTTTTCATATCATCTCTAAAATTACTTTTATATTTTAACATAAGTCCAAATCGCAAGTAAAATGACGCCAATGTTTCATGTGAAACATTGCAAACGAAAAGACATTCTTTAAAAGAATGCCCATCACTTCTTATTCTTTATCATCCATAAAACCAGAAGATTCTTTGTTTTTCTTCTTCGTTTTTCTGACATATACAAATATTAATATTACAAGTAAAAGGGTTGTTGCTTGCAGAACGCCGCTGCTAAACAAGAAAAAGTTCTTTATCATGTCCCACATCGTGTTTCACCTCTTTTTGGATGTTCTCAACCCGTATCCTATATAAGGTGGATTCCCTTTTTAAAAACTTCAAAACATCATGAACAACATTGAACGTTGGGCATATGCTGATACAGAATCTGATTGATAAAGGAGATTTGTTACATGGATGAACGCAGAACGTTGGCTTGGCATGAAACATTAGAGATGCATGAGCTGGTTGCTTTTCAGGCAAACGGGCTCATTAAACTGAAGAAAATGATTAGAGAAGTTAGAGACCCTCAGCTCAGACAGCTTTATAGCGTTTCCATTCAGGCCGTTGAGCAAAATTTAAGAGAGCTTCTCCCATTCTTCCCTCAGGCGCCGATGCCTCGCGATGATGAAGAAGAAGAGCGTGCGGATAACCCATTTTTCAGCGGTGACCTGCTCGGCTTTGCCAAAACATCTGTCCGCAACTATGCCATCGCAATTACAGAAACAGCAACACCTCAATTAAGAACCGTACTTGTCAAACAGCTGAACGCTGCCATTAAGTTGCATGCGCAAGTTTATCAATACATGTATCAGCACGGATACTACCCATCTTACAACCTTTCTGAACTGTTAAAAAATGACGTCAGAAACGCCAATAAAGCCATTTCAATGAAATAAAAGAAGCAGCAAAGGCTCTCCCTTTGCTGCTACTTCTGCTGTTCTTTTAATAAACTGTTCGAACGACGTGCCTCCAGTGCTTCTCGGTTGGCGTCGCCCCATTCTTTCATTTGCAATACAATCGGCTCAAGCGTTCGCCCGAATTCTGTCAGAGAATATTCAACCTTGGGTGGCACCTGGTGATAAACTTCGCGATGAACAATGCCATCCGCTTCAAGCTCTCGAAGCTGCAGAGTCAGCATTCTTTGGGTAATACTCGGGCAGATTTTGCGAAACTCATTAAACCGTTTCTTGCCATCTATCATGTGATAAAAAAGGATTCCTTTCCACTTTCCGCCAATGACATCTAGTGTAAATTCAACCGGACAGCCTTCTTTGTTCGGATAAATATTATTTTTTCGGCTCATGTTCGACCCTCCAATAGTACCTTTTTTGATACTACAGATCATTTTGCAACTGACCTACCCAGCATTTTACACACCTTTCCTCTTTCACTCAAAAAAAATGCTTTATATTCACATCAATTTTTAAGGGTTTGCATGATTACACCCGCAGCAAGACGTGTTAAACTATAAAAAGAATGTTTACACTACTTAAAAAAGGATAAGGAGTTATCATGGAAAAAATACTTATTTTCGGACACCAAAATCCAGACACAGATACGATTTGCTCTGCTATTGCTTACGCTGATTTAAAAAATAAACTCGGTTTCAACGCTGAGCCTGTCAGACTTGGACAAGTCAACGGTGAAACACAATACGCGCTTGATTACTTCAAACAAGAAAGCCCTCGTCTTGTAGAAACAGCTGCAAACGAAGTGAACGGCGTTATCCTTGTTGACCACAACGAACGCCAGCAAAGCATCAAGGATATTGAAGACGTTCAGGTTCTTGAAGTCATCGACCACCACAGAATTGCAAACTTCGAAACAGCTGAGCCGCTTTACTATCGTGCTGAGCCTGTCGGCTGTACAGCTACAATCTTAAACAAAATGTACAAAGAAAATAACGTAGCAATCGAGAAAGAAATTGCCGGCCTTATGCTGTCTGCTATCATTTCTGACTCTCTGTTATTCAAATCTCCAACTTGCACCGACCAAGACGTAGCGGCAGCAAAAGAACTTGCGGAAATTGCTGGCGTAGATGCTGAAGAATACGGCTTAAATATGCTGAAAGCAGGCGCTGACTTAAGCAAAAAAACAGTTGAAGAGCTGATTTCTCTTGATGCAAAAGAATTCACACTCGGCAGCAAAAAAGTCGAAATCGCACAAGTCAACACAGTGGATATCGAAGATGTGAGAAAACGCCAAGCTGAGTTAGAAGCAGTGATTTCTAAAGTTGTGGCTGAGAAGAACCTTGATCTGTTCCTTCTTGTCATCACAGACATTTTAGAAAACGATTCACTTGCACTTGCAATCGGTAACGAAGCGGACAAAGTGGAAAAAGCGTTCAACGTCACATTAGAAAACAAAACAGCCCTTCTTAAAGGCGTTGTTTCTCGTAAAAAACAAGTCGTTCCTGTGTTAACAGACGCGATTGCAGAATAAGAAAAAGCATCCCGCTCCCGGGATGCTTTTTCTTATTCGCCAAGCTTTTCAATTTGCCCCATCACATCAGTAATTTGCTTAGCATTTTGGACCAATTCGGATTGCTCCAATTCCTCAAGCGATACCTTTCCTTCTTCCACCTGCTGCAAGACATCTTCCGCACTTTTTTGCAATGTGTCGTTATGCTCCTGTAGGGTGCTGTGAAGCTCCGCTGCGGCATCAGGCGGTGTTAATTCATTAAAATCAGCCGCTGCCTTTTGAATAGACTCAAGCTGTGTCTCTAGTTTTTCTTTCGCCTCAGTGTCATTTACAGCTTCCTCAGCCAATGCAGGCGCTTCCTCTGCAAACGTCTTCACCTTTTCCACATAAGCTGACGCTTCATTTGTATAATCCAGCCCGTCATTCACCTGATCCAGTATTCCGCATCCGCCTGCCCCCAAAAGACCCACACCGGCCAAAACCGTCAGAACCATTTTCTTCATTGTTGCCCCCTTATCGTTTCTTCTTCATTTTTTCTTTCAAGATCGGAATCAATTTCTCTTTCGCTAATGGCAGCCCCTTCTTCACCAATTCACGTTTCAGCCATTTCTTCAGCTTAGACATAGTGAGTCTCCTCTCCCTTTTTTGATAAAAATGAAAAAACTCCACCGATTTGGTGAAGTTCAGAAACAAAAAGACCTTCACCAAATCAGATTTGGCAAAGGTCTCGCTAACAATCAAATTGCCAGCAAAGCCGAGGACACCTAGTCCCGTAATGACGACTTTACTGTGAAAGCTACTCCCCTTTGGAGTGTTCATTTTTATTATTTTCATTCTAAAGCAATAGGCTTTTCCAGTCAAATTCCTGCTGTTCGTTTACATAAAAGATAGGTGTGGTATTTAAAATTTGAATGGTATTTACATCCGGAGATCATGCTATAACAGAGGAGGTTTTCATCATGAGTCAAGAGCGCGTGAAACGGCCCGGGCATACCAGGTGGTACATATCTTCGTTACTGAGCGGCATTATCATTCTTAATTATTTTGATCGAGTGGCCATTTCTGTAGCTGCCCCGGCGATACAAGATTCGTTTCACCTCACAGCAACTGAACTCGGCATTGTGTTTTCGATTTACACCTATTCGTATACACTGATGCAGCTGCCCGTCGGAAGTTTATTGGACAGGTTTGGCGTGGCCTGGGTCACTAGAATCGGAATGACGGTTTGGAGTTTTTTAACGATCATTCTCGCTTTTTTACAAGGAAAACTGCTCTTATATGTGTTCCGATTTCTCATTGGGCTGACGAGCGCATCGGCATTCCCCGCCGCTTCCAAAGCAACCGCTCTATGGTTTCCTCCAAGCGAACGGGGTCTGGCGAACTCACTGTTTGATTCAGCCGCCAAATTTTCAAACGTGATCGGTGCACCGCTGGTCGCCTTTCTCGTCACAACATTTGACTGGCGTGTCGCCTTTTTAACAATCGGATGCATCAATGTGCTGTTTACCATCTTTTTCTGGCAGTACTATGAGCAGCCCGAACGGCACAAACGCATTTCCAAAAGCGAATTAAACTATATTCAGAAACACAATACAATCACAACAGAACAAATCCCCTATAAAACAGTTCCGCTTTTAAAAGCGCTGTTTTCCAATCGTAAAGTATGGGGCTTAATGATCGGATTTACGGGGTACGGCTATACATTCAACCTGCTGCTTACATGGCTTCCGACTTTCTTTAAGCATACATACGGAATGGATCTCATGTCATCCGGCTTATTCACCGCCGTGCCGTGGCTGATCTCTACCATTTCCGGCATTGTGGTCGGCGGCTGGCTCGTCGATTATCTTATTAAGAAAGGCTATTCCAACACCAAGGTGTATCGAACCATAATTATTGTGGGGATGAGCTTCGGCTTTTTCTTTCTAGGCTCCATTCTGACGAATAATATCACCGTTGCGATTATCTGCATTTCAATCGGCCTCGCCGGCGTTTCTGCAACGGCTCCGGTCGGCTGGTCCATCTCCGCAGAACTCGCCCCGATTGGCTCCGTTTCCATGCTGAGTTCCATGGTAAACCTGGCAAATAATCTATTCGGGGGCATAATTGCCGCTTCACTCACGGGATATTTGTTTGATGTGACAGGTTCCTTTACGCTCAGCTTTCTGGTTGCCGGTTTTGTATTGCTGCTCGGACTGATTTTCTACGTGTTTGTGCTAGGGGATGTGAAAAGAATTAAGTTGGAGTAAAGAGTGCTTGTGTGCAAGCACTCTTTTCTTTGATCATAAAAAAAGAGCCGCCAGCCTGATATATTAAGAAGCCGTGTGACGTATCATGACCCCCCCGTACAAGAGCATGTCATGAATCATATTACGTTTCTGAATCAAAACGGACATCCGGCAAGCAAAGAAGATTACGTAAAACAAACGCAATTTTTTATGCAGGATGATTTTCATCGAGAAATGTTAGAAGAGCAGCAAACCGGTTTATCTTATTATCTGACCGTCGTTGCAGAACACCTATAGCGTGAGTCTTTGCCACTAACGCATTCTCTCTGCTCAAGTTGCGGCACCGCCTACAATCGATACATTCTGCCGGTCAACATCAAAATTCCGGCCGTTCCACTTCAATACGGTTTGAACATATCCCAACGAGTCGGCGTTATACCTTCCGGCGATCCGCTGATACGCCAGCAGTTCGTATACGCCGTCTCTGTTGAAATCAACCGGATACAAGCCGGACAAAGGATTCACCCAGCCTTCTATCGGCGCTTTTAAAACACCCTGATTCGTATAAATTTCATCCAAATAGTCTTTGCCTTTGTAAGTAAGATCCAGTATATATTGGTCATGCTGGCGTTGACTGATCACGCTCGCTTTATATTGATTTTGATAACTCACACTGTACTTGAATTCATCATTAAACGAATCAGAATTGAAAATCTGCCTGAACTGCCGGTTCATATAGGCAAACACATACGCATATATAGAGCCTCCGCTTCCCCCGGTATCAATTACAACAGCCACATCTTCCGTTTTATTGCCTGTCACATCAGCCAGAAATAGTGATGGGTTGTATCCGATATTGTTATGAAGCTGGATTTGCCGTTCCTGATGTGTTTTGCCGTCACGTATCACCAAAGTGATATTTCTCCATAGCGGACTGCCTGACGTTTGATTGCCAGTAAGGAAGACTTCATCAGCGACTCCATCTCCCGTCATATCACCCCGCGCTGAAGTAATAATAGCGCGCGAGAAAACGGGCTGCCTATATCCATATGGATACTGGTAAAGCGTTGATTCTCCGCCATGATAAACCCAATAAGGTGCCATTCTGCTGTTGTATGGATTCAATTGAATTCACCCTTTCCTATTCACCTTCATGAATCATTATATGCAGGAAAAGGACACAGCAGATCACATGCAACCCGTCTTGTTTCAGAATGTCTAAGCACTATAAACTACATTAAATCCGTACCATATGAATTATCAATTGCACAAAGCCACTCGCCTTGCATATTCTTCTTAAACACATAGGTCGCCCTTCTTTCCATCGCATACTCGGAATCCTTTTTATCCGAATCAAGCAGCGTTTGAGAAAGGACCAGAGCAGTGTCGCCTGCTTCCAAAATGACCATTTCCCCTTGCGTCGGAACAAGATGATGATTGAAATAATTTGCGATCGCAATAAACGCTTTTTTGATTTCTTCTTTACCGCGTGCGATCATGCCAGGCTTCACAACTAAAATGGCATCCTCTGTATAGTAATTCATCAGCGTATCAAAATCTTCGTTCCGGATTGCCTTATCACAAGCAGCAATGATCTCTTTTATTTGCTGTTCCAAAAGGTTCCCTCCCCATCATCACGGTTGGATATATTATACATTTTTGAGCGGTTAATACCGAAAAAAATGAAAAATATACCCATTTCCTATATAATCGAATAGCACGAACAAACCTTATATTTTACAAAGTTCCCGAGTGAAGGGGTGAACGATATTGTCTGTGGAATTCACATTACATGACAATAGACAGCATGATATAAGGCGGTTTGCCTACATTGTTTTGGCCTGCAAACTTCATAGGAGCACTGCTCATAGCTGCCGACCTGAGACATTCTGATTTGAGAATGACAGATTTCATCGGCGCTGATCTGACAGGAAACATTTTTCTTACGCAGGCACAAGTGAACGCTGCAAAAGGCAACCCCCGCACAAAGCTTCCGCCGACTTTAAAGATCCCGGCCCATTGGGATAACAGCCAATAAAAAAAGGACCCGCCAGAGGTCCTTTTTCTGCTACCATCATTTCAATTTACTGCCTGCATCTCAGGACATTTAAAATCAGTCATAGCGTGCTGCCCGACACCTTTTCACTCCTTGCCAGAAATACCGACAGCACGAAAGCAAACAGCAGCATGAACGTGATCATACCGACGACACCCAGCCAATGAAAACCAGACCAAAACACGCCGCCGACTGTTCCGCAGATACTTGAACCTGCGTAATAAAAGAACAAATACAGCGATGAGGCCTGTGCTTTGTTGTGCAGGGCCCTCCGTCCAACCCAGCTGCTGGCGACTGAATGCCCTCCAAAGAATCCGAAGGTGAAAAGGGCAATCCCCAAAATTTTTACAGCTAATACGCCGTTTAACGTTAATAATGCACCTGCGGTAACGATAAAAATATTCATCATCAGTATTTTATGATAACCGTATTGATCGACCATTCTTCCAATAAAAGACGAGCTGAAAATCCCGACAATCATCACAATAAATATCCAGCTGACAATTGCTTTGTTAAAGGAATACGGCGGCGCTAACAGCACATACGCAATGTAGTTGAACAATGCAACATTACTTCCGAGAAGCAAAAAACCAATGAGGAACAAGCTTAACAGTTTCCGGTCCTTCAAGTGACTGATTAAAGACATTCCCAACTGCCCGATCTCAAGTTTTCTCGGCGTAAAATGCGTCGATTGAGGCAAATTCATAAAAAATATCATACTCGCTATCAAACTAATCAAACCAATTGTTCCCATTGCTATATGCCAAGTAAAGTACTCACTCAAAAGCCCTGAAACAATCCTTCCAAAAACGGCACCAATCGCGTTTCCGCTGATATACAGCCCCATCGCCGACCCTAGGCTTCCAGGTTCAATTTCTTCTCCTAGATAAGCCATCGCAATCGAAGGGAGGCCAGCGAGCGCAATCCCTTGAATGGATCTCAATACGAGCAGCGTATGAAAATTCGGGCTGAAGGCCGACGCCAGACAGAGAACGGATGCGGCCAGCATGGATACAGCCATAATCGGCTTACGTCCCCATACCTCTGACAATGAACCGAAAACAAGCATGCTGACAGCTAAGAGCATCGTTGTAACAGATAAAGAGAGCCTCGCTGTTGTAGGTGTCACATGAAATTCCCGCGTGAACTCCTCCATGAGCGGCTGTACACAATACAGAATGGCAAATGTATTAAAACCTGCGGCAAAGAAAGCAAACGTAATTTTACGAAAAACCGGTGTGCCTTTTTGAATGTATGTCATCGGGACTTTATCTGCCCCTCACCATTTTGTTGAATACTGCACTCCATAGATATCCATCCTTTATTTCTTCCGATTTCAAACATCCTCGAGTCTGTTTATACATTTATCTTAGCATCGTTGATATATGTTGTATAATGCATAATAAATATCCATTTCATGCTTATATGTAATATGCGAGGTGATGACGATTGGAATGGGAACAACTTGAATATTTTCAAACACTGGCCCGGATGCAGCACGTCACGAAGGCGGCACATAGCCTGTCGATCACACAGCCTGCGCTTTCACGCTCAATCGCCAGACTCGAAAACCATGTAGGCGTCCCGCTATTCGACAGGCAAGGACGTTCAATTAAACTAAACAAATACGGAGAACTATTTTTAAGCCGCGTTCATGCCATGATGAAGGAATATACCGAAGGGAAAGAAGAAATCCAGGCTCTGTTGCAGCCTGACCAAGGCGAAGTGTCTCTTGGTTTTTTACATACATTAGGAACAACACTGGTTCCCGATTTAATTGGCAGCTTTCAGCAGAAATATCCCGACATTACCTTCCAGCTAAAGCAAAACCATTCGTATTGGCTGCTTGAACGATTAAAATCCGGAGATCTGGATCTCTGTCTCCTTGCCTCCATCAAGCCTGAAAAGCTGATCCGATGGATACAATTATGGAGCGAAGAACTGTTTGTATTTGTGCCAAACAACCATCCGTTATCTCATCGCAAAAGCATTTCACTGACTGAAGTTGCGGATGAATGTTTCATTTTATTGAAAAAAGGATATGCGCTGCGCATGACGGTTGATGAATTGTTTGAGAAAGCGGACATACAACCGAACATTATGTTTGAGGGGGAAGAAGCAGCCACCGCAGCAGGTTTTGTGGCAGCCGGTCTTGGCATATCCATTCTGCCCGATCTTAAAGGGTTAGACCAAAGCAAAATCACAAAAATTCGAGTCAGCTGGCCGGAATGTCAGCGCGTCATAGGAATCGCCTGGATAGAAGGCAGATTTTTATCCCCGGTGGCAGAAACCTTTATACAGTATGTCATCAGCCATTTTTCTGATAAAAAGGAGGATCAATCATGAAGGTGAAGAGAATAACAACAGAACATGATTTACATACAGCGTTTGCCATCAGAAAGACAGTATTTGTTGAGGAACAAGGCTGTCCAGTTTCCGACGAGTTCGATGAGTTCGATGCACTCCATGGGGATTGCCAGCACATTCTGGTTTACCATGAACATCAGCCGGTTGGCACAGCGCGTGTTCGTATCGTTGATCACGCGGGCAAACTGGAAAGAATCTGTATTCTGAAGCCCTATCGCAAATTCGGATTGGGAAAAGTGATTGTCGATGAGTTAGAGCGTATTGTGAAAGAAAAAAATATTTATACATGTAAACTTTACGGTCAGACACAGGCAGCAGGCTTTTATGAAAAGCTCGGCTATCAGACAGCATCAGAAGAATTTATATTGGATGGCATTCCGCATGTGCTGATGACAAAAGGAGACGTTTCCGGACAATAAATTGTTCACAAAATCGTCACTTATGAGCATATGTGATTCATTGGTATACTAATCACCGATTATGGAGAGAAGGATTGATTGTATGCCAGCAACTAAAAAAGAAGGCCTTATCTTTGGCGTGATGATGTGCTTTGGGATGGTCTGCGTCATGTCGATTTACAATGCAGTGATCAACGGAGCCATACATGATTTTTCATGGGTTACAGCTTTTGAGATGATCATAGGATTTATTGTAGCGTTACTGTTAGATTTACTGTTAGTCGGACCGCTCGCAAGAAAAATGACATTCAAAATGCCGTTCGACAAGTCTAAGAAATTATATGTCGTCCTTGCCATGTCGACTTGTATGGTGGTTGGTATGGTACTTTGTATGTCTGTTTTCGGATTAATCACGGCGGCTTTATCGAATGGACTTAACGAGAACAGCCTATTCAGCGCTTACCTTATGATCGTTCTGAAAAACTTTATTTTAGCTTACCCCTTGCAATTGCTGATTATGGGTCCATTAGTCAGAGGGATTTTTATGAAATTTGTAAAACCAAAGCTCGCAGCTGCCGTTTAAATAAAAAAGGAGTGAGCGTAACACTCACTCCTTTTTCTCATTGATTTTCAGCACTCCGCCTCACGAATCGAATGTAAAACAAGCTTCGCAAACGCCACTGCGGCGGGCAGCTGCCATTTTTTCTTTTTGATTAGCATATGAGAGTAAAGCGGCTCAAAGCTTTCAGCATGATGAAGGATTTTCAGCTTACCCGCCTCCACTTCTTCTTTCACTGTCACATAAGGCAGTACAGAAAATCCAAGTCCGCTCATGACCGTTTGTTTAATCGCCTCGATACTCCACAGCTCCATTGTTTGAAAGCTGCGCATGTCATGCTTCACTAGATATGTTTCAAACATGGTCCGATAACTGCAACCCTCTTCATTTGTGATAAAGAAATGGCTACTATTTTCTTGTTTATAGTCATCAAAATGATCCGGTCCGTCATGACTGCCCACAAGGACAATCTTCTCCTCGGTTAACGTGTGATGAATGCATTTTTCAATATTAATTTCCGGATAGACCATTAACGCGATATCGACCCGTCCGCTCAATAAATCTACCTGGTTTTCCCCGCATGTCCCATTGCTTAATATAATCTTCACATGAGGATATGTCAGGGAAAATTCCCTTATGATCGGCCCTAGTCTGGAAATGGTTAAAGACTCAGGTGCGGCTACCTTTAATACTCCTTTGATTTCATGCACACTTTTCATATTCTTGATTTGGTCGTGGGCAGAAAGTAAATCTTCTGCCAAAGGGATTAACTCTCTGCCTAGATGAGTCAGCTTTAGATTTCTTTTTTCATACGAAAATAAAGCGCCACCGATCTCCTGCTCAAGCGCTTGGATATGAGTGGTGATCGTGGATTGCGTATAACCCAGCTTAGCAGCAGCACCCGTGTAACTTCCCATTTCTACAATGGCCTGGAACGTGACAAGATGTCTGATCTCCATACGATTTCTCCTTCTATCGAATAAAATGATAATGCTTTTTTATATTTCAATTTTATTTATAGATATCACTATCATACAATAAAAACTGTCCAATATGACTTAGCAAATGAAGGTGATTCAATGAGTATCATAGCTTTTCTTTCGTATGTGATTTTGACATCCATTACGCCCGGCCCAAGTAACATCCTAATGATGAACGAAGCGCGAAGGTTTGGCTTTATCGGTTCGTGGCGTTTCAATAGCGGCATCTTATCGGGTTTTGCAGCACTGGGGATTCTCAGCGGTATATTTACAATCGGTTTATACAATTGGATTCCTCTTGTTGAGCCCTATTTCAAAATAGCTGGCGCGGTCTACCTGCTCTACTTGGCGTGGCAGATCGGTTTCGCCAAAGGCTCAAAGAAGGATTCCGGAGATACACTCTCTTCTTTTTTATCCGGTTTCATCTTGCAGATCATCAATATCAAAAGCGTTTTGTTCTTCTTAACATTGATGAGTGCTTTTATACTGCCCTTTCAGCATTCAATGACATCAATTATTTTTTATCTCTCATTGGCCATTTTTCTGGGCTGGTTCGCCCTGCTGCTATGGTCAGGATTCGGCTCTGTTTTTAAAAAGCTTTTTGAAAAACACGATAAGGCATTTCGAGTCATCATGTGTTTGCTGCTTATTTATTCTGCGGTAAGTATCTTTCTTTAGTTGATCTCATCTCATACGGAAGCAGCTATGCAGGATTAATAATAGATTTATTGAAATGTATACGTTGCAGGAGGGATCGTGAATGATAAAACGACTTGATCATTTGGTAATAACGGTCAAAAGCCTTCAGGAGACCATCCACTTCTACACATCTGTTTTGGGAATGCAGGAAGAAACGTTTGGTTCAGGCAGAAAAGCATTGCGTTTTGGCAATCAAAAAATAAACTTGCATGAGGCCGGTCATGAATACGAACCTAATGCACAGCACCCATTACCGGGATCTGCGGATTTGTGTTTTATCGCTGATGAACCTATCAATAAAGTAGTAGAACATATTACGAAAATGAATGTCAATGTAGAGGAAGGGCCTGTAAAAAGAACCGGTGCACTTGGCCCGATTATCTCTGTTTATATTCGAGATCCCGATCAGAACCTCGTCGAAATATCAGAGTATGTAGAGAGGGAACATATCTAGTAGACATATGTAAAATTGATTTGCATGGGAAAAGCCGTTTCAAACCCTGCTTTTTATTTGTCTGCAAAAAAATAAGTGGGTTGCTCATGTCCATAAGTTCGTAAAGTACTTTTCTTCCCTTCAACGGTGACATTTTCTATTCAAATCTTAGATACTCAACTTAAAGTATTTCTCAAATGCAGCTTTTCCGCTTTGTGTAACCTTAATAGCTCTAGTTTTAGGCATACGCACAATCCATTGCTGTTCTAGCATCCTGTCTAATAATGCATGGCCCAAAGCTCCCGCTAAATGATGCTGCCTCTCGCTCCAATCTAAACAGCAAAGCGCAAAAGCTCTCCTCTTATGTCTTTGTTTTTCTTCGTCGACTCCAAAATCCTTTAAAAACAAAGAGCCTTCTGAAGTCACCTCAAAGTGTAAATCCGCTTTTCGTAAGAAGCCCTGCTCGACTAATGATTGTGTCACTTGCACGCCGATATAACCAGCCAGATGATCATAACAGGTACGGGCAAAGTGTAAATCACTTTTTTCTTTTGAATCATTGAAAGACTTCACTTTTGAATCAGGCGAAATACTAAGCAATTGTTCTATCACTTTTGCAGCATCGGCGTTTGCCAATTTATAATACCGATGTCTTCCATGCTTCTCTACACTGATGAGCTGTGCTTCAAGTAATTTATGCAGGTGGAAGCTGGCAGTTTGAGGCTTGATTTTAGCGAAATATGCAAGTTCTCCCGCAGGGTGTATTCTTCCATCCATAAGGCTCAAAAGAATAGAAGAACGCGTGGGGTCAGAAAGTAACGAAGCAACCTTTGCAATATTAGGATTCATCATTCTCCTCCTTACATTCATATTTCGATGATAGTTGAAATGTTAAACCTTTACAATATGAATAAATAATGATTAGGAGGCATAATCGTTGAACAGTGAAAAACAAGACACTCTTCATTTTAAAGAAATCAAACCAAACATTATGTACTATGGCACGTCAACATTCCTTCTTTCCACTTTGAATGAAGATGGAACCACCAATATCAGTCCGATGTCTTCCTCATGGGCGCTTGGAAACTATATTGTTCTAGGAGTAGGCTTAGGAGGAAAAGCGATTGAAAATTTAAGTAGTCACAAAGAATGTGTCATTAACTTGCCCAACCCGGATTTATGGAAAAACGTTGAAAGAATTTCATCTTTTAGCGGAAAAAAGAATATCCCGCCTTTGAAGAAACAGCTCGGGTTTACGTACAAAAAAGAGAAATACGAAGCGGCAGGGTTAACACCTTTACCATCATTGTCAGTAGCACCCACACGAATTAAAGAATGCCCTATCCAAATAGAAGCAGAAGTGAAACATTTACGGATACCAGATTACGCACCATCATTTGCGATTGTTGAAACACAAGCTTTACATTTCCATGCCGAGGAAAAGATTATATTAAACGACAACCACATTGACCCTTCAAAATGGAGCCCGCTTATTTATAATTTCAGACATTACTTTGGTTTAGGAAAAGAAATAGGAAAGACCTTTCGTTCGGAAACATGACTCAAAATAAAGCTTTTAATGGGAAATTGCGTATTATACCCCTTCTATGCTTCAATGGAAATCGTTAGTAACAGCTTAAAATAAAAAACGGAGAAATTGAAAATGAGAACTGTAAATACGAGATTTAAACGTTTATTGAGATTAAGAGATTTTGAATTCTTTCAAGTTGAATTAAACAATGATGAGAGATGTGCTTTTTTATTATACGTTGATGAAAGATTGCCAGATTCTGAAGAAGGTAACAATATTAATGTTTATTTGATTTCTCACTTTGAGCTACCTGATTCATCATATCAAGATGTGCTTAGTTTTAATGATGATCTATTGGGTATGAACCATAATTGTTCATATGTAATGGACACTTTAACTGTTACAGAGGAATTTGATTTCGATTTCCCATTTGATATGCTAGCTATTCGTGAATATGTTCAAGAGTTATTGTCCACTTTAAAAATTTACAAAAAACTTCATGAATGTAAAGAAACGGATTTCAATTATTTATCTCAAGAATAGTAAGGAAACGTTAGATGTAATATAAACATTTAAGGTTTTGATTTGTCTTTTACTAATAGTTGTTTGTCTGGGATAGTTTTAAATTTTCTCAGTGTTGTAATTTCGATCTTATCTATCACTCTATCGAATAATTTGATAATGTAATCAAAACAGCAGATTCCTGAAGAAGTCTGCTGTTTTTGTTATGTTAAATTTCTCAGTAGCGGTTACGTGTCATAACGTGTCATTGGTGATATGTCTGTTAGAGTAAGCACCTGTCTCAACTTCACTCCAATATTTTTTATAAGAAACAATGAAATGGCTAGTTCTCCATGTTTTATCATTACTGATACAGACTCCGGCTTGCTGAAGCTTTTCTATGATCTGACCTGGCTTTTTATCTTTTCCATTTCTTAATCAGCAGAACTCGCGGTTTGTTTCAAAATCCTTCACATAAATGATCTCAACTTTTTGACTGCTTTCTTCATATTCCCCTTAAAATTCAATAATCACTTTCCCTTTTGGTCGTCCATTTGCGACTAGTTTTAGCGCTTCGTTTACGTTTTCTATGGTAAATCGTGTTGGATGAATTGCTGGGACAATGTTGTTTTCTTCAATGATTTTGGTAATCTCTTTAAGTTGTGCGCCGTCAGAACGAACGAAAATAAAATGGTATTCCACGTTTTGTTTCTTGGCTTTGCGATCATACTTTGCACCAGCAAGGGAAAATAGAATTTGTTTCCACGATGAGAAATTTCGGTCTTTTCCGAAACGTTTATTTGGTCCTGTACGGAGAGAGAGCAATCTTCCGCCCGGTTTGATAATACTCAATTCACTGTCAAATTCTTTAGGTCCAAGTGTATCCATTACGTAATCCACATTCGACAACAAGTCAACATAGTTTTCTATTGTATAATCCAAATATTGGTCTGCACCCATTTCCAAAGTGCGTTCACGCGCTTCTGAACTGCCACTTACAATGACATTTAGGCCCATTGCCTTTGCGATTGGTACAGCCATTTGGCCAAAGCTGCCTGATCCACCTGGAATGAAAACAGATTTACCTGACTGTGCCTCAAGTTCTTCATGCAGACCTTGATACGCTGTGAGTCCAGCCAGTGGTGCAGCAGCGGCTTCCACGTAAGACAAATTTTTTGCCATGGGTGCAATTGCAGCAGCGTCAATTGCGGCATATTCCGCAAAAGCACCAATTTTTTTGAGCGGGAGACGTGTATAGATGGCATCTCCTACGTGAAATTCTTTCACGTTTTTTCCGACTTTTTCGATAACTCCTGTCAATTCATTACCAAGCGTTAATGGGAATTCATAATCTTGAATCAGTTTCACGCTGCCTGTAATAATTAACATTTCCAGTGGATTGACCGCCGCAGCTTTGACCTTTACCAAGACTTCATTTTCACCGATTTCTGGAATTGGAATGTCATTGACTTTGGCATGAATATTTTTTGAATACTTGGTGATCTGAGCTGCTTTCATGAGTGTTTTCATTTTTTATCAGCATCCTCTATCATGTTACATATATTGGGTTTTTACCTTTTTGTATAATCATTTAGGCGGAGGGGAATCTTATTCCTATTTTTACCCGCCACCTAAACCATAAAGAGTTCACTACATTTCCTATTTAGTCATTAACATTAGTCATTTTTAGAACGATCATTCTTAAATGATTAAATTTTTTAGAACCGCTTCTGTAAATAAATGTTTCTAATCCTCCAGGTGGCAGTGATATAGAGTATCGTTATAGGTTAAATATTACATCTCTAGAATCGGATAGATTTGATCTCTTAATTTAAATTCATAGTTTTCGTCTACAATACCTACTGCTTGATTACGATCATAAAGCTCCATCATAAAACTCGCCACTTGCTCAACTGTGTGGTACATCGGGATATTTTTTTTGTAATCAAATTCTTTCGTATCAGATGCATTTTTCATGAATTCTGTTTCCGTGATTGCTGGTGCTAAAACTTTCACCTTCATTTTTGCACCTTTGCGTTCCAGTTCTTTTGCAAGCCCTTCTGTAAATGCACTAACAAAGTATTTAGATGCAGAATACGTAATACTGCCAACAGCAATTGCATACCCGAGTGCTGATGATACGTTAATTAACTGGGTTCCTTCTACATCAGAATAATCACGTGCAAATAGTGTTGAAAGTATCGTTAAGGATTCTACGTTGACACGCAACATGGTTTCCACTTTATCTAAATTCTGATCTGTGACAGAAGAGGATTCACCAAGCCCGGCATTATTAATCCAAGTCTCAATTTGATATTCCTTTAAATTGTCATACAGTGTATATGCCTGATCTGTGACAGATAAGTCACTTGTACGAATAATAACATCCAAATCAGGATTAATATTGTGAATTGTTGATTTAAGCTCTTCTAATTTATCTAATCTTCTAGCTACAATAATTAAGTTTTTGCCGCGAGCAGCAAACGCTAATGCTGTCTCATATCCTATGCCTGAGCTTGCTCCTGTAATAACTGTGTACTTCATATGATTCTCTCCTCAAAAACATATTTTTTTATTAATTCTCCATATCACAAAATATATCTCAGTCTAGCGTTGACAAAGTCAAATCGATAATGGCTTCAAATTTTTCCTTATCATTTGTCGTTTTTGCTAATACTCGTACCCCTACGAGTGAATTATGAATGAATTGAGAAAGCCCTTTGATGTTATAGTGTTTAGGAATTTCTCCTTTTTCTTGACCATGTTTTAGCAGATCAAATAATAAGGCTTCCGTATTTATAAAAATCTCTTTAATTTTCTTAGCTACTTCTTCATCTAGCAAGGATAATTCAACTGCTGTATTAACAGCTAAACATCCTTTTGGCAGATTTTCTTCTGGATCAATAACCATTTCAAATATTTTTCTTATAGTCTGCTTAACTGTTAAATCAGCTTTCACCTCATTCTTCATTCTCATTTCCATTACTTCTACAAAGTGACTTAAAGCTCTCATAAATAAAGTATGTTTGTCACCAAAAGTATCATAGATACTTCTGCGGTGAACCCCCATATGGTCCACCAAATCTTGCATGGATGTTTTTTCATAACCCTGTTCCCAGAAAAGCTCCATCGCTTTTATTAATGCTAATTTTTCATCAAATTCTTTATTTCTAGCCATGTAATCCCACCTTATAACGTATCATCTATTAACACTGATAAAGTACTGAGAATCATTGATGCACTAGGGCACCATAACTTTATATCATTCATCTCTCCCTATTCTTTAATAATTAAAGAACGATCATTCTCATTTGAGAAGAAAAACAGTTAGACCTAACATGTTTTAAGTATATCAAATTTAAGAACGATCGGTAAAGAATTTAGAATTCATCCTGTGTTTTATATATTTTTTAAGACCAAGGGCAAAAACTTTAAAATGGGCTAGGTGTACTATTACCTGAATTTTAACGAATATCACTTCTTCTTATTTCTACTCAAATCAGTTATGTAACCTCCATGCACTTGGTGCCATGTCTATTAGAATAACCATTTCTTCATTCAGATGACGGAATGAAAAAAGAGTAGACCTTTCAGTCCACTCTTAAATAAATTTTATTTCTCTCGTTCTATATATTCTTCTTTTGTTGTTTATTGCCCATAAAATTTAACCTTTAATACTTTGCCATTAGTTGTATTCCCTTTAAAAAAAGAGGAGTTACATCCTTACATGTTATTAGAGCGAGCCTATATTGCTACATACTGATTCGGTGTTTTTGTTCATTCTCTATCTCGGGCTGTATCTCCTTTGTTAGTTGATGACCCTCTATATCTACATTCGGAATAATTTTGTCTAACCACTTTGGTAAATACCAAGCTGCATTCCCCATCAACTTCATAATACTTGGAATGAGTGTCATTCTTACAATAAATGCGTCAAATAATACACCAAAGGAAAGAGCTAAGCCATTTGCTTTGATAGAAGCTTCACCAGCAAAGATAAACCCTGCAAAGACGAATATCATGATTAGTCCGGCTGCGGTGACAACAGGTCCACTGTGTTTTAATCCAGCTTGAATCGCTTGTACTGGATTCTTTGTTTTTACATATTCTTCACGCATTCTGCTTACAAGGAATACTTGATAATCCATCGCTAAGCCAAAAAGAATACCAATCGTTAAAATTGGCAAAAACGCGAGTATCGGCCCTTTTTCAGGTATATTGAACAAGTCAATTAAGTTTCCATCCTGTAACACAAATACACAAATCCCAAGAGTTGCTGTCATTGTTAATATGAAACCTGCTACAGCAACAAGAGGTACTAGCAGCGAACGGAATACGATTGTCAGCAATATAAACGCAAAACCAACAATGAGTACAGCAAATACTGGTATTGCATCATTAAGGCGATCTGAAATATCTATATTCACTGCCGTGGATCCAGTTACGAGCAAATCTACCCCGTTTTGATCTGCTAAGCTGCGCACATCTTGTACCAAATCCTTAGTAGCTTTATCGTTTGGACCTGTTGTAGGAACAACCGTAATAATAGCAAAATTGCCTTTTGCATTAGGCATTGCAGGAGTAACACTTGCTACATGGTCTAAATCCTTAATTTCTTTTACTGCATCTGCGAATGCTTCAGTCTTATTTTCTGTACCACTTGTGGCATCCGCCACTATCGTTAATTTGCCATTAAATCCTTCTCCAAACCCTTCGGCAAGCAAGTCATAAGCTTGGCGCTCGGGATTATCCTTAGCTTTCATTCCTGCATCAGGTAAACCTAGCTCCAAATGCATAGATGGGATACTAATGACTAGCAAAATGAGAATACTAAATACACTTAAAAGAATAGGGTTCTTTGTGACAAAGCGTCCCCAGAAATTTGTTTCAGCGCTTTGTATTTCTTTTTTCTTGTTTGCTTTCGGAATCATGCGTTTCCCTGCTATTGATAAGACGGCAGGCACTAATGTAATTGACGCTAAAACAGCCATGAACACACTGAGCCCTGCTGTTAGCCCCATTGCAGACATAAAAGGAATATTAACGACAGTCAATCCGCAAAGTGCGACAATAACTGTAAGTCCGGCAAAAACGACAGCACTCCCAGCTGTTCCCGTAGCTCTCGCAATTGATTCATTTTTTTGTATACCTTCTCCTAAAAACTGGCGGTGTTTCGAAAAAATAAACAAAGCATAATCAATACCAACTGCAAGGCCAATCATTCCGGCTAATGAAAGACTGACGGAGGCAATATCAAACACTTGTGTTCCAATCAAAGTCAGCCCAATGCTTACACCTAAACCTATAAGTGCTGTTAAAATCGGTAAGCCCGCTATTAATAATGAGCCAAATGTAATAGCTAGAACAACAAAAGCCAAGACAATACCGACTATCTCTGATACACCGCCTATCTCCATCTCGGCTCCTGGTATATCTCCACTTAACTCCGTTTGTAATCCTTCATCATCAGCAATGGACAAACTATCTTTCACATGTTTTATAGAGTAATCTTTTATATCATCTGCTGATGATTTGTATTTGATATCAGCATAAGCCACTGTCCCATCTTTTGCGATCGTTCCTGCATGAAAAGGGCTTGCAATCGAATCAATGGAATCGTCTTTATTCATTTCCTTTAATGTATTCTCTATTGCTTTTTTTGCTGATTTTGCAGTAAGTTTCTCCCCATCGTTAGCACCGAATATGACCCGTATGCTCCCTTTATCAGGACCATGAGGAAATTCTTTATTGATCACCTTCATTGCTTTTTCCGAAGGCGTGTCAGGTATTGACATATCCTCAGAAAAACTAGGTTTTAATATGCCGGCTGCCCCTATCGTTGCAATCAACACAACGATCCACGCACATAGTACTTTAACGCGGTGGCGAGCGACCCACCCGCCTAATTTATATAACATTCTTGACATCATAATCTCCTTTCAACACATTGCTTGATAACATTCCCCCTAATTGTAGTTCATAAGGAAATGAAAAAAACGTACATGCGGGCATGTACGTTTGGGCAACTTTTAAATAACTGTGTTATAAATCTAAAGTTAAAATACCTCTCTGCATGGCAATTGTAACTGCTTCCGTTCTAGAATCCGCTCCCAATTTATTATAAATGGACGTTAGTCTTGACTTCACAGTTCTCTCTGAGATTCCTAAATCAAAGGCTATCGCTTTGCTTTTGAGACCTTTTGCAATCGCCTTTAGAACAACTATTTCCTTTTCCGTTAACTGAGTATCGCTGCTTGGTTTCTTCATTCTTTCAAATTGAATTTCTTGAAAACGTTTAAGAATATCAGGCTGCAGCAGCACTTCTCCTCTTACTGCTGCATCCATTGTATGAAATAGGGTTTCTGAGCTCGTATCCTTCAACAGATATCCTTTCGCCCCTAATTCAATTCCCTCAATCATCAAGTGATCTTCATTATAAGTAGTCAAAATAATAATGGGTATGTTGTGTTTTTCTTTTATCTGTTTAATCGCTTCTAACCCACTCATTTTTGGCATGTATAAATCCATAAGAATGATATCTGGCTTTAATTCATCTGTAAGATGGACCGCCCTTTTTCCATTTTCCGCCTCTCCGATTATTGTGTAATTATCATTCGTCTCAATTAACAGCTTGAGACCTTCTCTCACAACCAGATGATCATCAACGATTAAAACCTTATTCATCTTCAATCTCTCCCTGATTTGACAAGATTATCTCGATTTGTGTGCCTATTGTTTTTGTACTCTTTATATCGAATTGGCCTTTCATTGCTCTGACGCGTTCTTGTATACCAAGAAGTCCATAATGACCTCTCTTTTTCCTGCCTCTTTCAACATCAAATCCTTTTCCATTGTCTCTGACGGTTAAATGGATGTTTCCTTTCTCATCCCAAACTGATACCCATATGGATTCTGCTTCAGCATGTTTTGCTGCATTTGTAAGACATTCTCCTATGATGTAATAACAATTTTCAGCAGTACGAACATCAGGCAATTGAGTTAATCTGTAGTCTAAAAAACAAGACAGACCTGTTGCATCTTTAAAATGATCCATTTGTAAGGTAATTCTTTCTTTTAAAGAACCGATTTCTTCTGATTTGCTGCGAAGATTGTCAATAGCTGAACGTGCATCAGCTAATGTGCTTTTCACTCTATTCATAGATTGTTGAATGATTTCTTTTGCCCTATCTGTGTTACCTTTCGATATATGAACATTAATAGCATCCAACTGCATATTTAAACTAACCAATCCTTGTGCAAGGGTGTCATGTAAATCCCGAGCCATACGCTGCCTTTCGTTTTGCAACGTCAGCTGTTCTACTTGTTGATGAGCAAGCTCCAGCCTTTCAAGAGTCAGCTGCGCTTTTATTTTTTCATCAACTTGCGCAAAAAATGTTGCAGCATAAGTGATAATGACAACCATGATAGGTACAGCGATAACAAGAAAATGCAAAAACTCGCCTTTGTGAATCTGATATATCGCATTGGCTGATATCAGAAGTAATAGATATACAATGAGGAACGCTCTTCTTCTATCTGCCATTCCTATAATCTGCCCAATCAAAAATGCATAAAGGCCAATGATGACCAGTATTAAGAAGCCCGTCAAGACATTAGCAAGTGCATAAGTAATCAAACCTTGCAGTACAAAATATAGAATGACCTTATTCTTAACCCATCGATATGAGTGCCAATGCAGCAGAGTAAAAATAGCAATTAATATTGTAAACACATGAAGCAATAAAATAGACCAGCTCCCAGAAACAAACTGCAGCACGATAGAGGCTATATAGATCATGAGAATAAAAGCTAAGCCTGGTACTCTGAGAGCAAGCATATTTAATGCCCGCCTATCTCGTGAAAAGTAGTTTTTATCAAAAGGTTTTCTTCGAAACATATTGCATCACTTCCTTTCCTTTGACAGTATAATCACAAAGGATTCACAATAAAAAATAGGGACAATCCGGTCATATTTGTCATCTTATCATAAGAGCCGTCAGGCAATTCATTTATCACCCAGCAAGGCAAGAAGGAAAACCCAACAAGATGCGGACTTATCTAGTATGAACGATGAACAAAAGTAGAATTGCCTCAACGTACATAAGGATATGCCCTTATGTACGTTTTCTATATTCAATTTAAAAGTTAAAATATATGAATCAGAGCTGAAAAAACATTTGAAAAACGGTCCAAAATCCTCAAAGAAGTAAAGCAGAAGGGCTCTACAAAATGACCCATTAAAGAATAAAGAAACCCTATAGGGAAAAGAGGAACAAGGTATGTATTGGTTTTTTGGTGTTTTATTGTACCTTCTCATCGGTACTTGTATATTCATAGGAGTCATCAAAGACACTCAATCAGGTTCTTGGTTACTACTTGCATTAGCAGCTCCACTCATCATCTTTGGCTATCCTTACTTTTGTTCAAAGCAGCTTCTTTCCAAAAAATAAAGATATAGATTGTGATTACAGAGTTATTGAAAACGATGAAAAGGGTTGAACATAATGTTAAAATAACATTTCAAACTCAAACACATTTACCTTCAAGAGTGCCATTTTCGTTAGAATAACCAAACAAGTAATTTTGCAGTCCGCACTTTATGAAATAATGATTGATTGGTTCCCTTGGTGAAGAAAGAAAGCATTTGAAAAAGCAAAACGTGAAAACAAGCTGGTTCTGGTCAGCATCAGCTATTCGACTTGTCATTGGTGCCATGTCTATTAAAGTAACCAAATAGACAAGCCAAGGATCGTAGACTACAAATCCCGTGATTTTTTCAAAAGTGACATTAGAGAGAAGAAATTAACCGTAAGTAGATGGAGGGATAATTGAAGTATGTTAACAAGAGAAGATATCTTTAAACACGTCAAAGAAACATACGGTACATCGCCTGATTACCCGTGGAAGAAATACCCAAACTATGCTTCTTTGAGACATACATCAAACAAAAAATGGTACGGTCTTATCATGAATGTTCTCCCAGAAAAATTAGGCTTGGAAGGACATGGCGAAATAGATATTCTGAATTTAAAATGCCCCCCTGACATAAGTGATGGCTTAAGAAATGGGGAAAATATCTTACCCGGATATCATATGGATAAGGAACATTGGATTTCAATTGTTTTAGAACGGACAGATCCAGAAAGCGAAATCTATAACTTAATCGAACAGAGCTTTCATTTAACCAAGTGAAGATAAAGAGTGTTCCTGCTAATCGAGCTGCAAAGAGTAGTGGGCACTTTCATTTTAGGATATTGTTCTTCACTCTGTCCACAAACGCAACTTAATCCATCTGGTGTGTGAATGGAAGAAGAATTTCTACCAACTTCTTATGTAAAAGGATGAATAGTTATGACAAATAACTTAAACCAGAGAAGAATAATTTTAGATTTAGCAGTTACTCTAGATGGTTTTATTGAAGGGAAAAATGGAGAAGTTGATTGGTGTATTATGGACCCTGATATGGGGTTTACTGATTTCTTAAATCAAATTGATACTATTTTATATGGTAGAAAAAGCTACGATTTATGGGGACAGTATATCCCCAAAAAAGAAGACCCTGATACGGAAAAGGAAATTTGGAAATTGGTTCATAGTAAAAAGAAATATGTTTTTTCCAGAACACAACATGAGATTGATAATCAAGCAATATTTATAAATGATAATATTCTTGAAGAAGTAAATAAATTAAAGAAAAAGCCTGGTAAAGACATCTGGCTATATGGTGGAGCGAGTCTCATTACAACTTTTATAAATTTGGGGCTTGTTGATGAATTTAGATTATCTATTCACCCTGTTGTTTTGGGAGAAGGAAAACCGTTGTTTATTGATTTAAAACAGAGGATAAATTTAAAAATGCTGAATACAAGAACATTTTCCTCTGGCGTTGTGCAAATCGTTTATCATTGGAATGGCTAAAAACCTTTCAGTCCAAAGTATATATTGTTAGGTAACACTCGACAGTAATTTTTCTTATTGAACTAAAGGGCCGTCCATAAATAATGGGTTCCCCTTAATACTATGGAATTATCAACATCAAATTTAACAGAGCTAAAAATATCCATTCTCCTGTAATAAAAGAAAAGAAAACTGAAAAGGACGGTGTCTTCCTTCATTAACATAATTAAAAAACCCCGTTGACTGGTACCCTTGGGGAGAAGAAGCCTTCGAAAAAGCAAAACGCGAAAACAAGCCGGTTCTGGTCAGCATCGGTTATGCGACTTGCCATTGGTGTCAAGTTCGTATAGCTACACATAACCTGCTAGTGTTTCCACATGCAGCCAACTTACTTTGCTACATTCATCGTTAAATGAGAAAAGAGATTATTGTTTCTATAGTTTTATTAAAATTTAAGGAGCTTTCGAAGTATTGAAGATTATATTTTTGGCATTCCTCTTTTATTCGAATACTATCTGTTTTTATCCTTTCTAATTCTGATTTGATCTGAAGGTGATCTAGATTTCTCAGTCCGTCATTTTCGGTCATACTGGAGTGAAATTTCATCTCTTCCACACTATTTTCTATATCTATTTCTGCTATTCCTATAAAACAGGTTTTAACATTCCCTGAATAGCGTTGCTCAAACTTTGATATGTAACTAGGTATTAACTGTACACCTTCTATTATGTAATCTACTTTGTTCTCAACCATAGCTGTCATCAAAGGATTAATTATTTTCCAAAGCCGTTGTCCATTATTGAAATCACCATTAGTCGGGTTAATTCCCATTTCTGGTACCCCATTCGCGGCCCCCATCATTAAATAGTCTAATGAGAAATAAGGAATTCCTGACTCTGCTAACATTCTTTTTGCTGTAGTTGTCTTCCCACTCCTTGAAGAACCACCAATAAGATATAGCATACTTCATCTCTCCTAAATGAAAATAATTTCAAAAAGCGATCTCTGAAATAACCTGTATTTGGTGCCATGTCTGTTAAAATAGCCAGTATTGATCCTTTAATGACTCCATACTATCTATATTTTTACAAACAATTTAATCTTTCAAATTGAATTATTATCTGTCTCTCCTACTTATTTTTAATATCATGATACACTCTCTCAAAAGTCTCGATTGGCAACGAAAACTTAGTTGTTTTCTCGTTACGATAATTGATCACTATATCAATTTGATTACCTTTTTGCTCAAACTCAATAAGTGCATTCTCCCATTTATCTCTGATTGATATTATACGATTTCCATTTTTCTTTTCCTTATAGATGTATTCCATTTTAACATTCCTTTCATAATCAATAACAAAACTTTATGTTTTATTAGAAGTCTACGTTATCAATTGACAAAAGGTTTCGAAATAATAAAGTCCCTCAAGAAAATATGTAAATTATGACTTTCGTTTGGTGCCACTACATATTTTTTAGACAGAAAACTAATCATAATTTTTGATACATCTTTTCTATACACTCTACCAATATGCGTATTACAATCTTAGTTGTTACCTTTCTTAAGTATTATCATTCGTTAAAATATAGAGGGGAGGGAGTGACCGTAATGAATTTGACTTGCAAATCCAAAAAATTGGATGATTATCTATGTGAACTAGCTGAGATTGATTATTCTAATCCTATTATTCGAGCAAAATCAAATGAACTTTTCAATCCTTTGCAGACAGAAATAGAAAAAGTAAAAATAGCTTATGAATTTGTTCGAGATGAAATTTCCCATACTTGGGATGTTCAATCAAAACGAGTTACTTGTAATGCTTCAGAAGTATTAACCTTTAAAGAGGGAATTTGCTATGCAAAGTCGAACCTATTAGCTGCCCTATTGCGCTCACAAGGAATACCAGCAGGCTTTTGTTATCAGCGTTTAATGTTGTTTAATACGCCAGATAAAGGATATTGTATTCACGCATTAAATGCTGTATTTTTTCATTCTCTTAATAAATGGATTCGATTAGATTCTCGCGGCAATAAAGTAGGTATTGACGCTCAATTTTCACTTGATAAAGAGAGATTAGCTTTCCCTATTCGACAAGAATTTGATGAAATCGACTATCCTTTGATTTATGTAAGACCACATCCAAAAACAATTGCAGTTTTAAAAGAACATAAAAATGCAATCGAGATGTATAAACATCATTTACCCGAAAGGATATAATTGTTTATAAGAATTCCTCTTATATACTTAATGAAGCCTCTCACAAAATCATAAAAGAATAAAATCCATTATATTATGGAAAAATAAATTCGAAATGATCTTTTGTTTTATGAAAGAAGGTGATCCCATGCCCACTAACAATAAACCCAATAGATTAATCGCTGAGAAGTCTCCATATTTACTCCAACACGCCCACAACCCTGTGGACTGGTTCCCGTGGGGAGAAGAAGCCTTCGAAAAAGCGAAACACGAAAACAAGCCGGTTCTGGTCAGCATCGGTTATTCGACTTGTCATTGGTGCCACGTTATGGCTCATGAAAGCTTTGAGGACGAGGAAATTGCGCGCCTTCTTAACGAACGTTTTGTTGCGATTAAAGTGGATCGGGAAGAGCGCCCTGATGTCGATTCTGTTTATATGAGAATCTGCCAGCTGATGACCGGGCAAGGCGGCTGGCCGCTGAATGTGTTTATCACGCCTGATCAGAAGCCGTTTTACGCGGGTACATATTTTCCAAAGACGAGCAAATTCAATCGTCCCGGTTTTGTTGATGTGCTTGAGCATCTTTCTGAAACGTTTGCGAATGATCGTGAGCATGTCGAGGATATTGCAGAAAACGCCGCTAACCATTTACAGACAAAAACAGCAGCTAAAACAAGCGAGGGGTTGAGCGAATCAGCGATCCACCGGACATTCCAGCAGCTTGCCAATGGTTTCGATACAATCTACGGCGGCTTCGGGCAGGCGCCGAAATTTCCTATGCCTCATATGCTCATGTATTTTCTTCGTTATTATCACACGACGGGGCAGGAAAACGCTTTGTACAACGTCACGAAAACACTGGACAGCATGGCAAATGGAGGCATTTATGACCATATTGGCTATGGGTTTGCCCGCTATTCGACCGATGATGAGTGGCTCGTCCCTCACTTTGAAAAAATGCTGTATGACAATGCGTTGCTGCTGACAGCTTATACTGAAGCTTATCAAGTCACGCAAAACAGCCGGTACAAAGACATTTGTGAGCAGATCATTACGTTCATTCAACGGGAAATGACCCATGAAGACGGAAGCTTTTTCTCCGCTTTAGACGCGGATACAGAAGGCGAAGAAGGAAAATACTACGTGTGGTCAAAAGAAGAGATCTTGAAGACGCTCGGAGAGGATCTCGGCACGCTCTATTGCAGCGTGTATGACATCACAGAAAAAGGCAACTTTGAGGGCAAAAACATTCCCAATCTCATTCACACCAAGCGTGAACAAATCAAAGCGGATAGCGGCTTAACCGAAGAAGAACTCAGCCGCAAGCTTGAAGATGCAAGACTGAAGCTGTTAAAGACGCGTGAAGAAAGAACATATCCGCATGTTGATGATAAGGTGCTGACGTCATGGAACGCACTGATGATTGCGGGTCTCGCTAAAGCGGCAAAGGTATTCCAGGAACCCCAATACCTCAGCTTGGCTGAAGACGCTATCACCTTTATTGAAAACAATGTAATCATCGACGGCCGGGTGATGGTTCGGTATCGCGACGGCGAAGTGAAAAACAAAGGATTTATCGACGATTATGCCTTTCTCCTATGGGCTTATCTCGATCTCTATGAAGCCTCTTTTGATCTATCATATTTAGAAAAAGCGAAGAAGCTGTCAAACGATATGATCGATTTGTTTTGGGATGAGGAGCATGGGGGGTTCTTCTTTACCGGACACGATGCAGAAGCATTAATTGTCAGAGAAAAAGAAGTGTACGATGGCGCCGTGCCTTCAGGAAACAGCGTGGCAGCCGTTCAGCTCCTGCGCCTCGGGCAAGTCACAGGCGATTTGTCGCTGATTGAAAAAGCCGAAACGATGTTTTCCGTGTTCAAGCCTGAAATCGAGGCATACCCGAGCGGCCACTCTTTCTTTATGCAAAGTGTGTTAAAACAGATGACGCCTAAAAAGGAAATTGTGATTTTTGGGCGCCCGGACGATCCAGACAGAAAACAAATCACAAGTGCGCTTCAAAAGGCCTTTATTCCAAACGATTCCATCCTGGTGGCAGAACATCCCGACCAGTGCAAAGGCATTGCGCCATTCGCGGCTGACTATCGCATCATAGACGATCAAACAACCGTGTATATTTGTGAAAATTTCGCCTGCCAGCAGCCGACAACAGACATCGAAGAAGCCTTAGAAACATTAAAAAGCAGCAGGGATTAAACACCTTGCTGCTTTCTTTTTGATCTCTTATGGTATTGTACAACGATAAATGCAAATAAAAGATTAATGACAACCGTAAAGAAAGTCTCCCACATCGGATTTCCCCGTGTGATGGCGAATAATGAAGGAATATCTCCATATACACTGTTTTTTTCAGTAATAAAAAGACATAAAAACATATTATTCGCGGCATGCACACCAAGTGAAATTTCAAGGCTGCCTGTTTTAACCGTATAATACGTTAAAAGAATCCCAATCGTTACATACTCAATGCCTGCCCAAAAAGCGCTATTATTCATTTCAGGATTGCCAAAGTGTACAGCCCCAAATAGACTGCCGACAATCAGCGTCAATACAAAAGGGTTCTTTATTACTTTTCCAAAAGCCTGCAATAAAAATCCCCTGAAAAACAGTTCTTCCGCAGAAGTCTGGAGCGGCACCAATAACAGAGATGCCACAAGCAGCCACAGAAAACGAGAGGCGTCAAAATCCTGAAAAGTGTATTTCGCCGGATGAATCGCATAATCAATCCCTTGAACCACTGCCATCAGCAAGAAATAAGCGATAAAGCCAAAGAAAATGCTGCGCCAGCTGATTTTTGCATGCGGTGTAATGACTGACCGAAACGGACGTTTCAGGATAAAGCGCACCGCCAGCCAAACCCCTGGGATCGCAAATACATAAACGATATGAGTTAAAAACAGATCAGCCAAAGAATCGGTTAACATACCTGTATCCACATCAAACGCGATATTTGGACTTAAAAGTGCAGTCAATAACATCATAAAGACATAAACAATGCTTCCAAACAAGAATAAGCCAACCATCACCAAAAAGGAGAAAAAATATCTCCACAATGTATTGTTTCCTTCTAGAGGACGGATAAATGAATTCATTCCTTCGATGACTCTTCCTTTCCATGAGAATATTACTATATATTTGCATAATTTGGTCTATTAATCTACTGTTTTGGAAATCTTTTAAGCAAAATTAAGGCGAAAAGTGTGAATTTAGTTCTTCCATCTAGTGATTTGAACTCTGTCCCCAATGAATCAAGATACTTATAATAATGCCAAGAGGGGAATGTTCAGTCTTTCTCCCGCTATTAAAAAAGGGGGTTTTTTATGAATACGGGCGTCAAACAGAAACATACACATCCTTTTTCAAACGCGGCAAACCGTTTAGACCGCCTCCCGATTTCACGTGTCCACTTCCAAGTATTAACCGCTCTCGGCATTGTTTACTTCTTTGATCTTGCGGATTTATTTACCCTCAGCAATGTAGCACCGGCACTGATCGAGCATTGGGGCATCCAGCTTTCAACCATTGCCAATGTAACGGCTGCTTCGTTTTTGGGCATGTTTTTGGGAGCATCACTTGGGGGACGGCTTTCAGATCGAATCGGCCGAAAAAAAGCCTTGAACCTATTTGTCTTCGTTTTTTCAATCGCATCGTTATGTAACGCCGCGGCTTGGGACATCCCATCCTTAATGGCGTTTCGTTTCCTCACTGGGTTTGGCGTCGCAGCTGCCATGGTCATCACCAATAGCTATTTAGCAGAATTTTTCCCATCCAGTGTTCGCGGAAAATATATTTCTTTCTGTGCCATGATCGGATTGATTGGCGTTCCGATCACCAATATCGTATCAGCCTTTGTCATTCCGCTCGGCTCTTGGGGATGGAGACTTGTCTTTGTATGGGGCGCTGTTGGTCTTATTTATTTTTTCTTTATTCGGCGGCTGGAGGAATCACCCCGCTGGCATGAAAATCGCGGTGAATATGAAAAGGCCGATGCCATCCTGAAAAGGATTGAAGCAAGCGTTGAAAAAGAAAAAGGCCCGCTTTCTTCTCCGGCGCCGCAAACCGCAAGCGGACAAGTTCAACATGCAGGTTACGCGGGATTATTAAAGGGGAGAAACCTTAGAATAACCATTGTGTTATCCGCGGTATGGATTTTTGAAACCTTTGGATTCTACGGCTTTGCCTCTTGGGTCCCTAGCTTGCTAAAAAGCAACGGGGTCACAATGGAAAATACATTATGGTATAACGTATTGCACTCGGTCGGCGCTCCGCTCGGCGCGTTGCTGGGTTCAATGATTTCTGAAAAATTCCAGAGAAAATGGATCTTGGCCGCCAGTGCGTTTCTGACTGCCATCGCAGGTCTTTTATATGGCATGACCTTCATTCCCATCATGATTATCGTGTTTGGTTTCATCGTCAATATTACGGAACGGGTTTTCACATCAAACTTATATGCCTATACATCTGAGCCTTTTCCAACAGAGTATCGCTCGTCAGGCAGTGGTTTAGCCTATGGGCTCGGGCGGTTTTCGAACATCTTCGGATCATTGCTCGTCGGTTTTATCGCCGTTCAGCTCGGTTATGTCAGCGTCTTTTTCTTTATAGGCGGCTGCTGGCTCGCATGCTCCATTTTGTTAATCTGCTTCGGCCCCAATACGAATGCCAAGCAGATATAAAAAGTCAGTGCGGCGTTTAACCGCACTGATTTCAATTCAATTCCTTAAGCTTTCTCGCAGGGTTTCCCCCTACAACCGTATTCGCAGGCACATCCTTTGTCACTACGGAACCCGAAGCAATCACCGCATTATCGCCGATTGTCACTCCCGGGTTTATCACTGCCCGCCCCCCAATCCAAACATTGTCTCCAATTGTAACAGGCTTACCGAATTCCTTCCCCGACTTCCTAACAAGCGGGTCGAGAGGGTGACCAGCCGTGTAGATATGCACCCCCGGAGCAATCAAACAATCACATCCTATACGAACTTCACACACATCAAGAATGACACAGTCAAAATTAACAAATGTACGATCCCCCATATGAATGTGATAGCCGTAATCACAGCGGAATGTCGGCAAAATGGTGACATGATCACCGATCGAACCAAGCAGATTCTTCAAAAGCTGCGTTCGCACGGACTCGTCTTCTGGTGATTCGTTATATTGTTTAATCAGATTTCTCGCATGTTTTCGCTCTAGTGATAATTCACGGTCTTCCGAGTTGTATAATTCTCCGGCTGCCATTTTTTCTTTTTCTGTCGGCATTCAATTCACTCCAAGATGTTAAATTGTAATCTCTATTAGATTTCCTTCCTCATCTTCAATTACACTTTCATAGTAGCCGTCCCCTGTCGTCCTTGGACCGCTTGCTACAGCGAATCCGTCCTGCTTTAACCTTTCTGTCAGTTCATCAACATTCTCTTTGCTTCCAGTGGAAAAAGCGATATGCGCCCAGCCTGTCATCGTTTGTGACGGCTGATCAGTCACATCTCCTTTCTTCATGATTTCCAGTCTTGCTCCGGAATCAAATGTGATAAAATACGACTTAAAATCTTTCTTCTCATTATGATAAAGAGAATTGGCTTTGCCATTAAAATACGTTTCATAAAAAGCCCTCATTCGCTCTAAATCTCTGACCCAGATGGCCGTGTGCTCAATATGCATATCTTCCTCCTCCTTTGTCTTTCAATGAAGTTATAAGGGATGAAATGCATTTCAGTTCAAGCTTTTTTTCATGAATTGATGCTGAATTTTTATATTTACGGGATGTTCCTGCAAAAATAACAAAAATGCTGCGGTGCCGAGCTGCTCAAGATTCAGGTCAAGCGATGGGAAACAGAGGGCACGGCTGATAGAGGAATGTCCTTCTCCAATGATCTCAACATTCCAGCCTTTCTTTTTGGCAAATACATAAATTCCCGCTGCCACTTCATCACTGTTTGCATAAATAGCCGTTGGAGCCCGGCCGCTTGTATAGAAATACGCACCCGCCTGCTCTCCATCGTCCATATGATTGCAGCCGGTCAGCATATGGCGGTCCTCCAGGCTGCCATAGACGGCCTGATAAGCCGCTGCTTTATCCGCCGTACTCGGGCTCTTGTCGGCGCTTCTCACGCAAGTAAAAGCGATATTCTCATGTCCGCGATTCTTTAGATATCGAAAGCTTTCTATGTAGGCTGCTTTTCTGTCATTGTAAGCACAAGGAATATCCATGTCTCTAGTGTCTTCACAAGCGATAATCGGTCCATATTCTTGATAGGCTATTATACTGTCCCAGTGATTGGCTCGTGATGTAATAATGAGGCCATCTATTTTTTTCATTCTTAACAGCTCTAAATATTTGATTTCAATGTCGGGGTTATAGTTGGTAGGGAGGAGGGTTGTTGCATATTCATGTCTAAATGCCGCCTTTGTGATGCCGTTTACGATTTTATCAAAGCAAGGGTGATCGCTGTAAGGCAGGATTACACCGATCGTTTGAGTCTTGCCGCGAATGAGATCGATCGCAGTTCGATTCGGTGTGTAGTCTAATTCCTCCATGACTTGATGCACCAGCTTCCTTTTTTCTTCAGACACGTACGGATGATGATTCAGCACGCGTGACACAGTCGAAACAGATACATTCGCCAATCTCGCAATCTCTTTTATGTTTGCCATCTCTTTCTCCTTTTTCATCATAAAAAAGCAGTAAGGATCAATCCTTACTGCTATCACATCATATATTGATCCTAAGTTCAACAGGACAATGGTCGGAGCCTAAGACTTGTGCTGATATCTTGGCATCTTCAATCTGCCCCTTAAGCCGCTCAGAAACAACAAAGTAATCCAGACGCCAGCCGATATTTCTGTCCCGGGCCCCCGCACGATACGACCACCAGGAATAAGCGCCTTCCAGATCAGGATATAAATAACGGAATGAGTCGATAAAGCCGGCTTCCAAGAAGCGAGTGAATGCTCCTCTTTCTTGATCAGAAAAACCCGCGTTATTCCGGTTTGCTTTTGGATTCTTCAAATCAATTTCCTGATGAGCCACATTTAAATCACCGCAGAGGATAACAGGTTTTGTCTTGTCCAATTCAAGAATAAACGCTAATAAAGCCTCTTCCCATTGTAAACGGTAATCGATGCGTTCCAGCCCTCTTTTTGCATTAGGCGTGTAAACGGTCATCACATATACGTTTTCAAATTCCAGCGTAATCACTCTGCCCTCTTGATCATGCTCTTCTATTCCGATTCCATACATGACGTTCTGCGGCTTTTGTTTTGAAAAAACAGCCGTGCCGGAATATCCTTTTTTCTCCGCATAGTTCCAATATACGTGGTAGCCTTCTGGCTCAAGATCCACTTGGCCGTCCTGAATCTTTGTCTCCTGCAGACATACAATATCGGCATCCTCATCTTTCAAGTAAGAGAGGAAATCCATTTTTCTCATGACAGCCCGCAGGCCATTCACATTCCAAGAAATGAGCTTCATTTAATCTCCCCCTATAAAAAAGAGCAAGAACCCGAAGGTCCTTGCTCTTTACGTATATGCTTACTCACCGCTTACGTATGGAAGTAAAGCCATTTGACGTGCGCGTTTGATCGCTGCAGTCAATTTACGTTGGTATTTAGCGTTTGTTCCAGTTACACGACGTGGTAAAATTTTACCGCGCTCAGAAACAAACTTTTTAAGAAGATCTACATCTTTGTAGTCGATGTGCGTAATGCCGTTAGAAGTGAAATAACACACTTTACGGCGCTTCGCACGACCGCCTCTGCGTCCTCCTGCCATTGTCATTTCCCTCCTTTCTTTGTCAATTTAGCGATATTCTCATTAGAATGGAAGATCATCATCCGAGATGTCAATCGGCTTGCCGTCGTTGGCAAATGGGTCATCATTAAAGCTGTTCCCCTGATTGCGTCTCTGGTTGTTTTGATTTCCTCCGAATGGATTATCATTTTGGCCTCCGCCAAAGTACTGGCCTCCGCCGCTGTTTCCTTCGTTGTATCCACCTGAACCAGAACCGCCGCCGTTTTTCGGCTCAAGAAATTGAACACTTTCAGCTTGGACCTCGGTCACAAAGACACGCTGCCCTTGCTGATTTTCATAGTTTCTTGTTTGTAAACGGCCATCTACGCCCGCAAGGCTTCCTTTTTTCAGGAAGTTTGCAACGTTTTCGGCTTGTCTTCTCCAAGTGACACAATTAATGAAATCGGCCTCACGTTCTCCAGACTGGTTCGTAAATGTACGATTCACAGCAAGAGTAAACGTGGCAACAGCCGCACCGTTTGGCGTATAACGAAGCTCTGGGTCTTTTGTCAGTCTTCCGACTAATACAACTCGGTTAAGCATAAGAAAGACCACCTTTTACCATTATATATTTCAAAATTGCTTATTCTTCTTCTTTAACAACAATGTGGCGAATGATATCGTCACTGATCTTAGCTAGACGGTCAAATTCTTGAACTGCCGCAGCATCAGCTTGAACGTTTACGATTTGGTAGAAACCGTCGCGGAAATCGTTGATTTCGTAAGCAAGACGACGTTTACCCCAATCCTTTGTTCCAGTGATCTCCGCACCGTTAGAAGTCAGAACGTTGCTGAAACGCTCGATAACTGCTTTTTTAGACTCATCGTCAATGTTTGGGCGGATAATGTACATAACTTCGTACTTTCTCATCTGTTTGCACCTCCTTTTGGACTAAGCGGCCCGTAATGGGCAAGGAGCAATAATTCTATTACTCACAATTTTATATTATACCAAAGCTCTTGTCCCTTTACAACTGCATCCTATACATTAAATCGGAAATGAATTACATCTCCGTCTTTTACCACGTAGTCTTTTCCTTCAAGACGGACTTTTCCGGCTTCCTTCGCTCCTGCCATGCCGCCGCCCGCAAGAAGATCCTCATAAGCAACCGTTTCAGCGCGAATGAAGCCACGCTCAAAGTCACTATGAATAATTCCAGCGCATTCAGGGGCCTTCATGCCTTTTTTGAATGTCCAAGCTCTGACTTCCTGTTCACCAGCTGTGAAATAGGTTGCCAGCCCAAGCAGGGAGTAAGATGCTTTAATCAGCTGATCAAGACCTGACTCTTCAATACCCAGCTCTTCAAGGAACATTTGCTTTTCATCGCCTTCAAGCTCAGCGATTTCGGATTCAATCTTCGCACAAACGACGATAACTTCTGCGTTTTCGCCGGCAGCGTATTCACGAATCTTCGCAACATATTCATTGCCAGACGGATCAGCCACTTCATCTTCACTTACGTTCGCAACATACAAAATAGGCTTTGACGTCAGCAAATGAAGCTGCTTTACAAGCTTTTGCTGCTCTTCAGTAAACTCAACAGAACGAGCAGGCTTTTCATTCTCAAACGCTTCTTTCAGTTTAGACAAAATGTCAAACTCAAACACAGCCTCTTTATCTTTTTGCTTTGCAAGCTTGCTGACACGTGTAATCCGCTTTTCAACTGTTTCCATATCAGCGAGAATCAGCTCAAGATTGATCGTTTCGATATCATCAATCGGATCAACTTTACCGGAAACGTGTGTAATATTATCATCAGAAAAAGCACGGACAACGTGGCAGATCGCGTCAACTTGGCGAATATGAGAAAGGAATTTGTTACCGAGACCTTCTCCTTTTGACGCACCTTTTACGATTCCTGCAATATCAGTGAATTCAAAAGCAGTCGGCACAGTCTTCTTTGGTTGGACAAGCTCAGTCAGCTTTTGCAGACGATCGTCCGGTACTTCTACAATTCCCACGTTCGGATCAATTGTACAGAACGGGTAGTTGGCTGATTCGGCACCGGCCTGTGTAATTGCGTTAAATAATGTTGATTTCCCGACGTTCGGCAAACCGACAATTCCAGCTGTTAAAGCCATTCTTTCATCTCCTCTATATAAAACCGTCATTGCATTAACGTATTTTGAACCTAGAGCAATTATAAGGAGGTTCACTGGAAAAGACAAGCTGACAAAAAAGCATTTTCAGCCTGCTGAACCCTCTCATTATGCTTTTTTCAAGCCCACTAAACAGTCAAAAAGCGTACTTCCCATTCCATTATCAGAATTTGTATCATTTGTCAGCGTATTGACGGAGCCGCCAAAAGCCGCCCACATGCCTTCATCTATATTTATCGTCTTCGGATGAGCCTGTTTCATCACTTTCACTTTTCCATTCAAACGGCCCCGATCATTGAAAATGACAACCTCGTCTCCATCCTGAAGATTCTGCTCAGCCGCTATGTCTGAAGAAATATCAACCTGTATGTGCTGAAGCTTCTCGATGAACGGAATATGCTGTGAATGATTAGAGCGCTGCGGATGAATGGACAAAAGCGTGTAAGGGTATTTTTCGGCAAGTTCTTCGTTATGGTAAACAGACTCCTCAGGCACATCTAATTGAAGCACACCGCTAAATCCTTTTTCTTCACCTAAAGACGAAGTAAACTCAAATTTACCGCTTGGCGTCAGAAACGTAAAGTCATCCCACGGCACCTGTTTGACCGGAAGCGGGAGGTGGCCTTTTTCTTTCAAGCGCTCAAGCGTTACACCGTCAGCCTCCAATGAAGAAAGCCCCATCTCCAAAAATGCTTCAGTACTGTGTTCAAAAAGCTCTCCAAACCCAAGGCGTTTTGCAAGCTCTGCCCATATCCATCTGTCCGGCTTCGCTTCGCCCTGCGGTTCCACCAGCTTCTTCCCATACTGAACATAATGATGGTACATACTAGAATAGTAAATATCCTCTTCTTCAAAAACAGTGGCAGTCGGCAAAACATAGTCGCACAGCATTGCCGTATCGGTCATGATGGAATCAATCGCTACGGTCACCGGAACCTTTTCAAATGCTTTTCTTACTTTATTTGTGTTTGGCACCTGAGTCAGCGGGTTCCCGCATGTCACGATAATCATCTCGATCGCAGGATCAGCAGCGGTTAAAACCTCTTCAGCCTGTGTCATCATTGAAAAAGAGCGTGATTTCTTTTTTAATTCCGGAAGTGTCAGCTTCGTTTTTGCAAAGCTTTCACCAACCTGGACATTGCCAAAATTTGCGCCGCCGCCTTTAATACCAACGTTTCCGCTTGCCGCAACAAGCGCATCAATCCAGCGAATCGTCCCGCCGCCATTTTTGTACCGCTGCATACCAAGCCCCATAAAAGTAGACACAGGGCCATCGGCATACAGACCAGCAAGAAACTCCAGCTCTTCCATCGTTGTCTCTGTTTTCTCAGTAAATTCTTCTAAAGAAACGGTACTCAAAAGCTCTTTCACATCATCAAACCCGACAGAATGCTGAGAAATAAAATCCTCATCCGTTCTTCCCGTCTCGATCAGAACCTTCAAAACAGCCGCGGCAAGCCAGCCATCCATTCCTGGCTTTACAGAAATATAACGGTCGGCCAGTTTTGCAGTCGGATTAAAAATCGGATCAATCACCGTCAGTGTTGCGCCCTTTTTCTTTACCTGCTGCAAATGGTGATAAAGGTGCATGTTTGTCCTTGATACATTTCTGCCCCACACAACGACGTGTTTGCTATTGTAAATATCAAGCGGCCCGTGCCCATACGACCGACCGAAATCCCAGCTTTGCGCCTCTATACCGGAGCCCCAGCAAATGCTTCCAACAACCTCAGTTACACCGCCATACGCATTAAAAAAACGCTGATCTAGCGCTTTTAACAAACCGTTATTGGCGTAATCATGGCTGTGCAAAACTGCTGTTGTTTCTGACGTCTCCTTAATGTCCCGAAGTTTATCGGCAATTTCATCAAGAGCCTGCTTCCAGGAAATCCGCACAAACTCACCATTTTGTTTCTTCATCGGATAGCGAAGCCGATCAGGCGAGTTTGTTTTCGTCTCTAGCATTCTGCCGCGGCCGCAGATTTTTCCTTCTGTAATCGGATGGGTTGGATCTCCGTCCACTTTTGTTACCTTTCCGTCATCAACAGTCACCACAAAACCGCAGCTGTCCCAGCAATTCAGAGGGCATGCTGACTGATGCACTTTGCTCATCGCCGTCTTCTCCTTACCTTCTATATGAAAAAGCATGAGTGTCAGCCTTTTTATGAAGTAGGCTCCTCATGCTTGACCAGTACTTTTTTTACTTTTCTTTCAAATTCTTTTCTCGGAATCATCACACTGTGAGAGCAACCCTCACACTTAATCCGAATATCCATTCCCATACGTATGATTTTCCATCTGTTTGCTCCGCATGGGTGCGGTTTCTTCATTTCTACAATATCTTTCAGGCCAAAGTCTTTATCCGCCAAGACCCTTCACCTCTCTTCATAAACTGCTGAATCTATTGTACAAAAAAACTGATCATTAGAGCAATCATCATACCCAAAAAGAAGAACATCCTCTTATTTCCATTTACTTAAAATAGGATATAACAGCAAACAAACTAATAGATAAAGATTCAGCATGCCATAAATGGGATACAGAAAAGCGATTAAATCGGAAAAACCGAAAGAAGTAAAAGGCACCATCAACACTAACAGAATCAATACAATCATCCATCTCGGCATGTGAAGAAATGCCATGAGCCGGCTGGACAATCCGAATAAACCAGCCACTGTCGTCGTATATATCGCAAGGCACAGCACCGCAGTCATACATAAAAAAAGAAAATAAGGGGCGCCTTCCAGAACAGCAAACAGTGGAATTTCAAATTGAGAAAGGGAGCCCGCCAGCTCCACTAACGTTTCATTATAAACAAAAGAGATTACGCCAAAAATAAGACCGCTGGCCACACTGGCGATTTTTGCTTCCCCCAGCCCTTTCATTTCTTTCCCGACAGACGATAAAATCGCGACCACCGAAAGAATATTTAAGGAAGTAAACGTAATGCTGGCAGGCCAGTTATACTGCCGGCTCAAATCTATCGTCCACGTATGGTGATGAGTGCTCTGAAATGAAAATAACGCGTACAGCAGACCCGCTACTAAAATAGGAATTAAAATGGCATTCACAGATAAAATCCCATTCACATCCCAAAAAAACAAACAAACCGTCACGATGCAAAGCAGCGCAATCCCCCACCAAAAAGGGAGCTTGTACATCTGCAGCGTCACTCCGCCTCCTGCGATCATCACCATGGTTGTAGAAAATAAATAAAAGACAATGAGAATATCATAAATTTTCGCCAGCCACGGTCCCATTAAATGTTCAAGAACCGGCAGAAAGTGAGTGGATTGAACCTTAAAACTGATTTTCATCACAATATAAGACGAGAAAATGAACATTACTGTAAACAGCACAATAGCCAGTCCGCTTTCCGCGCCAAAAAACTGCCATATCTCCTGACCGCTTGCATATCCGGCGCCGATCAGACTGCCCAATATAAGGAGCATCCACCTCATTCCGGCTCTCCACAACATTATCACCTCATAGGTACAGAGTTCAGATTGTTTCCGTTATTGTTACTATATAAAACGCTAATAACAAAAATGCCTATTTTCATAGAAAAACAAAAAATAATGAATGGAGTAAAAATATCATACAAAATACACATAAAAAAAAGACCGCCTAAACAGGCAGTCAAAACACAGAATTCCATCCTCCACTTTCTTCAACAAGCTATCCTGACTTCCTAAAATAAATGTTCGATTGGCTCAATGCCAAAAATTCAAAAATTCCGGTATTAGAAGTCAATTTCAATCCTTCGATCATTGTAAACCTCATTAGGCATTCCGTATTCACATGATTGCTTCATTATTAGAACCATAAACAAATTAGACAGCAAACCAAATCTTGCGTCATCTGAAGCGCTGCGACACAATACTTGTAAATAACCTCTATCAACTCCTCTCTGTATTCAAAAATCCGTAAACAGACACAAAGCATAAAAAACCTAACTGCTGGATATAATGTAAACAACCTTACATACCAAAAAAACACATCCCTAGCAATTCCGATATCTAACAAGGAAGTGAAACCTATGAATCGAAAAGGCGGGCTTTTTTCTTCTCAGGAACGAGTAAAGCAATATGTTTCACATACAGATACAGCTGCAGCAAAACAAATACAAACGATTCTTTCTTCATCCTTACGTAAAGCTGCCGGAAGACCAATTGTTGTGGTTTGTATCGGAACAGACCGATCAACTGGTGACTCATTAGGCCCGCTCGTAGGAATGAAACTCAAACAGATGCAGCTCACCAGATTCAACGTCTACGGCACCCTGTCTGATCCCGTGCATGCTGTAAACATGAAGGACAAATTAATGGACATTCATAAATTACATAAAAACCCATTTATTATAGCGGTGGATGCATGCTTAGGGCGTGTGAAAAGCGTAGGTTCATTCCAAATCGGAGAGGGTCCTTTAAAGCCTGGGGCCGGTGTACAGAAGGATCTTCCTGAGGTTGGAGATCTCCATGTGAACGGAATTGTAAATGTGAGCGGTTTCATGGAGTACTTTGTTTTACAAAATACAAGGCTTCACTTGGTCATGAGTATGGCACATGTTCTTGCTGAAGGACTGAGTTTAACAGATCGAACAGAGTGGAGGCAGGAACGGCTTAGTCCGCTGCAAAGACTCACAGGACGATTATAAAACAAAAAACCATCTTCAATAGAGATGGTTTTCTTTCATTACGACTCTCGTTCTGATAAAAGCTCTAAGATCCGTTCAAGATCCTCATTGGAGAAAAACTCAATTTCGATCTTGCCTTTTTTCTTTTGTCTCTTAATATTTACTGTTGTACCAAAATAATTTTGGAGATACGATTCCCGTTCTTTAATAATCGCATCCTTCACAGGCTCTTTTTTCTTTGTTTCACGTGGAACATTCTCATTTAATTGCTGAATCAGCTGCTCAAGCTGACGAACGTTAAGCTGTTCTGCAATCACTTTTTGCACAAGCGGTTCAAGCTTGTTTTTATTTTTCAAACCAAGAAGTGTGCGGCCATGCCCCATAGAGAGCGTGCCTTCCGCGATCAGCTGCTGAATGTTCTCAGGCAGTGTCAGCAATCTTAAATGGTTGGCAATATGCGGCCTGCTTTTTCCTAGACGTTTTGCAAGCTGCTCTTGCGTAACATCTAAGTGCTTAAGCAATGAGTCATAAGCCTGAGCCTCTTCCAGCGGTGATAAATCCTCACGCTGAAGGTTTTCCAGTAAAGCAATTTCTCTCATTAATGCCTCTGATAATTCACGAACAATCGCTGGAACAGTTTCTAATCCTGCAAGCTTTGCCGCCCGAAAGCGCCGTTCACCCGCAACGATATCATAGCCTTTTAAAGATTTTCTGACGATAAGCGGCTGGAGAATGCCATGCTGCAGCACAGATTCCTTTAGCTCGGCTAGCGCTTCGTTGTCAAAGTGTTTTCTTGGCTGATAAGGATTAGGGCGTAAATCGGTAACTTTGATTTCCTCAACTGTCTCTTCAGTCAAATCAACCTGATTAAACAACGCATTAATCCCTTTTCCAAGGCCTTTAGCCATTCGCAGCCACTTCCTTTGCTAAATCTAAATATACTTCCGCTCCTCTTGATCGCGGATCGTATAAAATGATGGGTTTACCGTGACTCGGTGCCTCGCTCAAACGGACATTACGCGGAATAACAGTCTGATATACTTTATCTCTAAAGTATTTTTTCACCTCTTCAATCACTTGAATGCCAAGATTTGTCCGGGCATCAAGCATCGTCAGCAATACGCCTTCAATCATTAGATCAGTATTCAAATGCTTTTGCACTAGACGTACTGTATTTAATAATTGGCTCAGTCCCTCTAAGGCATAGTATTCGCACTGTACAGGTATGACAACTGAATCTGAAGCAGTCAACGCGTTAATTGTCAGCAATCCCAATGACGGGGGACAATCAATAATAATATAATCATAATTCTGCTTCACTGCTTCAAGCGCTCTCTTAAGTCTTACTTCTCTTGAAATTGTCGGAACCAGCTCGATCTCAGCTCCTGCAAGCTGTATCGTCGCAGGAATCACATCCAAATTCTCTACTGAAGTTGCTTTAATAATATCTATTACATCTGCATCATCTACTAAAATATCGTACACACACTGATCTACATCGGCTTTTTCAATCCCCAATCCGCTCGTTGCATTCCCTTGCGGATCAATATCTACCAGCAGAACCCTTTTCCCTATGTAAGCTAAGCATGCTCCAAGGTTGACAGACGTCGTTGTTTTTCCGACTCCGCCTTTTTGGTTCGTAATTGCTATGATTTTTCCCACGATGTCACCTACTTTCACATGAACATGTACTGTCATGTTTCTATTTTATCAAAAAAAGATTAAAGCGTTTCACTTTTTTCATCATTTTGTTTTTTATCAGAAGGGAATATTTGAAAATTCAATCAGCGATATATTGCTTTCTCTTATAAATTCTAATCCTTATATGTTTTTTTGACTTAAAAAAGGGATTTTAAATAGAAAAAAAGAAGAAGTTACAATACAGAAAGTACAAACAGGACGGTGATCATATGGTTTACAAAACAAAAAGAGATGCACCCGTTACTCTTATGATTGTGTTTCTCATTTTACTGATACAAGCAGATGCCATAGTTCCTTTTGTGCTGGGAAATATGAGGATATCCGGCTTGATCATTTTTGTTCTTCTGACTCTTTTAAATGTGCTCATCATTTGGAGTTTCATTGATCTGAAATATGTATTGAAGGAGCACCGTTTGATCATTAAAGCCGGATTGATCACACATCAAATTCCTTATGAAAAAATCGACAAAGTGATTCAACAAAAGAAGCTGTGGTCAGGTTTTCGGCTTATTGGCTCACGACATGCGATTACAATTTATTATCGGGGAGGCTGGGGACATGCAGTCATTTCTCCAAAAAACACAGAAGAATTTATCCAGCAGCTCAAAGAAAAGAATTCTAATATAACAATCGCAACTAAAAGTAATTAATTTCCTTTTAGCGAAAAAGCTCTCCTGGACAGCAGGAGAGCTTTTATTTTGGTATGCGAATCGTCAGTTGAATATATTCTTCAAATTCTTCTTCTTCCGTATTCAATTTTACACCGCTGTCTTCAACCATTGACAGTGACTGGCGAATCGTGTTCATTGCAATTCTAGTATCCCTGCTGAACGCTTTGCGTCTAGGCTTTGGTTTTCTCTGGCCTTGCTCCAGCATTTTAACCACGCGGTCTTCTGTCTGCTTTACATTTAAGCTTTTCTCAATTATCTCTGTGAGCAGTGTGACTTGGAGCTCAGGCTGTTTCAGGGGAATCAGCGCTCTGGCATGACGCTCAGTGATTTTCTTCTCCATAATTGCGTCTTGAACCGGCTGAGGCAGCTTTAATAGCCGCAGCTTATTCGCAATCGTTGACTGTCCTTTTCCTAAACGCTGCGCCAGTGCTTCCTGTGTTAAATCATGAAGCTCAAGGAGCCTTGCGTAGGCATGCGCTTCCTCAATCGAAGACAATTCCTCCCTCTGCAAATTTTCAATTAACGCCACAGAAGCGGTTTCCGTGTCGGAAAAATCCTTAATAATGGCCGGAATCTTCTCCCACTCGAGCGATTGCACCGCTCTCCAGCGTCTTTCACCTGCAATGAGTTCGTATTGGCCTTCTTCTTCTGTATGCCTGACAACAATCGGCTGAATAATGCCGTGTGTATGAATGGTCATTGCTAACTCTTTGATTTTTTCATCTGAGAAAATGGTGCGTGGCTGAAAACGGTTGGGAACGATAGCATTTACCGGTATTTCAAGAATCTCTTCTTTGTTTGTCTCATGTTCAGCAATCTCCGGTTCCTGTTCCTTCTCACCAAGCCCGAAGAAACGAGAGAATGAATGCTTCATGTACCTACACCACCTTTAAAAACTGCCATTTTTATAATTCTATTTTCTCATGGTTTTTCCTGCTGTACCGTCATTAATTTTGAAGAAAATATGATGGTATTGTCATATCAGGCTGTCTAAATTACCCTTCAATTGGCGATTTATTAGGAGTTCCCGGTTTTCTTGGATACTTCTTAGGTGTATTTTTAATCTTGCGTATCACCATAATGTTACGATCGCTTTCTTCAATAGGCAGCTTAAAGGAATAGGTATTCTCCAGTTCTCCTCCAAGCGTTGTGATTGCTTTTTTCCCCGCATTTAATTCTTCTTCAGCAGATGCGGCTTTTAAAGCAACAAATAAACCGTTTTTCTTCACCAGAGGCAGACAAAGCTCGCTTAAAACAGATAGTCTCGCAACCGCTCGCGCTGTCACGATATCATAGCTTTCCCTTATGTCCTTCCGTTGCCCGAATGTTTCAGCTCTATCATGGCAAAATGTCGTATTCTCCAATTGTAAAGCTTCAGACAGCTTTTCTAAGAATGTTATTCGTTTGTTTAATGAATCTACGATTGTGACATGAAGGTGCGGAAAACATATTTTAATCGGCAGACTCGGAAAACCCGCTCCCGCTCCGACATCACAAATCGTATTCACCTGATTGAAGTCGACATAAAATGCAGCTGTAATGGAATCATAAAAATGCTTCAGATACACTTCTTTTTTCTCTGTAATCGAAGTCAGATTGATTTTTTCATTCCACTCAACCAGCATATCGTAATACAGCTCAAATTGCTCCAGCTGACGAGGAGAAAGGGAGATCCCTTTTTCCGCCAGTCCAGAGGTGAATTCTTCAATATTCATGCCGTCATCCTTTCTACTCGGCTATCTTCGCAATGCGGCCCTGCTCTAAATATACCAATAGAATTGAAATGTCTGCCGGGTTCACACCGGAAATACGGGAAGCTTGGGCAACAGACAAAGGCCGTACGTTTTTCAGCTTTTGACGAGCCTCAGTTGCAATCCCCTTAATTGCGTCATAATCAATTCGATCAGGGATTTTTTTGTTTTCCATCTTCTTCAGTTTTTCCACTTGCTGAAGGGATTTTTCAATATACCCTTCATATTTCACTTGAATTTCTACTTGTTCTGCCACTTCTTGCGGAACCGGTACTTCTGGCGGCGCCAGTTTTGTCACAGTTTCATAGTTCATTTCAGGACGTTTCATCAAGTCTGTGCCGCGTACTCCATCTTTCAATTCGCTTCCGCCAAGAGAACGGATATATTCTTGATTTTCTGGAGACGGCTTGATAATCACAGAATGCAGACGTTTTTTCTCCGCTTCGATGGCCGCTTTCTTCTTTTCAAAAGCCGCAAATCGCTCATCAGAAATTAATCCGATACGGTGGCCGATTTCTGTCAGACGCAGATCTGCATTGTCATGGCGAAGAAGCAATCTGTATTCAGCACGAGATGTCAAAAGACGGTATGGCTCATTTGTTCCTTTTGTCACAAGGTCATCAATGAGAACACCAATGTAGGCGTCAGAACGGCTTAGAATCACTTCTTCTTTTCCAAGCGCTTTTCGTCCTGCATTGATTCCCGCCATAATGCCTTGTCCCGCGGCTTCTTCATAACCGGAGGTTCCATTAATTTGGCCGGCAGTGTAGAGATTTGTAATTTTTTTCGTTTCAAGCGTCGGCCATAGCTGAGTCGGTACAATCGCGTCGTACTCAATCGCATAGCCGGCTCTCATCATTTGAACGTTTTCCAGACCCGGAATCGTTGCAAGCATTCTTTGCTGCACGTCCTCTGGAAGACTAGTAGACAAACCTTGAACATAAACTTCCTGCGTATTTCTGCCTTCTGGCTCAAGGAAAATTTGATGACGCGGTTTATCATTAAAACGAACAACTTTATCTTCAATTGACGGGCAGTATCTCGGACCTGTACCTTTGATCATACCGGAATACATCGGTGAACGGTGCAGGTTGCTGTCGATAATTTCATGTGTCTCAGGACTCGTATATGTCAGCCAGCAAGGAAGCTGATCAGTGATGTATTCAACCGTTTCATATGAGAAAGCGCGAGGCACTTCGTCACCAGGCTGAATTTCCGTTTTGCTGTAATCAATCGTGTCGCTTTTGACGCGAGGCGGCGTACCTGTTTTAAAACGAACAAGATCGAAGCCCAGTTCTTCCAAATGCTCAGAAAGCTTAATAGAAGGCTGCTGGTTGTTCGGACCGCTTGAGTAAGAAAGATCACCGAGAATGATACGCCCTCTCAAATATGTTCCAGTCGTCATGACAACAGCTTTCGCGCGGTAATGCGCACCGGTTTGTGTAATGACACCGCGGCACTCGCCGTCTTCAACGATCAGCCGCTCCACAATTCCTTGCAGCAGCGTTAAGTTTGGTTCTTTTTCAAGCGTATTTTTCATTTCGTGCTGATATTGGAATTTGTCTGCTTGGGCACGCAATGCACGGACCGCAGGACCTTTTCCAGTATTCAGCATTCTCATTTGAATATGCGTTTTATCAATGTTTCTGCCCATTTCTCCGCCAAGCGCGTCAATTTCGCGGACGACAATCCCTTTTGCAGGGCCGCCGACAGACGGATTACATGGCATAAACGCAACCATATCTAAGTTGATGGTCAAGACAAGCGTTTTGGCGCCTTGGCGTGCTGATGCGAGGGCAGCCTCAACACCGGCATGCCCGGCGCCAATCACAATCACATCGTATTGGCCTGCTTCATACCCCATGATTTTAATTCCTCCTTTTATTATTTTCCTAAACAGAACTGTGAAAAGAGCTGATCAATTAAGCTTTCGTGGACAGCGTCTCCAATAATTTCGCCCAGAAGCTCCCAGCATCTTGTTAGATCAATCTGCACCATGTCGATCGGGACATCCTGTTCGATGCCGCTAAGCGCGTCTTCAATGGCGCGTTTTGCTTCCTGTAAAATTGATATATGGCGTGTGTTGCTGACATACGTTAAATCTCCGCTTTCAATAGCACCTGTAAAGAACAGCGATTGAATCGCTTCCTCCAAATCATTAACGCCTTCTTCTTTTAGAAGAGATGTCGTTACAACAGGACGTCCGTTGGCCAGCTCACGTACACGTTCTATGTCAATTTTCGCCTCGAGGTCAGTCTTATTCATAATAACGATGACGTCCATTCCCTTAACGGCTTCAAAAAGCTTCACGTCTTCTTCAGAAAGCTCTTCACTATAATTGAGTACGAGTAAAATCAGGTCTGCTTCCTTCAAAACCTGACGAGAGCGTTCAACACCTATTCGTTCAACAATATCCTCTGTTTCACGAATACCTGCAGTATCAACAAGACGAAGCGGAACACCTCTCACATTCACGTATTCCTCAATCACATCCCGTGTCGTACCCGGAATATCGGTAACAATGGCTTTTGCCTCGTGAACCAGGCTGTTCAGAAGAGAAGACTTCCCGACATTCGGACGGCCGATAATGACAGTAGAAAGACCTTCCCGTAAAATTTTGCCTTGCTCAGATGTTCTAAGCAGCGCCTCAATTTCTTTTTTAACGGAGCTTGCCTTTTCAACTAAAAGCTGATGTGTCATTTCTTCTACATCATCATACTCCGGATAATCTATATTTACCTCAACATGGGCCAGCGTTTCTAAAATATCATCGCGCAAACGGCGCACCAAAGCAGAGAGACGCCCTTCCATTTGATTCAAAGCGACGTTCATTGCCCGATCGGTTTTCGCTCTAATTAAGTCCATTACCGCTTCCGCCTGTGAAAGGTCGATTCGGCCATTTAAAAATGCGCGTTTCGTAAATTCACCAGGCTCCGCCAGTCTCGCTCCCTCTCTTAAGGCGAGCTGGAGCACTTGGTTTACTGTCACAATTCCCCCGTGGCAGTTTATTTCTATGACATCTTCACGTGTAAAAGTTCTCGGTGCTTTTAACACCGATACCATTACTTCCTCCACGACCCGATCGGTACGTTTGTCTACGATATGGCCGTAATGAATCGTGTGTGATTCGACCGAACTGATCGTTTTCCCTTTCGGCCCTTTATAAATCCTGTCGGCAATCTGGATTGCTTCCGGTCCGCTCAGCCGTACAATAGCAATCGCACCCTCACCCATCGGTGTAGAAATGGCCGCAATTGTATCCATGTTGTTCACCTCTCTTTTCTATACTCTCATTCATCTATATAAAAAAATATTTTATTATGCCAAAACTAAAAGATAACATAGTTTGGTTCGAAGTGGAAGATGTGTTATCCACAGACTTAGAAATTCATCCCTTATTACTTTAACTTATCCACATGTGAATAACAATTAATTTTATTTCCTGAACTTCCTTTTTATCAACAGGATACACCTAAAAAAGAAAAACTAAAACGGAAAAAGCTTGATATTACAAGGGAAAATAGATTTTTCTATACAAAAAAACCGAAGCTCCGATTTTTACCGGGCTTCGGTTTTATGTTATCTTTTCTGGGAAATAACGAGGTGGCGATTGTCGCCTTCACCCATTGAATACGTATTGATCTGCTGATTTGCATATTTGGAAAGAGCATCATGAATGATTTTTCTTTCACTGGACGGCATCGGTTCTAAATGAACGTCTTTTTTCGTTTTCAAAACCTGGTCTGCCAGTCTCACAGCCAGCTGACTCAGCGTATCTTTCCTTTTTGAACGGTAGTTTTCTGCATCTACCGTCACATTTTTATACTGATCTGAATAACGATTAAGGACAAGCTGGGTCAAAGTTTGAAGGGCATTTAAGGTTTGTCCTCTTTTCCCAATCAACAATGCCGCTTTTTCACCCGTTATATGGAAACATACTGCCTTTTTGCTTTCTTTTACAGTCACATCAGACTTTCCGGCAATGGATTCGGCAATTCTTTTAAGATAAATCCTTGTTTCCTGAATCGGATCAAATTTTTCAGCCAGCTTTACGATTGCCGGCTTTTTGCCGAATATACCGAGAAACCCTTTGTTTCCTTCCTCAATAACGGTAATGTCAACTTCATCTCTCGTTAATTGCAGCTCACGTAATCCGGACTGTACTGCTTCATCGACATCTCGCCCTGCAGCAGTCACATTCCTCACTTTTTCTTTCCTCCGGCTTTTTGCGGCTGAGGATCTTTTTTAATATCAGGCCCTTTAATGAGGAAAGTTTGCGCAATCATAAACAAGTTACCGACTACCCAATAAAGAGAAAGCGCCGCTGGGAAGTTGATCGCAAACACAATGATCATAATCGGCATAATCCAAAGCATCATTGCCATTTGCGGATTTTGCTGCGCGTTGCCCGCCATCATTAATTTTTGCTGTACGAAAGTAGCAACCCCGGCAACAATCGGAAGAATATAGAAAGGATCTTTTTCCCCTAAGTCAAACCATAAGAAACTGTGCTCTGAAATCGCCTGTGTTCTCATGATCGCATGATAGAATCCGATTAAAATCGGCATTTGAATTAAAATCGGGAAACATCCTGCCAATGGGTTGACGCCATGCTTTTGAAATAAAGCCATTGTTTCCTGCTGAAGTTTCTGCTGCGTTTTTTGATCCTTTGAGCTGTATTTTTCTTTAAGCTTTTGCATTTCCGGCTGTAAAGCCTGCATCGCTTTCGAGCTTCTCAGCTGCTTGATCATCAGCGGCAAAATTAATAAACGGATTAAAATTGTAACAATAATAATTGAAAGTCCATAGTTGTCTCCCGTCAATTTCGCAACATACGTAATGAGCTCAGACAATGGAAATACTACGTACTTGTCCCAAAAATGCGGACTATCTGCAGTGATCGGCTCTTTGACACTCGAGCATCCAGCCAAAAGCATGAATACGCCGACCATACTTAATAGCAACCATATTCTCCTTTTCAACAACATTTCCTCCTATAATCATTCTTTACACTCTCTTATTACAAAACATACTTGTATGTATTTTAGCATCTTTCAGTTTTAAATGGTGTCTTTTTCTGTTCAACCAGAAAGGAAGCGCTTTTAAAAGTTGTAAGAAAGCAGTGGCACCTACTTTTTTGACGAAGTTTTCTTATATAATGAGGCCTTCCTGAATAAATGCTGCATACTTTTTTTCGTTTCCTCAAATGTCAGCTGACTTGCTGGTTTTCTGGCAATAATAATATAATCCTTTTCCTTCAGCCTGTCTCTCTCTTCTAGAAAAGCTTGCCGGATTAAACGTTTTATCCGGTTTCGCATTACTGCATTGCCAATTTTTTTGCTGACGGAAAGACCAACGCGCAGCTCATCGTTTTCAGGCTGATCAAGCGTATATAAGACAAACTGGCGATTCGCTACTGATGTCCCATGCTTAAACACTTTTTGAAAATCTTCATTTTTCTTTAAACGATTTCGCTTCTTCAAATTGACTCACTCCGATACTGGCTGGCAGAAACTTTTAATTTTATTAGAAAATGAGATGTGCAGAGACAGGGACATCCCCCCGCTCATACACATCACATATATCTTTTCCCTTAAAGTGAAAAAAGACCACTGACATTATTCAGTGGCCTAAGCTGATAATACTTTTCTGCCTTTGCGGCGACGGCGCGCTAAAACTAGACGACCGTTTTTTGAACTCATACGGCTTCTGAAGCCATGAACTTTACTGCGTTTACGGTTATTCGGTTGGAATGTTCTTTTCATTTATGACACCTCCCTCGAGGAATAGCTGTTAAAGACAGTCTTACTTATTATATTTGCGTTACCTATTCATTGTCAACTTCACTAGTGCTTTTGTTTCTTGCAACCATAATAGGATACCATACCTTCTCGACTTTCGAAACCTTATTTTTTCAGATTCCTGAATTTAACGAAAAAAAGTCAAATTCAAATGACATTCTGAGCTGAAAATTCGTGATGTGGATATCTTTTTCCCCTTTTTTTACTATCCACAAAGGTTATCGACAACATTTTCACACTGCTAACTCCTGTGGACAAATTTTTTTCAACAGGTTGTCTGCTTTGTGGATAAGATTGTGACAGCCATTGCAAGCTCTCGTTTAATTTGGTATTATATTTGTGTTTTAACTCTTGATTACTAATCTTGCTTTTACTCTTTATCCACAAACTGTGGATAAGATGTGGATTGATTTCACACAGCATGTGTAGAAAGTTGTCCACAACTTGTGAAATTTGTCGAAAAGCTATTTATCTACTATATTATATGTTTTCAACATTTAATGTGTACGAATGGTTACCGCCATTTGCTCTTTTTTTGTGTTCTATAACAGAAAAAGACGTTACAAGACGTTATTTTTTTAGAAAAGGAGGGACGTGCCGGAAGATGGAAAATATATTAGACCTGTGGAACCAAGCCCTTGCTCAAATCGAAAAAAAATTGAGCAAACCGAGTTTCGAGACTTGGATGAAATCAACGAAAGCCCACTCACTGCAAGGAGATACATTGACAATTACCGCTCCTAATGAATTTGCCAGAGACTGGCTGGAGTCCAGATACTTGCATCTCATTGCAGATACTATATATGAATTAACCGGGGAAGAATTGAGCATTAAGTTTGTCATTCCTCAAAATCAAGATGTCGAAGACTTTATGCCAAAACCGCAAGTCAAAAAAGCGGTAAAAGAAGATACATCTGATTTTCCTCAAAATATGCTCAACCCAAAGTATACATTTGATACTTTTGTCATTGGATCTGGAAACCGATTCGCTCACGCAGCTTCCCTAGCAGTAGCGGAAGCACCTGCAAAAGCATACAACCCTTTATTTATCTACGGGGGCGTTGGATTAGGGAAAACACACTTAATGCATGCGATCGGCCATTATGTAATAGATCATAATCCTTCTGCCAAAGTGGTTTATCTGTCTTCTGAGAAATTTACTAACGAGTTCATCAACTCTATTCGGGATAATAAAGCAGTTGATTTCCGCAATCGCTACCGAAATGTTGATGTGCTTTTGATAGATGATATTCAATTTTTAGCCGGGAAAGAACAAACGCAAGAAGAATTTTTCCATACTTTTAACACGCTGCACGAAGAAAGCAAACAAATCGTCATTTCAAGTGATAGACCGCCTAAAGAAATTCCGACACTTGAAGACAGATTGCGTTCACGCTTTGAATGGGGTCTGATTACAGATATCACGCCTCCTGATTTAGAAACGAGAATTGCGATTTTAAGAAAAAAAGCCAAAGCGGAAGGCTTGGATATTCCGAACGAGGTTATGCTTTATATCGCAAATCAAATTGACAGCAACATTCGGGAACTGGAAGGGGCATTAATCAGGGTCGTTGCGTATTCATCTTTAATTAATAAAGATATTAATGCCGATCTGGCCGCCGAGGCATTAAAAGATATTATTCCTTCCTCAAAACCGAAAGTGATTACAATAAAAGAAATTCAGAGAGTAGTAGGCCAGCAATTCAATATTAAGCTTGAGGATTTCAAAGCAAAAAAACGGACAAAATCGGTAGCATTCCCTCGTCAAATCGCTATGTACTTATCGAGAGAAATGACTGACTCCTCTCTCCCTAAAATTGGGGAGGAATTCGGTGGCCGTGACCATACAACCGTTATTCATGCGCATGAAAAAATCTCAAAACTGATGGCAGATGATGAACAGCTTCAGCAGCATGTAAAAGAAATTAAGGAACAGCTTAAATAATAGGGCCGGGGATAAATCGGGAGAAGTGTGAATAACTTTTCTAAAGTCATGCACAGTCTGTCCACATGTGGATAGGCTGTGTTTCCTGTCTTTTTCACAACTTATCCACAAATCCACAAGCCCTACTATTACTTCTACTACTTTTTTTAAAAAAATATATATATTAATACATTATCCGTTAGGAGGATAAAAATGAAATTTACGATTCAAAAAGATCGTCTTGTTGAAAGTGTCCAAGATGTATTAAAAGCAGTTTCATCCAGAACTACAATTCCGATTTTGACCGGTATTAAGATCGTTGCCTCAGATGAAGGGGTATCTTTTACAGGGAGCGATTCAGATATTTCCATCGAGTCTTTTATTCCGAAAGAAGAAGGAGATAAAGAAATCGTTACGATTGAACAGCCAGGCAGCATTGTATTACAAGCCCGCTTTTTTAGTGAAATTGTAAAAAAACTCCCGATGGCAGCTGTAGAAATCGAAGTGCAAAATCAATATCTGACGATTATCCGCTCTGGAAAAGCCGAATTTAACCTAAATGGACTTGATGCTGATGAATATCCGCATTTGCCGCAGATCGAAGAGCATCATGCGATTCAGATTCCTACGGATTTGTTAAAAAACCTAATTAGACAAACAGTGTTTGCAGTGTCCACCTCAGAAACACGTCCTATATTGACAGGTGTAAACTGGAAAGTGGAGAAAAGTGAATTATTATGCACTGCGACGGATAGCCACCGTTTGGCTTTAAGAAAAGCGAAACTTGATATTTCAGAAGACAGATCATATAACGTTGTGATTCCGGGTAAGAGCTTAACTGAACTCAGCAAAATTTTAGATGACAACCAAGAACTAGTAGATATCGTCATTACAGAAACCCAGGTTCTGTTTAAAGCAAAAAACGTCTTGTTTTTCTCGCGCCTGCTGGATGGAAATTACCCAGATACAACGAGCCTTATTCCTCAAGAAAGCAAGACAGAAATCATTGTGAACACAAAAGAATTCCTTCAGGCGATTGATCGTGCATCTCTATTAGCCAGAGAAGGACGCAATAACGTGGTGAAGCTTTCAGCAAAACCTGCTGAATCAATTGAGATTTCTTCTAATTCACCTGAAATCGGAAAAGTTGTGGAAGCAGTTCTTGCAGATCAAATTGAGGGTGAGGAATTAAATATCTCTTTTAGTCCAAAATATATGCTAGATGCATTAAAGGTGCTTGAAGGAGCAGAGATACGTGTCAGCTTTACAGGAGCTATGAGACCTTTCTTAATTCGCACGCCGAATGATGAAACAATCGTACAGCTTATCCTCCCTGTCAGAACCTATTAATCCAATATACGGCTGCCGACCTGTTCGGCAGCTTTTCTATTCGGTATCTGCTCCGTCAAGTTTTCCCTTTCCCTAATTCGTTTTTTTTTAGTACAATTAGATATTAGTGATATTTGAAAGAGGTCGATATAATGGCAAATCCGATTTCTATTGATACAGAGATGATCACACTCGGTCAATTTCTGAAATTAGCCGATGTGATTCAGTCAGGCGGTATGGCAAAGTGGTTTTTGAGCGAGCATGAAGTGCTTGTTAACAATGAGCCGGACAATCGCCGCGGCAGAAAACTGTATGTTGGAGATGTGGTAGAGATTGAAGGATTTGGTCTATTTCAAGTCGTCAATTAAAGCGGGTGACACTGATTGCATATCCAGAACTTAGAACTGACATCTTACCGCAACTACGAACATGCTGAACTTCAATTTGAAAATAAAGTAAATGTGATCATTGGAGAAAATGCCCAGGGGAAAACAAACCTCATGGAAGCGATCTATGTCTTGTCCATGGCAAAATCGCATCGGACTTCAAATGACAAAGAACTTATCCGATGGGACAAAGACTATGCTAAAATAGAGGGAAGAGTGATGAAGCAAAACGGAGCGATCCCGATGCAGCTTGTCATCTCCAAAAAGGGTAAAAAGGGCAAGGTCAATCATATCGAACAGCAAAAGCTCAGCCAGTATGTCGGTGCCCTCAACACCATCATGTTCGCGCCGGAAGATTTAAACCTTGTAAAGGGAAGCCCTCAAGTGAGACGGAGGTTTCTTGACATGGAAATCGGCCAAGTTTCTCCCGTCTATCTGTATGACCTTTCTCTTTACCAGAAGATTCTTTCCCAGCGAAATCATTTTCTGAAGCAGCTGCAAACAAGAAAACAAACTGACAGAACAATGCTTGATGTTCTGACTGATCAGCTTATTGAAGTTGCCGCAAAAGTCGTCGTAAAACGTCTGCAGTTCACGGCACAGCTCGAAAAATGGGCGCAGCCTATCCATTCGGGCATCTCAAGAGGGCTTGAGGAACTGACGCTGAAGTACCATACGGCTCTTGAGGTATCAGATCCTGTAGACTTGTCGAAAATAGGAGATAGCTATCAAGAAGCGTTTTCTAAATTAAGAGAAAAAGAAATTGAGCGTGGCGTCACGCTGTCTGGACCTCATCGGGATGATGTTCTTTTCTATGTGAACGGACGCGATGTGCAGACGTACGGTTCTCAAGGACAGCAGCGGACGACGGCATTATCCCTTAAGCTGGCTGAGATTGACCTGATCCATGAAGAAATCGGAGAATATCCCATTTTACTATTGGATGATGTGCTGAGTGAGCTGGATGATTATCGCCAATCGCACTTGCTTCATACCATCCAGGGCCGTGTACAAACGTTTGTCACAACGACAAGCGTTGATGGCATTGATCACGAAACCTTACGGCAAGCAGGAATGTTCCGTGTGCAAAACGGTGCGTTAGTGAAGTGAAGAAATGAGGTGGGCAATTGTATATTCATTTAGGTGATGATTTTGTGGTTTCAACATGCGATATTATTGGCATTTTTGATTTTAAAGCCAACATGTCGCCAATTGTTGAAGAATTTCTGAAAAAACAGAAACACAAGCTTGTGCCTTCCGTAAACGGCACACCCAAATCTATCGTAGTCACGGTTCAGAATATATATTACTCTCCCTTATCTTCCAGCACATTAAAAAAACGTGCGCAATTTATGGTTGAAATAGATTCTTAGTGATTTTTGATAACGAATATATTGTTTAAGAAAAGTGTAGGTGAATAACGTGGCTATGGAACAGCAGCAAAATAGTTATGATGAAAATCAGATACAGGTACTAGAAGGATTGGAAGCTGTTCGTAAAAGACCGGGGATGTACATCGGTTCAACTAACAGTAAAGGTCTTCACCATCTGGTATGGGAAATTGTCGACAATAGTATTGACGAAGCCCTGGCCGGTTATTGTACAGATATCAATATCCTAATTGAAAAAGACAACAGCATCACAGTAATTGATAATGGCCGCGGGATTCCAGTCGGTATTCATGAGAAAATGGGCCGTCCTGCGGTTGAAGTCATTATGACTGTGCTTCACGCCGGAGGAAAATTTGACGGAAGCGGATATAAAGTGTCCGGAGGTTTGCACGGTGTAGGTGCCTCTGTCGTTAACGCGTTATCAACAGAGCTTGTTGTGACTGTTCACCGTGACGGAAAAATCCATCGTCAAGTCTATAACCGCGGTATCCCGGTTTCTGATCTCGAGGTTATTGGCGAAACGGATCATACCGGAACGACTACACATTTTGTTCCAGATCCTGAAATTTTCACGGAAACAACTGAGTATGAATATGATCTGCTTGCTAACCGTGTCCGTGAACTAGCCTTTTTGACAAAAGGCGTAAACATCACGATTGAAGATAAACGTGAAGGACAAGAACGCAAAAATGAGTATCATTACGAAGGCGGAATAAAAAGCTATGTAGAGTATTTAAACCGCTCCAAAGAAGTTGTCCATGAAGAGCCGATTTATATTGAAGGCGAAAAGGACGGCATTACGGTTGAAGTCGCTCTGCAATACAATGACGGCTACACAAGCAATATTTACTCATTTACAAACAATATCAACACGTACGAAGGCGGTACCCATGAAGCCGGTTTTAAAACGGGGTTGACTCGTGTCATCAATGATTACGCCAGAAAAAAAGGACTCATAAAAGAAAATGATCCAAACTTGAGCGGAGATGATGTGAGAGAAGGGCTTACCGCGATTATCTCGATCAAACACCCGGATCCGCAGTTCGAAGGCCAAACGAAAACAAAATTAGGCAACTCAGAGGCGCGGACTATCACAGATACGTTATTTTCTGCGGCGTTGGAAACATTTATGCTGGAAAATCCAGATGCGGCCAGAAAAATCGTTGACAAAGGTTTAATGGCGGCAAGAGCAAGAATGGCTGCGAAAAAAGCACGTGAATTAACGCGCCGCAAAAGTGCTTTGGAGATTTCAAACCTTCCCGGTAAATTAGCGGACTGCTCTTCGAAAGACCCGAGCATCTCCGAGTTATATATCGTAGAGGGTGACTCTGCCGGAGGATCTGCGAAACAGGGGCGTGACAGACATTTCCAGGCCATTTTGCCGCTTAGAGGTAAAATCCTGAACGTTGAAAAAGCAAGGCTTGATAAAATTCTTTCTAACAACGAAGTTCGTTCTATGATTACTGCACTCGGCACAGGTATCGGGGAAGATTTCAACTTGGAAAAAGCCCGTTATCACAAAGTTGTCATTATGACAGATGCCGACGTTGACGGCGCGCACATCAGAACATTGCTGTTGACGTTCTTTTACAGATATATGCGTCAGATTATCGAAAACGGCTACGTGTACATCGCGCAGCCGCCGCTCTACAAAGTCCAGCAGGGTAAACGCGTTGAATATGCCTACAATGACAAGCAGCTTGAGGAACTGTTGCAAACTCTTCCTCAAACGCCTAAGCCTGGATTGCAGCGTTACAAAGGTCTTGGTGAAATGAATGCCACCCAGCTTTGGGAGACAACGATGGATCCGAGCTCAAGAACGCTTCTGCAGGTGACTCTAGAGGATGCAATGGATGCGGATGAAACGTTCGAAATGCTGATGGGAGACAAAGTAGAACCGCGCAGAAATTTCATAGAAGCAAATGCGAGATACGTGAAAAATCTCGACATCTAATAATAAAAAGCCTTATTTCCAATTAGAAATAAGGCTTTTTTCTGAACTGGACAGGACCCAGGAATTCTTGTAAAACCTATATATTCTAGTAATTTAATGTGTATAAGTATAAGTTTATTGATATAATGGAGAATAGTGAAATCGTATTGAAGATCATAATGGACAATCTACTCCCACATAATTTCATGTGATACTTCAGGGAGGTTTTTTAATGAGTGAACAAAACACACCAAAAGTTCGTGAAATAAATATCAGTCAGGAAATGCGCACGTCCTTTTTGGATTATGCGATGAGCGTTATCGTATCCCGGGCACTGCCGGATGTGCGTGACGGTTTAAAACCGGTTCACAGACGGATTTTATACGCGATGAATGATTTAGGCATGACGAGTGACAAGCCGTATAAAAAATCGGCTCGTATCGTCGGAGAAGTTATCGGGAAATACCACCCTCACGGTGATTCAGCGGTATATGAATCTATGGTCAGAATGGCGCAGGATTTCAACTACCGTTATATGCTTGTCGACGGTCATGGAAACTTTGGTTCTGTAGACGGAGACTCAGCTGCTGCGATGCGTTACACCGAAGCCAGAATGTCTAAGATCGCCATGGAAATTCTGCGAGACATTACAAAAGACACGATTGATTATCAAGATAACTATGACGGGTCAGAGAGAGAACCTGTTGTCATGCCGTCAAGATTCCCAAACCTGCTTGTAAATGGAGCAGCCGGAATTGCAGTCGGAATGGCTACAAATATACCGCCGCACCAGCTTGGAGAAATTATCGACGGAGTGCTTGCCGTAAGCGAGAACAAGGACATAACAATCCAAGAGCTGATGGAATTCATTCCTGGACCGGATTTCCCGACTGCCGGACAAATTTTAGGCAGAAGCGGAATCCGCAAGGCATATGAATCCGGAAGAGGTTCTATTACGATTCGGGCAAAAGCAGAAATTGAAGAAACTTCTTCAGGGAAAGAAAGAATTTTAGTAACAGAACTCCCTTATCAGGTGAATAAAGCGCGTCTAATTGAGAAGATTGCTGATCTTGTCAGGGATAAGAAAATTGAAGGGATAACTGATTTGCGTGATGAATCTGACCGTAACGGTATGCGGATTGTGATTGAAATCAGACGAGATGCCAATGCGCATGTTATCCTGAACAACCTGTACAAACAGACAGCCCTGCAAACCTCCTTCGGGATTAATATGCTCGCGCTTGTTGACGGTGAGCCGAAGGTATTAAATTTAAAGCAATGTCTGGTGCATTACCTAGATCATCAAAAAGTCGTTATCAGACGCCGTACAGCTTATGAATTGCGTAAAGCGGAGGCAAGAGCGCATATCTTGGAAGGATTAAGGATTGCTCTTGATCATCTTGATGCAGTTATATCCCTTATCCGTAGCTCTCAAACGGCTGAAATTGCGAGAACAGGGTTAATTGAACAATTCTCGCTGACCGAAAAGCAAGCCCAAGCTATTCTAGACATGAGGCTCCAGCGTTTAACAGGATTGGAAAGAGAAAAGATTGAAGAAGAATACCAATCCCTTATTAAATTAATTGCGGAGCTTAAAGAAATCTTGGCCAATGAAGAAAAAGTGCTTGAGATCATCCGTGAAGAGCTTACAGAAATTAAAGAGCGTTTCAACGATGAAAGACGCACTGAGATCGTTACTGCCGGTCTTGAAACAATTGAAGATGAAGATCTCATCGAAAGAGAGAACATCGTTGTCACCCTGACACATAACGGATATATCAAACGTCTGCCTGCTTCGACCTACCGCAGTCAAAAGCGCGGAGGAAAAGGCGTTCAGGGAATGGGAACAAACGAAGATGATTTCGTTGAACATTTGATCTCTACTTCAACACATGACACGATTCTCTTCTTCTCCAACAAAGGGAAAGTGTATCGTGCAAAAGGGTATGAAATCCCTGAATACGGTAGAACCGCTAAGGGAATCCCGATTATCAATCTGTTGGAGGTAGAAAAAGGTGAATGGATTAACGCAATTATCCCAGTCACCGCATTCGAAGAAGATCTCTATCTCTTCTTCACAACAAAACATGGGATTTCAAAACGCACTTCACTGTCTCAGTTTGCTAATATCCGTAACAACGGCTTAATTGCGCTGAGCTTGCGGGAAGATGATGAATTAATGGGTGTCCGGCTTACTGACGGCACAAAACAAATCATCATCGGAACGAAAAACGGACTGCTGATTCGTTTCTCTGAAACAGATGTTAGGGAAATGGGAAGAACAGCGGCAGGCGTAAAAGGCATCACCCTTACTGACGACGATATTGTCGTCGGCATGGAAATATTAGAGGAAGAATCTGATGTCCTTATCGTGACTGAGAAAGGTTACGGTAAACGAACTCCGGCTGAAGAATACAGAACCCAAAGCCGAGGCGGAAAAGGACTGAAAACATGTAAAATCACGGAGAACAACGGCCATTTAGTAGCGGTGAAAGCTACCAAAGGTGAAGAGGATCTGATGATTATTACTGCCAGCGGTGTACTGATCAGAATGGATATCAATGATATCTCAACTACCGGACGCGTAACTCAAGGCGTACGTCTCATCAGAATGGCGGAACAAGAGCATGTTGCCACAGTCGCATTAGTTGAGAAAAACGATGATAATGAAGAAAATGAGCAAGAAGAGACGCAAGAAAGTTAAAGAAAAAGCGCGGCTATACCAGCTGCGCTTTTTTATATCAAAAACTCTTTACAGTGAGAAGAATTATGGTATAATCATTTCTGTTGTCTTTTAAAAAAGACATGACATTACTAGATGAAAACATTTTTCAAAAAAAGTGTTGACCTAGTTAACTAAAAATGTTACTATTAAGTAGTCGCTTCGAGAGAGGCGCG